>NZ_JAMXBH010000064.1 GCF_023913735.1 Pseudarthrobacter raffinosi
ACTCCTGGGTGAATCGTCTGCGTGATGCGGTCATGCTGATCTCTACTTTCGATAGACCCTCATTTTAAGAGGGCCCACTGTCCGAGATCTTCACGGCAGCTCACACCGTGCGGGAGACCGTGGCATACAAATTCCTGGTAGCCAACGCCAGCCCTTGATTGCCAAGCCAGGCCTCGAATTGCTCTTGAACCGGCCGGAACGCCGCACTGAGTGCATCATTCGGATGAATCCGGCGAGACAGTCCCAGGACTCCCGACACGGCAATATATTCTGTGTGCGATAGTTCGGGCTTTGCGTCCACTTTCTGACCAACAAACCCGCGGAAATCCAGGGTTTTCATCCCCGCCACTCGCTGGCGACACCACATTAATTTTCTCGCAAATCGTGGCCTGTTCACCGGACATGCGACAGCAAAAATCCCGGAAACCTGCGGATCTGTTACCTACTGAGGTTCGTCGTGTCCAGAGCCCTGAGTCCCCACTGGTACGTACCTGTCCCCACTACCTCAGACAACACCAGGACCGATTTACGCAGCAGCTTGCGCTTCCACTCCTTGATCCGCCCCTCCCGGTGCTCTGCAGCCACGGCCTGCAGATACAAGGCAACGACGTCCTCCGTGAACTCGTCAATGCCCTCCCGGGAACAGAACTTCTCGAACTGGGACCACGCCCACCGATACTGCATGTCCGTCGATGGCGCGTGCCCAAGGCCACTGATCGCAGCATCCGCCTGCACGATCAGCCCAGCGATAGAAACATTCATTTCTTGCTCACCTCCAAGTGAAAATCAATAGAGATGAGTCAACGAAAACACGCGATGGTTATCCCGAGGAATGCCGCCCTAAGGCCGCTCCCACAGCCACAGCGCGACAACTACTCGGGATAACAGAATCCTCGGGATATTCTTTATAATCCCGAATTCGGGATTAGAAGGACAAGAGTGGTGCCGAGAACACCGTCTCCCATGTCGCGACCTGGGTCATCGCCGGCCTCCGGCACGAGCAGTTTACGTCGCTGGCGCAGTTGCGCCTGCGGA
>NZ_JAMXBH010000063.1 GCF_023913735.1 Pseudarthrobacter raffinosi
CAGGCCTGGGACCGGGGCCGGATCGAGGAGTGGGCGGCGCGGGTCGGACCTGCGACGGCGGCAGTGACAGCCAAGATCTTCGAGACCGTGTTCATCGATGAGGCCGGCTTCGACGCGGCGCTGGCGGTGCTGAAACTGTCGCGCCGATTCTCCCCGGCACGCCTCGAAGCGGCCTGCGTGCTGGCGCTGCGGGGCCCGATCCGCTCACCCCGCTATGCGCACCTGCGGCCGATCCTCGACACCGGACAGGACAAAACCGGACACACCCCCGAGCCCGAGCCGGATGATGGCGGTTATGTTCGCGGCGGCGCCTACTACGCCGGAGGCACCCGATGAGCGTCCTGGATGGGGAGACCAAACGCAAGCTCCGCGAGATGAACGCCGGCGAGCTGGTGGAGGCCATCGACCTCCAAGACGACACCCTCAGCATCAGCTTGTCGTTCGAGGAACGGGTCCGCCTGGCCGTCGACGACGCCTACTCCACCTTCATGCACTCGAAAGTGGACGGGCTGATCCGACGGGCGGGGCTTCGTTACCCCAACGCGGACCTGCGGCGCATCGACCTGCTCGACGAGCGCGGCCTCAACCGGCAGCTCCTGACCCAACTCGGGACCTGCTTGTTCGTCACTCGGCAGCAGAACGTCGTCTTCCAGGGGTTCACCGGGTCGGGGAAGTCGTATCTGGGCTGCGCGATCGCGAAACGCGCCTGCGAACATCGGATCCGCGCCCATTATGTTCGGATGCCCGACCTCGAAGAGGCCTGGGTCGCAGCTCAAGACACCCCCGGCGGCGCCGGCAAGTTCCTCCGGAAATACGCTGCCTTCACCCTGCTCGTCATCGACGAGTGGTTACTTGATCGGCCGACGGAATCGATGCGGACGATGTTGCTGGAGTTGATGGAGCGCCGTTACGGCGAGACGTCGACGGTGTTCTGCACCCAGTATCAACAGAAGGACTGGCATCAGCGCCTCGGCGCCGGCGTCCACGCCGACGCCATCATGGACCGCATCATCCACAACACCACCTGGGTCGACACCGGCACCTACAACATGAGGGAGCAGACCGCCCTGGCCAGCGCCTAACGACGAGGTCGAGGGCCAGTGGCTCCCAAGCACACCACCACTGGCTCTCTTCCGCACGATCGGTGGCTCTGAAGCGCAAGATTGGGTGGCTCTCAAGGCATCAAATACTCA
>NZ_JAMXBH010000062.1 GCF_023913735.1 Pseudarthrobacter raffinosi
TGAATCGCCCCGGGTTTAATGGAGGGTGTTGAGTCCTTGAAAGGATGAGCACCATGCCAGCACCAAAAAAGTATCCTGAGGAGCTTCGCCAGAGGGCGGTCCGGCTTGTGATGGACGCGCAGAAGGACCCCAGTGGCCGGCGGGGAGCATGCACCAGGATTGGCTCGCAGCTGGGCATCCCTGCTGACACTATCCGTGGCTGGGTGCGCATCGTGGAGATCGATCAGGGCGTGCGTCCTGGCACTACAACCGATGATTCGACGCGCATGGCAGAGCTTGAACGTGAGGTTGTTGAGTTGCGGCGGGCGAATGCGATCTTGAAATCAGCATCAGCTTTCTTCGCGGCGGAGCTCGACCGCCCCTCCCGACGATGATCGCCTACATCGACAATCACAAGGACGAATACGGGGTCGAGCCGATCTGCAGAGAGCTGCCGATCGCCCCATCGACCTACTACGCCGCCAAGGCACGACCGGAGTCCAAACGGTCAATAACCGACGCCGTGACGGCGGAGAAAATCACCCGGGTGCACCGGGAGAACTACAGTGTTTATGGGGCCAGGAAAGTTTATGCGGCTCTGAACCGTGAGGGACACCGGGTGGCCCGGTGCACCATCGAGCGACTGATGCGCCGGACCGGCCTGCATGGCGTGCGCCGGGCCAAAGGACCTCGCACAACGGTGTCAGGGCCACTTTCGGAGCGGCCGGCGGATCTCGTGCGGCGACAATTCAGCGCACCTGCTCCGAACTGCCTCTGGGTCGCAGACATTACCTACATTCGAACGTTCTCCGGCTGGGTTTACGCGGCCTTTGTATTGGATGTTTTCTCCCGCCGGGTGGTCGGCTGGCAGCTCTCCACGACCATGCACACAGCCCTGGCGCTGGACGCTCTGGAGATGGGCCTTTGGACCCGCCGGCGCGATGGGAAGGACATCTCCCAGCTCGTACACCACAGCGACAGAGGGGTGCAGTATCGTGCCATCCGATATACCGAACGCCTTGCTGACGCCGAAGCGGTCGCCTCCGTGGGAGCCAAGGGTGATAGCTACGACAATGCCATGGCAGAGGCGCTCAATTCCCTCTTCAAGGCAGAGCTCATCAGGAACAAAGGACCATGGACCGGCATCAACGACCTTGAAATCGCCGTCGCCGAATACATCGACTGGTACAACCACCGGCGTCTCCACGGCGAGATCGGCTATATACCGCCGGTAGAAGCAGAAACCATCTTCTACTCAAATCTGCCCGCCATCAAAACGATGGAACGGGTCTAACAATCCCTCCACCAAACCCGGGGCTTGACA
>NZ_JAMXBH010000060.1 GCF_023913735.1 Pseudarthrobacter raffinosi
CCCAATACCGTTTACTTAAGAAGTTTGGGTATTCGTTTGAGTGGCCAGCCTGACATCTTGCGTTTCACTACGCGGGGGTTGGTCCGTTGTCGGCGTGGTGGCAGGAGGTCGTGGAGGATCTCGCCGCTGAAGCTGGCGAAGGCTTTTTTGAGTCGGTCAGGGGGAAAAAGCCGGGCGGTCGGCGAGGGTTCGCCGGGCTGCCCGGAGGGTGCGTGTGAAGGAAAATCGTAAGGGATCTTCCTCGAACAGCAGGGCGACCTCGCCGATGAGGGACCGCAGGGCGTAGTGGACGCAGAGGTAGCCGTAGATTTCCTGGAGGACCCCGTCTGGGGTTTTGGAGCGCAGGACGATTCCGGGGCCGCGCTGGTGGGTTTTGAGTTCGTCAAAGCAGGACTCGATTTCCCAGCGCCGCCCGTAGAGGTCTGCCAGGTCCTGTGCCGGTGCTGTGTCCGGGTCCAGGATGGTGGTGATGAGGCGGAAATCGCTGGCGTTCTCGCCGGTGGTGACGGTGTATTCGATCACCCGGACGGGGATTGCGTCCGTGTTGTTCCGGCGGGCCTTGGGGTTGGCGTAGACCGCCGATCGGTACGAGCCGTCGGGCAGTTCCTCGAGCACCGGCAGGACATTGTTCGCGCGCATCCGCCACAACAGTGCCGCGCCGGTTGCGGCGCTGTCCCTCCAGGCGTGGTAACTGAAGAACCCGCGGTCGGCCATCAGCAGCATGGAGGCGTCCAGGTCCGCGTGGAGCCCCGGGAACATGTCCTGCTCGGCCGTGTCGTAGCCGGCGACCACGGCCCCGATCACCGCGTGCGTGCCGCACTCCACGAGTCCGAGCACCCGCGCCTGCGGGTACGCGCTCTTGATCAAGGTGGCCGTCCCTGGCCGTCCGTAGTACTTCTCGTTCGCGGGCGTATCTGCGATGTCCAGGCACGTCCCGTCAACGCTGACCAGCCGCCAGTCCTTGTAAAATCCGCTGCTTCCCGGTGCTGCGAGGGGCTTGGCGACCTCCGCGAAGAGTTCAGCCATCACCGTCGGGCCAAGCCGCGTGCGCGCCTTGAAAATCGCGGCTTTCGTCGGCATCTGCCAATCCCTGAAACGGCCCGTGATCCACTCCATGCCCGCCAGCAGCGACCGCATCACCTCTTCATACGAGCCGGCCGCGAACAAGGCCATAGCCATCACGTAATAGACCATCAGCCGCGACGGCAGCAGCCTGTTCCGCATCTGGGCCGCCCCGGTGCGTGCGATCACCCGGTCGACCACATCGGGTGGGAAGGCCCGCGTCAGGACACCCAGAGAGACGTGATCACTCAGACGTTCCGGGGTTTCGGGCTTAATCCATCCGCTGCGAGCCATACCGCAACATTAACAGAACCTACGCTAAGTAAACGGTATTGGG
>NZ_JAMXBH010000059.1 GCF_023913735.1 Pseudarthrobacter raffinosi
GGCTCTCCTGACTCTTCCGTGGGCGTTTTGAGCGCGCCTTAACGGACGCACGCCGCTTTCCGTCTATAGGTTTCTGACTGTCTAAGGAAAGAAACTTTTAGAACGGGAAAACGGCGTGCAAGATGCAAGACTATGGCGAACGCTGCTCGGTGTCGAGAAAACGGTTGTGGAGTCCATTGATTTGGAGGATGACGGCGGGTTCCTGATCGCCTCGGTCCGACCGACAGGCTCGATGCGCAACCGGTGCGGGATCTGCCAGCGCCGAAGCCCGAAATACGACCAGGGAGAAGGTCTGCGCCGCTGGCGCTCCCTGGACCTGGGCACGGTCCAGGTATGGCTTCAGGCCGCGGCCCCCAGAATCCGGTGCAGTAAGCACGGGGTCACCGTCGCGGCAGTTCCCTGGGCCAGGCACCAGGCCGGCCACACCCATGATTTCGATGCGCAGGTGGCCTGGCTGGCCACCAAGTCCTCCAAGACGGCGGTCACCGAGCTGATGCGCATCGCCTGGCGTACCGTCGGGGCGATTATCACCCGTGTCTGGGCAGATACGGAGAAGGAATTCGACCGGTTCGCGGACCTGAAACGGATCGGCATCGACGAGATCTCCTACAAGCGCGGACACAAGTACCTGACCGTCGTCGTGGACCACGATTCCGGTCGGCTGCTCTGGGCCGCACCGGGCCGCGATAAGGCGACCCTGCGCACATTCTTTGACGCCCTCGGCGAGGAACGCTCGGCAGCCATCACCCACGTCAGCGCGGACGCGGCCCCCTGGATCGCCGCGGTGGTCGCCGAACGCTGCCCGGACGCCGTGCAGTGCGCTGATTCATTTCACATCATCAAGTGGGCTACCGAGGCCCTCGACGAAGTCCGCCGGACGGCGTGGAACGACGCCCGCAAAGCAGCCCGGGCCAACGAGCCAGGAAGAGAGCGGGGACGGCCGCCGGCCGGGTCCCCGGCACGCCCCGACAGCGCCTTGGCCGCCGGGGTGAAGAACTCCCGGTACGCGCTGTGGAAAAACCCGGAAAACCTCACCGAGAAACAGCAGACCAAGCTCGCCTGGATAGTCCAAACCGACCCCAGACTCGGCCGGGCGTATTACCTCAAGGAAGGACTCCGGCTGGTCTTCAAGCTGCCCCTCGAGGAAGCCGCCGAAGCACTCGACAAGTGGGTGGCCTGGGCACGCCGGTGCCGCATCCCATCCTTCGTGAAACTGCAAAAGAGCATCGTCAAACACCGGGAATCCATCCTGGCCGCGATCGAGCATGGGCTTTCCAACGGACGCGTCGAATCAATGAACACGAAAATTCGCCTGATCACCAGAATCGCCTTCGGCTTCAAATCCCCAGACGCACTCATCGCGTTGGCCATGCTCAGCCTCGGCGGTCCCAAACCAATGCTCCCGGGCCGAAATTAACCCACGGAAGAGTCAGGAGAGCC
>NZ_JAMXBH010000058.1 GCF_023913735.1 Pseudarthrobacter raffinosi
GGCGTAGCCCCGGATAAAGTGCTGCTGATCGGCGGAGGATCGAAGTCCAGGGCACTTCGCCAGGCCGCAGCCAGCATTTTCGGGATGCCCGTCGAGATCCCGACAACGAAAGAATATGTGGCGCTAGGGGCCGCTAGACAAGCGGCATGGTCAGCCTCCGGAAGCCTTCCCGACTGGCAACGAAGCGTTGAAGCCGCCTACGAGCCCGAAGGACACTGGGGCGCCGAGGTGCGGGGACGCTACATCGACGCCCGAAAAAACATCTACGGAGTCTGAGCTGATTGTGACGGACGCCCACTGGGCAGGCTCGAACACAAGGGTTCCTTGTGTTCCCTATATGAGGTATCGGTAGACGGTGGCGCGGGAGACCCCGAGCATCTTGCCGATGTCACGGGCGTTGATTCCTTTGTCCTTGAGTTCCCTGGCTCCGGCAGCGGCAGTGTCATCTAATTTTCGGGGCCTTCCGCCGTGGCGGTTGTTGGCCGCGGCTGCGGCGAGTCCTGCTCTGGTGCGTTCGATCATCGTGTCGCGCTCCAGCTGCCCGAACGCCGCCATGATTGTCAGCATGGCGGTGCCCATCGGGCCGGTGGTGTCCAGGCCCTCGGTCAGGGAGCGGAAACCCACTCCCCGTTCCCGGAGATTCTCGATAACGTCCAGGACATGCCGGGTGTTGCGTCCCAACCGATCGAGCTTCCAGACGGTGAGCACGTCACCGGCCTCCAGCCGTTCCATTGCCTTGGAGAGCTGGGGGCGTTCCGTCGTGGACCCGCTGACGCCGTTGTCGGCAAAGATCCGGGCAGCGCCGGCGGCCTGGAGTGCAGTGAGCTGCAGATCCAGGTTCTGTTCCGTGGTGGAAACCCTCGCGTACCCGATAGCAGCCATGGCCGTCCCTGCATTCTCTTAATCCCGAACAACTTGTCGTTATGAGACTACCTGTTGTTGGACGGCATTCCGAGACAACGCCTGTCCGTGTCGCGCCGCGAAATCCATGTCGGAAACCCGCTTCGGAAATCAACGTCGGAAACCCCTGCCGTGATGGTCTTCTCGACACATGTTGATCGGATGTCACGCGTCTCCACCGCCGACCAAAACCCCGACCACCAAACGGACACCCTCGCCCGCGCCGGCGTCGACCCGGCCAACATTTGCCTCGACCACGCCAGCGGCGCCAAAGCCAGCAGACCCGAGCTCGACAAGGCCCTCGCCTCCGCCAACCGGGCCGGCGACCAGCTCGTCATCACCCGCCTCGATAGACTCGGACGCTCAGTCCTGCACCTCGTCACCCTCGGCGGAAGCACGGGCAATGTTCGGGATGCTCTCCGTCCTCGCCGAACTCCAACGAGAACTCATCATCGCCAACACCCGCGACGGCCTCGCGGCCGCCCGCGCCCGCGGACGAACCGAAGGAAGACGCCCGAAACTCACCCCCGACCAGGCCCACCACGCCCAACAGCTCTACGACGCAGGGGACC
>NZ_JAMXBH010000057.1 GCF_023913735.1 Pseudarthrobacter raffinosi
ACCTCGACGTGCTTGACGCAACCCCTACGACGGCTTTCGTCTGACCTCATCTGACCACGACTTGTCGGCTCAAGAGCATGGCACGGGACACGGTGACCCGGGAGTTGGCGCACGAGCCGCTGGGCTGTCGTCCCAAGGTCCTCGAGGTTACGATCCGCCGCACCGGTGCATCGACTGCGGGCGCGTGTGGCGACACACCAGGCGTGGTGTCCAGTACGTCACCGTCGTCATCGACCTCACCCGATCCGTGAGGGAACCGGCCCCGCGCGCCCGCTCGACATGGTAGACGGCCGCTCCAAACAGGCGTTCAAGGACTGGCTGGCCGAGCGACCCACGGCTTGGCGCGAAACCGTGGAGGTGGTCGCGATGGACGGGTTCACCGGATTCAAGACTGCCGCCGCCGACGAGCTCCCCGAGGCGGTCGTGGTCATGGATCCCTTCCACGTGGCGCGCCTGGCCGGCAAGGCGCTCGATGAGTGCCGGCGTCGGGGCCAGCAGGCCATCCGTGGCCACCGCGGCCGTACCGGTCTGTAGAGGGCACGTCAAACGAATAGGCAACTCTGCCCGGAAGCATCGATTCCTGTGCCCACCATAAGGTGGCTGCATGACGGATGCAGAGGTCGCGACCGCGTACTCAAAGAGAGCTGCCGAGTACACTGCAAGATTTGGGTCGGTCGAGTCAGCTCATCCAGCTGACCGGAAGCTCGTAGCTGACTGGGTCGCACCTCTGGTGGGGCCAGTGCTGGATGTGGGATGCGGGCCCGGCCATTGGACCAAGTTCCTCGCGGACCAAGGGGCGGCGGTCGAAGGAATCGATTTGGTGCCGGCTTTCATCAAGCAAGCAGAAGCATCCTTTCCCGGCATCCCATTCCGTGTCGCCTCCCTCACGAGTCTCGTCTGTTTGAAGGAGACGAAATCGCGAGATTTCCACATGCGGTGACGCCTGCGTACTCCTGGCCCGTGGGAGACCTCAGCAGGATCCTTAGTGCAGCCGGCTTCGAAACCATGTCCCATCAGCGACGAACTGATCCTGGTCATCGGCCGCACGCCGCTAGCAGTGCACGCCTGAGCCATTAATAAGAGACAGCAACCGGAGGAATGCGGGCAGGCGAAAGGTAAGCCGAAACTACAACAAAGCTTGGGCTGACCTGTAACCGGAAAAGGCGCCGGCCTGGGCCGAATCGGCCGTGGACCAATCCTCGCGTGATGTGATCCAGTCAACAGAAACCCGTTCTGGCCGAATACTGCACCGGGACTCCGGTGAGCCCCTCAGATTCCCCGCCACGACGCGGATCCTGGGGGCATAGGGCCTGTTGTGGGGGTGGATTTGCGGTGGGGGTTGGGTGGGTGTATTGTTTTCTAAGTCGCCGCGAGGGGAACAGCGAAGAGCTGGTTACCGCGGGCGGCCAACCCCCTAATTCAAGACCAAATGTTGGTTGTTCTTTTGAGCGCCTTTGTTTGGTGGGGATGTGTTTTCTGCTGGTGCGGGTCCTGGAATATGGGTTTGCATC
>NZ_JAMXBH010000056.1 GCF_023913735.1 Pseudarthrobacter raffinosi
ACGGTAGGCAAATCCGCCGTTCATGATGCCTGAGATCTGATGGGACCCCCTCACGGGGGGATTTGGTGATCCTATGCTGCCGAGAAAAGCATCGACGCGAGGTTTTAGCCGCCCGTACCCCAAACCGACACAGGTGATCAGGTAGAGAATACTAAGGCGATCGAGAGAATTATGGTTAAGGAACTCGGCAAAATGCCCCCGTAACTTCGGGAGAAGGGGGGCCCCAACCTTGAACACCACTTGCTGGTGGGAGGGGATCGGGGCCGCAGAGACCAGGGGGAAGCGACTGTTTACTAAAAACACAGGTCCGTGCGAAGTCGCAAGACGATGTATACGGACTGACTCCTGCCCGGTGCTGGAAGGTTAAGAGGACCGGTTAGCCCTTGCGGGCGAAGCTGAGAATTCAAGCCCCAGTAAACGGCGGTGGTAACTATAACCATCCTAAGGTAGCGAAATTCCTTGTCGGGTAAGTTCCGACCTGCACGAATGGAGTAACGACTTCCCCGCTGTCTCAACCATAAACTCGGCGAAATTGCAGTACGAGTAAAGATGCTCGTTACGCGCAGCAGGACGGAAAGACCCCGAGACCTTTACTATAGTTTGGTATTGGTGTTCGGAGTGGCTTGTGTAGGATAGGTGGGAGACGTTGAAGCCCGGACGCCAGTTCGGGTGGAGTCATCGTTGAAATACCACTCTGGTCACTTTGGACATCTAACTTCGGCCCGTAATCCGGGTCAGGGACAGTGCCTGATGGGTAGTTTAACTGGGGCGGTTGCCTCCTAAAAAGTAACGGAGGCGCCCAAAGGTTCCCTCAGCCTGGTTGGCAATCAGGTGTCGAGTGTAAGTGCACAAGGGAGCTTGACTGTGAGAGAGACATCTCGAGCAGGGACGAAAGTCGGGACTAGTGATCCGGCGGTACATTGTGGAATGGCCGTCGCTCAACGGATAAAAGGTACCTCGGGGATAACAGGCTGATCTTGCCCAAGAGTCCATATCGACGGCATGGTTTGGCACCTCGATGTCGGCTCGTCGCATCCTGGGGCTGGAGTAGGTCCCAAGGGTTGGGCTGTTCGCCCATTAAAGCGGTACGCGAGCTGGGTTTAGAACGTCGTGAGACAGTTCGGTCCCTATCCGCTGCGCGCGCAGGAAATTTGAGAAGGGCTGTCCTTAGTACGAGAGGACCGGGACGGACGAACCTCTGGTGTGTCAGTTGTACTGCCAAGTGCACCGCTGATTAGCTACGTTCGGATGGGATAACCGCTGAAAGCATCTAAGCGGGAAGCTCGCTTCGAGATGAGATTTCCATACACCTTGTGTGTGAGAGGCCCCCAGCCAGACCACTGGGTTGATAGGCCGGATGTGGAAGCGAGGACTAACGACTCGTGAAGCTGACCGGTACTAATAGGCCGATAACTTACACCACACACCACCCCCGTAAACCTATTCAAAAGAGGTTTGCACCCAGGGGTGGTACGAAGATAACAAGACTGCTTGCGTCCACTATGTGGTTCCCAAACAACAAACCCGACAC
>NZ_JAMXBH010000055.1 GCF_023913735.1 Pseudarthrobacter raffinosi
CTGTAGGTGCTCCTTAGAAAGGAGGTGATCCAGCCGCACCTTCCGGTACGGCTACCTTGTTACGACTTAGTCCCAATCGCCAGTCCCACCTTCGACAGCTCCCTCCCACAAGGGGTTAGGCCACCGGCTTCGGGTGTTACCAACTTTCGTGACTTGACGGGCGGTGTGTACAAGGCCCGGGAACGTATTCACCGCAGCGTTGCTGATCTGCGATTACTAGCGACTCCGACTTCATGGGGTCGAGTTGCAGACCCCAATCCGAACTGAGACCGGCTTTTTGGGATTAGCTCCACCTCACAGTATCGCAACCCTTTGTACCGGCCATTGTAGCATGCGTGAAGCCCAAGACATAAGGGGCATGATGATTTGACGTCGTCCCCACCTTCCTCCGAGTTGACCCCGGCAGTCTCCTATGAGTCCCCGCCATAACGCGCTGGCAACATAGAACGAGGGTTGCGCTCGTTGCGGGACTTAACCCAACATCTCACGACACGAGCTGACGACAACCATGCACCACCTGTAAACCGACCGCAAGCGGGGCACCTGTTTCCAGGCATTTCCGGTTCATGTCAAGCCTTGGTAAGGTTCTTCGCGTTGCATCGAATTAATCCGCATGCTCCGCCGCTTGTGCGGGCCCCCGTCAATTCCTTTGAGTTTTAGCCTTGCGGCCGTACTCCCCAGGCGGGGCACTTAATGCGTTAGCTACGGCGCGGAAAACGTGGAATGTCCCCCACACCTAGTGCCCAACGTTTACGGCATGGACTACCAGGGTATCTAATCCTGTTCGCTCCCCATGCTTTCGCTCCTCAGCGTCAGTTAATGCCCAGAGACCTGCCTTCGCCATCGGTGTTCCTCCTGATATCTGCGCATTTCACCGCTACACCAGGAATTCCAGTCTCCCCTACATCACTCTAGTCTGCCCGTACCCACCGCAGATCCGGAGTTGAGCCCCGGACTTTCACGGCAGACGCGACAAACCGCCTACGAGCTCTTTACGCCCAATAATTCCGGATAACGCTTGCGCCCTACGTATTACCGCGGCTGCTGGCACGTAGTTAGCCGGCGCTTCTTCTGCAGGTACCGTCACTTTCGCTTCTTCCCTACTGAAAGAGGTTTACAACCCGAAGGCCGTCATCCCTCACGCGGCGTCGCTGCATCAGGCTTTCGCCCATTGTGCAATATTCCCCACTGCTGCCTCCCGTAGGAGTCTGGGCCGTGTCTCAGTCCCAGTGTGGCCGGTCACCCTCTCAGGCCGGCTACCCGTCGTCGCCTTGGTGAGCCATTACCTCACCAACAAGCTGATAGGCCGCGAGTCCATCCAAAACCACAATAAAGCTTTCCACCCCCCACCATGCGATGAGGAGTCATATCCGGTATTAGACCCAGTTTCCCAGGCTTATCCCAGAGTTAAGGGCAGGTTACTCACGTGTTACTCACCCGTTCGCCACTAATCCCCCCACAAGTGAGGTTCATCGTTCGACTTGCATGTGTTAAGCACGCCGCCAGCGTTCATCCTGAGCCAGGATCAAACTCTCCGTTGAAGTAAAACAGACACAACCACCAACCCCGGAAATAACAGGATAAAATGGCTGCACAAAATTTGAAACCAGCTGTAAAAACCAGACCACACCACGGGGTGGCGGATCCAGTCAATTCAACCAATTCAATACAATAAATTGGTATCAACAAACTTGGCACACTATTGAGTTCTCAAACAACAGACACA
>NZ_JAMXBH010000054.1 GCF_023913735.1 Pseudarthrobacter raffinosi
GACACGTCTGTCGCTGGTGCGCCGATTCGCCGCGCACCTGAGCGCGAACGGTGTCGACGTCCCCGTCATCCCCGGTGGCCTGCTGTCAGCGAAGAAGCCCCGGGCAGTGCCTTACATCTACAGCCAAGACGACGTCGATGCGCTGCTTGCCGCCTGCACTGAGGCGTTCTCCAACGAGCGCGTCGCCGCGACAGTGCACACCGTCATCGGCCTACTCACCGCAACGGGGCTACGAATCAGCGAGGCGTTGAACCTTCGAGTCGATGACATTGACCTGCGCAACGACGTGCTGGTGATCAGGGCGGCGAAGTCGGACGAGCGGCTCGTTCCCGTGCACGCCTCGACGACGGCAGCGCTCATACGATACATCGATCTCCCGGCAAGGACTGCCACCAGCCCTGACCCGCACGGCCCGATTTTCGTGACCTCCAAGGGGACCGGGTACCACTACGTCTCCTTCTTTCCGCTGTTCAAACGGGTTCGGGAGCGAACCGGACTCACCCCGCGCGGCAGAGCGCGGCCCCGGCTCCACGACCTGCGGCACACCTTCGCCACCGCGCACATGACCGCGGCCTACGCCCACGGCGGCGACCCCGACAGGGTGCTGTCGTTGCTCGCCACCTGGCTCGGGCACTCCGACGCCGCCCACACCTACTGGTATCTGACCGCGACCGGCGAGCTGATGGCGCTGGCCGCTGGCATGCTCGACCGCGCTCCCAAAGAAGGAGAATCATCATGAACGCCCTGGCCACGAGCCTGCAAACCTACTTCACTGCCTTCGCCCGCACCCAGCGTGACCTTTCCAGCAACACGATCGCGTCCTACCGCGACACCTGGCGGATGCTCCTCAAACACCTGACCGCCACGCTCGGTGTTCCCACAGACAAGATCGATTTCGATGCCCTCACCGTCACGAACGTCTCCGGATTCCTCGACCACCTCGAACACGACCGCGGCAACAACGCCAAGACCCGCAACACCCGACTGACCGCGATCCGAGCCGTGCTCAGTCGCGCCCTTCCCAACCACCCCGAGCACGCCGCCACGATCACGCAGGTCCTCGCGATCCCTCCCAAACGCACCACCAGGCCGGTCATCGAATTCCTCACCCCTGGAGAAGTCGACGCGCTACTCGCAGCACCCGACCATCAGACCTGGACCGGGCGACGTGACCACGCGCTGCTGGCCATGGCGGTGCAGACCGGCCTTCGGATCAGCGAGATCTGCGCACTGACCCTCAACGACATCCATCTCGGCGCTGGACCTCACGTCACCTGCACTGGCAAAGGCCGACGCCAGCGCTCCACCCCACTGACCCGCACCACCGTGAACACCATGAAGCACTACCTCGCTGAACGGGCGACCCGGCCCGGAACTGCGATGTTCTGCGGTCCTCACGGACAAGCTCTTTCCCGCGACGCACTCGAGCACCGCCTCGCTAAACATCTGAACACCACGAAAACCACATGCTCCAGCCTCGCAGGCAAGCACGTCACGATGCACACCCTGCGGCACACGACGGCAATGAATCTCCTGACCGGCGGGGTCGACGTCGCCGTCATCGCACTCTGGCTCGGTCACGCCGACACGCACAGCACCGACGCCTACCTCCACGCCGACATGGCAATCAAGCAAGCTGCCATCGAACGGACCAGGCCGCTCGGCGTCACTCCCGGCAGCTACCACCCCGAACCGGACATCCTCGCCTGGCTCACAGCCCTATAACTATGCCGACATCTCAGCCCCAAAAACCCAGCTGACCAGCACCATTACACCCATCATCGGCATAGCCCCAAGGTCGGCATAGGACATC
>NZ_JAMXBH010000053.1 GCF_023913735.1 Pseudarthrobacter raffinosi
CCTAGGACGCTGCTGAACAATTTGGGTGGTTTAAGGCGCGCCTGCTGGACTTGCCGGGCTGGTCGTTAAGACTGGTTGGATGCAAGGTATTGAGGACGCCCAGCGCGGGTTTTTGGATGTGGAGGCACTGGCCGGGGAGTTGTTGGCCCCGGGTAGTGCCTTCGCGTTTTTGGCTGAACACCGGGGCCGGTTGTTTCCGGATTCGATGATGGAGGACCTTTTCACGTCATCGAGGGGCCGTCCCTCGATCCCGGCGTCGGTGATCGGTTCGGTGCTGGTTCTTCAGGCGTTGGAGGGACTCTCGGACCGGGGAACGGCCGAGGCGTTGACCTTTGATCTGCGGTGGAAGGCGGCGTGCGGGTACGGGCTCAACGAAGCTGCATTCCATCCGTCTACGTTGACGTATTGGCGCAAGCGGCTGGCCGCGAGCGGGCGTCCGCACCGGATCACCGATGCCGTCTTTGAGGTCATCGCGGCGACCGGAGTGTTGAACGGCCGGCACCGCCGGGCCGTGGATTCCACGGTCCTGGATGATGCCGTGGCCCGGCAGGACACCATCACCCAGCTGATCGCCGTGATCCGCCGTTTCGGCCGGGACGTCCCGGACGGGGCGAGCCTGCTCGCGGTCCACGCCACCGGTTATGACTACGCCAGGGTCGGGAAGCCCGAGATTGCCTGGGATGACCGGGAAGCCAAGAACGCGCTGATTTCCGCCCTGGTCACGGACGCGCTGGCCCTGTTGGACGCCGTTGACCCGGGCTCCCTGGAGGGCAGGGCCCATGAGGCGTATGCGCTGCTGGCGCTGGTCGCCGGGCAGGACGTGGAACCGGCCGATGGCTCGGACGGCACGGACGGGCGCTGGCAGATCGCCCGAAGGGTCGCCAAGGACCGGATCATTTCCACCGTGGACCCGGAGGCCCGGCACGCGCACAAGTCCCGCTCCGTGCTCCGCGATGGATACAAGGCCCACATTGTGGGGGAACCCGAAACCGGGCTGATCACCAACGCGGCCATCACGAAGGCCGCCGGGGAAGGATCGTCCGACGCCCAGGCCGGCAAGGAACTGCTTGCCGCCGACCCGTCCATGGAGCAGGGCGCCGCATACCAGGTCCTGGGTGACTCGGCATACGGGTCAGGAGACATGCTCGAACACCTGGAAACCGCCGGGAACCAGGCGCTCGTGAAACCCAAACCGCTGCGCCCCGCCGTTGCCGGCGGATACACCCTCGATGACTTCGCCCACGACCCTGAGACAGGGACGATGACGTGCCCGAACGGTTTGGTCCGCAAGATCAGCTCCAAAGGCAACGTGAACTTCGGGGCCGGCTGCAACAGCTGCCCGCTGCGTGAGCAGTGCACGAAGGCGAAGAAGGGCCGCAAACTCGTTATCACCGAGCACCACGGCCGGCAGCGCGCCCACCGGGCTGCAGCGAAGGAGTCCGGCTTCCAGCAGGACTACCGGCAATACCGGCCCTTGATCGAACGATCCATAGCCTGGCTCGTCGCCGGGGGCAACCGGCGCCTGCGTTACCGGGGCACTGTGAAGAACAACGCATGGATCCAGTCCCGCGTTGCCGGGCTCAACCTCAAACGACTCCTGAAACTGGGCCTCACCAACGACAACGGGGCTTGGGCGATGACCTGAACCGGCCAGTGCGGCGCAGCGCCACGGGCACCGCCGCCCCGGCCGATGCAACCAGCCAAAGGGCCTCCCGACGGTCCAGAAAATGGGCAGAAACCGGATCGTCGGATGCCCACTGAAAAAGGTTGAGGGGCCGGTTCGGGCGGCCATACCCGAACCGGCCAATCAAATGGCGCTTAGTTCAGCGCAGTCCTAG
>NZ_JAMXBH010000052.1 GCF_023913735.1 Pseudarthrobacter raffinosi
TATACCGCCGGTAGAAGCAGAAACCATCTTCTACTCAAATCTGCCCGCCATCAAAACGATGGAACGGGTCTAACAATCCCTCCACCAAACCCGGGGCTTGACACCTACGCACTTATGGTGGCCGTGGCCAGGTCGGTCTCCATGGCCAAATCATTGCTGAGGGGCCGGTAGGGAATCGACCTGCTGGCCGTGACTGCCATCGCCTCGACGGTGGCAGTGGGGGAGTACGTAGCGTCCCTGATCATCGTGCTGATGCTGGCCGGAGGCGAAGCGCTCGAGGAGATTGCACAGGGGCGGGCGACCCGGGAACTCAGGTCCCTGCTCGAGCGCGTCCCGCAGACAGCCCACCGGGAACTGCCGGGCCTGCCGCCGGAAGACATCCCGGCCGGGGACGTGCTGCCCGGCGACATTCTTCTGGTCAAACCCTCGGAGGTGCTTCCCGTGGACGGGTTGCTTCTCACGGCAACTGGCAGCTTCGATGAATCCACCTTGACGGGTGAGAGCCTGCCGGCGGAACATGTCAAAGGCGATACGCTGCTCAGCGGATCGGTCAACGGCGAAAGCGCCGCGCATATGAAGGCGACGTCCACGGCGAAAGACTCGCAGTACAGCCAGATTGTGGCTTTGGTCCAGGCGGCGGCGTCGAGCCGGCCTCCGGTAGTCCGGCTCGCTGACAGGTACGCCGTTCCGTTCACGCTCCTGGCCTTCGCCGTGGCCGGGATGGGCTGGTATTTCAGCCAGGACCCGGCTCGGTTCGCGCAGGTCCTCGTTGTCGCTACCCCTTGCCCCCTGCTCATCGCCGCTCCGGTGGCGTTTCTTGCGGGCACCAGCCGGGCGGCGCACTCGGGAATCATCATCAAGAACGGCGGAACCCTCGAACAGCTTGCCCGGGTGCGGACGGCCGTCTTCGACAAGACAGGCACGCTCACCCACGGCCGGCCCACCTTGCACGGCATGGGGGTTTCACCGGCAGCGTCCGGGCTGGTGAGCGAGGACCGGCTGCTGCAACTGGCCGCTTCGGCAGAGCAGTACTCCTCTCATGTCCTTGCCTCCTCTGTGATGGATGCTGCACGGCACCGCGGGCTTGACCTGCTGGAGGGCAGCAACGCGTTTGAACACGCCACCCAGGGGGTCACGGCGACCTGCGGCGATCAAACGGTGGTGGTGGGTAAACCTGACTTTGTCCGTTCCGTCACCTCGGCGTTCGAGGAGGCCGAGGTGGCCGGTGGACAACTGGCGGTCTACGTGGGCGTTGACGGCCGGTTCGGGGGAGCGCTGATCATGAGCGACCCGCTCCGGGACAATGCGGTGGGCACACTGACCGCGTTGCACCGGCTGGGCATCCGGGAAACGCTGCTCCTTACCGGCGACTCTCGGGCAACGGCCGAAAAAATTGCTGCACAGGCCGGGATCTCCCGCTTCCAGGCAGGGTGCCTTCCGGGTGACAAAGTCTCCATCGTCGCAGGGCTGCGGGAACGCCCGGTCATGATGGTGGGCGACGGTGTGAACGACGCTCCGGTCCTGGCTGCCGCCGACGTTGGTGTCGCCATGGGCGCCAAGGGGTCAACCGCGGCGAGCGAGTCTGCCGACGTCGTCATCATGCTCGACGACTTATCCAAAGCGGCGCTGGCAGTCGACATCGGGCAGCGCACGGTCCGGATAGCGCTGGCGAGCATTTGGATAGGCATCCTGCTGAGCATCGGCCTGATGGTAGCAGCGGTATTCGGCTACATTCCAGCTGTGGCCGGCGCCCTCCTCCAGGAGTTGGTCGATCTGGCCACGATCCTGAACGCGCTTCGTGCTCTGCGCGATGGCCGCCGTCCAACCGCGACGGCGGTGGGCGGCCCGCCGGTGAGTGTTGCGGCAGTGAGGAAACGGCCGGCGTCGTGCCTAAACCTTGATCCACCGATGTTGCTCGGGGCGCCGACGGCGGTTTAAACCGAGAATGCCCGTCTTTGGCGAGTTCCAGTGATCGATGCAACACCCCCTGAAAACCGGGAGTTGCAACACCCTTGGAATCACCACTGAAAGACCGTTCTTCCTTAACGGAAAAATCGCCC
>NZ_JAMXBH010000051.1 GCF_023913735.1 Pseudarthrobacter raffinosi
CTCGCCTCGTTCAGGGTGGGAATGACGACACTGACTGACGCCCTCGGAGCTTCGAAGGCCAGCATCGGGAATGTTATTGGGAGCTGGGTTGAAATAGACAAATGCCTCACCACTTCATGACGCTTGCGGATTTAGTCAACTCCGCACTCGGCTCGGAAGTCGGGCGCGGCACTAGCGCTACATCCGGTCATGGGTCTGGTCTCTGGCCCAGCTCTCATTCATTGCCATTGACTCTGGCCGTGCAAAGAGCCTACGTTGCGCTCCATGAGCTATCACGAGTAGTCAGTACTCGCTTTTAAGAGCACTCCCGCTGACTGTTCGTAAGTACAGGGATTTACCAACGGGCGAATTCTTTAGGTATGGGGTATTGGGAACACAGTAATTATTAGGTACAGGGCTGTCATTGTGCGCCTCATTGGGCGCTCCTACGCTTGTGGCCTAGGGCTTCTGCCGTCGTTTCTGTCGACGTATATGCGGAGTTCAGGCGTGACATCCAAGAACCCAGGAGATCAGCCATGAAGATAAATAGGCCCGTCAAGTGGCTAAGCCAGGCACTCGTCCTTAGCACCCTATGCGTAAGGCGGGGAGGTGGTCGCTCGGCTGGTCTTCGTCTACGCGGGTCGCGGAATCTGCGGCTCCATGCACTGCTGACAGCGCTGCTGCTTGCGCTGGGTGGTG
Source organism: Pseudarthrobacter raffinosi (assembly GCF_023913735.1). GTDB lineage: Bacteria > Actinomycetota > Actinomycetes > Actinomycetales > Micrococcaceae > Arthrobacter > Arthrobacter raffinosi. The sequence continues at coordinate 679 of NZ_JAMXBH010000051.1, forward strand.
TTCTGGTGGTGCCGGTTGCGGCGTCGGCTGCTCCGGGTGATGTTGGGGTTGAGGGTCCGTCGCATTCGGGGACGGGGACGCCGACGGGTACGAAGCGGGCGACGAGCGGGTTGTGGTTCAACGACGGGCTCTGGTGGGGGAACCTGTGGGACACTTCCAGCTCGGATTTTCATATCTTCCGGTTCAATGCCGCGTCGAGCTCGTGGGTCGATACGGGTGTGGCGACGGACACGCGGGCGAACACTCATCATGACGTGTTGTGGGACGGGACGACGTTGTATGTGGCGAGCTATCGGTTCGTCAACGACGGTGTGCCGGCTGAGCCGGGCTTCCCAACGACGATGCGACGTTACAGTTATAGCTCGAGTACGAAGACGTACTCGCTGCTGGCGCAGAGTCCTACAAACATCAACAACTACCGCGTAGAGGCCCTGACCATCGATAAGGACTCGACGGGTCGGGTGTGGGCCACGTGGCAGCAGGGGAACCGGATCTATCTGAACGCCACCGGCACGGATGGCAAGACCTGGGGCACGCCGTTCCCGCATCCTGCGTCGTTGAGCAACGTGTCTGTGGACGACACGTCGGCTGTGATCGCGTTCGGACCCGGCAAGATGGGTCTGATGTGGAGCCGGCAGGTCGGTGGCTCCACCGACGGCATGTACTGGAGCTACCGTGCCGACAGTGTCGGCGGAGCCCCGAACACCGGATGGAGCACTCCTGTGGCGGCGGTGTCGGGGCAGCGCAGCGCTGATGACCATATGAACTTGAAGTGGCTGGACTCCTCGGGTGACCGGGTTTTCGCCGCCGTCAAGACGTCGTTCACGTCGGCGCCTCAGCCGCTGATCCAGCTGTTGGCATTGAATGGCACGACCTGGTCGGCGCACCCGATCGCGCCTGTGTCGGAGTGCCCGAACCGGGTGATCGTCCTGATTGATGAGAGCACGCAGAGACTGCGTACCTTCGCTACCTATCCGAAGCCGAGTGGCACGACGAACGCCGGTGTCTGCACTTCCTCGGGGGGTGCGATCTACGAGAAGTCCTCGCCGCTGGACAACATCAACTTCACCACCGCGAAGACGGCTCGTATCGTGGACGCCGACCAGTATGTCCACAACGTGACGTCAACGAAGCAGAACCTCAACAGCGCGGCGCGGGGCACGGCCAACAGCGGTCTGCTGTTGCTCGCCGATGTGAACGCCACGAGCCGGTACTGGCACTCCTACGACCCCAGCGGTGGTGGTGGTGGTGATACGACGGCTCCGACGGTGACGGGTACGTCTCCGACTGATGGTGCGACTGGTGTGGCGGTGACAGCGAATGTGACGGGGTCGTTCTCGGAGGCGATGGATGCCTCGACGGTCACCTCGAGCACGTTCACGCT
>NZ_JAMXBH010000050.1 GCF_023913735.1 Pseudarthrobacter raffinosi
CGCCCTACATCCTTAGACCGGGACAACCATCGCCCGGCTTGGCTACCTTCCTGCGTCACACCTGTTAATACGCTTGCCTCCCAGGATCAGGTCCCGCGCTCCACCAAAACCCACATCACCCCGAAGGGTGGGCGGGCAGGTATCGGGCGGTTAGTATCCCCTGTTCAACATGGACGGTTTTTCGCCGGTACGGGAATATCAACCCGTTGTCCATCGACTACGCCTGTCGGCCTCGCCTTAGGTCCCGACTTACCCAGGGCAGATTAGCTTGACCCTGGAACCCTTGATCATTCGGCGGACGGGTTTCTCACCCGTCTTTCGCTACTCATGCCTGCATTCTCACTCGTGTAGGCTCCACCGCTGGTTTACACCGCGACTTCACTGCCCACACGACGCTCCCCTACCACTCCAGACGCCTGAACCAACCCACAAGGGGCGGCTTAGCTAATATCTGAAATCCACAACTTCGGCGGTGTACTTGAGCCCCGCTACATTGTCGGCGCGGAATCACTTGACCAGTGAGCTATTACGCACTCTTTTAAGGATGGCTGCTTCTAAGCCAACCTCCTGGTTGTCTTCGCAACTCCACATCCTTTCCCACTTAGCACACGCTTAGGGGCCTTAGTTGGTGGTCTGGGCTGTTTCCCTCTCGACTATGAAGCTTATCCCCCACAGTCTCACTGCTGCGCTCTCACTTACCGGCATTCGGAGTTTGGCTGACGTCAGTAACCTTGTAGGGCCCATTAGCCATCCAGTAGCTCTACCTCCAGCAAGAAACACGCAACGCTGCACCTAAATGCATTTCGGGGAGAACCAGCTATCACGAAGTTTGATTGGCCTTTCACCCCTACCCACAGCTCATCCCCTCCATTTTCAACTGAAGTGGGTTCGGTCCTCCACGACGTCTTACCGTCGCTTCAACCTGGCCATGGGTAGATCACTTCGCTTCGGGTCTAGATCACGCCACTGCAACGCCCTATTCAGACTCGCTTTCGCTACGGCTTCCCCACACGGGTTAACCTCGCGACGTAACACTAACTCGCAGGCTCATTCTTCAAAAGGCACGCCGTCACACCCATACAGACAAGCTGCAGATGCTCCGACGGATTGTAAGCACACGGTTTCAGGTACTGTTTCACTCCCCTCCCGGGGTACTTTTCACCTTTCCCTCACGGTACTGGTCCGCTATCGGTCATTAGGGAGTATTTAGGCTTATCAGGTGGTCCTGACAGATTCACACGGGATTTCTCGGGCCCCGTGCTACTTGGGATACTCTCCAGGCGGCACAAAACATTTCGGTTACGGGGCTCACACCCTCTCTGGCCGGCCTTTCAAGACCGTTCACCTATGCCTGCACATCACACCTCACCAGTCCGGCAGAACTGGTATGGAAAGTCCCACAACCCCGCCCATGCAACGCCCGCCGGCTATCACACATGGAACGGTTTAGCCTGATCCGCGTTCGCTCGCCACTACTGACGGAATCACTATTGTTTTCTCTTCCTGCGGGTACTGAGATGTTTCACTTCCCCGCGTTCCCTCCACGCACCCTATGTGTTCAGATGCGGGTCACCAGGCAGCTCGCGCCCCTGGCGGGGTTTCCCCATTCGGACACCCTGGGATCACAGTCCGGTTATCGACTCCCCCAGGCTTATCGCAGATTCCTACGTCCTTCTTCGGCTCCTAATGCCAAGGCATCCACCGTGTGCTCTTAAAAACTTGACCACAAAAGATCAAAAAAACTAATTTTCGAGAGAACCACGAAAACCACCCGGACACCACCACCACAACCCGAAGGCCACAGCAACAGACGCCCGGACAGATCCAGGTTCATAATTCTTGGAAATTGCTTCTTATAAAAGATGCTCGCGTCCACTATGTAGTTCTCAAACAACAACCCCAAACCACACACCCCACACACAACCCCAAAAGGTCAACCGTGCGATCGATGCAGCCAGGAAACCAGAAACAAACAAACCCGACAAAACACACCACAACCCGTAAGCTGCAGCCCATCCTCCCGGCCCTGTTGCCTCAGGACCCAACAGTGTGCCAAACACTAAACCACCCACCCCCAACCCACACCGTTCCAGGCAGAGAAGCCATCCCGAAGGACAACCAACCACCGTACTAGGTCAGGAAAGAAACAAACGGCCGCTATTCATTGATATTCCACCCTTGAGCACCCGCCGCAGAACAAACGTCCGCGCAACGGGCATATACTCCTGACAA
>NZ_JAMXBH010000049.1 GCF_023913735.1 Pseudarthrobacter raffinosi
TACCGTCGGCCTAACGAAGTCCACTATGGTTATCAACAGCCAGCCTTGGCAGCGTAGAAGAATTCACTAATTCCGCTGTCCGAAATCCCCGCAGCAGCTCAGAGGATCAGATCGTCGGGTCCTTTCCAGACGGGGGCGAGGTCGGGTGTGGTGCTGGCGGCTTTCTGGATTGCCTCGCGCACCATCTGGTTGTCGGCCGAGGCGTAGATGCTGGTGGTGGCGATGTTGGCGTGACCAAGGAATTCCTTGATGTGGGGCAGGGGCACGCCAGCGCGCAGCATCTGCATGGCGCGGGCGTGCCGCAGCTGGTGGGCATGGATCCGCTCGGGAATCTCCGGACAATTCTCTCGTGCGGCCGTGGCGTGCTTGTTCAGCAGGTAGGTGATGTTGTCCTGGCTCATCGGTTGGTGTTGGCCTGCCCGGATCGTGTAGAAGAAGGGTGCGTCCGGTTCGGGCCTGCCGGGGTGAAACACGTTCAGGTAGTGGTTCAGGTGGCGGCCGGTCTTGTCCATGATGGGGATCGTTCTGGTCTTCTGGCCTTTACCCGTGAGCGTCACGCGCCCGCGGCCGGGGGTGGTATCGATGTCTGCCGGCGTCAGGTCGAGGACTTCCTGGATGCGGGCGGCGGCATCGAAGATGAGCAGGATGATGGTGGTGTCCCTGAGTCCATGACTGGTTTGTTGTCCTGGTGCCCGGATCAGCGCCTCGACGGCGGGCATGGTGAGCGCGTCGGGTGCATGGGCCGGTGCCCGGGCTGGCCGGACTTGTTTGACGTCCAGCCAGATCGCGACGAGTGCCGGGTCCTCGCCGGCGCAGTAGGAGAGGAAGGACTTGATCGCGGCCACCCGTTGGTTCGCCGAGGACGCTGCCAGGCCATGGGTTTCGAGCAGCCAGGTGGTGAACCCGGTGATGGCGGCGTGGTTGATGGAGTCGAAGGTGATCTCGGCCAGCTTCAGCTGCCGTGTTTCGCGCAGGTAGTCGAGCAGTGTGTTCAGCGCGGTTTTGTAGGAGCGGATGGTGTGCGGGCTGAGCCTGCGTGCTCGGGGAAGGTGGATGGTCAGCCAGGTGCGGACGAGTCGGAAGAAATCATCAGATCCCATGGGATGCCTCCGGAAGAGTGGATTCGATGTCGGTGTTGGCGAGCCGGCGCAGGTCGGGATGGAAATCGGCTGCAAGGTGGAAGTAGTACCAGGTGTCTGCAGGGTTGCTGTGCCCAAGATGTCGGCTCAGATAGGCAACCTGCGCTTCCGGGTCACGGCCGGCGCGTACCCACCTGTTGATGCTCTCGATCACGTGGGCGTGGCGAAGGTCGTAGGGGCGCGGCGGCGAACCGGGGCTGGACACGACTGCCGGGCCGGCGGTGGTCAAGAGCTCGTGAAACCAATAGTCGATGCTTGATGCGTGGTAGAAACTGCCCGACCGGTTGGGGAAGAACGGCATCCGGTCTGGGTGATATGCGCTGATCGCGGCGTCATAACTGCAGCAGTAATCATGCAGGTCGGGCGACATGAACACGATCCGGTCCTTGTGCCCTTTGGACTCGCGGATACTGACCGTACCCCGGGCCAGATCAACATCATTTCGATACAGCCGCCTGGCCTCGCCCGGCCGCAGGCCCAGGCAGTAGATCATCCGGAACATCACCGGGATGATCAGCTGCCGCTGCCCGCCATACCCCGAGGCCCGAATTGAATCGGCCGCGTCAAAGATTGCCCGCAACTGCTCGTGCGAGAAGATGTGTGGGCGGTAACGGACCTGTCTGCCCGGAATACCCGAAGGGATGACATACGCGGCGACGCCGAGACCGCTCATGTGCTTGGCGAGCTGCCTGACCGGGGTGATCCGTCGCATCTGTCCGTTCACGTGCTCACCGTCTCGGCCAACAGCCCATGCCATCGCCATTTCGCGGGTCAGCGTGTCTTGCCCAGGATAGTCCCGGGCGCACATCGCGTCGAAATGGCGCAGGTGCCGCTCGGACTCCTCATATGGCAGCCCCATCGCGTGTTTTAGTGCCAGCAGGTTCTGGATATGAGAGGCCAGGCTGCAGGCGAAACCGTTCATGACCGTGCGCATCTCGGCTCGATACCGGCGAAATCGAGACAGCATTCCCGCATGCGCCTTTCATCGGCGGCAAGATAGTGCTTTGCCGAGTCGATTCCCCGGTGACCGAGCGCGCCGGAGATTACCGGCAGCGGCGTGCCGCCCTCGAGCATTCTGGTCGCGAATGATGCCCGCAACACGCGGAAGCCGCGGCCATTGCCGTTCGGTGCAGCCGTCTCGGTGCGGGCAAACGCATACGAGGCCACGTGATACAAGCTGTGCGACGGTGACAGGCCAACGTGCGGGGCTTGGGCTCGCAGGAACACGTGATCGTCGGCAACACCGGCGGGCCTGCCGTGGAGCAGATAATCAGCGATCGCCTCCCCGACGTCGGCCAGCAGCGGCAACGTCAGCACAGTCCCCGTCTTATGCTGGGTGAGTGCGATCTGTCCCTGCTTCCAGTCGATGTCGCTCAAACGCAAGCCCACCATGTCAACAGGGCGCAGGCCAGTCCTGGCCGCCAGCAGCAGCAAGGCCCGGTCCCGGCGGCCTGCCGGTTTGGACACGTCCGGCGAGTTCGTCAGTTCCTCAATACGGTCTGGCGGGAGCACGACTGCAGAATTGACACGCCTCGAGAACCGCGTCGGGACCGCCCGTGACAGTCCTGCGCAATAGCCGGAGTCCTCGAGAAAGCGGCACAACACCCGCACCGCCGTCACTGCAGTCCTCATGCTCCCGGGCCGGTAATGTCCGCCGAGAAAGACCACCGCCGCCGACACACCCGCACCCGACAGCGCCCGAACGTCAGTCACACCATGTTCTGGCAGCCACGCCAGCACTGAGCTGCTGCGGGGATTTCGGACAGCGGAATTAGTGAATTCTTCTACGCTGCCAAGGCTGGCTGTTGATAACCATAGTGGACTTCGTTAGGCCGACGGTA
>NZ_JAMXBH010000048.1 GCF_023913735.1 Pseudarthrobacter raffinosi
AAGTACTTCACCAAGATGTCGACGGTCGATCGGTACCAAGGCTCGTGGATGGGCGCAGGCATCGAGAATTATGTTGTTTGGTTGGCTGGGCACGATTACAAGGACAGGTGCATCTGGTCCCGGGTCCCGCTCGTTTTTGCATTCGGTGAGTTTGCCAGCTCCCGAGGTGCCACTGCCATTGATGAGCTTCCCGCTCTGGTGGACGCGTTCGTGGAGTTCCGTGTTGCGGACCAACACCGGCGCACTGGTTCTACACGTTCAATGGCGAAGGAGATCCGGGGGCCTGTGGAGCAGATGCTCTCGATAGTCCTGCCGGGATTCGAACCGACCGGCCGGAGGCCATTCGCCGAACCATTCGCCGAGGCCGTCCCCGGCTTCTTCGACTACCTGTCCCGGGAACGTGGCCTGCGTCCGCTGACGGTCCACACTTACCGCTTCTCCCTTGACCACTTCGCCGATTACCTGGGCAGGATCGGCGTGGACTCAATCCTGGAACTGTCTCCATCGATCCTTAGTTCCTACATGGTGGACCGGGCCGGCGCAGGACTTGCCAAGAGCACTGTCCGCGGGGATGCCGGTGCTCTGCGGGTGTTCCTGCGGTATGCCCACCGGGAAGGTATTTTGGCCAGCGATCTGAGCGCGGCCGTGGGGTGGCCCCAGGTCTACCGGCTATCGGATATCCCCCGCTCCATTTCCTGGGCCGATGTGAACAAGGTATTGGCAGGCGTTGACCGTCGGGACGAAACTGGCAGGCGCGACTATGCCATCTTGCTCCTGCTGGTGACCTACGGGCTGCGTGGTCGGGAGATTGCCGCGCTGACTCTCGATGACATCGACTGGAAGCGTGAGCGTCTGGCGATTCCCGAGCGTAAGGCGGGCCACTCCACGGCGTTTCCGCTTTCTTGGGTGGTCGGCGAGGCACTGCTGGACTACCTCCGGCACGGGCGCCCAACAACCGATGACCGGCATGTGTTCTTCCGCAGCGTGGCTCCCCACCGACCGATCGGGTCTGCCGCGATATCGTCGAGGGCCCGCCACTATCTGCTCAAGGCTGGCATCAACGTGCCGCGGCCGGGCGCGCACACGTTGCGCCACTCGGCGGTGCAGCGTCTTGTTGACGCGAACTTCGATCTGAAGACCGTTGGAGACTTCATCGGACACCGCTCGGCACGTTCGACGGAAATCTATGCCAAGGTCGACATCGAGTCGCTGCGGTTGATCGCCCTGGGCAACGGCGAGGAGGTGCTGTGATGGACGGGGACCTGGCCACCACGGTGAATGACTTCCTCGAGCACAAGCGGGCGCTGGGCCGCAAATACCTGAACGAGGAGGCGACACTGCGCCTGCTGGTGGCGTTCATGGACCGGCGCGGGGTGACCACTTTGGCCGGACTGACAGCTCGCCTGCTCGATGAGTTTGTGGCCTCCCGGCTAAGGCCCCGGGACCGCAGCTTCAATCTTCTCGTGGGGATCGTCAACGGCTTCCTGAGTTGGTCGGTGGGCCAGCGGCGCCTGGAGACGCTGCCCTGGCAAGGAACACGGCGGAAGGTGACGGACCAGCGGTTACCCTTCCTGTTCGATCCTTCCCAGGCCCGGCGGGTCCTTGAAGCGGCAGCGGCTCTTCCCGACAATTCCCGGGCTATCGGCCGTGGCCCGACCTACCATGCCATTTTTGCCTTGTGTTACGGCCTGGGGCTCAGGGCCGGGGAGGCCTGCGGCCTACGCCTGGAGGACATTGATGCTGGCCGGCAGCTCCTGGTCGTGCGTGGAGGGAAGTTCGGCAAGAGCCGACTGGTCCCTTTCGGCCCGCGCATCGGGGAACTGCTCGACCTCCAGTTCACTCGCCGAACCGAGCACGAAGGAGCCGGGCAGGAAGAACCGCTGTTCACATTTGATGGCCGGCGCTGCGTGCACCCCTGCACCGCGAGCGGGACGTTCCACCGGATCGTTACCGAGCTGGGGTTCCCGGTTCCCGACGGGACCACGGCACCGCACTTGCACTGCCTGCGTCATTCTTTCGCGGTCGGGTCCTTGCTGCGCTGGTACCGGGAAGGCACTGACCCCTCGACGAGGCTCCTGCAGCTCGCGACATTCATGGGTCACGTGGACCCGTCCTCGACCGCCGTCTACTTGACCATCACCCCGGAACTCCTCTCCGAGGCCAGCGACCGGTTCGAAGCGTTTGCCAAGCCTGCCTGGGCGGAGGCAAAGCCATGAGTGGAACCCAACAGCTCGGCCAACTGATCCAGTCGTTCTTCATCGACCATCTCGTCACCGTCAAGGGGCTCCGCCCGTCCTCGGTGCGCAGCTACAGCGACACTATCCGCCTGCTGCTCTGTTTCGTGGCCGCGCAAAAGGGAACCAAGATCACCAAACTCAGCCTTGAGGACCTGAGCTTTGAACTCGTCCTGGGATTCCTGCGGCACCTTGAAGATGACCGCCACAACCATGTGAGCACCCGCAACCAGCGCCTGGCAGCCCTGCACGCCCTGTTCGACTACATCGCCAGCAGGGAGCCGGCGATGCTCGGCACCTGTCAAAGGATTGCGGCCATCCCCATGAAACGGGTGGCACCGGCCGAGACGCACTTTCTGGAACGCGACGAGATGCAGGGCCTGCTGCAACACCTGCCCCGGACCGGCCGCCTCGCACAGCGCGACCACGCCCTGATCCTGTTCCTCTACAACACCGGGGCCCGGGCTCAGGAAGTTGCCGAACTCCGGGCCGGAAACCTCCAGCTCGGGGAGCACTCCCTTGTCCGTCTCCATGGGAAGGGCGACAAATGGCGGACGTGCCCGCTCTGGGAGCAGACCGCGAAACTGCTCGCCTCGTTGCTTGACGCAACGGGCCAACCGGCGGCAGATACGCCGGTGTTCCGCTCGACGAACGGGGCAGCCCTGACCCGCTTCGGCATCTACAAGGTCGTCCGGCGCCTTGCCGGGCACCTGGACGATCCCGGCACGAACCGCACCGTGAGCCCGCACGTTTTCCGACACACGGCGGCGATGCATCTGCTCGAGTCCGGGGTTGAAATCAACGTGATCCGGGGCTGGCTTGGACATGCCGACCTGACGACCACGAACCGCTACGCAGAGATCAACACCCGGACGAAAATGGAAGCCTTACGGGCCACAGAGCCGCCCAGTACATCGGAGGGGCCCCGCGCTCTCCCCGTCTGGAAGACCGACGAATCCCTGCTGAACTGGCTGTCATCCCTCT
>NZ_JAMXBH010000047.1 GCF_023913735.1 Pseudarthrobacter raffinosi
AATTATCCTGATGTCCGGATTATGCCGATGTCTGCCTGAACCCGCAGTTCAGGGCCGGGTGGGTGCCGGAATGTTCGGCATAATCTCTCAGAGGTTTTCCAGGAATTCCAGCAGGGTGTCTGCCGGTGTGTAACGTCCGGGCATTGTGTCCGGCGGTGCGGTCCGGTCCAGCGCGCGTTGCTTGATGGCCAGGTCGGCGTGCAGGTATGTCTGGGTCGATTCAATGGATTCGTGGCCCAGCCAGAGGGAAATGGTTGCGGTGTCGATGCCCGCGGCGAGCATCCGCATGGCGTTGGTGTGCCTGAGGACGTGCGGAGTAACCGTTTTTGCCGCCAGCGTCGGGCAGGTGGTGGCCGCATCGGTCGTATGCGCGCGGAGCCGTTGCGCGACCGCGTCGGTTGTCATCGGCCGGCCGCTGCCTTGGGCGGTGAAGACCGCTGACGCGGGAGCCGGTGACAGGTTTTCCTCATACCAGGCCTGCAGGGCCAGGGACGTGGCGGTGTCAAGCGGTGTGATCCGCTCTTTGCGGCCTTTGCCGTGGGAGGCAACGTGCGCCGGGCGGGTCAGCTGGAGATCGGCCCATGCGAGGTGCGTGAGTTCTGAGATCCGCAGGCCGGTGGTGACCAATGTCAGGACAATTAGCCGGTCGCGTCTGCCGACCCAGCGGGCTTCGGGCGGGGCCGCGAGGAGGGCGTCGACCTCGGTGTCCGTGAGGTAGCTGATCTGTGCTTTGGGTGCGTTCTTGGCCCGGATAGCTAGCACCCGTGCAATCAGGTCCGCGTGCTCGGGATGCAGGTACGCGGCGTAGCCGAAGAACGCGTGAATGGCCGCGAGCCGGGCGTTTCTGGTCGCGGCACTGTTGCCCCGGCCTGTTTCCAGATAGGTCAGGAATCCGGTGACCGTCTCAGCGTCGAGGTCGGTGAAATCGGCGGCGGCCGGGCGGCGGTGCCGGTGATCTCCGAGGTAGGCCAGCAGCAGCCGCCAGGTGTCCCGGTAGGCCGCGACCGTATGGGCGCTGGCGCCTCGCTGGCCGCTCAGGTAGGCGGTGAAGAAGGATTGCAGGGTGGGGGCGAGCTGGCTCATGACAGGAGCTTTCCGTGGGTTTGTGCGGTCTGGACTCTTTCGGTTACCAGGGCGAGTAGTTCGGGGGTGGAGCTCAGATACCAGTAGGTGCTGGCCGGGCTGACGTGGCCGAGGTAGGTCGCCAGAACAGCGATCCGAGCGTCGGCGTCAGCGCCGTCATGGTAGGCCTCGGTAAGAGATTCGGTGGCGAAGGTGTGACGGAAATCGTGCAGGCGCGGCGCCTTGGCCCCGGGTCGGGGCGTCAGGCCAAGGGGCGTGGCCAGGGATCGGAATGCTGTCTGCAGGTTTCCGGTGTGAGGGCGGGTACCGATGTAGGTGAGGAAGAACGCGTCCGGGTCGCGGGCCGTGACCAGGTCCCGGCTCGCGCTTAGATAGCGGCCCAGTGCACCGGCCGTGCTCGGGTGCAGCGGGACCAGACGTTCCTTCCCGTATTTGCCGGTCACTGTGATCACGTCGGCGGCCAGATCGACATCTTCCAGGTTCAGGGCCAGGGCTTCCCCGATCCGCATGCCGGTGGCGGCCATCAGCCCGATCACCGTGGACACCGTCAGCCCTCGGGCTGGCGGGCCCAGACTGAGTGCGGCGTCCATCAGCTCAACGGTTTGCCGTGGCGTGTAGATGTATGGAATCGCATGAACGACCTTCGAAGGTATCAGCCCGGCCGCGATGATCGGGGCCAGTGCGGGATTCCGTGCGTGAACATAGGCGGCAAAGCCGCGGACCACGGCCAGCCGGTAGGCCCGCCAGCGGGGCGAGGCATCCGTCGGCAGGACTGCCCAGGCCACGGCCGCTTCAACCGTGATGGCTCCCTGGCCGGCGGTTTCGAGGCTGAGCAGGAAATTGGTGATCAGCCCCTCGTGCGCGTGCAGTGTGGCGCCCATCTGCCGGCGCAACCGCAGATACTCCTGCTCATAGCCGGCCAGAACCGTGGTCATCGGACCCGCCCGGGAACAATGACTGATCCGGGGGCGCCTCTTTCAACACGCGGCCATGGTCTGGCCAGGGTCCTCAGGGCGGACAGATCGACCCTGGCATAAATGACGGTGGACGCAGGACTGCTATGGCGCAGCAGCTGGGCCGCTTCGGTCAGCGTGCCGCCGGCGGCCAGGACACCGGTCGCGGCACTGTGGCGCAGTCGGTGAGCCCCGACCGGGGAAGCCATACCTGCACGCTGTCCCAGCCGGTTGACGACGGCGCTGATACCGGAACGGCCCAGAGGTGCGTGGGGGGCCTTCGCCTGCAGGAACAGGTGGCGGTCAGGCATGGCCGGGCGTTCATGTTCGAGGTATCCGGCGATTGCCGCGCCGGCATCGGCCGGTAAGGGCATGGGCTCCGTGACCCCGCCTTTCCCGCGCACGAGGACGGTCCCGGCACGCCAGTTCAGGTCATCGAGGCGCAGACCGGCCGCCTCCCGTGAGCGCAGCCCAAGCCGGGAGAGCAACACGACGATGGCCCGGTCACGGCACGAGCTCAGGCGTGAATCCGCGGTGTGGCTGATCAGGTCGCTGACCTGGGCCGGCGGCAAGGCTTTGGGTAGGGCGCCGAACGCGGAGTAGGAGACCGGGCCGATTCCCTCCGCCAACGCCTCGTTGATGGTCCCGGACAGATACAGCCATTTCAGCAGTGCTCGCAACGCGGTCACCGCGACCCGGACGGACCCGGCGGATTCCGTACCGCCGCGGACGAGCAGGAAGCCCGTGACCTCGTTGACGGACAAGTTGCCCAGAACCGAATTCGTCCGGCTGGCACGCCAGCGCAGGAAGGGCCGGACCTGGTTCAGGTAATTCTCGACAGTCGTCGGCGCCAGCGCCCGTTCGCGGGAGAGATACTGCTCGAACCGAACCAGGGTCTGCTCCCAGTCAGGCAGGACGGACGGCGCTGCTGCCGCCCGCTCAATGTCTGAATCGGAGAGGAATTCGATGAACCTATCCAGCGAGCGGGCCGTGCTCAGGTTTCTGTGGCTCTGGCGGCGATGCCGGAAGAACTCTTCGACCGCTTCCGGAGATAGATCGTGAATCGCAAGGCCCCGAGCATGCATCCACCCGGACAAGTCGGCGAGCATCTGCAACTGCTGGGCCGCGGTCCCTGGCGAATAGCCCAGCGCGGCAAGCCTGACGCGGAACCCTGGAAACAGTGAGGCCAGCGGGCCATGGACACGTACTTTGACAGGATCGCTCATGATCCTTGTCCTTCCGAGAGAAGACGGGAGGACAAGTATCAGACAGTCACCGGATTATGCCGAACATTCCGGCACCCACCCGGCCCTGAACTGCGGGTTCAGGCAGACATCGGCATAATCCGGACATCAGGATAATTTAGG
>NZ_JAMXBH010000046.1 GCF_023913735.1 Pseudarthrobacter raffinosi
GCGCTACGGGCCGATCTCATGCCCGACCGCCGCACACGCACCCGGCCCCGCGTGATCAAACGCGCGATCTCGAAATACCGGGCCAAAGGCCGTGCCATCGACCACCGAACCTACCCCGCGACACTCACCACGAGAATCTTGACACCCGACCCAGACGACTAACCGAACGGCATTGGGGTTAGTGCTCCGCGGACGTCTTGAGCGGGACTTCCTTGCCCTCGGCGTCGATGAGCTTGCCGCCCTCGTAACGGTCGCCGTCGGCCAGGATCTTCAAGTCGGCTTCGGTGACCACCCGGGCGGTGCCGGCCACAAACACTGACTGGTTCTCCGAGTTGCCGGCCTTGAGGTGGTTGAAGAGCAGGTTCAGCAGGATGGCCATGACGGCGGCCGAGCTGATGCCCGAGTGGAAGATCGTGGAGAACCAGGACGGGAACTGGTCGTAGAACTTCGGGGCCGCAATCGGGATCATGCCAAAGCCGATGGAGGCGGCCACGATGACCAGGTTCATGTTGTTTTTGTACTCCACCTTTGCGAGCGTGCGGATGCCGCTGGCGGCCACCGTTCCAAAGAGTACGACGCCGGCGCCGCCCAGGACGGGGGTCGGAACCGCTGCGACCACACGGCCGAGGATGGGCAGCAGGCCCAGGATCACCAGGATGAGCCCGCCGGCGCTCACGACGAAGCGGCTCTTGATGCCCGTGATGGCCACGAGGCCAACGTTCTGGGCGAAGGCGCTCTGGGTGAAGGAGTTGAACAGGGGCGAGATGGCGCTTGAGAGCATGTCCGCCCGCAGGCCGTCGCCGATGCGGCGGGAGTCCACCTTGGTGTCCACGATCTCGCCGACGGCGATGATGTCCGCCGAGGTCTCGGTGAGCGTCACCAGGATGACAATCAGCATCGAAATGATCGCCGCAATCTCAAAGGTCGGCAGGCCAAAGGCGAACGGCGTAGGGAAGGCAACTACGTCGCCCTGGCCCACTTTGGAGAAATCCGCCATGCCCGTGAACAGCGCGATCACGGTGCCGATCACCATGGCCAGCAGGATGGACAGCCGGGAGATGGCGGCATTACCCACCTTGCTCAGCAGCAGGACGATGCCCATGGTGGCCGCGGCGAGGCCGATGTTGGCCACGCTCCCATAGTTCTCGGCCTTGGCGTTGCCGCCCATGGCCCAGTTGGCGGCGACCGGCATCAGCGTCAGGCCGATCGTGGTGATGACGGTGCCGGTGACCACGGGCGGGAAGAACTTGATGATTCTGGAGAAGAGCGGCGTGATGGCCAGGCCGATCAGGGACGCCACAATCACCGAGCCGAAGACGGCCTGGATGCCGCCGCCGCCCTGCACGATCGCCACCATGGTGGAGACGCCGGCGAACGAGACGCCCTGTACCAGGGGCAGTTGAGATCCAAAGAACGGGATGCCCACGGTCTGCAGGATGGTGGCGAGGCCGCCGACGAACAGGCAGGCCGCGATGAGCAGGCCGATGTCCGTGGCGGACATACCGGCCGCGGCTCCGATGATGAGCGGCGGGGCGATGATGCCGCCATACATGGTCAAAACGTGTTGGAAACCGTACGCGAACGTGCTTCCGATCGAGAGGCGCTTGTCCTCGGGGCGGGCCGCGGAACTAGTCGACGCGGGCCGGGACTTCTTCTTGCTGTTCATGGCAGACTTTCTTGGTTCATGGCAGACGCCTTCGTCTGGCTAACAATGTCTGGCTAACAATTTGGGGCTTTGGGGCCGGTTGATTTCGACAAGCTCAATCACCGTAGACGGGCCCAACCACCGGGTTTGGTCCGGTGGTCGAGCCCGTCGAGACCCGGTGGCAGATCAGCAGAAGCCGGCGATGCCGTTCCAGGCGGCGGGGGCCGTGCCTGAGTTTTCGCGCTGGACCGTGGCCTCGATCAGGCCGTAGGGGCGGTCCGCGGCGAAGAAGACCTCGTTGGGGTTGTCGAGCCCGAACGGGCTGAGGTCAACCAGGAAGTGGTGCTTGTTGGGCATCGAGAACTTGATCTCGTCCACTTCGCCGTGTGCTTCCAGGACCTTCTTGCCCATGTCGAACAGGGTCTGCTGCAGGGCGTGGGAGTAGTTCTCCGTGAAGCCCTCGAGCAGGAGGGCCTTGATGTCCTCGTAGCTCTTGTTGAAGTCCGTGGCCGTGTGGTCCAGGCCCGTGCTGTAGCGCCAGCGGGCGGAAACATCCGTGGCCAGGATGCGGTCCGTGGTCTCGGGCAGGGTGGTGTACTTATCTCGCGGGTAGCCGACAAAGCCGGACTGGGTGGTCTTCAGGACGGTCAGGTCCTTGAGCCCGGAGATCAGGTGCGTGGTGTTGCCGTCCCGGACCACAACGGCGGTACGGACTTCCTGCCCGTTCCGGACAAAGCTGTGGTCGTGTTCGGAGCCGTGCGACTGGATGCGGTCCCAGGTGTAGGACTCGGCTTCCCAGCGGCCGCCCGTAACCCAGTCGAAGCCTGACGTGAAGTGCTCGCTGAGGCGAAGAAGGAAGGCTTCGGGGGAGCCAACGCCCGCCCTGGCGAAGGCGTAGATGGTGTTCTTCTGGGTGTCCGTGGCGACGACGTGGGCGTTGTCGCCCTGGAGGTGCGCAGCCTCGAAATCGCCGCGCAGCTGCGAGGTGACGTTCAGGTCTTCGATCTGGTGGCGGTCGGTGTCGCGGGTGACTTTGACGACGCGGACTTCGGCCTTTCCGTACTGGTTGTGGCCGAGGATGATGTTGCTGCTCATGGTCAGATTCCCAACTTCAGGTATGTGGGACCAAGGTTCCACATAGAAATTAAGCGCGCATTTCCCGCGCGTTTCTAGTACCGTCGGCCCAACAAAAAATGAGCCGACATCAATTGATGTCAGCTCATTACGACCCTGCCTGCTGCTCCCAGGTTACGTGACTTGCGCCACGAGTTGGGTACCAGAATAGCCCAGCTTCGGGGTGGTGTACATCACAATCTGAAAAATCAGTTTGTGACCGAGGGTCGCCCGGACCATTGACGTACCGAGATCCGGCAGTTTAGGCTATTTCACATAGCAAAAGTTCTTTTCCACTTTGCGGAATCATCAAAGTATCATCAACCCACCTCGGAGGAGGATCAGATGTACCAGCAGGACACAACGCCGGTCGCACCGGAACACACGGCGGCACCCGCCGTCCAGGAGTTCTACCTTCCCCTCGGAGGCGGAACGGATCCGGACTTCTATCTGCCCGCGGACCGGGAGCATGTTCCGGGCCGCTTCTCGCGCTGGGTCCAGGGCCTGCCGGGCTTCGGCAGCCAGCGTTCCCGACGGGGCTGACGACACGCATCTTCGTTGAGGACACGCAAACGGCCTGGCGACACCCAAATTCGGGTGTCGCCAGGCCTTTTGCGCGTCGCGGGGCCGTTTGCGCGTCGCCAGGATCAGGACTCCGACGGCCCCGGGCGCCCCGGCCACTGCTTGCCGGCCCACGGGTCGTAGTCGGCGATGAGCTCCTCCTGTGGCGGACGCTCCGGTTCGGGGACGTGCTGCAGGTTCACCCGCACCCGGTACC
>NZ_JAMXBH010000045.1 GCF_023913735.1 Pseudarthrobacter raffinosi
TGACGTCGCTCCGGGCTTGTGATTTAGTCGCGTAAACGGTCCGATAGACGCGCTCGTTTTTCAGGGCAGAGAAGAACGATTCGGCCATGCTGTTGTCCCAGCATTATCCGGCTAATGGCCTGGGAGTGCGGGGATTGGCCGGTTAAGGATTTAGTTGTTTCGGGAGGTCAGTTTCCGGAGTTGTTCTTCGTGGCGCCGCACGCTGGTGGCGAGGGTGTCGAGTGCGGCGCGGAGGGTGGTGATCTCGTCGGTGAGGGCGGTGAGGGTGCCGCTGGCGGCGGCGCGGTGACGGTTTTCCTCGATGACACCCCGGAGTATGGCGTCCCGGTAGAGAGTGGTGCGGCCCAGGCCGGTGCGGGCGGAAACGGCGGTGAATGTCACTGCCTGTCCGTTCCGGAGGAGCTCGGCGCAGGCGCGCTCGACGCTGTTGAGGGTGCTCGTGTTCGTCATCCTGCGGTGGCCTCGTTGATCAGTTTGTCGAGTCGTGTGATGAGCTGTTTGTGTCGGTCGGCTTCGGCGATCCAGCCTCGTTGTTCGGCGTCGCGGGCGAGTGCGTCGGCATCAACGCGTTGGGCGGCAAGGATCGGCAGTGAGCTGGGCTCGGCGTGGAAGCTGGGGCAGTGTTCACAGATATTTGCGTAGGCGCAGGCGCCTTGGGCGGGTGCCCGCAGGCAGAACCCTCCGGCCATGCGGGACTTCAGCAGCGGGGTGTCCTTCCAGTCTTTTCCGCCGGTGATGTCTCTGAGGGGCAGGCTGGTCCTGCCGGTCGTGGGTGTGAGTGCCTGTTGTTTGGCCAGATCAAGGGCGCGCTCGTATTCGGTGCGCACGGTGGCGTCGAACAGCCGTCCGTAGCGCAGGCTCATCTCGGCGGACATGTGGCCGAGCAGCGCCATCAGGGCCTGCAGCGAGACGCCGGCGTTGACCAGGGCGGTGGCGTAGGTATGCCGAAGCTGGTGCGGGGTGATGTGTTCGAGCCCGGCGAGACCGGCGGCGCGGTCGAGTTCGGCGCGGACGGTTTGTTGCCCGAGTCGGCGTCCGTGGTGGGTGAAGAGAAACTGGGCCGGGCGTCGGTAACGCGGGTGGGGCAGCGGCCGGCCGTGCGATCTGGTGTGGGTTATGTGGTCGATCAGCTCCAGGATCTCTTCATCGAGGGGGACCATCCTCTCGGTGTCCAGTTTGCCGAGTGGGACCTTCAGCCAGCTGCCGTGGCCGGGGACTTCGTGGACACAGTCCAGTTCAAGGTCGAGCAGTTCCCCGATCCGCAGCCCGCAGGAGCGCTGCAGCCGCAGAGCTGCAGCGGCCAGTTCATTTCCCGGGGCCTCGGTGAGGGCCTGGGTGAGGCGCCGGTCGATGTCGACGGGCAGGTAGCGGGGCAATGTTTGCGGCAGCTTGGGAATGTCGTCGCGGAACAGCAGCTTGCGTGGCGGTGCTTCGGGCCAGTCCCACTCGGTGATGTCGGTCAGGAAACCCATCAGCGCGAGCACCCGCCGGGACCGGTCAGCGACGGTGATACTCTCACCGTTTTTGGTGTTGACGGCATCGACCATGCTGGTCAGGTATGGCTCGATGTGTTTGCGTCGATCGAGGGCAGCGACGGAGTCCAACTCCGGGTCGATGCCTGCCAGGAACTCACCGAAGTGCTTGAGCCGGGTCGCGATCGTTGACACGGTCTTGGGCCGGCAGGTCGCGCGCTTTCGGTCCAGGTAGGCGATCATCGCTGCCCGGATCGCTGGGCGCACCTGGGCCAGCCGCTCGGCGAAAGGGACCGGGCCGCCGGCGCGGGGCAGTTCATCGAGCACTCCGAGGTGGAACAGCACCCGTTGGGCGTTGCTTGCCGCCGACAGGTAGTGGTGGTGTCCCTTGCCGGTGCGCTTCTGCCTGTCATGGCAGGCTGCGGTGAACTCGGCCAGATCGGTCAGGGTGAGCTGTTCCAGGCGCCGGCCGGTTTGGATGAGGAGCCTAACGGGCACCTGGGAGCCGGTGGCGAACCGGACCCGTTCGGTGAATCCCAGGTCGGCGGCCGCGGTCAGGAACCGGTCAAGATCGGCTGCCAGCGGCGAGTCCTGGACCTCGCGCCAGATGCTGGAAAGCTTGCGTTCAAGCAGGTAGTCATAGCCCGGTCGCAGGCCTTGGTGCAGCATCAGGAAGGTGATGATCGGCCGGGTAGCTGACCCGGCGGACAAGCGAACCTGCAGCGGCTCGGCCGCCCATTGCTGCGGTTCCGGCCACCGCTTGAAGAACGTCCTGGCCGCTGAAGAGTACGCGCTGTTTCTCCGACCGGTCCGACTCAGGTAGTCCAGATACGCGGTGTGTGGGTCACTGCTGGGAACGGATGCGATCGCGAGCGGCATCGAACTCTGCTTTCACGTGGGCCGGAGCCAGATGGATGTAGCGGGCCGTGGTGTCGACGTGGGCATGGCCGAGCAAGGCCTGCATCACCGCCAGATCGACGCCGGCCTCGGCCAGCGCGGTCCCGAAAGTGTGCCGCAAGGCGTGCGGGTGACCGCCAACGATTCCGGTCACGCCGCGGTGATAACGGAAGACGGTGCGCAGCCCGGCCGCGGTCAACGGCTGGCCCCGGTTCGGCCCCTTGGCCACGAGAAACAGGCGTGTGCTGACGGATTCGGGCCGCTCGGCGAGCAGATACACTTGGATGACGGAAGCAACGTCCGCGTCAAGGGGCACCCGTCGCTCCCGCTGTCCCTTGCCGAGCACCTGCAGCCACCGGCCGCCGATGTCGACGTCCGCGACGTCCAGGGCCAGCACCTCTGCCGAGCGCAACCCGCAATAGAGCATCAAGCCCGCGATCGCCCGGTCCCTCCAGGTGTGAAAACTGGCCAGCAGCTCGGCGGCGTCGGGCTGGGACAACGCCTTGGGCAGCCGACGTGGTTCGCGCAGCCGAAGCGAGGAACGGTTCTTTGGCCGCCGGACCGTATGCGCGAGCATCCCGCTCCGCTCACCGGATGCGACCCAACGGGCTTCCCGGCCCTTGGGGACCGGGTTCTTCATCTCCGGGTCCCGCATCGCGGCGAAGGCGAACAAGCCTGAGATCGCGGCCAGCCTGCGGTTGATCGTCGTCGCGGCGTACTGATCCAACCGGCGCCCCGACAGCCTGATCACATTCGGTCCCGCTCTGCCCGGGACCTGGGCATCACGACAGGCGCGAAGGAACCGAAGCAGCACCTCCGTGCTCACCTCGGCCAGCGGATGCCCGACGGTCAGAAGCCACCGGCAGAACGCCAGCAGGTCATACCCGTAGGCACGGACCGTCTTGGGCGAGTAGTTCCTGTCCGTCAGATATGCAAGGTACTCATCCACGAGCCTGAACTGTGGCGCCGCCTGCCCGGCCAACGCCCAGCCGCCGTCACGCTCCTCAAGCGAAAGACCGTAATCGCTGTTCATGAAGAACAGGTGTACCAGTCGTGATCCAGCTCACAAGGAACGTCCCGTGGCATGGCGTGTCGCCGACCTGCAGAGATAACCGCATTAGCCGGTTAAGAGGGACACGCCGGTGCGCCCCATCGAGGAGCGCATGCCCAGGCCGGTCACCAAGGCCCTGAACTCGGTCGAGGTGTAGACGCTTCCCCGATCGCTGTGCCATATCGC
>NZ_JAMXBH010000044.1 GCF_023913735.1 Pseudarthrobacter raffinosi
AATTGCCTGGCCTGATTCTTAGCGCTCATTTGGCAGGAAACCAGCCACCAACTCGGCAGGATTTCCTGGCTGAAACGGCCTACAGATAGTCGATCACACACACCCACATTGCCGGGAAAGACCCTTACACGGAATAGGAGCGCACGAATGTGCGGTTGAGCATGCCCGGCTTCGGGTTAGTGGCTGTGCGACGTGTGGGTGTCGGGTGCGGGGGCTGCGGGGGCGTCCGTCGGCTTGTCGAGGGTGCGGTCTTCGCTGGTCGGAGCCTCCGCGGGTGCCTGCGACGGTGCCGGCGTGGAGTCGTGGCTGTGGCTCTCGGAGTCGAGGGTGCTTGCGAGGGCGGACATGCCGAACCATGTCAGCGCGGCGACCAACACGACACCTGCGGCAAACGGGCTGACCAGGTGGCGCAGGCCGCCCTTGGCGTCCTTGGCGATGAACGCGACGTACGACATCAGCAGGCCGATTGGAGTCATCCAGGCGCTGCGCTCGGGGAACTGTTCGAAGTGCTGGATGCCGCCGCCGACCAGGCCGACGCCGAAGGAGAGCAGGAGCGAGAACGCGACGAGCGAGATGGCCCGGCTTAGCAGCGGGCGCTCATCGACGAGCACGAACTCGTTGACGATGGTGCCGAGGAGGAACACGAACGCACCGACGACGCAGATGATCGTGTATAGGCCCGGGTTGACCGGATAGTGCACGACGGCGCCAGCGATAAGGGCCGCGCCCATGAAGTAGAGCATCGCGCCGATGTAGCGCGAGTAGAGCGAGGGAGTCCGTTTCGCGAGCTCTGCCTCATAGGAGGCAACGTCTTCGCGGCTGAGGTCGTTCTGAACGGTCATGTCTGGTGAGTCTTTCGTTTTCGGGTGTGTGAGAGCAGGCAGCCGTAGCGCCGATACCGGAGTTGGTGCGGCGTGGCGCTGCGCGTGCTGCTCAGCGGGGCAGAATTGAGCGTCATGTCTCATTTCCTTGGAAGCGGGGCTTGGCCGGACACTCTAAAGAGATGGGATACGCCTCAGAATTGTGGTTTGCGGAGTAAATGGCGGTGTTTTAGCACCGCTATATGTCGCCTTCGGGTGACCTGCGGAAGGAGTCAGGCGCATGGTTGGAGGGGCATCCTAAGGGCC
Organism: Pseudarthrobacter raffinosi; assembly: GCF_023913735.1. GTDB lineage: Bacteria > Actinomycetota > Actinomycetes > Actinomycetales > Micrococcaceae > Arthrobacter > Arthrobacter raffinosi. The sequence goes on from NZ_JAMXBH010000044.1 coordinate 1,128, forward strand.
GGTGATTCAGTGCCCCCAAGGCATTGAATCACCGGCCTTCAGTGGTTTGTTAGCCTGCGCGGACGAAGGTGACGGCACCCTTGGACGTCATCCAGGTCAGAGGGTGCACGGCGGTTTCATTCTTCCCGTTCAGGCCTGAGCTGAGGACCTGGCCGTTGCCGACGTAAATTCCTACGTGGCCAGGCTGCATGACCATATCACCGGGCTGGGGGTCGGTGACCACGGTGCCGTAGTTCATGAACTGCATCGGGCCCAGGTCCCCGACGGGGATGCCAGCGGCATTTAGGGCGTTTTCGACCAGCCGCGTGCAGTCCTGGATCATGCCGATCTGAGCGTAGGCGGAGGACACCATGATGGAGTTAATGTCACCGGCTGCGGGAGCCGGCGCGGGCGCAGGCGGGGTGACGGTGACTTTGGCCGAGGCGGGTGCAGGGGTCGTTACGGCGGCCGCGGGTGCCGCGGCCTTCGCGGCTACCACGACAGGCTTCGGGGCTTCCACTACGGGAGCGGGCGTGGTTTCCACGACCGGGCGCTCGAAGGAAATCTGGATGGTGGCATCGGCGGTCAGCGGGGCCTGTATCTGGCTCGCGACCTCGAGGTTAGCGGCCGGTTCAGCTTCGCGCTGGCCGGGGGCGTCGGCCGCCTGGGCGGCAGCAATACCACTGGTCAGCACGAGACCGGAAGCCGCTGCGAAGACGGCGGCCTGGCGGCCTGCGCCGCCGGCATTCGCGGTAAAGGACTTGGTCAGTGCGGCAAGAGTGCTGGTCTGGGGGACCGCGCGGCGGCGGCCGTGAGTTTTGCGCATGGGCATGAAAGGGCCTCTCCCACTGCCTGCGAGGTTAGCTGTCGGATTCGGGTGGGAGGCACCCGGCCGCGTCAGGCGCAAAAGTGCACCAGGCACGGCTTCACCCCAAGACCTGCCAGAAGCAGGCCAATAATGGGTTCCCCGTCTCTGCCGGACGAAAAGTGAACGGATCCCGGGCAGCGGCAGAGTTAGGCAATCTGTTCGGGAGTGCCGCCTCAAGGAGAAACCGGCACGACTTAGACCGTACTTCACACCAGCAATGTTTGTCACATTCCGGTAACGGCGCGTCCGCCGTGGCACGGGATGCGCACTTGCTCTGTATACCCGGCCCGGGTACAGGATGCGTCTTCTTGGGTTGTCAGTGACATGGAAGTCCGGGCTGGTGTTGCCGTACCCGTTTGCACGGCCGTTCACCCCCCGCACACCCTCGATTCTTCCTCAAAAAGATAGAGCCAGGCTTCCCCTTGTTTCTTCCGCTGCCGGGTGCAGCTGCTGCTCCGGCAGCGGTATCCAGTGGCAGCACAGTCGAGTTTGCTGTCGAAGGGCTGACGTGCGGGCATTGCGTCCAGACCGTTCAAAAGGCTGTATCGGCCGTTGAGGGTGCCGAGTCCGCCTTTGTGGACCTCGTGTCCGGCGGTCGTTCCCGGGTGATAGTCACGGTACGGCCGAGAGCTTTGCTGTGTGTGCGGCCGTGACCTCCGCCGGCTACACGCTTTCCAGCAATTGGCATCAAGGCCCCTGGCAGAAGACCGGTTAGGCGAGTGGGGTGTCTTTTGACGGGGCGAACGCGTCCCCGGCGCTGAGGCCGGCATCGCGCTCGGCGCTGGAACGGGTGCACGGCATCGGCCGGTGTTGTCCAGGCCGGCAATGATGCCTGGACTGTGCTGTGAAATGGTGGACCTATCCGGGGCCAGCCATACCAAGCCGTAGCAGATCCTCATTTGGGCCACCGGTTACAACATCCTCGCCGTCCCGCTGGCGACAGTGCCCTGTCCTGCCTTTGGGCTTGCGGAGGATGAAACTCAATCCCTCCCAGGTGCGTTGAATAAGAGGCTGTGACCGGCAGGAATACCCCTGCCGGTAGGCTGAAGATCCTGAACAACCTGCATGGAAGGGAAGAAACGTTGTGAGCGCACCATCGCGTGGACCTTTCTCCGCTTTCCTCTTTCGTGCAGGCTTCCTGACGGCCGCCCTAGCCATCATCGCCGGGATCTTCGGCATGCACATTATGACCGGCGCACACCATATGAGCGCCGCGCACACCATGCCGGCAGCGACCGCCGGATCCGCGGTGGACGCTGCGGGCATCCCGGCCGGGCACTCCCACACCACGGGGGCATCCTCGGATGGGACCGCCGCTACCCCAGCGGCAACTGGCTCGTCGTCTTCCTGCGCCCCTGCAGGTTCCTGCCCCGGGATGACTGCCGGGGGCAATACGTGCGTCCTGGCCCCGGGAAACACCTCACTGACCGCCCCTGCCCCCGGAACAGCACCCTATGCCTTACCGGACTTCGGGGTGGCGGCTGCAGCCAGCATCAATTATTCCTACTCACCGGACAGCCCCTCTCCCGGTGACTTCTGTATCAGCCGGACGTAAACCAGCACTGACAGCGCCGCGCCCCGGCGCAGCGTCCAGCAACGTCGACACGCACAAGACAGCCCACCTTCCCAAAGGGCGCAGCTGTCTCTGCTTGCAATCCCCAGGCGCTAAACGCCGCTGATACCTTTGAGGACCCTGATTTTCATGAAATAGACCCTGACTATTTCCGCTGCCGCGATCGCCGCAGCAATCGGCCTCGCCGGATGCTCAGCCGGCACCGGAAGTTCGGACTCGAGCAGCATGCCCGGCATGAGCCACGGCAGCTCCGCCATGCCATCGACCTCGGCTCCGGCAACGTCGGCCGCAGCCTCGGCGGACTTCAACGACGCGGACGCCATGTTCGCCCAGAAGATGATCCCGCACCACGCCGAGGCCGTGGAGATGAGCGACATCATCCTGGCCAAGGAAGGCGTCCCCGCCGAGGTGACCGACCTGGCCACCAGGATCAAGGCAGCCCAGGGACCGGAAATAGAAAAAATGACCGGCTGGCTTCAGAGCTGGGGACAGCCCACCTGAGGTGTACTACTGATGTGAGACACAGTTTGAAAGGATTGTGCCCATGTCTGCTCGACCAACCTATTCCGATGAGTTCAAGGCTGATGCCGTTGCGCTGGT
>NZ_JAMXBH010000042.1 GCF_023913735.1 Pseudarthrobacter raffinosi
TGCCACCACGCCGACAACGGACCAACCCCCGCGTAGTGAAACGCAAGATGTCAGGCTGGCCACTCAAACGAATACCCAAACTTCTTAAGTAAACGGTATTGGGGCTTATCCGCGCTTTCCGGGCTGCGTTGCATCGAAGAACCGCAATTCCTCGCTGTTTTGGCCCGTACCCACGCCCGTTTCTTTCTCGCGGATAAAATCCAGATCCTCACGGGAAAGCAGCATCTGGCCGTGCCCGTCGACGTCGACGTGCCCCGCGGAATTTTGCTTGATCATGGCAGTGACAGTGCGCGGCACCATCACGCCTCCCGGATTATCCAGGAGCCACTGGCGCGTCTCTGAATCAAGTCGGTCCCATGATTTTGTCAATCTGACTTGAGCCCACTTTGGTGGGAAATCGCAGCTTGATCGGGGCCGCCATGAACCAGGTCGCGGAGGCGGTGGGGCCCCGGAATGTGACCGTTCCGTTACGCCGATCCCGGCAGGGCGCCGGGTACTCGAAATCAGGGGACCGGCCGCCGCCTGCTGCCAGCCAGGAACACCCCATGATCCCGGGACCCTTATGGATGGACCGGGCTCCTGCCCCCTCTCAGGAGGTGGGCAATCGCTGCCTCACCGGCGTGTTGCCGGGAACCGGATTCCCGGGTTTTCTGCGCCCGGCCAGAAATCCGGAAGAAGGCTTGGACGCTCGGAGGTGCAACGGGGAAGTCTGCCCGTTGGGTCAAAGCGGGCGGGAGGCGGCCGGGTCCAGGGTGTGCAGCGCGGCGCCGGTCACGATGCCGTAGGCCAGGTGCGGGATGATGTCGCTGGCCCAGTCCGCGGGAGACCAGGTGCGGGGATCGGTAATTCCGAGAACGGTCATAGGGCCGTTGCTGCCGATCAGTGCGCCGGCCGCCGCAGTCAGTGACGAACCGAGGAGTCCGGGCCGGTATCCGGCCTCCCGGACAAGGCCGAGGACCGCGCCGACGCCGACGCCGACGACAAGTCCTGTCAGCGGGCCGAGCCCGGCTAACCGGTTCGTGCGTTCTTCCTCGGTGCCCGGGATCTTGACCCCTGTGACGTCGGCCAGTTTTTCGACGGTGGCCTCGGGTGTGCTGCTGGCGGGGCGGGCACGCCAGACCATGTCCAGGTAGGTGAGGGTGTTCAGGGCTGTGGTCCCGGCGGCGCCTGCTGCGGCCCCGGTGGCCAGTGCGCGGACGATTTTCATGGCTGCGGGGACAGCCCGAGTTGGGTGAGCATGCCCAGCTGGTCGCTGCTGCCCCAGCGCTCGACGAGTTTGCCGTCTTCGAAGCGTCCGATCTGCATGCCCCGGATTTTGAAGCTCCTGCCGGTGGGCGGGTGGCCCATCAGCGGCCCCTGATGTGTCCCGGTGATCGTGTAGGCGAACGCGACGTCGACGTCGGTGGCTGTGAGGTGTTCGACGTCGAGGTGCAGATCCGGAAAAGAAGAGCGCAACCCTGTGAACAGGTCCTTGAATCCCTGCGGGCCCGGTCCTTGTCCCGGTGCCGGGTCGTGGTCGACACAGCCGGCCGCGACGACGTCGTCGAATTCTTCGAGTTTGCCGCTGTTTACAGCGGCGCCGAAGCGCTCCTGGGCGTGGATATTGGCGTCCCTGGTCATGAATCCTCCGTTTATGGTTGTTAGGCCGGTCCGTGCGGAACGGTCCTTGTTGTCATCTGTCATCGTGCGCGCTGGTCTGCCCGGGAGCAAGGGCAGTGGGATCGGGTTCGGCCGGGCCTGCCTGGGTCCGGGACTCCAGGCCGGCGGGTCCGCCGCCACCCTGGACAGCCACCGGCACGCCCGCAAGACCCGGACACGGCACACGCGGCCGCGACCCCCGCCGGCACAAGGCTGCCTGAACCGCGCCAGTGCAACTCCCCGGGCCAAGATGGATAGGCCCGGCTTGAGCGCACGGCAAACACAGCCAGTCCGTACTTCGTGGTGGGTGCTGGGGGCTACTTGTTGCGTTGGTGGCAGTCACTCTGGTCACGGATTGGGACCGGCTGCGAGATCCACTGCTTAAAGGCACCCCAGCCTCAGGCCTCAGGTAACGCCGGCGATTGCCGTTTCATGACATGAGTACCTCGCCAGACCAAAATCCAAGGGTCGGAAGCAAGGACTGCAAGTGACCACCCTCGCACATACTCCATCGGTCCTCCTCGCGGAGTCGTGGATGATGTCCGCAACGTACGGTGCAATGTTCCAGGTGAACCGCTCTTTGTGGATAAATGTTTTAGCGGGACAGGCCGTTCTTGCTCCTCTCAGAGCCCACTGTTGCCTCTGTGCTCGACCTTCTGGCCTTGGTGGCGCCCTTGCCCATAGTCACCGCTGCGCTGGGGTGTGTGCCCTCGCTGCGAGCTGCCGCGAGGCGTCCGCGTATCTGGGTCTCATTCGCGCCGCTGTTTTCTAGGGACTCAGCGAATTTTTCGTGGTGTTCGGCCGAGCCGTAGTCGGCGGCTGACGTGCTTTCTGCTTTGAGGCCCTGGTCTTTGAGCCGACTGCTTTCGTTGCCGGTGACGCGGTTCTCGATTTCGCGGCCGACGCCTTCCATGCGGGCAAAGAGTTCCTTTTCCGCGCGTTCGTACCGCTGCTCCACGGGCGTCCGCTCGGAGCCTTTGAAACCGCCCTCGGCCAGGAGCTTGGCCTCGTGCATCTCCTTGGCAGCCTTCACGAACTCGGGATCCTCGAAGTGCGAGTCGCCGGCACCGTTGACGTTCGCGGTGGTCTCTTTCCGCAGCTGGTCCATGTCGGGACCGTTGATGCCGTCCTTGCCGATGAGGAACATGCGTTCCTTCACGATGGCGTCCGCTGCCTCTACCGCTGTGGGGGTCTTCGCGGTGTGCGCGGTCTGCAATGCCTGGGCCAGCTCGGGGTTGGCCAGGTACTCCACGGGCACCTGGTGACGCTCCATTTCCGGTGCCAGCTTCGCGGCCTGTGCGCGGAGTTCTTCCGCGCGGGCTGCTGCGAGCAGCTGCATGGCCTTCTCGTGTTCGGCGGTGGCCTTGCGCGTCTCTTCCTGGCTGCGCGCCAGTTCGTCCTGCCGGGCCTTCTCGGTGGTGATCGCCTGAATACCTGACTCCAGGTAGGCGGCGTCTGTGCCGACGTCGTGGGTGTCGATCCCGTACCGCGTCAGGACCTCCTGACGGATCTTTTCCGACGCTGCCAGCGCGGCCGGGTCGTGGTCCTTCCAGCCTTCGGCGACGGCGTGTGCCGTAGCAATGTCGTTTGGCTGTGCCTTGTCCCACCACTGGTCCTTCTCGACGGGCGCCAGTGCTGCGTGGGCGGCGCTTCGTTCGGCGGCGAGACGGGCCTGGGCTTCGTGCGCCACCTGGGCGTCTTGGTGTTCCTGGTGCCGCTGGGATTCCTGCCGCCGCCGGGCCAGGGTCTCGGCAATACGGGAGGCGATCATCAGCGACTGCCGCAGCCCGCCGTCCAGGACATCATCCATTCCATCTGATTCACTCATGCTGTTCCCCTTGCAGTTGGTGGTGGTCTTTATCGGTCGAGGCCCGGCCCGGAGTCGCGTCGGCTGAGTTGGTAGGTCTTGGCCGGTGTTGGCGTTGATGGCACCACTGATCCCGGACGGATGGGCACCATGCCACGCCTGGCAATATCAATCGCCCTGGGCGGCACTGCTGACTCCGTGGCTTGCTGCTGCCCGGCACCCACCGGGACAGCCTTCGGCATGGTTCCGGTGAACGGAGCCAGCTGGTGCTCGACCACTGAGCGGATGCGTTGCGCTTCACGGGTCCGCCCAGATTGGGCGTGCATTTCGTAGACGGCAAAGGCGGTGTTGATCAGCTGCACCATGAGTGCCGTTTGCGCCGCCGTCTTGTTCTTGCTCGATGCGGCCATGAACAACATGGCGGTACCGGCAATGGAGGGCAGCGCGACGGGTTTGCTGTGCTGTCGTGGTGCGCGCAACTGCGCCGTGCGGGACAGTTCAGCAGCGGTGGCCGCCAGTGGCCCGGGCGTCGGTTCGAGCCGGTAAGACCATGCCGCGAACGCTCCGGAAACTTCCCGTGCGGCCTTCGCCCAGGTTGCGTGATCGTCACGCGGGATGGTGCGTAGCTGGTCTGCCAGGGCGGTGGCGTTACGGGTGTATTCCACCCATGCTTCTGCCGGTGGCGTTGCGTTCTCGGGACCGGTCTTGGAGACCGTGCGCTTGTTGCGTGCCGCCGCGTTCCACTCGGCTGCAGCATCGGTCGCCAGGTGTGGTGAGTCCATCCATTCTTCACGGAGGGCACCGAGTTTCAGGTCAGAGGCGAGGGTGCCGCCTCCGAACCAAATAGGACGCTCCCCCTGGGTGGGGCGTTCGGCTACCGAGTACCCAACAATGACGTCGGTGGTGTTCTTGGCGTAGCGGGGACGGACGAGCATTCCGGTGTCGCGGGCCCGGCGTACGAACTCCGCTTCGGTTGCCGAGGCGCTGGCGCTGGCGCGTACTTTCCGTGCCAGTGATGACCTGTGCATTTCGCGGTCATCCCTGACGGCGGTGGCCTTCTCGGCCCGGTCGTATCCACGGGTGGCGTGCACCATGGAGAGCTGTTCCAGACCGTACTTGACCTCAAGCTCGCGGCAGGTCTGCTGTGCACGCTTGTAGTCAGCATGCGTGGATGCTTTGGTGCCGTCCTCGCGGACAAGAGACACTGCCAGGTGGATGTGGTGGTTCCCGTTTTCGGACGTGCCGTGGTTCACCGCGGCCCACCGGCACCGTGCTTTGCCGCTGGCTTCGGTGAAGCCCATAGAGTCAACGAAGTCGTTGGCGATATCGCCCCACTGCTGGTCCGTCAGTGCACCCTCTTCGGCGCGCAGGCTGAGGGAGCAGTGCCACACGCTGGCATCCTTGTACCCGACGTGCACGCGCTCCTTCTTCGCCGCGTCCCACTCCATGTCCTTGATCTGAACCGAGACACCGAACATCTTGCGCGGCCGGTCCAGATGCTTGGCAATGGCCAGGGCATCGTCGCGGTCCAGCACACCGTCGTCGTACCACGCCATGATGGCAGCGTCACCGGCAACAAGGTGCGGATCCTGGTGGGCGTTCTTGGTCTTGTTCGCATCGGTCGATGCCAGGTAAACCATGAGCCCGCCCATACGTGAACCGCGAGTGATGTTCGGAATCATCCCTGCATCAGCCCGTCAATGGCGTCGTCAATGCGCATGGCTACAGTGCGAATGTGCTTCAGCGCTTCGCGGGCTTCAACAGGGAACTCGCTGGTGGCGTTCGCCTGCCGTGCGAGCTGGTTGATGTTGTTGGACGAACGGGCCAGGAGATTGTGCAGGGACATCAGTTCCGCTGCAATGGCGCGGCGTTCGGTCGGTGAATCGGAGTGCTCCGACAGCGCGGACGAAATCAGCAGGTTCGGAACGGTGACCTTCTCGCGCTCAGCCCTGGCGACGAGCGCCGCTTCTTCCTCCACAGGGACCCACACGTCACGGCGCTAGCCCTGAATGACCAGATCGATGAGGAAAATAGTCAATGAGCGTTGTCATCGGAGTGGATTCCTCCACCCAGTCCTGCAAAGTCCTCGCCGTGGACGCCCAAAGCGGAGACGTCATCTCTTCGGCA
>NZ_JAMXBH010000040.1 GCF_023913735.1 Pseudarthrobacter raffinosi
CGGACCGCCCTCTGGCGAAGCTCCTCAGGATACTTTTTTGGTGCTGGCATGGTGCTCATCCTTTCAAGGACTCAACACCCTCCATTAAACCCGGGGCGATTCAATAAATGCACTAATGATGGTGGCCACCGCGGCGGCAGCCGTGGCGATTGCCCCGACCATCGTCCACGACTCGTTATCCAAATTCTGGCTCCGCTCCGATTTCAGACATCGAGTCAGTATATGGTCCACAGGTCTCGGGGACCGGGGCTGCGGTCAGTCCTCACCCCACAAATCATCAACCTCAGCAAGGTCATCGGCCTTCTTGGCCGCAGCGATAGCCTGTTCCGCATTTGTGACTGCCATCATTGCCGTGCCCAGGGTTTGCATTTCCGCTTTGATGTCATCCCCAGAGAACAGGGACTGCGGAAGTACGAGACTCTGCGAACCCCGGTTGTTGTCGTCATTGATGCTGAAGCCGTGATCTTTGAATACCTTCGCAAGCCGGCTGACCCTGATGCCGTACATGAAGTCGAAAAGGGAAGTACTTACATCGTTGGGAGCCACGGGCGAGTACCGTGAGGGCTTCTTCCACTTGATCTGGGATGCTGCACCGGCGACGTCGTCGGCAAGCTCCTGAGCCTTATCCTCCAGCTCGCTGCGAAGCTTCTGGACACCCTCGACCCCAAGTCCTTTTGCCACTTCGGGCTGGCTCCGGGCCGTTCTCTTAGCCAGCCCCTGAGCATGACGGGGAAGATGCTCCGCGACCGCCGCCAAAAGTTCCTGTTTACGCTCCGTTGCTTCCTTCTCCACTGCCGAGAGATGCGCCTCAGCTTCCTTAAGATTCAATGCCGTCTCTTCGCTCATGTCGCCAAGGCTAACCGAGAGAAGTGACATTGTATGGACCGTTCACCGAGCCGCCCGGAGACCATCACGGACGCCCTGAAAGGATCAAGTCACGCATTGCCGAGGCGCCAGGACCGGACTGGCGGGAACAGCAACGGCCGCTCCACAGCACCCGCGGGCGTAGGCCGGTCAAGTATGTGAATGTCAGCGGTAAATGGCGGTCTTTTTACGGCGCTAAATGTCGCTCTGCTGGTCCGTAAGTGCTCGTGACCGCCTGTAGAAGGTTGCTCGGGACATTCCGAGATCTCGGGCAACCTGCGCTGCGGGCTCGCCACCTTTGACCAGGCGAACAGCGCTTCGAATCTGACTTTCGGTAACCCGGCGGGGCCGCCCGCCAAGATCCTTCCCGGCTTCTCTTCTCTTGCTGATGGAATCCGTGACACGTTCGCGCTTGATGTCGTGTTCCATCTGCGCGAGGGCGGCCATGACCGTGAACAACATTGACCCCATCGGCGTCGCGGTGTCGACATCGCCTCCGCCCAGGTTCAGGACTCGCCGGCCGGCACCCCTCTTTCGGAGTCCATCGGCAAAGGCGAGCATGTTTTGGGTGGATCGCCCAAGCCGGTCCAAGGTTGTGATGACGAGGGTGTCGCCCTCTATCAGCGCATCGAGAGCCCGGTCGAACTGTGGTCGTGACGCGCGTGCTCCGGAGACGCCGTGGTCGATGTAGAGGTCATCGTGTCGGACGCCGGCGGCCAGTAGGTCCGCCCGCTGTCGGTCGGTGGACTGCTGCCGCGTCGAAACTCGCGCGTAGCCAATAAGTTTCGTCACTGGGCGCCTCAGATGTGTCTCATAACTAATGATTGGTATGGAGATCCAATCACAAGGTTGCGAGACATAGTTATGAGAATCGCCGGGCGCGAAGAAGTCCGCGTGATTTCACAGGAACCAAGATCTTGCCGACGCGGGTGTTTGTTCGCTGAATGAGACGTCTCATATCCCATGGGTTTCGAGACACCCGCGTTGGATGTGATTGGGCCCCTGTTAGCAGTCCTGTGCCTATGCGAAAGCTAATTGGTTTTGCTCGGTCCAGTTGTCCAAGTAGGGATTGCGCGTCATGCCGTTCAGGGATCCGTGGGGCCGTTCATGTTTTAGATAGCTTTCCATTCCTCGGCCATGGCAAGCAGTTTCAAGCAACTTCCGCTAGGGCTTCGAAGCGCGTAGCTTGACTCCGGCGACCCAGAACAGAACGAATCCCGCAGTATCGAACGGAACCCAGAATTCCCGTGTGGCGTAGAGCGGAATGAAGGGGTTGAACAGGAGGGCGATGAGGATGAATACAACGACCCAAACCGTCCTGTTCAGCGAGCCAGCTACAACTGACATCCAGATTGCCATCGCGGTCACCACCCAGCGCATGACTATATAGAACTCGTACTGTGCACCCACAGTCGCCAGCATCAGGAATACCGCCCCGACGGCGGCTGGCCATGCCGCCGGATGAACGGTGACCAGTGGGACGCCGTTCAGCTGCTCTTCAGTGAGTCCCGGAGCGGCGGGGAAACGGTCGCTCGAGTACTCGTAAGGGTTGGACATATCGACCCCAATCTTTGCCCGGCTCGCGGGAACGGGCCTAGCATCACCATAGCTGTCCTCGCTATCCCCGGATACCCAGTCGTCCAGGTAAGAGCGCCGGTTGTGGTACTTCTTAGGAAACTCCGAACAGCTGAAAGGATTCGAGTCATGAGCCAGCCTCCAGCCGGATGGTACGCCAATCCCAATGCACCACATCAGCAACGTTGGTGGGACGGCACCGTGTGGACAGAACACGTCAGAGCCGTCCAGGAAGGACCCCGTGTTCCCTCCACAGTCACGGCGCCGGCGTATGGGGCCAAGGGAGCATCCGCCTCCGGAAACCCAGCAGCCAGCACCGGTTTTGGATTGGGCCTCGCGTCCATGTTCCTCTTCGGATTCCCCTACGTTGGAGTCCTGCTGTGCCTGTCTGCGATCGTCGTTTCGGCCGTCGGGCTAAGGCGACATCGGCCGGGAGCTGCCAAGAAGGAGAAAGTTCTGGCCATCATCGGGCTGGTGCTTGGCATCGTTTACACGCTCATGGCATTCCTCTGGATAGCGACCGGAAGGATTTAGCCGCGCCGACGGGAACTCACGTCCGGTCAAGCCTGCCATTACCGACAGGATTGATGCACTCGACGACCACTCGGTTCTGGATGAGGATCAGCTAACGCCGCCGTTTTATGGCTGCGATTCACACGATGCCCCCGCATCCGCTCCACGCATGGCCCACAAGTGGCCGAAGATCGTCAAGACCGGCCCCGTTTCGACCCGCAAAAGCAGTGATGACCGACAACGGGCCAACTCGGGGCAATCCGAACCCTCTGCCGTCTCCCCACGATGTATACCGCGTAGGCAATACTTTGGCTGAACGAACTGCGTCCCCTGTAGCGCGCCTACAAGTGAAGAAGAGGGTTCTATTTTCCTTAGCTTTGAAACGGTAAACGGATCCAGAGAACCCTAAATCGGCCGTTTGACGGCCAGGATCCTCGGGCCTTGTTAGGCGGCGTAAGTGCCCTGGTGGAGGTGCCCCAACTGCGACACCCCTGGTGTCTCACAACCCTTCTGTCTCCAAACACTGGCGATACAAGACAACTCGGGGTCAGTCATGCGACATATAGCGATCACAGAACGCCGCCATTTATCGGCAAACTCCACAGGTCAAATACGACCCTTTGTGCGGGCCTTTCCATGCCCCGTTACGGCGGGAAGCGCCGGCCCTCTGAAATCGGCAGTTTCCAGGGTGCAACTTGGCAGAGACCGGATCGCCTTGCGCTGACGACGTCGTCAAAACTCGTTGCCGAAATCAAAGGGCACCAAGTAGTTGCGGTCACGAGTTTTGCATTCACCGCCCGTCCGGAATCTACATTTCGTGGCCCTCCAGCACGTCTCTCGACCATTTGCTTCCAGTCCATTCCAGGCGACATGTGAACCTGTACGCTTTTGACATCCCAGCAACAGCAATGGTGGCCTTATACGTTTTTCCTGCAAGAACACTGCCTTGGACGGTGGTGTTTCCACTGCCTCCGTCCTGTTGAGCGACCAACTCTTTGCACGTAGCAAGTCCACTCTCCTCGCTGAGCTTGGGGTTGTTGGACGCAAGGAATGGGGTTGAAATCCAGGAAACGAGAAGCATCACAACCACGAGCCCGACGAGGACGAGCAGGCACCCGGCGCCGGCGCCTATTTCGATTTTCGGCCTAACAGGTTTAACCTTGCGACCACCAGAGGAACTCAGTGGTGGCGCGTTACGCGGTTCGGCGGCAGGGTCAACATGAATGACAACCCCTGGGCCGAATTCCTTACGCGGAACGGGGCGCGACCAGACCTTGCCATCCCAGTGGCGAGCAACATGACTATAGCGGCTAGTTCCATACCAGCCTGAAGGTCGGTCTTCCATTGTTCCCCCAATGAATTTGCGCCAGGCCGAGCACCTGCCACTGGTCGTACACTAACCGCAATTTCGCCGATTTCAATGGCGTGCTGTCTGCCACCTTCGGAAGGAGGGTATTGGTAACGGTGCTGTCGCCAATCCGCAATTGGAATGGACGCCTTTCGCAGCACAAAGCCCGCTGGCAACCCCCCGGGTCTGGTTTACGCCGTTTAGGAATCACGCCTCCGTCAAATATGCGTCAGGTTGTGGTATGCCCAAGCCGGACGTCAGGAATGGCCCAGTTCTCACGTCAGGCTGGCGTTGCTTTACCGTAGTTGACGCCCGGCCGCAGGGGTCCTAGAGCTCAACCTGACACGCAACAGATGCGATGTTATCGGCGTTCGGCTTCCCAGGTGGCTCAAGCCAGGGGCGCTATGCCGTGCCCTGACTGCTTGGGCAGTTCGTGATACGGTTTGTTCATCATGATCAGCCCGCTCGCCTCACGGCTCGGGCTGATTTTCTTTTAACCGGGGGATTCGTGGCTGAGTACACAAAGCAATGGCTGTCGGTCGAGGACCAGGTCAAGAAGCTTGCCTTGCGCGGTGTCAGCGTTGCCGAGGACGGGAGCGGTGTTCAACTGCTTTGCGCGGTTGGTTACTACCGGCTTACCGGCTATCTCTACCCATTCCGTGAATCGGAGCCGTACGTGGACGATGACGGTCGTCCACGGGTACGGGTCCTCAACCACTATCGGGTCGGCACTTCCATGCGGGACGCCGCGGAACTCATCGACTTCGACCGTCGACTGCGGATGCTCATCCTTGATGGAATCGAGAGAATTGAAATTTCGCTCCGCATGCAGATCGAATATGTGTTGGGCAGGCGTTCGGCCTTTTCCCATCTCGAACCTGCCACGTTCGTAGGGTCTTTCACGGATATACAAGTGGATCCAGCCACGGGAGGACCGGCACCGAGCAAACACGAGCAATGGATCGCCCGGATGCGAGAGCGACAGAACGGATCCGACGAGGGCTTTGTGACCCATTTCCGAGAGAAGTACGACGATCAGATGCCGATTTGGGCGCTCACGGAGATCATGGAGCTGGGGCACCTCAGCCGCTTATACGTTGGACTGACGAACTCGATCGCCACGGAGATCGCCACCGCCTACGCGGTACCGTCGAAGCGAGTGATGAGTAGTTGGATTGCGAGTCTGAACTATGTGAGGAACGTGGCTGCCCACCACGCCCGAATTTTCAACCGCAAACTTGTTACTGCGCCGAAACGGCCGAGCAAGGGGCAAGTTCCTCTCTTGGATCATCTAAGGGATGAAGAGTCGTCGAAGCAGGTGTTTGGTCTGTATAACGCCCTGGCCGTGATGGCATACATGCTTCGTGTGATCGATCCCAACGGCGGCTGGACCGAACGCCTAATCGAGCTCGTCGGCTCGTTCCCTCGAGCGGGGCATTTGACCAATCACTCCATCGGAGTGCCTGATGACTGGACAAGCCTAGAACTTTGGCAAGCCTAGGCACTGCCGGTACTGGCCCGCGATCAGCACTAACCTGCCGACGGGGCAGTAGCTTTCCCGGATCGGGAGCCTACCGAGGACGAAGTAATGGCGTATCAGTTCCTAGGTTCTATAGGGGTCCGACGAGACTCCGGCGCGGAACGGCGTCGTTTGTGCATGTCAGGCGCCGTCAGGCGCCGTCGGGCGCCGCTCTGGCGTGAGCCACAGGCGTGGGCCTAGTGGTTACTCCCGCGGTCTGAAATGGATCGGGACGGAAATTTACGCTAGGGGTTGGGTTAAGTGGTGTCGCCGGCGCGTTTAATGGCGCGTTTAATGGCGCGGTAGACGGTTGAGCGCGCCACTGAGAAGAGTTCGGCAAGTTCCACCGTCGTGTGCGTCCCTGCCCGGTGAACGGAGACCAGGTGTGTTTCCTGTTTTTTCGAGAGCTTGGGCTGCTTCCCCCGCAGGCGGCCCTTAGCCTTCGCGACCGCCATGCCCTCCCGGGTCCTTGCGCGGATCAGGTCGGCTTCGAATTCCGCGACCATGGCAAGGACGTTAAAGAGCAGCCGGCCCACGGGATCGGTCGGGTCGTGGACGGAGCCGCCGATGCTCAGCTTGACCTCGCGGCGGGTGAGTTCGTCAACGATGTCCTTTGCATCGCGCAGCGACCGGGCCAGGCGGTCGAGTTTGGTCACGACCAGGGTGTCCCCGGCCCGGCAGGCGGCCAGCGCTTCCCGGAGTCCCGGCCGTGCCCGGTTGGCGCCGGTCGGCCCTGGTCGGTGAACGTCTTCTCCGACGACACCCCCAGAGCGGCCAAGGCATTCTTCTGGGCGGTGAGGTCTTGGTCGTTGGTGGATACGCGGGCGTATCCAATCAGCAGTCCTGTCATGGGGTTTGAGGACCAATGCTCGGGAAAGTCACGCTTAGACCGGTGTCGGGAAAGGATCGTCTACCGACACCTGGCCGCGAGGAACGAAACGTGTGAAATTCACGTCGGTAAGCCGTGTTGGAAAACAACGACGGAAAACCCCCGGTCACAACAGAATCGACATGCTCAAGAACAAGATTGCCCGCCAAATCAAGGAAGACCAATTGAGCTGCTGCGGGGATTTCGGACAGCGGAATTAGTGAATTCTTCTACGCTGCCAAGGCTGGCTGTTGATAACCATAGTGGACTTCGTTAGGCCGACGGTAA
>NZ_JAMXBH010000038.1 GCF_023913735.1 Pseudarthrobacter raffinosi
AAACCGGATCGTCGGATGCCCACTGAAAAAGGTTGAGGGGCCGGTTCGGGCGGCCATACCCGAACCGGCCAATCAAATGGCGCTTAGTTCAGCGCAGTCCTAGCTTCTGTCACTGCCGTTGGCGGTGTCCTTGGGCGGGGCCGCACGTTTCAGCTCAGCAATGCGGAGCCGAAGGAAGGTGATCACCAGGATCAGGACGTACGCCGCCAAGCCGATCAGTACGGCCATGAAGACCACGTAAGGCATGGGCCAGATGCTGAAGACTTGGGTCACAGGGGATTCCCCCAATAGTTGTGCTCACCCTACGCGGCTCATCCGCGCACTGCCGGGAGCGCCATCATCGGGTGAACACCGTCCTTACAGTAGAACTTCCGGTTCGCATTTGGGGTGACGATCCCCGGCAGCCTGAACACGTTGTGATCGAATGCCTTGGGCTGCTGGAGCTCACATAGCGCGAATTCCGAGCACGTTCAACGTGCCGCAAAGACCATCATGGCGTTCTGTAGAACGTGTCCCGTCTTGAGCCTTCAAATCGACCCCTTAGGGGTGGTTCGTGAACCAGAGGATTCGTTGTCCAGGACCCCCTTTCCAGAAGACGTGCACGTGAGGATATCGTCGGGGTAGTGAGGGCTGAGCTCTTCGCGCACAGCCCCGTCGCTCCATCCGGATGTCGCCATGGTGATGAGGGTTCTCGGCGACCTCGGCCTCGTCTGTTCCCCCGCCAAAGTCGAGGTCGACAACGCTGAGTACGGTGCCGCGATCTCGGTAATCGGTCGGTATCCGGTTCGCTTCAGGGTCGGAAAGCTGACCCCGACGAAGGTGGGCTTGTTCGTGACAGTGTGACGGCGCTCTCTCGATGGGTCGACCGAACCTCTGCCTGCGGAGGAGTACAGCGACGTGCTGGTGATCTGCGTGCGGGAGGATTCCCGAGTCGGAGCATTCGCTTTTCCGAAGGCGCTCGTCAAGCATGGCGTCGTGTCCGTTGGCGGCGCCGGAGGCAATCGAGGGTTCCGCGTCTATCCGCCGTGGTCAGCTACGACGAATCGGCAGGCGAAAAAATCCCAGCAGTGGCAGTGTAATTACTTCTTCGAGATGGCTGACGGATCCGCCATCGATGCGCAGCGAGCCAGTCGACTCTTCGTTGTGGCCTAGACGGATTCGGCGACATTCGGTCAGGCCAGCTCAGGTGGCGGGCCGTCGTCGGGACACCCCGCAGCACCCGGGATGCGACGGCTATTCGAGCGTCTCGTTCAGTTCTCTTTGGGCGAGCCGCTGGAGCTGCCATTGATGAACCTCCGGCAGCCACTCCAACGGGGCCGACGGACCGACCCGCGAGTCGTCGGGAACACCGCCGTCTCGCAGGGCCTGCACGTACGCGCGATCCTGTTTGATACGTGCTTGTAGCTGCCCAGTTCCGCCGACCGAGCCGTGACCGGGGATGACGGCGTCAACGTCGTCGGCCAGGCGGTCAAAGAGCCGCAGCGCGGCGAGGTAGTCCTCGATCGGATTCGCGGCCTCGAGGTCGAGGAACGGCATCAGGATGTCAGAAAGCATGTCGCCGGCGACGAGGACGCGGGACTCCTCGATCAACAGCGCGGCATGGCCTGGGGCATGGGCCTGATGCTCGATGATGCGGACTTTGGGGCCATCCCAAGGAATCTGCGTAGCTTCGGCGGGCAGACCGGTAATGAGCCCGAGCAGATCCATCGGGATCTCCTCGGCGTACTCCGGCGGGAGCCCCTCGGCTATGCGGGCCTTCCAGTCCGCGTTCGACAGCAGATCTTGGATAGAGGCCGCGCAGCGGGCTGTGCCGTAACGGGGCGCGTCGCCGAAGTCCGCGTGCCAGAGCACGTGGTCCCAATGAGGATGCGTCGAGAAGCCTGCCACGACGGGCTGGCCCAACTCGCGAAGGTCGTTCGCGAGGGCCGCCATTTCGTCGCCCGTTATGCCGGGGTCAATGAGCAACACACCGTCCCCCCCTGCACGACAACGGAATTACTCTGGATGAACTCGCTCTCGTGAACAACAACGCCCTCAGCGACTTCCTTCAGCATGAAATGCCTTCCGCTTGTGGTTTGCAACCCCTTGTCGAGACGGTATTAGCTGGCGGTAGTAGAGTGCAAGCACTATGGGCGAAGCGGGTGAGCCGCGGTCGGGGTGCCCTCAACGCGCCGTGGAGGCGTTCGGCGATCGCTGGACCCTGATCGTGCTCCGCGACATCGTCTTCGGAGACAAGCACCATTTCCGAGAGCTGCACGCCGGATCACTCAAGGGTATCGACTCGAATGTTCTCGCGGAACGGCTCAAGAAACTCGTCGCTCTGGGGTTGCTTACCCCGGGAGGACACGCGCTCCGGACAGCGGTGTGACTGTTACTTCGCAATGGCGGTTATTTCACAGCTCGGTTTGGCGGTTCTAACTGATTCCGATGACGAGGGTTGAGCGTGCGGCCTCAACGACGTCATCGGTGATGGTGCTGAGTTCGTTGATTTTCATGACCCGTTCGATTTGGGTGAAGAGCCGGTCGATGAGGCGGAAGTTTCCTCGGGTGATCCGCGCGACGGCGGCGATGGCCTGGGCATCGGTGAAATCTTCCGGGTCCAGGCTCTGACCGAGTTTGTGCCATCTGCGCTCGAGGACGAAATTCAGTTCTTCCTGTGCGAGTGGGCGGTATTCGTGGGCGAAGCCGACCCTGCTGTAGAGCTGTGCGTAGCGGCTGAACCATTTTTCAATCCCGGGCATGCCGATGAGGATCAGGGCTATGTTGTCCCGGTCGTAGCGGTCACGCAAAGTTCAAGCGCCGTGGCGTTGAGGCGCTCGGATTCGTCAATGATGAGCAGCTCAACATGCTTACCGGTGCGGGTGTGCGGTCCTGTCTTCTTGCCGATCTTTTCCAGATGCTGATCAACGCAGATCGATACGCGGGTGCTGATGTGTTCGAGTTCGGCGTGGATTTGTTTGGGTGAGGTGAGTACGGCAGGGGTGTAGAAGACGGTGCGTGTCCGGGCCAGGGCCGCGTAAATCTGGTAGTCGGAGTCGTCCCGGGGACCCCACTGTTCTATGAGGTTCTCGGCCTTATGCCAGTTGGCGTAGCGCCTGGCGGAGAGGGTCTTTCCGATGCCGGCCTGGCCGTAGCAGATGCCGATGGTGTGCTGGCGGCGCACCGCGTCGGCGAACTCAGCGAACCGGCGGTGCTCTTTGGTGGCAATGAAGCTTTGTGGTGTCATCGGTCGTCCTCCAGGTAGGTGCGTAGCTTCGGGCGCTTCTTGGGTTGATCAACAGCGTCCGGAGCGGGAGCCGGTTTCGCTGATGCCAGGTCCGGCAGGTGCCGGGCCACGACGGCGATCCGCTGGTTGATTTGTCCGCGCAGTTCCCGGCGGCGGGCCGATCGTGCGGCCTGGATGTCTCTCAGCGTGAGAGTGGAGGTTTCATGGTCAGGGTCCACGGCCCTGCAGATGAACTGGTTCTTGTGGAAGACACGGATCTCGGTCACGTCCCGCGGGTCGTAGCGGACAACGACGGGTTCTCGGACGTAGGCGGCCAGGAGCGGCGAGACGTATCTGAGCCCCTGGAAGTGCACGCCGTCGCGGTGGACGATCCGGGGTTTGGCCACGGTCAACAACAATAGATTCAGTTCGTCCATGGTTGCCGGGAGCCGGGGCAGCCACCCGTCGCCTACCCAGGCGTGATGCGGGGTGTCTTTGATCTCGGGGTGCTCGCGTTGGTGGTACTCCTCCGTGATGAAACGGCAGATGGCCGCGTCCAGCTCCTTGAGGGTCAGCACCGGTGCCGGGGGCCGGTGGCCGCGGGCCAGGTGTCCGGGCAGTTCGGCCAACAGCTCCGTGTTAATGGTGCCGTAGAACCGTTCGATCTTTCCCCGGCCTTGGGGTCTTGCGACCGTTGAGTAGGTGATTTCGAAGTGCAGGTCCTTCGCGGTTTGGGTCAGGTGGTGGCTGGTGAAGTCTGAGCCGTGGTCGACGTAGAGGATGTCGGGGATCCCGCACATCGGCCACCCTGCGCCGGCTTTGGGCCAGATTCCCTGCCGCAGCGCCAGTGCGGTGTTCATAGC
This sequence comes from Pseudarthrobacter raffinosi, assembly GCF_023913735.1. GTDB lineage: Bacteria > Actinomycetota > Actinomycetes > Actinomycetales > Micrococcaceae > Arthrobacter > Arthrobacter raffinosi. Next base: position 4,069 of record NZ_JAMXBH010000038.1, read on the forward strand.
GGACGGTGCCCCGAGGAAGAGCATGTAGCCGCATATCGAGCGGGAGTAGTCGTCCATGATCGTGGTCAGCCACGGGCGCCCGGGCAACAGGTTCGCGTCCAGGACGAGGATGTCCAGTTCGGTGTGATCTGCCTGCCAGATGGCGTTAGGGCGCTCGGCCCGGTGCCGCCAGGCAAGCTCGTAAGTGTCCCGGTAGGCGGCAATTCCCTGTTGGGAGAGTGTTCTCATGCCGGGGTCGAGGCCCCTGGTGATGGAGCGGACCGTGCTGTAGGAGAGCGGCCGCCAGTCGTGGTCGGCGGCGACGCGGTTGGCCTTGCGGGCGACGGCAGCCACGGACAGGGGCGGTTTCACCAGGGCCAGGCCTTCGACGAGTGCGACCAGCTAGGGGGTGCTCCTGCGTCGGGTGGTCCCGCGGTTGGCTGTGGACAGTCCGGCGATGCCGTCGCGTTTGTGGGCCGCGTGCCAGCGCTGCAGTGTCCGCAGTCCGATGCCTTCGTGTATGGCGAGGGTCGTCAGCGGCACACCGTCGTCGACGTGCCGGCGCAGGATCTGCCAGCGCACCAACGCTGTCTGCTCGGGCGTGGAGGCAGTGTCCCCGGTCAGGGTACTGCTGCCTCCGGCCTTCACCGGACTGTTTTCTGTGTCGCTGTTGAACGCCGCCGCGGCGCAGCAGGGACCGGTTCGCGCCGGAGTGCCCGATACACAGTGGTGCGGCTGACGCCGAGGACCTCACCGATTTTCTCGACAGTCATGTCCTTCTGCTCATACATCCGGCGGGCGGTCCGGAGCTTGTCCTTGGTCAGCAGCTGGGGCCGGCCCCCAACGCGCCCGCGAGCCCGCGCTGCCTGAAGCCCTGCGTTGGTCCGTTCACGGATCAGATCCCGCTCAAATTCCGCCAGTGCGGCGAACACGTGAAAGACGAGACGTCCGCCTGAGGATGTGGTGTCAATTGCCTCCTGCAGGGACCGGAAACCGATGCCACGCTCCTGGAGATCGGCCAGCTGGTCGATCAGATGCCGGATGGACCGGCCGAGCCGGTCCAGCCGCCACACAACCAGCGTGTCCCCCGGCCGGAGTTGATCAAGGACCTTCGTCAGTTCCGGCCGGGATTCCAGGGAACCGGAAGCGGTGTCGGTGAAGATCCGGTAGCAGCCGGCAGCCTTCAACGCGTCCTGCTGCAGGGCCGCGTCCTGGTCCCCGGTCGATACCCGCGCATAGCCCAACAGATGTCCCATGCGCCCAAATGTACCAATACCCGTCAACCATCAGAAGAACCGGCACGTAGAAACCGGCACTGAGTTTCGCTACAAAAATCGAGTGTGCATGGAATTTTTTAAACGCACCTGCTTGTCTGTAGCGGAAACGGTCGTTATTGCTAGTGATGAAGGATGGCATGCCGGCAGGGTCAGGGGCCGGCGTGCGATGAGCACTATAACTCCGCATAAAGGTGTATCCAAAAAGATGGATACACCTTTATAGTTGTGGATATGGAAAGCGCACTTAACCCATATTCCCCCGGATCAGGCCGACGCCCTTTTGAACTCGCAGGCAGGGAAGGCGAGATCGACGCCTTCGATCTGCTCCTGGCGAAGACCCGCCAGCGGCGACCTGACCGCGGAATCGTCCTTCATGGATTGCGGGGGGTGGGTAAGACCGTGCTCTTGAATGAGTTCCGGCGGCAGGCAGAGCATGCGGAATTCATGGTGGTATCCCTGGAAGGACGCGATGCCGAGGGCGGTCCGGAAGCTGTACGAGCCAAACTCGCGCGCAACCTGCTCCAGGCCGGCCGCAAACTCAACAGACGCGGGGCAGGTGCCAAGCTCATTGCTGCACTCGGGAGCATCGCTTCGTTTTCGGCCAAGCTCGGGGTCAGTGGAATCGACATCGGCGTGAACCTCAACCACGGACGTGCCGACTCCGGGTCCATCGAAGTGGACCTGGAGGAACTCATCGAGGATCTCTGCGGTGCGCTGGCGGAAAACAGGACCGGTCTGGTCTTCATAATCGACGAGATGCAGGATCTGGATGACGGGCTGATCACTGCACTGCTCAGCGCCCAACACCTGGCGAACCAACGTGAGTGGCCCTTCTACATAGCGGGGGCAGGACTACCCAACCTCCCATCCGTCCTGAGCGAAGCGCGCTCCTATGCAGAGCGGATCTTCAACTACCGCAGCATCGGTGCCCTGACCCGGGAAGCCGCCGAATCCGCCCTCGTGGTGCCGGCCTCACGCTATGGGGCATCCTTCGCCCCCGAAGCAAAAGAACTACTGCTCACCGCGTCAGGCGGATACCCCTACTTCCTCCAGGAGTACGGATACGCGGCCTGGGAAACAGCCCCGGAAAAACTCGTGACCCTCGGCGACGCCGAAGTCGCCGTCGAAATAGGACGCGCACAGCTGGACCAAGGATTCTTCCCCTCCCGGTGGAAACGGGCCTCGACGGCCGAGAAGAGCTTCCTGCGCCTCATGGCCGACGACGGCGACGCCGGATCCAGCACAGCCGAACTCGCCCTCAGAGCTCAAAAGAAGCAAAGCTCCATGACGATGACACGAGCCTCACTGATAGATAAGGGCATCATCTACTCCCCCGCGCTGGGTACGGTCGCCTTCACCGTCCCCGGAATGGCTGATTACGTCAAACGCCTCAGGGACTAGCATCACACTCGCGCTTCATGACAAGCGTCGGAACTCCCCCGATGGGAGCTGGACATGAAGCGGCTGAGTATTTGAAGCCCTGAGCGCCACCCATTCGTGCGGTTGAGCGCCGGGGATCGTGCCAGAGAGCGCCAGCAGTCGCCTGGCTTGGCGCCGCCGACGCTCTCTGTCACAGGATTAGGCGCTCACGAGTGCTGCGTGTTCGCGCATGTTGTAGTTGCCGGTCTCGACCCAGATCGTGTTGTGGATGATCCGGTCCATGATCGCGTCCGCATGGACGCCGGAGCCGAGCCGCTGGTGCCAGTCCTTCTGCAAATACTGAGTGCAGAACACTGTTGAGGTCTCGCCGTAGCGGCGCTCCATCAGTTCCAGCAGCATGCCTCGCATCGGTTCCGTGGGTCGATCCAGGAGCCACTCGTCGATGACCAGCAGCGTGAATGCCGCATACTTTCGCAGGAATTTACCGGAACCGCCGGGCCTGTCTTGCGCGGCGACCCATTCTTCCTCGAGGTCTGGCATACGGACGTAATGTGCGCGGATTCGGTGCTCGCAGGCGCGTTTGGCGACCGCGCATCCCAGATACGACTTCCCCGACCCGGTGAACCCCTGCAAGACGACGTTCTGCTGCCTGCCCACGAACGAGCAGGTGCCCAGCTGGGTCAGCAGCTGCCGGTCAAGACCGCGCTCGTCGAGAAGATCGATGCGGCGCAAATCCGCGTTCGGATAACGCAGTCCTGCCCGCCGGATCAAGCCGGTCACCTTGGAATGCGTAAACGACGAATAGGCGTCATCGACGACCAACCGGACACGATCCTCGAACGGCAAGCTGATACTCAGCCTCTCGTCTTGGGTATCGATGGCCTCCAGCAACTCGCCCGCGTTCATCTCGCGCAGCTTGCGTTTGGTCTCCGCATCCAGGCGGCTCATCGAGCCCCTCCGGCGTAGTAGGCGCCGCCCCGCACGTATCCGCCATCGTCTCCCTCCGGCTCATCAGGGACGATCCCGGTTTTGTCCTGCCCGGTATCCAGGATCGGCCGCAGGTGGGCGTAGCGGGGCGATCGTATCGGCCCCCGCAGCGCGAGCTGGCTGGCCGCTTCCACCCGGGCCGGGGAGAATCGGCGGGACAGGCGCAGCACCGCCAGCGCGGGGTCGTAGCCGGCCTCCTCGACCGGCACGGACTCGAAGATCTTGCTGATCACCGTCACGGTTGCCGGGCCCATCCGTAACGCCCATTCATCGATCCGGGCCCGGTCCCACGCCTGCCAGCTGCGACCCTCCGGAAGGTCCGCCTCGTTCGTCTGATGCTGGTTCGCCGTCGTCGCTGGCAGCAGCAGGTGGCTGGTGAGGCGCTCATCGCTGCGATAGATCTCCAGCATGGTCTCCGTGACACGAAGATCAACATTCGAGCCGATGTGGGCGAACGGCACGGAGTAAAAGTTCTTCGCCCAGACCACGTGGCCGCTGCGCCCAACTTTGCGCCCATAGGTCCAGGTGCTGATCTCGAACGCCACCGCCGGCAGCGGTTGCAACACCGGCTTCTCCTCGGCGGTGAACACGCTCAGCCGGGAGCCCTCCCGCTTCTGGAACGGCTGCCTGTTATAGGCATCGATCTGCTCCCGAATCCGTCTCCGCAACTGCGCCAGGCTCGTGAACACCTCTTTCCTCAACCCGGCAATCACCCAGGTGGCGACGTGCGAGACAGTGTTTTCCACGCTCGCCTTGTCTTTAGGGTGCTTCACTCGGCCCGGTAGTACCGCCGCTGAATAATGCGCCGCCATCTCCCGATACGCGTCGTTGAGCACGACCTCGCCCTCGCACGGATGAGAGATCACCCCGGTCTTGAGATTGTCGGGCTTCTGTGCCCGGCTGGATTATGTGGCCCGAGCGGCCAAATTCGCTGATGTGGTGTCTTTTTCTCAGTTTGGATGGCCGTCCATGGCACATAACGGCGGGCGGG
>NZ_JAMXBH010000037.1 GCF_023913735.1 Pseudarthrobacter raffinosi
AGAGACGTGATCACTCAGACGTTCCGGGGTTTCGGGCTTAATCCATCCGCTGCGAGCCATACCGCAACATTAACAGAACCTACGCTAAGTAAACGGTATTGGGATAAGCCCTGGGGTTTGTAGGACCACCTGGGGATACCGTTGGGCATGCCCGAGACCCGCCCATGTGCCGGTCCCCGCATCGGTGAGTTGCCGCGTGGAAGGCAACCGGGCCAGGGAAACCTCGATCCGGGAAGACGAGCGCAGACCCTTCGGGACGCACGTGCCGGTAACGAAGAAACGAATATCTCCGTTCCAGACCCCACTTCGTTCCCGGTGTACTGCGTCCTTCTGCCGGGGTGTTATTTCACGGTGAGGGTGCCTTTCATGTTGCCGTGGAAGTTGCAGTGGTAGGGGTAGGTCCCGGGTTCGACGGGTGCGGTGAAGGTGCCGGTGCCGACTTGGATGTTGGCGTCGAACGCGTCACCGGTGTCAGCGGTGATGGTGTGCGCTTCGGTGTCTTCGTTGGTCACACTGACCGTCGCTCCGGGGCTCACGGTTTCCGCGCCCTGGTATTTGAAGCCCTTGATCAGTATTTTCGCCGGGGCCGCCGCTGGTGTTGAGCCGGGGCCGGAGGTTGAGGGAGCAGGTTCTGTGGTGGCGGCAGGAGCTGAGGGGAATTGTTCTGCCTGTGTGGGGTTGGCTGTCGTGCCGGACCCGGAGGTGCCGGGGGTCCCGCAGCCGGATAAAACCAGCACTGCTATTGCTGCCGCGAGTCCGAGCGCGCTACCGGTTCTGGTGTTTGCTTTCATGGGTGAACCTTTCATGGGTGCCGTCGGTTGGTGCCTTTGTTTGCGCATAAGCGGATCAGGGGTGTTCGACCCAGCAGGCCAGGATGGTGGTGGAGAGCTGGTAGGCCAGGGCGTTCCTGGTGATGTTCTCCGGTCCCAGGGTGGCGGGCAGGTCGGTGGCGTCCACGTGCAGGACGAAGGCGTCTTTTTGGAACACCGCTGACCCGTCGGCGGTTTCATAGGCCGGGAAGCCGAGGTTCGCGAGGCCTTCGATGGGTGTGGCGTCTTTGGCCAGGGCCTGCATCGCGTCGAAATATACCCGTGCCGACGCAGGGTCTGCAGCCTCCTGAACAGAGATCACCAGTGCCCCCTCGGCCAGGTGGTAGGTGCAGGTGAAGGTGCTGTCGGCCCAGTCGTTGATCGTGTGCGGGTCCTCCTTCAGGTCCAGGATGGCGGTGAGCCTGTCCATCGGCTGGTCTCCGCAGACCATCAGGGCAGCGTCACTGGGACCGTCGGCCTTGGGTGTGTCCGGGGATGATGACCCGTCACTGTGGTGCCCGCTGCCCTGGCTGTCGGTGTGCCCCGCCTCGGGTGAAGCAGCCGAGGGGGCCAGCGTCGAGACGTCCGACGGTGCGGTGACGGATCCGGCCGCTGTTGCGCAGCCGGAGAGCAGCAGGGACGAGAGTGCCAACGAGGCCAGCAGGGGAGTACGGTTTTTCATGACTTCCGTCCTGGCCGCTCCCGCTAAGGATTTGCGGCCGCTTTTCAGGCTGTGCGTTGTCAGGCTTTGAGTGTGGCGTAGATGACGTAGTTGTCGTCGAAGAGGCCGGTGGCGGGGTCGTAGCCGTCGCAGGTGACGAGCCGGAGTTCGGCGTTATTTGTGTTCCCGTAGACCTCGAGGGTGGGGAATTCGTTCTTGCTGTAGAGGGTGCCGCGGTCAACGGTGAACACGGCGATGCTGCCGTCGGTTCGGGACACGTTGATTTCGTCGCCGTTTTTGAGCTTCTGGAGGTCCGCGAACACCCCGGTGTTCCCGCCGAGGGCGTTGACGTGACCGAGGATCACGGAGGGTCCCCGTTCACCGGGTGTGGGGGAGCCGTTGTACCAGCTGGCGGGTGTGCCGTTACCGGTGTCTTCCGGGACTTCCAGGGAGCCGTTCTCCCGCAGTCCCAGGTGGAGAAGGTCCGTCCGGACCCCGATGGAGGGAATGGCCAAGGTGACGGGAGCGGAAGCGCCCATCACCGGCGGAAGCTGCTGTGCGGGCGGGGCCGCCACGGGGGCGGCGGGCGGCGGGGTGGCTGTAGCCGGTGTCGGAGCCGCGGTCGTGCCGGGTGTTACCGGAGATGAGGCGGAAGGTGGGGAGCCGGCGTCGGGCGTTCCGTTGTTTCCTGCGCCGCAGCCGGCCAGGGTGAGCAGGAGCAGAACCCCGGCCACCGCAGAGGCCAGGGGGCCTCTGCGGTGGCCGGGATTCATGAGTGTCACAGTGATGGTCCAGTCCGCCCTTGCTTAGGCTGCTGATCCGGCGCTGCGGCGACGGACAACGTAGGCTCCGCCGGCGAGGGCGATCAGGGCCAAACCGCCGCCGATAGCGAGGGCTCCGGTGTCGGTGCCGGTTTCGGCGGTGACGCCGGTCTCAGCGCCGCCTGCCGGCATCTTCATCTGGCCGGCCTTCAAGGTCCCGCACAGGGCGGGGGAAGTGGCGGCGAGCGGAAGGGTCGGGGCAAGGTCGCTCTTGGCGGCCTGGCCTGCCGCGCTGAGCGTGGCCGGGTCAAGGCCGTGCACGACCACAACTGCGGTGCCCGCTTTCAGGGAAGCCATGGTCTCGGCGTTCAGTTCGAACGTGCGGTCAACGGTGTAGGCCGCACCCTGGCCACCGACCTTGAGGTCAAGGCCCGCTGCCGGGCTCGTGTCCCCGCTCGTGGAGAGCGTGGTCTGGATGGGACCGTAGAACGGATCGCCCTCGGTGGTGGAAATGACCTTGTCGCCGTCCTTATCGGCAGACGGGTCCGGGCAGGTGCCCTGCTTGCCGCCATGGATGTGCTGGACGTGCGGGTACGGGGCATCCATGAACGTCGCCGGCATACCCGAAACTTTCAGGACAACATGGGCCTGGTTACCGGTGACATCAACAGTGATAGTGCCGGCGCCTGCGCTGCCGTTGAGCTGGCCCAGGGTCGACTGGTAGGACTGGTCCGCTGCCATCGCGGGGGAACCGGAAAGGGCCAGGGCGCCCAAAGCCAGGGTGGGAACTGCCATAAAGCGGAGTGACTTATTCATTTGAAAAATCTCCTCATTCACGCGCGTGTGATGTTGGCGCCCCCGGGAGGGGACACCAGTACTTCGAGACAACACCAGAAAAGGACGGGTGAGAATGTGAATTGTGCCACATACTTCCGCAGGCCAGCGAGGCGTGGGTGTTCAGGAAGCCGTGATCCGGCTGGTTCAAGCAGCCGAAGCGCCGCGGCCGCGGCCCCGGGCAGCCGTCCCTGATCCCGACTGGTTCTTGTGCAGCAGGGCGTATCCGGCCACCGCCAGGGCCCCCGCGACCGCTTCGGCCACCGCCGATACAACCTTGGCCGCGTACCAAACCGGCTCATACATCGACGGCAGCGGCCCAATAGCCGGGACCTGGACATACCTGTAAAGGATCACCGCGGCCAAAGACGACAGGGCCACCACGGCGGCGGACGCGAAAGCGGCGCGTGAGCCCGTGACCAGCACAAACACCGCGGCCAGGACCGCTGCGCCGGCCTGGACCAAAAACAGCGTGCCCTGTCCGATGCCGCCCGGCGCTGCCTGCTGATAGCCCGGGGCGAGCTGGACATGGATCACGGCACTGACCACCAGGCCCGCCGCGACACCGACACGCAGCACCCACAGAAACCGTGAATGCGATTTTAGTTCCGGCCGACTCATTTCTCGGTTCATTTCACGACCAGCGTTCCGGTCATCTGCGGATGGAAGCTGCAAATAATTCCGTACTCACCCGGGGAATCAGGGGCCTGGAAGATCACCGTTGCGCCGCCCGGGACCTCGATGTCGAACCCGCCCTTGTCCTTGGCCGTCAGGGTATGGGGAGCGCTGTCCGCGTTCGTTACCGTCACTGTCGCCCCTGGCTTCACCGATGCCGGAACCTCATAGGCGAAGTCCTTGATCGTGATGACTGCCTCGCCGGCCTGCGCCGAAGCATTAGATGATGGGGCAGCGGAGCTGGTCGCGGGCGGCGGGGCGGAAGAGCCCCCTTCCTGAGCTGCGCAGCCGGTGATGGCCGCCAACGACACGGTTCCAGCTAGGGCCAGAATACGGTTGATCGTTCTCATGACAATCCCTTCGCAGGGATGTGTCCTCCACACGCCGGACGGCGCGCCCATCAGGAAACCACCCCACACACTCTTATTCGTCACCCCCGCCCTCACGGACTGCCCGGCTGGCATCCCGGCTGTATGTTTCCAAGGATTCGTGAGCTGAGCTCACCTGCAGTGGCGGTCATGATGCCGGCAGGAAGTTCTCCGATTAAGAAAGACAGCATGCTGATGGTCTGTGTAGGCTGGCTCCAACCGGCACGGCCCAAAACATCGAAGGGTGAGTCATGACCGAAATCACTGCACATCACGGATTGTTCAAGGACACCAACCTGCACGTGGATGACACCGGCGGCCAGGGTCGGCCGGTGGTCATGATTCACGGGTGGCCGCTGTCCGGGGAAGCGTTCCAGGCCCAGATACCGGCCCTGCAGGGAGCCGGATACCGGGTCATCACCTATGACCGGCGCGGCTTCGGGCGCAGTGACAAACCAGTGTCCGGCTACAAGTACGACACCCTGACCGAGGACCTGCACGTCCTGCTGGAGCAGCTTGACCTGAACGATGTCACCTTGGTCGGGTTTTCCATGGGCGGCGGAGAAGTCGCCCGCTACTTCAGCCGCTACGGCACGGAACGGCTCCGCAGCGTGGTGTTCGCCTCCGCGGTCCCGCCCTACATGATGCAGACCGACGACAACCCCGAAGGGCCCCTGACCAAGGAGGCGGCCGCAAAGATGGCCGCTGACCTCACCAAGGACGAGGACGAGTTCTACGACGGATTCACCCGCGAGTTCTTCTCCGTCAACGGAGAACTCAAAGTCAGCGAACAACAGCGCCAGGACGCCGTCGCGTTGTGCAAGCAGGCGGACAAAAAAGCAGCCCTCGCGTGCATGGCCGCCTTCGGCGGCACCGACTTCCGTGACGACCTGCCCAAAGTAACCGTGCCCGTACTCGTGCTCCACGGAGAGGGCGACGCGACCGTACCCTTCGAAGGATCCGGTCAGCGCACCCACGCGACCCTGCCCGGCAGCGAACTGCGCGTCATCACCGGAGCCCCGCACGGATGCAACGTAAGCCACCCCGACGAATGGAACGAAGCCCTCATCCAGTTCCTGGCCAAATAGCCTCAACACAGCGGGACCCCGTCACCGACAGCTTGCAGGTGAGTCAGTGACGGGGCGCTGAGGACGTGCTGCCGGGTGTCCCGGATCGGCCGGGTCCCGGCAGTCAGGTGGCAGCGGTCCTGCGGACGCGTCGCCTCACGGCCGCGTCAGTCCTCGTCGTCGTCGCCGCCGCCGCCGCTGGTGTTGATGGTGCCGTTAACGCCTGCCGGGAAGAACCCTCCAGAGGTGACCTGCTTGGGAGTCAGGTACGCGATGTTCAGCACCTGGGCAGCGGTGCGGCTGAAGGCCAGTCCGTTGGCGTCGGTGGGAACGAGGTTGGCCACAGCGGCGGTGCCTATGCCCTGATCCAGGTCGGTCTTGCCGTCGAGGCTGTCACGGGCGTCCGAAATCTTCTGCGCTGTGGTGTAGATGGAAGGCGTCTGGACTCCCAGGGCGTAGAGGGTCGTGCGGATGATGCCGGCGTGGTATGCCTCCACGGCCAGGAGCCCTGCAGCGGCTTCAAGATAGGTCTTATTGCTGATCAGCGGTGCCGCGCCTTTGTACGCTGTGACGCCGACGTCTTCGAAGATATAGGCGCCGAAAAGGAAGTTGACCTCGTTGGCGTAGACATCGAATTTCTCGTGTGCCCCGACCAGTCCGGCGGCGCGGGCCGCTGCGGTGAAGCTGTCGTTAAGATTGATCCGCGGCCGGGACACTGCAGCGCTTCCCAGGGCACTGCGCAGGAATGCCACATGGGATTTTTCATCAGCGGCGATCTCTTCGGCGTACTTTTTGATCAGGGGCGTCTGAAAGGACACTGCCCTGCCGCCGACGACGGGGCCCCGCGTGCCTGTTCCGGTGGTCAACTTATCCGCCAATCCCACGCCGGTGACGGCCCGAAGATAGAACTCCGCCTCGAGGTATTCAAGGTTCAGGGCAAAGTTCAGGATCGCCGAATCACTCGGCGCCCCTCCATCCGCCGCAGCGGACGATGCCGTGGCCACGCCGGCGGCGACAATCGCGGCACCGGCCGTGATTCCGCTGAGCCCGGCCGCACGGAAAAAGCGGCGACGGTCCACCGCGTTTTCAGAACTCCGGGAAATGGCGTCAACAATAAAGCGTTGTTCAAACATTGGACGTTCTCCTGCCATTCAAATGAGATGGCGGGGGCAGGATTAATTCCTTTAGCGCACCCCAGCGCTGCGACGGCCCTCGTCGCCACGGCCAAAAAGGCCATGATATGGAGCATAATACCGGTCCCGGGAACGTTATGAAAGGGGAGCGCGTTGTCTCTCTAATGGGGTCATCAAAGATGCCCGCGTAGCTGCTATCGAAGAATCATTTGGTAATGCCCGCGTAGCGGCGCGTCTGCTGGGATGGCATCCGCCGGCCCGGCATTGTGAGCTGCTCTGGCTGCCTCGTCGGCCCGTACCCTCAAGTCATCGGCAACCTTTGTTCGACGTATTTTGTCCGGTGACGATTTGGTCATCAGGTTCAGCCCCAGCCTGTTGGCTTCCTCATCATGGCGGGCGGAGTCTTCGCCCCGCAGTCAGCTCTACGACACGCTGCAGTCAAATCCCGCCAGCGCCGTGACATGCTCCATCGGTACCGGGTAGTCGAAGGATTGTCCGCTGCATGGCTCCCGCTTCACCGCCGGAGGGGAAGTCCTCCAGGGTCCGTCAACCGAAAACCTCCCGGCCGCGGAGTAAGCCCGCAGAGCGTTTGCAAGAACCAAGCCGGTTCCGGCGGGTGGCCACGTCCTCCGGCTCCGGATCCCGTGGAACGCCCTGGTTACCGCCACCGACAAGTCGCCGGAGGCTGCTGCCGGCAGACCTTGACGCGGCACTGGTCCCCGGGGGGCCGGTGCCGGGGGTGAAGGGACGTGGACCGCCATGATGGAGGTGATGGAGATCGCCAACGTGTCCGTCCACCAGGGAACCAGGCTCCTGTAAGACCCGTTAAAGCACGGCCGCCAAAGGGGATTCTTGCGGACGTGGTTCCGGCCGCCCGGAAAAGTTTGGTTATGGTCAAATGATGCTAAGTGACCTTACTCTGACTCTAATCGCGTAGCGGATTTCCGGAGGCAACCGGACCGCCGCCTGGCGCGCACGGCGGCGGCTGGCCGACGAGCTGAGCCGGAGCGCCCCGGATGAGAAACGCCCCGTTGACGCTGCGCGCCAGCGCGTGGGAGAGCTCAGCGGCCGGTCGCCGGGATGGTCGAGCACCTGGGCCAGCAACTCACCGCCCTCATAGAGGACCTGCGGACCGTTGCTGCCCCGGACGCCGTTGAGGCCCAGATCGAATCAGTGACGGCTGAGGCCGCCGCACAAGTCGCCGCCGCAACCGCCCGAACCAGCCGCGCCGAGCAAGCCCAACGTCAGGCCAACGCGGAGCGGCTGGAGGCCGACGCCGCAGCAAGTGAAGCTTCCGACCTCGCCGAGCAGCAGCACACCACCCTCGCCGTCACTCAGCACGAGCTGGGGGGCCGGACACACACTCTCGACCAGGTGACGGCCGAGCTGGTCGCCGTCCGGGCCGCGGCCGAGGCCCATAACGCACAGGCACAGGCAGAGCTGTCCCGGCTGCGCGAGCAGCTGGCGACCGTACGCACGCGACTGGGGGAGGCTGAGCACGAGTGCGACGACGCCAATGCGCGGACCGAGACGGCTTTTACCGCGCGGGCCGAAGCAGACGAACGTGCTCGGGGCGCGGTCGCCCGCGCCGACGACAACGCGGCACGAGCGCAGCGCGCCGAGGCTGACCTCGCGAAAATTCGGGACGAAATCGATCAAGCACGCAATGTCCGCGACACCATTCGGGAGGAAGCCAGCTCGCTGCGCGGGAATCTGGCTACCGCAATCGTTGAACGCGACGCAGCATGGGCGGACGTCGAGCGTGAGCGAACTCACGGTGACCCACGCGTCAGTGATCTCCGCACCGCGCAAGACCAACAGCTCACCCCGCTCCGGGACCTTCGAAGGATCCGGTCAGCGCACCCACGCCGCCCTTCCCGGCAGCGAACTGCACGTCATCACCGGACGGAAGCGGGTCCTAGTCGTGGTTCCAGACTTTGATGGAGGACAGCAGCAGGAGCAGGACGAGCAGGGGAATAAGAACCAGGCTGGGAACAACGCCCAGCAGAAGGCCGCCGATCACGGTGCCCGTGATGGAGCCCAGCGTCATGGCGACGAGAAAGGGTTTGTTCTGTCCCAGCACGGAGAAGCTCTTGTCTCTGCTGAAGCGGGCGAACGCGACGAGCATGGTGGGAAGTGAGACGGCCAGGGAGAGGCTTCCGGCGATCTTGATGTCGGTGCCGTAGAGCAGGACGATCGTGGGAATGAGCAGCTCCCCGCCGGCGACTCCCATCGGGGCGGCCACGACGCCGATGATGAGGCCGGCCGCGATTCCGAGCACGGTCCGTGGGCCGGCGGGAACGTTGAGGGGCTCCACCGCGAAGAAGTGGGTGAGGAACAGCAGCACCGCGATCAGTACGAGCAGCACTGCGATGACGCGGTAAAGCGTTTTTGAGTTGAGCCGGGTAGCCCAGTGGGCGCCGATCCAGGCGCCGATGAGGCTGCCTGCCAGGAGGTTCAGGACGATGAACCAATAGGGCGAGAGCTCTGCAAGGGGGACGCCGATGAGGCGAGCCGGCAGGGCAGTGATGACCACGATCAGGCTCATGGCCTTGTTCATGATGATGGCCTGCAGTGCGGCGAAGCCGAAGACCCCGATGAGCAGGGGCAGCCGGAACTCGGCACCGCCCAGGCCGATCATGCCGCCCAGGACACCGATGATGGCGCCGGCAAGGAACACCAGAGCCAGGGATTGCTGGCGTGTGCCGGTTGTGTCGGGGCTTGAGGACCAATGCTCGGGAGAGTCACGCTAAGCCGGTGGGGCCAGGTAGTAGAGGTTCTGGTCGGCACCGCTGTTACGCCGGGTCACGGCGTTGG
>NZ_JAMXBH010000035.1 GCF_023913735.1 Pseudarthrobacter raffinosi
CACACACAAGGTCAATGAACTCGGTGCGGGTACTCAGAGGAAATGACCTGACCATTAAACGCTCCATCAATCAGAGCGTTGCAACGACCATATGACTCTGCCGAACAAACACTGCCGTCATCTGCCACCTCGCGGGGAGGGAAACTCAGTTCTGGTTGAGCTCAGCCGAGATCGCCATTGCGGCCTGGCGCAGCAGCGGCACGGCGCGGTCTGCAAAACTCTGGTCCACGCGGCTGATCGGCCCCGACACCGAGATGGCGGCAGGGGTGGGTGCGTTGGGCACGGCCATCGCGAAGCAGCGCACGCCGAGCTCCTGCTCTTCCTCGTCAATGGAGTAGCCGCGTTCACGGATCAGCTTGAGATCGGCAAGGAGGGCATCAATGTCGCCGATGCTCTTGGCCGTGGGGGTGGGCATGCCGGTGCGGGCCACGATGCCGCGCACCACCTCGTCGTCGAGCTGGGCCAGGATCGCCTTGCCGACTCCGGTGTCGTGCGTGTGGGCGCGGCGGCCCACCTCGGTGAACATGCGCATGGAGTGCATGGAGGGCACCTGGGCCACGTAGATGACCATGTCCGAATCCAGCACGGCCATGTTGGAGGTTTCGCCGAGGCGGTCCACGAGGTTCTTCAGCTGCGGGCGGGCCACGGCTCCAAGCTGCTTGCTGGCGGCTTCGCCAAGCCGGATCAGCCGGGGACCCAGTGCGTAACGGCGGTTGGGCAGCTGGCGGATGTAGCCAAGCGAGACCAAAGTGCGCAGCAGGCGGTGGATGGTGGGCAGGGGCAGATCCGTGGAGGACGAGAGCTCGCTGAGCGTCACGTCACCGCCCGCGTCTGTGATGAGTTCCAGCAGTTCGAAGACGCGCTCGACGGACTGCACGCCTCCGGAGGCTTTTTCAGCCATTCCGTTGTCTCCTATGGCTCAGATTCTGACATCTCTTATCCACATCGTGAAAAGAGTTGCTTAGAACACTCAACATACAGCACAACCAGGCCCCAGGCGATGTCCCCAAACATGACCGCCAGGGGGTTGCATTTCCACTTTGCAGATAATAATATCCATAATACGAAAACATTCGGTTGCACGAGCGGTCCGGGAACGGACCCAACGAGGAGGAAATTCAATGGCGAACCCGAGCCCCGGAAATTCGATCACCCTGCGCGTCGCGGCGCCGTCGAGCTTCACCGCCACGAGTGAGCTCGCTGCCGCCGTCGGCGCGGCCGGCGCAGCCATCACGGCGCTTGACGTCACGGAATCCCACCACGACACCCTGGTTGTGGACGTCACCTGCAACACCACCGACGACGACCACGCCGCCCGCGTCAAGGACGCCCTGAACGCGCTCGACGGCGTCACGGTCCAGCACGTCTCGGACCGCACCTTCCTGATGCACCTCGGCGGGAAGCTCGAGGTGGTCCCCAAGGTAGCCCTGCGCAACCGCGACGACCTCTCCCGTGCCTACACGCCCGGCGTCGCCCGCGTCTGCCTCGCCATCGCCGAGGACCCGGCAGCAGCCCGCAACCTGACCGTCAAGCGCAACACCATTGCCGTCCTCACCGACGGTTCGGCCGTCCTGGGCCTGGGCAACATTGGCCCGGCCGCGGCCCTGCCCGTTATGGAAGGCAAGGCCGCCCTGTTCAAGCAGTTCGCCAACGTTGACGCCTGGCCGGTCTGCCTGGACACCCAGGACACCGAGGAAATCATCATGATCGCCAAGGCCATGGCCCCCGTCTACGGCGGCATCAACCTTGAGGACATCGCAGCACCGCGCTGCTTTGAAATTGAGAAGCGCCTGCGCGATGAACTCGACATCCCCGTCTTCCACGACGACCAGCACGGCACTGCCATCGTCACCCTGGCAGCCCTCCACAACGCCCTGCGCGTGGTGGACAAGAAGCTCCCCGAGGTCCGCATTGTTGTCTCGGGCGTCGGCGCCGCCGGCTCGGCCATCATCCAGCTCCTTAAGGCCCAGGGCGCCCAGCACATCGTTGCCGCCGGCCGCTCCGGAGCCATCCACTCGGGCGAGCAGTACGACGACGAGCACCGCGCCTGGATTGCCGCAAACACCAACGAGGAAGGCTTCGCCGGAACCCTGCACGAAGCCATGGCCGGCGGCGACGTCTTCATCGGTGTCAGCGCCCCGCACGTGATCGGCGAAGAGCAGGTCGCCGCCATGGCCGAGAACGCGATCGTCTTCGCCATGGCCAACCCGACGCCGGAGATCGACCCTGTCATTGCGTCCAAGTACGCGGCCGTGGTGGCCACGGGCCGCAGCGATTTCCCCAACCAGATCAACAACGTGCTGGCCTTCCCGGGCTTCTTCCGCGGGCTGCTCGACGCCGGCGCGAGCGACATCACGCCGGAGATGCTGGTGGCCGCCGCAGACGCCATTGCCAACCGGGTAGCTGACGACGAGCTCAACGCGAGCTACATTATCCCCAGCGTCTTCGATCCTCATGTAGCCGCCGATGTGGCTGCCGCAGTGGCGGGCGCCGCTCACGCCGCCCGCGCTCTCTAGAAAAGGACTTACGAATATGGCTATCACTGTTACTGACCGCCAGCCGGTCTCCCGCGCCGAAGAGATCCTCACGCCCAAGGCCCTGGCCTTCGTCGAGGAGCTGCACCGGCGCTTCGCCGGAACGCGCAACGAGCTGCTCGAGGCCCGCCAGGCCAAGCGCGACGGCGTCGCCCGCACCAGCCGCCTGGACTTCCTGCCGGAGACGCAGGAAATCCGCGACGGCGACTGGAAGGTCGCCGAGGCGCCCGCCGCGCTGCAGGACCGCCGCGTCGAGATGACCGGCCCGGCCACCCCGGCCAAGATGGCCATCAATGCCCTGAACTCCGGCGCCAAGGTATGGCTGGCGGACCTCGAGGACGCCAGCACGCCCACGTGGCCCAACGTCATCGACGCCATCCTGAACCTGCGCGACGCCGCAACCGGCACCTTGGCCTACACCTCGCCCGAAGGCAAGGAATACACGCTCCGCACCGACGCGCCGCTGGCTGTTGTGGTGGCCCGCCCCCGCGGCTGGCACATGCCGGAAAGGCACCTGCTGATCGACGGCGAACCCGCCGTGGGTGCGCTGGTGGACTTCGGCCTGCACTTCTTCCACACCGCCAAGCAGCTGCTGCTCAACGGCCACGGCCCGTACTACTACCTGCCCAAGATGGAAAGCCACCTCGAGGCGCGCCTCTGGAACGAGGTCTTCGTCTTCGCCCAGGACTTCCTCGGCATCCCGCAGGGCAGCGTCCGCGCCACCATGCTGATCGAAACCATCCCGGCCGCCTTCGAAATGGACGAGTTCCTCTACGAACTCCGGGACCACGCCTCGGGCCTGAACGCCGGCCGCTGGGATTACCTGTTCAGCATCATCAAGTACTTCCGCGACGCCGGCGAGGAGTTCGTGCTCCCCGACCGCGCCTCGGTGGTTATGACGGCTCCGTTTATGCGCGCCTACACCGAGCTGCTGGTGAAGACCTGCCACAAGCGCGGCGCTTTCGCCATGGGCGGCATGGCTGCCGTCATCCCCAACCGCCGGCACCCCGAGGTCACCGAAGCAGCCTTCGCCAAGGTCCGCGCGGACAAGTCCCGTGAAGCGAATGACGGGTTCGACGGCTCCTGGGTGGCCCACCCGGACCTGGTCCCCACCTGCCGCGAGGTGTTCGACGGCGTACTCGGCGAGCGCCCGAACCAGCTGGACAAGCAGCGCCCCGAGGTTTCGGTTACTGCAGACCAGCTGATCGACATCGCCTCGGCTGACGGCCAGGTCACCGAGGGCGGGCTGCGCCTGAACCTGTATGTCGCCGTCGCCTATACCGCCGTCTGGCTCTCCGGCAACGGCGCCGTGGCCATCCACAACCTCATGGAGGACGCCGCCACGGCCGAGATCTCCCGCTCGCAGGTATGGCAGCAGATCCGCAACAAGTCCGTCCTCGCCGACACCGGAAACACCGTCACCCGCGAACTGGTCGAAAAGATCCTGGGCGAGGAAACGGAACGGCTCCGGACCGAATTCGGCGACGAGGCCTTCCGCCTGTACTACCAGCCGGCCAGCAAGCTGATCGCCGAGATCTGCCTGTCCGAGGACTACACGGACTTCCTCACCACTCCGGCCTACGAACTGGTGGGCTGAGTCATGGCGGTCTCCCCCACGCCGTCGCTCTCCGCGGCGGACCTTGCCGCCATCGACGCACAGCTGGCCGCCACTGACCAGCTGCTGGAACGTAATTACCCGGGCGACGACGGCACCCGCCAGCCCGTGCACACCGTGTACGTGCCGGCTGACCGTTTCACGCCGTCGTTCGCGGCCGACTGGGGTGCCCAGGCGCTTACGACGGCGGAGGCTCACGGCGGACTCGAGAAGCTCGGCGCGTTGCTGGGCCAGGAGCCGGAGCTGGCTGCCGCCGTCGCCGCACGGGTCGGTGCCAAGCTGTGCACGGAACCGATCGAGGACCTGCGCCTCGACTTCGAGGATGGTTTCGGCGACCGCGGCGATGAGGCGGAGGACGCGGCAGCGGTTTCTGCCGCCAACGCCGTGGCCACCGCCGTCGCGGCCGGCACCGCGCCTCCGTTCATCGGCATCCGCTTCAAGTGCTTCGAGGCGCCCACCCGGGCCCGCGGACTGAAAACACTGGACCTGTTCGTCTCCACGCTCGCGCAGGCCGGCGAACTTCCTGCCGGACTCATCCTGACCCTGCCCAAGGTCACCACCGTGGCCCAGGTCCAGGCGATGGACTTCGCCGTGTCCCGGCTGGAGGAAGTCCACGGACTTCGCGCCGGCCGGCTCCGCTTCGAGGTCCAGGTGGAAACACCGCAGCTGATCCTCGGGCCGGAAGGCACCTCCCCTGTGGCGCAGTTGCCGCACGTGGTTCCGGGACGCATCAGCGCCCTGCACTACGGCACCTACGACTACTCCGCCTCGCTGCAAATCTCGGCCGAGTACCAGTCCATGGAGCACCCGGTCGCGGACTACGCCAAGGAAGTCATGCAGCTGGCCGTCGCCGGCACGGGCATCCGCCTCTCCGACGGATCCACCAACATCATCCCGGTGGGCGACGCCGTCGAGGATGCCTGGAAGCTGCACGGACGCCTCGTCCGCCGCTCGCTGGAGCGCGGCTACTACCAGGGCTGGGACCTGCACGCAGCCCAGCTGCCCAGCCGTTTCGCCGCCACGTATGCGTTCTACCGCGAGGGGCTTCCGGCCGCAGCGGCACGCCTGCGCAACTATGTCGACCACACGGAAGGCGGGGTCATGGACGAACCCGCCACCGCCCGGGCCCTGGCCGCCTTCGTCCTGCGCGGCGTCCAGTGCGGCGCAGTGGGGACCGAAGAGGTCCAGGCGCTCGCCGGCGTCGAACTTTCCCAGCTGACCGCACTGGCGCACCCGCGGCTGGCACACTCCACTTCAAAGTAAGGATCCCATAATGGGCAAGTACTACTACCCCCAGGGCGGCCTGCCGCCGCAGACGCACCTCACCACGGAGCGGGCCATCGTCACGGAGGCCTATACGGTCATCCCCAAGGGCGTTATGACCGACATCGTGACCAGCACCCTGCCGGGTTTCTCCAACACCCGCTCCTGGATCCTGGCCCGCCCGATCTCCGGGTTTGCCACCACGTTCTCGCAGCTGATCGTGGAGATCGGCCCCGGCGGCCGTGCCCCCAAGGCCGAGTTTGAGCCCGGCGTTGAGGGCGTTGTCTTTGTCACCAAGGGCAAGGTCAACCTGACGCTCGACGGCGAACTGCACCAGCTTGAGGAAGGCGGCTACGCCTACCTGGCCGCCGGTGCCACCTGGGGCCTGGAGAACGTCTCGGATGACATTGTCTCCTTCCAATGGATCCGCAAGGCCTATGAGCGGCTTGAGGGTTACGAGGCAAAGTCCTTCGTCACCAGTGATGCCGAGGTGGAACCCACCGCGATGCCGGATACCGACGGCGCCTGGAAGACCACCCGCTTCACGGATTCCAGCGATCTGGCCCACGACATGCAGGTGAACATTGTGACGTTCCAGCCGGGCGGGGTTATCCCGTTCCCGGAGACCCACGTCATGGAGCACGGCCTGTACGTCCTGGAGGGCAAGGCCATGTACCTGCTCAACAACGACTGGGTTGAGGTGGAGGCCGGCGACTTCATGTGGCTGCGCGCCTTCTGCCCGCAGGCCTGCTACGCCGGTGGCCCCGGCGAATTCCGCTACCTGCTCTACAAGGACATGAACCGCCAGATCAAGCTGACCTAGGCCGCCTTACACCGGCCGCCTCTTACCGGCTGGCCGCCGCAATCGCCGGAGCCATGCCGGGTCACTGCAAATTTGCGGCGACCCGGCATGGTTCCGGCGATTTCGCGTTAACGGTTGATTCCCACCCGGCGGAAAGTAAATTCCCACTCTATGGGAACTAGTTGATGCCATCCGTGATTCCAGCCACTAACGTCGGTGTTATGCCTACAGTTCCGAACCATTCCGTGATAGCGGAAGGCAACGCCTCGCGATTCGTCGACATCCTGCTCGAATTCGCGCGGCACCGGACCCTGACCGCAGCCCAAATCAGCAAAACAACGGGCATCCCCGCCAGCGCCGTGTACCGGCACCTGGCAATGCTGGTGCCGTCCGGGCTGGTGGCGCAGACCAGGCGCCGCGGGCAGTACAGCGCCGGCCCGGAAACCCTGCGCCTCGCCGCCAACTTCCACCAGGAGGCCATGGTCAAGGGCCGCATCTCGGAGCAGCTACAGCTGCTCTCGGATGAAACCCAGGAGCTGGCCGCCTATCTAGTGGTCCGCGGTGCGGAGGCACTGTGCGTAGATGCCATCGAAGGCCCTCAGATGCTGCGCTGCAGCTACTCGCCGGGCCGCTCGCTCCCCCTACTGAAGGGCGCCAGCGCGATGGCCCTGCTGGCGCACCTGGACCCCCAGGAGCAGAGCAGGATCGTGGCCGGCCTCGGACTGAGCGAGGAGGAGGCAGACAACCTGAACCACGAGCTCCAGCTCGTTCAGGGCCGCGGCTTCGGCCTCAGCTACGGGGCGGTGGATGCGGGCGTCTGGGGCGTCAGTTTCCCCGTGTTCGACGACGGCGGCCGGCTTTTGGGTGCCGTCAGCACCATGGCTCCGGCGGACCGGGCGGTCCGGCGCGAAAAGCAACTCATAGAAAGCACCCGTGACGCCGCACTGGCACTAGGACACGGAGAAGGATCCCGATGACCAACCCCACCACCCAGCACACGTGGACGGGCCGCGACGACGGCCCCGGCCCAGAGCACCGTCGCTGGCACCACGCAGTGAACACGGCCCAGGCCGGCACCACGGGAATCGCCATCCTTGGGTTCCGCAGCGATGAAGGCGTCCGCCGGAACAAAGGCCGGGTCGGCGCCGTCGACGGTCCCGCAAGCATCCGCTCCGCCCTGGCACCCATGGCGGCGCCCGCGGAACTCCTGGTCCACGACCTTGGCGACACCACCGTTGTGGACGGAAACCTCGAGGACGGCCAGGAGCGCCTCGGCGCGGCCGTCCTCGAGGCCCTGGACGCGGGCCACCTGCCCATCATCCTGGGCGGCGGCCACGAAACCGCCTTCGGCACCTACACGGGCCTCCGCGCCAGCCAGGTCACCGATGGACGCCGCATCGGCATCATCAACCTGGACGCGCACTTCGACCTCCGCGCCGAGGAAATCCCGTCCTCGGGAACACCGTTCCGGCAGGTGGCCGAGGCGGAGCAAGCCTTGGGCCACGGGTTCAGCTACACGGTGGTGGGCATCAGCCAGCCCGGCAACACCGAGGCCCTTTTCCAAACAGCCCGGGAGCTCGGCGTCAAGTACCTCCTGGACGAGGAATGCACCGAGTCCAGGACTGAGCAGGTCCGGCAGTTCACGCAGGACTTCATCGACTCCGTGGACGTGGTCTACCTGACCATCGACCTCGACGTCCTCCCCGCATACGTCGCCCCCGGTGTCAGCGCACCGGCGTCGTACGGCGTTCCGCTCTCCGTGGTGCTGGAAGTGTGCCGCCAGCTGGCCCGCTCCCCCAAGCTCGCCGTCGTCGACGTCGTCGAACTGAACCCCAGGTTCGACGTCGACTCCCGCACGGCCCGCACGGCCGCACGCCTCATCCACACAATCGCCGCAGAGCGATCCGGGCGCCGGCATGCGTAGCCGCAAGCCCGCCTCCCCTCCCCAGAAACTCACGGTCAGGGCTCAGTAGCCGTCCGCGGTTCAGGTTCAATTGCCCACGCGGCTTCGTGCAGGAGACTGGCCAGCCGCCGCTGGAAGCGGGCCAGTCTCCTGCGTGCGCGTCCGGCTTGTCGTGGTGCCACGAAGGGTGAATCCGGCAAGGCGCTGCGGCTGTCGTTGTTTATGAGGTGGACGACGGCCCAAGCCATCATCAGCGAATTATCCATGGTTCTCTTCTTGTTCGGTGAGGCTCTCTTGGTTTGCACTTCCCCGGTGCGGATTGGCTACATTTGGCTGTGCGCGGCGACGGTGGGATCCCCGCCGGTGCGGGCGCCGGACTCCAGTTCCGTGATTTCGGCTACCTCCGCGGGCGTCAGCGACACGGCGGCAGCGCCCAGGTTTTCCCGCATGCGTGCGGCCTGGACCGACTTCGGGATGACGATGGTGCCCTGGCTGAGATGCCACGCGAGTATAACCTGGGCAGGTGTGGCACCGTACTTCGCGGCAAGGGACTTCACGGTGGCCGCTGCCAGATCAGCGCCCTGCCCCAACGGGCTGTACGCCTCCACCGCAATGCCCAGGGAGCGGTTCTTGGCCGCCAGCTCCTGCTGCTGGAACGCGGGGTGGATTTCGATCTGGTTGACGGCCGGGACAATATCCGCGGCCGCCAGGAGCGTGTCCAGGTGGTCAGCCAGGAAGTTCGAAACCCCGATGGCGCGGATCTGGTTGTTTGCGTACAGCTGTTCCATGGCCTTCCAAGCCTCCGTGAAGAGTCCCTGTGCGGGCACGGGCCAATGGATCAGGTAGAGGTCCACGTAGTCCAGGCCCAGGGCTTGGCGGCTGTTTTGGAAGGCCTGGTGGGCCATTCCTTGTTCACCGTTGCGCAGCTTGGTGGTGATGAAGATTTCCCCGCGGGGTATGCCCGAAGCGGCAATGGCTGCCCCGACGCCGGCCTCGTTCCGGTACGCCGCGGCAGTGTCGATGTGGCGGTAGCCGGCTTCGAGCGCGCCCTCGACGATGCGCTGCGTTTCTTCCGGCGGGACCTGGAATACGCCGAAGCCGAGTTGCGGGATCTGGACGCCGTTGTTGAGGGTCACGGTGGGGATGGTAATTTCCTGTGGCTGGGACATCATCAATTCTTCCGGTGGTTGTGTTGATTGCTCGAACAGCCCTGCACGGGCGGCTATGCGTTCAACGCTAAGCACGCCGGCCGGCCGTGTCAGCAGGTAAGCCATTCCCTCCTTTTCCTAGGACTGGCAGTCCTACCTTCGTCACTGGAAAGCGGGGACGCCGGCTTGGACAATGGAAGACATGGGTCAGAGCGCGGAGTTTGGAAAGTTCCTGAAGGTAATGCGGTCGCGGCTGACGCCGGAGCAGGCCGGGATAGCCGCGACCTCCGGTGGCAGGCGCGTCCCCGGGCTGCGACGCGAGGAAATCGCGCGCCTGGCGGACGTGAGCACCGACTACTACACCCGGCTCGAACAAGGCCGGAACATCCACCCGTCCCGGGCGGTGATGGATTCAGTGGCGCGGGCCCTGCGCCTGGATCCTGGCGAGCAGGCGCACATGTTCGACCTTCTGGAGAACTGCGCGAAGTCCCAGCATTCATCCATTCCGGAACAGGTTGTTCGGCCGGCTCTCCGCCAACTCCTGGACGCCGTGGGCAACGTTCCCGCCCTGATCCTGGGCCGCCGCACAGATGTTCTGGCCGGCAACCGCCTGGCGTTCCTTCTCCTTGCGGAATTCCCGGCCATGCCGGCAGCAGAGCGGAACCTCACCCGATGGGTTTTCCTCGATCCGCGCTCCCACGATCTCTTCCGGGACTGGGAGACCGTGGCGGCCGAAGCCGTCGGGACCCTGCGCGCGGATATCGGCCGGCACCCCAACGACCCCCAGGCCAATCAACTCGTCGGCGAACTCGCAGTACACAGCGAACGCTTCCGCCAATGGTGGGCCGGACACCGGCTGGCAACGGGGTCCGCAGGCAGTGTTCGGCTGCACCATCCCGTCGTCGGGGACCTGGAACTGAACTTCGAAGACCTGACGCTTCCCGACGATTCAGACCAGGTGCTGCGGGTGTATTCAGCGAAGCCGGACTCGCCATCGGCCGATTCCCTGACCCTACTCGGCAGCTTCGGCGCCGAAGTGCTGGCCGCCGCGGCAGCCCCTCGGGCCACAGAAGACACGGACGCGTCCGGCGCCGGCAAGGCGCCCTGACTTCCGGGAAGGACAGCGGGTCACATCCTGCGGTGGGCGTCTGTGACAAGACCTGCCACCGGCCCCCGTGGTAGTCGTCGTAGGTCCGCGCCGGGCTCTCCGGTGCGGACCTACACGACCCGAAGGATGGAAATGCGCAGCGCCACAATAATGACCAGGAAGTCTTTGCTAGTTGGATCCGGCCTGGGGCTGCTGGCTCTTGTCACCGGCTGCAGCAGGTCCGCCGCCGGGGCCGCGGCACCCTCGCCGTCCGGCTCCGCAGCGCCCCGCGCCTGGTCCTACGACGGCGCCGAGGGTCCCGAACACTGGGGCACCCTGAGCTCCGACTTCGGCTCCTGCTCTTCGGGCACCGCCCAGTCCCCCATCGACGTCGGGGGTGGTCCGGGCCTTTCCCCTGCGCCGCTCGCCCTGGCCTATTCCGCCTCGGAAGGCGAGATCACCGACAACGGCCACACCACCGAGCTGCACGCCCTCTCGGCCCAAGGCATCACGGTTGGCGGCAAGAAGTACGCCTTCAAGCAGCTGCACTTCCACGCCCCATCCGAGCACACGCTGGACGGCGTCCGGCACGAGGCCGAGTTCCATTTCGTCCACCAGGCCGACGACGGCGGGCTGGCCGTCGTCGGGATCCTCGCCACGGTGGGGGCTACCAATGCGCCGTGGGCGCCGTTCACGGACGGCGTGCCGGCCGCAGCCGATGGGCCGAAAGTGGCGGCCGGCGTCGTGGACTTCCCGGCGCTGTTCCCGGCGTCGCTGGACCACTTCGCGTACGACGGCAGCCTGACCACTCCGCCCTGCTCGGAAGGCGTGCGCTGGCTGCTCCTCGAGACCCCCATTGAGCTGGGAGCCGGACAGCTCGCCACACTGCGCGCGGCGCACGCGGGCAACAGCCGGCCGGTCCAGCCGCTCAACGGGAGGGACCTCGTCGCGGTGGACCGGTAGAACCTCAGACGGTGGCGGGGTCCGTGTTGGCGCCGCAGAGGATCACGGCCACGCGTTCGCCGTCGGCCGGGACGTAGGCGCCGGAGTGCAGGGCGGCGAAGGCCGCGGCCGCGCCGTGCTCCACGATGATGCGGTACTGCTCCCACAGCAGGGACCGGGCGGCCACGATGTCCTCGTCGGAGACCAGCACGGCGCGGACGCCGGTACGGACGGCCACGTCGAAACCGATCCGGCCGATCTGCCGGGCCCCCAGGGAGTCGGCGGCAATCCCCGAAACGGCCACGTCCACGGGGGTTCCGGCCGCGAGCGCGGCATGCAGTGTGGGCGTGGATTCGGACTCGACGCCCACCACTTTGGCCCGGCCCTCCACGGCGGCCGCGACGCCCGCCATGAGCCCGCCGCCACCCACGGCCACCACGACGGTGTCAACGTCGCCCAGCTGCTCCAGCAGCTCGGTTCCGATGGTGCCGGCGCCGGCGGCGATCTCAGGCTGGTCGTAGGCGTGGCAGTAGATCGCGCCCGTCTCGGCGGCGTAGGCCATCGCGGCGTCGTAGGCCTCGGAGTATTCGGCACCGTGCTGAACCACGTTGGCGCCGATGGCCACGAGCTTCTTGACCTTCACGGCCGGGGCGGTCTCGGGCACGAACACCGTGGCAGGGACGCCCACTTCTGTGGCCGCGTAGGCGTTGGCGAGGCCGGCGTTGCCGCCGGAGGCCACCACGATGCCGACGTCGTCCTTGAGTTCGCCGCGCTCCCGGCAGGCCAGGACCCGATTGAAAGCGCCCCGGGCCTTGAACGTGCCGGTGTGCTGCGTGAACTCGCACTTGAGCCACACCTCGCCGGCGTACTGGCCTCGGTCAGCCGCCAGTACGGGCGTGACGCGGATCCTCCCCGCAATTCGGGCAGCGGCTTCGTCGACGTCGGTGCGTGTGATCATGGGGAAATCCTCGTTCCGGGGTGGGGCTGGGTTCAACGTTCAGGCTAACGCCCGTGTGGTGTCGCCGTCGTTCCGTCCCATCGGCTCGGCGCAAAAGCGTCCCAAAGAGAGAAATGGGCCGCTTGCGCGGGCCGAATGAGTATGCCAGAGAAGGCCCCTTCATCGGATACTCACCGGAGGGGCCTTAACCTTGATCCGCCGACGGTCTCGTTGAGGACTCCGGGATTTGGTTGGCCGGGCGGGCCTAGTTCGCGGCATACCGGATTACCCGGCCCTGCTGCCGGTCGTGTTCCACAGTGGGTCCTTGGTTGTTTCGGTCCCGGGCGGCCAGTCAGGTCTTTGCCGGCCGCGGGAAGATGTGGTTGAAAAGGTCCGTCCGGGCGTTTTCCCAGGGCCGCTTGAATTTATTAACCGATGAAGGTGACGAGGTCTTCGCAGAAGTCGCGTCCAGCCGTGTCCGCTTGCCCGTGACTGGCCGTCTCGCCGAGGTCCCTAATGAACTCGTCGTCGGAGGGGTCAGCAGGCGTGCCGCCGTGATCAATGAGAATCGCGAACCTGAAGGTACCCGTGTCCATGAACAGACGCTTACCGTCCGGGCCATAGACCTTCTGGACGCCGGAGACAGCGATCTCGACGGTCAGGGTGCCATCGCCGTTGTCGGTGATTTTGTGGTCCCGTGCCTGGCCTGACTCCGTGATCGTATAGGTCTGCTCGTTCAGGGTGTTTGTCCACACATCGGTTGAGCGGATCGGACCCCCTCCGTATGCGAGGCCGGCGCCGTGATGAACGAAGAGGAACATCCCCTCGGCATGCTCGTCGCCGCCGGCATCGATACGGACTCCCTCTACGAAGACAAGGCCTCAGGGAAGAAGGATGACCTGCCTCACCTGGCCGCGTGCCTCAAAGCCCTGCGTCACGGTGACACCCTGGTCGTATAGAAACTCGACCGGCTGGGGCGTGACCTGCGGCATCTGGTCAATATCGTGCACGACCTGACCGAGCGCGGCATCGGACTGAAGGTCCTCACCGGCCAGGGCGCGGCCATTGACACCACCACCGCCTCCGGGAAACTCGTCTTCGGGATCTTCGCCGCCTTAGCCGAATTCGAACGGGAACCCATCTCCGAACGCACCCTCGCCGGACTGGCCTCCGCCCGCGCCAGGGGCCGGAACGGGGGACGTCCCTACAAGATGACCCCGGCGAAGCTCCGCCTGGCTATGGCTTCCATGGGGCAACCTGGCACCAGAGTCAGCGATCTCCGCACCGAACTCGGCATCACGCGGCAGACCCTGTACCGGCACGTGTCGCCCAGCGGCGAACTGCGCCCGGACGGGGCAAAGGTCCTCTCAAGAGGCTAGACATGCGGAACCAATTTTGGAATGGAGGTTTTCGAGCGGGTCCGCCGGCGGGATGGCCGGGCCCGTCACGTGCGGGCACAGTACGCTGCCCGGTGGCGAGTGATAGTGCCACGACCGGCACTGAGCTGACCGGGGCCAGAGGCGGCTAAGGCAGCCGGTGGACCAGCCGTTTGGATCCACACAGCCCGTCGGCCCGTCAACCTGCTGCTTCGAACAGGCACGTAGTGCCAGCCGTCGCTAAACTCTTCCGCCGACGGCCAACGAGTTCATGTGCCTGGTCAGCCGGACCGGCCTGAGTCGGACTTATCCTCTGTTGTGAGAGATCCTGCGTGGGCGCGTGCGGTGGGATCCAGGCGGACCTTGATCAGGCTTGCGATCGTGGTCACTGTCAGGACGACTGCGATGACGACGAGGCTGAGGTTGGTGCTGATCTCCGGCACCCGGCCATCGAGGCCATGCCCCCAGTGCAGGACCAGTTTCACGCCGATGAAAGCCAGGATAATCGCCAGGCCGGTGGAGAGGTAGACCAGGCGGTCCAGAAGCCCCTTGACGAGGAAAAACAGGGCCCGCAGCCCTAGCAGGGCGAAGGCGTTGGCGGTGAAGACAATATAGGGTTCGGCGGTGATGCCGAAAATGGCCGGGATTGAGTCGAGCGCGAACAGCAGGTCGGTGCTGCCAATTGCGAGCAGCACAATGAACAGGGGCGTCACTGCCCGGCGTCCGGCGCTGCGTGTGAACATCCGGCCGCCCTCGTAGTCCTTCGTGACGGTCAGCGCGCGGCGGGCCACCCGGACCAGCACGTTGTCATGGACATCCGGGTCGGCGTTGCGGTGCCGGTAAAGCTGCACAGCCGTCACAATCAGGATCAGGCCGAAGATCAGGAACATGAAGGAAAACAGCTGGAGCAGTGCTGCGCCCAGGGCGATGAAGATCGCCCGCAGGACCAGAGCCATTGCTATGCCGAAGATCAGGACCTTCTGCTGGTACTTCTCTGGCACGGCGAAGGTCGACATGATGATCACGAAGACGAAGAGGTTATCGATGGACAGGCTTTTTTCGACGATGTAGCCGGCAAAGAATTCCGCGCCATAGTCCCAGCCCACCTGCATTGCGAAGACCAGTCCGAAGGCAATGGCCACGGCAATATAAAGAATCGATGAAATTGCGGCCTCGCGGAACTTCACGACGTGCGGCCGTGCGGCAGCCAGTCCAAGATCCAGGGCGAGCAGCCCGAGAATAAGTCCGATGGTGAGCGTCCAGCGAAGTACATTGACTTCGAGCATTGGTGGCCTTTCTTGTCATCAACTGAAACTGACTGATTGCTTTCCCTGCACTCCCGGCCGCCGACCGGGCGCCTGCGGGTCCGATCGACTATTGTCCTTGAAATGGCAACCAAGGATTTTGACTCAGGGACACCCGCCGGGGCCGCCGCCGAGACACAGTGGACGTTCCTCACCAACCACGCCCACGTCCTGCTCACCATCGCCCGAGATCCGCAGATCCGCATGCGCGACGTCGCCACCCGGGTGGGAGTCACGGAGCGCGCTGCGCAAAAGATAACTGCCGACCTTGTGGAGGCCGGATATATCACCAGAACCCGTAACGGACGCCGCAACAGCTACACCGTCGCCACCGGCCGCCCCTTCCGCCATCCCGTCGATGCCGGCCACGAACTGGACGAACTCCTCGCGGTCCTCGTCCCTGAACCCACCTCCCGCACCCTAGACACCTGAACTATAATTCGCTAATCTAAGTTCATTGATTGAATCATACGCTACCGCACGGGGTGGTGGGGTGGCCGGCTGCAGTGTCCTCGGCGAGGCTTTGCGGCGGCGGTTTGGAAGGAGCTCGCTCTTGAACAATCGAGAGGCACGTTTCAGACCGCAGCTTCCCGGCGGTGTTCCCGCCACCATCGCGGATTCCGCGGGGCCGGTGTATCTCATCGTCATCGTCGCTGAGTCAGGCGCTGCGGACGTCTTGGCCGCGGCGGCCACGCAGGCGCGCGGTGCCGGTGCCCGCCTGCTGATCGCTCTCGCCCGGCCCCGTTTGGGCTTCACGACGGACGCCGCCCTGGTCCGGTTCGTCACCGCGCGCAGGAACCTGGAGATGCTCTGGTTGCAGCGTCTCGGGCATCAGGTGCTGGATCCCGCCGGGGTCACATTTGAAACTGTCTTGATGACCTACCGGGGCGGTGGCTCTGAGTACGGGCGGACCCGCCGTATTGCCTCAGCATTGGAGCGCCTGGCCCGCGGCCGCGGTGCCATCCGCCGGCCGGCAACCGGTGCAGTTTTGGCCTCCAGCAGCAGGGAGAACCATCAGTGAGTCAGGAAAGCCTGGGTGACGGTCTGAACCCGGCACCGGGCAACAGCATCGTGGTCGGGCATGATGGATCCGCCTGCGCAGACTACGCCCTGGACACGGCACTTGGACTCGCGGACCAGCTGGAGGTCCCCGTCGTCATCGTGCGGGCCTGGTCTCTCGCTGCTGCCCCTCGCCCGCCCGGCTGGGAGTTCGGATATGTGTCGTCCTTTGACGAGTACGCAACGGCGGTGCATGGCGAGCTCGTGCGGGATGTGCACACGAGGGTCGACAGATACTCCACGCTCTCCGTCAGCTACAGGGCCGTTCACGCCGGCGCCGCCAAGAGCCTCATTGACATCTCACGGGACGCCCGCATGCTGGTTGTCGGATCGCGCGGTCATGGCGGGCTCGTCGGGATGCTGCTCGGCTCCGTGAGTGACCAGTGCCTCCGGCATGCGGACTGCCCGGTCCTGATCGTGCGCCCTCGGAGCTGAAGCCGCGGCACTCCGGCCACCATTGACCCTTTGCCCGGTGCTGGCGGCCCGATCTGGGCCTAGAATTTCTCCGGCCGCAAAACGTCTACGTCACTCACGAACAGGATCATGGCGTAGTCCTCGTAGTAGTGCTCCTGGAGGTAGGCGGCAATAGCGTCTGCCGTCGCTTCGTCGCACACCACCTCGATGCGGATGTTGCTGTTCGCTTCCCAGCCGGCACTGCGGACGCCGCGGTGGCCTTTGCCGCGCGCGTCGGTGATGGTGTATCCGCGGGCATTGAGCCGGTCGATGTCCCGAACGAGAGTGCCCTCAAGTACGGCTTCGGTGACGACGGTCAACAGCTTGCGTGTATGGCTTTGCATCAGTCTCATCCTTTCGCGAAAGTATGTGCCCACACCGCGAGGGCGTGGTATATCGGGATACCAAACAGGACATTGAACGGGAACGTGACCCCCAGCGCGGCGGCCAGTGACAGGGTGGGGTTGGCCTCGGGTACGGAAATGCGCATGGCCGCCGGCACTGCGATGTATGAAGCACTCGCCGCCAGCGTCGCAAGAACGGCGGTACCGCCGATGGAGAGGCCCAGCACCCAGCCCAGTCCGGTCCCCACCAGGGCCGAAAAGAGCGGCATGCCAATTCCAAAGGCCATCAGGAAGGGTCCGTACCGGCGCAGGCTTCCTACCTGTGTCGCCGTAATCAGCCCCATCTCCAGTAGAAAAAGAGCCAGGATTCCCTTGAACAGATCGAAGAACAACGGCTCGATCGACGACAGCCCGTCCGGCCCCGCCGCCCAGCCGATGAGCAGCCCGCCCAGGAGCAGCACAATGCTTTTCCCGAGGAAAACCTCATGGGCGACCGACCTCCACCGGGTCTCCCGGGACAGACCCCGGGCCAGGACAATTCCCACAATAATGGCCGGCACTTCCAGCAACACCAGAAGCAGGGGCATGTGCTCTTCGAACGCGATCTGGCGGCTGCCAAGATAGGCGACAACCACGGCATAGGTGCCTACGCTTACGGAGCCGTAGTGGGCGGCGATGGAAGCCGCATCCGCTCGCTTGAAACGGCCCAGGTAACGCAGCACGGGGAAGGCAGCCAGTGAAAGGAAAAAGCCCAACGCCACCACGGCCAGCATTTGCGGCAGCAGGCTGCCGAAAGGTTGCCTGGCCAGTTCAATACCGCCCTTGAGGCCGATGGCCAGCAACAGCACGATGCTGACGAACTCGTAGATCGCAGCCGGTAGACGCAACTCCGAACGCAGCAGACCGGCGGTGGCACCGAGCAGAAAGAAAAGGATAATGGGATCGATCACGTGGTTGCTCTCTTGTTCGTTTCCAGCTTTTACGAAGTCGGGGTACGGGCAATGGCCCGCACCCCCAAGTTCCGGGACTGCAGTCCATCCGAGGGCACCAGCATCCCAGGATCCCATTAATACACGCTATTTGATTCACGATCAAAACTTCATGTATTGTATGACGTAGCATCTGCGACTGAGAGGCGGCCGTCGGTTCTTTTCTAACTAATCATGCCTACCTTTCGGGTGTGCTGCGACAGTTCCAGCAGTTCGCGCTCAGAGTGAAAGGTCAGTTATGACCAGTATTGATTCCGGCAATTCAACCCTTCTTTCCGCCTATTCCGGTGAACGGATTTCTCTGCTTACCCAGCATGGCAAGGAACGGGTGATCGTCCCGGTGCTCGAGCGTGCGCTCGGCTGCCGGCTCGAACACGTCACGGGCTACGACACGGATCTGCTCGGTACTTTCACCCGTGACATTCCCCGCGCCGGCACACAGCTCGAGGCTGCGCGTAAGAAGGCGCAGGTGGGCATGGAATTGTCGGGATTGCCGCTGGGTATCGCCAACGAGGGCTCGTTTGGCCCGGATCCATACATGGGGATGTTCCCCTGGAACATCGAACTCATGATCTGGATCGACGGTGAGCGCGAGCTGGAGGTCGTTGGAATAGCCGAAGGCAAGACGAACTTCTCCCACCTGCAGACGGCGGACTGGGCGGAGGCCCAAACGTTCGCCCGTGAATCGAAATTCCCCGAACACCATCTGGTCGTTCGCCCGGACGGCGGACACGACCCCCGCATCCGTAAGGGAATCGCCGCCTGGCCCGAGCTGGAGCTCGCCTTTTCGAGGGCGCTGGCCCGATCGGCCAAGGGCAAGGTTTTTCTCGAGACAGACATGCGTGCCAACGCCAATCCGACGCGCATGGAAACCATCCGTCTCGCGGCCGAAGACCTTGCACAGAAGCTTCGCTCCAGATGTCCGGCCTGCGGCACCCCGGGATTCTGGAAAGTGGAGCGAGTGGCAGGACTCCCGTGCACGGGCTGCGGCGAGCCAACGAGCGAGACCCGCGCCGAGATTCATGGATGCCTCACCTGCGGGCACCGCTCCACCCGCGACGTAACCGACCCACCACGCGCTGACCCGCGTTTTTGCGAATATTGCAACCCTTGACCCTTGCCCAAACCTCGACGCGTCCCATTGCCCAACGCGTTCAGTGCGATACGTAGCTTCAAATCAACACCGGAGGAAAGATATGCAACCATCACAATTAGTGGACCTCAAGCCCCGCAGCCGGGTGGTTACCGACGGCATTCATGCGGCCCCCGCGCGTGGCATGCTCCGCGCTGTGGGTATGGGCGACGATGACTTCGCCAAACCCCAGATCGGCGTGGCAAGCTCCTGGAACGAAATCACTCCCTGCAACCTGTCCCTGAACCGTCTCGCCCAGAGCGCCAAGGAAGGTGTCCACGCAGGCGGCGGTTTCCCGATGCAGTTCGGCACCATCTCCGTCTCCGACGGCATCTCCATGGGCCACGAAGGCATGCACTTCTCCCTGGTCTCCCGCG
>NZ_JAMXBH010000034.1 GCF_023913735.1 Pseudarthrobacter raffinosi
CTCCTGGGTGAATCGTCTGCGTGATGCGGTCATGCTGATCTCTACTTTCGATAGACCCTCATTTTAAGAGGGCCCACTGTCCGAGATCTTCACGGCAGCTCAAATCACTAACGTGACTTTCCCGAGCATTGGTCCTCAACCCCCTAGATGAACGTGGAGATCCCACTTGCGCCATTCGGATCCCCCAGGAAATTACGACATGTCTTTGCTCTACCCCTTATGAATTTTCCAAGTACCGTGCTGAGCCTAACGGAGGACCGCACAGGCACATTGACGATCGCCGTGAGACCTGCAGCCGTTTCGCGGAACGATTCAAGTCGTCTGCTTGGCTTGCTCGGGATTGGAGCCGCGAGGCGACTGCGGCTTGAGTCAGAAACAACTGGAGAAGGACGGCGTGCAGGCCCCGCAGTACCGCAACGTGTGGTTGTGGAGGGACTGGCCGGACCGCGCAGGTAAGAAGGACAACGGCATCGACCTCGTGGCCGAGCGCCAGGACGGCGGTTTCACTGCCATCCAGTGCAAGTTCTACGCCGAGGGCCACCGGATCCAGAAGTCAGATATTGATTCGTTTCTTTCCGCGTCCGGGAAGCCTCCGTTCACGCACCGCCTCATCGTGGACACGACAGGCCGGGACTGGTCAGGAAATGCGGAAGAGATGCTGGACAACCAGCACATCCCTATCCAGCGCATCGGACTAACGGACTTCCGCAATTCCAACATTGACTGGGCCACCTACGAGCTGACGGACCCGTCCAGGGCCCCGAGGTTGCATGAGAAGAAGCAGCTGGGCACCCATCAGCACGAAGACGTTAACGCTGTACTCAAGGGCTTTGAAACCAGCCACCGGGGCAAGCTGATCATGGCCTGTGGCACCGGCAAGACCTTCACCGCTCTGAAAATTGCGGGACGGGTTGCGGAGCAGGAAGGCCACGCCCGGATCCTGTTCCTGGTCCCTTCCCTGGCGCTGATGTCCCAGTCGCTGAAGGAGTGGTCGGATGAGACCACGCAGACGATGCACGCCTACGCCGTCTGTTCCGATACCAAGGTCGGCCGGCAAAAGAATTCCGACTTCACGGACGTGGCCCTCCATGACCTACAGATCCCGGCCACCACGGACGGGGCCACTCTGCTGGAAGCGATGGGGACCCGGGAGCTGGACGAGGGAATGACGGTGGTGTTTTCCACCTACCAGTCCATCGACGCCGTGTCCCAGGCACAGAAAGCCGGCCTGCCGGACTTCGACCTAATCATCTGCGATGAGGCGCACCGCACGACCGGCGCCACACTGGCCGGCACTGAGGATTCCCACTTCGTGAAGGTCCATCGGAACGACCTCGTCGCCGGCGCCAAACGCCTGTACATGACGGCGACACCGCGCCTGTTCAACGACGATACGAAGAACAAGGCGCTGGAGCGGGACGCGATCCTGTGCTCCATGGACGACGAGACGATGTACGGGCCAGTGTTCTACCGGATCGGCTTCGGTGAAGCCGTGACGAAGAAACTCCTGGCCGATTACAAGGTCCTGGTCCTGGGCGTGGAGCAGAGCCAGGTTGTTTCGAGCTTTCAGGATCAGTTGGCGGATTCGGACATGGAACTGCAGATCGACGACGTCGCCAAGCTCATCGGCTGCTGGAACGGCTTGGCGAAGCGCCGTTCGGGCACCCTGAGGCGTCCTTCGGCAATGACCTGGCTCCTATGAAACGCGCGGTGGCGTTCAACCAGATCGAGCTCAACCACAAGGCACCCGAATCTATTCTCGTCGATACCGTCGACCTATCCCCGAAGAAGAAAGCAAAGACGAACGTGGGCGGCAATGCCGGCGGAGGGGAAGCCACTGGTGGAGGAAATGGCGACGACGGAGAGGGTGAAACGACTTACGTGCAGCCGGCTCTCCAGTTCCCGGTAGGGGAGTGGAAGGACTCCGTCTACGCGAAGATCGTGGACAAGTGCGGCAACCGGATGTACTGGGAAGACTGGTCCAAGGACATCGCCGACATCGCCAACAAACACATCACACTCATCAACGCCCTGCTGACCGAAGCGTAAGCGGACTTGCTATGAGCCCCTGGTACCGTTCCAGCCTGACATAGGGACCCTGCCAGCCAGTCCCAGACCAGCCACATCAAGACTCACAGTCGGATATCTCACTTTTTTCACGAGTAACCCTAGGGAGCCGTATTCAACGATGCTGAGGCACGCATTAGCCGGACGGCTAGTACATAGCTAGCCGGATGGCTAGTACATAGCTAGCCAGACCATGGACACATGTTTAGCCTCACGGAACCGTTGATCTAGGGCTTACTTGGAACACGCCTCGAGCAATGTTGGTCGACGGAGTACCGGTGCACCCGGTCACCCTGATCTGCATTCTCAGCGCAACTCAGCTAAGACCATGACCAGGAGATGCGATATGTCCGCACCGATTGATACAGAAACAACCCAGGAAACCTTAGCCTTACCCGGATTGACAGCTCCCGCCGAAATTATCGTCGATCAGTGGGGCGTTCCCCACATCTACGCGGCGAACACTTACGACGCCTTCCGTGTCCAGGGCTTCAACGCCGCACGGGATCGACTGTGGCAGATCGACTTCTGGCGGCGCCGGGGCCTGGGCCGGCTCTCGAGTGTTTTTGGGGAGGCCTACGCGGAACGTGACCGGGCCGCACGGCTGTTTCTGTACCGGGGCGACATGCATCATGACTGGCTCTCCTATGGTTCGGACACTAAGCGCGCGACCACAGCGTTCGTCGAGGGCATTAACGCCTTTATCCAGCTCACGCGTGACGACAAGAGCCTCCTGCCGGCGGAGTTCCAGGAAGTCGGCTATGAACCCGAATTTTGGCAGCCGGAAGATGTATCAAGGATCCGCAGCCACGGACTCTTCTACAACGTCCGGGAAAAGGTGGCCCGTGCGCTTACCATCCGTGACCACGGTGCTGACGTGGAAGAGCTGCGCCGCCGTCGCCAGCCCTTTAACGAGTTATCGGTTCCTGAGGGACTCGACGTTTCGTTGATTCCCGATGACATTCTCGCCGTTTACGATTTGGCCACCACCCCTCCCCCGTTCGCTGCACCTGATCCCCATGCGGCGCAGGGGAAAGTATTGCCTGAGGGAAGCAACAACTGGGTGATCACCGGCAGCCGCACGGCAACGGGCCGGCCTCTTCTCGCGAACGATCCGCACCGTGCGGCCGCCGCACTTCCGGGCCTTCGCTATCTTGCCCACCTTCACGCCCCCGGCTTTGACGTCATCGGTGGGGGCGAGCCGGGTCTTCCCGGGATCAGCATCGGGCACAACGGCCGTATCGCCTTCGGACTGACGATCTTCGCCATTGACCAGGAGGAGCTGTACATCTACGAGCTGAACCCTGAAAATCCGCGGGAATACCTCTATCAGGACCGCTGGGAACCGATGCGTATCGAACGTGAGGTAGTTGAAGTAAAGGACGGTGACGACGTTGAAGTGGATCTGGTCTTCACCCGTCACGGACCCGTTATTCATATCGACGAAGCCGCCGGCACGGCGTTCGCTATCCGAGCCGCGTGGCTGGAGCCGGGCATGGCGCCGTATCTGGGGAGCATGGACTACATGCGGGCCCAGAACTGGGACGAGTTCCTCGGCGCCATGAACCGCTGGGGTGCACCTCCGGAAAACCAGGTCTATGCGGACACCGATGGCAACATCGGCTGGAAGACCGGCGGCCTTACTCCCATTCGCACGAACTGGGACGGTACCCTGCCGGTTCCCGGTGATGGCCGCTACGAGTGGTCCGGGTTCTACGATATGGACGAGCTTCCGGGCGACTTCAACCCGGAACAGGGATGGATTGCCACGGCAAACGAGATGAACCTCCCCGAGGATTTTCCCAAGGACCGGCACATCACTTATGACTGGTACGCGCCTTACCGCCGCCATCGCATCGATGAGGTCCTTGAGACGATGACGGAGGCCACTGTTGAGGACATGGTTGAGCTCCAGAGCGACTACCTCAGCATCCCGGCACGACGCATACTCGACGCAGTGCGGGCGTTGCCCTTCACGGACGTGGCAGCGGTGGATGGCCTGAACAGCCTTCTGACTTGGGACAACAAGCTTTCCGCGGACTCGGGTGCCGCAGCCCTCTTCGAAGTCTGGTATCGCAGGCATCTGCGTCCCGCGATCATGGCGAAAGCCGTCAGCGAATCGACCGGCCAGGCGGAGAATCCGGGAGTCCTGAGGCGGATTGCCAACAAAGAAGACCTCCTGGCAGACGCACGCATCGACCTGGAGCTTATGGAAGATCCTGGAAATCGCCTAGGACCGAATCCCACCACCTTTCTGATCGAGACAGTGACGACGACTCTTCCTGCCGCCCTGAAAGACCTCGAGAAGCTGCTGGGGCCGGACAGACAGAGCTGGACATGGGGGCAGCTCCACGTCGCCCGCGCCGTCCACCCCCTTAGCCCAATCCTCACCGGAGTTGACCGGGAGAAGCTGAGCGCAGGCCCGCTGCCGCGTGGAGGCAGTGGAGACACCGTCGGCAACACCGCTTACGGCCCGAACTTTGTGCAGAGTGCAGGATCAACATTCCGGGTTGCCATCGACGTCGGCAACTGGGACGCCTCCCTGGCAATGAACGCCCCTGGGCAGTCGGGGAACATGAACAGTCCGCACTACACGGACCTGTTCGAGCCATGGTCACGGGGAGAAGCGTTCCCCCTGCTCTACTCGCGGGCCAGCATCGAAGCCGCGGCAGAACACATAATCCACCTCACACCGATCACCAAGTAAGAAACACGAAAGGGAAGCAATGGGACACCTGCAACTACCTGAGGGCAAAAGAATTGCCGTCAACCTTGGCACGGACTTTGATGCCCAAGCCCTCTGGATGGGCGCGTTCAACCGGGTCTCACCAGCAACCATGGCTCGGGGCGAGTACGGCGCCGAAGTCGGCGTACCCCGCCTGTTGGACCTTTACGACCGCTACAACGTCAAATCGACCTGGTTCACGCCGGGACACTCGGTCGACACGTTTTCCGAGCAGTGCAAACAGGTCCTTGACAAGGGACACGAATTCGGCCATCACGGCTATTATCACGAGGTCCCCCCGGGAATCACGAAGGAGACGGAAAAGCGGCTCATGCAGCTGGCCTTCGATTCCTTCAAGAAGGTGCTGGGAATCCGGCCAACCGGATACCGTTCACCGTATTGGGACTACAGCGACAACACACTGGATCTGGTGGAAGAGTTCGGCTTCACATACGACAGCAGCCTGATGGCCCGCGACCTCGTGCCCTACTACCCTCGCCGTTGGCAAGTTCGCTGGGAACAGGGCAACATTCCGGGCAAAGCAAGCCACGTTCTGGAAATTCCTGTCAACTGGTACCTGGACGATTTCCCCCCGCTGGCCTACACGGGACCCCAAGCGGGTATGCAGGATACAGAAACTATCCTCCGACGTTGGCGGGACATCTTCGACTATGCCTACGACAACGTGGCCAACCCCGTCTACGCGACGTGCGTGCATCCCCAGATCATCGGTCAGGCGCACCACATCATGTGGTACGAGCGGCTGATCGAGCACATCGCCTCCAAGGACGGCGTGTGGTTCGCAACCTTGGACGAAATCGCCGCCGCCTGGGTTGATGACGACGAGGACCTCCGCCTGCAGTCGCTACCCGACGTGCGGGGAATCGAGGAGCCCCCGGCCGACTCCAGCTTCGCTCGGGAAAAAGCAGCGGCAGCCGGACTGGTCCAGTCCCTTCGCGAGGACAACCTGGAGTTTCTCGCAGCCGAATAGCACCACCGTTGCCCGCTGGGGCGCTCCGAAGCACCCCAGCGGGTAACCCACAGGCCAGCTGGCCTAAGCATCCATGATTTTAGATTCAGCGATCCCTAAGGACGACTATGAAACGTTCAATAGCAGCGGCTGCCATGCTCAGTGCTTCCGCTCTCCTGCTAGCGGGCTGCTCAACAGCCAGCTCACGGGCAGAAACCGCCAGCTCGACGGGCGTCACGCAAGCGGCCGCCACCTCCGTGAAGAATCCAGCGGACCTGAAAATGGCTTTCTTTTCGTCAGGAACCAGCAATGAATACCTGAAGGTGGCCATTGAGGACGCCAAAGCAGTTGCGGCAAAGGAGGGGTTCAAACTTGACGTCTTCGACGGCCAGTGGGACGCAAAGGTTCAGTTCGACCAGATGCAGACCGCCCTGAGCAGTGGAAAATACAACTCCTTTGCGGTGGAGGCTATCGACGGCAACCTGGTGTGCGATCTTCTTACCAAAAACGCGCCAGAAGCCGGCGTCATGGTTACCATCTTCAACGTGCCGATCTGCGGGCGTGCAACAAAATCCGGTGCCGAGGCTTGGGAACCGGGAACGGTGACGTTCGTCGGCGGCCAGGCTCCGGAAGTGTACAACGAGTGGGTTGCAGGAGTAATGGCTGCCTACCCGAATGGAGCAAAAATTGCACTGATTTCCGGGCCGCCGCTCAGCGCCAACACAATTAATTTCACTAAAGCGGCGGAAGCTTTCAAAGCCAACCCAAAGTACGAAATTGTGGCGTCCCAGACCACGGATTACACGACCCCCAAAGCTTTCAGCGCAGCACAATCGATCGTCCAGGCGAATCCCGGGGTGGACGTTATTATGTCCAACTACACGGGCATGACTAGAGGTGTTGCACAAGCCACTGCGGGAACGCACATTGCCGTCTACGACTTCGGTGGGGACCAGTGGGCCCTGGACAACGTGACCTCCGGCGCCTTGGCGGGGACAGTAATGATGCTTCCGCGCCAAGAGGCCGCACAGGCGGTTCAAGCAGTTGTTGATCACGTCGCAGGCAAGAAAGTACCGCAGTTCATAGACCTTTCAAAATCGGATTCCCTGCCTGGAACACCGTTTGTCACCAAGGCCAATGTCGCCAAATTCAAGGCCGAGTACTAAGGAACCGCGCCCGGCCGGGAGCGAAGATGCTCCCGGCCGGGCTACCAGCCAGGGAGGACAACATTGAACGAATCAACGATTGCGGCGGAGTGCGACCACGTGTCAAAGAAGTTCGCCGACAAGTACGCTGTCCACGCGGCAAGCTTTCGGGTTGAGGCGGGCAAAGTACACGCACTTGTGGGCGAAAATGGCGCTGGCAAGTCAACCCTCCTCGGCATGATCAGCGGACGGGTGTCCGTCACCGAGGGAACCGTGAGCATCTTCGGGACAGCCCTCACGCAGGCGGATCCGCGGCAGTCGCGGATGCATGGACTGGTGGTGGTCTATCAGGAACTGACCATGATTCCGGCCCTCACTGCCGCCCAGAACATGTTTTTGGGCCAGAATGCCAGCCGCGGAGGGTTCCTCCAGGAGTCGGCCATGCGCTCACGGTTCATCAGCATGTGCAAGGAGTTCGATGTCGACATCAATCCCGACACCGCAGCGCGTGACCTGTCTGTTTCCCAACAACAGATCGTGGAAATTCTTCGCGGTGTGCAGGCGCGAGGCAGGATTCTCATACTTGACGAACCCAGTGCGGCCCTTGCGGAGCACGAACGTGAGACGTTATATAAAATTCTGAACCGTCTGCGCAGTCAGGGCACAACAATCATCTTTGTTAGCCACAATTTGGATGAAGTCCTACAGCTCAGCGATACCATCACGGTGCTCCGGGATGGGGAAATTATCCGCACTGCTCCGCGCAGCGAGTGGACCAAAAGCTCGCTCGTGCATGACATGGTCGGTAAGGATGTCGTCGTAGAGCGCCGCACTGACCGCCACCAGATCGGGGCGCTGGCCCTCTCCGTGAAAAACGTTCAAACGCCTCCAGCGGTCAACGGCATCACACTTACCGCCCGCAGGGGAGAGATCGTGGGGCTTTGGGGTCTCGTCGGCTCCGGGCGGACCACCTTCATGCGTAGTTTGGCCGGCCTGGAACCGAGCTCCAGCGGGGAACTTGAGGTGGAAGGCCGTGAACTGCCGTGGCCCGGCTCGGCCCGAACTGCCATTGACTACGGAATCGCCCACGTGACCGAGAGCCGCAAACACGGCCTAGTGCTCGGCATGGACGGCGCCAGCAATTATTGGATGGGGCGCAGAACGCCCTCCCCCTGGTGGCTGTCTCCGGTCCGGGA
Organism: Pseudarthrobacter raffinosi; assembly: GCF_023913735.1. Taxonomy (GTDB): domain Bacteria; phylum Actinomycetota; class Actinomycetes; order Actinomycetales; family Micrococcaceae; genus Arthrobacter; species Arthrobacter raffinosi. The sequence goes on from NZ_JAMXBH010000034.1 coordinate 8,104, forward strand.
AGTGCAGGGCGCCAAGGACAAGGCCGTCTACTTTGGGTTCAAGCCCGAGCGGCTGACAGAGCCCGTGAAGAATCTCTCCGGCGGCAATCAGCAGAAGGTGTTGCTTGCCAAGTGGGCAGGGCATTCGCCAAAAATCATGCTCGTGGACGAACCTACACGAGGCATCGACGTCGGCGCGAAGTCTGAGGTAATGGCCTCCCTTATCAGACTCGCGAAGGACGGAGCCACAATCATCGTCACATCATCCGAGCTTGAGGAAGTTCTCGCCATTTGTGATCGGCTCCTCGTCTTTTCCCATGGTCGTGTAGTGAGAGAAATAGACACCGCAAATGACCCGTACACAGTGAGGGACATCGTGAAGTTTGGATTTGGAGAGGATGAAGTCGCATGACAAAGACCACTTTGGTTGAGCCGCAAGCAGCTGACGTCGGCCAACCGGTTTTAGGAGCCCGCAACGCTTTTTTTGGTCAAGGAATCAGCTGGGCTTATCTGGCCGGAAAATACAGCATGGTCGGCGTGCTGATCGTCTTAATAGCGGTTGCAACAATTCTCTATCCGGGTTTCCTGTCGTCAGGGAACATAGGCAACATCCTGAGCCAGAATGCCGCCGTTGGAATTATTGCCGTTGGCATGACATTCGTGATCATCACAGGCGGCTTCGATCTGTCAGTCGGGGCGGTATACGCCTTGGGATCAGTCATCTACGCCGGTGTTACGCTCCAGACCGGTTCCGTATTCGTCGCAGGCCTCGCGGCTCTTCTGGCTGGCATAGTCGCCGGAATCGCCAACGGTGCGTTGGTTTCCCTTCTTAAGATCAACCCCTTCGTCGCCACCCTCGGTACTGCATCGGTTATTTCGGGTATTGCCTACATCTACTCAGATTCTTCGCCTTTCATCGTCAACAAGATTCCCGAGTTCCGGGACCTTGCACTGACCTACATTGCCGGCGTTTCCCTTCCAATATGGATCCTGGCGGCAGCATTTATCATCGGGACCGTAGTGCTCGCAAAGACCAGCTATGGCCGCAATATCGCAGCGATCGGCGGGAACTACGAAGCTGCGTGGCTGTCAGGGCTGAGGGTCAAAGGGCTGTCCGCGGGTGTCTACATCCTTACTGGCGGCCTGGCCGCCCTCGCGGGCATGATGGATTCCTCTCGCCTGGGCGTAGGACAGGCTGACGTAGGCGCGACAATAGCCCTCGATGCCATTGCCATCGTAGTTGTCGGCGGCACATCGCTTCGCGGCGGTGAAGGCGCCGTTTGGCGCTCAGCAATAGGGCTACTGATCCTCGCGGCACTCACCAACGTCTTCTACAGCCTCAATGTCACCCAGAACTGGCAGCTAATTGCCAAGGGAACAATCGTGGTCGCAGCCGTGGCCGTCGACGCCCTGATGCGGTCCAGGAGACGATGACAGCGCCTTGAAACAATGGAACGATTCCAATGGAGCGGCCGAGCGAGAGAGATGAGTGCGTCATGAAGATTGCCCGCTTCGGCAAGGAGGACGACTACCGCTATGGAATAGTCGACCACTTGGAGCTCCTCGTACTTGACGGGAATCCTCTGCTTGACGGCATAGCGAAAACGGGCGAGCGCATACCTGTGGCTAACATAGTCCTTCTTGCTCCGATTAGTTCGCCTTCCAAGGTGGTATGCGTGGGTCCGAACTATGCCACCCCCGGACACGATCCGCGCTTGAAGGAGGTTGCTGATCCGACGATTTTCCTCAAATTCAATTCATCGGTGATCGGGCCGGGAGAGGCCATTCTGATACCGCCCGTGGAGGGCCGTTTGGTACACGAGGGCGGCCTCGCCGTGGTCATAGGGAAGACAGCCAAAGGAGTGAGCGCCGCGGATCATGCTCGGTACATCTACGGGTACACGATTGCGAATGATGTTTCGGCAAGAGACCTGATGTTTACGGAAGGTCAGTGGGGGCGCGCTAAGGGGTACGACACCTTTTGCCCCGTAGGGCCGGTGATCGAAACGGATCTCGATCCAGGCAACCTGCTGATCGAGACATTCGTTGATGGCGAACTCCGACGCAGGGGAAGCACATCCGAAATGCTCCATGCGATTCCCGAGTTGATCGCGTTCATTTCAGATGTGTGCACGTTGCTCCCCGGAGACCTGATCCTGACGGGAGCTCCGCGGGGAATGGGCGGGTTCACTAACGGACAAACTGTGGACATCCGTGTGGAAGGGATCGGTATACTGAGCAACCCGGCTCGAAACCGGGAAGCCACCCTCTCATTCCAATAGATGCATGGTCATGGCCAAGTGCACCAGTTCGGCTCTTCGCTGGAGGTTGTGCCGTTTGAGCATGGCCGAAATATGGAACTTGACCGTATGCGGGCTGACATGCAGCTTTTCGGCGATGTCGTAATTGTTCGATCCTCTTGAGATTTCAGAGACAATTAAGAGTTCGCGGTCGCTGAAGGCCTGCGCGTTTTTTGGGTTGAGGGACTCACGCAGGAGAGAGCCGGACAGTCTGGAATCGAAATAGCTTCCGGTCCGAAAGACTTCGCGGAGAATGTCCGGCATCTTCCGTGTGTTCGTATCTTTGAGGGCATATCCGGACGCCCCTGCGTGGATGGCTTGCTTCAGTAGTGCTGCGTTTCCATAGGAACTGAAAAGAATAACCTTCGTGGCCGAAAAAGTCTCGGTCAGGACTGAGCAGGTTTCGATACTGCTTTCGCCGTCCAACTGCAGGTCGAGTAGGACAATATCCGGCGCGGTGGACTGCAGTAGAGAGTATGCATCGTGCAGTCGACTTGTCACACCCACCAGCTCGAGGTCTTCCTCGCGTCGGGCCATTGCCCACAGCCCGTCCTGGACGACCTCGTGGTCATCTATGACGCAGAATCGGATCATTGCTTCTTCCCAGTTCGAAGACGGTCCACATGGGCTGTAACGGTGAGTCCGAAGGGGGACGTCCTGCCAAAAGTGAGAAGACCCCCAACTGAATAGACGGCTTCCTGCATGCCTCCGACACCAAAGTGCAGCGGCGAGGCGGGGTTCTCCAGTTGCCACAGCGGCATCCCGCGGCCGTTGTCCCGGATACTCAGAGTGGCCTGTTGAGCGTCGAGATCGAGTTGAACGTGGATGTGATTGCATCCCGAGTGTCTCTCGGCATTTACGACAGCCTCCTGGCCGACACGAATCAGAGCATTGGCCGCCGGGACCGACATCGAACTGAATCGCGGTTCGATGTTTTCACCATGGCTCCGGGTTATTCCAGGAACATGCCGCAGCTCCATGATTTTGTTAATGACCCTGTACGCGTCGGTTTCTCCAGTACTGTCCTCTTCAACAAATGCCTGCGACAACTGGCCTCTAAGCGCATCCATCGCCGATTCAATAGACTTCTCAATAGCTGCGAAGTGCCGTTGCGCCTCGGGGGAAGTCACGCTTCGTCGGCTCTCGTCCACAACGTAGCCGATCTCAACCAAGCGCCGGACCACTGAATCGTGGATAGCGTAGGCAAGGCGTTCGCGTTCGTCCCGCTTGATAACCTGGCCGCGATACTCGTCGATTTTGAGTTGTTCGAGACCGAGCGTCGCAAAACCTGTGAATTCCTCCAAAATCCGCTCATCCGTTTCGCTGAACGCGCGCAGACGGCGGTCTCCAATGTAGATGACAGCATTGACTTCCCCGTCGACCATCACGGGTGCGGCCATGGCCGAGACGATGCCCTCCCCCTTGGTTTCGGCAATGAAAGCGAACTTCAACTGATCATCCTGGGAATAGTCCAATGATCGAACAGGACGCTGGAGTAACCGCGCAAGCCCTCCCAGACCGTGGCCCTCCTCGACTTTCAGTCCACGGAACGCGGGCGTGTGGATACCCAAGGTTTGAGTGAAGGTGAAAACTGATCTATCTCGCTGAGGCATTGCCAAGTACGACACTTCTGTGTTGAAAAGCCTCTTTGCAGAATGCAATATGGCCGCAAGCCGCGACTCGGCATCGGACAGGCATGCGTTGGCTTCGGCCACCTCTTTCAGTGCGGCGTGTAGATCACTTCTAATCTTGGACATTCCGGCAGTCCGGCCAGAATGAACAGCGTTGACAACTTCAACGGAGCGACGCGCGGAGGATACGCCCGACGTCAGAGGCTCCAGTGAGGAATTTCCCACTATCAGAGCACCGACTCCACACTCATCGCTCCAAGGAACGACGATCGCGGAAGATAGGCGGAGAGATCGCTGGCGCAGAAGAGATCGTATCTGCATATCAACCGCCAATAGTGGATGTTTTCCGACCGGACTTTCACTAGGGATTAGTGGCTCGTTGGGTCGGAAGAATTCTTCGCCGTCACGTGTTGAGCTGGCCAATGCTACGGTGGTGGCAGAAGAATGCGGTCGGTAGGTTACGACGGCAAAGTCAGCTTCGAGGGCTATGCGATTTTCATCAATTATGGTGTGAAGCGCAGCCTGAATTTCGTGTGACAGGCCCCCGTCCAAGACATAGGGATCAGTGGCGCCGGTCATTGCTTCTCCTGCGCCCGCGTCTTTAGTTCATTCATGTCTACTCCGAAGTTATGTTATGACGCCATCATCAAACCACTCGTGTCTACGGGATACGTCCCTAAATACATAAAGCCGAACTGGCCGTTGAAGTGATTTAGGACACATGTCTGATGATAGTGTAGCCTTGTCCCGTAGATCTGAAGGCCCCGTAAAATATCGGGATTGGCCTCTGATCCATAGCCGCGCCGCCACCGGGACACTCAAGCCCGTCAACTCCCGCGGAGGACCAGCGGCTCGACGATCAGGGGCGCGTCGCACGGCCAGACCAGGACGGCGTTCCCGGGCCTGTAATTCCCGTCGGCGAGGAGGCTGACCTCGGTCCTTCGACCGAAAGTTCGCTTGGTGGTCAATTCACAGTCAGGAATGGCGTTTTGGCTGACGTCGGGGCAGGGATTGTCCCGTGTGGCACCGGCAAATCATCTGGCGTGTACGGCTCGGAGCGCACCCGGTTCCAGCATTGACGAATGATGGACCGCACCGTATGGCAGCACATGGTCGTCCGAAGTCCAGATGAACGGTCTTGGTATCGGCCAGCAGCTCGGCTGGCTGACCCCGGCTGACTTCCGCGCCTGGGACCGGCTGGAACGGATCGGCCTTCTGGCAGGACCCGGCGAGCCGGCCCTCATCGCGCTGATCGCGCCTGGGCGGCAGCGTGCCTTCAAGCACGCGGATCCGCGCTCAGCCGTGCGGCCTGAAACAGCAGGTAATCTGACCACAACCGACCACGATTTTATGGGGAAATGACTGGGCAAAATGAAGGGCGACCGTCTGAACACGGCAGCGGCGTAGCCGGTCAGGTCCTCTCCACCCAGCGGGACCTGGTGGAGCACAGAGACTGCGTTGTAGAGGTCGGTGAGACGGTTGACCCGGGGCAGACCGGACGCCGGACGGCGCAGCAGCGCCTCCTGGCTGTTGCGTGTGCGCTGCGGCTTGGCTCCGAACGACGTGTAAGCCTCGCGCCACGCAGCCACGTGCGGCAGGTGCTCCACAGGCCGCTCGCTCAGTGCTTCGCGGGCTGAGGCCTCCGCTGCCAGGAGCAGCGTGTTACTGGTCCGGTCGCTCGGGCCCGGGACGAGCCCATCGACGGCGAGCAGGACGGCGCGGTAGTCGGGCCGCAACGAGAACACTGCGGCGTCGACTGCGCCGCCGTCGAGGAATTCCTGAAGTGTGCCCAGGTCAGGCATCGGACACCTCCGGCCGGTGTCCGGACCCCACACCCGGCTCGAAGACGGCGAGGGAGAACCTTGCCGGCTCCGTGCCCGGATTGGCGTAAGTGTGTGCCACGTCGCCGGGGAACGCGACCGCATCGCCGGCGTCGAGAATGACCGATTGCCCTGCGACCACGACCGTGACAGCGCCCTGATGGACCTGCAACAGCTCCTTGGTGCCCGGCGAGTGGGCCTCGCTCATGTGATGGTTTCCGGGACCCAGGGTCCAGTCCCATAGCTCCGGGTCCGAGGAGGATCGGTACGGAAATTCACGCTAAGCGGTCATGCGGCGTCGCCGGCGCGTTTGATGGCACGGTAGACGGTTGAACGCGCTACCGCGAAGAGTTCGGCAAGTTCCACCGTCGTGTGCGTCCCTGCTCGGTGAACGGAGACCAGGTGTGTTTCCTGTTTTTTCGAGAGCTTGGGCTGCTTCCCACGGAGGCGGCCCTTCGCCTTGGCGACCGCCATGCCTTCCCGGGTCCGTGCGCGGATCAGGTCGGCTTCGAATTCCGCGACCATGGCCAGGACGTTAAAGAGGAGCCGGCCCACGGGATCGGTCGGGTCGTGGACGGAGCCGCCGATGCTCAGCTTGACCTCGCGGCGGGTGAGTTCGTCGACAATGTCTTTTGCATCGCGCAGCGATCGGGCTAGGCGGTCGAGTTTGGTCACGACCAGGGTGTCCCCGGCCCGGCAGGCGGCCAGCGCTTCCCGGAGTCCCGGCCGTGCCCGGTTGGCACCGGTCAGGCCCTGATCTGTGAACGTCTTCCCCGGCGTCACCCCCAGAGCGAGCAGGGCGTTTTTCTGTGCGGTGAGGTCTTGGTCGTTGGTGGATACGCGGGCGTATCCGATGAGGAGTCCGGTCATGGTGTTGAATGTACCGTTTAGCCTCCCTTCACCGGGCATTTTTGCGGGCGGGTCTTACGGGAATCGACCGGCCCCGGAAACGCTGTGACTGTTAGTTCAGAATGGCGGCTTTTTCACAGGTCGATTGGCGGTTTTAGCTGTCCAAGACCTCTCTTAATCGCCCGTGCGGACACAACTTCAGGGCTGCAGCAAACCCAGCCAATTACGGGTGACTACTATTCCGCGTCGTCGCGGTCTCGTGCAATTCCTTGGAAGTGGCGTCGATTGCGACGGGCGCGGAGGGAAAGTCCAGGTCCGCGCAAGCTTCCACCATTTTTCGTAGCCAGGCATGTTCGGGCTGCGTTTCCTTTGGTACTTCCCAGAGCAGGGAAATGGTAAACCTGGGCACAGGGATCGGTGGGTGGCTCATTGTCAGCCCTGCCGCATCTGAGAATGCTTTGGCCGTGTATGTGGGAATCGTGGCAATCAGATCGGCTGTTCGAAGAACGGCGACAGCCCCGGCAAAGTGGCTGATGGATGCGACCGCCTTGCGCTCATATCCTTGAGTCTCGAGGATCTCATCGACGAAACCACGTTGCGCGTCGTAGGAGACGCGAAGATGCCCGGAGTTCGCATAGTCTTCGAGGGACAACGGATCCGACAATTTCATTCGCCGTCCGTCGTATAGGCATGAATAGCTGGACGCGAACAGGACGCTGTGCTGGTAAGCGGCAGGCACCTGTGGCGGAGTCGCGCAAATCACCAGGTCCATCCGTGGATCGTCGAGAGCCTCCTGCCAGAGCAGGCTGTTGGTCTGGTGAAAGGAGAATTTCACGTTCCAGCTGCTGCGGATGGCTTCAGTGACGATTTTCGGGACGAATACAGCTTCGAGATCGTCTGACATCGCGATGTGGAAGGTTCGGTTCGATGTCGTCGGTTCGAATTTCTCGTCTTCGAACACCAAATCAGAGACCAGCTTCAGGGACTGGCCAATCCTGGGCGCTAAGGCCAGCGCCTTAGCCGTCGGCACCATGCCGGACCGTGATTTTTGGAACAGCGGATCGTCGAATATGAGGCGGAGGCGCCCAAGGGCGGCGCTCACGGCTCCTTGGGTTACGTACAGCTTCGCTGCCGCCCGTGTGACGTGGCGCTCTTGCATCAGCACATGGAAGACCACGAGAAGATTCAGATCAACTTTCCGGAGATTAGTTTCGTTAATGATGCTCATCCTGACTATTAGTTGTACATGTGACCAGCGTAACTGCGATTCTGTTGGAAAGCCCCGACCTACCTGAAGAGGAACCAATGAAACGTGCAGTAGCGCTAGCGGAGGTGAAGGCTTCACCGACTGTTCCACGGCTGGCGAAGACCGAAATCCGGAATCGGCAGGTCGCCGTCGGGATCGGAAACTTCATGGAATGGTTCGACTTTGCCATCTATGGCTACTTCGTGGCCGTGATCGGTGCGCAGTTTTTCCCTGCCGGCGACCCGGCGACCGAAGTGCTGTCTTCGTTGGCCGTTTTCGCGGTTGGATTCATCGCCAGGCCTCTCGGCGCCATCGTCTTGGGTCCGATCGGAGACCGCCACGGGCGCAAGCTGGTCCTCGTGATCACGGTGCTGGGCATGGGCCTGACAACCGCACTGATCGGCGTCATTCCTTCCTACGCGTCGATTGGAGTTGCGGCACCAATCCTGGTGGTCATCCTGCGCTGCATCCAGGGCATGATGGTCGGCGGTGAATGGTCGACCGCCGCTACGTACTTGGGCGAGAGCGCCCCGGCAAACCGGCGGGGGCTCCACGCCAGCCTGGTCACCGCAACCGCCGGTCTGGCATTCCTTGTTGGAACAGTCGTGGCTGCAGCCATCAATGGCTTCCTGACGCCACAGGAAGTGTCCGCATGGGGCTGGCGGGTTCCGTTCATCGCATCGTTGGTGATGGCCGTCGTCGCAATCTTCATCCGTCAGAAGCTCGGCGAGACCCCCGTCTACGAGGAAATGGCCCGGCGACGCGAAGAGTTCAAGCCCGCCCCCGTGCCGATGGCCGTCAAGATGCGCGCGTTCGTCCTAACCTTGGCATTTTCCGCGCTCTTCGGTGTCAGCCTCTACTACTTCATCACTTACGCGAACAACCACCTGTCAGGGGTAGTGGGCATGCCCCGCGTCGAGGCCCTCACAGCCTGCGGCATTGCACTGGCGGTTTATGTGGTCGCCAACCCCCTGCTGGGCAGCCTCAGCGATCGCATCGGCCGGCGCCCCCTCGTGCTCCTCTCAGCCCTGGGCCTGACCATCTTGAGCGTCCCGATCTTCTTTGCCCTGAACAGCGGCATCTTCGCCGTCGTTCTCCTTGGGCTTATTGTTCTGGGAGTGCTGGTAGCCATGGCTGCCGTCATGAACGTGGTGCTGCTGGTTGAGGTCTTCCCCGCATCTATCCGCTCCACCGGCTCCGCGTTGGGCTACAACGTCGCACTGGCCGTGTTGGCCGGCCCGGGTCCCCTGGTCGCAGCCAGCCTGATCAAGGCCACCGGCAACAATGTCGCACCAGCCTTCTACCTCGCAGGCATCTCCCTCGCCGCGCTGATCGTTCTGTGGATCATGCTTCCGGAGACAAAGCACAAAGACATCAGCGAAGGCTAGCCCCCGGCGCATCGATCACGACCACGTGAAAGCTAAGGACCAATGACCCAAGTAGCAGTAGTTCAAGCAGCATCCGTCCCCTTCAACGCCCAAGCGGCAGTAGACAAGACCGTGGATCTGATCCGGCAATGTGCCGAAGGAGGAGCCGAACTCGCAGTCTTCCCCGAAGCGTTCATCGGCGGCTACCCCAAGGGCAGCACCTTTGGAAGCACCATAGGTAACCGAAGCGCGGCCGGCCGGAAGCTCTTCGAGCAGTACTACTCGGCCTCGATCACTCTGGACGGCAAGGAAGTCGCCCAGCTCTCGGCGGCATCGCGCGAGTTCAACGTCTTCGTTGTCATCGGCGTCATCGAACGGCTCGGCAACACCCTCTACTGCACCGCCTTGATGATCTCACCCGAAGATGGTCTGGTTGGCAAACACCGCAAGCTCATGCCAACCTCCGTGGAACGGCTGGTCTGGGGATTCGGCGATGGCTCCACCCTGGACGTCGTGGACAGCCCGGCCGGGCGCCTCGGCACTGTCATCTGCTGGGAAAACTACATGCCCCTACTGCGGCAGGCTATGTACGCCAAAGGTGTGGAAATCTACTGCGCCCCGACCGCGGACGACCGCCCCAGCTGGCAACACTCCATGGTGCACATCGCCCTCGAAGGCCGCGTCTTCGTCCTGTCGGCATGCCAGACCATCACCAAAGACGCCTATCCGGCCGACTACGAATTCGAGTTCGAAACCGGGGACAACGTCATGCGCGGCGGAAGCATGATTGTGGACCCGCTCGGCAACGTCCTCGCCGGCCCCGTCTTTGACGAGGAAACCATCCTGTATGCCGACGCAGAACTTAGCAAGAAAACAGAATCACACCTCGACATGGACATCACCGGAAACTACGCCCGTCCCGACGTCTTTTCACTCAGCGTCGACACCAGGGCGAAGAACTCCGTCGAATTTTACGGCCATGTGACCGCCTAAACCCCAAGTAAGACCCATGAGGCCCCCAGCTCCGGCGGGGGCCTCATCGGTTCCTGCCCAGGGCGCCAGAAACGACCCTTTATGCACGATTAAGAAACTTTCAGTGCTGTCATTTTCAGCGACTGCACGAAATTTCAGAAGTCCTCTGCACGCCTCACGCTGGGGCGCACTACGTCGATCTTGCGAGCCTATTGAGAAGGTTATTGATCAATGACTGGAGCCGCGCTTTGGCTTCGTCGCCGCTGCCAGCAAAATCGAATGCGACGTTCATTCGCTGATTGTTCACGGTCCCAAGCCCTAGATGTAGATTTCCGCCGTGATTGGCTTCTGAGGCTATCCCCGGCGGAACGTCCACAACTAACCCCGCTGGGACACTGACGAGCGCGCCGGAGATTTCCGCCAGTCTCAGCAAGACCGGGGAACCGTCGGCAATGCTGGGTGCTCTAATGTCGCTTTCGTCGAAGAACCCAATCATGTGACCCGCAACGACGAAGTAACCAGGCCAGACGTGATCCTGGCTGTACAGTCGAGCCGGGATAGAGGCCATCCCAGTGAGGTCGAACACTCCGTTTGCTGCAAAGTATGGGCCAAACCCCAGGTAGTTGCCGGATGTGCCCGTTGCGTTCGAAGCCTGACCAGATGGGACAATCGCTGTCACCGTTGTCTGGGGTGCGTTTCCGACAGGATCGAAGCTCGGGTTCGACACAAAGGCTGCCAGGTACGAAGCGACTTCCGGCTTACGCCAGAGCAGGGACAAAACCGCGTCCTGAGCTCTTGGGTCGTGCCGAAGCAAAGCTGTCCGAAGACTTTCCTTCCTCCAGGCCCAGTAAGCTGCGCGGATTAGCAGCAGGGGGATCACTCCTAGCCCTATCAAGATGAACTTGTTCGCACTGGGAGAGGATGCAAATCCGCCACTTAGGCCAAAGATGATGCCGCCAAAGAGCCCACTGAGCAGTGCAGTTTTCAGCCAGCCAATTTGGTCTTTACCCAAGAGCCAATCAAATAGCTGCATCTTGAATCTCCTACGCCGACGGTTCTTGTGGCATGAGCTTACTGGCACTGTCGGCAATCTCGGACGGACTGCCCGGATTTGGCCGGCGCGGGTCACTGTGCTGAATGGGCAGCCGCCCATGCACCGTCAAAAAGACGTAGGTCCGACACGCCCGTCTTAGGATTCACGGCACCGACGCGCGCATATGGTCGGATACATGGAAAGGGACGATGCCGGCGAGTTGGCAGGGCAGAGCTCGATCAACGAACTGCTCAACGAACCGGTCGGCGGTACTCATATCCAGATGCTGCTGCGCTGAATATTGGCCTTCAGGGGGTCCAGAGGTGGTGCGGGTGAGCGCCGTGGTCGGAATCCCGATTGGCGTGGGTGAGCGCCAGTGTCGGTGTGGGTGAGCGCC
>NZ_JAMXBH010000030.1 GCF_023913735.1 Pseudarthrobacter raffinosi
CCGTCTTCACCTGCCCGAAGCCTGGCCCTGGAAAACACCATGGCAGGCCTTGTCCGACCACCTCTACCCGCCGCCGCGACCTGCCTGACCCCCGTCAACCCAGTCGCACGGCGCGACCAGAACAACCAGTGGAACACTCAAGGGGCAGCGAGGCCCGGCACCCCAGCACGCCCTTCGCCCGCACAACGAGCCGAAACCGAATTCAGCTCATCCGCCCAGGCGGATCGGTGGATCAAGGCTAAACCTGGCGTGACTTCCCCTGTCGCCGGGACGTTTATTTCCGTGCTGAGTCCAGCGGTGGCCACCAGCCGGACGGGGGATTGATGACAAACCGACGGCCGCTGACCTCCGTGGGCGTTACACGCACCAGGTGGTCCTTGCTTCCCGCCTCCCAGGGTGACAGCCCGGCGTCGGCTGCTTCCCGGAAATCCTCCTGCGTGCCCACAACCTTGGCAGTCCCCTTGATGATGACGCTCCATGCGATGGTTCCGTAGCTATTCAGGCCGTCGGCTTCCAGCGCGACCGGACTTTCAGCAAGCACCGCATCCAGTTTGGTACCCGGGCCCGTACGGAAGACGACTGTCCCATAGTCGGGGACGTAGTTCACGGGGAAAATTTCGGGCCCGCCAGCCGTTGTTACGGCGACCCGGCAGACCGAAGCCGAACGGAGGTATTTCCAGCAGTTATGTATGTCGAGGACTTCTGTTTCCGGTCCTGAGCCGTTGCCTTGCATGCTGGGGCTCCTCCTACTTGTGCTTCCTGCGTTGGATAGGGGTGATCACGGCAGGGCAGGGCAGATGCGTCAGAACCGCGTGGGCCGTGGAACCGAGCAGCAGCCGTTTGAACCCGCCCCGGCCGCGGCTTCCCACCACGAGCAGCCGCGCGGCTGCCGCGGCCTGCACCAGCGCCTCCGCCGGTTCCTTTTCGCTTTCCAGAATCTTGTGCACCACAAGGTCCGGGTAATCCTCGCGGAGCCCGGCCACCGCTTCGGACAGAACGATCTGCTCCTCTTCCTCAATCAGTTCGGCAAGGCTGCTGGTCGGCAGGCCGGCCTTGACCCAGCGGTTGGGGCCGCTGAAGGCGTACAGCACCGTAAGCTCCTGGCCCTCCCTGTCTGCCTCCGCTGCAGCGAACGCAACGGCCTGGGTGGCTTCTTCCGAACCGTCCACGCCCACCAGTACTCCGCTTCGGCCTTCAAGGTCATGCATTCCGACGACGGCGACGGGACACTTCGCCGCGGCGGCGACCTGCAGGGCCCGATCGGTGAGCGAACCACCCAAATGGGTGCCGCCGGAGCCCACCACAAGCATGGACGCCTTGGTGGAGTACTTACCCAGCGCGCCGGCGACGCTGCCTTCCAGGAGTTTGGTGGTGATCTCAATCGGGACGGTGCCCCTTACGCGCCCGGCAGCGGCTTCCAGCAGTTCTTCGCCCTTCTCCACCAGCATCGCGGTCCACGGGATGGGTTCGGCCACCCAACGGTCGTCAACAGCGTGCAGAATGATCAGCGGCAGGCCGGCGCGGGTAGCCCGGTGTGCAGCCCACTTCACGGCTGCCTGGCTTTGCGGAGAGTCGTTGGTGGCGACCGCGATCGGTTTAGACGTTCTCACGGCTGGTCTTCCTTTTTGTCTGTGTCGGGGCTATGAACAACTAGGACGGGGCAGTGCGCGTGGGCCACACAGGCTGAGCTGACGGACCCCAGAAGGAGGCCTCCGAATCCTCCGTGGCCGCGCCTGCCAACAACGATCATGTCCGCGTGGCGGCTGGCGTCTATAAGTGAGTCCCTGGGGTGCCCCCGGACGACGCGTGGAATGACGTTCGGCGGAATCTCCTGCCCGAAGGCCTGTTCCATGGCTTCGTTGAGGATCATCTCCACACGCTCCTCGAAGCGGTCTATGCCCATTGCCACATATCCTGCGTAAACCTGCGGATCATCCCAGAAAACGGTGGCCAGCACTTTGGCACCAACCGGGACAGCCAGCCGCTGGGCCTGCCGGAGGGCTTCCACCGAGGCCTCCGATCCGTCCACCCCCACAACGAATCTGGCATCCTGCAATGTTGACTCCTCCATAACCGCTTCCCTTCGTATGCCTGCTTGCTGCCTCCAGCCTGCGGTGTCGGAAGGCGGACCTCTAGGGCCAAAAGTCACCTGGAAACTTGAGGAACTGCCGGAGCCTGAAAAGCTTCCCCCGCTGCTTCCAATTTGTGGTTCCGCCGCCGCCCCTGCCTGTGCTGACACTGCCGACGCCGGTGCTGAGGCCGCTGCAGTGGCAGCGTCACCTTGACCGTGGCGTTTGCTGAGCAGCTGTTCCAGACCGGCGAGGTCGCTCCGGAACGGCGAGAGTTGGCGGTCCCATGCACTGGGCCAGGCGTACGAGCGGTTCAACAACGCATTGCTGTCGGCAATGACGTCGTCAAGGGCGTCCAGTTCGGCGGCCGCGTCTACATACTCCCGTACAAGCTTGAGGTTCGATCTGCGGCTCAACGCCTTCGGTGTCAGGGCATGGACCCGGTTCGAGAGCCCGGTAGTGGTCTGGTCACCGCCCGCACTGTCAACCACGCGCCGGCGCCCAGAGCGGCGGCCGCGCCGGTCACCCACGCCATGATCAGGAACGCGGCGGACCGGTACCACGGCTGGTTGATTCCACTTTCATGTTGTTTCCAGGGGAATTACCTCGATCGGAGTCCCCTGGCCGGTAGTCGGACCGACCACCAGCAGAACGCGCTTGGCCGTGACACCGGAAAGTGCGTCGAGCACCCGCCGGACCAGCTCAGGTTCCTCCGACGGGTCGCCTTCCGCCGGCAGCGCTTCGCGTTCCGCGTCGGCACGCGTCCACACGGCGACTTTGGCGCCGGTCGCGTCGGTGATGGCTTTGGACAATGGCTCCGGGAAGGAGGCGGTCACCAAGGTGACCTGTTCGATGGTGTGCGCCTTGGCCGGGGATGCCGCCGCCAGGAGGGCGTGCTCGCGCCGCCACAGGGCAAAGTGATACGCGGCAACGAATCCGGCGGCTACCAGGAGCCCGAGCGGCGCGCGGATACGTTCCAGGACGCTGCCTCCAGTCACATCACCTAGGAGGAACTCGAAGAGCCGGTATCCAATCACCAGAAGGGCGATGAGCGCCACCACGGCACTAATGCCGAAGAACACAATGAGGTAGACGCGCCTGCCGGGAGGAATGGCATCCGCGGTTTGCGGTTGCCCTGCCGGCTTCCAGGCCTGCCACCAGGCCGGACCTCCCACAACGAGGGAACTGATACCACCCAGCAGGAGGGTGCGCGTGCCGCTCCCCGCAAGGGGTGAAACCGCCATGGCAAGCGCTGCATTGATGACCAAGCCAATGCCGGAGGCCGCTGCCGCCAGGGCAACCCCTGATGTCACCAGCTGGCTCGCACGCCGGGTGGCAACAGAACGGTGAGCCCCGCTGACGCGGTGATAGCGCCACACCAAGGCGCCGATGGTAGCACCGGCGAGAGCCGGAGCCAGCGGGGCCAGCAGCTCGCTTATCGGGTCACCCCGGTCGAATGCCGTTCTCAGGAGCACAAAACCCACGACGCCGGCGCTACCGAGCGCTGTGATGCCCGCAGCGAAGATCCCCACACCAATCAGCGCCACATCCACCAGGGCGGTCTCCAGTTTGCGTCCGCCGCCCCTGAACCAGTGCCACCACCACACGAAAATTCCGCCGCCTGCCCAAACCAGGGCCCGGAGCACGGACTGCCACCACGCCTCCGTACCCGGGGTCAGGCTGGTGTAGCCCCGGATCGCGACGTCGAGCAAGCTACCCAAGGCGGTGATGGCGGCAATCGCTCCCACCAGCAACCCGAAAACCGAACCGATGACGGCAGGGACGTCGTCGAGATTAACGGGATGCTTGACGGCGTGCCGCCACATCCAGCGGTGCCAGAACCATACTCCGGCCCAGACAAGCCCAACGGACAAAGGCGAATACCACTGGGGTTCCAGCTGGCCGATAAAGGATGCCGCCATCCCCAGGAGGGCCGTGACGAAGACGATCAGGGAGACCGCGTAGACGGCGGCAAGGTAGAGGCCCCACCCCGCTGAGACGCGCTCCGCGCCGTCGTCGAGCCTTTTCCAGACAACCCACCACAGGAGGGCCGCGAGCGGCCCTCCGATCAGCGTGAAGGCAAGGGAGCGGGCAAGTCCGGCCACATCAGTGGATACCAGCACTGCTCCCGTGCTGAACAGGCGCTCCAAAAGGCCGCTTAGCCCTATTGCCGCGATCACCACCAAGGCGAACAGCAGTACGTAGAGGATCAGGCGGCGGAGGGTGAGTTGGGCGGAACGTGCCGCTGACCACGTCGTCGAAACCTGGGAGTTCATGGTTTCACGGACGATCCTGCGCAGGATAGAAGCTGGTACGGTGCCTGGTCGACCAGCCATCTGCCTTCGGTCTTCACAAGGGAGAAGCGGTCCTCCATCTCGTACTCGGATGGTCCGAACGGGCCGCCAGGACCTGAACCGACAACCGAGACTCTCACGACTGCCGTGTTGTCCCTCTCGGTGGTCGAGATCAAGACAACCCGGGTGGGCGGCGGGCCGCTTTCCTGGTAACCGCGGCACAAGGAACTGGCCGCTTCCGTGAGGTAGGAACTGGCTGTGGCCATATCGCCTTCGATGACGGCGGTGCTGTACCGCTGGACGACTCCCTGGGGTGTCGACTCGTCCAGAACTTCTGGCTCCCCGCGGGTGAAAACGACCGCCAGCGCGACGATCACCAACAGGGCTATCGCGGACACGATTACAAGGAGAATCCGGTCCGGCTTTCCCGCCGCAGCGTTCATGCCGTCAGTATGGCCTAAAAACAGCCCCCTTCGTATGTGTCTTCCGCCCTAGTTGCATTTACCCACGGAGGTTGGTGACGGGATCCGGCTCCTTCGGCCCCGGCTGTTGTTCTGTCCGGATCATGGAGGGGGGGTCCAAAGCCCCTTCAACGCCGGATCGGGAGATGACTTTCCTTGGGCAGCAGGTCAACTTCGGATGGGTCGCGGCCGCGCGGTCGTCACCGGGACGGCCATGAAACCGAAGTGGGCGCCATTGCGGGCATGCTGGAACGGACCGAGTCCGAGCCGACGCCGCTACAGAAGGAAATCGCGGGGGTCAGCAAACTGCTGGGCATCACGGTGATAGTCATCGCGGTTCTGGTGATGGTGACCATCGTGCTCATCAACGAGGTTTCGTCGCTGGCGGATCTGGTCACCGTGCTGCTGCTGGGTGTCTCGCTGGCGGTGGCCGCGGTGCCCGAGGGGCTCCCGGCCATCTTGTCGGTCGTGTTGGCCATCGGTGTCCAGCGGATGGCCAGATGCAATGCGGTCGTGAAGGAACTCCACTCGGTGGAAACCTTTGGCTCCGCCTCGGTCATCGCCTCGAACAAGACCGGAACATTGACAAGCAACGAGATGACGATCGGCCGGATCGTCACCGCATCGGGGCAGATCGAGCTCACCGGCGCCGGGTACCGGCCCGAAGGCCAGATTCTGCAAGGAACCCGTGAAGCCAGCGATCCGGTGGTACTGCAGGAGGCCCGCATGGTCCTGGCGGGTGGCTCATTCGTCAATGATGCACAGCTGATAGAACACGACGGCCAGTGGCAGATCCAGGGCGACCCGACGGAAGCTGCATTCCTGGTTGCTGCCCGGAAGCTGGCGGGGGTTACCGAACGCGTCGGGGAGTTCGAACGGCAGGGCGAAATCCCGTTCACCTCAGAACGGAAGCTGATGTCAGCGCTGGCGTGCCACAAGGAGTTCGACGAACTCGACCTGGTCACCAAAGGTGCCCCCGATGTCCTCCTGGGGCCCTGTACGGATGCAGGTGGGGGCGGACATTGTCCCGCTGGATGGGGCGCTGCGCAGCAAGGCCCTGGCCGACGTCGAGGCTCTGTCGGCGCAGGCCTTCCGCGCCCTGGGCGTGGCCTACCGCCGGTACGGGGAGCAAGACCGTCACGAAGCGGACGTGATCGACGAAGCGGATGAGAACGCCCTCGTCTATCTGGGCGTCGCCGGCATTATTGGCCAGCCCCGTGCCGAAGCGGCGGCTGCCGTGGCGGAGGCCCGTCGTGCAGGCATCCGCGTGGCGATGATCACCGGTGACCACCCCGTAACCGCCGCCCGGATTGCCAGCGATCTGGGTAATTGCGAACCGGGGGACAAGGCACTGACTGGAGCCCAGCTCGATGAACTCGACGATGCGGGGCTGCGTGCCGTCACCGGCTCCACATCCGTCTACGCGCGCGTGTCCTCGCCCAACAGCGTCAGGTAATCGATGCGTTGCAGGCGCAGGGCAATGTCGTTGCCATGACAGGAGACGGCGTCAATGACGCCCCGGCCCTGAAGTCCGCCGACATCGGCATTGCCATGGGCTGGGCATCACAGGAACCGAGGTGACCAAGGAAGCTTTGAAGATGATTCTCGGCGACGACAACTTCGCCACCATCGTCTCCGCGGTGCGCCAGGGCCGGGTCATCTTCGACAACATCGAAAAGTTCCTGCGCTATCTTCTCTCCTCCAATATGGGAGAAGTCTTCACGGTCTTCCTCGGCGTGGTCTTCGCCGGCACCATGGGTTTGGCAGGTGCAGGCGACGAGGCAGTGGCGCTGCCGCTGCTGGCCACCCAGATTCTGTGGATCAACCTCGTCACCGACTCCGGGCCCGCGCTGGCGATAGGAGTGGATCCGGAAATAGACGACGTGATGGCGCGTGCGCCGGGGAAAATGACCGACCGCAATCCTCGGGCGGCGGCTGTGGACCGGCATCGTGGCCGTCGGCTTGGTCATGGGCATCGTGACGCTGCTGACCATCGACATCTTCCTGCCCGGCGGTCTCGTCAACGGCAGCGACTCCCTGGACGTGGCCCGTACCGCCGGGTTCACCACCTTGGTCTTCGCGCAGCTGTTCAACGCCTTCAACTCACGTTCCGTCACAACCAGCGCGTTCCACCGGCTTTTCGTCAACAAGTGGCTGTGGGGCGCCGTCCTGCTCGCGGCTGTACTTCAGTTCGCCGTGGTGGAAGGCCCGCTGCTGCAACAGGCCTTCGGGACCGCGTCCCTGGACGCGGCCCACTGGGCGGTCTGCATGGGCATGGCATCCACCGTGTTGTGGTTCGACGAACTCCAACCGGTCAGCCCGGCGGAACCACAGGTGGTTGACAAAAACTTGTCCGTGAAGATCCGGATACGGTCAATGCCAGTCAAGGATTCCGTGACTGCTGTGCCTGTCGGCGTTCGGGTGTTGGATGGTCATCCATTGATGAAGGGCATCATGCTTGCGTCTAGCGGAGGGCAGAATGGCCTCGGTTTCGTTGATCCTGACGTACCAAGGTGTGGTGACCGGATCCAATGCCACTGGCCGCTAGTTCTGATGGCTGGTAGGGATGAGTCATGACGGATTCACCTACGGCCGCTGCCGCTTTGTCGCCTTTTGACGTTGTGATCTTTGACCTGGATGGCGTCGTAACGGACACGGCCGCTGTGCATGAGGCAGCGTGGAGGGACCTCTTCAATGAGGTGTTGAAGGACCGCCGCGTCCCGCCAAGGGCACGGAGGGAGCCCTTCAGCAGCAGTGATTACCAGAGGTATGTGGATGGCAGGCCCCGGGAAGACGGTGTGCAAGCCTTCCTGGGTTCCCGCGGCATTGAACTGCCTATGGGTGACGCCTTGGATCCTGCCGGCGGATGGTCGGTCCGTGGCCTGGCTGAGCGTAAGAACCAGCTGTTCAGGGAGCGGCTGGGACGTGAGGGTGTGGTGGCCTTCCCGGGAACGGTCGCACTGCTTGAAAGGCTGCGGTCGGGACGGGTTCCTGTGGCCCTTGCAACATCAAGCCGGAACGCGTCCGCTGTCCTGGCAGCCGCTGGCCTGTCCAATGCTTTCGACCTGGTCATGGATGGTGCCATTGCCGGCGAGTTGGGCCTTGCAGGAAAACCCGACCCGGCATTATTCCTTGAAGTCGTGCACCGGTTGGGGATCCCTCCTGCCCGCGCCGTGGTGATCGAAGATGCCGTCGCCGGCGTCGAAGCGGCACACCGAGGGGGATTCGGGCTCGTCGTTGGGATAGACAGGGTTTCTAGCAGGAGGGCGGAGCTGGAGGCGGCAGGTGCCGACGTTGTGTTGAACGACGTGAGCGAGCTGGATCTGGGACGTGTTCTCACTGACCCGTGGCGCCTTGTGTATGAAGGTTATGATCCGGCCCACGAAGGGCACCGGGAAGCTTTGACCACGCTTGGGAACGGGTACCTGGCCGTGCGTGGGGCTGCCCCGGAGGGCGGAATGAGCGAGGTCCGTTATCCGGGCACCTACCTCGCCGGTGTCTACAACAGGTTGGTGAGTACCGTGGAAGGCCAGGCCGCGGAAGACGAACACATGGTCAATATCCCCAACTGGCTGGTGCTGGACGTCCGGCTGGACGAGACGCACTGGTGGTCCCGGGGCGGGTTGAAGATCCGCCGTGAGCGGCGTGTGCTTGACCTGCTTCGGGCCACTCTGCGGCGGGAAGTCGTGCTGGAGGCAGATGACGGCCGGCGGCTGGAGGTGGTTCAGCGCCGGTTCGTATCGATGGCCCAGCCTCATCTGATGGCGCTGGAGACAGTCTTCACTGCCAGGGGCTGGAGCGCGTCCGTGAGAATCCGCAGCGGAGTGGATACCGGGGTGACCAACGAAAATGTGCCGGAGGACGCGCTTCTGTCCCACCATCATCTGGCCGTACTCGAGGTGTCCGGGCCAGCAGAACCGACCCCGGTGATAGAAGTTGAGACGAGCCAAAGCCATATCAGGATCGCAACAGCGCTGCAGACCCGGGTTTCCGGACAGGCAGGCAGCGGCGCGCCCGATGAAGAAGCGGGATTGTATTACCGCTCCTTCGACGTCCCGCTGA
The DNA here is from genome assembly GCF_023913735.1 of Pseudarthrobacter raffinosi. Taxonomy (GTDB): domain Bacteria; phylum Actinomycetota; class Actinomycetes; order Actinomycetales; family Micrococcaceae; genus Arthrobacter; species Arthrobacter raffinosi. Next base: position 8,887 of record NZ_JAMXBH010000030.1, read on the forward strand.
CGGACGCCGTGCCGCTGATGGTGACCAAGATGGCAGCAATCGTGACTTCCCGCGACCGCGCGTTCTCCTCACCGGCATCCGGTGCGAGGTCGGTGCTCAGGGCCAGCGGGCAGGGCTTTGACGGCATGCTCTCCGAGCACGAGAACGCCTGGGGAAGATTGCTGCACTTGTTCGTCGTCACCATCGACGGGAGCCCCCAGGTGCAGCTGATCCTGAATCTCCATGTCTTCCACCTGCTGCAGACGCTGAGCCCGCACACGGCTGAACTGGATGCCGGTGTGCCCGCCCGCGGGCTGCACGGGGAGGGTTACCGCGGGCACATCTTCTGGGATGAGCTCTTCGTCCTGCCCCTTCTTACCTCACGGATGCCCTCCGTTGCCCGCTCCCTTATTGACTACCGCTGGCGCAGGCTGCCGGCGGCCCGGGAAGCGGCGGCCGCAGCGGGGTTCCGGGGGGCCTTGTTCCCGTGGCAGAGCGGCAGCGACGGCAGGGAAGAGACACCCCGTTGGCTTTTTAGCCGGCGGTCCGGCCGTTGGGTGCCGGACTATTCCCATCTTCAGCGGCATGCCGGCCTGGGCGTGGCCTTCAACGCATGGCAGTATTTCCTGGCCACGCAGGATCGGGGCTGGCTCTTGCATCATGGCGCCGAGCTGGTTGTGGAAGTGGCGCGGCTCGTAGCCTCCATGGCCGAATACGACGACAAAGAGGACCGCTTCCATCTTCGCGGAGTCATGGGCCCGGACGAATACCATACAGGCTACCCGGACAGCCCCGGCGGGGGATTGAATGACAACGCCTACACGAACGTGATGGCTGCATGGGTCTGCGAACAGGCCCACGAGATCATGACGATGCTTCACGGCCACGACCTGGAGGATCTACGGGGACGCCTGTCCATAGATCCGGCAGAGATGGAAGCCTGGCTGCGCGTCAGCCAACGGATGTTTGTACCGTTCTTCGGCGGAGGCATCATCAGCCAGTTCGACGGTTACGAACACTTGCAGGAACTCGACTGGGCGCACTACCGGAACAGATACAAAAACATTGAACGCCTCGACCTGATTCTGGAAGCCGAGGGCGACAGCACCAATCGGTACCGGCTGGCCAAACAGGCTGACGTGCTGATGCTCCTGTATGTCCTGGGCGAGAAGGAGCTGATGCTCTTCCTGGCCCAGCTGGGTTACACCGTCACCGCGGACCAGCTCGCGGCGACAGTGGACTACTACCTGGCACGCACGGCCCACGGCTCCACCCTAAGCCGCGTGGCCCACGCCTCGGTGCTGGCAGCCATGGACCCGGACCGGGCCTGGAGAACTTTCCGGGAAGCGCTCACCGCCGACCTTGACGACACGCAGGGAGGCACCACGCACACAGGTATCCACCTTGGCGCCATGGCAGGAACGATCGATGTGATCCAGCGCAGCTTCGCCGGTCTGAGGATCACCAGGGATGCCCTCCTTTTCGCCCCAAAAATGCCAAAAGAAATAAAGTCAGTTTCCTTCCGTGTCCGCTACCGGGACCAGTTGCTCGAAGTCAGCCTCGACCACGGCACCTTGACTGTTTCCGCAGCACCCGGAGACGCAGCCGCTGTCTGCGTACGTGTCGGTTCTGACGAGGTCCATTTGGGCGCGGGCGAGATGCGGAAGTTCGTGCTGCACGAAACGGGCACCGCGGCGGGCTGAACCCGTGGCGTTCCGGGGGTAAGCCTACCGCCCTGTAGGATCTGCGCGGTTCCTCGAACCGGTGCTGTTGGACGCTTCGATGAGCGGGCAGGAGCTACGCTGAATCATGAGCGAGCAAAAGCCACCTGGCATGCCCTGCACAAGTCATCCCTGACCAAGGGGGAGCGGGCGGCCGACTATTTGCACGGTATGGGCAGCTGGCCTTTCGTGGGCGGATTCATTCTCTTCATGATCCTATGGTCCGCCGTCAACAGCTTCGCGATGGCTGGCCGTGCCTGAGATCCTTACCCCTATATTCTGCTGAACCTGTTTCTGTCCATGCTTGCCGGTCTCCAGGGGCGCGATCCTCCTGATCGCCGCCAAACGCCAGGATGCCATTGCCTCGGCCATGGCCCAGCACGACTATGACACCGACATGGCAGCGAAAGCCGAAATTGAACGGCTGACGAAGATCAACGAGCAGCAGCTCGTTCCGGGGCCCGCCCGTACAGAAGGCTGGTCTGAATTTCCAGACCGGGGGCTTCGTCCTTCGCCAGGGGAGGCCCTCGTCAAGGGCAATTTCGCCTGACGGTGCCGTCACTGTTCCTGCTCGCGATCTGCCCGTTCTGGTTCTTCATGACTTTTTCGGTGGTGTACGGTGGAAATGCGCGGTCAAGTTGGGACGATGCAGGTATGAGCGCGAACACGGGACGTCGTCGGGACCGATCCGCCACTGACGACGAGGAAGAACCTGAGCAGAGGGCCCCTCTGGTCGATCACCGAAGGCCGCCCACGAACCAGATGCGCACAGTGGGCCAGCGCCGCCGGGATTCGGAAGAGAAGCTGGAGCACCACCAGCGCGAAGCCCGGAGCAAACCGAAGGACGAGACCGCAGCCGGACAATAACTGGACGCAACCCCGGAAGGCTGCGCGGCAGCACAGCGCGTTCTCCCTGCTAGAGCACGGCACTGCTTTTTACTACAAGAACGGAGTCCTCCCCGGCGGAACCGAGCGGGTGATCAGTGTCGGGCGCTGACTGCTACACAGGAGGACTTCACCGGCGACCGAGCGCACCAGGGCTTTCAGTCCTCCCTGGCCCCTGCAGCCGATGACCAGCAGCAGGGCGCCCGGCTGCCCTGAGCAAGGCGTCCGCCGGCGGCCTGCCGGTATCAAGAACGGGGTGCACGTTCAGATCGGGATGGTTCCTGGCCGCGCCGGCGACGGCTGCGGAGAGCACACCGCAGGCAACCGTGGGCTTCCCAGTCGGGCCCTCGGAGCCTGTGGCTGAGGGTGCGTCATGGCCCACGCAAGTGTGGACCAGCGTCAGGTCCTGGCGAAGCTGGTGCGCTTCCATGGCTGCCCGTTCCACCGCGATGGCCGAGTCGGTGGAACCGTCGGTGCCGACATGACACCGGTCCTCCCGTCTGGACCGTCCGGCGGGACCACGGCCACTGTGCAGTCGCTGAGGATGGCGGTCTGAAAACTGACCGATCCGAACCCCTCACCGTGCTTGTCCGGTCCTCTGTCCGTTCCCAGGACGATCATGCCCGCATCTTTGGAGAGGGCCCGAAAGGCCGGGACGGTCTCACCCGTCCTCAAGGTCGTGGTGACTGTGATCTCCGGATCCTGGGCCGATAGCCGACGAGCCTCCTCGGCCAGCAGCTCCGCCCGTGGTTCACGGCCTCCAGATACCGGCTTGCATGTTGGAAGAACCCAGAAGTCGGAACGACGCGCACCAGATTGAGGAGGACATGAAAATGGGCGGCCAGGGTGGCGGCCCATTCCGCGGCAGCGCTGCCCGCAGGAGAGTCGTCGACACCGACCACGATCTGGCTGTTCACGATTCCGTACCCTTCGGCGAACTTGCGGACGATAAGTCCAAAATCCCCGCCCTATCCGTCGCAGCCCAGAGGCGGAACATCCTCAGCATGGTTCCCAGGATTGGAATATTCCTGACCATGTCCTCAAGGTCGATGCTTCGGCACTGAACAGTGGCCGGGCCGCGGCTGTTTCGATGCAACTTCCAACATTCGTGGGTGCCGAGGTTTTAGGTCTGGTTGGGCAAAAGACTGCATCCTTTTTTGTCCTATACGCTGGGCCTCGCAGGATGTATGTCCCGCGGGCCGGTTCGTTGCGAGGAGTTTTCCCATGGTTTCCAGCGATTCCCGCACTTCACGAGCGAGTACCTCCCCAGCGTCCCGTTCCGCCGGGCAGTCGTGGCACACACTGTCGGCGGTCGACACCGCAGCGGCCCTCCGGACAGACCCTTCTGTTGGGCTGACCACAGCTGCAGCAGAATCACGGCAGCTGGAGCACGGGCCCAATGTGCTGACTGAGGCCAAAAAGAAACCTGCATGGAAAAAAGTACTGCGGCTTCTGGCGGAGAAGATGACTCTCCTGCTGGTCGTTGCCGCCGCAGTGAGCGCCACGGTCTCCCGGGAATGGGAAACGCCCGTCGTGATTCTGGCGGTCATCATCCTCAACACGGTTCTTAACTACGTTCAGGAGAGCCGGGCGGACAGCAGCCTGGAGGCGCTGCGGAAGATGACTGTGGACACGTCCCGGGTGCGCCGGGACGGGGGCGTGCAGGAAATTTCCAACTCCGAACTGGTGCCAGGAGACATTGTGCTGCTGGACGCCGGCGATTCGGTCCCTGCGGACGGCCGACTGATCGAGGCTGTGAGGCTGCAGGTTGCCGAAGCCGCGCTGACCGGTGAGTCCCAGCCCGTAGACAAGACCACCCAGATGCTGACCGACCCGGATCTTGTCCTGGCGGACCGGACGAACATGATTTTCACGAGCACCGACATCAGCCGTGGGCGCGCCGTCATGGTGGCAACGGCTACCGGAATGGACACCGAGATCGGCGGCATCGCCTCATTGCTCGGTAGCGCTGGAACCGAGAAAACCCCGCTGCAGCGGCGGATCGATCAGCTTGCCGGGACGCTGACGATCGTCGCCCTCGTTGTCGTCGCCATCGTCTTCATACTCGGATTGTCCCGGGGCCAGCCCTGGTCCGATCTGCTGATCACCGCAGTCTCCCTCGCAGTAGCCACCATCCCGGAGGGCCTGACCGCCGTCGTCGCTTTCACTCTGAGCATGGGCGCTTCTCGGCTCGCCCGGCGCGGAGCCATCATCAAGCAGCTATCCGCCGTCGAAACCCTCGGCAGCACCACCCACATAGCAACGGACAAGACCGGAACGCTGACGCTCAACGAAATGACCGTACGGCGGCTGCTCGTCGCCGGACGCAGCTTCCGGATCACCGGCAACGGCTATTCGACAGACGGCAAAATCCTGAGCAGAGATGGCGGCCCGCCTCCGGCGATGACGGACACCTTCCTGTCCATGGCGTTGTGCAACGATGCCTCGGTGAAGGACGGCGAACTCGTGGGAGATCCTACAGAAGGCGCACTCGTTGTACTCGCCGAGAAGGGCGGGATTGACGTCGAGGGTGCCCGAAAGGAGCACCCCCGTGTGGCTGAAATCCCGTTTGATTCGGACTACAAGTTCATGGCCACCTTCCACCGGCAGAACTTCACCGGCGGAGACACCGCTCCCGCCCGCTTCCGCTGCTTCGCTAAAGGAGCACCCGGCGTACTGATGGAACGTGCCGATTCCGTCCTGACCGACACGGGGATCCGCCTGCTGGACGACGCTGACCGCCAGCGGATCCATGAGGAGGTCCAGGCACTGGCAGGGGAAGGTCTTCGCACGCTGCTAATCGCCGGGCGCCGGCTCGATTCGAACCTGCCGCAGGACCCCGAGGAGCTCCGGCTCACGGCGGACCGGTTGACGGTCTACGCCGTGGTTGGAATTGTCGACCCGCCGCGCCCCGAGGCCGCCGCGGCAATCGCCACGGCACGGGAGGCCGGGATCGAGGTCCACATGATCACCGGAGATCACCTGGTCACGGCCTCGGCTATCGCCGCTGGCCTGGGCATCCGCGGCGAGGCGGCGGCCGGGACTGACCTGGACCGGCTCGATGACGCACAGCTCACCCGCCGCGTCGCGGGTTATGGCGTGCTTGCCCGGGTCGCCCCGGAACATAAGATCCGCGTCGTCAAGGCCCTGCAGGACGGCGGGAACGTCGTGGCCATGACGGGCGATGGCGTCAACGACGCCCCGGCACTGAAACAGGCAGACATCGGCATCGCAATGGGTATCACCGGAACCGATGTGTCCAAGGGCGCGGCCAGAATGATACTGACCGACGACAATTTCGCCACCATTGTCATCGCGGTAGAGATAGGCCGCGGGGTCTACGCGAACATCATCAAGTTCGTGAAATTCCAGCTGACAACGGCGTGGGGCTTCGTTCTGATCTTCCTCACCGCCGGTGTGCTCGGCTTGGCCGGTGGCGCGCCGTTCACCGCCTTGCAGATCCTCTGGGTGAACATCATCATGGATGGGCCTCCCGCGTTGGCGCTGGGTGTTGACCCGGCGGAGCCGGACATCATGAAGCAGAAACCGCGGCCCGTTGGCGAACCATTGCTGACCAGAGACCGTCTGCTGCGGATCCTCGGTCTCGGCACGGTCATGGCTGCCGGGACCATCGCCGTCCTTGTGCTGGCTCCCGCCCTGTTCCCGGAGAACACAGCGGACCCGGCCCTGCCAACCACCCTCGCGTTCACTACCTTCGTCTTTTACCAGGTATTCAACCTGCTCAACGTGCGCTCAGACTCAGCCTCTGTTTTCTCCAGACAGACCTTCACCAACCGCAGTATCTGGGTATCATTGATCGCCGTGATCGTGCTCCAGATTATGGTGGTGAACCTGGAAGTACTGCAGGGCCTATTCGACACCACGGCCATGAGCTCAGCCCAGTGGGGGCTGGCCCTCCTCGTGGGTTCCTCGGTTCTATGGGCAGAAGAAATCCGCAAGACGATTATCCGGCGGCGCAACCGCCGACAATCCTCGCCGACGCCGACAGGCCCCGGGCGGCGGTCCTGAAGCACCCTACCTGCCCGCGGTAACAGAGCACGCCGCGGCTCCAGCGTCCCTTCCTAGGCAGGGTGGGGGCCCGGGGTTTTGGTTGTGAACTTCTTCGGTGATGCTTCAGGCGTTGAGCATCACCTTGAGCGCCTTTGTTTCGGCGGCCCGTGAAAAGGTGTCGTATGCCTTTTCGATGTCATTGAGATCGAACGCGTGACTCACGAATTGGTCGACGGGCAACTTCTTTTGCGCGACGAGCTTGAGGAGCGTACCAGTCGTGTTGGTGTTCAGCAGGCCCGTGGTGATGGTGATGTTCGAGATCCAGAGTCTGTCCAGCGGCAGGTCCACACCCTTGCCGTGTACCCCGGCGTTGGCGACGGCGAGCCCGACGGTACCGGCGCCGATCACGGCGATGACATCACCGGGCTTGACAGCCCCGTACTGCACGCCGATTTCGCAGCCTGTGGGCAGGATATCGGACAGCAATGTTCCCGCTTGGGGGCTGACGCTGTCGGGGATTTTGTAAACGGAAGTCTCTTAGTACGGGACGCGCACGAATTCGGCCTGTGTCCCGTCGATGAGGTGCCCGAGGATCCAACCGATGCCTGGGGCGCCCTCTTCGCCCAGGCAGTGGGAGTAGACTCCCTGTCTGCAGTAGTCGAGATGCCCGCAGGCAGAGATGCACGAGATGATTACTCGGTCGCCGATCGTGAGGCCTGCAACTGCGGATCCGATTTCAGTGATCGTGCCGACGCCCTCGTGCCCGAGGATTCGACCGTACTCGACTGCTGGAACGTCGCCTTTGAGGATGTGCAGATCAGTGCCGCAAATGGTCGTAGTTTCGATCTTCACGATGATGTCGGTCGGCTTCTGAATCCTGGGATCGGGTACGTCTTCCCATGCCTTCTGGCCGGGACCGTGATAAACAAGCGCCTTCATCGTCATTCCTTCGATCGGCCAAGGCGCTCCCACCTGAGAGCTGCGTTCGGCGGTATTCCCTGATCCAAGGCTCACACTACTGAACGAGATCATGAACTGCTCGTCCTGTCAGGGAAAGAATGGCCGCTCCTGGCAACGAGAGGCCGGCAGTCACGCCCCCGAGTGTTGCGATATTCGTCAGCCCAGCCAATCCTAGGTGCCCCGCCGGCCTCCAGGCAGTTGGGCCGCGACGCCCTCTGAGGCGCGATGCGGCTGCTGCGCTCGATTCATAGAATCCACCGGCTGCGCCACGTTCAGGTCCCGGGCCGGTGTGACCATCCAGACTGTGAAGTAATTGGGCGGGATCCGCAGGTCCATGCCGGAACAGGCCGGTGATTGTCGGGTGGAGTTGGCCACGGTCGATGAACTGGAAGCCTGGACAGAATGTCCCATCTCCGATGAGGACGCGGACGAGCTGCTGCATCACCGGTTCCGGATCATTCATCACCTCAGTAAGACTGCCACGCACCTGCTCGAGCGAGGGGAGAGCGAACTCCGTCCTGATTCCTTCCGAGGTCTCGTCGCTGATGGGTTGCCAGTTCAATCTCACCGCGGCCCAGTACCCGTCGGCGATGGACTTCCAGGAGCCACTGGCTGGAGAGCGGATCGCGGCGCAGCGTGAACGTTCGCAGCGCGAGTTCGAAGCCAGCCGTGTTATCTGCCCTCCCACTTGGTACCGAGACCCTGAATGATTCCCGAGAGCAGGGACGCAAGGCTCAGCGGGAAGATGACCATCCAGCCGATGAGGTTCATCCCGAGGTAGGCAGCGCGGACCAGCTGCGCGTCAGCGGATGTCAGCCCTGCAACGGCCATTACCAAGAATCCAGCGACAGCACTGAGCCAGCCCACGGACGAGATGATGTGGATGGTCAGCGCAGCCTTGCGGACTGCGGGGGGCAGCACCTTCAAGGTGTGTGGTTCATGGCCATTCCGCCGCTGAGGTGTGTGACCGCGAAGGTCACCACCAGTACAGCTGCGGCGATAAGGAATCCCTTCACCCACAAGGGTGTCTTGTGACGCGGGGTTTCTCCGCTGTCAGTGGGAGATGTGTCGGGGTTGGAGTCCAGGTTCGTCATGGCTCTCCTTCGATTGGCTTTGTAAGACAGTATGTATTGAAAGCGTCAGCCTGTCCATTGCGCGTCACGTTGTATGATTCGGCATGCCCAAGCTCTGGAACGCGACCATCGAGACCCACCGAGATGCTGTCCGGGGGGCCGTTTTGGACGCCGCCGCTCAGCTGGTGGCCGGCCAGGGCGTCGCCGGGGTGACGATGTCCGCGATCGCCCAGGCAGCAGGGATAGGCCGTGCCACCTTGTACAAGTATTTCCCGGACGTTGAGTCCATCCTGCTGGCCTGGCACGAGCGCCAGATCCAGGCCCACCTCACAGAGCTGATCCAGATCAGGGACCGGACTGTGGGGGTCCGGCAGCAGCTTGAAGCTGTGCTTCATGCCTATGCTTTCCTGTCGCACTCCGGCCACGGCGATGCCGAGGCAGCAAGGCTGCACGGGGGCGGACACGCTGGTCTGGCCCGGCAACACCTCCAGGGTTTCCTTGCGGGACTGCTTCAAGAGGGCGCGGACGCGGGCGTGTTCCGCACTGATGTGGCCCCGGGGGAGCTGGCGGCCTTCTGCCTTCATGCCCTTGAAGCTGCAGCAGGACTGACCTCCCACGACGGCGTGCTCAGGCTGGTCAAAGTCACCCTTGACGCCTTGCAGCCTGCCCAGCCCTCGGGCGCCCCGAGAAGCGGACACCAATCCCACACGCCTTAGCCGGCGGCCAGAAAGACCCGCAGACCGCTTCGCAGTGGAGGCAGGCATCGGCGCAGATTCGGCAGGACGGGTGCATCCCGTGGTTGTGTCTCATAATTGCGGCGTCGGTAGGACGGATGAAAGCGGTCCCACCTAATCTGTGTTGCCCACAGGGGATACACCCACTCTTCCCAGCCCACGTTGTCTCACCGTACGTCGATGACGCCCATCATGCCGAGGTCTTCGTGGTCCAGGATGTGGCAGTGGTAGACGGAGCATCCGCGGAAGTCCTTGAAAGCCACCCTGATCTTTACCCGACCGTTTGCAGGTACGTTCACCACGTCCTGCCAGACGGCGGTATCCAATCCTTGGCCGTTTTCCTCGATGATCTGCATCGGCCAGACGTGCAGGTGGAACGGGTGGTCCACGGGACTGGTGTTGGTCAGTGTCCATTCCTCGACGCTTCCGGCCGCGACCGTAGTATCTGTTCTGGCCTCGTTGAATTCCCTGCCGTTGATGGTGAAACGCATCATGCCGGCGCCCCCGCCCATGCCCATGCCGGCTGCCAGGATCACCTGCCGGCGTGCCGAGACGGTAGATGACCTCAGGTCTCCCAGGCCCCGATAGGCGGGCACGGCCGTCAGGGGTGCGGCCGGTTCGCCTGACACGCGGAGAGTGGCCAGCGCGGCGCCGTCCGGCTGGTCTGCAGGGTTCCGTGCACTGTATCCCGGTCCCATCATGCCCGGCATGCTTCCCCGGTTCTGGTAGAACGCACGCAGCACGGAATCGCCGGTCGTCGTGGTCACGAGGAGGTCTGCCCGGTTTCCGGGCGTCAGCAGCAGTTCATCCACTGTCTCCGGTTTCGGGAAGCGGCAGAAGTCCATGCCGAGGAGTTGCAGCTGCTGTCCGTCGAGCCGCAGCCGGAGGTAGCGGGCCACGCACGCGTTGATGATGCGCCATCTCTCCCGTTGCCCGGGGCGGGCGCTGAATTGCGGGTCGCTCTGGCCGTTGACCAGAATCAGTTGACCCTCCCTGCCCATCATCCGTTCCATCGCCGGGACTGCAGCGACGTTCCCCGTACCGTCTATGGTGGTGTCGGAAACGACCAGCACCCGCTCCGCGCTCGTCTCGACGGGCTCCGGGTCCTCCACGATGATCGCTCCGAAGAGGCCGCCGAAGATCTGGTCGGCGACCATGCCGTGATGGTGGGGGTGGTACCAGTACGTGCCAGGGGGATGATCATCGGGAAGGTTGTATTCATAGTCGAAGCTGCTGCCGGGTTCCACTGAGACGAAGACATTATCCCCGTTGCCCTCGGGGGAAACATGGAGGCCGTGCACATGCAGGTTGGTGGCCTGGACCAGATTGTTGACGAGCTTGATCTTCAGGACGTCGCCGGCTCGTACGCGAAGTGTTGGGCCGGGGACGGACCCGTTATAACCAAAAGCGGTGGCCTGCCGTCCGGCAAGCAGGATCTGCCCTGGTGCAGCTTCGAGCCGGACCTGAAGCTGCCCGTCAGCGCTCCGCTCCTCCTGCGGCTGGGTCAGCTCACCTCCGCTGACCGGCCCGGAAGGGGAGGTCAGTGTCCAGATCAGCCCGGCCCCGCCGGCAACCGTCCCCGCAGCTCCCAGTCCGCCCAGAAGAATCGCCTGGCGGCGGCTGATGGGCTGCAACTACCGGCCCTCGCCGAGAACCTTGAGCTGCTCGCGGTATTGGTCCGCGGTCAGCTCTCCTCTCGCAAAGCGTTCCTCGAGGATCTGGCGGGCCCTGCTCCCTCCCATGTGCGCCGGACCGGCGGTCCCATCCGGGCCATCCGGTCCGTAACGGCCGCGGATGCCTCCTCCGGCGACCCTCACCGCCAGCAGCACCAGGAGCGCGACCCCGATGAGCAGGAGAGGCACCCAGAGCCACATCCACCCCATGCCTTGTCCGTAACCCCACATCATGACCGGCGCCTTCCGCTTCCAAGAGTTGGTACTCCTATTCTCCCCGCGGCGCCGGCTGACAGGTAGAGTCCGAGGTCCCGGCCCGTAGGCCGGTTGTTCGACGCATCCGATGAGCATGGCGGTGATGCGGTGGGTCATCATGCAGCTCCTGTCACGGCGTGATTGGGCGGGCCGGCCTGCCCGGCCGTCATGCCCCCACCCTGGACCCGTGATACTCACGCCGTCAGCCACCTCCCTCCGGCCGGGACCGGGCCGGGTCTGCAAGCGAAGCATGCGCTTGGCCAGCACGATTAGAAGACCGGGAGGGAAGAACAGCGGTCAGGAGCCGTCGTCGGCGGGCAGGAACGTGAATCCGCCGTCGGTGGAGATGACAAGCCCACCGGCCGTGGCTGCCCAGATCGAGGGATTGACCTCGGGACCCTTCACCGTGGCCACAGCCTGGACTGCGTCCTGGATTCGGCCCTTTCGGGTCCAGGTCCCGCCGGCGTCCGCGGAGTAGTGGACTGTCCCGTCGGGTTCGACTCCGACGGCCTCGCCGGGGCTGGCGAAGGCGGCGAACTGGACCACCGGTCCGGAGTTCACCGTGTTCCAGGTTTTACCGCCGTCAGTCGAGCGGCGGATCCCTTGCGGGGTAGTGGCCAGGACAGTCGCCGGTCGGGCTTCCGGCGAGGGCGGCGGGGACGAAATCCGCGGCCACGGTGTTCCAGGTTTTCCCGTCCGGGCTGGTGCTCAGTGTACCGTCAAATCCGACGATTCCGGATTTGGTGGCGGTGAGTGCGTGGAAGTCGGATTCACCTTGCCGGGAGAGCTGTTCCCAGGTTTTCCCGGCGTCGGTGGACCTGATCAGCTCAAGCGGATTCGGGAGGTCGGAACCAGAGCCGGGGTGTCCGGAAGCGTAGAGGACGCCGTGGGCGGTGCCGCCGGTGAAGCCCATCAGGTCGTTGGTGGCGCCGATTTTGGCGGCGGGCTGTTTCGTGATGTCGAACAGGCCGTCGTGGGTGGCCAGGAGCACCTGGCCGGTTTTGCTGCTGACGCTCAGGCCGTGGATGTGGGCGTCAGGCATGGGGCTGCCGGTACTGCTGGCCGGGGCGGGTCCCCGTTACCTTTTTAGTAGCCCGTAACGAGTAAGAATTGGGGTTGTTGGCCTGTCGGTCCCGGCATGATTAAGTCCCCCAGTCATCAATGATCCGGGGGGTGTTGTCACCGGGACTCGATAGGCGCCAGGGGATCGCTAATGGGGACCGGACCAGCGCAATGAAACACCGTGCAGGTCAGCCGTAACGTGGATGCCGAGCCTTGCCGCCGCAGGACATGCCAACACAGATTTGACGGACACAAATTCTGGGAGGTTTGCGTTGATCAAAGACCATGAACTCGTCGACATCTTCATCGGTGTTGATGTCGGCAAGAGCAATCACCACGCGGTCGCCATCGACCGCCAGGGCAAGAAGATCCTCGACCGGGCGCTGCCCCAGGACGAGGCAAAACTGCAAGCCATCATCCGCTCCGTCGCCGACAAGGGACGGGTCCTGTTGGTCGTCGACCAGCCCTCCGCCATCGGCGCCCTGCCCGTCGCCGTGGCCCAGGCGGAAGGCATCATGGTCGGCTACCTGCCGGGGCTCGCGATGCGGCGCATCGCGGACCTGCACCCCGGCGAGGCCAAAACGGACGCCCGAGACGCGGCAATAATTGCCGAAGCCGCCCGGTCCCTGCCGCACACCCTACGCTCCATCGTGGTCGCCGACGAGCAGGCCGCGGAGCTGTCGATGCTATGCGGTTTTGATGACGATCTAGCCAAACAGGCCACGGCCACCTCAAGCCGGATCCGCGGGCTCCTGACCCAAGTCCACCCCGCCCTGGAACGAGTCATTGGCAAGCACCTGGACCACCCGGCCATGGCCGAACTGCTGATCAAATACCCCACGCCCGCGACGCTGCGCAAGGCCGGCCAAAACCGGGTCTCCACGCTCCTGTCCCGCCATGCTCCGCGGGCCGGGAAAGGCTGGGCGGCGGACGTCTTCACCGCCTTGAATGAGCAGAGCGTCGTGGTCGCCGGCACTGGCGCGGCAGGCATCGTCCTGCCCCAGCTGGCGGCGATGCTCAAACAGCTGCGCACCGCCCGGGAGGAGATCCTCACCCAGGTCGAAGCGCTTGTGGAGGCCCACCCTCTTCACACCGTCCTGACCTCCATGCCGGCGGTCGGAGTCAGGACGGAAGCGCGCATCCTCACCGAGGTTGCGGGCAAGGAATTCAAGACCGCCGGACACCTCGCCTCCTACGCCGGACTGGCCCCCGTGACCTGGCGGTCGGGAACCTCGATCCGCGGCGACCACCCGTCCAAGAAGGGCAACAAGAGCCTCAAACGGGCCTTCTTCCTCTCCTCATTCGCGGCGTTGAAGGACCCGCTGTCACGGGCGTACTACGACCGGAAGCGCGCCGAGGGCAGACGGCACAACCAGGCCCTCATCGCCCTCGCCCGGCGCCGCTGCGACGTCCTCTTCGCGATGCTCCGCGACGGCACGCTCTACGACGCGCCGAGCCCCACGACAGCCTGAGAGGCCAGAGGCCATCAGCCGGCGGACAAACCCCGCCGGCCGTTGGTTGCTGCCCAAAAACGATCCGCCACCATTTCGAAGGAAACCCCGGCCCAATGCTTGACAAAAAACATAGGGACACGTTATCGCTGGATGGTGGTGAGGCTACTTCGCGCCGGCCAGGGCATAGCCGGAGGACCGGATTGCCTCAGCCAGGGCATCCGGGGCGGCAGTGCCAGTGACAATCAGCCGGGACGTGCCGCCCGGGACGAGATCGACGGTTGCGGTCTGGACCCCTGATACGCCGGACACAGCCTTCTCAACGGTCTGGACACAGTGTCCGCAGGTCAGCCCTTCCAAAGCGTACTGCGCGCCGGAAGCCTGGACCTCCGGCTTGACTGTCGCCGAAGCCCCGGCCTGGGTGTCCGCGGCGGGGGAGCAGCAGCTGCAGCCGTGCTGTGCAGCGGAGGCAAGGGGGAGCGGGGTCCGTGATTCGGTGGGTCCACACATGTCAGTTTTCCTTCGGAGCAGGGATGCAAAGGGTTCGTTGGGGATGAACGGCTGTAACGGCCGGGGCCTGGACAAACCACGTCACTGACAACACCCATAGGATACCCCATAGGGGTATATTTCGCAACGATTCCGCAGCAGGGGGCCGAACCGTCCGCCTCAGGTGGGCTGCGGGCCGTTAGGCCCTTGCCGGCGGGTCCCGGCGGGTCAACACTCAAGGTATGAGCAGTGTTCCTGATCCTCGTCTACCTGAAGCGCCGCGCCCGTTTCCGTCCCGGGGCCCGTTCGGGCCGTGGACGCAGGGCCTGCTCACCGTTCTCATCGCCGCAGCGGCGATATACCTCATCACCAACCACTGGCTCCATGTCCTGGACGGGCTGCCCTATCTGGGTGTGGTGCTTGTGATGAGCTTATGTATGTTCGGGCATGGAGGCCACGGCGGACACGGTAGCTCCACCCATCAGGGGCATGGGGGACAGGAGGGCCCGGGTGGGCCTGCCCGCCCCCGGCCCGGGGGAGGTGCCGGCAATGTCCACTGATTACGGGTATGACCTGTGGTGGCTAGTGATCATCAATTCGGCCGTGTTCATTATTTTCGCGTTCAGTTTCGTCCGGCCCAGGACGCAACTGGACTGGCGGGCGCTGGGCGGTTTTTCGGCGTTCATCGTGGCGCTGTTCACTGAGATGTATGGTTTCCCGCTGACGATCTACCTGCTCTCGGGATGGCTGGGGAACCGGATACCGGGCGTGGACCTCCTGAACCACAACTCGGGTCATTTGTGGCAGGACCTTATCGGCTGGCAAGGGGACCCGCACCTGAGCCCGCTGCACCTTCTGAGCAACGTGCTGATCGCGGCAGGGTTCATCCTGCTTTACCGGTCCTGGCAGATCCTTTTCGCGGCACAGCGGACCCAGCGTCTGGCGGTCACGGGACCCTATGGCAGGGTGCGGCATCCGCAGTACGTGGGGTTCCTGACCATCATGGCCGGATTCCTGCTGCAGTGGCCTACGCTGCTGACCCTGCTGATGTTCCCGGTCCTGGTCATCGTCTATCTGCGCCTGGCCGGGAAGGAGGAACGCCTGATGGACGCCGAGTTCGGTGAAGCCTACGCCGCCTACCGCCGGCAGGTTCCCGGATTCGTCCCCCGCTTCGGACGCCGCCCCGCGGGCGCCGGTCAGAAGCTGCAGAAGGGCCCGTGATGTACCGGCAGCCGGGCGCGGACGGGGAGGCCGGGTTACCGCCATGCTGTTCCTGGCGGTAAAGAACCTGGTCCAGGAAAAGACCCTCCTGCTGATCAGCGTCGGCGGGGTCGCGTTCAGCGTGCTGCTGATCATGAGCATCCAAGGCCTGTATCAGGGGGCTGGAGCAACAAGATCGGTGAATACATCCGCACCGTGCCGGCGGATTACTGGATCACCCAGACAGGCGCGACGGACATGTTCCACACCCCCGCAGTACTGCCCCTGACCGTTCGGGACTTCCTGACCGGCGTTCCGGGGGTCGCCAGCCCCAAGCCCTTCAGCGGCCGCCGCGTCGCGTTCACGCACAACGGCAAGGACATCAACCTCTACGTCATTGACGACGACACGGAGAACAACGTCGGAGCCCCCGCGCGGGTGGTCGAAGGCAAAGCCGTCCCCGACAAGGGCGAGATCATCATCGACCGGGTCGTCGCACGCAGCGAGAACATCAGGGTCGGGGACATCATCCCCGTCGCCGGGAGGACGCTGAAAGTCGCCGGCTATTCCGAGGGCGGATACATCCTCAGCTTCTCCTTCGCGTTCGCCACCAAGGAAGACGCCGAAGGCATCCTCCAGCTGCCCGGCGCCACGAACTTCTTCCACGTCACGGTCAAGGACGGCACCGCCGCAGGCGAGGTCGCATCCCGGATCGAAGCGGACCCTGCTGTGGATGCCATCACCCAGGACAGGTTCGTGGAAAACAACACGAACATCGTCCGGGACACCTTCCTGCCCATCATCCTGGTCCTGCTGTTCATCGGGATCGCCGTGGGCATGACGGTCATCGACCTGACCATCTTCACCTCCACCATCGAAAAAGCCCGCGAATACGGCGTCCTGAAGGCCATCGGGTGAGCAACCGCCAGCTCTACACCGTCGTGGTGGAGCAGGCGATCACCGCAGCCGTGCTCGGTTACCTCGTCGGGGCGGCCCTGGCCCTTGTCGTCAGCGCCGCCGCGGGAAACTACGTTCCGGAATTCATCACCGAAATCCGCTGGTTCGATGCGGCCTGGATTTTCGCCGTCACCCTGGCCATGGCCGTGGTGTCCTCGCTGCTGCCGGTCCGCCGGTTGGCCCGCATCGACCTGGCGGAAGTGTTCCGCGCATGAGCGTCGTCTCCGTCGAGGACGTGTCCAAGACCTTCGGCGCCGGGCACACCGCCGTGACCGCCGTGGACCCCGTATCCCTCAGCGTGGACGCTGGGGACATTGTCCTCGTGATGGGACCGTCGGGATCGGGAAAAACAACCCTGCTGTCCATGATCGGCACCCTCATGTCCCCCACGACGGGCAGGATCCTCATCTCTGGGCAGGACACCTCCACCCTTGAACCGGCACAACTGTCCAGGCTGCGGCTGCGCGAATTCGGCTTCGTGTTCCAGACCTTTAACTTGCTTTCGGCACTGACCGCGGAGGAAAACGTCATGATGCCCCTGCTCACGGCCCGAGTGCCCCGGAAAGAGGCCCGGGCTAAAGCCCGGACGTCACTGGAGCAACTTCAGCTCGGGCACCGGCTGCGGAACCTGCCCCGGGACCTTTCCGGCGGGGAAAACAACGCGTCGCCATCGCGCAGACCGGAAAAATCCACGAATTCCCCGTCGTCCTGATCGGAACCGAGCACTGGTCCGGGCTCATGGATTCATCGCCCCGGACGACATCCATCTGCTGCGCTGCACCGATGACATCGACGAAGCGGTCGAGCTGATCCAGCACTGCCACCTGCGCCAGCTCGCGCTCTGATCCGGAGGGCGGACGATGAGCGGCCCGGGCGGCGTACAGGTGCGGGGAGCCCGCGGACCGGGACTATGCTCTGGATCGTGGCGGGTGGGGCTTGTGTTTTCCGGCCATCAGGCTTGGCCTCCAGGATGCACCGGTCCTGTGGTTCGCGGCCCTGAGGGCACTGATCGCGGCTGCGGCGCTGTTGCTGACATGGAACTCGTCGCTGCCAGCGCCTGGCATTTCCTGATCGGCGGGGCGCTGCTGGCCGGGATGGCCGCCATCCGGGGGCCGACGCTGGCGATCAACCGGACCGGGCAGTTCCTGACGGTCCCGCTGTTCCTGTCGCTGGCGGGAACGGCGGCGTTCCTGGCCTGGTTCAGGGAAGCCACGCGCCCCGCCTGGATCTCCTGACTGCCTGGACCTGCTCGTGCCCGTCATCGGCGTCGGGGTCTCGCTGTTCCTTCCCGGGGAACGGCCGCCGCCTGGGGCAGCGGCCGTCATCGTCCTGGCCCTGGCTTGTGCTCCGCGGATCCCGCCGGACCGGCGAGGGCAAGAGGACTAAAGACTCTGACGCGGGAAGCCGATCGGGACGAGAGTGAACCCCAGGGCACCGGTGGGCCCGGGTGCAGGGAGGAAGCAGAGATGATGTATTGGGACGGGAACATGGGCGTCTGGGGGTACATCCTGATGGGCGTGAGCTTTGTGCTGTTCTGGGGCGCCGTCATCACCGCCATCATCCTCTTCGCCCGCTCCATGGGAGCGGGCAGCCGCAGGTACGAGGAAAGCGGACAAGGTGCGGGCGTCGCGGAGAATCTGCTCGCGGAACGGTTTGCCCGCGGTGAAATCGACGAGAGCGAGTACACCGCCCGGCTCACTGCGCTGCGCCGCGGCCGCGGAGCATGAGCGGCCCCATATCCGCCAGATCCGGCCGGAACCTTTGACTGCCCGATGGGTATACGTTGGGTGTAACCGGAAACGACGTCCCGGGCGAAAGCCCTTACGCAGTGAAGGTCCGATGACCGGGTGGCGAAACCGCTGTCCTCCCTGGATACGCCTGCGGAAGGACGCAGCATGGGCTGCCCACACCGAACCGCCTCACCCGCCTGCCACAGCCAGGATCCGCACTGTCTTTCGGCCGGGCGGTTCGTCCTGCGGGAGCAGGATTGACGGAGGAGACGCAATGACATCAAAGCTGCAACGCACCGTCGTGGAGGTCCGAGGCCTGCACTGGGCCACCTCCAAGGCGGTGGTGGAACGCGTGCTGCGTGCGCGGCCCGGTGTCGCCGCCGTCGACGCGAACCCGGTCGCCCAGACCGCGACCGTGAGCTTTGACCCGTCCGTGACCACGGTGGAGCAGATCTCCGGCTGGATACGGGACTGCGGATACCACTGCCGGGGCGAATCGGTCCCAGACCACGTCTGCTACCCGATGGACGAAACCGCGCGCACTGCCGGGACGAAACATGGCACAGCCACAAAGACCGGCGCCGGCCACCCGCTGTCCGCACACGTCCACCCCGCCGGGACTGTACATCCGACGGAGCATGAACACCAGGCCATGCACCCGGGTCACGCACCCGAAGCGGCGGAACAGCACACCGGGCATGCTCATCCGTCAGCGGACAGCCATGCCGGCCACGGCGCGGTCCAGCACGCTGAGATGGCCCGGACACCGCAAGACATGATGGGCCACGGCGGACACGACGGTGGAATGTCCATGGATGACATGGTCAGGGACATGCGAAACAGGTTCCTGGTCGCCGCGGTCCTGTCCATCGGCGTGACCCTGTGGTCTCCGATGGGCCGGGACATGTTCGGTTTCACCGCCCCGACGCCGTTCGGGCTCCGTGACGACGTCATGGCCCTGATCCTGTCCCTGCCGGTCATGTTCTACTCCGCGTGGATTTTCTTCGACGGCGCCTACCGGGCGTTGAAGGCCCGCACGCTGGACATGATGGTCCTGGTCGCGATCGCCGTGGGCACCGGCTGGCTTTACAGCGTCTGGGTCACCTTCACCGGCGGCGGCGAGGTGTTCTACGAAGCGGCCACCGTCCTTGCCTCCTTCGTACTGCTGGGCCACTGGTTCGAAATGCGCGCACGGGGCGGGGCGAACGAGGCCATCCGCACGCTGCTCGAGCTTGCCCCGCCGGCCGCAGTCGTCATCCGCGACGGCGAAACTGTCGAGATCCTCACCTCCGAAGTCCAGACCGGGGACCTGCTGCTGATCCGGCCAGGGTCCAAAATCCCCGTTGACGGGGAAGTCGAGGACGGCCAGTCGGAGGTCGATGAGTCGATGGTCACGGGGGAAAGTCTTCCGGTGACCAAGACCATCGGCTCGGAAGTGATCGGCGCGTCCATCAACACCACCGGCACGATGCGGGTCCGGGCCACCAGGGTCGGGGCCGACACCGCGCTGGCGCAGATCGTGGCGCTCGTCCAGGAAGCCCAGAACTCCAAGGCACCGGGCCAGCGGCTGGCCGACAGGGCCGCGTTCTGGCTGGTCCTGGTCGCCCTGATCGGTGGGACCGTCACTTTCGTAGCCTGGCTCGCCCTCGGGGCGGGAGTTCAGGCGGCTCTGCTGTTCGCCATCACCGTTGTCGTGATCACGTGCCCTGACGCGTTGGGCCTTGCCACACCGACGGCCATCATGGTTGGCACCGGGCTCGGCGCCAAACGCGGCGTCCTGTTCAAGAACGCCACCGCCCTGGAAGTCTCCGCCCGGATCGACACCGTCGTGATGGACAAGACCGGCACCCTGACCAAAGGCGAACCGGAAGTGACCGACGTCGTTGTCGAAGGAATCAGCGAAAGCGAACTCCTGGCCCTGGTCGCCGCCGTCGAGCAGGAATCCGAACACCCCCTCGCCGCGGCCGTGGTCCGCCACGCGCAGGAGCGCGGCGCACCCGTCCTTGCGGCTTCGGATTTCCTCAACGTTCCCGGTCACGGGGCCGGCGCTACCGTGGACGGGCACCGGGTGCTGGTCGGCAACCGCAGACTTATGGCCAACGAAGGAATCGATCTGGGCCCGCTGGCCGCGGTGCGCGATGAACTTGCCGACACCGGACGGACCGCAGTGCTCGTCGCCGTCGACGGCAAGGCCGCGGCGGTGATCGCTTTGGCGGATGCCGCGAGGGAAACCGCGGCCGCGGCAGTCGCGGCCCTGCACGAGGCCGGGATCGAGGTCGTCATGCTCACCGGGGACAACGAAGCCACCGCCAAGAGGATCGCCGGGCAGCTGGGCATCGACACGGTCATTGCCGAAGTGCTCCCCGGAGACAAATCAGTGAAGATCGCGGAGTTGCAGCAGCGGGGGAGGGTCGCCATGGTCGGCGACGGGGTCAACGACGCCCCGGCCCTGGCGCAGGCGGACCTTGGCATCGCGATCGGTGCCGGCACGGATGTGGCTATCGAAACGGCCGACGTCGTGCTCATGCGCTCGGATCCGCTGGACGTGCCGATTGCCCTGCGGATCGGCAAGGGCACCCTGCGGAAAATGCGGCAGAACCTGGGCTGGGCCCTGGGGTACAACGCGATAGCGCTGCCGATCGCGGCAGGGGTCTTCGCGTTCGCGGGGATCGTCCTCAGTCCGGAGATCGCGGCCTTGTCGATGTCCGGTTCCAGCTTCCTGGTCGCCGTCAACGCACTGCTGCTCAAGAGGCTGCGGCTGCCTCGGCCGGAGACGCCGGAGGCCAGCACCGCGCGTGCTGCCCGGCCGCTGGCCCCGGCCGGGAACCGCTAGGCAACCCGGTCATGGACATCCGCCTGATCGCCCGTGTGTTGTTCCTGCGGGCCGCGTGGCGGAGAAGGGACCACTGGGACGCCGCCCGGATCACCGCCCACCAGGAACACGCCCTGCAGGAATTGCGCCGCGCAACCTACGCCGGATCGGAGTTCTACCGGCGTCATCACGCCGGGCTGCACGACGCTCCTCTGGAGCAGCTGCCGTCCGTGACGAAAGCGGACCTGATGGAGAACTTCGACGAGGCCGTCACCACACCGGACCTGAGGCTGGCGGACCTGGAAAACCACCTGCGGAGCCTGACGCAGAGCGGTGGAGACCCGGGCCTGCCATGGAAGGGCCGATGGTGGGCTGCCGCCACGGCCGGAACCACCGGCCGGCGCGGAACCTTCATCTGGAACCGCACCGAATGGGCGACCGTCCTGGCCTCCTACGCCTGAGCGAACGACTGGGCCGGGATCTCAGCCGGGCTGACCCGGCCACTAAAAATGGCGCTGGTGAGCTCCCGGGTGCCCACACACCAATCCGCCGTCGTCGGAGCATCGCTGCGCTCTAAGCTCGTACCCACCCTCCGCCTGGACGTCACCGCTCCCATAGAGGAGACGGTCGCCGCGCTGAACCAGTTCCAGCCCAGGGTCCTCGTCGGCTACGCCTCAGCACTCAAACCCCTGGCCGCAGAGCAGCGTGCGGGCCGCTTGCGCATCTCGCCGCAGGGCGTGATGTCCGCCTCCGAAGTGCTCAGCCCGCCGACCGCCTTGGAACTGGAGGCGGCATGGGGAAGTGGACCCTTCGATGTTTACGCCGCCACCGAAACTGCCGGGATCGCCTCCCCCTGCAACTACCGGAACCGGCATGTCTACGAAGACCTGCTGATCATCGAACCCGTAGACCAGGCCGGCAACCCCGTGCGGGCCGGGACCACCGGGGCAAAGCTTCTCGTCACGGTCCTGTTCTCGCGAACCCTGCCGCTGATCCGCTACGAAATGTCCGACACCGTCAGACTGGGCGGACGAGGCTGCCCCTGCGGGCGCCCGTTCACCCTTCTCGAGGACATCGAAGGCAGGATCGAAGACGTCCTGCAACTGCCAGGGAAGGAAGGCGAGGTCAGCGTCCACCCATTCGTGTTCCACCATGCGCTGGACCAAGCCGCCCTTGCCGGCTGGCAGGTCATCCAGGAGCACTCCGGACTGCGGGTCCTCCTGGCGGGCCTCGCCCCGGAGCCTCCACCGAGGGAGTCCGCGCCGCAGTAGCCGGCGCGCTCACCACAGCCGGGGTCAGTCCCCTCCGAGTCGACGTGCAGCTGGTGGAACGTCTTCAACGGACAGTCCTGGGGAAAACACCGTTTGTGCGGAGGCTTGCCCCACCGAATTAGGAGCTCTTCCGGTCCGAGGCGGCGTCCGAAATCCTGCTGGGCAGCTAGGACGGTTTTCGGCGGTTCAGTTGCGTCATCAGTGCACGGTTTACGACGTGTGATTTTGGAGGTCAGCGTTGATGCCGTGATTCTCTGATGGGTGGTGGGGGCTTAAGACACTAGCCGTTCCGCGCCTCAGCGAGACACTGGGTGAGTGGCGTGATGAAAGGGGTAAGACTTGAAGGCGCATGAGGTCCTGGCGGGGGTTGATGGCTCCAGCACAGGCGGAGGGGCTGCGGACTGGGCTGCGCAGAGGGCGGACCGGCTAGGCCTCCGGCTGCA
>NZ_JAMXBH010000029.1 GCF_023913735.1 Pseudarthrobacter raffinosi
GGCGCTCACCCACACCGACACTGGCGCTCACCCACGCCAATCGGGATTCCGACCACGGCGCTCACCCGCACCACCTCTGGACCCCCTGAAGGCCAATATTCAGTGATGAACGTGGTTCCTCGATTCGTGCCCGAAAGTCGTGATCCTGCCGAATCCGGATTGGTGACTCGGGTCGTGTCGCTTCTGCGGTCGGTATCGTCCGCCGCTGATAAGGCCAGCGAGTCGGAGTTGCCGCCGAAAGGCAAAAAATGGGGTGTGCACAATGTGCACACTTTGGGCCTCGGACTGAGGCGTACATCGGTCGGATCGGGCCGGATTCCGCATGTTTCCGGGGGAGTCCAGTGGTTTCGGGGGCTGGATTCCGGTTCGAGTCCCGCCTCGGGCACAGTGTTTCCTCAGGTCAGGGGCTTTTGAGTGTTATTTCGTGTGCACATTGTGCACACTCTGGACTCTGATCTGATGTTCCGGGTGTGTGGGGTCCCGGAAACGGCCTATTCGGTTGTGTGGGGAAGCGGCTGCCTACGGCGGGCCGGGTACCGCCCTGCGGGGTCTCTGCTGGGAGTTCATCCTCGTTCGTCCTTCCGTCGGGTTTTCGCGTTCACTTCTTCATGGTGGCTAGAGCCGCGTACAACATGACTTGCTGGTTATTCTTTGGATGGACCTGGGTTTGCGGCCGGTCCGGAATTTTCCGCTCTGATACCTGTTCATGCAGGACAGCGGGGGGAACGGCATGACATAGCCACTGATTCGGAGCTGATCATGAGCTTGCTGAGCCTGGCCAGTCGGCAGGCGGGGCCGGCCTCGAGGGCGAGTTGTAGGAACTGGTGGGCCCTGCTGCCATGGCCTTCCCACCATTTAGCTCGCCGCCGCAGCCATCATTTTCCCGTCATCGCCGCATCCGGCTTCTGGGTAACCGGCGTCTCTGTCCTCGCTGTATTGGCGGTGGGAGCTGGCCACGTTGCCCTCAATCAGATCCGGACGATCTCTGCCTCCGCCGGCGTCAACGCGGCGAGGGCCTCGATCCAGAAGGCCGAAGCGAAGGCGCTGCGGGCCAAGAATCGGGAAGAAGAACAGAAGGCCGTCGCCTCGCAGGTGCCCGAACACAACGAGAGACCGGCCCGCCGCATAGGCTGACCGGTCTCTTCCAGGAGCTCTAGAGCGGCTGGATGTTTTCCGCCTGGGGCCCCTTGGGACCCTGGGTGATGTCGAACTGGACCTTCTGGTTCTCGTCCAGGGACTTGTAACCGCTGGAGGCGATTGCCGAATAGTGTGCGAACACGTCAGCGCTTCCGTCGTCGGGGGCGATGAATCCGAAGCCCTTTTCGGCGTTGAACCACTTGACAGTACCTGTAGCCATGCTGATGTCCTTCACGGGTCGCTGGTCGGTTCCGCTTCTCGGATTGCCGTCCCGGCCACTCACACGGCTGAGCTTATGTGGGTGGTCCGGCCACTGGCAAGAAATTCCGTCAGCGGCGGACAGAGAGCATCCTTGGGCTTGTGCTGAGCGCGTGCTCACCGCGCGACCGGGCCGAAGGCCCCTTATGCGGGACGCCGGGACCGGTTAATGCGTTCAGGGATCTGGTCGTGGACGCCACATTGCGGCGCACGGCCCTTTCGAGCCCGGGCCACCGGAAAACTGCCCGCTGAATAGCCACCATTCCGTGTACGCGGAAAGGCTTAGCCAAGAAGGTCATTTTCTTGCTTCATGTTGTAGTCCACACCGCTGTAGCCGCCGTCAGTGACGATGAACGCTGCTTCCGGGCTTAGTAGAAAAGCGACGACCGAGGCTATGTCTCCAGGTGCTCCGTTTCGACCCAGCGGAGTCAGGCTTGCTGCTTCGTATGATTCGCTGATGATGCCGCTGTCGACCCAGCCCGGGGTCACAGCGTTGACCCGGATTCCTCTGGGCCCAAGAATGTTGGCGAGGCTCCGCGTGACGGAAAGAAGTGCCGCCTTGCTAGCTGAGTAGCCGATGCTTCTGAAGGACCCGATGTGAGCGTCCGTGCCGGCTATGGCGACGGAGGTGGATTTACCATCGGTTCCCGTCCTCGGCCGGTTTTTGTCCCGGCAGTGATCCGCGCTGGGGCGGACCATTGTGCCGTCCGTGGGGATTTGGAATTGGACGTTGTCGGCGGGGCTGCGCGGGGATCATCACGGGCCTCATTGCGGCTTGGTCTCCGCGATGCACGCGGGCGACGGTCCCCACTTAAACTGCCAGAATCAGCCCTTGGCCAGCTGCAGAAGAGTCCAGTCGATACCGTGCGTCGGAACCGCCCACGAAAGCAGCACGCGGATCATGATGGGCGGAATCATCAAAACAGCCAATTCGGCTTCTTCTGCCCAGCGACGCCGGGGGGCTTCCGCATACCATTCGGCGACGGGAACAGTCCGGTTACGAATCGAATTTGGTGTCGAGAATCTCAAAGTCGTTGGATCTCCGCAAGCGACTAATTGCTGAGCAGTATTTGCATGAAGATGCCAAGCAGGATTGAGGAGGCCTAAGACGTGCCGCTAGCAATCCCGGCGTTGAGACTTGGCGTGATCCGCGCGTTCAAGCAGCCGGGACACCATGTAGCCGATGACGAGCCCCCAGAACGCCGGATGGATGTTGAAAAGGCTCAAACCGGAGATGGTCACGACGAAGGTCACCAGGGACCCCAATGTGAAGGCTGTGGCGAAGGCGGTCAAAAAGGCTTGCTGGAGGGCCCTCAGCATCGCAAGGCCGCCCAGGGCCAGGATGAATTCCGTGGGCGCGGCGAGCATGAGACGGGTGAGGGTGGGAGCCAGGAGGGCGCAGATTATGGCCAGAACGCCGTACACCACTGCAGCTGTGTACTGGCGCTGCCTGCTTCCCGAGGAGGTCATGAGGGCGTTCGTGGGGCCGGTCACGCAGGCTGAAACAGCGCCGCAGCAAGCGTTGAGCAAGGAAAACGCGCCTGAAACGATGGCGAAGACATTGATCGGCGGATTGTGGCCGGCGGCACCGAGAACGGCGACGCCCTGGCCATTCTGAACGAACAGCACGGTGAGGGCCAGGGGAACAACCAGTTCGAGCTGGGCAGCCCAGGTGAACTCAGGAAGGGTGAAGACCGGGGTGGCAAGAATCGGTCCGCTTTCCCGGAGGGCAAACTGACCACTTGCCGCCACGGCCAGGCAACCGACCACAAGGGTGCCGAGCACCGGGGGAATGAACCTGCCCAGGGCAGGCACGGCCGAGAGGACCAGGAAGACGGCCACCATCGGGACAGTCACCACGGGGTTCGCCTGGGCTGAGGCAACGACGTCGGTGCCGAATTTCAGGAACACAGCGGCCACCATGGCCATGACGATCGGCATCGGGACGGCTGCCATGATCCGGCGAACCATTCCGGTGGCACCCAGCCCGAGGATGAGAATGCCGGACGTGAAGAACGCCCCGACCACCTCCGGAAAGGACAAGTGCTGCAGGGACGGGCCCAAGAGCACTGTGCCGGGAATGGACCAGGCGAAGCCGAGGGGCTGGCGATAGAGGAGCGACATGAACAGGGTCGCCGCCCCGCCCGAGAAGAGGATGGCAAACACCCAGGACGCGAGCTGGCCTTGGGTAAGTCCGCCCGCCGTTCCAACGGCCAGCGTGACCGCTATCGGGCCGGAGCCGGCAAAGATGAGGCCGATCACCCCGTTGGATACGTAGGGCGTGCCCAGGTCACGGAGGAATTGGCGCACCCCCGCGGGGCGAACCCCCGGGCGTTCGAGCAGCGGCTGGGACTCCGGGGCCACAGCGGCTTCCGCGTGGGGCATAGCGGGCTGGATCTCGCGGGATCGCGGCATTCTGGCTCCTGGGAACGGCGGAAAAAAACACTGGCGCCCCGGAGTTGGCACTCCGGGGCGCCGTCCGTGCAAGAGCCGAGGCGCCGGCACCGATTTCGGGCGGTGGTTCCTACTTGTGCTGGCCTTCCTTGGCGAGGACGTAGTCATAGACCACTTCTTCGCCGGACTGGCCGTCCGTGCGCGGCCGCGGGTCCAGCATCAGCTCGGGCTTGACCGCCGATGCGATGTCATCGTCGTTGTGAGGATCGCCGGGGAAGTACAGCTGCTGGGTTACAGGCTGGAAGCCGGGCGCGGAGACCTTGATGTGGATGTGCGCCGGGCGCCAGGCGTGCCACCCGGCCGCGTTGATCAGCTGCCCGCAAGCTCCGTCCGTGGGAATCTGGTACGGCGCCGGGCGCATCGTGTTGATTTCGAAGCGGCCGCCGTCCTTCGCCTTGACCGTGGCGCGGAAGAGCCACTCGGGGAGGCCCGGGGCGTACTGGGAGTAGAACCCGGCGCTGTCCGCATGCCAAATTTCCACCTGGGCACCTTGGATTGCATTGCCTTCGGTATCAGTGAAGCGGCCCGTGAAGTGCAGTGGGGTGCCCTCCTCGTCCTCGCGCATCTCCACGGTGCCAGGGCTCTGGAGCACGGGGGAGCCGGGGACGTAGTAGGGTCCCTCAATGGTCCCCACGGTGCCCGGACGGTCCTGGGAGTTGACGTCCTCGACAGTGTGTTCCAGCCACACGTCCAGGAACAGCGGCCATTCCCCGTCTGTCCCTACCTTGATCAGCCAGGCCTTGAGTGCGTTGTATTCCTCGTAGGTGACCTCGTGTTCGACGACGATGTCGTTGGCGGCCTTGATGAGTGCCCCTGCCAGCAGGCTCACCCTTTCCTTCGGCACGTCCAGCTGCGCGAGCTTTCCTGAGGCGGTAAAGCGCTCGGTGGCCTTTGAACCGGCTTCGACGGCAGTGCCCTCGTCCTCTTTACGGGCGTCCGTTTGGGTGTCAGTCATGGTGTTCTCCATACTCTTCGTTGAACAGGGGAGGAAGGGTTCCTGCACCCGGTGCGAGTCTCAGTGCGCCGGGGTGTAATTCCGCGGTGACGTGGCTTCGCGTGATGTCTGTCTCATGATAGGCCTCGCGATAAGGACGCCACAAATATCAATTTGGCCGCTTTTTAGTCATGAAGCCTACATAATTTCACCCTTGGTCGAACCTAGGTGTTTGCCTGATGTGAGGGTGGTCACGATAGGGCAGGATTGCCTGACAACGTCCCCCGCCGGCGCCCCCGGCTGGCCCGGACCTTCCGCCAAATTTGTATAGCACCCTCCAATGAAGGAGCAGCCATGACCGAGAACCTGACCCATGTCCGTGAGGTCCTTTCCGACGCCGTGATCGACGACCGTGAGAACGGCGTCATCCGGGCCAAGCGCGAAATTTTCACCGATGAGGATATTTTCGAACTGGAGATGAAGCACATCTTCGAGGGCAACTGGGTTTATCTCGCCCATGAGTCCCAGATCCCCAATGTGGGGGACTACTTCACCACGAACATCGGCCGCACTCCCGTAGTAATCACCCGCGACAAGGACGAGAACCTGAACTGCATCGTCAACGCCTGCTCCCACCGCGGCGCGATGCTGTGCCGCCGCAAGACGGACAACCGCACCACTTTCACCTGCCCGTTCCATGGCTGGACCTTCAAGAACTCCGGTGAGTTGCTGAAGGTCAAGGACTCCCGCAACGCCGGCTACCCGGAGACTTTCAACAAAGAGGGCTCCCACGACCTCACCAAGGTTGCCCGCTTCGACTCCTACCGCGGTTTCCTCTTTGGTTCCTTGAAGGCGGACGTGCTCCCGCTCGAAGAGCACCTGGGTGACGCCACCAAGGTGATCGACTCCATCGTGGACCAGTCCCCGGAGGGACTCGAAGTGCTGCGCGGCTCATCCACCTACACATATGACGGCAACTGGAAGGTGCAGGCGGAGAACGGCGCCGACGGCTACCACGTCACCGCCGTGCACTGGAACTACGCTGCCACCACCGCCCGCCGCAGCGCAGGCGACTCCGCCAACAAGACCAAGGCCATGGACGCCGGCAAGTGGGGCAAGGTCAAGGGCGGCTTCTACTCCTACGACCACGGCCACCTGCTGCTATGGCAGGAGTGGACCAACCCCGAGGACCGCCCGCTGTGGGACCGCCGCGAGGAGCTCGTGGCGAAGTACGGCGAGGAAATGGCCAACTTCATGATCAACATCTCGCGGAACCTGTGCCTGTACCCGAATGTCTACATCATGGACCAGTTCTCCTCCCAGATCCGCCACTTCCGCCCCATCTCCGCGGACCAGACCGAGGTCACCATTTACTGCATCGCACCCAAGGGCGAATCCCAGGAGAACCGCTCCAAGCGCATCCGCCAGTACGAGGACTTCTTCAACGCGACGGGCATGGCCACCCCCGACGACCTCGAAGAGTTCCGATCCTGCAACAAGACTTACTGGGCCACCTCGGCGCCGTGGAACGACATGACGCGCGGGTCCACCCACGAGATCGCCGGCCCCGACGAGCAGGCCCGGGCGCTGGGTATGACCAAGGTCATAGCCTCCGGGGTGCGCACGGAGGACGAGGGGCTCTACCCGATCCAGCACGGGTACTGGAAGGAAGTCATGGACCGGGGCTTGGCGGAGGCGGAGCGCTCCGCTTTGGATAGCCTCCCCGTCACTGCCTGACCGCGTCCACGTCGAACCAGAGAGAGTGCATAACCCATGATCAACCTGACAAAACCTGCTCCGGCGCTCAAGACCGCCGAAGAGATCGCCACGCTCGAAACCGTCCGTGCCTTCCTGTACCGGGAGGCCCGGCTGCTGGATGAGCGCCAATTTGATGACTGGCTCCAGTGCTACCACCCGGACTCCGAGTTCTGGATGCCCGCATGGGACGTCGACGACCGGCTGACCGAGGACCCGCAAAACGAGATCTCGCTCATTTACTACGATAACCGCGGCGGCATTGAGGACCGGGTCTTCCGGATCAAGACGGACCGGTCCTCGGCCACCTCCCTCCCGGAGCCCCGCACCGGGCACAACATCACAAACATCGAGATCGTGGAGCACGACGGCGACCAGGTAAAGGTGCGCTTCAACTGGTTCACCCTGTACTTCCGCTACAACACAACGGACACGTACTTCGGGACCAGCTTCTACACGATCGATCTTGCCGGCGGGGAGCCGGTGATCATGAAGAAGAAGGTCGTCCTCAAGAATGACTACATCCACCACGTGGTTGACGTCTACATGATCTGACGGCAGCGTGCCGGTGCCCGCCCGGCCCCGGCCTTGACCGTTTCAAAACCGTGCCCGGCGGGCACATCCACACTTTCCCGGGTCGCTACGACGCGATCCCCAGCCAGGAGGAAATCATGGGCCACAAAGTAGCCCTCAGCTTCGAGGATGGCGTCACCAAAGTCATCAAGGTCGGCGACTACGAGACCGTGATGGACGCCGCGTACAAGGCACGCATCAACATTCCGTCGGACTGTCGTGATGGTGCGTGCGGCACCTGCAAGGCGTTTTGCGATTCCGGTTCCTTCGATCCGGGTGATTACATTGACGACGCCATGACGGAGGAGGAGCTCGAAAAGGGCTACATGCTCACCTGCCAGGCAGTGCCGGAGTCCGATCTGGCCATTCAGATCCCTGCCACGTCGGAGTCGGCGAAGACCTCGGCCACCACCTTCACTTCCACCGTGAAGGAACTCAACAAGCACACGGAAACAACGGTGTCCTTCACCTTGGACGTGGAAAACCGGGATGCTCTGGCCTTCCTTCCGGGCCAGTACGTCAACGTCAAGGTCCCCGGAACCGACGCGGAGCGTTCCTATTCCTTCAGCAGCGGCCCCGAGGTGCACGATGCGTCGTTCATGGTGCGGGTGACGCCCCAAGGTGCGATGTCCGAATACCTGCGCGACAGGGCAGCGGTGGGCGACACCATAGAATTCACGGGTCCCTACGGCTCGTTCTTCCTGCGCGAGCCCAAGCGACCCCTGCTGCTCCTGGCAGGCGGTACCGGCCTGGCCCCGCTCTTGTCCATCCTTGAGAAGCTCTCCGAGAATCCGCAGTCGGTGCCCGTCCACCTAATTTATGGTTTGACCCGCGAGGCGGACATCGTTGGCTTGGACTGGCTGCGGGAATATGAGGCGAAGCTGCCCGGATTCACGTGGGACTACATTGCTTCCGAACCGGGCACGTCTGCTCCAAACACGGGTTATGTCACCCAGATCATTGCGCCCGCGCACCTGTTCGACGGCGATGTTGACATCTATCTTTGCGGGCCGCCTCCCATGGTCAATGCCGTGTCGAAGTGGCTGGACTCCGAGGGCATCAAGCCCGCCAACTTCTATTTCGAGCGGTTTGCCCCGAAGGAGACCACCGGCGGCGACGCGGAGACAGGTGCACCGGCAGCCGTGGCGAAGATCGAGGCGGAAGGCGACACCATGAGCCGTAGCGAGGCCGTCTCGTCCCTCGAGACCGGCCGGCTGGATTTCCGCAAGGAGGACAGCTTTGCCCAGCTCGACGCGCGCATGGGCCTGGAGCTCGCAGTGAGCGAGCTGATGCTGGGCCGGCTCAGCCAGGAGCAGCTGCACCAGTTCCGCCGGCTTGCCGAGGCCACCACGCGCTTTGTCACCGGTGGCACCATCCAGGACCCGGATGAGTTCGCGCGGACCAACGAGGAGTTCCACGAATACCTCTTTATGGTCTGCGACAACCCCATGCTGCTCGAGTCCTACCGCCGGCTCGACGTCCATGCTCAGATGGCGGCGGCCTTCGAGGCGGGAACCAGCATCTTCATGCGGGTCACGCAGGACCATCTGGATATCGTTGACGCCTTCGAACGTCAGGACAAGGCGCGGGCGCGCGAGGTCATCATGGCCCATGCACACGACGCCAAGGACACCATGGCGAACGCGATCGATGCCAAGGCCGCCCACTGATGACGCAGCCATATGCTGGACAGTTCATTACTCCTGGCCGTTATGCCGGCAAGGTGGCTCTTGTGACCGGCTCCGCCCAGGGCATTGGCCAGAAGGTAGCGGAGCGGATCGGGGCCGAGGGCGGCGCCGTTGTCCTCGTGGACCGGTCCGACCTGGTCCATGAGGTGGCGCAAGGGATCGAGGAGGCGGCCCAGGGTTCCGGTTCAGTAGGCTCGGCTACCTCGGTGACCGCAGATCTTGAGACCTTCGCAGGTGCGCAGCAGGCCGTGGAGGCTGCGCTGGCCGCCCACGGCCGGGTGGACGTACTGGTCAACAATGTCGGCGGCACGATTTGGGCCCGCCCGTACGAAGAGTACGACGAGGAGAAGATCGAGAAGGAAATCCGCCGCTCACTCTTTCCCACCCTCTGGACCTGCCGGGCGGTGCTGCCGGCCATGCTGAAACAGGGCTCCGGTACCATCGTCAACGTTTCCTCGGTGGCCACCCGCGGGCTGCACCGGGTGCCCTATGCAGCGGCGAAGGGCGGAGTCAATGCCTTAACGCAGTCGTTGGCAATGGAGGTGGGCGGACGAGGCATCCGCGTGGTCGCAACCGCACCGGGGGGTACCGAGGCGCCGCCCCGCAAGGTCAAGCGGGGGCCCGAGGCCGAATCCTCCACGGAAAAGGCCTGGTACCAGGTGATCGTTGACCAAACCGTGGATTCTTCCTTTTTCAAGCGCTACGGGACCTTGGACGAACAGGCCGCGCCGATCGTATTCCTTGGATCAGATGAAGCGTCTTACCTCACCGGAACCATCCTTCCAGTTGCTGGCGGGGACCTGGGCTAAGGCCGCCGTGATGAATTCCCGCCGCCAGGGCCGTACGGTCCGCTCCAGTAGGATTGCGGTCATGACGACGGGCTCCATAAGCGGTGAAATGGCGGAGGACCTTCCGCTCGTTGGCCGGCGGGAGGTCTTCGAGGAGCTGTTGGAGATTCTCCGCACTGTCCGCAAGGGACATGTGGGCGCAGTGGTGATCTCCGGGCCATCGGGCTCCGGGAAGACCGCAGTGCTCGATTTATTCCTTGAGCACTGCCGCACCGGGGTCCGTGGTGTCCGCGTACTGTCCGCCATGGGCGACGAATGGGAGGCGCAGTTTGCCCTCGCCGGTTACTCCCAGCTTATGCTCGCCGCGCCGCTTCGCTCGGCAAAGGATTACGACGGCGGCCCGCCGGTTCCCGCTGGCCCCGTCGCGGCTCTCATGCCGGCCCAGGTGGTCAATTACGCTTCGACGCTCAGCGCCCACCTTGAAGGACTGCAGTCGCACGGCACCGTAGTTGTCGCCGTCGACGACGTTCACAAACTCGACGCCGAGAGCCTGCGCATCCTCACCTTCGTCATGCGCCGGCTGCACGGAAAAATGATTCTGTTCCTGCTCACGATCAACCCCGATGACGCAACACGTGTCCCCGTAGGTGCCCTGGACTTCCTTTCAGGTCATCAGGTCACCCGGATCCCGCTGGATCCGCTCACGCCCAAGCAGGTCCAGCATCTTGCCCGGACGAGGCTCGGCATCGACCTTAGTGCCACGGCGGCCCACGGTCTGGTCCAGCACACCGGCGGAATTGCGCAACCGGTCGTCGAGCTGCTCCAGGAGTTACCAGCGGAGACGTGGCAGACGTGGTTTCCTACCCTGCCTCCGAGCTCCCGGGTGCGCGCCCGGATGCGCAGCGTCCTGGCGGCCGCGTCTCCCGGGCTGGTCTCTGTGGCAGAGGCTGCGTCCGTGCTCGGACGCAGCGCGGGTCTGGCGGAGGTTTCCCAGGTCAGCGGGCTGGAGTCGGTCATGGAGGTACTCGACGAGGGACACCGGGCAGGGCTGCTGGGGTTGACTGTTGATCAGGCCCGTTCTTCCGTTGTGTTCTTTGAACCAGGCACAGCTCAGGCCATCTACGAACAGATCGTCCCCAGCCGGCGCATCGCGCTGCACCGGCTGGCAGCTGAGGCCGTGCAGCCCGAGGGTGAACGTCTGGGCCACCGCGTCTCAGCGACTCCCGGAGCAGACGAGGCCCTTGCTGAGGAGTTGGAGGAGCACGCCCGGGGCCAGGCCCTGCTGGGGGTGTGGCAGGATGCCTCGACGGCGCTGTTCTCCGCGTCCCGGCTTTCCCAGGACACCCGTTCCCGGAACGACAGGCTGTTGAGAGCCGTGGACGCCCTGGTGGGTTCCGGCAATATAGCCCAGGCCCAAATGTGGAGCGCGGCAGTGGACGCCCTGCCGTCCTCACCGCTCCGCTCCTCAGTCCTGGGATACCTCTCTACTGTGTCGGGACAAAATGACAGCGCGCAGA
Source organism: Pseudarthrobacter raffinosi (assembly GCF_023913735.1). Taxonomy (GTDB): domain Bacteria; phylum Actinomycetota; class Actinomycetes; order Actinomycetales; family Micrococcaceae; genus Arthrobacter; species Arthrobacter raffinosi. The sequence goes on from NZ_JAMXBH010000029.1 coordinate 11,105, forward strand.
CGCAGCTGGAGATGGCGTGGCGCACCTGCAACCCGCAGCGTGATCCCGCGGCCGCCGCGCAGGTGGCGCAGCGCTTCGTCCTGCACGGGGTAGCGTCCTGGGACGGCCCGCTGATTACCGGCTGGGCCGAACGGGCGATGGAACTTACGCAGCCGGGAACCCCTGCGCACATTGAGTCAGAGGCAATCTACGGCTTGGGCCTGTATGCACAGGGCCGGCTTTCGGAGGCGGAGGCCTCCTATCACCGGGCCTTCGAACATGCTGCCGAGAACGCCCAGAAGCAGCGGGTCCAGATGGGTGCCGGCTGGCTGGCATTGCGCCTTGACAACGTTGAGTCAGCGTTGATTAACTTCGAGGCGGCTGCTCCCACTGAGTACCGTGGCGGCTCGATGCGGATTTCCCTGTGGGCCGAGGCCTGGCTGGCGCGTACCCACCTGGTGCTTGGCAACTGGGATGCGGCTGCTGCCACCGTGGCGCGCGCATCTGTCCGCCTCGAAACCTCGCGAATGCCGCTGATCCGGCCCCTGCTGTACTGGACAGCGGCGGAGCTTTGGTCCATGCGCGGGGACTGGGACCGGGCTCGATACTACGTTTCACAGGCAGCGGTGCAGCCGGGGACCTACCGGGCCATGCAGGTGCCGGCAAGCCTTGCCCGTGCCCGCTTCCACGAGGCTCGGGCCGACTATGAAAGCGCTTTGGCTGTGCTGCAGCCGCTGACGGAGCTGGACCCCTGGACTGAGAACCGGGTGTCCTTCTGGCCCTGGCAGGACACCTACGTCAACGCCCTTGTCATGACTGATCAGCTCGACGCCGCCGACTCGTTCCTTACCGCGTTTGAACGGGTTCCGCGAGAGCGGGAAGTGCCTTCGGATCTGGCGCGGATGGCGTGGGCGAGGGGCCGACTCGTGGCCGCGCAGGGGGACCCCGACACTGCCAGGGAGCACTTCGAGACGTCCCTGGGCCACCTCCGCGGGCTTAACCGGCCGTATTTGCGGGCGCGGGTCAGCTTTGCCTACGGCCAAAGCATGCGCCGGGCGGGCAAACGGCGCTTGGCGTCCTCGGTCCTGCGCGTGGCCCGCGACCTGTACGACTCCCTTGGGGCGGCCACGTACGTGGAACGGTGCGACCGTGAGCTCAAAGCAACAGGTCTTGACGTCGGTAACCTGCCCGATCCGGCCGATCCCGTGCTCATGGCGGCCAGCGACCACCACCTTCAGTTAACAGCACAGGAACGGGCGGTGGTCGAACTGGTAGCGGCCGGGGCTACCAACAAGGAGGCGGCGCGGGCTCTGTTCCTGGCGGAGAAGACGGTTCAGTACCACCTGACGCGGGTCTACCGGAAGATGGGAATCCGTTCCCGCAGCGAACTTGCGGCTGTGTTCCGGGCCAAGGACTGACCCGGAACACAGCTTGTTCTGAAGTAAGCAGGTGTGACTTGACCCGGCGTTTACTTGACGTCGGACGGGTGCTTGGCGAGCGGCACCACCGAGATGTCCATGAAAGGGAACAACGGCAGGTTCTGCAGGATCTCATGAAGTTCGTCGTTCGAATCGACGTCGAAGATTGAGTAGTTGGCGTACTCCCCAACCACTCGCCAGATTTCCGGCCACTTTCCCGAGTGCTGTAGCTCATGCGAGTAGGCCTTCTCCTTGGCCTTGATCTCCGCGGCTTCCGCGGCGGGGAGGTCGGCGGGCAGGTTTACGTCCATGTGGACAAGAAATTTCACGGATCTACTTTCGGAGGTTGGGATGTCATCGGTCTGAGCGGTACAGGGAGAGCTTGTCTTCATCAACGGCTGTGCCCACGCCTGGTCCCTCGGGAACACGGATGCGACCGCCGGTGATGGCCAGGGGCTCGGCCAGGAGGTCGTCGGCCATGTCCAGGTAATTCGACAGCTCCGCCGCACGCTTGGCCGTATGGGCGAAGGCAGCGCCGAAGACCACCGAGGCGGCGGTGCCGACCTGAGTGTCGATTTGGTTGCCAATATAAACGTCGATGCCCATACCCTCGGCCATCCCCACGATTTTGGCGGCCTCGGTAAAACCGGACCGTGCCGTCTTTACAGCCAGGAGGTTCGCGCCCCCGGTGAGGATTTCCCGTGCGGCCTCACCTAGATTGGCAGCAGACTCGTCCGCAGCGATGGGGATGGGGGAGTTCGCCACGAGGCGACGGCGCCCGAGGACTTCGCGGGCGTCGTCGGGTTCCTCCAGGAACTGCAGGCCCAACTCCGCCGTGCGTCGCAGCACTTCGGCGGCCTCGTTGGCGGACCACCCGCGGTTGGCGTCCATGTAAAGCTCAGCGTCCTCGCCAAGGCCATCGCGCAGTACCCGGGCGGCCTCGATGTCGAGGTGAAGGGGACGGCGCCCGGTCTTGAGCTTGAAGGTGTTGATGCCATAGGTCTCGCGGAACTCCAGCGCCAATGCCAGCAACTCCTGGGCAGGCTTAAAGCCGAGCATATGGGAGACCCGGAGCGAGTCGGAGTACCCGCCCAGCAGCTTTGTCACCGGCTGCCCGAGAGTCTTGCCAATGACGTCCCACAGGGCGATATCCACGGCCCCCTTGGCCGTCTGGTTGTGGACAGTCCGGTACAGGATTTCCTGGACCTTCTCCCGGTCAAAGATGTCGACCCCGATCAGCTGCGGGGCAAAAATATCTTCTACCACCGCGACGATGGACTTCTGCGTCTCACCATAGGTGTAGGGGCGCGGCGGTGTGTCGGCAGTGCCCACCAGCCCGTCGTCTGTGCGGAGCCTGATGATCACATGGTCTGCCTCGTGCACGGACCCGGAGGCGAAGTGCAGGGGGTGGAGATAGGGGATCGAGTAGGGGATCGCCTCAATGGCTGCGATCTTCATCAGCGGGTCAGCCTTTCATCAGTGGGAAACGGCACGGGGCCGGGGTGAGGGGGCAGGCGCCCGGGCTCTGCAGTCGCGGTATCAACGACTTCCAGGAAATTTTGCAGCAGGGTGGAGGGATGCCCGCGCATCCAGGCGACTGCGAGTTCGACCGCGGGGACGTTTTCAATCTCCCGGTAGGCCACGCCTTCGAGTTGGATGGCCCGCACGCTGGACGGCATGACGGCCACCCCGCCCCCAGCGGCCACGAAGGCCAGCATCGTGGAGGTCTCTCCCACCACCTGGGCGATGCGTGGCCGGAAGCCGGCCTGGCGGCACAGGTCCGACGTGGTGCGGTAGAGCACAGATTCGGGTGCATAGGCGATGAAATCCTGGTCCTGCAATTCGTGCATGGCCACGGTCCGGTCTACGGCCAGGGCGCTGAACGAGGGAAGCGCGACGACAAGCGGTTCCTTGGCCACAATCCGGTAGTCGATGTCCGGTGAAGCAACGGGGGGGCGCAGCAACGCGGCGTCGAGTCTACCCTCCCGCAGCCCTGCTTCCATGGAAGGAGTGAGCATTTCGCCGTGCAGCGCAAGGGACAGGCCGGGCAGGACCTGCTTGGCAAGGCGGGCGATCTGCGGCATGACGCCGTAGGTTGCCGACCCTGAGAAGCCCACCCTCAGGACGCCGGTGGCGCCCTTGCCCACTTGAGAGACATCGGCCTGAAGTGTCGCTAACTCGTTGACAATCTGCCGACCGCGATCCAGCAGGAGTTGGCCCGCCGCTGTGAGGTCCACCCTGCGGGTGGTTCGGTTGAGCAACTTCACGCCAAGCTGGTCCTCCAACTGACGAATCTGCTGCGAGAGAGGTGGCTGCGCCATGTGGAGGCGCTTGGCGGCGCGGCCAAAGTGCCGTTCCTCGGCAACCGCGATGAAATAGTTCAATTGGCGGATGTCCAAGGTGCTGCCGTCCTTCTGCCGGGACCGGCCTCAAGGATGCTGCCCTGTGCGCGGTAATTAGTTCAAATAATAACTATAATAATCCCTACTAGGTAATCTGGCACGCGTAATACTGTCAGGGCAGCATCACGCGGGCTACCTGAGTTGCTCCGAAGGGATACTGTCCCTTGTCCGCCCTTCGACGATCTCCTCCACTTTGTGCTCGGCTTCCTCCAGCTTTCGCTGGCGGGGGACCAAAACGGTCACGACTGCGCCGACGAGGGCTACGGCCCCATAGATATAAAATGCAGTGGCCCCGCCAATGCCTGCGGCAGCCAGCCAGCCACCGATGATGGGTCCCAGTATCCCGCCGAAGCGTCCCACACTTGCGCACCATGCCACGCCAGCGGCCCGGGCATTGGTGGTGTAGTAATTCGACTGGAACCCATAAATCAGGACCTGGGTGCCCAGTGTGCCTACCCCGGCGAAGGCGATGAAGGTGAACAGCAATGGCAGCGGGAAGCTGAAGGTCATCAGCACCAGGCTGATGGTCGCCAGAACAAAGGTGGAGGCGATGACCCGCTGGGGGCCGCCCTTGTCAGCGAGGCGCGAAAGCAGCAGACCGCCCGCGACGGCACCCAGGTTCAGCGCCAGGGGGAAGAACAGGGAGTATGTGCGCCCGTAGCCGTAGCCTTCCATGATTTTCGGCAACCATGTGTTCAGGCCGTAAGTCAGGAGCAGGCCACAGAACGACATCAGGCCAAGCAAAATGGATGGCACAGCGAACTGCCGGGAGAACACTGCGGCGAAACCTGTTTTTTGCGGTGCGGCGCCCACCTGTTGAATGACCCGTTCCTCGATAAGCGGAACGCCGGTGCGATGCGAAGCGGCCTGGGCTTCCTGCTCACGGCCGCGGGCCAGCAGCCAGCGCGGAGACTCAGGGAGCTTGAACCAGGCGATGGGCACGAGGAGGACGAGGGGTAGGGCGCCGATCATGAACAGCCCGCGCCAGCCGATGTCATTGAGCAGCAGGATGCCCAGGATTGATGCCAGGACGCCGCCTGCAGGGACTCCGGAATACACAATTGCGTTGTAGAACTGACGCCTTCCGGCGGGTGCGAATTCAGCCATGGTGGCGCCGGCAGTAGCGATAACCACTCCCAGGCCAAGCCCGGTAACAAACCGCAAGGCTCCAAAAGCAGTGACGCTGGTGGCAAAGGCCGTGACGAACATGCCCACCGAGAACCAGGCGATGCCCAGGAGCATCAGCCGGCGCCGGCCGAAGAAGTCGCCGACTGCGCCGCAGATCAGGGAGCCCACGAGGACTCCGATGAGTGCCCAGGATCCCAGGAGGCCGGCGGCGACTGTATCAAAAGCGCCGATCTGGCTAGGGTCCGCAAGCAGCCCCGGAAGGACAGTGCCGTAAATAACGAGGTCGTATCCGTCAAACACGAGGGCTGTGCAGATGATGAAGGCCACCCAATTGGCGGTGCGCGCCTCCTTTTTTGGATTTTCGGCTATAACGGCATGCGGTTGTGTCATGATGCCAGGTCCTCTCTGGGGGAAGTGAAGGCGGAGCAGCGCAGCGAAGGATCTTCGGGGCCGTCTTCCGATTGCTTTCAGCCTGACAGAGCTGTGATGCAAGTCATATGAGGGAAATACCCGGCTTTTCGCCCGGGGGATATTTATATGCTGCACATATCAAATGGGTGTTTTGGGAGCAAGACCCGGGGCAGTCCCGCCCGTCTCAATCCATACGATCTGGATATGGAACAGCAGGGCAGGAACGCTGGTCGGAATACTGACGCGTGGATAGGCTGGCAAAATGATCAAGCCCGCACGCCTTCACTCAGACCTGTCCCGCCTCGGCCGGGAGTCGGACATGTTCCTGGCCACCGTTGAGTCCCTTGTCGACGACGAGATGACCGCTCCCTCGCTGTGTGAAGGGTGGACGCGAGCCGATGTCATCGCCCACGTCGCCTCCAGCGGCCGCGCTTTGGTGAAGCTCATCGACTGGGCCACGTCAGGTGAGGAGCGTCCCTTGTATGCCTCACGGGACGCCCGCTCCCAGGAGATCGCCGCCTTGGCCGCTCTCCCGAGGGAAGAGCTCGTCGGGGAATTGCGGGAGTCGGCCCGGAACTTCGCCGAGCAGGCACAGCGGCTGGGCGGGGGGCTTGCGGCCCCTGAGGTGCAGCTTAACGGCGGTGCGCTCCCTGCCACCTCCATCGTTGCGCTCCGGATTGCCGAGGTGGTGGTGCATCACCATGACCTCGACACTGCCTGGACCATCGAGGAGGCCGATCCGGATTCGCTGCTGAACGCCCTCGAAGCCGTGGTGCGTTCACTCCGGGCCAAGGGGTCGCCGGGAATGACGTTGGTGACCGAGGAACGTGACGAGTGGGTGATCGGCGACGGCGGTCTGCGGGTTGTGTCCGACCGCGAAGGCCTGCTCCAGTGGCTGGCCCGCGGGGACGCCGAACATATTGACGTGGACGGCCCGGTGCCGGTGCTGCCATCCTGGTGAGCGGACGTGCGGTGGCACAAGGCATGACTGCAGCGGTCCAGGACATGGATGCGGAAGGAAGTCGGGCGACGGCCCGGGTGTCCTTGCCCGATTCAACGTTGCCTGCGGCAGGCTGAAAGGGGTGTGCACATTGTGCACACCCTGGGCTTCGGATCGGGTCGTACTGGTGCCGGACTGGGCCGGATTCGGGATGTTTGCGGGGGAGTCCAGTGGTTTCGGGGGCTGGATTCCGGTTCGAGTCCCACCTTGGGCACGTATTCCCCCCTCGTCAGAGGGGGTTTTGCTTTTAATGTGTGTACATTAACCCTCCGCGGGTCCCTCTGATTGTGGCCGCGGTCTGTGGCTGGTCCTAGTGGCCTCGCGGTTGTGTGGGTGGCGGGCTAGGGTCCTGGCTGGTGGGCCCTCCGCCTGCTGGCGTCCTGGGTTGTCGGTCCTCTTTGTGGCTTGTTCTGATGGCCCTTGTTGGCCATCACTCATTCATGGCTACGGGTTGTGTTGACGACATGACCTAGGGAAATTTCCTTCTAGCTTTTCCTCCAATAGCTGCTTCCTGTGGGCCAAGCAGAGCGCGCGCATCGCGGGTTTGTCCGGCCAAAGGGGGTGTGTAGATTGTGCACACGCCCCTGGACGGGCATCCGTTCGGCGTGCATTGCGGTCCTTTCCTGCAACTTTTCGGCTGGTATCAGTTCATGCGTCCTGGCGTTCTGGGTGACATGTCCTGAGGGAAAATCGGTGTCTGTCGCGTTGTTAGGATTGCTGGCCGCCCAGTTGGCCATCACGTGAGTCCTCCCGTTCTTTCTCTTGCTTCAACGACGTGTTCCATTTTCTGGGCGTCGTTTCCGACGTGGGCAGGCGGAGCCCTCGTTTACGCTGACCCGCTTTACGATCTGAGCTTTGGGTACATCCCGCTTCAAATGCAACTTCCTGGCGGGGCGGATACGAGGGCGCTGCATCTTTCGCAGACCGTGCGAACTGCCATACGCTAAAGCTAATGGCACGGGAGCCATGGCGGCCTGCGGACTTGGCTCCGCGGCATGTCAGGCACTCCCGTCGCTTGCGGGGAGCACTGGCGTGGCGTAGGCGTGGCTGGTCTGGACGATGCCGGTGACGGTGTCGAGTTCGGTCGCATTCCGTGGCCCGTAGATCATGACCATTCCGTGGGCGAGGCGGATGCCCGCGAGGGGGTGGGCGACGGCCCATCCCTTGGCGATTGCGTCGCGGCTCAGCGCCAGCGGCAGTGCCAGATGCAGAGAACCGTCGTAGTCGGGGTGGAGGTGTGCGAACTCGCCAATTTGTGGCACGAGGAACGCATCAAGCGGGGCCCCCGGGCCCTGTTCGACCATGAAGCCAGATGCGCCGGGTACGGAGATGGCTGACTGACGGGCGGTTACCCCTGGCAAGGCCGTGATGCTGCTGAGAAGTTGCTCTCGGATATGGAGGGGGCTGTTGTCGGAGCGTTGCTGCTGGGGAATCGACCAGGAAACTTCGGGCCGGGTACCTTGGCGGGCCGGAAGTTTGCCGTCTGGAAGGGTATCCCACCTGCCGGGCCCGGAGGGCAGAATGCTGCGGGTGGCAAGGAAATTCAGACGTTCTGCGATCCAGCCGCCAAGCTCGGCAATGGTGGTGTTGGTGAGCCCGTGGCCGCCGGGGTCGCGGCGTGCGTAGGCGGGTGCGCCGGAATCGCCGAGCAGGTAGGTCCACGTGCGGTCCAGCAGTTCGCGGGGGATGACTGTGTCCGTGTCGCCTTGGGCTATAAAGACCGGCACTCCGGCCAGGCGCGCAGGTGAGGTTGGGACGCCGGCGTCGAACGGTAACGTTCCGTACAGGATTGCAGCGCCGGCGAAGCGCTGCGGATCGGCCAGAAGCAGACCACCGGCGAACGCGGCGCCGCCGCTGAAGCCAACGAGTATGACCTGGCGGCCCGCGGGCGCCACGTCGTCGAGCCACTCCCGGAACCAGGCCATGGTCTGAGTGAGGGACTCCGCGACCGGACGGCCGATTCCGCGGTTGGCGAACCAGGCGTATCCGCCTCCGGCGGGGATCGGTGCGCGGACGGCTGCGTACGATGGTCCGGGTGGCAGGTGTCCGGCTAGGCCAATGATGCCGGTCTCGTCGGCGCCGCGTCCGTGCAATAGGACCACAAGGGGACGGTCGGGGGCGTCAGGGCTGTGCCAGATGGCGGTAGGTTTGCCGAAATCGTCATTCATGAGTTGTCCTCCTCAGTGCTGGCTGTGGCGATGCGGCCGGCGGTGGGCACGCCGGACCATCGGGCCAGTTCGGCGTCGAGCTCCAGCGGCTCGACGGGGGCGGTGTTCTCGTACTCGCCCCAATGCTGCCGGGGAAGCATCCACATAAGTTCGAACTCGTTGCCGTCCGGATCTGCGCCGTAGATGCTCTTGGTGGCGCCATGGCTGGACTGACCGGTGTATGCGCCAGCGTCCGTCAAGGTCCGGCGGGCCTCGGCGAGCTCATCGATGGTGTCCAGCTGCCACGCGAGGTGGTAGAGCCCGACGCCGCCACGCACCTTAGCCGCCGCGGCGGCGCCTACGCCGAAGAGGCCGAGGTCGTGGTGGTTGCCGGAGCGGGGCAGCCGCAGGAATGCAGCGTTCGCAGCCGGTTCGCGGGCGACCACTTCCATGCTGAAGACGTGGGTGTAGAAGCGCTCGGCCCGGTCAAGGTCGGTGACGAATAGTACGGCGTGGTTCAGCCGGACGGGGGAGACTGGCATCGGAGGTAATTCTTTCTCTGTTTGGGGCCATGAGCGTGCCTCGGGAGCCGGCCAGAATGAAGGCGGGGCGGCTCCCGGTGATGCGATGCTGCGGGGTTGGGCTGACCGTCGGGTCAGGCCTGGACGGCGAATCCTCCAGTCCAAGAGATCTTCTCGCCGGCCGCGAGGGCGATCTGAAGGAAGCCCTTTGCCTCCAGCTCACGTGCCCGTCGCAGTGAGCCGGCATCAATGGCGCGCAGGCCGCCGGCAGTGATGACCTCCGCGAGCCGGGATTTCGCGTCGGCGTCGTCCCCGGCGATCAGCACAGTGGTGGGTTGCCCGGCGATCTCGCCCGCGGCCAGGGTGGCCGCGAAGGTGGTGTTGAAGGCCTTCACCACGTGGGAGTTCGGTAGCGCGGCCTGGATTTCGGCAGCGGCCGAGGAATCAGCCGGCACGGTCAGGGAGTCGAAGGTTTCAAAGTTCAACGGGTTGGTGATGTCCACGATGATCTTGCCGGCGAGCTGGCCAGCACGTTGGGCCAGGATCTCCTGCACGGCGGGGTAGGGAACGGCCAGGACGACAATCTCACCGGTGACCGCCTGGGCAGTGTCCTCGCTGCCGAGGACCTGGACGGTGTTGCCGCCTTTTTCAACGATGCCGGCGATGGCCGTGCCCATGTTGCCCGTTCCGAGGATGCTTACAGTGGTCATAACGGTCTCCTTCGTTTCGAACCCCAGTTGATTGAGGCTTCAACTAAATAGTAGCGGCTAAGGTTAGTTGTCGCAACAACAAACTTCGGAGAGAATGGAGCCATGGAAACGAACTGGCTTACAAAAGACGAATTGGCTGCCTGGGTGCGGCTGTATACGGTGGTCGAGCTGCTGCCCAATGTGTTGGACTCCCAGCTGCGCCGTGACGCGGACCTGACCAGTTTTGAGTACTACGTGCTCGCGATGCTCTCCGAAGCCCCTGACCGGACCCTGCGAATGACCGCCCTGGCGGCCCGGACCAGCGCCACGCTGCCCCGCCTGTCCCACGTCGTCAAGCGGCTCGAGGCGCGCGGTCTAATGGAGCGCTTTCCCTGCCCCGAGGACCGGCGTGCAACCAACGCCCGCATCACCGATGATGGATGGCGCAAAATCCTGGAAGCCGCGCCGGGCCATGTGGCAAACGTCCGCAGTCACGTCATTGACGCCCTCACTCCCGAACAGCTCGGCCAGCTCCGGGGGATCGCCGATGCCCTCCTGGGGAAGCTGGATCCTGATGCGGCTATGGCGCCCCTCTATCGCCGTCATGACGTGACTGCATGAGCCCCCTCGCCAGTCCCGCTCAGAAAATACTGCGCACAGTCGACAAATTAGTTGACGCAACAACCATTGACCCTTAGAGTGGTACTTGAAACATCAACTAAACTTCCGAAGGCCGGGCTTGAACCGCCCCCTTCAGGAAGCCAAGACAAAAGGAACGATCCCATGACTTCTCCGGTCTATCCCGCTGCCACGCAGTCCAATCTCGCCCGTACAGTCCTGCGCCTGGCCGTGGGCGTTGTCTTCTTTGCCCACGGCTGGCAGAAGATCTTTGAATACACCATCCCGGGCACGCAGGCCGCTTTCGTTCAGATGGGGGTACCGGCTGCTCAGCTGGTTGCTCCCGCCATCGGCTTTCTGGAACTCCTTGGGGGCGCCGCCATCATTCTTGGCGTACTGGTCCGCCCAGTGGCCGCCCTCCTGGCACTGGACATGCTAGGCGCCCTGTTCCTGGTCCACGCCCCCGCCGGCATCTTCGCTGACAAAGGCGGATACGAACTCGTGCTCGTCCTCGCGGCCGGCGCGGCAGCCCTCGCCATCGTCGGGGCAGGCCGGTTCTCCATCGACGCCCTGGTCTTCGGCCGCAGCCAGAACCGCACTATCGCAGCCCTGGCCTAAGCAGCAGGCAGCCTCAAGACAAAGCACGGCGCCCGGAACCCGCACAAACGGGTGCCGGGCGCCGTTCTTGGTTACCGACTCGATCGGATGATTCTGAGCGTATCCTCCTTGCACCATGTGGAGCCGTGAAATGAGGCATGGAGGGATGCTTGATGCAGGCGTCCTCGAGGAGCTTCTCCAGCCGCTGGATCTCCCGGGTCCGCTCCCGGGTGATGATGGTCCTGGCCCGGGTCAGGTCCCGCAGTTCACGGATCGGCGGCGGTGGCACGAACGAAGCACGGACCAGCCCGTGGGCTCCCAGATCCGCGAGCCAGGCAGCGTCGGAGACATCGGTTTTGCGTCCCGGGACGTTCCTGGCGTCACGGGCGTTGACCAGGACCACGTTCAGGTCTTCGTCTTCAAGCAGGTAATAGAAGGGACGCCAGTAATCACCGGTCGCTTCCATCATCACCAGGCTCACCCGCTCCTTGAGCAGGTGCTCCTTCAGGTCCAGGATCTGACCGGTCATCGCACCCCGAGTGGTGACCGTAGAGGCAGTTGCCTTCGCTCCGCGGCCCTGGACACGGACGCAGACCTTCGCGTCCTTCTTCGAAATATCAATGCCCGCGCACCGCGGGTGGATCACTTCCATGGCGGATCACCCTTCCCAGTCGTTCCGGCAGGAATCAAGATGCATGCGTTCCGGGGAGGGCAGATAAACGACAAATCTGACATTCGTGCTCAAAGGCAACAATCCACGGTCCCGCGGACAACAAAACTGTGCCCTCCACCACCAAACTAGTCCACAGGCTCACCGGCACCATAGGGGAATCGGGGTCCACCGAAACACACACATCAAGTGTGTCCCCACAGCCTCTGCAAGCACCAGAGATCCACCGGATCAGAGGTGACCCGGCCAAATTTTCCATCCCCACGGCGGAGCGAAGCACCTCAGGAACTAGGCCCGGGAGCAGGAAATCGAGCTCGTCCATGCCGACAAATCTGGTGAAAAGGGCGCCCGCTACGGTCACTTTGCGGCGGTGGTTCCGGAGGTTGCGAGGTCGATGCCACGGGTTTCCGGGAGGCCGAAAGTGGCGAAGAGGCTCACCAGGCTCACGCCGGCCAGAAGCAGCCCGATGGCGGGACTCCCCAGGCTGGCGCCGAGCGATGCGGCCACCAGCGGCGTGATGCCGCCGCCGACGAGCGCTCCGAGGTTGTAGGCCATTCCGGCACCTGTGTAGCGGTAACGGGTGGCGAAGAGCTCCGGCAGGAAGGCGCCCACCGGACCGTAGATTCCGGCGACGATCAGCAGCGTGCCGGACAGCCCGACTGCAAACGACCAGGTGGTGCCGATGTCGAGAATCGGGAAAAGCAGGAGCGACCAGGGGATCGCCACGACGCACGAGCCAACGATCACGGCTCGGCGGCCGATCCGGTCGGAGAGCACTGCGCTGCCAATAGTTCCTGCTGCGAAGAACATCGCGCCGACGATTCCCAGCGAGAGGATGGTGGGTCGGCTGTGGCCAAGGCCCTCGGCACTTGTGCCATAGCTGCTGAGAAAGGCTGTGCCGATGTAGAAGAAAGCGAAGAGCATCATGGTGGAGGCGCCGCCCAGGAGGATCTGGCGTGGCTGGTTTCGCACCGACTCCCACACGGGTAGCTTGCGGGGCCCGGCCGGGACGGCGCTCGAGTTGCTGGCCTCCTTGAAGACCGGAGTCTCTTCGATCTTGAGGCGGATGTAGAGACCGATCATAACGAGCACTGCACTTCCGATGAAAGGAATGCGCCAGCCGTACGTGAGGAATGCCTCCGACTTGTCGCCGAGTGACAGATTGATGATGAGGAAGGTTGCACTCGCGAGGGCGAAGCCAATCGACGGGCCCAGCTGGGGGAAGGCTGCGAAGAGGCCCCGGTGTTTGGGCGGGGCGTACTCGGCGGCCATCAGTGCCGCGCCGGCCCATTCGCCGCCGACAGCGAATCCCTGAAGAAAGCGGAGAACAACGAGGATGATCGGCGCGGCGATCCCGATTACGCTGGCGTCGGGCAGCAGCCCGATGGTGACGGTCGCGATGCCCATGATGAGCAGTGTGCTGACGAGCGTTTTCTTGCGCCCCAGCCTGTCACCGAAGTGGCCGAACAGGACGGCACCAAGGGGGCGCGAGACGAAGGCCACGGCAAAGGTTCCGAATGAGGCGAGAGTGCCGGCGGCCGGGCCGAGCGCCGGGAAGAAGACCTGGGGGAAGACGAGGGCCGCAGCCGTACCGTAGATGAGGAAGTCGTAGAACTCGATGATGCTGCCCATCGAGCTGGCGACGGCGACCCTGGCCATCGAGGTGCGGCGCGGACCGGACCGGTTCGCAACCGGTGCGAGGCTTTCGAGCATGCGATATCTCCTTTGACATCGGTCGTCGAAACGAGGTTTGTTTCGACGCGAAGATGTCATCGTGCCAGCGCCGTGCGTTCGCCACCACCTCCCGATGGAGGTGTTTTCGCGCCACCGGTCAGGGCAAAAGGCGGAGCCGGCGTGCGGCCACTACGGCCTCCGCACGGCTGTGCGCGTCCAGTTTCGCCATGATCGTCTGCATGTAGCTCTTCACGGTCACTGCCTTGAGTGAGAGCCGTTTGCCGGTTTCGGCATAGGAACAGCCGAGCGCCACTTGGGCGAGCACATCCGTCTCCCGCCGGGTGAGGTGCGGGACGCCGGCCGGCGCCGCGTCGGAGCCCTCGAGCCGTGCGGTCACGGCGATGATGCGCTGGGCGAGTTCGGGATCAGTCGTGGTGCTGGCCACCGAGAGGAGCTCGGCATGCGCGAGCCGGACGGTCTCGATGAGGTTCCGGTCCGGTGGCTCCGCGGCCAGGCTTTGGACGACCCGGAGAATCGAGACTCGGTGGTCCACCTCGTCCCGAATGGCCAGTTCCCGCGAGATCCTCGAGGCGCCGGTGCTGAGTTCGGTCACCACGGACTCGCCGATCGATGTCCGCTCCCGCGTTGCCGCGTAGAGGACACACCGGGCACGGCCGTCTACGAGGATGGGGAGCGCCACCATAGTCCGCAGCCCCTCGATGCGTACGGCGGCGTCATGATGATGGGTGATGCTGTCCGAGTCAAAGTAATCGGCCACCCCGACCGTGCGCGCCTGGGAGAGGGCCCGCCCGCCCACCCCCTCCCCGGGCTGCACGCTGAGGTTCTTCAGACCGTGCGTCGTGGTGCCGAAGAACTCGGTGATGGTGAGCTCGGTGCGGTTGACGAGGCCTGCGAAGAACACCGCTGAGCCTGTCCGGGCTGCGGTTTCCCGGATCGCCCGCTTCAGCAGGTCGCGGTCGCTCGGACGGTAGACGTCGTTGTCACTCCCTGTCATAGGGCCCTTCCCCGGTTAGATGGAGCAGGTGGACTGAGCAGCCGGATGGAGCAGGCTAGACGGAGCGGCCGTCGATCTTGTCCTGGATGCGCCGCGCCAGCTCAGCAGTGGGTGTCGAGCGGGGAAAAACAGCCACAACCAGGTCGTCCCCGGCCGGGACGGATGCGGGGCCGCCCTGCGGCAGTACCCCGAAAATACGGCGCACCGCCAACAGCTCGTGTTCCAGGTTCTGGAGGGAACCGCGGGAGGAGTCCAGCATCATTTCGCGCAGCACATAGTTATGGGTTGAGGTGACAGCAGCGGCGAACCGGATTGCATCAAGCGTTGATATGCCCGGCAGTGCCTGGCGAAGGTAGTCCGAGAAAAGACGTTCATAGCGGGAGACCATGATCGTTTCCCGGTCCCGCAGCGCGGGCACCGCCTGCACCACGTGGTAGCGCTTTTGGGACAGCTTTCGGCGTTCGGAAAATTTCACGAAGACCAGCTCTGCGGCCTGGCACACAGCCTCCCACGGATCGGGATGGCTGGCTGCCAGGTAAACCGTCAGCTCGGTGAGCAGGGCTTCGTGGTCCGCAAAGATCACGTCTTCCTTAGCGCGGAACTGACGGAAGAAGGTGCTGCGGGAGATTCCGGCAGCGAGGGCAATATCGTCCACGCTGGTCGGGTCGTAGCCATTGTCGGTGAACAGATCCAGCGCGGCCTCGGCCACGCCGGAACGGAAATTAGCCACTGATGCCATCCCGGTACAGTAGCAGCGCGTCACCCTGTCCGCCGCCGCCACAAAGCGCGACGGCGGATTTGCCGCTCCCGCGCCGCATTAGTTCATGGACGGCCGAGACCACCAGCCGCGCTCCGGAGGCGCCGATCGGATGTCCGATGGCGATGGCTCCGCCGTTGATGTTCACCTTGTCCAAACCGACGCCCAGGGCTGCTGCGGAGTGGGCCACCACCGAGGCGAAGGCCTCGTTGATCTCCACAAAGTCAAGATCCCCGGCCGTCCAGCCGGCGCGCGCGAGGGCCGCGGTGATTGCCTGTGCCGGCTTGTCCGGCAGTGTTGTGTCGGGCCCGGCGATCTGCCCGGCGGGCCCGACGACGGCCAGCACCTCGAGCCCGTGGGCATCGGCGTACTCGCGGGTCACCAGCACGACGGCGGCGGCGCCGTCGCTCAGCGGTGAAGCATTTCCGGCGGTGACTGTTCCCTCCGCGGTGAAGGCCGGCTTTAGCCCGGCCAGCACCTCCTGCGTGGATTGCGGGCGGACGCCCTCGTCATCGCCTACCAGTACGGGCGCGCCGCGCTTCTGCGGCACCGAAACAGGGACGATTTCGGCGCTGAATCTTCCCTCGGCCCGGGCCGCGGCTGCCCGCTGGTGGGACAGCGCCGCGATAGTGTCCTGCACCTCGCGGGAGAGCTGAAGGTCCGCGTTGGCGCGGTCCGTGGCAATGCCCATGAGCTCCTGGTCAAAGGCATCCGTGAGCCCATCATGGCTGGCCGAGTCCACGGCCGTGATGCCGCCGTAGAGGTAACCGGCGCGCGAGCCGGTGAGCAGGTGCGGCGCCTGACTCATGGATTCCTGGCCGCCGGCGACCACCACATTCGCCTCGCCCAGTTTGAGCAACCGGACGCCCTCGATGATGGCACTCAGCCCGGAGAGGCAGACCTTGTTCACCGTGACGGCGGGGGCACTGAGCGGTATTCCTGCCGCGACGGCGCTTTGCCGCGCGGGGTTCTGGCCCGCGCCGGCCGTCAGGACCTGGCCCACGATGACCGCGTCGACGGACGCCGGTCCGATCCCGGAGCGCTCCAGGGCCGCGGCGATGGCCGCGGCGCCCAGCTGCACAGCGCTTTGTGAAGCCAGCTGGCCCATCAGCTTTCCTTGAGGGGTGCGGGCCGCGCCCACAACAACTATGTCCTGGCTACTCATTTAGTGGGTTCCTTGCTGGGGGCGGGGGCGCTGAGGTCCAGGGCACGTAGCCGCGACTTCAGGACTTTGCCGGTGGAGTTGTGAGGGAGCTCTTCGGGGAAAAGGATCCTGTCCGGAACCTTGAATCCTGAGAGCAGGCCCTTGACGTGCGAGCGGATCTCCTCGGCCGTGACCGAGCTGGAGCTGCTGCGGATGACAAAGGCCACCGGGCGTTCGCCCCATTTCTCGTGCGCGACGCCGATCACGGCCACGTTCAGCACCGCCGGGTGGCTCATAATGGCTTGCTCCACCTC
This sequence comes from Pseudarthrobacter raffinosi, assembly GCF_023913735.1. Classification (GTDB taxonomy): domain Bacteria; phylum Actinomycetota; class Actinomycetes; order Actinomycetales; family Micrococcaceae; genus Arthrobacter; species Arthrobacter raffinosi. The sequence goes on from NZ_JAMXBH010000029.1 coordinate 27,589, forward strand.
AATTGTGGAGATGTTTTCTCCGCCGGAGATGATGATGTCCTTGGCCCGGTCCTTGAGCTGGATGTAGCCGTCGGGATGCATCACGCCGAGGTCGCCGGTATGGAACCAGCCGCCGCGGAAGGCGTCGGCCGTGGCCTCGGGATCCTTGAAGTAACCGAGCATCACGTTGTTACCCCGCAGCACGATTTCGCCCAGCGTTGCGCCGTCGGCCGGGACATCGAGCATGTCCAGATCCACGATGCGCGCCGTCTCGGCCTGCAGCATCCCCACCCCCTGGCGGGAGATCTTGACGGCCCTGTCCTGGGCGGAAAGATCATCCCACTCGGTTTGATGCTCACAGATCGTGTACGGGCCGTACACCTCGGTCAACCCGTAAACGTGGACCACGCTGATCCCGATTGACTCCAGTGACGCGATGATCGCGGGCGACGGCGGCGCCCCCGCCGTCGTGATCCGCAGCGGCACCTTGAGCTCGTGGGCCTGGGGTGCGCCGGCAATAATGCTGCACACCGTGGGGGCGCCACAGAGGTTGGTGACTCCGAGAGTGTCGATGGCGTCCCAGACGGCGTCGGCGCGCACTGCCCGCAGGCAGATGTGGACGCCTGCGGCCGCCGTCACGGCCCAAGTGGTGCACCAACCGTTGCAGTGGAACATCGGAAGGGTCCAGAGGTAGCGCGTGTCGCCGGTGAAGTGATTGTGGAAGGTTTCCCCGAGCGAGTTCAGGTAGGCACCGCGATGCGAATACAGCACTCCCTTGGGCTTGCCCGTGGTGCCGGAGGTGTAGTTGAGCGTGATCGGGGCGCGTTCGTCCTCTACGCTCCACGGAAGATCTGCGTCCTGGTGTCCGGACGCGGCGAGGAAGTCTGCGTACTGCGTCGTGCCGATGCCTGCCGGGACGTCCGGATACGGGATGGTGCTGTCAGGCACTTCGATCACCTCAGCCAGCTGTGTCAGGCCCAGGTCCATTCCCGCCACGGTGGCCAGCAGTTCCGAATCGGCAAACAGCAGCCTGGCTTCGGAATGCTCCAGGATGTATTGGAGTTCCCTGGCGGACATCCGCGAGTTCAGGGCCACCAGGACGCCGCCAGCCAGGGGGACGGCGTAATGGGCAATCAGCAGTTCCGGCACATTAGGACACAGGAAGGCCACCCGGTCTCCGGGCTGGATCCTGCTCTTGATCGCTTTGGCCAGCCCCTGGGCTTCGGCGGCGAAGTCCCGGTACGTATAGGAGCGGTCACCGTGGATGATCGCCGTCTTCTGTCCGAACACCTCGGCGGAGCGCTGCAGGAACCGCAGGGGGCTCAGCGGGGTTTCATTGGGAAGTTCAACTGTGGTCATGGCGAATCCTTAGGCGAAGGCGCTTTGTCCGGTGACATCGCGGCCGATCAATAGGGTCTGAATGCTTTGCGTTCCTTCGTACGTATGTATGGATTCGATGTCGAGAAGGTGCCGGATCACGTGGTTTTCCAGCAGGATGCCGTTGCCGCCCAACATGTCGCGGGCAATGGACGCCAGCTCGCGGGCCTTGCGGGTGTTGTGGTACTTCGCCATCGAGGCCTGGGTGGGGCGCATCTCGCCGGCCGCATCAAGTCCCGCGAGGTGGAAACAGTGCAGCTGCATGCTGGTCAGCTCCGAGAGCATGTACGCCAGTCGCTCCTGGACAAGTTGGAACTTTGCCAGCGGCTTGCCGAACTGTGTCCGCTGCGTGGCATAGTTCAACGCGGCTTCGTAGACGGCGGTGGCGTGGCCGAGAGCGGACCAGGCGACCCCCAAACGCGTGGCAACAAGGATTTCGGACGTGTCCTTGAAAGTGCGGGCGCCGGGGAGAAGATTGGCCTTTGGAATGCGGACGTTGTTCAGCTTGATCCGGGCCTGGTGGATTGCGCGCAGCGAGGCCTTTCCGGTGATGGTTTCGGCCTCGTAACCCTCCCGGTCCTGTTCCACCAGGAAACCACGGACATCGCCGTCGTCATCGCGTGCCCATACCACCGTGACATCGCCTACGGAGCCGTTGCCGATCCACTTCTTCTCGCCATTGAGGACGTAGTCCTCCGCGTCGAGCGAGGCGGTGGTTTCCAGTGCCACGGAATCGGAGCCGTGGTCCGGTTCCGTCAGGGCGAAGGCGCCGAGCTTTTCGCCGCGGGCCAGCGGACCGAGCCAGGTCCGGCGCTGGGTGTCGGAGCCAAAAAGGGCAATCGTCCGCAGTACCAGGCCGCCCTGGACTGCGATGACAGTGCCCAGGGAACCGTCCCCGCGGGAGACCTCCATGTTGACCAGGCCGGCGGCCAGCGCGGACATGGGCTCCAGGCCCTGTACGTCAATGCCATCGGCCAGGAGGTTCATGGTGCCCATCCGCTTGGCCAGATGGGCGGGGAACTCGGCCCGTTCCCAGTAGTCGTTCATCTGCGGTATGGCCTCCGCGGTGAAATCCCGGGCACGCCTCCACGCTTCGCGGTCGGGTGCGGAAATGTTGGCGAAGACGGAGTAGTAGTCCGTGTCCAGCGGTTCAGCGACGTCATAGTCGGGCATGGGCTTACATCCTTTTTTGGGGAGGAATTGAGAAATGGCGCGGAGGTGGCGGCGCTTGTTTGAGGCGGGCCGCGCGGCCCTGGCTATCAGGCGAAGCCGGACCCGGGGTGGAAATCTTTACCCCACACACGCCGGGAGGCGCCGCTTTGGTCTAGCAGCGGGGTGAGGCCCCCCAGACGCTGGGGGAAGTTGGCGCCCAGCAGCATGCACAAATCCACTTCCGCCGGACCGGCCACCACCTTTTCGGCGAGCATCAGGCCCACCTCCTCGGCCAGGGCGTCAAGTATCCCTGCCCTGATGGCCTCCGCGTCAGGTGCCGGCACCGAATCTCCGGCATCGGCAGACGGCAGCAAGGCGGCCGCCTCGGGAAGCACCGTGCCGGACTTAGCGAGGTAGCCGCGCAGCCGGGCATCCGCAATGGCTGCCAGGCTGGTACTGACATAAAACCGGTCAGGGTAGGCGGCGTGCATGGTCTCGCAGATGTGCAACTGGACCGCGGGTCCGATGAAACCCAGCAGCGTCAGCGGGGTCATGGGTAGCCCGTGCGGGTCCAGGGCATGGTCCGCCAGCTCGATATCCGTCCCGTCATCAATGACCTGCAGCAGTTCGCAGAACAGCCGGGTCAGGATCCGGTTCACGACAAAGCCCGGCGTGTCCGTTACCAGGACCGCAGTCTTGCCCAGAAGCCGGGCAAGCGAACAAGCGGTGGCGACGCTGACGTCGTCGTTGCTTTCAGTGCTGATGATTTCCACGAGCGGCAGCACAGCCACCGGATTGAAGAAATGCAGTCCCACCAGGCGTTCCGGATGGGCCAGGCCGTGACCCATCGCCGTCACGGAAAGGGACGACGTATTCGTCAGGAGCAGCGCATCAGTGCGCAGCAGGGGCTCGATCTCCGCGAAGACGGCGCGTTTGACGGCCAACTCCTCGAACACCGCCTCGATGACCACATCGCAGTCCCGGTACTCGCGCTTATCCACGGTGCCGCGGACAAGACTTCCCAAGTCGCGGGCCGCCGTTTCGCTGAGTTGCCCCCGGCTCACCAGCTTCTCCAAGTGCCCGGCGATCCAGCCAAGCGCGCCATCCACCTTTGCCTGGGAAAGATCCGTGATCAGGACCGGAACGCCGAGCTGTTTGGCAAAAACAAGGGCAAGCTGGCTCGCCATGAGCCCGGCCCCGATTACGCCAACGCTTCGGACGGGGCGCGGATCGGCGCTGGGTGCGCCCGCCGGCCGCTGCCGTTGAGTGTCCAGTAGGGCCGCGGCATACGCCTGCGCCGATTTTCCGGGCGACTTGCCGGCGTCGACGGCAGCGCCCGTGAGTGAGGCAGTTTCTACGACATTGTCAGGAACCATGTCACCGTTCTACAGTGAAACTGAGTGTCAAGTCAACTGATACTCAGTTTCAAAGAAGGTGATTGTGGCTTTGGAACGGCTGGGTTGGCGCGATGATCTCCGAGATAGTTCCCTTTTCTGTGCGCCTCAATTCGGCTGATGTCGCAGTAGGGCGAGACTAAATCGGGGCTATGCGAGACAATGGGAACGGCGGCCGCCACGCGCAACAGTGAGAGCAGTCACATTGGCCGGACGTCTGTTCAGCCGGTGTGGACTGTAAGTCTCAATGAGGAGGAACGATGGGTAACGAAGCCGAAACTCCGGACGCAGCGGCGTCCGTGGACTTCGAACAGGTCCAGTCGACAGAGCGGTTCCAGGAACTGCGCAAACGTCACCGTAGCTTTGTCTTTCCCATGGCCATTGCATTCCTGCTCTGGTATTTCGCATACGTCCTGCTGGCTGACTACGCCGTCGAGTTTATGTCCACCAAAGTGTGGGGAAACATCAACATCGGCCTGATCCTGGGCCTGCTGCAGTTCGTCTCCACGTTCGCCATTACCGGTTGGTATGTGAGCTACTCCAACCGGAAACTGGACCCCATCGCCGCCGAAATCCGCCACGAAATCGAAGGCCACGAGTTCGACCAATCCGGCAACCGAGTGGACGGAGCGGCGAAATGAGAGGGACCCGGTTCCTGTGAGAAGCCGTGTCTTACGGCTTGAGAGGCGGAATCCCGGCTTTTCCAGGGGTCTGCCCTTTCGCCTTGGAGCCCTTCCATAGATGATGGGAGCGGTGGCTGCTTTCGGTATGCAGCACCAAGACGGGGCAGTCCGCGTGGGCAACACACGCAGTGCTCACGGAGCCGAGGTGCATGCCAAGGAAGCCCCCATGGCCCCGGCGTCCAACCACCAGCAATGAAGCGCCGGCCGCCACTTCCACGAGCTTCGCCGCAGCCGGTCCGCGGACCAGTTGCGAGGTCAGTCTTTCCGGAGTCTCCTCACCGAACGCCTTTTCCAAGGCGTCCGCAAGAGTCTTCGCCGCAGCCGCTTCAAACCGGGCGAAATCGGGTGGAACATATCCGGCGTAAATCTCCGGAAAATCCCAACAGGCAATAGCGACAATGGTGGCGTTCAGGGCCGGAGCCAGCTGTGCCCCCAGACGGAGGGCCTGGATGGACGATTCCGAACCGTCCACACCGACAAGAACCTTGGCTTCCGCATCCATGATCATTCTCCTTCGAAGGTGAATCCCCTGGTTGTTCCTAGTCTGCAGCTCCCATTAGCGGTAGCTGTGTGCCGAGCATATGCGCACCCGCAGGCGAACGGAACTGCCTACGGATGTTTCTCGGGTCTGTCCGGGAATCCGATGCTATTTAGGTCCAATCACCGAAGTAGCCGCATGGGCTAAAGCAGTGTCCACGGGTCCGTCCAAACCGTGTAACCACTCGCCTTATCGACAAATTCGCGGGAGCAAGAGCCTTGAGCTGCTATCCAGAGACCGGATGAGTCGGGCATGACATCACCCTGGGCTCCTCCTTCTACCGCTGTGGGCTGATTTCGTTTTCGTAGTCATTCATAGTGGGCCACGACTGGAGCTACAAACTTGAGGAACTGCCTGAACCGGAGAAGCTTCCGCCGCTGCTGCCATAGCCCGTGGTTCCGCCGGCGCCCCTGGCAGAGCTGACGCTGCCCACGCCGGTGTTCAGGCCGGAGTTGGAGGCAGGAACAGAGAAGAAATAGTAGGACGGGTAGACGGGGCCGAGGATGCTGGGTTCGTAAGTCTGCTTACGGTGGCGGTCCGTGCCTTCCTGCGCGTTCTCCATCTCCGTGCGCATGAGCTTTGCTTCGCGGTCGGTCTTGGTAAGACCCTCGATCACGGTTTCTGCGTGGTTCTTCAGGAGAACTGAAAGATGGCTCCTGGCGTCGCGCAACCCGTCCAAGGCAGTTTCCGGTGTGATCGTGCCGTCCGCGAGTTCTGCGGTCCAGCGCTCGATCTCGGGCAGGCTCGCGTCACGGAAGGACCTGAGGGCCGCGGCGGTGGCGGAGTCACGTTGCCCGTGACGTTTGCTGAGCAGTTGCTCCACGCCCGCCAGATCGCTGCGGAAGGGCGCCAGCTGCCGGTCCCAAGCTGTGGGCCAGGCAGTGAGCTTGTTGAGCAACGCGTTGCTGTCGGCAATGACGTCGTCCAGGGCGTCCAGTTCCGCCGCCGCATCTGCGTACTCCCGCACCAGCTTGAGGTTCGACCGGCGGCCCAACGCCTTCGGTGTCAGGGCATGGACCCGGTTCGAGAGCCCGGTGGTGGCGTTGTACCGGTTGAGGAAATTGCGGTGCTTTTCCACAACACTGCTGCCATAGGAAGAGGACTGGGGGATGGTGCGGGCATTCAGTTCCGTGACATCCAGGTCCGTGCTCACACTGGCATAGCTCCGGTCTCCGCGCGCCAAGTCCTTCCGGCTGCCCGCCCTTGTCACCGCACCCACCGTTAGCCATGCCGCAATGCCCAGGGCGGCCAAGGCGCCGGTCACCCACGCAGCGACCTGGAATGCCGTGGACCGGTACCAGGGCTGGTTGATCAGTTCGGCACCGCGCCGGACTCCGGCGATGGTTCCGTCCGTCCATTGGGCGTCCCGCAGGAGGTCCTTTGCGGCATTTTGGATGTCATCCCTTTATTCCAGCGAGACCTTGCGGTCCTCGCCCATATAGGTGCTCACATGCCGGCCGACAGGATCGAGCGCAAAGATGAAGAGCCCGTTGGCCCACTTCTGCCCGTCGGGACTGATCCAGTCCGGGTGTTCCGCGCAGGCGAACCTGAGAACCTCCTCGTTCAGGTTGTCCGCGGCGCTCCCGTTGTAGGTATACACAGCCACCTTGGTGGGCTCATGGAACTCGATCGCAGTGATGGCCGGGACGAGGGTGTTGCGGTCAAGAACTCCTGCCCGGTCCTCAACAACGACGTTGGTCGGCGGGAGCCCGAGGGCTGCAGCGCAGCCGACAAGCAGTAGCGCAAACACTAAGAGCAGCCTGAACGTCTTGAGCATCATGCAACCGGCCACACAATTTTTGTTTGCGGTTCCGGGGTCAATCCATTCAAAAGGACAAGAATCCGCTGTGGATCTGCAGCGGGACAAGGGCCAGGCACGGGGGTTACGGAACTAATCGCGACGACCTTGCGGTTTCCAAGGGAATAACCTCTATCCGAGCTACTTGACCGTCCGCAGGCCCGATCACCAGCAGGACGCGCTCGGCGGCGACACCGGCAAGCGCAGCGACCACCCGTCTAACCAGCTCAGGTTCCGAGGCGAAGACGACGCCGGCAGGTAGCGTTGTGCCGCCGGCGTCGGCTCTTTTCCAGACAGTGACTTGGGCGCCTGTCGCGGTGGTGATGGCTTTGGACAGCGGCGCTGGATCGGCGGCCGTCACCATGGTGACGTGATCAATGGTTCGCGCCGAGGCCGGCGAGGCGGCTGCCAGGAGCACGTGCTCGCGGCGCCACAGGGCAAAGTGGTAAGCGGCTACGAATCCGGCCGCAACCAGGAGACCGAGCGGCGCGCGGACACGGTCCAGGAGGCTGCCTCCGGTTACCTCACCCAGCAGAAACTCGAAGAGCCGGTAGCCAACGACGAGGAGGGCGATCAGCGCGACCACCGCGCTGATGCCGAAGAACGCTACGAGGTAAACACGCCTGCCTGGCGGAATAGTGTCCGCGGTTCGCGGTTGCCTCGTAGGCCTCCACGCCCGCCACCAGACAGGACCGCCCACAACGAGGGAACTGATACCTCCCAGCAGGAGGGTTCGTGTGCCGCTGCCCGCGAGGGGTGAAACGGCCATGGCAAGCGAAGCATTGATGACTACGCCGACGCCGGACGCAGCCGCTGCCAAGGCAACCCCCGATGTCACCAGCCGACTCGCACGCCGGGTGGCAACAGACCGATGAGCCCCGCTGACGCGGTGATAGCGCCACACCAAAGCACCGACGGCAGCGGCGGCGATGGCTGGACCCAGCGGGGCCAGCAGTTCGTTCATAGGCTCACCCCGATCGAATGCCGTTCTGAGGAGCACAAAAACCACGACGCCGGCGCCACCGAGTGCTGTGATGCCCGCCGCGAAGATCCCCACACCAATCAACGCCACATCCACCAGAGTGGTGTCCAGTTTTCGCGCGCCGCCCCGAAGCCAGTGCCACCGCCACACCATACTTCCGCCAATGGCCCAAACCATCGCCCGGAGCGCCGACTGCCACCACGCGTCCCCGCCCGGGGTGAGGCTGATGTACCCCCGGATCGCGACGTCAAGCAGGCCGCCCAACGCCGTGATGGCGGCAACCGCGCCCACCGCCAGGCCGAAAACCAAACCGATGACCGCCGGGACATCCTCAAGGTGGACTGGATGTTTGACGGGGTGCCGCCACATCCAGCGGTGCCAGACGAAGATGCCGGCCCAGACAAGCCCATCCGACAAGGGCGAATACCACTGAGGTTCCGCCCGGCCGATGAACGACGCCGCCATCCCGAGGAAGGCCGTCACAGATGCGATCAGTGAGACCGCGTAGATGGCAGACAAGTAGATGCCCCACCCCACTGAGCTGCGCTCCGCGCCGTCGTCGAGCCTTTTCCAGACAACCCACCACAGAAGCGCGGCGAGCGGTCCTCCGATCAGCGTGAACGCAAGGGAACGCGCCACACCGGCCACATCGGTTGACGCCAGCACCGCGCCCGTGCTGAACAGGCGCTCCAAGAGGCCACTGAGCCCTACCGCCGCGATCAGCACCAAGGCGAACAGCAGTACGTAGACGATCAGGCGGCGGAGGGTGAGTTGGGCGGAACCTGCCGCTGAAATTGTCGTCGGCACGTCCGAATTCATGGCTTCACGGACGTTCCGGTGCACGACAGGAGCTGGTACGGTGCCTGGTCGATCAGCCATTTGCCATCTGTCTTGACCAGGGAGAAACGATCCTCCATCTCGTACTCGGACGGTCCGAACGGGCCGCCCGAACCTGAACTGACGACGGAGACCTTCACGAGAGCCGAGTTGTCCCGCTCTGTGGCAGAGATCAAAACCACCCGGGTGGGCAGCGGGCCGCTTTCACGGAAGCCGCCGCACGAGGAACTGGCCGCTTCCGTGAGGTAGGAATTGGCTGTGGCCGTATCGCCGCCGATGACCGCGGTGCTGTAACGCTGGACCACTCCCTGGGGTGTCGACCCGTCCAGTGCCTCTGGCTCGCCGCGTGTAAAAACGACTGCCAGTGCCACGATCACCAAACAGCGCAATTGCGGAAAGGATTGCGAGGAGAATCCGCTCGGGCTTTCTCGTCGCAGCGTTCATGCCGTCAGTATGGCGCAGCAGCAGCCCTTTGTATGTGTCGTCCGGCCCTGAGCCGGCATTCTCAGAGAATTTCGACCTGCCGCGGGGCACTGCGACCCAGCCGCAGTAGGAGGAAGCCAAGTTCAGCCATCCCCGGCGGCAAAGTAGACGGCTTGGAGAATGCTGAAGGGCACGAACACCAGCTGGATGAAAATCCAGATCAGGATCGAACGCGCTCAGGTGGATTCCGCCAACAGTGAGCGCGAACAGGAGCTCTGGTACGAAGTAGGCCCTGAATTTGGCGATTCCTGTGCCTCGACTGCTCCTATGGGTCCTGCGAATACGTCTCAGGAGTAGGGTTGCCCTAGTCGACGAAGGGGTCAACATGAGCTACAAATATCGAACCGTCCGCGTTCGCGGTACCGGGCTGGTTGGAACAATCGCCCGGAAGCATGGAAGCGGACCTGACATCTACGAAACGTCCAAGGACCCGAACACATCAGTGGTTCCGGTGTTCTTCGAGGCAACTGGCGAGGTCCGTTTTTTCGACAGGTCGATGCTTGAGGACGTCGTGGCGCCTGTCAGTTAGCAGCGAAAGTAAAGCAACGGTCATAGGTGTGGAAGGCAACCGCACCTGGCGGTGAAGCCAGCGCCGGTGGCGCGGTTCCACCCGCTGATCGACGGCAACAACGCACGGCGTGGGCTCTCGTGCTCTCCGTTAACGCCCACCGCCATGATTTGAGCACCGCTGTCGCTGAAGCTCGCGTCGCCGCGGCCGCGAACCGTGCCGGTTGAGGCCGCCATAGCGGCATCTGCGCGAGGGATGGGGCCCTGGAAGACGGAATGCCTGAGGGTACGTTCAGCTGCCTGACATGTCTCCCCGACGAGATCGCCACGCTCTGCAACTCCGGAAACTGACCTCCGGAAACAGCTGTATCGTTACCGGCCAATCCACTGCATCCCGGGCTACTAGCCGGGTAATGCTGGGATAACGCAGTCGCCGAGAATTTCTCGCACCTCGATCAGGAATCCTTGGCCGCGTAACCGAAATACAACGACGAAACTGTCTCAAAAACTTGACGTGCGCATGCTCTATGGAATGGGCAGATGAGGCACCAGCCAAGAGCGTCGCCCGACCACCTGAATTGTCCCGGGCCCTCGCCCTGGACAACGTCGGGTGGCCGCCAACCGCATACCCTAATAACCGACGGAAGTCACCTCCGCCTGTTCCACCGGACCGACGCGTAGACCACACTCCTGGACTCTACGGACTCGAGGGACTCCTTCCGCCGGGAAACCAGCATCACCCGTGGCATCAACAGCGCCGTCTAGAAGCAGCACGGGGCAGGAATATCTTACGAATGACGCCAAAGCTACGTGGACCGTTCGCCACCGTGACGGTCCGGGGTGCTTGGAAGGACAGGAGTCTGATCCAATCAGGCTGGTGGTCCTGCAGCTGCACGTCCGTCAGTGCAGTGGCAGTCTCCTGGACAACTAGGGCGGCCTCCAGTTCGGCGAGCTTGGCGCCGAGGCAGCGGTGGATGCCGGAGCCAAAAACAATGCCATGGCTGGTGGATTGACCGCGGTGGGCCGTCTCCGCAGGCATGGACTGGCTCGCGAGTGCGGCCGGTGACGTGATTTGGTTGCCGCTGAGTTCGAGGAGGATTTCGGTGCCTGAAGGAATTCGGGCGTCACCGAGGTTCGTATCGTGGGCTGCCACCCGGCGCCACGTGGGGACGGATGATTCGGTGGCCAGCACGTGCCGGACCATGGCCCTGGAACCGGCGTCGGATGCCGCGTCCTTCCAGCCCACGGGCGTGGACCCTTCCAGGAGCCGGAACAGCGTGGTGCTGATCAGTTGGGTGGTTGTTTCCTGTCCGGCGATCAGCAGGAAGTAGCCCAGCGAGCAGATTTCAGTCGTCGACAGGCCGTGCTCTGCCAAGGATTTGAACAGGTTCCGTCCGGGGGCCGCCCTGGATTCCGCGACGAGCTTCCGCAGCCAGACGTAGAAATCTGCGGCGCTGTGGGCCAGTTCGAGTTGCCGGTCTTGGTCCGGCCAGCCCCAGAACAGCTCCATGGACTCACGGCCCCACCGCTTGAGGTCCGCAAGATCCCGAACGGGCAGCCCGAGGAGTTCGAGCATGACGACTGCCGGGGGAAAAGCAGCCACCGCCTGCACGAGGTCCACGCTTCCGGAGAAGCCGAGCTGGTCCGCGGCGTTTCGTGCCGCTTCCTGGGCCAGCTCCCGGATCCGCGGCTCCATGGCGGCGACCGTGGCAGGGGTGAAAAAGCCCGCCACGACCTTGCGGATCCCGGCGTGTGTGTCCGTGTCGTTGCTGGCCAGCACGGGAGGCAACGCAAAGCGGACGCGCTGCAGCACGCGCAGGGCGGGCCCTTCCAGTGGCGTCACGGCGACCAGGGCATTCGCGGGGCTGAAGTCGGCAGGCCGGTGCAGCACTTCGCGGACCGCGTCCGGGTCGCGCACCACGAGGTACGGGCAGCGGGCCCCGTCGGAGCCTTCCGTCTGACGCATGGTCTCCGTCTGTCCCGGACCTCCCACCCGCGGCTTCTCGGTTCTGGCGGTCATCATCGCCGGATTCATGCGGGCAGGCCGTTCAGCCATGCAGCCGCACCGGCGCGGAAAGCAGCCGGGGGCAGTTCCGAGGCCTGCTCGGGAAGGGCGCCGAGCAAGGGCGCCCGCAACGAATCGAGCACCTGCCGGTTGCTGTGGTGTACGAAGTCGGGTTTTCCGGGCCAGCTTCCGAGCACCACCCCAAGGACCTGCAGGTCCCGCGCGTCCAGCGCTTCGAGGGTCAGGGCGGTGTGGTTCAGGGTACCGAGCCCCGGCCGGGCGACCAGCACAAATGCGGCCGCCAGGAGGGATCCAAGCTCCGCCAGGGTGCCGCCGTCGGAATCCAACTCCACCAGCAGGCCGCCTGCGCCCTCCACCAGGACGTGATCGTGGGACGCGGCGAGCTCGCGGACCTTCTTGGCGTGCGCAGCCAGCGTTGGGAGCGGCGTTCCGTCGACGGCGGCAGCGGCGACGGGCGCCAGCGGCTCCTGCAGGACAACTCCGGTTTCTGCTGTCACGGCGCCGGCGAGCCGGACAATCTCGGCAGCGTCGGAATCGCCGTCGGCTGCTCCTGACTGGCACGGTTTGTAAACCGCGACGCTGCGCCCCGTTCCGTGGAGGACGGCGGCGAGGGCCGCCGTCGTGATGGTCTTGCCGACGCCGGTGTCCGTTCCGGTTACGAGGATGATGCCGGGCAGGTTCATGGAAGTTCCTCCAAAATGCCGCGCAGCACTGCGCAGCTGTCTTCGATTTCCTCGTGCGTCAGGGTGGCACGGGCGGTGAGCCGCAGCCGGGAGATTCCGTCCGGAACGGACGGTGGGCGGAAGCATCCGATCCGGACACCGGCAGTCCGCGCCGCCTCGGCAGCTGCCAGGGCTGATGCGGCGGACGGCATGGCGATGGACTGGACGGCCCCCGCCGTTTGCTCGACGGCGGCCCGGTCGGCCGCTGTCTGCTCGACGACGGCGCCGCGGGCTGCAAGGGCAGGGCCAAGCCCGGCGGCCAGGGCTGCAGCGTTGCTTCGCACGGATTCCGCCCGCCAGGGCTCATCCCGGATGATCCGCACCGCCGCGAGGGCTGCGGCGGCGGAGGCCGGCGCCAGCCCGGTGTCGAAGATGAAGCTGCGTGCCCGGTTGAGCAGGTGTTCCCGCAGCAGGGCGGATCCCAGGACCGCTCCGCCCTGGCTGCCCAGGGCCTTGGACAGCGTCGCGGTCACGACCACATTCGGGTGCCCGGCAAGGAAGGTTCCGGCCACCGCGCCGCGGCCCTGGAAGTCACCGGTGCCGATGACTCCGAGGCTGTGGGCCTCATCGATGAGCAGCACGGCGTCGTGGTCCTCGGCCAGGGCCAGCAGGGCAGCGAGCGGGGCTTCGTCGCCGAGGACGCTGTAGAGGGATTCGACGGCGATCAGCGCCCGCGGCTCCGACCGGCCGGCAAGCAGGCGGCCGGCGTCCTCCACGCTGTTGTGGGTGAACGATTCGGTGCGGGAGCGGCTGAGCCGGAAACCGTCGATCATGGAGGCGTGGCAGTGTTCGTCCGCAATGATCAGGGTTCCGGGGCCACCGAGCGCCGTGATCACACCGATGTTTGCCAGGTAGCCGGAGGAGAACACCAACGCCATTTCCATCCCCGCCAGCAGGGCCAGTTCCTCCTCGAGGTCCAGATGCAGCCGGGTGGTTCCGCCCACCAGGCGCGAGGACGTGGCGCCCGCGCCCCACAGCGACGCGGCCGCCGCAGCGGCCTCGGCAACCCGAGGGTCCGCCGCGAGGCCCAGATAGTCGTTGCTGGCCAGGTCGATGAACTGTTCGTCCGCGGCACGGGGGAGCGGGCGGCGGACCAGGCCCCGGCGGTCCCGGACCGCGGCCTGCCGCTCGAGCCACTGGATCATGGAGCGGCTCATGCCGCACCTCCCGCCCGTGCCGGGACGCGCTCATGTACGACGCGTCCGTGTACTTCGGCGACGGCGGCCGTCATGCCCGCCGTGATCTGTTCAATGTCCGCTGCGGTGCTGATGTACGGGGGCATGGTGTAGACGAGGTTCCGGAACGGCCGGACCCAGACCCCGTGCCGGATGGCCGCGGCGGTGACCGCGGCTACGTCGACGGCGTCGTGCAGCTCGATGACTCCGACGGCGCCGATGGTGCGGACATCCCGGACCGCCTCAAGGTCCAGGGCGGGAGCGAGCCCTGTTTCGAGGCCGGCGCCGATCCGGGCGACGTCGGCCCGCCAGCCGCCGTCGCCGATGATGCCGAGGCTGGCGTTGGCAACCGCACATGCCAGCGGGTTGCCCATGAAGGTGGGGCCGTGCAGCAGCGCACCGGCCTGGCCGCGGGACACAGTCGACGCAATCTCCGCGGTGCAGACCATGGCGGCGAGGGTCAGGTAGCCGCCGGTCAGTGCCTTGCCCACGCACATGATGTCCGGCACGACGCCGGCATGATCGGCCGCGAACAGCTCGCCGGTGCGGCCAAAACCGGTGGCGATCTCATCGAAGATGAGCAGCAGGCCATGCCGGTCCGCCACGTGCCGCAGTACTGTCAGGCATTCGGCCGGGTACGCGTGCATGCCGCCGGCACCCTGCAGGACCGGTTCGACGATGATCGCGGCCAGCTCCCCGGAATGCGCCGCCGCGATGTCCCCGAGTTCGGACGCCCACGCACGCACGGTTTCCGGGGTCGCGGAGGCGGCTGCCGGGGGACGGGGCGCGAACACGTTGCCGGCCAGCAGGCCCGGGAACGCGGAGTGCATCCCGTCCACGGGATCACAGACACCCATCGCCGCGAACGTATCGCCGTGGTACCCGCCGTGGATGCTCAGGAACCGCTGCCTCAGCGGGTGCCCGGACGCGGTCTGGAACTGCACCGCCAGCTTCAGTGCAACCTCCACTGCGACCGAACCCGAGTCCGCAAGGAATACCCGCTCCAAGCCCGGCCGGCCGGGCGCGGACGGGGCCATGTCCACCAGCTGCTCGGCCAGTTCCACCGCCGGGGCGTGCGTGAGTCCGCCGAACATCACATGGCTGAAACTCTCTAGCTGCCGCCGCGCGGCGGCGTCCAGCACAGGGTTGCGGTAGCCGTGGATCACCGACCACCACGAGGACATCGCATCAACCACCTCGTGGCGTGCGCCGTCCTCGGCCCGAAGCCGCAGCCGCACGCCGTCGGCCGCCTCGACCTCCCACAGCGGAAGATCCGGGGACGCCGGCGCGTAGGGGTGCCAAAGCCTGGCGCGGTCCCGCTGGATCAGGCCCGGCGGTGTCTCGCCACTCATGGTGCGAGCATTCCGTGGCGGGAGCATTCGGCGGTCCAGCCCAACGGAGTCACCTGGACTTTCATGCGGCGCCGGCAGGCGGCGCAGTACCGCGGCGGCTCCATTGCGAGCCGTTCGCCGCAACGGTGGTGAACGTCCGACGCCGGGCCGGCGCCGACGTCGGACGGTTCACCGCAGTGCCCGCAGAACTCAGCCGTGGTTGCGGTTGCTGCATCGCCGGTGGTTGAGCCTGTCGAGCCTGGGGAGCGGTGGGGGATCATAGTGTCTTCTGGAGTTCCTTGATGGGCATGTTCAGCTCGACGAGCAGGTTCAGGTCGGCGTCTGCCGGGCGGCCCAGGGTGGTCAAGTAGTTGCCGACGATGACGGCGTTGATGCCGCCCATGAGGCCTGCCTTGGTTCCGAGGTCGCCGAGGGTCAGCTCCCGTCCGCCGGCGTAGCGCAGCACGGTGCGGGGCATCGCAAGGCGGAACGCGGCGATCGCGCGGAGGGCGTCCTTGCCGTCCATGATGCCCTGGTTTTCCAGCGGGGTTCCAGGGCGGGGGTTGAGGAAGTTCAGCGGGACTTCGTGGGGTTCGAGGGCCGCGAGCTGGGCGGCGAGTTCCGCGCGCTGCTCCAGGCTCTCGCCCATGCCGATCAGGGCGCCGCAGCACAGTTCCATGCCGGCGTCTTTAACCATGTTGCAGGTGTCCAGGCGCTCCTCGTAGCTGTGGGTGGTGACGACCTCCGGGAAGTAGCTGCGGGCAGTTTCGAGGTTGTGGTTGTAGCGGTGGACGCCCCAGCTGGCGAGCTGGTCCACCTGGCGCTGGGTGAGCATACCCAGGGAGCAGGCAATGTTGATGTCCACGGCTTCGTTGATCCGGTCGATCGCGAACTTGATCTGGTTCATCAGCTTGATGTCGGGGCCGCGGACGGCGGCGACGATGCAGAACTCGGTGGCTCCCGTTGCAGCGGTTTCCTTCGCGGCCTTGACGAGTTCGGGAATGTCGAGCCAGACGCCACGGACGGGGGAGTCGAAGAGGCCGGACTGGCTGCAGAAGTGGCAGTCCTCGGGGCAACCGCCCGTCTTGATCGAGATGATGCCTTCCACCTCCACGTCCTCACCGCAGTGCCGCAGCCGGACCTCGTGGGCCAGCTGCAGGGCGGCGGGCAGATCCCGGTCCGGTAGCCTGAGGATTTCCAGAAGCTGGCTTTCGGAGAGGCCGATGCCCTGCTCCAGAACCTGGTTCCGGGCGGTCTCGAGGATTGGGCCGGGGTTGGCCTGGAGCTCTGGCTGCATCGTCATCGATAGTCCTTTGGGGGTGCATAGCTGCGGATATTGCCTCGGAACAAACGCTAGTTCCCAGTTACAAGCGAGATTTTGTTGGGTTTCGACAAAGTGGTGAAGCTGAAATTAGAAGGACCAATACCCAAGCGACGGGACGCTGGACGGAATGTCTTGACTACCTGCAGCCGGGCAATGTGGTGATGGTGGCAGATCTGTCCAGGCTGGGCCGTAGCATCGCTGACCGGCTGACATCGTGACAGTGCTCCGCCAGCGGGGGGATAGTTCCGTTCCCTTGGTGTGGACGGCGACAGCGGAATCCATTCTCGAAAAAGTCGCGCGCGGACGAGTTGCACTCCAAGCCGTCAAGCAAAACTGAGACACACCACTAGAGCATCGCTCCGCCCCTGTGATGGTGTTCGGCGGCGCTGGAATTCAATGAAGGTCAGGAGGCCGCAGGCTCAGCAGCCAGGCTCGGGGGAGAGCGGATGCTGGCCAGGGATGTTTAGGGCAGACTGGTGGCGTGAGCGGAATCCGGTGGGTGCTGCATGTCGATCTCGACCAGTTCATCGCGGCGGTCGAAGTGCTCCGGCGGCCGGAGCTTGCGGGGAAGCCGATAATTGTCGGCGGTCGGGGGGACCCCACGGAACGAGCGGTGGTATCGACCGCATCCTACGAAGCCAGGGCGTTCGGTGTGGGTTCCGGGATGCCCTTACGCATTGCGGCCCGGAAAGTGCCCGACGCTGTGATCCTGCCCGTCGATCAGGAGGCTTACCTCGCGGCGTCTGAAACGGTGATGGCTACGCTGCGCGCGCAGCCCGGCGCCACCCTGCAGGTGCTGGGTTGGGATGAAGCCTTTATGGGCACTGAGACAGAGAATCCGGAAGCCTACGCCCGGCAGGTGCAGGCGGCTGTCCTGGAGCGAACGCAGCTGCATTGCAGCGTGGGCATCGGCGACACGTTAGTCCGAGCCAAGGTCGCCACCGGATTCGGCAAGCCGGCCGGCGTTTTCCGCCTCACTGCCGGGAACTGGCTCGACGTTATGGGCAGTCGGCCCACCAAGGACCTGTGGGGTGTCGGAATCAAGGTGTCGGGCCGGCTGGCCAAGCTCGGCATCAATACAGTGGCCGAGCTCGCCGCGTCCGACCCCCAGAACCTGGTTCCGGAGTTTGGCCCCAGGATGGGTCCTTGGTACGCGGAGCTCGGACGCGGGGACGGCGCCAGCGTTGTGGACGATACGCCGTGGGTTGCCCGCGGGCATAGCCGGGAGACCACCTTCCAGCGGGACCTGACCGAGCCCGCCCAGGTGGACGACGCCGTGAGGGAGCTGACAGCGCGTGTCCTTGAGGATGTTGTGGCTGAAGGACGGCCCGTGGTTGGGCTGACTCTGAAGGTTCGGTACGCGCCGTTCGTGACCAAGAACCACGGGAGGAAGATTCCCGAGACATTCGACCGGGAGGAAATTCTCGCGAGGGCTTTGGGCCTCGCAGCAGGAATCGAAGCGGGCCGTCCGATCCGACTCCTAGGCCTGCGGGCCGAAATGGCCATGCCCGACGATGCCCGAAAGGGACATACGCCTACGCGGGGCGGTTGGTGAGTGAGATGAAGTGTTCCGTCTGGGTTTTATTGGCCGCCGTCCTGTGGTTGTGCGGGTGCACCAGTCCAAGCGGTCCGGTCACGGGGCATTCCGGGGACGTTGCCGGTGTGGTCCTGACCGCCCCGGTCTGTCCCGTCGAACGTGTTGGTCAGGAGTGTCCACCGCGCCCAGTATCAGGGGCCGCGGTTGTGGCTTTGGACGGGGACGCCGTCCGGGGCTCAACACAAACCGATAGCACCGGTGCCTTCCATCTGACGCTGCCTGACGGACGTTATGTAATCAGGGCGACCAAAGTCGACGGCTACCGAGCTTGTGGTCATCTCGGACAGGCCCGTTCACATCACGCTGGTTGTTGACAGCGGGATTCGCTAAGCCTGGTCCGCGCAGGGCCGGCAGATGTCGGCACCGAACCAAGCTATTCCGGCGGCATACGAATGGGGAAACCCCGCACCGTAAGGAGAACGATGACCGAGCCGGATCAAGGACGCGGCTGGTGGCCCGAAGAGTGCTGCCCGGCGGCGTAGAGCCGGACCCGCGGTTCACCCTGGCCAACGAGCGAACCTTCCTGGCTTGGGTCCGCACCGCCCTGGCCTTTCTCGCCGGCGGGCTGGCGCTGGAAGCCTTCGCGATTGAGGCATTCCCCGAACCCTTGCGCAAAGCGCTGGCCCTACTCCTGGTAGCTATCGGGATGCTGATCAGTGCCGGCGCCGGTCACTGCAGCTGTGGTGATCATCCTGATCGCACTGAACTAATGCCGGGAGCTCGAGCTGCTCCCACGCACCAGGACCCCGGGCTCCAACCCGAGCGCACGGTGCTCTGCTGGGGCCGGACCGCGATGGCTCTTTTTGCCGCCGCGCTGGTTTTCCTGCGCTGGCTGCCTCACTACCGTTTCTGGATTCTGATTCTCATCGCGGTGGCGGGCACCATCGCGGTCAGCTTTTACGCCACACAGCGCGGCCGCTATTCCGCGCGCGTCAGGGGCATCGCGGCGGAACAGTTTCACTCAGACGTGGCTGCCGTCTTCTGGTCCAGCGGCTCCGCTCTGCTGATGGGGATCCTGGGCCTGATCATCCTGTTCACGGGCTAGCGTCCAGCATCCGGGTTCTCGTCCCGCGCTCTCGGCCGACAACTCTGGTGAGATCCGCTCGGTGGCGGCTGCCGCCGTCGTCCGGCATTTCCACTGTGGCACTGACGCCGCCCACGGCGGCACGGCCGCGCCTACCTGGCGGAGACCAACACCGGCTGGCCGCGTGCACGCTGAGCCGCGATTCCCGCCTCGTCCGGTCTCCTAGGGGCTTTCCTTCTGCCGGGCCGACGTCTCCGATGGTCTGCGTTGATGCTGGCGGACTGCGAGCAGCGGAAACAGGAGCACCGATAGCATTCCCGCTCCAACGAGGGCGGAGGCGATTCCGCCTGAGATCAGCCCCTCGTCCCGGCCAATGCCTGTCACCGCCACGACAATCGGCAATCCTGTTGCACCAAACAGGATGATGGCCCGCTTGTCGGCATGGCTGGACTTTGGGGGAGCAGCGGGAAGCGACGGCAGACCTCGGATGATGAGCAGGAGGAGCAGGAACAGGGGGACCAGTGCGAGAGCTGCGGGGCTGGCGGTTAGCGCGCGTAGGTCGAAGTCTATGCCTGTGTCGATGAAGAAGAGCGGCACCAGGAATCCGAAAGCGATGGCGTCGATTTTCCCCTCAATGACTTTCCGGTCTTGCTCGGGAGCGCGCGCGATGGCGACTTTCCAGAGGACTCCGGCGGCGAATGCACCCAACAGCATGTCGAGTCCCAGGACCATGCTGAGTACAACGAGCACAGTGAGGATAAAGATGATGGACCGGAGGGCGAACTGGCCGCTGGTGTGGAGGGTCCTGGTGACCTGGGAATGGAGCAGTGAGTGCCGTGCGCGCGACGCGAGATAAATCGCCAGGCCGGTCAGGAGAACAAACCCGAGGGGTATAGCTGTTGCCGGGCCCAACTGCCAACGAAGAAGAGCATGGCCAGCCCGAAATCGGCGAGCGTATCCGTGAACTGGGCGGGTTGGATCCATCCCAACAGGCTGGGGCCGAGCATGATTCCGAGGACAATTTCGAAGACCACGATCGGCACCTTGACCACCCGATCAAGGAAACGGGCCGCAAGGGGCGCCGCGATAGCCAGCAAGGCGATCAGAACCATTGACGTCGACAAGCCATCCATCGGCGGTACCTCCGGTAGCTCGGCTGCTTCGAAGGAAAAGTAATCCAAAGCTACCGCCACTGTTGGGGATGGCGCCATAACAGCCACCTCCCACTGGGACACGATCAGGAAGTCGTACTGACGATCGCGGTGGGCGAAAGCGTTAGCCCGCGGGTCCATCCGGCTGGCCACCCCCATGAGATATAAACCGAGTGGCTTGCCGCGACTTCGGACACGGTTGAACCGGCTCGTCCCGCCATGGCATGTTGCGCGACCGGTGGGATCATCCGGTCAGCGGAGGCGATCAGGTACCAACCGGGCAAGGAACGCAAGGCAGGTTGGGTGATGGCTCCTTCGAGGGCATCGACGCCCCAAGGGACCTGCGAGTGAGATGGCGCGACCCTGACCAGCTGAGGACGAGGTTCGGCGGGACGTCAGGTTTCCCTGTTCCGCCGGGAGAACTGGCGGTGGAGTTTGTTCCTGGCGCCGTGTTCGACAAGGGTCGGGATGTAGGTCCGGATCCGGCCGGCATCCAGTGTTTCGTACTCCTCTGTGACGACCCGGACAACCAGCGGCCGGGGTGCGTCGGGATAGCGTGCGGCGAGGAGGTCGCTGACTTTGGCGATGGTGTCGTGCTTCTCCGTATCTTCCATCCAACTAGTTTGATGCCGAAGACTTGTGGCGTCTATCACATTTTGCTGGGATGGGGGAAGCGCTGAAGACCCGCTCGACGCGCGCACGTCCGGTTTCCGTTGCGGTGTCAGGATCCCGGGCGCCCGGGCCACTGCTTGCCGGCCCACGGGTCGTAGTCGGCGATGAGCTCCTCCTGTGGCGGACGCTCCGGTTCGGGGACGTGCTGCAGGTTCACCCGCACCCGGTACC
>NZ_JAMXBH010000027.1 GCF_023913735.1 Pseudarthrobacter raffinosi
TCGAGGGCCAGTGGCTCCCAAGCACACCACCACTGGCTCTCTTCCGCACGATCGGTGGCTCTGAAGCGCAAGATTGGGTGGCTCTCAAGGCATCAAATACTCAGTGATCCCCGCGGGCGGCCGCCTATGCAATCAGAGCGGGTGTTTTTCGTGAGGAGATGAACACGATCATGTTGGCTGAAACCCAGGATGAGGATCAGATCATTGCCAGAGTCGCCGCGATCGACATTGGCAAGGCTGAACTCGTGTGTTGTGTCCGGGTCCCCGCGGAAGGGGACCGGAAGAAACGGTTGCAGGAGGTGTCCACGCACTCCACTATGACCCGGTCGTTGATGGAGCTGGCCAACCATCTCGTGGACCTCCGGATCGAGCGGGTCGTGATGGAGGCGACTTCGGACTATTGGAAGCCGGTGTTTTACCTCCTCGAGGCGCACGGGCTCGAGCCGTGGCTGGTCAACGCCCGCGACGTGAAGCACCTGCCGGGCCGGCCGAAGACGGACGTGCTCGATTCCGTATGGCTGTGCAAGGTCGCCGAGCGGCAGATGCTCCGGCCCAGTTTCGTTCCGCCTGCCCCGATCCGCCGGCTGCGGGATTTGACCCGGTACCGGGCTGATCTGGTCGGGACCCGGACGGCGGAGAAGAACCGGGTCGAGAAACTCCTGGAGGACGCGTGCATCAAGCTCTCCTCGGTGGCCTCGGATATTTTCGGGGTGTCCGGGCGGGAGATGATGGCAGCGCTCATCGCCGGCGAACGGAACCCGAGTAGGCTCGCGCAGCTGGCCCGGTCAAGAATGCGGGGGAAGATCAGCGAACTTGAGGAGGCCTTCACCGGCCGCTTTGATGACCATCACCGGTTCCTGCTGGCCCGGATGCTGGCACGGATCGACGGGATCGATGCCGATATCGCCGCGATCGATGAACAGATCGAGGCGCAGTTGGCCCCTTTCGCGGCGGCAGCGGAATGCCTGGATGAGATCCCGGGCATCGGCCCCGTCGCTGCTGCCGCTATTATCGCCGAAATCGGGGTAGACATGTCACGGTTCCCGACCGCGGGGCACCTGTGTTCCTGGGCAAAGTT
This sequence comes from Pseudarthrobacter raffinosi, assembly GCF_023913735.1. Lineage (GTDB taxonomy): Bacteria > Actinomycetota > Actinomycetes > Actinomycetales > Micrococcaceae > Arthrobacter > Arthrobacter raffinosi. Next base: position 1,079 of record NZ_JAMXBH010000027.1, read on the forward strand.
CTCCCCGGGCATCAACTCCTCCGCAGGCAAGACCAAGGGAAACGGTTCGACCGGTCACGGTAACCGCTATCTCGCCCGGGTCCTAGGCGAGGCCGCCGTCGGGGCCAGCAAAACTCACACCTTTCTGGGCGAACGCCACCAGAGGCTCGCGCGGCGGCGGGGCAAGAAACGCGCCATCGTCGCCACCGGACGTTCCATCCTCGTGATCATCTGGCACCTGCTGGAGAACCCGGACGCACGGTTCAACGACCTCGGGCCCGACTACTTCAGCCGCCATACCAACCCAGAGACCAGCAAACGCAACCACATCCGCCAGCTCGAAGCCCTCGGCTACACCGTCACTCTCGCACCCGCAGCCTGACCCCTACCCGTCTTCATACCAACACCAACACCCGCCAGACCACGACGGGGTGCACCAGTGCGCACCGACCGCGGTCACGTCCCCTCCATTTTCGGACTAGTGAGAGAGCGTCCGACGGCGGGAGGCCGGGTTTCCGGGGGAGCGGCACCGCCGGCGGGCCGAAAGCGTGCCGTGCGTGACGCCGTCGTGCGTTGCCGGCTCTGCGGCGCTTACTGGTGTCCAGCAGTTGTGCTCTGGCTGCCGCCGTGTGATATGGGAGATTGCCCTAACTGTGCTAGGATATTGAGTTTGTATGGCGCCCTCTGTGCGCCGTCATCAACCTCGTAAACAATCGTGCCACGGCATAGTGCCCCCTCGTGCTTCGGACCTGTCCGGATCCGCTTGGGAAGCAAATGTTTTTGGCACGGGCGTTTAGGCCTGGTCTGGCAAAATCCAGGCAGGTCAAGAGACACCCCGATCAACCGTTCCGCAAGGCTCATTCCGTAGGAAGATTTTCGGTCTGAGAACCGGCGCGACGCAAGGAGTAAATAGTGATTCAGCAGGAGTCGCGACTCAAGGTCGCCGACAACACGGGTGCTAAGGAAATCCTTACCATTCGCGTTCTCGGTGGATCTGGCCGTCGCTACGCAGGCATTGGCGACGTCATCGTCGCTACCGTCAAGGATGCAATTCCGGGCGGCAACGTAAAGAAGGGCGATGTTGTTAAGGCAGTCATCGTCCGTACCAAGAAGGAACGCCGCCGTGCGGATGGTTCCTATATCAAGTTTGACGAGAACGCAGCTGTGATCCTGAAGGCTGACGGTGACCCCCGCGGTACCCGTATCTTCGGACCGGTTGGTCGTGAACTTCGTGACAAGAAGTTCATGAAGATCGTTTCTCTGGCTCCGGAGGTGCTCTAGTCCATGGCTAAGATCAAAAAGGGTGACCTCGTTCAGGTCATCACTGGCGCCAAGGCTGAGCGCGGCGGCGACAAAGGCAAGCAGGGCAAGGTTCTGCGCGTATTCCCGGAGACCAACCGCGTGTTGGTCGAAGGCATTAACCGCGTAACCAAGCACACGAAGGCCGGTCAGTCGCAGCGCGGCACCAAGACTGGTGGCATCGAGGTCGTAGAAGCTTCGGTCCACATCTCCAACGTGGCTCTGGTTGACCCGTCCACCAAGAAGCCCACCCGCGTTGGTTTCCGCACCGAGACCGTGGAGCGCAATGGCGTGAAGCGCGACGTGCGTGTCCGCGTGGCCAAGAGCTCCGGGAAGGACATCTAATGACTGAGACTCTCGAGACTCCGGCAGCGAAGATCGTTCCTCGTCTGAAGACCAAGTACGCCGATTCCATCAAGAGCACGCTCGTTGAGGAATTCAAGTACAGCAACGTTAACCAGGTTCCCCGCCTGGTGAAGGTCGTTGTGAACATGGGTGTTGGAGATGCCGCTAAGGACTCCAAGCTGATCGACGGCGCTGTCCGCGATCTGACCCTGATCACCGGCCAGAAGCCGCAGGTAACCAAGGCCCGCAAGTCGATCGCACAGTTCAAGCTGCGCGAAGGCATGCCCATCGGCGCACACGCAACTCTGCGTGGAGACCGCATGTGGGAATTCCTGGATCGTCTGGTCACGCTGGCTCTGCCCCGTATCCGCGACTTCCGCGGCCTCAGTGGCAAGCAGTTCGACGGCAACGGCAACTACACCTTCGGTCTGACCGAGCAGGTTATGTTCCACGAAATCGACCAGGATTCCATTGACCGCGTTCGCGGCATGGACATCACGGTTGTAACCACCGCCAAGACCGATGACGAAGGCCGCGCGCTGCTCAAGGCGCTTGGTTTCCCGTTCAAGGCCGAAGACTAATCTAACTACGTAACAGGTCCTTCGCTGATGCTTCATGCAGCAGCGAGGAAACCGTTATGAGGAAGGGCAAGAGCCCAAATGACAATGACTGATCCGGTCGCAGACATGCTTACGCGTCTGCGCAATGCAAACTCGGCTTACCACGATTCCGTGTCCATGCCGTACAGCAAGCTCAAGGCACGCGTTGCCGACATCCTGAAGGCTGAAGGTTACATCGCCTCCTGGAAAGAAGAAGACGCAGAGGTTGGCAAGAAGCTGACCCTGGACCTTAAGTTCGGACCGAACCGCGAGCGTTCAATCGCTGGCGTTCGCCGTATTTCCAAGCCGGGCCTGCGTGTTTACGCAAAGTCCACCAACCTCCCGCACGTGCTCGGTGGCCTGGGTGTCGCAATCCTGTCCACCTCTTCCGGCCTCTTGACTGATAAGCAAGCCGGCAAGAAGGGCGTGGGCGGCGAAGTCCTCGCCTACGTCTGGTAACGGGAAAGGAAGAGAATAATGTCACGTATTGGACGTCTCCCCATCACCGTTCCTGCCGGCGTTGAGGTCAAGGTTGACGGCTCTGTCGTCAGCGTCAAGGGTGCCAAAGGCGAGCTGAACCACACTGTGGCCAGCCCGATCGAGGTTTCCTTGGAAGCAGAGACCCTGACTGTCGCCCGCCCGAACGACGAGCGCGCCTCCCGTTCACTCCACGGCCTGACCCGCACCCTGATCTCCAACATGATCGAGGGCGTTACCAAGGGCTACGAGAAGAAGCTTGAAATCGTTGGTACTGGTTACCGCGTTCAGGCCAAGGGATCTGACCTTGAGTTCGCTCTCGGCTACAGCCACCCGGTAAATGTCACCGCACCGGACGGCATCACCTTTGCAGTTGAGACCCCGACCAAGCTCTCTGTTTCAGGTATCAACAAGCAGCAGGTCGGCGAGGTTGCTGCCAACATTCGCAAGCTGCGGAAGCCGGACCCCTACAAGGGCAAGGGCATCCGCTACGCAGGCGAAGTCATCCGCCGCAAGGTCGGAAAGGCTGGTAAGTAACCATGGCCATCTCAATTAACAAGAAGCGTACGAACAAGAGCAAGTCTGCTTCGCGCAGCCGCCGCCAGCTTCGTATCCGCAAGCGCATCTCCGGCACGGCTGTACGTCCTCGTCTGGTCGTCAACCGCTCCGCACGCCACGTATTCGTCCAGGTTGTCGATGACACCAAGGGCCTGACCGTAGCAAGCGCCTCCACACTGGAAGCCGACCTTCGTGCATTCGAAGGCGACAAGACCGCCAAGGCCAAGCGCGTTGGCGAGCTCGTTGCCGCTCGTGCCAAGGCTGCCGGTATCGAAGCTGTTGTCTTCGACCGCGGTGGTAACAAGTACCACGGCCGGATTGCTGCTGTCGCTGACGGCGCACGTGAAGGTGGGCTGTCACTGTGACGGAAGCAAACAAGGAAAAGGACACTGTGTCTGCAGATCAGAAGGCTACTGAAGCCGTAGCTGCTCCGGCCACTGCGCCCGCAGCTGCTGCCGATGACCGCCGTGGTGGCGCTCGTCGTGGCGAGCGTGGCGACAAGGGCCAGGGCGGTCGCGACGGCGGCCGTGGTGGCCGTGGTGGCCGCGACGGCGGCCGCGAAGCCGAGAAGAGCCAGTTCATTGAACGCGTTGTCACCATCAACCGCGTTTCCAAGGTGGTCAAGGGCGGTCGTCGCTTCAGCTTCACCGCTCTGGTCGTCGTTGGTGACGGTAACGGCATGGTCGGCGTCGGCTACGGCAAGGCTAAGGAAGTTCCCGCCGCAATCGCGAAGGGCGTTGAAGAGGCCAAGAAGTCCTTCTTCCGCGTTCCCCGGATTGGGAACACCATCCCGCACCGCGTTCAGGGTGAGGCCGCTGCCGGCGTCGTAATGCTGCGTCCGGCTTCCGCCGGTACCGGTGTTATTGCCGGTGGTCCGGTCCGCGCCATCTTGGAGTGCGTGGGCATCCACGACATCCTCTCCAAGTCGCTGGGTTCCTCCAACGCCATCAACATCGTTCACGCGACTGTTGCTGCGCTGAAGCAGCTCGAAGAGCCGGCAGCAGTGGCAGCACGCCGCGGCCTGCCGCTGGACGAGGTTGCTCCGCCGGCAATGGTGAAGGCAATCCTGAACCAGAAGGCGGGTGTCTAAGCCATGGCTAAGAACCTGATTCCCTCCGACCTTCAGTTGGAGATCACTCAGATCAAGTCCGCCATTGGCGGCAAGCAGAACCAGCGCGACACCCTTCGGTCCCTCGGCCTGAAGCGGATCGGACATACCGTTGTCCGCACCGCCGACGCCGTGACTGTTGGAATGCTCAACACGGTTCCGCACCTGGTAAAGGTAGAGGAGGCGAAGTAAATGGCAGAGAAAAAGATCGCCGCAGAGACTGCTGAGAAGCAGAACACACTGAAGGTTCACCACCTGCGTCCCGCCCCGGGTGCCAAGACCGCCAAGACCCGAGTTGGTCGTGGTGAAGGTTCCAAGGGTAAGACCGCTGGTCGCGGTACCAAGGGTACGAAGGCCCGCTACCAGATCAAGGCTGGCTTTGCCGGCGGCCAGTTGCCGCTGCACATGCGCCTGCCGAAGCTGCGCGGCTTCAAGAACCCGTTCCGGGTTGAGTTCCAGGTTGTAAACCTGGACAAGCTCAACGAGCTGTTCCCCGAAGGTGGCACAGTCACCGTGGAGAACCTGGTCGAGAAGGGTGCCGTTCGCAAGAACCAGCCCGTCAAGGTGCTTGGCACCGGCGACATCACCGTCAAGGTTGACGTCACCGTCCACGCATTCTCGGCCAGCGCCGCAGAAAAGATTGCAGCAGCAGGCGGAAGCACCACCGCTCTCTAGTAGACGGTGGGCGAACGCCCGTTGTGAACTCCCGGCGTGCAAGGCCCCCAGGGCCCTGCACGCTGGGAGTTTTTTTCACATCCACTGGCCGACCATTTCCGGCCGTTCGCCGCAAGCGCGGGTTCTTGGATTGTTCGCATGGCCAATCCACCCGTTAGACTCTGTTGTTGGGATTATTGTCCCCCATCACACCACGCTTATAAACAACACAGGAGGACGCTTGCTTAGCGCATTTGGCCGGGCCTTTCGCACGCCTGACCTGCGACGCAAGTTGTTGTTCACGCTGGCAATCATCACAATCTTCCGCTTGGGTGCATTCATCCCCTCGCCTGGTGTGAACTACCAGAATGTCCAGCAATGCTTGCAGAACGGTCAGACCGCTGGCGGGCTTTATCAGCTCGTCAACCTGTTCAGCGGCGGTGCCTTGCTTCAGGTGTCCATCTTCGCGCTGGGCATCATGCCGTACATCACGGCCAGCATCATCGTGCAGCTGCTCCGGGTGGTCATTCCCCGGTTCCAGGAGCTGTACGAGGAGGGCGCCTCCGGGCAGTCCCAGCTCACCCAGTACACGCGTTACCTCACCATTGCCCTAGGCCTGCTGAACGCCACGACGCTGGTGTCGCTGGCACGTTCAGGCCAGTTGCTTCCGGGCTGTGCCCTGCCGATCATTCCTGACGACAGCATCATCACCACCATCCTGCTGATCATCACGCTGACCGCCGGTACCGGACTCATCATGTGGATGGGCGAACTCGTCACCGAAAAGGGTGTGGGCAACGGCATGTCGCTGCTCATCTTCACCTCCATCGCCGCAACGTTCCCCACGTCCCTGGGCGCCATCTGGAGCTCACAAGGCCCGGGCACGTTCTTTATGGTCCTGGTCATCGGCCTGGTGACGGTTGCCCTGGTGGTCTTCGTGGAGCAGTCCCAGCGCCGTGTCCCGGTGCAGTACGCCAAGCGAATGATCGGACGCCGGACCGTCGGCGGCACCAACACCTACATCCCCATCAAGGTGAACATGGCAGGCGTGATCCCCGTGATCTTCGCATCCTCCATGCTCTACCTGCCGGGACTGATCTCACAGTTCAACCAGCCCAAAGCGGGCGAGGCGCTCGCGCCGTGGGTTGAGTGGATCAACAACAACCTGACCCGAGGAGACCACCCGATCTACATGGCGCTGTACTTCGCCATGATCGTGTTCTTCACCTACTTCTATGTCGCGATCACCTTCAACCCTGAAGAGGTCTCGGACAACATGAAGAAGTACGGCGGTTTCATCCCGGGTATCCGTGCCGGAAAACCGACCGCGGATTACCTGCAGTACGTGCTCTCCCGGATCACGCTGCCCGGAGCCCTGTACCTGGGCTTCGTGGCACTGATTCCGCTGGTGGCGCTGGTACTGATCAACGCGAACCAGAACTTCCCGTTCGGTGGCACCTCGATCCTGATCATGGTGGGCGTTGGCCTTGAAACCGTCAAGCAAATAGATGCGCAGCTACAGCAACGTCACTACGAAGGGCTTTTGCGATGACGAAAATGTTGATTATTGGACCCCCCGGTTCCGGAAAAGGAACGCAAGCGGAACGTATTTCGGAGCGCCTCGGCGTCGTGGCGATTTCCACCGGTGATATCTTCCGCGCCAACGTGAAGGGCGAAACTCCTCTTGGCATCGAGGCCAAGAAGTACATGGACGCCGGGGACTTTGTTCCGGACAGCGTCACCAACAAGATGGTCCGCGACCGCCTCAGCGAGTCCGACGTCGAGAACGGCTTCCTCCTGGACGGCTACCCGCGCACCACGGCGCAGGTGGACTACCTGGACGGGATCCTCGCGAACAGCGAAGAAAAGCTCGACGTCGTCCTGCAGCTCACGGCCGACGACGAGGAACTCGTCTCGCGCCTGTTGGGCCGTGCCAAGGAAACCGGCCGGAGCGACGACAACGAAGCCGTTATCCGCCACCGCCTGGACCTGTACCACGAGCAGACCGAGGCCGTTGTGGCCAAGTATGCCGAACGCGGCATCCTGACCCAGGTTGACGGCATCGGCGGCATCGACGAGGTCACCGACCGCGTGATGCAGGCCATCAAGGCAGCCCAGGCCGCCTAAGCCCGCAACATGCTTTTCCGAGGCTCCTCCCGGCATCCGGGAGGAGCCTCAGCCATTGAGAGGACACACCATGGCCTTCGGCCAGCCCCGTATCGAATACAAGACCAACGCCCAGATGCGCATCATGCGCGACGCCGGGCTGGTGCTGAACCGTGCGCTGGACGCAGCGGTGGCCGCAGCCGCTCCAGGCGTTACCACCAAGCAGCTGGACGACGTCTTCGCCGCAGTGCTGAACGAGGCCGGCGCCAAGTCGAACTTCCTCGGCTACCACGGCTTCCCCGCCACTATCTGTACCTCAGTGAACGAGGAAGTGGTGCACGGCATCCCCGGCGGCAAGGTCCTCAAGGACGGCGACATCATCTCGATCGACGGCGGCGCGATTGTTGACGGCTGGCATTCCGATTCTGCACGGACCGTCATTGTGGGCCAGGCCGACCCCGAGGACCAGCGGCTTTCCGACGTCACTCAGGCAGCCATGTGGCGCGGCATCGCCGCCTTGGCCACGGGAAGCCATGTGGGCGACATCGGCGCCGCCATCGACGACTACGTCTCCTCCGTGCCGGGCAAGCCGCTGGGCATCCTGGAGGACTACGTGGGCCACGGCATCGGCTCCGAGATGCACATGGCCCCGGATGTCCTGAACTACCGCACGAGCCACCACGGTCCCAAGATCAAGCCCGGACTCTGCCTGGCGATCGAGCCCATGCTGGTCTGCGGCAGCATCGACACCGCCGTGCTGGAGGACGACTGGACCGTGGTGACCACCGACGGCAAGCGCTCCTGCCAATGGGAGCACTCGGTTGCGGTCCACGAAAAGGGGATCTGGGTACTCTCAGCCCCCGACGGCGGAGCGGAGCACCTGGTGCCGCTCGGCGTCGTACCGGTTCCGATCCCGTAGGTTTCGACGCGCTAATGCGCTCCCGACGCGCAAAATCCCTGTCGCTACCTGAATGCCGGTAGCGGCAAGGATTTTGCGTGTCGCAGGTGGAGGGGAGGGTCAGGCCTTGAGCTTGGGCTTGACGTCCTTGGTGTAGATGCCTTCGAGGGTCTTCTTCAGCTCGGTCAAGGTGGCCTTCACGTCGCCCTGTTGGGTGAGGATCTTGGCGGCGGCCTTGGCCATCTCCTGGTCAGCCCCGGGCAGGAACACGCGGGCCCGGTCCTGGACCTTGGTCACGGCGAGCTGGTCCATGGCGGTTTTGATCTGGGGAGTCTGTGCCAGCACCGTGGCCATGTCCGCCGACGTACGGGTGGGCATGTAACCGGTGGCAGCGGAGAACGCTGCCGTGTTTTCCGGCTCGGTCATGAACTTCAGGAACGTTCCTGCGGCGAGCTGTTCCTCTTTGCTAATGCCGCTGGGGATGCCCAGCCCTGCGCCGCCGGTGGGGCACACGCCGCTGGTCTCCTTAGGCCCGCCTGGCAGGAAGCCGACGCCGACGTTGAACGTGGCGGACTTCAGGACGCCCAGAAGCGAGCCCGTGGAGGAAATGGTGGAGGACGTCAGGCCGGCAGAGAAGTCGTCAGCGGCTTCCTTGGACGAGACGCCGGCCCAGTTGTGCTTGTAGATCGAGTCCTGGGCCCACTGCAGGGCTTCCACGGCTTCGGGTGAATCGCACGTGATCTCCCAATCCTTGGACCACGCGCCGCCCCAGCCCCAGAGATTGTTCTGCAGTGTCCAGCCGGCGTAGCCAGCCAGGGCGGGATAGATGTAGGCGTACTGCGCCCCGGAGGACGCTTTCAGCTTGGGGGCCCATTCGCCGAATTCCTGCCATGTTGCCGGTGCCCGGTCCGGCAGGCCGGCGGCGGCGAAGTGGTCCTTGTTGTAGTAGAACAGCGGCGTGGACCGCCCGTACGGGAGCGCCCACTGCCGGTCATCGTACTTGTAGTCATCCACCAGGGACTGGCGGAAATCGTCAACCTTGATGTCCAGTTCCTTGATGAGCCCGTCGACCGGAATGATGCTGCCGTTGGTGAAGTAGCGGAACCACCAGACGTCGGACAGCACGACTACTCCGGGCAGTCCCGATTTGGCGGCCTGGGACGTCTGGAACTTCTGGGCGATTTCCTCGTAGTTCGCGCCGGCCGTTACCAGGTTGATCTGGATATCCGGGTACTTCGCGTGGAACTTTTCGATGATGGCCTTCTCGACGTCCTGGGACTTGCCCGGGTGGTTGGTCCAGAAGTCGATCTTCGCCGCCGGCTTCACGCCGCTGAAGTCGATTTCCGCGGCTTCCGTTGAGGTGGTGGTGCCGCCGGTATCAGGCCCCCCGCAGGCGGAAAGCGCTGCGGCGCCGGCCGTTACGCCAGCCAGCCCCAGGAAATGCCTCCGGTCCAGATTTGTTGCCATGATGGTTCCTTTCGGTTGTTGCCTAGGAAGGTCTTGCTGTTGGGGTGGAAGAACGACGGCGGAGCCGGGGTCAGCCGGTCACGCTGCCTTGGGTGAGGCCCGCGACGATGTAACGCTGGAGCGCTGCGAAGACCACCAGGATGGGCACGATGACCAGCACGGCGCCGGCCATGAGGATGCCCCAGCCGGAGGCGTTGCTTTCGGAGTTCTGCAGCAGCGTCAGGCCAACGGGCAACGTCATGGTTTCCGGACGGTCGGTGATGATCAGCGGCCAGATGTATTCGTTCCATTCGCTGACCACCGTCACCAGCGCCACGGTGGCAATGGAGGGAATGGACACGGGGACCACGATCTGCCACAGGCGGCGCCAGTGCCCGGCGCCGTCGATCTCGGCGGACTCGAGGATGGAGGCAGGCAGCGTCAGGAAGTGCTGCCTCAGCAGGAACGTCCCGAACGCTGTGCCAAGCCCCGGCAGGATGATGCCCCACAGGGTGTTCTTGCCGCCTAGCCCGGCGATCAGGATGTAGTTCGGCAGGATGGAGACCTGCGGCGGGACCATCAGGGCCACAAGGATGAGGATGAAGATGGCGTTCCTGAAGGGGAAGCGCACGAATACCAGTGCGTAGGCCGTGAGGATGGCCAGCAGGACTTTAATAGTTGAGCCCACCACCGTGACGATGGTGCTGTTGATGAAGAACTGCGCGAACGGCACGGTAGTCATCGCAATGTTGTAGTTCTCCGGGTTCAGGCTCGCCGGCAGGATTTTAAGGTCCATGGTGATGATTTCCCCGGGCAGCTTGAAGGAGCTCAGGATCATCCACAGCAAGGGCAGGAAAACCACCAGCGTTGCCAGCAGCAGGGGAACGTAGCCGCCGGCGATGGTCTGGATGAGGTTCCGTGCCGAGAAGGGCCGGTCCCGGGGGATGAAAGTTTCGGACGGTGCGACAGGGGGAGCCGTTGGGTCAGGGTTGACCGGAGAGAGCGAAGTCATGAGTAGTGCACCTTCCGTTCCACGAAACGCAACTGCAGGACAGTGATGACCAGCAGGATGGCGAAGAGGACCACGGAAATCGCTGCGGAGTACCCTGCCCTGTTGAACGCGCCGAACGCCTGCAGGTAGGCCTCGTAGATCAGGGTACTGGTGCCGGTTCCGAGGGGTGTCATGATCCGGATCAGGTCGAACGCCTGGAGTGAGCTCAGCATGGTGGTGATCAGGAGGAAGAAGGTGGTGGGGGACAGGAGCGGGATGGACATGCTGAGGAAGCGCCTGAATCCGTTCGCCCCGTCCAGCGAGGCAGCCTCCATGACGTCCTGCGGCAGTGACTGCAGGCCCGCGAGGTATACCACGGCGCAGTAGCCAAGGTTTTTCCAGACATAAACCAGGATGACCATCACCAGCGACAGCTGGGGATCGTTGATCCATTGCGGGCTCTGCTGGCCGATGCCGCGGAGAATCCAGGCCAGGACGCCGTATCCCGGATCGAAGATGAAAAGCCAGACCAGGCCAACCCCCACCCCGGAGAGCACATAAGGAGCGAAGACAGCGGACCGGGCAAACGTGGTGCCCCGTACCTTGGAGTTCAGCGCTAACGCGATGACAAGCCCCAGCAGCATGGAGCCGCCGACGGTCACCAGTGTGAACACGGCGGTGGTGCCCAGTACCTTGGGGGCGTCGTCGCTGGTGAAGAACGTGACGTAGTTGTCGATTCCCACCACGGTGGCCGATGCGGAGCCAAGGGTCCAGTCGAGGGTTGAGTAGTAGATGTTGCTGATGAGGGGCCGGTACGTGAATACTGCGATCAGTATCAGGTTGGGGAGTGCCAGGGCGAGGAAGACGAAGAAGTCCCGCCGGGCCCGGCCGGACCAGCGCCGGGTCTGGTGTTTGCCGGGCGGACCGGATTGGTCGGGCGGACTGGCCGGTGACGTGGAAGCGAGTTGCCGGGTCATTGGTGTCTCTAACGGATCGGGGCCTGCAATGGCTGGCCGATGGGCAGGGGATCTAGGCATACTTCACCACACGGCTGGTGGGCAGAATCCCGCATAAGCCCTCGTCAGAGGATAGTTATTGAAGGCTTCATTGCCCATTAACGCTGTGTTGCTTGCAGTATTGCATAGTGTTTGCCTGACGGGCAGGAAGTGCTGTACTGCGATAGCGCAGAATGGATCGCATGGGAGCAATCACGGATGTGCCTGGGATCAGGGTTGGCCATGAGCAGAAGTCCGGCGACGGCTGGCTGACAGGAGTCACCGTGGTGCTGCCGCCGCGGGGCACTGTCGGGTCGGTGGACGTCCGTGGCGGTGGCCCGGGCACGCATGAGACTGACGCGCTGGATCCCACCACGCTGGTGTCCACGGTGGACGCCGTGGTCCTCACCGGCGGCAGCGCGTACGGTCTCGTCTCGGCCCACGGTGCACAGCGCTGGTGCGAGGAGAACGGCCGGGGCTTCGCTGTCGCCGGGGGAGTAGTGCCCATCGTGCCCGCCGCCGCGATCTTCGACCTGGGCCGGGGAGGCGACTTCTCAGCGCGCCCGACGGCGGACATGGGGTACGCGGCCACCGTTGCCGCTGCTGCCGAAAAGGACGGGCACGACGTCGGACGCGGCAGCGTGGGCGCCGGCACTGGCGCGATGATCGGACGCGGACAGTTCAAAGGTGGGGTGGGTACGGCATCGGTCACGCTCGAGAACGGCGTGGTTGTAGGGGCGCTGGCCGTAGTGAACGCCTTGGGATTTCCGGTGGTGCTTCCGGGAAATCCCGAACCCTCCGCGCGCTCGGTCGTGCCTCCCTTAGACGCGCGCTTCCGGGTTCCCGATTCCCCGTCAGCGGATGCCGGCCCGCCTGCGTTGAACACAACGCTTGTAGTAGTGGCCACAAACGCCCTGCTCGATGTGGCCGAGTGCTATCGGACTGCTTCTGCTGCGCATGCTGGGCTGGCCCGGGCGCTCAATCCGTCGCACACGTTGGCCGACGGGGATACTGTCTTTTGCCTCGCCACTGGTGAGGTGGCTTTGGACCGGAGTACTGAAACTGCCCGGCAGGTGAGTCTCATTACCCTGCAGAGTGCGGCAGCCGACGTCGTACGCTTGGCGATCCTCGACGGGATTTCGGGAAGTCCAATTTCCGGGTAAGGTGTCTACTTTCATATTTGGTTTGGACTTTCTACCCACTTACAGTAAAGTGGTTTGTTGGTTGTCTGCCCAGCTGTGCCCTGTTTGGGGCCGGAGGCGATAACCGATCCAACAAAAACGTTCGTGGTCATGTCCGGTGCAATCCGGCAGGGCTGCGGCAACAACAGTTAGCGGAGGGTATGGCCAAGAAGGACGGGGTCATTGAGATCGAAGGCGTTGTGACTGAGGCGCTGCCTAACGCGATGTTTCGCGTTGAGCTGACCAACAAGCACATCGTACTCGCGCACATCTCAGGCAAGATGCGCCAGCACTACATCAGGATTCTCCCTGAGGACCGGGTAGTGGTGGAACTGAGCCCTTATGACCTCACTCGGGGTCGTATCGTCTACCGCTACAAGTAAATTCTGGGCGGCCTCAGCATGAGTTGACGGCTGCTCCAGTTGACCAACTGCCACACGCAAAGGAATGCCATGAAGGTCAAGCCGAGCGTCAAGCAGATCTGCGAAAAGTGCAAAGTGATCCGCCGTAATGGCCGGGTCATGGTGATCTGCGAGAACCCGCGCCACAAGCAGCGCCAGGGCTAATTTCCCTCCTGAGGGAAATCCTGGGTTGCTAACCCACGCAAGTAAATAAAAGGCAGCACAAGCTGAACTGGGACGTATGAGCCCGGACAGCTAACCCCCGGTCGGAGGCTGGGGCCGCACAGAACGTGCGGGTGTACTGCCTACGACCTCCGGTTTATTCAAGGAGCACTGCCTCTATGGCTCGTCTCGCTGGCGTAGACATTCCCCGCGAAAAGCGGTTGGAAATTGCGCTTACTTACATCTACGGCGTGGGCAAGACCCGTGCACACGAAACCCTGGCTGCCACTGGCATCAGCGCTGACGTCCGCGTTAAGGACCTCACCGATGCCCAGCTGGTAGAACTTCGTGACTACATTGAAGGCAACTACAAGGTTGAGGGTGACCTTCGCCGCGAAGTAGCAGCTGATATCCGCCGCAAGGTTGAAATCGGCAGCTACGAAGGTATTCGCCACCGCAAGGGCCTGCCAGTGCGCGGACAGCGTACGAAGACGAACGCACGTACCCGTAAGGGTCCGAAGCGCACCGTTGCAGGCAAGAAGAAGGCTCGTTAAATCCCTCGGGATTGACTCGTCTTCCCCCAATAACTTTCTGTAGGAGAAAAAATGCCCCCGAAGACTCGTGGCGCGGTTCGCAAGCCGCGTAAGAAGGACAAAAAGAATATCGCGCTGGGCCAGGCGCACATCAAGAGCACTTTTAACAACACCATCGTGTCCATCACGGACCCGAACGGCGCTGTTATCTCTTGGGCTTCCTCAGGTGAGGTTGGCTTCAAGGGCTCACGCAAGTCCACCCCGTTCGCAGCCCAGATGGCTGCCGAAGCTGCTGCCAAGCGCGCGCAGGAGCACGGCATGCGCAAGGTTGACGTTTTCGTCAAGGGACCGGGTTCAGGCCGCGAGACCGCAATCCGCTCGCTGCAGGCCGCTGGCCTGGAGGTTGGCTCCATCCAGGACGTCACCCCCGCAGCGCACAACGGCTGCCGTCCGCCGAAGCGCCGCCGCGTCTAAGGCTTTTCCAGCAGTTTGAGCTTGCCCGGACCGTCAATGGTCCGGGCAAGCCCAGCCGCGTTAAGTCTTCAGACCGAATTTCCACCACCTGTGTTGCGTCATATAGCGGATGCTCGCCGAAAGGAAACCTAAGTGCTCATTGCACAGCGCCCCACCCTCTCCGAAGAGGTAGTCTCCGATAACCGCTCGCGTTTCATCATTGAACCGCTGGAACCGGGCTTCGGCTACACCCTCGGAAACTCCCTCCGCCGTACCCTGCTCTCCTCCATCCCCGGTGCCGCTGTAACCAGCATCCGGATCGATGGCGTGCTGCACGAGTTCACCACGGTTCCGGGTGTCAAGGAAGATGTCACTGAGATCATCCTGAACATCAAGAGCCTGTCGGTTTCCTCCGAGCACGACGAGCCGGTTGTGGCTTACCTGCGCAAGCAGGGCCCCGGAGTCGTCACCGCCGCGGACATCGCTCCGCCGGCCGGCGTCGAATTCCACAACCCGGATCTGCACATTGCCACGCTGAACTCGAAGGGCAAGTTCGAACTCGAACTGACCATCGAGCGCGGCCGCGGCTACGTTTCGGCAGCTCAGAACAAGTCCGGCGACTCCGAGATCGGCCGTATCCCGGTCGACTCGATCTACTCGCCGGTACTGAAGGTTACTTTCCGCGTGGAAGCAACCCGTGTTGAGCAGCGCACCGACTTCGACAAGCTCATTGTCGACGTCGAGACCAAGCAGGCCATCGCCCCGCGCGATGCTGTTGCTTCCGCAGGTACCACCCTGGTGGAACTCTTCGGTCTGGCCCGCGAGCTGAACACCGCAGCTGAAGGTATCGAGATTGGCCCGTCGCCGACGGATGCTGCCCTGGCAGCAGACATGGCACTGCCGATCGAGGATCTGGACCTCACCGTCCGTTCCTACAACTGCCTCAAGCGTGAGGGCATCCACACCGTGGGTGAACTTGTTGCACGCTCCGAGGCTGACCTCATGGACATCCGTAACTTCGGTGCGAAGTCCATTGACGAGGTCAAGGCAAAGCTGGTTGAACTGGGCCTGTCCCTCAAGGACTCGCCTCCCGGTTTTGACCTCGCAGCACGCGCCGCAGCAATTGAAGAGGACGACGCCGCTTTCGGCGACGACGAACTCTAACAAACAGATCTTGGCCGGCTGGCTGGATGCACCACGGTGTGCGCAGCCCACTGGCTTCCATATGAGGAGAAACTATTATGCCTACCCCCGCTAAGGGTCCGCGCCTCGGAGGCGGAGCGGCTCACGAGCGTCTTATGCTCGCGAACCTGTCCGCCGCACTGTTCGAGCACAAGCGGATCACCACCACGGTGACCAAGGCCAAGCGACTGAAGCCGTACGCCGAGCGTCTGGTGACTTTCGCCAAGCGTGGCGACCTGGCTTCCCGCCGCCGTGTACTCGGCCTGATCAGCAACAAGGGCATCGTCCACGAGCTGTTCACCGACATTGCACAGGCAGTGGAGAACCGCAACGGCGGCTACACCCGCATCACCAAGATCGGCAACCGTAAGGGCGACAACGCTCCCATGGCTGTCATCGAACTGGTTCTCGAGCCGGTTTCCGCCAAGCAGGCCGTTGTGGCCGAGGCTACCCAGGCTGCCGCCAAGGCTGCTCCGGTTGCTGAGCCTGTCGAAACCGAAGCTGCCGAGACCGAAGCTGCTGAAGCCAAGTACGCCGGCTCCAAGCCTGCTACGGCTGACAACGTTGCCCCTGAGGGCTTCGAGGTCAAGGGCAACGAGGACTCCATGAAGTACCACGTTCCCGGCTCACGCTGGTACGACGCCACGGTTGCTGAAGTTTGGTTCGACTCTGCCGAGTCCGCCGCAGCCGCAGGCTTCGTGCCTGCCGGTGGCGATGCTGCACAGGCCGTCGAAGCTGAGTAATCAGGCTCTGACGCTCCAGTAGACTTATGTCTATGAACCACCAAAAACCCGCTGCCCCCATTTTGGGGGACGGCGGGTTTTTGCGTGTCCGGTTTGATTTATCGTACGACGGCGGCCCCTTCAATGGGTGGGCAGTGCAGCCGGGATTGCGGACCGTCCAAGGGATCCTGGAAGAGGCGCTGGCGCTGTTGATCCGCCGGCCTATCCGGGTCACGGTGGCGGGGCGTACCGACGCGGGCGTGCACGCCCGCGGCCAGGTGGTCCACCTGGACCTGACCGAGGCCGAGTGGCTGAAGCTGCCGCGCGGGCACGAACTGGATCCCGCCGTCGCGTTCCAACGGCGGATTCGCGGTGCCCTCAGCAGGGGGCTGGGCGACCTGACCGGTGCCATCGAGGTTCACCTGGTGTCCTTGGCGCCTGTGGGGTTTGACGCCCGCTTCTCTGCGCTGTGGCGGCGCTACAGCTACCGCATCGCGGACGGTCCTGCCCTTTGGGATCCGCTCGAACGGTACTTCACGCTTTGGCACCAATGCCCCCTGGACGTGGACCTGCTGAACGAAGGTGCAGCGCAGCTGCTGGGGCTGCAGAACTTCCTGTCCTACTGCAAGCCGCGGGAGGGTGCCACCACCGTCCGCGAGCTGCAGCGGTTCGAATTCCACCGCGGTGAGGACGGCGTTATTGTGGCCACCGTCCAGGCCGATGCTTTCTGCCACAACATGGTGCGCTCCCTGGTTGGTTCGGCGCTGTTCGTGGGGGAGGGCATCGAGGAGCCGGGGTGGCTGCATGAGCGGCTGCTGGCCAAGAAGCGTGACGCCAAGTCCGTCCTGGCCGCCCCGCACCCTCTGGTCCTTGAAGAAGTGGCCTACCCGTCAGACGACGAGATGCTGGCCCGTGCCGAGCTGACAAGGGCAGTCCGCAAGCACTAGTCCGGTCCGGTGGTCGAGCCCCTGACCCCATCGACTGCCCCGTGAGCGCCCTTTTGGGCCTCGAAAAGGGCTTCTACGGAGCAATCGATGAAGGGGTGGGCAGGGTCATTGTGAAGGTGCTGCCGCCGCCTAAGTCGCTGGCGCAGGCGATGGCCCCGCCGTGGCGTTCCAGAATGGTCTTGGTGATGGAGAGGCCCAGCCCGGCTCCGGGGATGGCTGCATCCCGGGCCGACTCGGCGCGGAAGAACCGGCTAAAAACCTTGGCCGCATCCTCTGGCGCCATGCCCATCCCGGTGTCCCGGACCACAAGCTTGACCCAGTCCCCGGTGCCGGCCGCGCTGATGGTCACTGTCCCGCCGTCCGGGGAGTACTTGATGGCGTTCGACACCAGGTTGTCCAGTGCCTGGCCGATCCGCAGCGGGTCGGCGTAGGCCCAGAGCGGGGAGGGAACGTTGGCCACGAGGGCTACCGCTGACCGCTCCGCGTGCGCCTGGGCTGAGCCGATGCTGGTCTCGACGAGGCCGGAAATGTCCGTGCGTTTCGGGTGGACGTTCAGGGCGGCGGACGCCTCGAGCGTCAGGTCCGAGACCAGGGCCAGCAGCCGTTCGGAGTTGCGCTGCACCACGTCCAGGCGTTGGAACGTGAGGGCGGAGAGCCCGTCGCTGTCCTCGAGGACCAGGTCGATGTTGCCCAGGATGGAATTGAGCGGGGACCTGAACTCGTGGGAGACATTCGCGACCAGCTCTTCGTTCGCAGCCATGGCCTCGACCAGGCCCGTGACGTCGTTGAAGACCACCACCGCCCCGGTGAGGTGGCCGTCGTCGTCCATTAAGGGCCTGGCGGCTGTGGACACAGCGCGCTGCTGCGGGACATCGCCGATCCAGACGAGATAGTCCGCGAACGATTCACCCTCGATGGCGCGCTGGAGGGGACGCTTGTCCGGCGGGAGTGGAGTCACTTTGTCCTGGGCGAAGACCCGCTGTTCGCTGTGGTCGGCAGGCACGACGCCGGCGGGTGCTGCAGCCTGCTGCCACCGGCGCATCATGTTGTTGGCCAGCAGCTGGTCACCGTTCGAATCGACGGCAACAATGCCGACGTCGGTGGCGTCCAGGATGGTCATCAGGAGTTTCTCGCGTTCCCGGCTCGCGGCGAGCAGCTCCCGCAGTTCCTCGCCCATGGCCTGCAGCTCGCGCTGCTGGACGCGCATATTGACGCTGGCGAACCGGATTGCGAGCGAGACGGCGAGCATCATGAGTGGGAATAGGATCAGTGAAGTGATATCCGCTGCCGTGAGGTTGGGGAGTTTTCCAACCGTTGACGGGAGCATGATCAGCAGTGGCCCTACTGCGCTGAGCACGAGGCTTGTGCGGACCATGATGCCGGCAGCGGCCAGCCAGATGACCGGAAAGACGACCAGAATTGCCAGGCCCGGCAGAAGGGGCGCGGCTCCGTTGCGGAGCAGCGCGATCGCCAGCAGGTCAAGAACCGGAATTAACAGGTAGGAGCTATGGTGCAGGCGCTCCCAGGGAGTGAGGAAACAGGCCACGAAAAGAATGAGATGAAGGGCGATTGCAGCCATGTAGAGGGGACTGACCAGCAGAGATGGCCAGGTGAAGGGTGTCATCACGCCGAGGATGGTGACAATGAGCGACAGCGGAAGCTGGCACAAAGCAACCTGGGTCCGGGGGCCAAGTTTTTTGAAATAGAGCGCCACCGCCCGGGGCGAGGGACGTATGGGCATAGGATCTCCACCTTTTCTGACGGCCCCCATTCCGTCCCCAATGAATTGATGCAACCGAATATCTGAAGGCTGACGCGGTCTATCTTCAGAATCCGGATATGCATGTGTTGTCATGGTAATTGACTTTCCAAAACTAAACGCGGGAAGGCGTGTCATCCGACGTTCATACTTGTACCGTATAGAGAGTTGGAGTGGATGAGGGATTGGCGCTGGGCTGATGGGGGCCTCTTCCACCTGGCATCGGGGATAGACATGGAAGATCTTGGGGTAGCAGTAGTAATCGAGGACGACGCCGATGTGCGGAACCTCCTTGAGGGAATCCTCCGTCAGGCCGGGTTTGAGGTCCATACCGCCGCCGAGGGGCGGGAGGGCGTTGAGGTGGTGCGACATAACAAGGCCCAGGTGGTCACGCTGGACATCGGCCTTCCGGACATTGACGGTTTTGAGGTCCTGCGGCGCATCCGGAATTTCAGTGATGCCTATGTAGTAATGCTGACCGGCCGGACCGAGGAGCCCGATCTGCTCTCGGCCCTGAACGCCGGGGCGGACGACTACATTGCGAAGCCCTTCAGGCCGCGTGAACTTCGGGCCAGGGTGGCGGCCATGATGCGCAGGCCGCGCCATGAGGTCGCCAGTCCACCCCAGGCGGCTACATGGGCCGAGCCTCCGGCCGCGCCGGCGAGCTTCACCCACACGGGGGTTCTCCAGCACAACGGGCTCATTCTGAACTACCGGACCCGCACGGTGGTGATTGGAGAGGTCAACCTTGGGCTCACGCGCAGCGAGTTCGACCTCCTGCACACTTTGCTCCGCGGCGAGGGGGAGGTGTGTACGCGGTCCGATCTGGTGCGAGCAGTCCGCGGTGACCTTTACGAGCCGGATGCCTATATCAGTGAGGCCGACGAACGGGCTGTTGAGGTTCACGTCGGCAACCTTCGCCGTAAGCTCCGGGAGGATCCGCAGTCACCGCGCTGGCTTCAGACTGTGCGGGGAGTGGGCTACCGGCTCGCACCAACAAGGACCGACCTGCAGGGCTGGCCGGGGGCTGGTCACTGAAGGGTTAGTCGTTTTTCAGGATGTAGTTCGTCTGGAGTTCTGAGACTGTACGCACTCCGTGCTCGGCCAGCGTTGCCAGCAGTGCCTGGCCTTGGACGAAGTCGCTGCGGCGGATGGCATCCTCCAGTGCTTGAGCCAGGACTGACAAACGGATCCCGCCCACCATGGCTGAAGCGATCCGCAGGCTGATGACGGCGTCCAAAGCAATGGGGCGGTCCTCGGTGTGGACCGCTGCCGCCAGCCGGCTGAAGCGCTGGTCCCACAAAGACGCGTAATCGCGGGCGAATCCAAGGGCAAGTTCGGGGCCGTCCAGTTCTGCTTCCAGCTCTGCCAGGATGTCCGGTTCGACCCAGCGCGCTGGCTCTTCGCCCATCATCGGCAGGCCAGCGCCCACGCCCGCAGCAGCCCCCGCAGCCGACGGTTCGGCAGGGACACCCCCGCTGCTGGAGGTGAGTCGTGGACTATCCATGCTTCAAGGCTACTTTCTGTAGTTACTTGTGAGTCCGTTTTGAGTAGAACCTGTGGAAACCTTGAGTCATCCTTGACTTGACGTATCTGCCGTCATTGCCCGCTGAATGTGACAACCGCGTTGATAACCGCCGGCCCCAGAATGGCAATAAAGAGCACGGGAAAAATAAAGAACAGCAGCGGAAAGAGGATCATCACCGGAAGCTTCATAGCCTTTTCCTCAGCACGCTGGCGGCGTTTTACCCGCATCACCTTCGCCTGGACCCGCAGTACGCGGCTGATGGCAATGCCGTACTTGTCTGCCTGGACAATGGCCTGGACGAAGCTGCGGAGCTCCGGGAGGCTGGTCCGTTCGGCGAGGGCCAGATAGGATTCCCGGCGGCTACGCCCCACTTGCATGTCCTGCAGAGTCCGGACCAATTCCTCTGCCAGCGGTCCCTTGCCGTTTGCACCCGCGCGTGCCATTGCTCCCTCGAATCCAAGCCCGGCTTCCACAGAGATGAGCATCTGGTCCAGGGTGTTCGCCAGTTCCAGCTGCATGAGCTTTTGGCGCTCCGTGCCTTTGCTGTACAGCATCAGGTCGGGAATGAAATACCCCAGGAACAGTACAAACAAACCCGTGAGCTTGATGAGCGGCGCCGGGCTGCTGGTGCTGATCAGCAGCCCCAGCAACGCCCCGATTAGCCCGAGCACGGGCTTTGCTGCAAGGATGCGGCCCAGCGGCCAGGCGACGGGCCGGCCTGCGAGTGACAGCAGGCGGTCGAGTTTGCGGACATAGGCTGCCGGCGTCAGCCGGTAGCCGATGCCGGAGAGGAATCCGCTGTTGTTTTTTTCCGGGGCTTGGGCATCCTGCCTGCCCCGCGTGAGGATCTCCACTGTGGCGGTGCGGCCCTTTCGGTCCACAGCGAGGAGGGACCAGGTGAGGTAACCAACCGGCAGGGCCACCATGAGGAGCGAGGAAAATGCCAAGGCATTCATGATTCAGCTCAAAACTTCAGATCGATGATTTTGCGCATCCACAAGCTGCCGATCGTCATTAGGATGACGGAGAGCCCGATCATTCCCCAGCCCAGGGGATGCGTGAACATTGAGTTCATGTACCCCGGGTTTACCCCCATGAGCATGACCACGATTCCAAACGGCATCGCGATGAGGATATACGCGGAGAATTTACCCTCTGCTGCCAGCGCCTTGATGTGGCCTTTGATTTCAGACCGCTCCCGGATGGTTTCATTCACCTGGTCGAGGACCTCCGCGAGGTTGCCACCCACTTCCCGGTTGATCTGGATGGCTTGGGCTACCCAGACGAAGTCTTCATTCTTCATCCGCTCGGCAGTATCCGTCAGTGACGCGAGGAGATCGCGACCCAAACTGGTCTCCGTGATGACGCGGCGCATTTCTTCCGACGTCGGGGCCTGCGATTCTTCAGCCGCGGCATCGATGGCACGGAGGATGCTGTGGCCCGCACGGAGGCCTCCAGCCAGCAACTGCAGGGTGTCGCCGAGCTGCTGATCGAAGCGGTTACGTCGCTTGCCTGCGCGGAAATTGAGGACAACATGCCCTATGAAGGGTGCCGCGGCGAACAGGAGGATCGCGAGGATGGGGCCGAGCACGATCAGCCCCACCAGGGCCCCCACCACGGCTCCGGCCCCCACCAAAACGAGGAACTCAGCCTGCGTCATGCGGACTCCGGCATTCTCCAACGCGTCCCGGCTGAAGAGGCGCAGGCTTCCGCCGTCAAGGGCTTTGTCAAAAATCCGTACTGTCGAACCAGCGATGCGGGTCAGCTGGGAAGCCGGCTCGGGTTCATAGGGACGCCGTCTGTCGAGGGGGACCTCAGGAGCGGGCCGGCGGATGAACGCAACACCCAGCAGGACTGCAGCAGCCAGGAAGAGGACCGCTCCGGCTGTCAGCATCATGGCCGGTTCACAGCGGGAACTGCAGGAGCCGCCGGTGTGGCGAACACTCCCGGCGAGACGTGGATTCCAAGGTCCTCAAAACGGTCGATGAAACGCGGGCGGATACCAGTGGCAACCGGACTGCCAAGGAAGCGGCCGTGTGCGTCCATACCCGCTGAGTAGTCAAATACAAAAGCGTCCTGAAGGGTGACGATATCGCCCTCCATGCCCTGGACTTCGGTGACATGGGTAATCCGCCGGGTGCCGTCGCGCAATCGTGAGATTTGCACAATCAGATTAACGGCTGAGGCAATTTGCTCCCGGATAGCGCGCAGGGGGAGATCCATGCCTGCCATCAGGACAAGCGTCTCCAAACGGGCCACGGCGTCGCGGGGCGAGTTGGAGTGAACGGTGGACAGGGAACCGTCGTGGCCAGTATTCATGGCCTGGAGCATATCCAGCGATTCGCCGCCACGTACCTCACCCACAACAATGCGGTCAGGGCGCATACGGAGCGAGTTCCGGAGCAGCTCGCGTATCGTCACTTCGCCCTTGCCCTCGGTGTTAGGCGGCCGGCTTTCCAGGCGCACCACGTGGTCCTGCTGGATCTGGAGTTCGACGGCGTCCTCAATGGTGACGATCCGTTCGTTCGCCGGCAGGAAAGATGACAGCACATTCAGCAGGGTGGTCTTTCCCGTCCCCGTTCCGCCCGAGACGATGATGTTCAGCTTCGCCTTCACACAGGCGTTCAGCAGCTCCGCCATTTCCGGGGTGAGCGTCCCGAAATCGATGAGGTTCCGAACCGTCAGGGGCACTTTGCTGAACTTACGAATGGTGAGGGAGGACCCGCCGACCGCCAGGGGCGGGATCACCGCGTTGACACGTGAGCCATCCTCGAGGCGGGCATCAACTAGGGGTGAAGACTCGTCAATGCGACGCCCCACCTTGGACACGATGCGTTCAATCACTTTCCGGAGATGGGCTTCGGAACTGAAGCGTGATTCCGTCAGCGTCAGCTGGCCCTTACGTTCCACATATATCTGGTCCATGCGGTTCACCATGATCTCGGTGACTTCGGGATCGTCAAGCAGCCGCTGAAGCGGTCCGTACCCCAGGACGTCGTCTGCGACGTCGCGAACAAGCCGCGTTCGCTCGTCGGCTGACAACGGGACCTGTTCCGTATCGATGATCCTAGTCAGCTCTTCGCGGGCTGTGGTCCTGAGCTCATGTTCGGTGACCGCCGAATCATTGAAGCGGGTTCCCATGCGCTCGAACAGGGCGGTGGCAGCGCGTTCCTTGAGAGCGGCAAAGACGTCAACGGGTTGTTGGGTTTTCGCTTTGGGCGGCTCAAGGTGGTCGGAGAAGCTTTCGCCGTCGTTCGCGGGCGTCGGGCGGAGGGTGGGCAGGCCGCCAGTCGCGGTTTTAGCTTCAGGCCGCTTGACCTCCGCCCGCTTGGATTCGCCAGCTCGGATGCGCGCTGAGGGTGTCTCCGGAGCGGCTTTGGCCTGCCGGGCAGGGGCCAGGGCGACGGCGGACTGCTGGGGCTGACCCTTGACCTGCGCAGCTTGGATACGCTCTGAAAGTTTCATTGGACGACCACCCTTCGATGCAGCTTCCGTTGGGCCTGGGCCCGCCAGGCCGGATTGAATCTGTCCACCAGTTGCCGCAGCCCCTTGGTGGCCGGATCTTTCACCGTCTCCTGAAGGACAGGGATGCCCCGATTGGTGGAAAGCGCGATAGCTCGTGAACGGGGGATATTCACGTCCACAGGCGCCCCGATGGTGGACTCAACGTCCTGCACTGTCAGCCCTGCTTTAGTGTCGGCCATATTGAGGACCACGTGGCGGGTCTCCGGGAGGATGTTGAGCTGGCGGAGGACGTCAAGTCCGGATCGCAGTCCACGGACACTGGGGATGTCCATGCCGCTGACCCACACCACGTCGGTGCAACGTTCCATGGCTGCCAGGCCGATCTCCGGGAGGCCGGGCGCTGTATCCACCACGACGTATTGAAACTCCTCAGCCAGCTGTTCAAGCAGCCGGCTGATCTGTTCCGGGGCGATTTCGTCAGCCTCAACCGGGCTCGGCGGAGCACACAAGGCGTAGATGCTCCCAGGATGGACAGTAAGAAACGCTTTCAGGACCAGGGAATCCTGGGCTGCGGCCGGTGAGACCGCGTCCGTCACAGTGTGCTGGGGATTGAGATAAAGCCCTGAGGCGACGTCGCCAAACTGCAGGTCAAGATCCACAATCACTACGCTCATGGGCGCGATCTTCCCCAGGCCAATGGCGATGTTGGTAGCAATGGTCGTTTTACCGACCCCGCCTTTGGGCGAAAACACACCGATCACCAGGCCCTTGGGAGTGCCAGGAGCCCCGGGCTGTTTTGGGTCCTGGGACCTGTGGCGGCTGGCGAAGGACTGGCAGGCACGCTCCAGCAGTACCCGGATCTGGGCTGGGTCCGACGCGGGGCTAAGGATGTCCCGGATGCCGGCGCGCATGGCCTGCAGGATGAACGACGGATCCGGTTCATTAACGAGGACGACGCTCAACTCGGGAAAGCCAACGGCCAATACCGTCGACAGGCGGAGCGCGTCATCAACGGGAACCTCAGGGCCAAGGATGAGTACCTCGGGAAATTCCTGATCCAGTTGGGCGAACAGCTCATGCGGATCCGCGGGCAAGACACTCGTGAAGAAGGTCTGGACGCCTCCCTGGAGGCCCCCTGCCACAGCCTGGCGCAGGCGGCCGTCAAAATTGACGTCGGGAGTCACCAGGACAAAGCGGCTCACTTGTATACCTCCGGCCGCTGCATGACCCGCGGACCGTTGTCCTGGGCATCGAGCGGTTCACGGGTTAGCCAGATGCTGGCAAACTCTGAGGCGAAAATGATCTTGGCGGCGTCGACGTCGTTCACGGCCACCGTGAGCATCAGCGATCCTGTGGGAAGGGTTGAATCACGGGGATCTGTTGCCGGTTCTGCGCTCTCAGAGGGTGCCGGTTTCGCGGCAGCTGCTTCGGGTGCCCGTTGGACTGCTGTCACGAGTGCCTTGTGGACGGACAGCTGGGTTGTTTCCTTATCTGTCTTCGCTTCCAGCCCACCTTGCTTCATAGAGATAAACACGCCTACGTGGTCGCCCGGAGCAAGCCGCCCGCCGACGACGCGCTGGGGTTCCAACTGGAATGACACCTCCTGGAGGCCGGCAGGCACGTTAACCGATCCGGATGTCTTGAGGTCTTCCGGTGCGACCAGGCGCTCGGCCACCAACTGTTCACCAGGCACGAGGTCCACTGCCGCTACTTTCCCGGCTTCACTGTCGAGGGTGGTCAGCGATGTTTTTGCAACCGATGCACCGGGAAGCTGCTCTGTGGCGATGGAGGCCTTGAAGGCCTCCACCGGAGTGCCGGCAGGGATTGCCTGTTTTACCACCAGCACGCCGACGGGCTCCAACTCTTGCACCGCGCGCTGGTCGGCTCCTTGGGCGTAGGTGAACATCAGCACAGCGCCGATGATAGCCAGCACCACTGCCGCGACTCCTGCCAACAAGCGTGACTTCACTGACTGCTCCTGTAGTATTCCGGGCCAAGGTTATTCATGGCGGCTAACTGGTGAATTCGACGACGGTGGCGCCGTAGGGACTGACGGGACCGAGCACGTAACCGTCAGACAGTGACACGTATTTGACGAAGCTTCCGATAATTCCTCGGCAGTTTCCTGTGCAGGCCATGGTGCTTCCTACGTGGGCTGCCTCGTTGTGGAAGACAAGGGGGAGGTCAGATCCGCCACTGAACTTCCAGCCCTTGACATTGAAGGCCGCGAACGAAGTGAGGACATACGAGGCGCCGGAGCCGGTGCCCGTCACTGCTGCGTACACCGGAAGAAGAACTGTGATGTCGCGTCCTGCAGTGAGTTCGGCGGCCCATTTGTTGAGGATGGCGTCGCAGTTCGAGGGACCGTCATTGCCTGTGTCGCTCCCACTTTCAAGGATCGCCAGGTTGACGCTGCCGCCGCAGCTGCCCGGATCTTGAACAATCCACCCGAAGCCGCCGGGCACGGTGCTTCCTGCCGAACCCATCGGACCACAATCGGTGTTTGCATTTGAGCTGTGGTTCTGGAGCAGTTGGCTTGCACCACCCACCATCCCCGCAACCTGGCACACCGAAAAAGCCAAGGGGAAGGGGGTGGTTCCTTCCAGCGGACTGCCCCAGCGGACGGTGGCGCTCGCTATGACCTCCGCACTGGCGATTCCCAAGGCGTTTGCGAAGAGGAGCGTTACCCGGTTTGGATCCTTGCCCTGTTCCTGGGCTCCCGCCGTCACGCTGACCGTCCGGTTCGGTAAATCCAGCCCAAGGGACTTAATATTGCTTCTGCCATCTAGGGCGTTACCGCTCAGAACGGAGGCAGCGAGGGTAGAAGTAGCGGCGCAGTTTGGGTCGGCATTGCTAGTAGCGCATTTCTGGGCCACGAGCAGGGCCGCGGCGTCGGCGCCATTCTGGAGCTGTGCCTTCTCGGAATAGAGCATCCCGACGTCCACGGCAATGGCCGTGAATCCCAAGAGCACCACCATGAGAAGAGCCACAATAACGCTGATGCCGCCGCGTTCCCTTTCCTGCTCCACGTTCAGCCGCCGCACAGCATTACCCCCTTGCCCTTCATGGTGAACGGACCGGCGATTCCGGTCAATGTGCTGAGCGTGTAATTGACGGTCACAGTCATCTGCGCGGTGGCGGTGCAGTTGGCTGTGCTGAATATGATGTTTGCGTCAGCAATGCCTGGGTTGAGAGAAACGGCAGCGTTCTTGGCCGCTGTCCGGGCTGAGGTCTGGTTGTTGGAAACTGCCATGACCCGCACGCCCTCTCGGGCGGCATTGGTCAGGGAGATTTGAGCGTTGTAGGCACGGCCAAATTCCATGGTGCCCAGCAGGATCATGACAAGGACGGGTGCCAGGATGGCGAACTCGACGGCAACGGCACCGCGCTCGGAGGCCCTGGACATGTGCTGCCTTTCGTTCAGGCCAATGGTGCGTGACCGCAGAGTGGCGGCGGCCTGACCGCCGCCGCCACTTTACTGGTGGTTGATGTGTCGAATACGTCTGCGGGCTATGACTGGACGCAGGTGCCTGAGGCAGCCCCGACGCCGGGAGTAAAGACGCCGCCGCCAATTTTGCACTGCACCTGGACAAACATGTCTTGCAGTGTGGTTCCGAGCAGGGACACTGCCACGATGATGACAACGGCGATGAGGCCGACCATGATGCCGTATTCGACGGCCGTGGCGCCTTGTTCGTTGCGCTGAAGGCGGGCTGCGAGGTTCGTGTAGAGAGAAAGCATTTTGAGACTCCTGAGCGAGTTTTGGGGAGGCTGGTCCAGCACCAGCTCTGACAGGAACATAGCAAGTCTTGACCGGGTCTTGACCGGAACTTGCAGGATCCTGTGCTAGGCCTTCCCAAGATGCCCTCATCCTGCGCTTTTCCTTCGCGGGCACTGTGCTGAACCTTGGAATCAGGAATGTCTGAGCACACAAACGGACCCCCTCGGTTCTGGGTTCCGAGGGGGTCCGGTATTTGGGTTGCGGGTTTCTGGAGGCAGGGTGACCGGCAAAGCTAACGGCCCTAGAGCCCCTTAGAAAACATTGCAACGATGCTGATGACAGCCGGGCCGAGGATAACTGTGAACAGTACAGGCAGAATGCAGAAGATCAACGGGAAAAGAACCTTCACAGGTAGCTTCATAGCCTTTTCTTCTGCGCGCTGGCGCCTTCTGACACGCATTTGCTTCGCCTGGATTCGGAGTACACTCGCCAGTGCTATGCCATAGGCGTCTGCCTGCACCACAGAGCGGACGAAGCTCCGCAGGTCAGGCACATCAGCCCTTTCAGCCATGGCCAGATAGGCATCCTTACGACTTCGACCCACCTGCAAATCCTGAAGCGTGCGGACAAGCTCCTCAGCAAGCGGTCCCTTGCCGTTCTGGCCTGCTCGCGCCATAGCCGTTTCGAATCCGAGTCCTGCCTCTACCGAGATAAGCATCTGGTCCAAGGTGTTGGGCAGCTCCAGTTGAATGGCCTTTTGACGCTTGGCGCCGCGGCTGTGGATCAGAAGATCTGGAATGAAGTACGCCAGCGCCGTCAAGGCGATCGCGAGCAACAGGATCGGTCCCGTCGGAGACTTCACAAGGAGCACGATGCCGACCATGGCTACTATGAATGCCAAGGCGGGCTTGGCTATCAGTAGGCGCTCGAGGGGCATGTTTGCAGGCCGGCCAGCCCTAGACAGAAGTTTGTCCAGCCACCCCGTGTATCCCTTCGGCGTCATTCGTAGACCGAGCCCAGCCAAACTTCTGGTATCAGTCGCTGTGGGGCCTTCGTCCTTGACCCGGCCGCCGCGCCCCAGGTTGTTTTGAACGGCAGCCAAACCACTTCGGTCGATGGATATGAGCGACCAGACCATCACAGAACACGGAACAACAATTAGTCCCACGATCAGCCACGCCATTGCAGTCATTGCGATACCCCCTAGAACTTAATCTTGACGACGCGGCTGAGCCAGAAGGAACCGAGCGCCAGCAGGATCACCGAAAATCCCATCATGATCCAACCAAGGACACTGGTATAGAACGACCCTGTGTATACGGGATTTGCAATACTCAGGTAGAGAAATATCCCCACAGGCAGGGCAACCAGGATGTAGGCGGAAAGCTTGCCTTCGGCGCTCAGAGACTTGACCTGTCCTTTGATCTCGGAGCGCTCCCGGATAGTTTCACCTACTTGGTCGAGTACCTCTGCCAAGTTGCCACCCACCTCTCGGTGAATTTCGATGGCTTGGCCTATCCAGTCGAAATCCTCGCTCTTCAGCCGTCGGGCAGCGTCCAGCATCGAGTCCCTTAGGTCGCGTCCCAATCGTGTCTCATTGACTAGCCTGGCAAATTCCTCGGAGGTGGGTGAATCTGCCTCCTGGGAGACGGCATCAACTGAACGCAAAAGGCTATGGCCCGCCCGCAATCCCCCTGCCAGCATCTGTATGGTGTCCCCGAGTTGCGCGTCAAACTTTGCCCGACGGCGGTTGGTCATGATCCTGAGGAATAGCATCGCGCTGAACGGTGTGAGCACAACAAAGAGCAACCCGATGAAGATGCCTCCCAAGATGAACCCGACAACGCCAGTCGTGACCCCGACACAGCACACCAGCAGGATGAAATCCGCCTGCCGCAGACGCAAACCGGCCTGCTCAAGCGATTCCCGGGTGCCGAAGCGGGCGTTTTTGCTGACATTTCGGTCCACGAAGGAGACGGCAGACTCCGCCGCGCGGGTCAGGAGGGACGGCTCATCGATGACGCCCGGTCGTCGTCGGGACAGTGCGATGCCGGACTTGCCTGTCCCAAGCGTGGAAAGCAGCAGGATCGCGAGGGAAACAAAGCACAAGGCAACGCCGACCGTGAAGAAGATGGGGTCTGTTGTGTTCACCTGTAACCACCTCCTGTGGGCATGCTTCCGAAGACGGCCGGTGACAGGGGGATGCCCAGTTCGGCAAAATGGTCAACGAATCGAGGCCTGACGCCGGTTGGGATGGGGCGGCCCAGGAACCTGCCGTTGGCGTCAACGCCGGCACTGTAGTCGAAAGTGAATGCATCTTGGAGAGTGACTATGTCCCCTTCCATCCCCTGAACCTCTGTCACATGGGTGACGCGGCGGGTGCCATCCCGAAGCCGGGAGATGTGAACGATCAAGTTGACCGCGGAGGCAATCTGTTCGCGAATGGCCCTCAGCGGCAAGTCCATCCCGGCCATTAGCACCAAGGTTTCAAGCCGCGCAATGGCATCCCGGGGCGAATTGGCGTGCACCGTGGATATTGAACCATCATGGCCTGTGTTCATCGCCTGCAACATGTCGAGTGATTCACCGCCGCGCACTTCGCCGATAACGATCCGGTCGGGCCTCATACGAAGCGAATTCCGAACCAGGTCCCTGATGGAGATCTCTCCCTTGCCTTCAATGTTGCGTGGCCGGCTTTCAAGCCGGACCACGTGTTCCTGTTGTAGTTGGAGTTCCACGGCGTCCTCGATGGTGACGATGCGTTCATCGGCTGGGAGGAAGGATGACAAGACATTCAGTAGAGTGGTCTTTCCCGTGCCCGTACCGCCGGAGACGATGATGTTTAGTCGGGCGTGGACGCAGGCATTCAACAGTTCCGCCATCTCCGGTGACAGAGTACCGAATGAAATCAGATTGTCGACGGTCAATGGCACCTGCCCGAACTTTCGAATCGTTAGCGATGATCCGCTGACGGCAAGCGGCGCGATGATCGCGTTCACACGCGAGCCATCTGAGAGCCTGGCGTCGACCATCGGAGAGGATTCGTCGATGCGCCGTCCCACTTTGGTCACGATGCGTTCGATGATCCGGCGCAGGTGCTCCTCGGAGCTGAACCGTGCATCGGCGAGGAACAGCCTGCCTCCCCGCTCCACGTACACTTTGTCGGGTCCATTCACCATGACTTCTGTAACCGCAGCATCGTTCAGGAGCTTCTGAAGCGGGCCGAGCCCCAGGACATCGTCGATGATTTCCTGAACGAGACGGTGCCGTTCGGGCGCCGAGAGCGGAATCTCATCTTCGTCAATGATGGCCCGAAGCTCATCCTTGACATAACTTTGGAGCTCTGACTCGTCCAGGGACGAATCAGTGATCCGGCTGCCCATCCGCTCGTAGAGGGCCGCACTTGCGCGATCTTTTATCGCGTTCAAGGCCTCGTTGGCATCCGCGCCGCGGCTCCTCGGCTCGCTGGTGATTCCCTGGGGCTCGACTTGCGATCCTGCGCCACCGGCCCAAGGGCCGCTCGTAGCTACGGGCTGCTTGGCGGTTTCGGTGTCGACGCCCCGGAGGGACTCCAGACGCTTGCTGAGGTTCATTGGACTACTGCCCTTCTGTGAAGTTTCTTGTGGGGGCGTGACTCCCAGGTGGCGCTGAACCGTTCTACAAGCTGGCGCAGCCCTTTGGTCACGGGGTCCCTGGTGCCTTCTTGCAGCAGCGGAACGCCTTTGTTTGTGGAAAACGGCACGGCCCGCGATCGCTGGAGGACAACATCTACAGGACAGCCGATGGTGGCCTCAACGTCCTGCAACGTCAGGCCTGACCGCCGGTCCGCAAAGTTGAGAACGACGTGTCGATTCGGAGGCACGAGGTCGAGTTCGGTGAGGATGCTGAATCCGGTGCGGAGCCCCCGGATGCTCGGAATATCCATGCCACAGACCCACACTGCGTCTGTGGCCTGATCCAGCGTGGCCAGAACATGTTCACCGAGTCCCGGGGCTGAATCAACAACGACATATTGGAACTCGTTGGCCAGTTGGCTCAGCAGCCTTCCCACTTGTTCGCCGGTTATCTGGTCGGCATCAGCGGGCCGGAACGGGGCGCAAAGGGCGTAGATGCCCGATGGGTGAAGCGTCAGATAAGACTTCAGCACCACGCTGTCCTGGACTGCTGCCCCAACCACCGCATCAGCCAATGTCCGCTCGGGATCCAGCATCAGCCCGGAAGCAACGTCGCCGAACTGGAGATCGAGGTCAACCACCACAACGCCCATTGGAGCTTCCTTGCCCAATCCGACGGCAAGGTTCGTTGTAATGGTTGTCTTGCCGACACCGCCTTTGGGAGACATGACCGCGATAATCCGGCCGCTCCTTGGCTGTCCTTCGACGGAGTTGCCCAATCCACGGCGGCGGCCGGCGGCTGCCAGACTTGCCCGCTCCAGCAGCTTTCGAATGGTGTCAGCATTCGAACCGGGGTGTAGCAAATCCCTGATGCCGGCCCGCATGGCGGGAAGCGCAATCTCGTCTTCACTTTCGGTCACCAGCACTACGCTGATTTCCGGATATTGAAGGTCGAAGAGACTGGCCAGCCGGATGGAGTCATCCATTGGCAAGCCGGGCCCAAGCAAGATAACTTCCACCGGGTCGCCACTTAGCACCTGGAGCAAATCGTCGGGACCAGGCGGAAGGTAGTCTGCTGTGATTGGATGGAAGGTGCCGTGCAATCCGGAGGCCGCCTGCCTTACGCGCTTTTCAAAATCCTGATCTGACGTGATCAGTACGTAGCGGCTCATCGGTACAGCTCCGGCTTCTTGACCACTACCGGTGCGCCCTCTGTGGCAGTTGAAGGTTCCTTGGTGAGCCACAAGGTCCCAAAGTGGGCCCCAAATGCGATCTTGGCCGAGTCAGCGTCGTTGCGGGCAAATGTTACGATCATCTGTCCGGTTGGCAACGCCGTATTGGACTGTTCGGCCGCATCGGTCGCCTTCGGCTCAGCAGGCGCCTCAGACAACGGGCGCTGTACGCTCGTCACCAGAACCTTATGAAAGACCTGCTGGCCAGACTCGAGCTCCGGCGAATCCTTCAAGGCGCCCTTGTCGAACAGGACTACGATGCCTACCGTATCGCCGGCGGCGATACGCCCCCCAACCGCCCGCTCTGCCTCCAGCTGAACCGAGACTTCCTGCATCCCCTCTGGAACGGGTACGGAGCCCGGCGCGGATAGGCTGCTTGGATCGGCGAGGCGGACACCGAGCAGCGGTTCTCCGGGCAGGAGTTCCACGGCGGCTACCTTGCCGTTCAGCCCCTCCAGGCTTTTCAATGCCCCATTGGGGACCGAAGCTGAAGGTAGCGAGGTGAGTTTGACTGCAGCTTTGATTTCCTCAAGATCAGAACCCTGCGGGATCTGTTCTTGGATGACTAGCACTTCGACGGGCTTTAGGTCCTCTTGGGCCCTGGCCTCGGATCCTTGAACATATGAGACCAGTAGCAGCGTGCCAACTAATGCCAGCACGAGTGCGACGATGCCTCCCAGTAGGCGAGTTTTCACTTTGTCTTTCTCCTTAGTTGTTAGAAATGAAGGATTTCTGCGGCTAGCTACTTGGTCAGTTGGACGCCGAGTGCGTCGTACGTTATGGGCCCACCTAGGGTGGCTGCTTCGGTCAGAGTTACCTTTCGGATAAACTCGCCGAAGATGCCGCGATCGCTGCCTTTGAGCTTGAGATCCTTCTCCAGGACTTTTGCATCCGGCGTCATGTAGTACCACGGCAGAGTGTTACTGCCCGATAGGTTCCAACCGCGAAGCGAAATCTGTGCAAAGGCCTCGACGCGGAAGGATTTTCCATATGGCGAGTCAGCGCAGGGATCGACACCCGTACCACCCTTGTCAGGACATGCCGTGTCGAAGATCGGGATCAGGATCTCCACCGTTTTTCCGGTGTCAAGACGCGCACCCCATCCGTTGAGCATGGTCACGCAGGAACCGTCGGGGCTGTTCCCTGGCCTTGCTTCTACCCAGGGATTGTTCACGTCGACACGCAAGCTGCAGTTAGCGTTCGGGTCCTGGAGCCAGCCGAAGCCGCCCGGAAGCTCGTGTCCAGAGGATGACTGATGCGTGCAGTTGTACGGAGGGCTCTCTGAAATCGAGGAACCATGGGTTGGGAAGAATTGCAGGCCCTCGACAAATGTGGGGTCTGCCTCGCATTGGGAGAATGTCAGGGGGACAACGTCTGCCGCCGCAATGCCACCAAACTGTGCCTGCGCGGAGGCAACTATGTCCGCTGTATCGATGCCCAGGACCCGGGCAAACGCAAGCGAGAAGTGCTTGTCGCCAGCGCCATTCTCAGTTTGTGTGGTGACATCCACTGTTGCGCCAGTCACGGTGGCCTTCAGTACGTGGCTCGAACCGTCGATGGCGTTGCCCTTGGCAAGTGGAGCCGCGTCCTCTTTGGGTGCTGCGCAGGCGGCAATTGAGGCCGCGGTTGGTGGGGTGGCGGCACACGCCTGCGCAATTGACAGGGCGGCGGAGTCCGCGCCGTTCTGGAGCTGGGCATGTTCGGAATACATAGTTGCCACGTCGACGGCAAACGCCGCCATCCCAATCAACACCACCATGAGGACGGCGCTCAATGGAGCGATGACTCCGCGCTCGCGTTCGTCGTGATCTATCCGCCACATCGCATTACGCCTTTGCTTGAAATGTCGAGGTTGGCCGGCAGCCCTGGGATGAGGCCCGGCAGGCCGGTCAGGTAGGGAGTCACCACTTTGATGGTGACGACAACGGTTTCGCCGGCCGCACAGGCCGATCCGCCGGAGTAGGCAATCTGAATGTCTGAGGGCCCCAATGCCACTGAAGGCGCGGCGCTGACTCCTACTGCCTTGGCGTCGGCTGCAGAGAAGCCTGCCTTCGAGGAGTGAATCGCCGTATACCTGGCTGTTTCGCGGGCTGCTTCGGACAGCGAGACCTGGATGTTAAAAGCCCTGCCGAACTCGACGATTCCGAATACAAGCATCAGAAAGATTGGGAGAATCAGGGCGAATTCGACGGCGACCGCACCTTTTTCACTAAGGGATCCGGAGCGTAGTGCGGCCCTAGTATTGACAGCCATCACAGGCCGGCCAGCACATTTTGGAAACCCGGGATTAGCTGTTTGCCGAGAAATCCGACGGAGACAACTATGACGGTGGCAATAAAGCCGACCAGAAGCGCGTACTCCACTGCTGTGGCGCCTTTCTGCAGTGACTGCACAGAACGAAAACCGTGATTCAACCGCTGCACGATGATGTTCACATTGGATTTCAGGCCTTGCACAACCCCTCCTTGCAGATGGCGGTAACCTAAAAGCGGGGACGGTCGTAGTGGAGCAAATGCTCGAACTAAACCGTCCCCGCTCCAGGACCATACGGTGGATAATTACGCGACGGGAGCGAGCTTGGCGCCGACCTTGTCGAAGATCAGATCCAGGTTGGTGCCAACAAGGGCGACGGCGGTGATGATAACCACGGCGATGAGGGCAACCATCAGGCCGTACTCCACTGCGGTTGCGCCCTTTTCGGACGAGAGACGATTCTTTACGCCGGCGACAAAGGCCATCATAGAGACCATAAGAGAAGTCATTTTTATTTTCCTTAATTCGATGAAATTGATTTGGATACTTTCAACGAATTTCCAGCTGCCCCCATAGTTCCTTAGCGGCTGGACTTCGCTAAGAAGAGATTGTCATCCACATTCCAACGCAACAATGCGTAGTTGTACTCGACTTTCTGAAAGGCGTTTTGAGTGAGTACTCGGAGCGATCGCCTGAGTACTCAGATAGGAGGGGAAAGGAGAGAACCACTACTTGGTTTCCCCGGGTAAAGCCCGGAGAACTGGCGTGTGACAGCGGCTCTGGGCTAGAGCATAAAGAGCGCGACACCCGCAGTCGCGGCGAGCATGGAGGGCCCGTGGGCCACCTCTGAAGGCCGTTCAGCACGGTTCCTGCGTACTGCAAGCAAGGTAACAACGCCGTTCAGTACAAACCCCAACAGGCCACCATAAAGAAGCTGTGTCCAACCTAGGTATCCCAAGTAGAGGCCCACGGGAGCGGCAAGCTTGACGTCGCCCATTCCCAGGCCCGCCGGCGAAATTAACGCCAGAATCAGGTAGGTGACGAAGAGAATTGCGGCGCCGGCCAGTCCGCGCAGGAGGTCAGGCCACGGTTGCCCACCAAACGTGACCGCTAAGAGGCACAAAAGCCCACCTGCTAATAGGGCAAGAACCAAAGGGTTCGGCAGCAAATGGAGCGAGACGTCAATTCTCGCCAGCTGCACGCCAAGAACGGCGAGGAGTAGGAATGCCGGCAATTCTGGGTCGACGCCGAACTGGAACGCGAAGGCGGCGCAAAGGGCGGCGGTGATGGCCGCCGTCGTGATCCTTGCCCGCATGCCAGGCATCGGGCCGACGCGGGGGAGAAGTCTGGCAATAAGCAGTTCGGCTAGCGGTGAAAGTATGAGTCCTACGAGGCCGATGCTGGCCACGAACAGTGGTCCGGCTGAGCCAGCGTCGCCCCAAGAAGTCACTGCATCCCCTGCTTACGTCGGGCCGGCGGATTGAAGGCTGAGCGTCCGGCTACCTCATTTTGACCCTGAGGCCCGGTTCAAGCTAACATTGGTAGTCGTTGTGCGTGTCCTTTCTCGATGATGCGTGCCCGCTTGAGAATCCGGTTGCAGGATAACTACTCAACGAGCACATTCGGGACTTCAGGATGACTGGTTACATGGAGCCCTCACCTCTGTTCCGGTAGCGCATAGATAGTAGGTGCACACGCTTGAGTGGCACCTAAACAAGAACGCCAGAACAAGAACGAGGCAAAAACCGTGCGTACGTACACCCCGAAGCCCGGCGATATCAACCGCCAGTGGCACGTCATTGACGCCACAGACGTTGTCCTTGGTCGCCTCGCGAGCCAGACCGCAATCCTGCTGCGCGGCAAGCACAAGGCCACCTTTGCGTCCCACATGGACATGGGCGACTTCGTCATCATCATCAACGCAGAGAAGGTAGCCCTGACCGGCGCCAAGCTCGAGCAGAAGCGCGCATACCGCCACTCCGGCTACCCGGGCGGCCTGACCTCTGTCAACTACGCGGAACTCCTGGAGTCCAACCCGGTCCGCGCCGTTGAGAAGGCCATCAAGGGCATGCTCCCCAAGAACTCCCTCGCTGCACAGCAGCTGGGCAAGCTGAAGGTGTACCGCGGTGCAGAGCACCCCCACGCCGCCCAGCAGCCCAAGACGTTCGAAATTTCCCAGGTCGCCCAGTAGTCCTGGCCACCAAACAACTTATCTATACAAGGAGAATCGTGGCTCAGAACGAAGAGACCACCGAGGCCGTTGTGGCTGAGGAAAACCCGACCAGCTACACCTCGGAGAGCGGTCCTGCAGAAGCAGAAGCGCCGAAGAAGGAACGCCCGGCACTGACCGTTGCCGGCGCCGCAGTTGGCCGCCGCAAGGAAGCTGTTGCCCGCGTGCGCATCGTCCCCGGCACCGGCAAGTGGACCATCAACGGCCGTGCGCTGGACAACTACTTCCCGAACAAGCTGCACCAGCAGGACGTCAACGAGCCCTTCAAGATCCTCGATCTTGATGGCGCCTACGACGTCATTGCCCGCATCCACGGTGGCGGCATCTCCGGCCAGGCCGGTGCCCTGCGCCTCGGCATCGCCCGTTCACTGAACGAGATCGACACCGAGAACAACCGCGCCACCCTGAAGAAGGCCGGTTACCTGCGCCGTGACGCACGCGTCATCGAGCGTAAGAAGGCCGGTCTCAAGAAGGCCCGTAAGGCTCAGCAGTACTCCAAGCGCTAAACCCGCTTACACAGAAGCCCGTCCCACCGTTGGTGGGGCGGGCTTCTGCCGTTAAGCACGCGTGCTATCTATGTCGATGCCGGCGTCGGGTTGACCAGCCAGTTCAAAGCCCTGTGCCTGCATCGCCTAGACTTGACCCGATGTCTAGATTATTTGGAACAGATGGTGTCCGGGGCTTGGCTAACGGCCTGTTGACTGCCGAGCTGGCGATGAACCTGGCCCAGGCGGCCGCCGTCGTGCTTGGTCATGACCGCAATACAAACGGCACTCGGCCCCGTGCCGTGGTGGCGCGCGACCCCCGCGCCAGCGGGGAATTCATCGCCGCTGCCGTTGAGGCGGGTCTCTCCAGCTCCGGTATTGACGTCTACGACGCCGGTGTCCTCCCGACCCCGGCCGCGGCCTACCTCGTGGCAGACCTTGACGCTGACTTCGGTGTCATGATCTCGGCCTCTCACAATCCGGCACCGGACAACGGCATTAAGTTCTTCGCCCGCGGCGGCCAGAAGCTCCCCGACGATGTCGAGAACGCCATCGAAGAACAGATGAGCAAGGAACCCGTGCGGCCGGTCGGCAGCGACGTGGGCAGGATCCAGCGCTTCTCGGACGCCGAGGACCGCTACATTGTGCACCTCCTGCGCACCCTCCCGCACCGACTGGACGGGCTGAAGGTAGTGCTGGACTGCGCCCACGGGGCCGCCAGCGGCTGCTCACCCCAGGTCTTCAAGGACGCCGGTGCCGACGTCATAGTGATAGGCGCCGAGCCGGACGGACACAACATCAACGACGGTGTCGGGTCCACGCACCTCGGTCCGCTCAAGGCCGCCGTGCTGAAGCACGGAGCCGACCTCGGCATAGCCCACGATGGCGACGCCGACCGCTGCCTCGCCGTAGACCACGAAGGCACAGAGGTGGACGGTGACCAGATCATGGCGATCCTGGCCGTGGCACTCAAAGCCTCAGGCAAGCTCATCGACGACGTCCTGGTGGCTACCGTCATGAGCAACCTCGGCCTCAAGATCGCACTGCGCCAAGCAGGCATCACGATCCGCGAAACAGGTGTCGGGGACCGCTACGTCCTTGAGGAGATGCGCGACGGCGGATACAACCTCGGCGGCGAGCAGTCCGGCCACGTGATCTTCGCTGATTACGCCACCACAGGCGACGGAGTCCTCACCGGGCTCCAGCTGGCTGCGCAGGTCGCCCTGACGGGCCGGACGCTCAAGCAGCTCGCCACCGTGATGATCAAGCTCCCGCAGGTACTCATCAACGTCAAGGGCGTGGACCGCACGCGCGTGGGTAGTTCCGACGCGCTGGCTCAGGCCGTGGTCCTTGCTGAAGCCGAGCTGGGTGACACCGGACGTGTCCTGCTCCGCCCGTCAGGCACCGAACCCGTTGTCCGGGTCATGGTGGAGGCCGGCGACGAAGCCACGGCCCAGTCCGTCGCCGAGCGCCTTGCCCAGGTGGTCAGGACCGAACTTGCCCTCGAGCTCGTGGCGGACTGACCCGGAAAGCACCAAAAAGAATGGCCGGCCTCCGCAGGGAGACTGGCCATTCTCCTTGGTCAGCGGTCGCTGACCTTCAGCGCATCCCGGATTTCTGTAAGCAGGGCGATTTGCGGATCTTCCGCAGCCTCTTCCTTGACGTCCTTGTTGATTCCCAGCTTGCGGTTACGGAGCTCGATCATGTGGTTCATGGGAAGTACCACCACGAAGTAGATGGAGGCGGCCACCAGCACGAAAGAAATGATGGAGGAGATGACGGACCCATACATGAATCCCTCCCACTGCATCTCTTCAACGCCCTTGGCACTGAACAGACGTCCGATCAGGGGCGTCAGCAGGCCCTGGACGATAGAGGTCACGACGGAGCTGAATGCGGCACCCATCACAACGGCTACGGCAAGGTCAACGACATTGCCCTTCATAATGAAATTCTTGAATCCTGTCAGCATGAGTATCAAGCTAGCGCATCGCCGTTAACAGGGGATGACGCCCCTGCAACACATCAGCACGGTGTTCAGGCATACCCCGGCGCCGCTTCCACCCCGAAGTACTCCTCCACGGTGCTGATGCCCCGGGTCGCCATGTCGGTGGCGGCCTCCACGCCGATGTACCGCAGGTGCCACGGCTCGTAGTAGTAGCCGGTGATCGGGTGCTGCATCCACGGATACCGCACCACAAATCCAAAGCGGTGGCCGTTCGCCTTCGCCCACACCGCCGCCGGCTGATCGGCGGAGCACGGCTCGAAACCGCACGCCCCGCCGCCGTCGCCGATGTCGAAGGACCATCCGGTCTGGTGCTCCGAATATCCCGGCCGGGCGCTGGCGGAGTCGGCATCGGCCTGGCCGCGGGCCGCCACATAGCCGTCGTAGGTGGCCACCTGGGTGCCGTACGAGCGGTAACCGCTGGCCAGCGTCATGCTCACGCCGTCCAGCGCGGCCGCGGCGAACATCGCTTCCGCGGCTACCGCCGTCGTGCTGTTCAGCAGGGCCGCCTCGCCCGAAACGGCGAGCGTGACGTTGGGCTGGACCAGATCCGCCGGAACGTAGTCCGCCGGCGCCAGTGGACGGTGTTTGTTGACCACCAGCCACGGGCTGGCCGGATCCGTCAGCGAGAACTGACGGGGCAGCGCTGCCGACGGCGGCACGGGAGCCGGCGGCGGCGGCTCAGCTGCCGCCGTCGTGCTTTCCACTGAAGGGACCGCGACGGCGGACGGGGATGCGGAGGTCACCGCTGGGGAGGACGACGACGGCGCCACCCCGGACCGTGCCTCCGGCGTGCACGCTGCCAGGACCGTCAGCCCGACTCCGGCGGCAAGGAAGCGGGCGAAGGAGCGGCGGCTGGCCCCCGAGCGGCCGCCTGCCACGCAGTCGTGGCACACGTGTGTTAAACCTTCCGCAGGAGCATGCGGCGGATGGTGTGGTCCGCGTCCTTGGTCAGAACCAGCTGGGCGCGGCCACGGGTGGGGAGGACGTTTTCCTCCAGGTTGGGCTCGTTGATACGCTTCCAGATGTCCCTGGCCGTACTCTCGGCCTCGGTGGGGGAGAGCGTTGCGTAGCGGTGGAAGTAGGACTCCGGCTGCGCGAACGCGGTGCTCTGGAGCCGGCGGAACCGCTCCACGTACCACTCCTCGATGTAGGACGTCTTGGCGTCCACATAAATGGAGAAGTCGAAGAAATCACTCACTGCCAGCCCCTGTTTGCCGTCGTGGCGCGGGCGGGCCGGGGCCAGCACGTTCAGGCCCTCCACAATCAGCACGTCCGGGCGGCGGACCACCACTTCCTTCTCCGGAACGATGTCGTACGTAACGTGGGAGTACCAGGGCGCCCGGACTTCCTCCGCGCCACCTTTGACCTCGCTCACGAAACGCAGCAGCGCGCGGCGGTCGTAGGACTCGGGGAAGCCCTTGCGCTCCAGCAGCTGGCGGCGCTTGAGCTCGGCCAGTGGATAAAGGAAACCGTCCGTGGTGATCAGCTCAACGTTGGGTGTGCCGGGCCAGCGCCGCAGCATCTCCCGGAGTACGCGGGCGATGGTGGACTTGCCCACGGCCACCGAGCCGGCCACGCCGATGACAAAGGGAGTGCGCTGGGTCTGCTCACCCAGGAAGGTGGTGGTGGCCGAATGAAGCTGGCCCGCGGCCTCCACGTAAAGGTGCAGGAGCCGGGACAGGGGCAGGTAGACCTCGCGGATCTCCTTCATGTCCAGGGGATCGCCGAGGCCACGCAGGCGGACGATGTCCTCTTCGTTAAGGGGCTGCTCCATCTGGGCGGCGAGCCGGGACCAAGTCTGGCGGTCCAGCTCAACGAACGGGGAGACACCCTCACCGTTCGCTTCATTGCGTTGCAAAGTCACTTTAGAGATTCTGCCCCTCGCGCGGCTGAGAGCGAAATGGAGCATCCTAAGTTTAGAACTCAACCCGGCTGCCGATAAGCTGGAGCCCATGTGTGGAATCGTTGGATATGTGGGCCATTCTGCTGGCCGTGTGAATGCCGGTCACAGTGCGTTGGATGTAGTCCTTGAGGGATTGCGCCGTCTGGAGTACCGGGGTTACGACTCTGCGGGGGTGGCGGTGGTCTCCGAGGGCTCAATCGAGTCCCGGAAGAAGTCCGGCAAGCTGAGCAACCTCCTCGCCGAGCTGGAGGCGCACCCGCTGCCGGAGACGTTCACCGGTATCGGGCACACCCGCTGGGCCACGCACGGCGGCCCCACGGACCAGAACGCGCACCCGCACCTGTCCGACGGCGGCAAGCTGGCCCTGATCCACAACGGCATCATCGAGAACTTCGCCGAGCTGAAGCTGGAGCTCGTGGCCAAGGGCTACGCCTTCGAGTCCGAGACCGACACCGAGGTCGCGGCCGTGCTGCTGGGCGATATCTTCCGCAACAAGCTGGGTGGTGTGGCGTCCGACGGCGGCCTGACGGAGGCCATGCAGCTCGCCTGCCAGCGCCTTGAGGGTGCTTTCACGCTGCTGGCGGTCCACGCGGACCAGCCCGACGTTGTGGTTGCCGCCCGCCGTAACTCACCCCTGGTGGTGGGCCTGGGCGAGGGCGAAAACTTCCTGGGCTCGGACGTGTCCGGGTTCATCGATTACACCCGCCGTGCCGTGGAGCTGGGCCAGGACCAGATTGTCACCATCACCGCGGACACGGTGGAGATCACCGATTTCTACGGCGCCCCGGCCGAGGGCAAGGAATACCACGTGGACTGGGATCCGGAATCGGCGGAA
This sequence comes from Pseudarthrobacter raffinosi, assembly GCF_023913735.1. Lineage (GTDB taxonomy): Bacteria > Actinomycetota > Actinomycetes > Actinomycetales > Micrococcaceae > Arthrobacter > Arthrobacter raffinosi. The sequence goes on from NZ_JAMXBH010000027.1 coordinate 43,148, forward strand.
AAGGGCGGTTTCCCGTCCTTTATGGAGAAGGAAATCCATGACCAGCCCGACGCCGTGCTGCAGACCCTGCTGGGCCGCTCGGACGTCAACGGGAAGCTGACCCTGGATGAGCTCCGCATTGATCCGCAGCTGCTCAAGAACGTTGACAAGATCATTGTGCTGGCCTGCGGGACGTCGGCGTATGCGGGGCAGGTGGCCAAGTACGCCATCGAGCACTGGTGCCGGATTGCCACCGAGGTGGAGCTCTCCCACGAGTTCCGGTACCGGGACCCGATCGTGGACGAGAACACCCTGATCGTTTCCATCTCCCAGTCCGGGGAGACGATGGATACGCTGATGGCTGTCCGTTACGCCAAGGAACAGGGCGCCAAGACGGTTTCGATCTGCAACACCAACGGCTCCACCATCCCGCGCGAATCCGACGCCGTGCTGTACACGCACGCCGGCCCGGAAATCGCCGTCGCCTCCACCAAGGCGTTCCTGGCGCAGATCACGGCCGCGTACCTGCTGGGCCTGTACCTCGCGCAGCTGCGCGGGAACAAATTCCAGGGCGAGATCAAGGACATCCTGGCGGACCTGAACAAGATCCCGGCCAAGATCCAGCGGATCCTGGACAACGAGGCGGAGATCAAGGAGCTCGGCGTGTCCATGGCGGATGCGAAGTCTGTGCTGTTCTTGGGCCGCCACGTCGGCTTCCCGGTGGCCATGGAAGGTGCGCTGAAGCTCAAGGAACTCGCCTACATCCACGCCGAGGGCTTCGCCGCCGGTGAACTCAAGCACGGTCCGATCGCGCTGATCGAGGAGGGCCAGCCCGTCTTCGTGGTGGTCCCGTCCCCGCGCGGCCGCGACTCGCTGCACGCCAAGGTTGTCTCCAACATCCAGGAAGTCCGGGCGCGCGGCGCCAAGACCATTGTGATCGCCGAAGAGGGCGACGAGGCAGTCAAGGCCTACGCCGAGCACGTCTTCTACATCCCCGAAACCCCCACGCTGCTGGCCCCGCTGCTCAGCACCGTCCCGCTGCAGATCTTCGCCCTGGCCCTCGCCTCGGCCAAGGGCTACGACGTGGACCAGCCGCGCAACCTCGCCAAGAGCGTCACCGTAGAGTAACCGCGGACCGATGGGCGTCGACGAACTGTTGGACCAGGCGGGGAACCTCAAGGAAGCGCTGGTCGACTACGCATCCTCACCGGGGTTCGCCCGGCGCCTTTCGCAGGCGTTGTCAGACTTCTCCGGGCTCGGGAGTGCGGCGCATGATCAATGGGCGGAGGCAGTCGAGTCGCTGCTCTATGATCCAGACCAGGACGGACGCGAGCCGCTGCTCGACCGCTATCTGCGCACCAATAAGACCATTGCGCCGGAGGAGCGACTCGTCTACGAGGGTTGGCGGGAGCGTAATGTTATCGGCGTCTTCCGCGTCGATGCCCGCAAGGGTGCCCGGCTTAGCCTGCATAACCTCATCGATGAGATGGATTACCCGGCCTACGCCACAGTCGGGGCGGAAGCGATCAGCGTCGTCCAGCGAGGCGGCTACGTCATGACGCGCCTGGTGCCCATCGGGGATATCTGGACCATCAGCGGGACCATACGCCTGTTCGGTCCGCGAGACCTCCCCGGGGTCAAGACGCTTGCGGCGTCCCTGCTCAAACGCTTTCCCACCTTGGTATTCAATAATCCGGCGAACGTCGAGCAGGGACGCAGGATCGTCGGAGAGCACCACACCACGTTCCTGAACCTCTTTGGCGCGCATATCGTGAGCGGTACCGGGGCCGACATCATCGCGGCGTATCGCGGTTTCCTGAATGCATGCAACCAGGCGTCCGTGGCTGGAGATTCCGAGGCTTCCGCACTGGTGACCGCGGCCGAACAGATCGCACCGGATGATTCCTTCCCGCCGGATTTGGCAGAGTCCGACGACGTAGCGCTGTACCATCATCCGCAGATGGGTGTGTCCTTCCTCGTCTGCTACGGGCAGGTCGAGGGCGCATACCGTACGCCGCCGGCCGATGCGGAGGACCCGGCTGCGGAACTCCTGCGTGGCTACGTGGAGGACAAGACGGTTCCCGGTTACGTCCTGGAGGACCTCGCAGCGAAATACCCGGACACGGTCGACGCCGCGTACCAGGCTGCCTTGTCCAACCCCGGATTCCGATGGGAACTTGATGGCGCAGCTCTGCTCCGCCGTCACAGGCCGAATTCTGGCCCCGGTAAGGACGTTCCCGGCGTCTCGCCGGTGCCTTCATCGCTGATCGATGAATACCGCCGGCTCAGCTAGAGCCAGGAACTGGACCGAGTGTGACCAAAGACGGGTGTACGCCGCCGATCCCGGCGGCTTTGCCGTCCAGAAGATTCCTCGTCCCGTGGTCGATGTACCGTGCCACTTTTTCCCCGACGGCCGATCCGTCGGCCTGTTCGAGGGCGTGCGCCAGCTCTTCGAGCGTTCCGGTGACTGCGCGCCATGCATGCCGTTCATCGAGTCCCCAGGAGACGCCTTCTGCAACCAGGTCCTCCATTGTTAACGACGGCTGATAGGCGCGGGAGTTGATCCGGAGGGACATGTTCAGCTGGCCGTTGGGCGCCAGGGCGTGCGTTGACACGTCGTAGAGCGGCGCCAGCCTGACGGCACCGTCGGGGCTTCGGAGGGTGGAAAAGTTCTTGGCGTGGGCGTCGGTGTTGCCGATGGCGGTGTTGAAGGCCGTGTGCGCGAGCAGCGTCTCGCGGTCGTCGGGCCCGGCGCCGAGGATGTCCCGGCGTCGTCGCAGAAGTCCGGCGAGGTTCTTCAGGTTTGCGGCGGCATTGACACCTTCGAACTTGCTGTCCGTGTCCCAAGCCAGGCCAAGGGCTTGGGCGCCGTCCTCTTGGTGGATACGCTCCACGCTCCGGCCAGAGACGCGGCGGTCGTAGCGTTCCAGGACGAGGACGGTCCGGCCTGCAAAGGTGCGCACGTCGCTGGCGAACGTGGTCAGCCCGATCCGCCGCGCAAGCTCCAGGCAGAACGCCTCGGCGTGCAGGGCGCCTTCGTTTCCGCCCGCCACCGGCTTGAGGATGTGGGTGGAGGCGGCGCCGTCGACCCCCGCGTGCCACACCCCGTCCAGCAGGGCAAGCGTGGTTTTGGGCTGGTATCCGGCCAGAGAGCCGCCGCCGCCCACGGCGCCAAGCGCGTAGTCGTTGATAAGGGTTAACCGCTCGGCGACCTGCTCATCGGTCAGTGCCTCATAGGATTCGGCCGGTTCCCCAGGTTTCCCCCCTATGCGAATGGCACCGGCGACGTCGCGGCCGGCATACGACACCAGTGCGAAGACATCATCGCGGCTGGCCTGCGCCTGTTTGGCAAGGTTCGACCTGCCAGATCCTTCCGGCAGCAGTCCACCGAAGAACGCAGTGGCCGCCTCCGGGGTCGAGGGGCGGGGCCCAAGTGGCAGGTTGGCGGACAGGATCCGCGATCCGATCCCGAACCGGGCCATCCCGGCGTCAGAGGATTCGAATGTCACTGTGGTCGCGCCGTGGCGGACCATGCGCCCGACGACGGTGCCGTAGAGGTGGACATCCTGCACTTCAGCCACGGTCGGCGCCTTCCCGGAACGTCAGTTCGATTCCGAGTTTTTCCATGACGGCGAAGAACTGGTCGTTGAGCACCTTGGGCTTGCCCGTCTCCAGTTCGGAGAGGTACCGCTGGCTGACTCCGAGCCGGCTGGCCAGCTCGCGCTGGGAGAGCCCGCTGCGCTGGCGGACGCCGTAGACCATCAGGCCCAGGTCGGCCACTGACTTCATGACGCCGTGCACACGGCCTCCCTGATGAGCTATTCGTAATAGGTGAGGATCGATTACCTTTTCGTAATCATACCAGCGTGATTACGAAAACGTAATGGCGGGGCCCTGTGTGCACGGCAGGCGGTGAGCGTCCCCGTAGAATAGCGCCATGATCGTTGGCATTGGCGTAGACGTTGTAGACATCGAGCGGTTCGGCCGCCAGCTTGAGCGGACCCCGGGGCTCCGGGACCGGCTGTTCGTACCCGCGGAACGCGAGCTGAACACCCGCTCGCTGGCCGCGAGGTTCGCCGCCAAGGAAGCCGTGGCCAAAGTCCTCGGCGCGCCGGCCGGCATGAACTGGCAGGACTGCTGGATCGGCCTGGACCAGCACGGACCCATCATCCAGGTCAAAGGCACCGTCCTTGCGGTGGCCGAGTCCAAGGGCGTCAAACGCTGGCACGTCTCCATGAGTCACGACGGCGGGATCGCCACCGCCACGGTCCTGGCCGAAGGCTGAGTCACTTACTGCTCCGCCCTACGACGGACCTGACACCATGATCAGCGCCTATACCGGAACCCAGATCAGGGCGGCAGAACAGCCGTTCCTGGCTGCCGGGATGGGCGATGTTCTGATGCAACGTGCCTCCTACGGGCTCGCCAACGCAGTGGTCCACGAGCTTCAAGCACGCAGCCGGCGGCTTTACGGCGCCAGCGTGGCCGTCCTCGCAGGCAAGGGTAACAACGGGGGAGATGGCCTCTTCGCCGCCTCGTTCCTGGCCGCCAGGGGAATGCGTACGACGGCGGTACTCACCGCCGGAACGGCCCACGCCGGGGCGCTGGCTGCCTTTGAGCGCGCCGGCGGGCGCGTACACCTCCTCACCGAATCCAACGCCAGCCAGCTGGCCGCACACGTGGCGGGTGCCGACGTCGTAATTGACGCAATCCTGGGGACGGGCGCCCGCGGCGGCCTTCGCGGAGCTGCAGCCGGCCTGGTGAGCGGCCTTTCGGATTTGCGGCTGTCGGCCGGGGATCCGGGGATTGTGGTTGCCTGCGATACCCCCAGCGGCGTTGATGCCGACACCGGGGAAGCCCATGCGCCGGTGCTGTCCGCAGATGCGACCGTAACTTTCGGCGCAGCCAAGGTGGGGCTGCTGGCGGACCCGGGCGCCGATCACGCCGGCCGCATCCACGTGGTGCCTATCGGCATCGAAGACGAGCTGCCCTGGCCGGCGCTGCGCAGGTTTGAGCCGGTGGACCTGGCCCGGCTCCTGCCCCAGCCCGGGAGGCGCTCGCACAAGTATTCCCGCGGCGTCCTGGGCGTCGTGGCCGGATCCGCCGATTATCCAGGCGCCGCCGTGCTCGCCTGCCGGGGTGCGCTGGCTGCCGGCGCCGGGATGGTCCGCTACCTGGGCCCGCCTGAAGTGGCCGACCTCGTGCGGCAGTCGTGCCCGGAAGTGGTGTGCAGCACGGGCTCTGTCGCGGAGACGCACGTCCAGGCGTGGCTGGTGGGTTCGGGCATGGGTCCTGGCGACACCGAACAGCTCCGGCGCGCCCGTGACGCCGTGGAATCCGGCCTGCCCGTGATCGCCGACGCCGGGGCGCTACCCGCCCTGCCTGCGGTCCTGGCGCCGCAGGTGATTCTCACGCCGCACGCCGGCGAGCTGGCGGCCCTCCTCCAGCGGCTCGCCTCGTCCCCCGACAGCCCGGACTTTGATCCCGCCCCGAGCCGTACCGCCGTCGAGGCTTCCACCCTTGGTGCTGCCCGGCACGCCGCCGTGCTGACCGAGGCCACCGTCCTGCTGAAGGGTGCCACCACCCTGGTCGCGTCGCCTTTCCAGGATTTCTACAGCCAGGCGGACGGCACGGCGTGGCTCGCCACCGCCGGAAGCGGCGACGTCCTGGCCGGGATCATCGGTGCGCTGCTCGCCCAACTGGGGTCCGACGTCGGGCGCTTCCGTGATGCGGGCATCGATCCGGACGAGCGCTGGGCGGCGATTGCCGCCCTCGGGGCCAGCCTCCACGGCCGCGCGGGAGCGGCCGCCTCCGGCAGCGGGCCGCTGACGGCCGGCCGGATTGCGGACGCAATACCAGACGTTTGGTATAAAGTCAGCCTGCTTAGTAAACCGGCGGGCCGGAAACGTAATAGTCACACCCACCCGCTACCGTGGGCATAGGTTTTGTACCGGCAGGGGCGGTTTTGTGTCCACACACCCGCTGTCGAACAACGATGAGGAGCACGCATGGAAATCTGGCCCGGAACGGCATATCCGCTTGGCGCCACTTTTGACGGGACCGGCACGAACTTCGCTTTGTTCAGCGAACGCGCCGAAAAGGTGGAGCTGTGCCTCTTCGATGACGACGGCGTGGAAACCCGGTTCAGGCTCGATGAGGTGGACGGCTATGTGTGGCACGGCTACGTCCCGCAGGTCCAGCCCGGCCAGAAATACGGCTACCGCGTCCACGGGCCCTACGACCCGGACTCCGGCAACCGCTTCAACCCCAACAAACTGCTCCTGGACCCGTACGCCAAGGCCGTGCACGGGCAGATGGACTGGGAGCCGGCACTTTTCTCCTACAACCTGGGCGAGCCGGACTCTATCAACAATGAGGACTCCGCGCCGCACATGATGATGGGCGTGGTGATCAACCCGTTCTTCGACTGGGACGGCGACCATAACCTGCGCATTCCGTATCACAAGTCGGTCATTTACGAGGCCCACGTCAAGGGCCTGACCCAACTCCACCCCGAGATCCCCGAGGAGCAGCGGGGCACCTATGCCGGCGTTGCGCACCCATCGGTTATCTCGCACCTGCAGAAGCTGGGCGTCACCGCCATCGAACTGATGCCCGTGCACCAGTTCGTCAACGAGGGCACCTTGAAAGACAAGGGCCTGAGCAACTACTGGGGCTACAACACCATCGGCTTCTTCGCGCCGCAGAACACCTATAGTTCCACCGGCGACACGGGCCAGCAGGTCCAGGACTTCAAGGCCATGGTCCGCAGCCTGCACCGTGCGGGCATCGAGGTAATCCTGGACGTGGTCTACAACCATACCGCCGAGGGCAACCACCTGGGCCCCACGCTCTCCTTCAAGGGCATCGACAACGCCTCCTATTACCGGCTCATGGAGGGCGACGAGAAGCATTACATGGACTACACGGGCACGGGCAACTCGCTCAATGTCCGCCAGCCGCACTCGCTGCAGCTGCTCATGGATTCCTTGCGGTACTGGGTCACCGAGATGCACGTCGACGGCTTCCGCTTCGACCTCGCGTCCACCCTGGCCCGCGAGTTCTACGATGTGGACAAACTCTCCACCTTCTTCGAACTCATCCAGCAGGACCCGGTGGTTTCCCAGGTCAAGCTCATCGCCGAGCCCTGGGATGTGGGTCCCGGCGGCTACCAGGTGGGCAACTTCCCGCCGCAGTGGACGGAGTGGAACGGCCAGTACCGCGACACCGTCCGCGACTTCTGGCGCGGTGAACCGGCCACCCTGGGCGAATTCGCCTCCCGCATCACCGGGTCCGCTGACCTGTACGAGCACTCGGGCCGCCGGCCCGTGGCATCGATCAACTTTGTCACCGCCCATGACGGCTTCACCCTGGCGGACCTGGTGTCCTACAACGAGAAGCACAACGACGCCAACGGCGAGGACAACAACGACGGCGAATCCCACAACCGGTCCTGGAACTGCGGCGCCGAAGGCCCCACCGACGATCCGGCTGTCCTGGGGCTGCGCGCCCGCCAGCAGCGGAACTTCATCGCCTCGCTGCTGCTGTCCCAGGGTGTGCCCATGCTGCTGCACGGTGACGAACTGGGCCGCACCCAGCAGGGCAACAACAACGGCTACTGCCAGGATTCGGAACTGACCTGGATCAACTGGGAGAACATCGACCAGCCGCTCGTCGAATTCACCGCCGCCGTCAACGCGCTCCGCGCCAAGCACCCCACCTTCCGCCGGAGCAGGTTCTTCGACGGCCGCCCTGTCCGCAGAGGCGAAGGTGAGCGGCTGCCGGACATCGTATGGCTGGACCTCGACGGCGACACCATGAAGCCGGAGGACTGGGACAGCGGTTTCGGCCGCTCGGTAGGTGTATTCCTCAACGGCGACGGCATCCAGGGCAAGGACGCCCGAGGCCGCCGGATTACCGATGTGAACTTCGTGCTGTACTTCAACGCGCACGACGACATGGTGGACTTCACCCTTCCAAACGACGAGTACGCACCGGCGTGGGACATCATCATCGACACCGCCGGGCATAACGCGGACACTGCTCCGGTGAAAGCCGGCCAGACCCTTCCTGTGGATGCCAAGTCACTGGTGGTCCTCAGAGCGCACATGATGCAGGAAGCGGAGCCGGACCACTCAGTAGCTGCATCGCTGGCTGCCCTGACGCAGACCAGCACCAGTGAAACTGAGGCCCTCAGTACGCCCACCGTGCCCGAGCCCAAGAAAACGAAAAAGGTCAGCAAACCGAAAGACCAGGCAAAGTGAAGGCTCCGGCGTCCACCTACCGGCTCCAGATCCGCAGCAGCTTCACGCTCTTTGATGCTGCTGCGACCGTTCCGTACCTGAAATCACTCGGCGTTGACTGGGTCTACCTGTCTCCGATCCTGACCGCGGAACAAGGGTCGGATCACGGCTATGACGTGACGAATCCGTCGTCGGTGGATCCGGAGCGGGGCGGACCGGAAGGGCTGCGGGCACTCTCCGAGGCTGCCCGCGCCCATGGGATGGGCGTGCTGGTGGACATCGTCCCCAACCATGTGGGCGTGGCCTCGCCGGCGCAGAACCCGTGGTGGTGGTCGCTGCTGCAGGAAGGGCGTGGCTCGCCTTACGCGGAAGCGTTCGACGTCGACTGGGACTTTGGTGCCGGCCGGATCCGAATCCCCGTCCTGGGCAGCGATGACGACCTCGGACTTCTGGAGGTTGCAGATGGCGAGCTCCACTATTACGGCCACCGCTTTCCATTGGCCGCAGGTTCATACTCCGAGGGCGACTCGCCGCGGGCTGTGCATGACCGGCAGCATTACGAACTGGTTTCCTGGCGCCGGGCGGACAGCGAGCTGAACTACCGCCGGTTCTTCGCGGTCAACACCCTGGCGGGCATCCGGGTGGAGGACCCCTGGGTCTTCGGCCAGGCCCATGCAGAGGTGAAGCGCTGGTTCGACGACGGCCTGGTTGACGGGCTGCGTGTGGACCACCCGGACGGCCTGGCGGACCCTGCCGGCTATCTTCGCTGGCTCAAGGACCTCAGCGGCGGAGCCTACGTCCTGGTGGAGAAGATCCTGGAGCCGGGCGAGGAGCTGCCGGCGGAATTCGCCTGCGAAGGCACCACCGGCTACGACGCTCTGGCCGACCTGGACCGCCTGCTGGTGGACCCGGCCGGCGAGGCTGCGTTGGACGCGTTGGATGCACGGCTGCGCTCCGGCGAGCCTGCCGACTATGCGGCCATGATTTTGGGGACCAAGCGCGCCGTGGCGGACGGCATGCTGCGGTCCGAAATCCTGCGGCTGGCGCGGCTTGTCCCTGCCTTCGCAGACCTGTCGGGTGGCCTGCCCGTTGACGTCGCAGCGGATGCCCTGGCGCAGGTCATCGCGGCCTTCCCCGTGTACCGCACGTACCTGCCCACGGGTGAGGAAGTGCTGCGCGAGGCCTGCGCGGCTGCGGCTCGCCAGCGCCCTGACCTGGCCGACGTGCTGGACGCGCTGATGCCCCTGCTGCTGAAGCCCGAGACTGAACTGGGCCGACGTTTCCAGCAGACGTCCGGCATGGTGATGGCCAAGGGCGTTGAGGATACGGCGTTCTACCGCTACACCCGGCTGGGGACACTGACCGAAGTGGGAGCGGACCCGTCCCACTTCTCGCTCGCCCCGGACGAATTCCACCGGCGGATGGCCGAGCGCCAGGAGTCTTTGCCGCTGTCCATGACCACGTTGACCACCCACGACACCAAACGCAGCGAGGACACGCGGGCACGGATCTCCGTCATCGCCGAGCTGCCGGACCAGTGGGCAGCGACTTTGGACACCCTTCGCGGGCTAGCCCCGGTGCCCGACGGCCCATTCGAGAACCTGCTGTGGCAGGCGGTCATCGGTGCGTGGCCAGCGTCGCGGGAGCGCCTGCAGGCCTATGCTGAGAAGGCTGCGCGGGAAGCAGCCAACTCCACCACTTGGACGGATCCGGACGAGGAGTTCGAATCACGGGTCAAGGCAGCGGTGGATGCAGTGTTCGACGACGCTCGGGTCGCCACGGTGATCGAGGACTTCGTCGCCAGGACGGATCGGTTTGCCGCCGCCAACTCGCTGTCCCTGAAGCTGCTCCAGCTGACCATGCCGGGAGTGCCGGACGTCTACCAGGGCACCGAATTCTGGGACCGCTCGTTGGCGGATCCGGACAATAGGCGGGCATTTGACTTCGAACGCCGCGAAACCGCCCTGGCCGCACTGGATGCCGGCACGAGTCCGGCGGACTTTCGGGACGAGGCCACCAAACTGCTGGTGACCTCCCGGGCGCTCCGGCTCCGCCGGAACCGGCCGGACCTCTTCCAGGGCTACCGGCCCGTTCTGGCTTCCCACGCTGCGGCGGACCACCTGGTGGCCTTCGACCGCGGGGCGGACGGCAGCAGAACTGGCGGCGCGCCCGGTGCGTTGACCCTTGCGACGCGGCTTCCCGTCGGACTGGAACGCGCTGGCGGGTGGCGGGATACCGCCGTCGAACTTTCCACCGCCATGCGGGACGAACTCACGGGACGGACGCACGGCCCCGGCCCGGTGCCGGTGGCCGGCATCCTCCAGCAATACCCTGTGGCGCTGCTCGCGCCCGTGAACGGAGACAACGCATGAGCCTGACGCACCACGGTTCCGGCCGGTTCGACGTATGGGCCCCGGACGCCTCGGCCGTCTCGCTGCTCGCCAACGGGCACCACTACCCCATGAAGCAGGTGGCGGGAGCCCCCGGCGCGGATGGCTGGTGGTCCGCGCCGGACGCGCCGGCTGACGCCGACGTGGATTACGGCTACCTGCTCGACGGCGACGCCCACCCGTTGCCCGACCCCCGGTCCCGCCGCCTCCCGGACGGCGTCCACGCGCTGTCCCGCACGTACGATCCCGCCTCCTACGCCTGGCAGGACGCTGGCTGGCAGGGAAAGGAACTGCGCGGCTCGGTCATCTACGAACTCCACGTGGGAACCTTCACGCCCGCGGGAACACTCGATGCAGCCGCGGACAAACTCGGCTACCTCGCGGACCTCGGCATCGATTTTGTGGAGCTGCTCCCGGTCAACGGATTCAACGGAACCCACAACTGGGGCTACGACGGCGTCCAGTGGTTCGCGGTCCACGAAGGCTACGGCGGTCCTGCGGCCTACCAGCGTTTTGTGGACGCCGCCCACGCCGCCGGGTTGGGCGTCATCCAGGATGTGGTCTACAACCACCTGGGACCCAGCGGCAACTACCTGTCCAGATTCGGCCCGTACCTCAAGCAGGGCGACGCCAACACGTGGGGCGATGCGGTCAACCTCGACGGCCCGGGGTCCGACGTCGTGCGTGAATACATCCTGGACAACGCCGCGCTGTGGCTTCGCGACTATCACGTGGACGGCCTGCGCCTGGATGCCGTCCACGCGCTGCGCGACGAGCGGGCCGTGCACCTCCTGGAAGAGTTCGGCGCGCTGGGCGATGCGATCTCCGCGGAGACCGGGCTTCCCAAGACCCTCATCGCGGAATCGGACCTGAACAATCCGCGGCTGATCTACCCCCGCGACGCCAACGGCTACGGCCTCGCCGGGCAGTGGAGCGACGACTTCCACCACGCGGTGCACGTCAACGTCAGCGGCGAGACCGCTGGGTACTACGGCGACTTCGCGTCGCTCGGCGTCCTGGCCAAGGTCCTCAAGGACGGCTTCCTGCACGACGGCAGCTACTCCAGCTTCCGCGGACGCCATCACGGCCGGCCCATCAACACCTCGCTGGTCCACCCTGCTGCCCTGGTGGTGTGCAGCCAGAACCACGACCAGATCGGCAACCGGGCCATCGGGGACAGGCTGTCCCAGTCCCTGCCGTACGGTCCGCTGGCCGTGGCCGCAGTGCTGACGCTGACCTCGCCGTTTACGCCCATGCTGTTTATGGGTGAGGAATTCGGTGCCTCCACGCCCTGGCAGTTTTTCACGTCGCACCCCGAGCCGGAGCTGGGCAAGGCGACGGCGGAGGGCAGGATCCGCGAGTTCGAGCGCATGGGGTGGGATCCCGCCGTCGTCCCCGATCCGCAGGATCCCGAAACGTTCCGGCGCTCCAAGCTCAACTGGGCGGAGGCTGCTGACGGTGACCATGCGCGCCTCCTCTCGCTCTACCGCTCGTTGACCGCGCTGCGGCGCGCTTATCCCGAGCTGGCCGGCCTGGGGTTCGCGGAAACGGACGTGACGTTCGACGACGACGCCGGCTGGCTGCGCTTCCGGCGAGGGTCCGTGGAGGTGCTGCTGAATTTCTCGGCGTCGCCTGTGCGCGTGGACGGTGTGCGGGGCACGGTGCTGTTTTCAACGGACCAGGACACTTTGCTGGACGGGGATGCGTTCCTGCTTTCGGCACACAGTGGGGCGGTTCTGACTACTGGGGCAGAAGTAACCTCGAGTTAACGTAGACACTGGAGTTACCCGGGCGTACTATTCGCGTACTGACCAGCCGTGATGGGCGGCTCGGTGGTGTGCGGGCGATGGAGGCCGTCATGGGTGACCCAGCGAATAGCGCGTCGAAGGTTCCGCCCATGCTTGAATTGCGGATCCATGGCATCCGCAACACCCCGCCCCACGAGCTCCTCCGATCGGGGAAGCGGTCACTCAAGCCCGACGACGTGGAGCTCTCCTGGGGTGACGAGCTCGCGGGCTTTTACCGGGCCAAAGTCGGGGTGGGCGCCGGGGCCGAAGGCGCCGTTGTGGACTCCGATGCCGGTGCAAGCGCAGGTGCCGGTGCCGCGGCAAACGGTGGCAGCCGCCGAGTGGTGGAGGCGTATTCGTGGGGGCGGCTGGCTCGCTTCACTGGAGTAGGAATGGCCGGGAAGGTCGCCGACGCCGCGGTACGGACGGCCTGGTTCCTGCTGATGCCCTTCGGGCTGACCAACGCCGCCTACTGGAGCCGGCCGCTGCCCGCCGTTAAGCAGCAGGCGGTTACCGATCCAGTGACCAGGCAGGCGGAACCGCGCATCGACTACGCGGACAACAAGCCTCGCGGGCACGACGGAGCGGGACGGATCAGGCTCTTCGCGCTGGGTCTGACCCTGTACTTTGTGGTGACGGCGGCCGTGGTCTCGATGGACCTGATCGCGGTCCAGTGTTTTCCCGCCGACGTCCCGGACCAGGAACGCCGCGTCTGCTCCGCGCTGCCGGCCTTCCTGGACGGCCTGGCCGGCAGGACCCGCGGACAACGCGTCGTCATGTTTGCCCTGATGCCCATCGTGTCGGTGGCCGTCCTGGCAGCCATCGCCTACTTGGCGCGGACCCGGTTCCACCCCCGGCCGAACCTCGGCAATGATACCCAGGTAGTGGCCGGCAGCAGTGTCGAGGAAATAGCAGCGCTCCCTACGCTGATGATCCGGAATCTGTGGGAAGCGCGTAAGGAGATCCGCTACAACGGGTGGCTGCACGTGTGGGCGGCGCTTGCCGCGGTTGGCGCCATCATCGCCTGGGACGGGCTCTGGACACGGATCGATGGCGTTGCCTGCGGAAGCCTGGGCACATTCTTCACGGAGTGCGCCCTTCGTATGGCGCCCGGGCGAATCGGCCTGACTGGCATCGCGATGGTCTTCGCGTGGCTGGTCGCGGCCGGCGCGGTGGTGCTTGCGGGGATTGAGACGGTCCGGAAGTCCCCGGACAATCCGGACGTGCCGTCCCGGGACGGATCATCATTGATGGGCTGGATTTCCGGCGGAGCCATCATCAGCGTCCTCGCGGCCGGTCTGGCAGCCGTTCTCTCAGGTGCTCCCGACGGCGGGGTCCCGGGCGCAACGCGAATGCTGGGCCTGGGCACCGCTCCGGCCGGGCTCATGTTCGTGATGCTGGTGCTGATCCTCACCATGAGCCGGCTCCGAAGGGAGGGCTACGACAAACGGACTCTCGGCTGGCGGGGCAAGGGCTCGGCGGTCTTCTCCACCCTTGCCCTGGGAGCGGCAACCATTCTGAGCTGCGCAATTGTGGGGGCTGCCGCCACCGTACTCCAGCGCAACCTCGAGCGGCGGGCTGCCACGGCTGACGGGATGTGGCGGTACGGGTCCATGGCCGGTGACGTCCTGATGCCGCCGTCGGTCTTTTCGCTCTTCAGCGGGCTGCTGCTGGGAGTGATCGTCGCGGGTGCCGTCGCCTGGGGATTGTGCACGTGGCGGGCCGTGCGATCGATGACCTGGAATACGCAGGAAGCCGCCGTCTCGGAGCTGCTCTTGGCCTACTCTGCCGATCCGCCCCTGCCGCAGCAGGAAGCAGCCGGCCGAAAACTAGTGGCCGCCCGGCGGACCGCGTCCCTCGCTCACCGGGCAGAGGCCGTGGTGTCGCTGCTGGCCGTCCTCATTTTCCTGGGGCTGCTGTCAGCCTTGATTCTGGGCACCTTCAAGGACTGGTGGAATTCCGGTCCGGTGGCAGGGCTTTACGGGCTGATCGAAAGCATGGGTGTCCTGGGTCTCGCTGCGGCTGGCGCCACCATTGTTGCGCTTGCCGTGATGTCGGCCAAACCGAACTCCCGGCCACTGGCACTGCTCTGGGACCTGATGTGCTTTATGCCCAAGACCGCCCACCCGTTCGGTCCCCCCAGCTACGGCGAGCGGGCGGTCCCCGAATTTGCCGCCAGGATTGCGGCGTGGCTGGATGGCACGGACGGCGCGCCCCCTGCCAAAACCGGCATGGTGGCGATCTCGGCGCACAGCCTTGGTGCGGTGATCGCCGTAAGCGCCCTGTTCCATCTAAAGTCAACCCGGCCGGATTTGCCTTTCAACCGGATCGGGCTGCTGACCTACGGCACGCAGCTGAGGTCCTATTTCGGCCGGTTCTTCTCGGAACTCCTGTGAGGTGTGTCAAGGATGTGAGACAGTCGCGTAGTTTCTTTTTGGTCAGGCAGCCGCGGGAAGCGGTTGCGCGGTTGGCGTGAAGGCCGCCATTGCGGTGGC
>NZ_JAMXBH010000025.1 GCF_023913735.1 Pseudarthrobacter raffinosi
TCGAGGGCCAGTGGCTCCCAAGCACACCACCACTGGCTCTCTTCCGCACGATCGGTGGCTCTGAAGCGCAAGATTGGGTGGCTCTCAAGGCATCAAATACTCATCTGGGTGCTCATCACACCCATCTTCCCACCCCCCATCACTCGCGAAATAATCCCACCCGTGTTATCTCACAGCGGGGGCGTAATTAAAAGACTTCAGCGAGCGAAAATCCCCGGAAATTCAATAATTTACCCGCACGACCACCCAGTCATGTCAGGAGCCCTGGTCTCTGGGCCGGGACCGGCGGGGAGGGCGCGAAGTTCTGGATGAGCGTGCTCACCGACATCAAGCACCGCGGCGTGAAGGACACCTTCTGCCTGGTCTGCGACGGGCTCAAAGGCCTGCCCGAAGTCGTCACCAACGTCTGGCCGCTGACAACCGTTCAGACCTGCATTATCCACCTGATCCGGAATACCTTCCGGCTGGCCTCGAAGAAGGACTGGGACGCGCTCAAACGCGACGTGAAGCCCATCTACACCGCCGTGAATGCTGCGGCAGCCAGAGCGGCGTTCGAGGAGCTCACGGAGCGCTGGGGCAAGAAATACGGGGCGATCGTGCGGCTGGGAGAACGCGTGGGAGGAGTTCATCCCGTTCCTGGACTATGACGTGGAAATCCGACGCGTGATCTGCTCGACCAACGCGATCGAATCCCTCAACGCCAGGTACCGGCGCGCCGTCAAGGCCCGGGGTCATTTCCCCACCGAGCAGGCTGCGCTAAAGTGCCTTTATCTGGTCACCCGAGCCCTCGATCCGATGGGTGCCGGCAAGACCCGATGGGCCGTGCGTTGGAAGCCCGCTTTGAACGCCTTCGCCATCACTTTCAGCGACCGATTCCCGGCAGCTGAAAGCTACTAAATGAAAACGCCGGATACACCGTCAATGAGATAGTCCCGGGCCTGGCGGGCCCTGAAGAGTGCATTATGAGCGGTGAAGTCCGCGGAGAAGTGGTTAAGTCAGGTGCTCAACGACCATAAGCCCAAAAATTCAAGAAGGCTGCTTAGTCAGTGTCCGGGTTCAATTATTTGGCAGCCCGCTAGGTAATATTGCACTTACTTCCGAAACGGAGGGCTGCCTATCTGTCTGACGGCCCCTAATGGCGCCTCTTGTGTCCTTCCGGGCACCCTTTGAATTGACCCGTTTGACGAGGCTCTGCCCGGGGTAGAGATACCGGAAGAGGATCTCCATGCCTGCGGCTGACGCGCCTAGGTACAGCACGGTCAGCAACAACCAGCCGAACGGCGGCTGCCAGTCGGGGGACGAGAACAGGGTCTGCCAGTTTGCCAGCTCACTGATTCCTACAACATAGCGCCGAAGGACATACACGAATGCCAGCGTGTGGCATCCACCTACAAGCCAGAAAATGATCCTCGCTGCTTTGACGGCCATGCCTTTGTTTGCGAAACGCAGCCGCCTTAGCCCAAGCCCGACCGTGATGAACAGGACGACCACCAAGGGGAGAGTGTATCGGCCCTGCCAGATGAACCCCATGGAGCGCCACAAGACAGTTTGAAGAAGCGCCGGCACAACATACAGCATGGCAAGGGATACCCAGTATCCCGTCCAGCTCCGCAGGGGCCGGATGCAGAAAGGGGCAACGAGCGCCGCTATCATCAGGGCGCTCCACACGAGCATCACGAGTTCCGGGACGGGCGTATCCAGCCAGCCCATGACCCCGATGTACTGGGGGAAGAAGTCGAACGTCCGGTCCAACATGATCAAGAATCCCCGGTAGAGCGGGGCATCAGGGTGCGGACTGGCGATGCCGTCGGGAGCCACGCCCACATTTGCCGGGCCATTGGAGGCGATCCAGGTCCAGAGGAGGCCCAAAAGCGTTCCCGGTACGGTAAGCCCGACGGCAAAGAGGACACGCTTGTCTGCGAATACCTGGAGGGTGCGACGGAGTTTGAACGAGCAGACTCCAGCCACGAGTGCGCATAGGAGCCACACCAGGGAGATCTGGCGCGCATTGGCTAAAACCACAGTGGACGCGGCAACTGTCGCCAGAGCTGGAATAACGAGCTTGGTATTCCGCCAGTTGTCCAGCACCACTACAAACCCGGAGAAAGAAGCCATGGTGGCGGCAATCTCCATTGAATTCGGGTTGATGCCGCCACCAAGGAACAGGACCATGGGCGTCATGGCGAGCGCAGCCAACAGCACGGCAAACTGGGGCCGTCGCAGCTCTGTCAGGGCCGTGAATCCCGCAGCAAAGAAAACGGCGCAGAACAGGGCGCTGATCAGCCTCATTGCGTAGATTGCTGGCGCGCCGGACATAATCAGGGTGGGAAGCCCCACCAGCCAGTAGTACATGGGGTTGTAGGACGCGGCCGAGGTAACGCCGATGTTCGTGTAGGTGTCGTCTGCGTAGACCAGCGGAGCGCAATCTGCCGCCTGCCCGCGATTGAATTTGTAGCACCCCTGACCGTGGAGGTTGGCGATATAGTCTGGAACCTTGACGTGGACACCGTGGCCGAAGGAAGTTCCTTCCTCAACCAGAACCTGGCCACGCACAACTGCGGCAGCCTTGATAGTGTGCGCCGGCTCATCAGGGAAGCCCATCAGAGGCGTCGCAGCGGACCACAAGCCTAAGAGCACGGCGAACAATCCGGTCAGAACGGCGAACGTCCGCAGTGGTCTTGGAATTGATCGGCCCTTTGTGGGCCGACTGCTGATGCTCATCGCGCGTCTCCGATTGTGCGTACGAGCGCCAGGCCCTCGCTGATGGCCTTCTTGCTCGGTGACATAACAAAGGAATAAGAATTGGCGTCCTTTTGAGCCTTCTCGCCGAGAAGCGCCTCGCCAAAGGACCGGGTGAGGAGGTTGAGGGGTTCCTCGACGTACTGCTGGCAGACATTGACGTAGATCACGGTCGCCAATCCATAGCCTGCGCGGTCGTCCAGGGCTTGGACAACAGAGCGCGGCGTCGTCGTTACCTGGCCTGCGGCGACTGCATTCACCACAGACGCTGCGTCCATCTTCCGTGCCTGGCCGTCAAACACCAGTTGAGTGGCGACGAAGCGGTTACCGATGATGCCTCCATCAAGTACCGCCAGGCCGCCGTCAGTGTCGTCCAGCTTGTTTGCGAGGTCTCGTGGCTGCGAACCGGTGAGTCCCTTCACATCCTTTGGCCAGCGGTCCGGCTGGAGAGGATTCCAAGACACGCCGGGTGAGTTAGCCAGATAGGTGTTGACAGCGCGAGTTGTTTCCGAGGGGCCCTCTTCGGCCATTACTTTGATCTCGACGTCTGGCAGGGGCTGTTCAGCGTTCAATGCAGCGATCTTCGGATCGTTCCAGCGTTCTACGTCTCCCCGCAGAATCGCTGCCAGCGTTGGGGCATCCAGCACAAGGTCGTTGATTCCGTCGACTTTGATGGCGACTCCGACCGGCAGGACACCGGCTGCGATGGAAAGTGCACCCGCCGAGGTGCAAAGTCCGGAAATCGCCGCTTTTTCGGCGTCGGACACAGAGCTTCCGCTCGCCGTAAAATGGGCCTGGCCATCACTGAAGGCCTTCAATCCAGCGCCGGCACCATCGGGGGAGTAGCTGACAGACGCGCCTTTGACCTGGCTGCTCCACGAGACACTCCAGGCGCTGACGGCACCTTGCGCAGATTGGCCACCGATGCCGGTGAGGGCGCCTTGAACCATGCCTTCAGGAGAATGCGAGCACGCTGACAGGGAGAGCATCCCTGTCAAGGTGGCCGCAACGCAGAGCCTGACACTTCGCCTAGAAACAGAAATCACCACTCCAGCCTAGTGGCACAGTGCCGGAACGGCTGACACGTGGCACGCAGCGGTAGCGCGTCCTACTCCAGTTATCCGCACGAGGTAATCCGGTAAAGCTTGGCATCGGGTCCTTCCGAATCCAACAATTCGAAGCCGGCGGCATTGCCAATGTCGGTAACACCGGGGAAATCATTGGATCCCGCCAGATCAAGCATGTAAGCGCTACCGAAGTCCAAAACGAACTCCACCTTCGTGTGACGGAGGGCATCGCACACTTCAGGATCAGCGGGCTCAAACTTCAGCCGTTCGTCGATGAGCTCACGAATTGGGTCGATGCCGGCGAAAAGGTGTGGCGTCAACACTCGACGCCCGGCATAGGCGTAAGCTAGCGAACTCCCGTTCCACGGGTTGTCAGCAATGACGGAGTCAGGCGGAACGTGATCAGCAACACGCGCGAGCAGAGCGCGCTCGTCCTGGGTCAGCATTTCCGATTGCGCGTCGAACCGATAAACCGTCGAGGCCCCGGAAACATAGTGCGATGTAGGGCCCACCAAAGTGGCGAGAACCGTCGCCACCAGGACGACTGATGCCGCTGCCACGAATTGACCTCGTCCACGGACGATGGCAAGGCGTTGTTCAAGTGCGGAAGTGGTCCGGGCCGCCCGGGACCTGCGCCATAGATCCCAAAGGTGAAGCCCGCCCACCACAGCAATTGGGGTGGTGAACAAGGGCAGCAGGGCCGCCAACCGATAAGTGTCTTGGTACCACGTGCCGACGATGGCGTCCCGAATGAAGCCTGTGGGGGCCGCTGCGGCGACTATGTACAGTGCAGCAACGGCACCATAGCAAGCGGCAAGCAAAAGATGTTTGCGGTAGCGGACCACAACATATAGGCCGCTGACGGAAAGAACAGACACGACGACGGCGGGAATCGCCAGCTGCATCGGGCTTACGGTCAGGATTTCCCCTATGGCCGCGCCGGGCTTCACTGTTGGTCCCCAATTGTCGTAGGGTGCCGGCCGAAGTTTCAGCCAGGAAACGGCTGCCAGGCCGAGCACGAAGACCGTGGTCAGCGCGAACAGGCCCTGCCGGAGGTTCGGCGTCCGCCAAGGGGCCAGGCGCCGTGCCCGTTGCCACCACAGGAAGAGCAGTACGGGGGTGGAGATGGCAAGAAGGGTATTGATGGAACTCGTGTGGGCAAATGCAAGTCCTCCTATGGCGAGGGCGAGTGAGGCGGCTCCGGCGCCCCGGCTTCCACTGTGGCTCCGGCCCACACCGCATAGAGCGAACACTGCCGTCATTGCGGCAGGCAACATGCTGACCGCCAACGCGTAAGGAAACAGAGGGCCCCAGACAATCATCAGGTAGGGGAACGCCACCTGGGCGCTGGCGACGATTGACGCCAGGATTAGTGCTGCCGGGCGCCGGGAAATGACAGACGCGACGAGAAACAGGCACGACGCGGGCCAAATGACTGCAGCGGTAACCAGATTCAGGGCATTCTGTGCAGTCGGGATGTCAATGCCTGTTAACTGCACAAGAAGGGCTGCGATGGAATGCCAGGCCGCGGGGTATACAGCATCCAGACCAGAAACTCCCTGGAGCGACGCCAGCGTTAACGACGAAGCGTTCCCGGTATCAAGGATGAAACGGACCGCGTTGAGGTGGAACACGTTGTCGAATACCTGGGCCGGGTTGACCGGGGAACCAACCAACTGCGTGAACCGCCACGTAACACAGGCCACTGCGATGATCACGGCAAGGTACGGCAGCAACCCCCGCCATGAAACCTTTGCCACCGGCCACTCGACTCCGCGTGTCAGGAGGAGGGCTAATCCGGCCAGCACTGCGCAAATGGCGAGGTACGGAACGATGTTCCAAGGCACGCCCAGGACGTCCGCAATCGTTCCGGCGAGGCCGGCGGCTGCCGTCGAGTGCAGCGGCGCCATGCCAATCACAGGACCCAGCCTGAATTTCAGGCACGCGGCTATGGCCGCACCGGGCACATACATCAACAGCACAGCCAGTAGGACAACCGGCAGGAAGCCGAGCCACGTCATGAAGCCGCCTGCTTCGACGCGGTGTTTGTGTCGGGGTCCTTGAGTAGGCGCAGGACGACCAGCATCTGGATAGCGGTGACAACGATTTCACCAAGGGCGAGTCCGAGGGCGCCGCCTGGGCCGCCCATCAAGTCGGCCAGAACGATCATGGCAGGGACGCCCACGACGGCACCGGCAATAGTGCTGGTCAGTACCGTCCGCATGCGTTTTGCAGGGACCAGCCAGTGCGCACCAGTCGAACTGGTTACACAGACCAAGAGAAATGACAGCCCGAACCAGAAGCAGGTCCAGAAATCTGCGACCAGCGCCTCACTGAAAAGCAGCGCCGTTGCCCAAGGACCGGCAAAAGCGAGCAACAGCCAGCCCACCAGTCCAAGTCCGGACAGGGCAACCAGCGAGTATTTCCGGCGGCGGGCATGGTCGCCTGCAAAGTCACTGACCCAGCCCTGCAGGCTGTTTCCGAGCGCTGCCGTAGCCAGCAGCCCGATTCGGTATAGCTTTTCTGCCGAGACAAACGCTGCCAACCCGCCGGATGCAGCCATGAACTGGACGATGATGATAGGCGTTGAAGCATAGGATCCAGCCGCCAGGGTGATGCCTGCGCCGGCACGAAGAGCCCAAATCTCGCGGATAATCCGGCCGAACGAAAGGTCCTGGAAATCGTCTTTGTGTGCATGATGCGCATTGAAGAGCAACGTCCCGGCAAGACCCAACACCAACAAAGCCGCTGGGTAGATGATTGTCTGTCCGGTAGTCAAGAGAATTGGGATTACACCCAAAGTTGCGACCATTCGGGGTATGACGTCGTACTTGGCGATCCTGCCGGGGTGGCCGGTCGCGATGCAGTACCAGGCGGGCGTTAAGCCGGAAGCCGCCTGAGCGCAGGCCATGAGGAAGGCCAGCCAGAAGTTGGCAGGATCCCCGGCGAGGCCCAAGGCAACAAACATGAGGGGGATAGTACCGAGGAACATCAGTGAACGTGTTGCAAAACTCACGGCGTAATGACGGCGCCGGACAGTCTCATCCGCAGAGGATGCGACGGCTGCTGGCCCGGTGAGGGACCAGCCAAGACCGACGACGATCGCGGCGATGGCCCCGATGGCCTGGCCGAGTGCAAGTGCAGTCCATACCGGCGCCCCGCCGACCCTTGCAACTATCGGAAGCAGGATGAAGGATGCCAGCGAAGATAGGAGCGGTAATCCCGCAAACGCGGCAATCCTCTTGATCATGCTGGGAAAACTCCGGGGTGGGCGCGCTGCACACTACATGTAGTCATATGCGTCCTTGCCGAGTCGGTTATCGATGAAAATGTCGGTCACTTCCTTTCGGAAGCGCTCCCGTTCGGCCTTTATCGCAGAACGGTAGGCATCCTGCTTGCGGATCTCCTCCGAGAGGTTGTCCATCAGCCGGGGAAGTGCGGCGGCAGTAGCCGACACTTCGTTGTCGTCCGGCATGATTTTGTGCTCCCACGGAATCGGGACGTCAGCGAAGTATGCTCCCGAGCCGCGTCGCGCGACAACTGCTAAGGCTCCGGACAGTGCGGCTTCGCGGGGCATTCTGTCTTTCCCGGGGTGATGCCCGAGATCCAGGTAGACACCGCATGTTTGCAGGGTGCTGACGACTTCTGAGCGCGTCATGCCCTGAATCGGCAACCATTCAATTCCAGGATCGCAAACCTTCCTGACGGCGTCGATGATGTGGGCACCCTTAGCCGGGTTATAGGTCACCAGCCGCGGGTTGCGTTTTGCTTCATTTGCTGGGCCGAATTCATCCTGGGGAGTGAAATCAGAAAGCAGTGAAGGGACGGTGTTCAGCCGGCTGGCAATAAATGACCACGCATATGAGGACTGCACTAGATGCACGATGTCCCGCCGCTGCCGCATTTGAAAGGGGGTGTCCCCGTGCTTCAGCATGCGCAGGAACGGCACCCATGTTTCGCGGATCTTTGTCGGCAGGCCGCCGGTGGTCCGCTGCCAGAGGCGTTCGCCCATGAAAGTCAGCGCATTGTCTATGCTCAGCCACCAAATCATTTTCTTGGCGTGTTTGTACGCGAACACGTCTTCGATGAACGTCTCGGGCACCACTACGATGTTGCCCGCCATGTCTTCGATCGTGTCGGCTTCCGGCGCGTCATAGATGGAGTACTGGGCGACGCGGGGTGTAGTTGCGGTGGTGTAGTGGGGTACGAGATAGGCGTCCTGCCCCAACTCCCGGAGTGTTGACACCAGCTGATGCAGTGCTTCGGGGCCTCCGGTGCGCAAACCGCGGTGGTAGAGGACAAATATCTTGCGTGCGTTGCTCACGGTATTCTCTCGATCTTCGATAGCTGATCTGGCGCGGTTTTAGCGCAAACGGGCGGCAAGGGCGTCATCGATCTTACCCATGCGGCCCGTCCAGGCATCTTTGGCTCCCGCCATGGCCGCGATGAGATGCTTTCGCCTGTTGGGACCGTATACGAAGCGGACGATATGGCTTTGGACCTCCATGTACAAGCGACGAAGCACCCATGCCGGCTGTTTTCCGGCGAACCTGCGGGCCATGACCAAGGAATTCCGGGTGATGTAGTAAACACGGAACGGAGGGTGGTAATAAACGTTCAGCTTCTTCTGCCCTACGCGGACCCGCCAGCCAAAGATTTTCATGGGCCTGGCATTACCTAGGCTGTGCTCGAGGTCGCAGCCGCGGCCGGAGAGCGAACGGAAGCCGTGGTCGCGAAGCCGGGCGTTGAATTCAGTGTCTACGCAATCGATAAAGAAGTCTTCATCGAAGTAGCCCACGGCATCGAAGACTTCAGAACGGATCACGCTGCCGCTCGTCATGGGGTCGAAGACTTCCGGCTCACGCGTGCCTCCCAGCGTAGGAAGCGGTGCGTGATTGTGGGACTCGGCGCAGACCATGCCCAGAGTGTCAGGGTGATCAGAAGCATAGGCGGTCGCCAAGGCGGCGGTGATGTAATCCCCGGAGAATCGGGAATCCTGGTCCATCGTGACGATCCACTCGGGATTCCAGCGTTTGCGTGCTTCCTGGATCCCGGTGTTGAGGGCCTTCGCGATACCGGAGTTTGTGTTCAGGCGGATGACGACTGCCCCCAGTTGCTCGAAAGCGGACATCGTGTCGGTGACGTCACGAGGGGAGCCGTCGTCGACGATGACAACCCTGCTCACAAAGCGGAATAGCCACTTGATATTCTCGACGTTTTCCGGACCGGGATTGAACGCGGAGACAACAGCGCAGACCTCCGAGTTTTGCCGGACCTTGTCCGACGATTCGCTGCCCGTCATGCTGCCCTTGCTGCCAGGCGTGCGCGCCGGACCGCTTCGACGACATTTCGAACAAAAGCCACACGCGCGCGGACGATTTTCGACGCCGAGCGGATTCCCCGCGGCGTGAGATTCTCACCGTGCAGGCGGTGACGAATAGTGTCTGCTTCGAGGTAGGTGATGGAACGGTTAACGTTGCCGACCATGGCGATCCATTGGTCATGTGACTCCGCCATGTGCTGCGGGAAAGGCAGGATCTGGTTGAGAATCTTGTTGCGGACAGCCATTGCGCACCCCCAGTGCAGGCGGTATCCGACGACGATTCCGATAAGGTTGCGCACGGAATGTTCGGAGTGCTCAGCCCGGAGGCGGATTTCGTGGAATGTTCCAAGTGGGCCGTCGAAGTGCTCGCAGTTGCTCGCGACCATGTCTTTGCCATCCATGGCAGAGATCATGGCCTCAACGCGGCCTGGGATCCATACGTCGTCCTGATCGGAGAGGAACACGAACTCGCCGCGGGCTTCGCCCAACGCCCTTTCGAAAGTGCGGACATACCCCGCATTGACGGCCGCCTGGATGATTCGGATGCGGTCATCCTGGATGCCACGCACGATGTCCGCGGTGTGGTCGGTCGATTTGTCGTCCACCACAATCAGTTCGTCATGGGTATCCAACTCCGAGATGATGGACCTGATCTGTTCTTCGATGTGGGTGGCGCCGTTGTAGGCGGCCAGGCATACGCTCACACGTGGAGTCACGCCGGGGGTGGGGTACATCAGGATTGCTTTCTGTTCAGGCCCCCGTTGTGCGCCGGCGGGGCGGGGCCGGTCCCTCAGCAGTCTAGCAAGGCAGACAAATCGAACTGGACGCCGGGCGGTCAACTATAATCGAGGGGACTCAGCCGCCGAGTGCTTCGGGCGGAAACTACGGAAGGAACCTCAGGTCCATGACCGTTGACGTAATGTTGCCATACTACGGCGATGTCGATCAGATGAAACTCGCCGCGCGCAGCGTGATGAATCAGGAGAACCAGGACTGGCGCCTCGTCGTCATTGATGACGGGTATCCGGACCCGGAACCCGAGCGGTGGTTCTCGACCATCACTGACTCGCGCGTGACGTACTTGAAGAATGAGCAGAACCTCGGCGCCAATGGCAACTACCGCAAGGCGCTGACCATGGTCGAAGCCGATTATGTCGTGATCATGGGCGCCGACGATATTATGCTGCCGAACTATCTCGATATTGTGGTGGGTGCATTCTCGGCTTATCCGAACGCCGATGTCGTACAGCCCGGGGTCCAGGTCATTGACGAGAAGGGTATCGCCTGCAATCCTCTCGTGGACGCAGTCAAGAAGCTGTACGCCCCGAGGACAAGCGAACGTATGGAACTCAAGGGGGAGGCCATGGCCACGAGCCTTGTCCGTGCCGACTGGGCATACTTCCCGTCGCTTGCTTGGCGTTCGGAAACAGTGACCCGCATTGGTTTCACTGAAGGCTTGGATGTTGTACAGGATTTGGCTCTGCTGCTGGACATCGCCGCAGAAGGCGGCTCAATGATCGTTGATCCGACCCTGTCGTTCCTGTACCGTCGCCACTCGGCTTCAGATTCGTCCGTCCGTGCGATGGACGGTCGACGTTTTGATGAGGAACGCAATTTCTTTGAACTCCAAGCCAAGCGCTTCAAGGACTTGGGCTGGAACAAGGCCTCCCTGGCGGCCGCGTTCCATACAACGTCACGGCTGAATGCTGGCTCTCTCGTGCTCAAGGCCATTGCCCGTGGAAGGTTTGATTCCCTGCCGCGACTCGCTAAGCACATCGTCAGCTGACCATCGAATAATGAATGAGGCGGCCGCCCCGATTGGGTATGGCCGCCTCATTCTTTAGTGCACGTTTTGGAACTTCACTTAGTGGCCGCTCCGTTGGTGCCCTCGGAGGTAGTTGAAGCGTCAAGCTGCCGCCGGAGCTCCGTCATGTCCTGTCTTAGGATTGCGACCTCCTCAGCGAGTATACGGACCTCGTCCTCGGCCTGGGACTGCTCCTGGGAGAGGTGCAGACAAACGCCGACCAAAAGAACCAGCGTCATGATGAAGAGAAGATTCGCAGGAACC
The DNA here is from genome assembly GCF_023913735.1 of Pseudarthrobacter raffinosi. Taxonomy (GTDB): domain Bacteria; phylum Actinomycetota; class Actinomycetes; order Actinomycetales; family Micrococcaceae; genus Arthrobacter; species Arthrobacter raffinosi. The sequence goes on from NZ_JAMXBH010000025.1 coordinate 11,198, forward strand.
TGGATCCCCACTAGCCTGCTGGCGAGCTCCAGCAGCCCTGGGAAGGCGGACAGCAAAAGAGTCCCGAGTCCGATGATGATCCACAGAACTGCGTATTTTTCACGCAGCTTTTGCCGCCGAAGCATCTCAAAAACGAAAAAGAGGATCGCCACGACGACGATGGATCCCATGAGTAGCGACATATCAGGTTCCTAGTTGGACGATGGTTCGGATTTTTTGCGTGTCAAGGCGAAGATCAACGCCAGTCCGGAGCGACCGAGGTAGATCGCAGCCTTCAGTGGATCGTGGCTCGGGGCACCCCCCTGCCTTTCACGCATGGAAACGCCAACTTGATGGACAGTGCATCCCGAGCGGATCGCGACGACCAGGGAGTCAATGGTGTCGCCGAGGTATTCGGCCGGGTAGTGGTCAACGTATTGACGGATCGCCTTAGTGTTCCCGGCACGAAATCCCGACGTGACATCGGTCAAACGAGTTCCGGCAATTCGTGAAATAGTCCATGCCAGCACGTTCATGGCCCACTTTCGGGGACCCTTGACAACGTACTCACCTTTGTCAGCGAAACGGGCACCGATTGCGATATCAGCGTGGGCCAAACCATCTAGGACCGCCTGTATGTCTCGGGGATCGTGTTGACCGTCAGCATCAACCTGGATAACACGCTCGTAGCCATGCTTTTTGGCGTACTTGAACCCTGTCCGCATTGCGCCGCCCACCCCCATGTTGAAAGGAAGTTGAATGACGGTGGCCCCGGCTTCGCGGGCCACCATTGCCGTGCTGTCCCGGGAGCCATCGTCAACGACGAGGATGTCGCAGGGCGGCCCGAAGGTGAAAACCTCCTGGACGGTGTTACCAATGGCTTCGGATTCGTTCCAAGCGGGCATGATCACCAGAGTGTCATGTCTGCGGGCTTGCACAACCACTGCTAGATTCCATCCTTCAAGTACGCGGCCAGGCGATCGCGGGACGTGTCAGGCGCGAAACCGGTCGCCTTGATTTTGTCCAGACCCAGGCCGCTGTTACGGGGACGCGGTGAAGCGGACTTGCCGGCGAAGTACACTTCTGTGGACACTCCGGTCACTGAATCCCGCGACGCTCCGGAGAGTTCGTACACGTCAGCTGCTATGTCGGCCCAGGACTGCTCGGGACCGTCATTAGTGAGATTGTAGACGCCGTATGGTGCCCCGGATCCCAACAGATGCTGGATGCCGGCGGCAATGTCCGTGGTGAAGCTCAGCCGGCCGAACTGATCGTCGACCACTGACGGGCTGATCCCGCGGGAAGCCAGCGACGCCATGGTGCGAACAAAGTTGTTGCCATCCCCAATGACCCAGCTCGCGCGCACAATGTAGTGCTTGGGCACGACGCTGACAACAGCGTCTCCTGCGGCCTTGGTCTGGCCGTAAACGCCCAGCGGTGTGGGTGGCTCGTCCTCGCCGTGGGTCTTTTCCGTTCCGTCGAAGACGTAGTCCGACGACACCTGGACGAGGGTAAGGTCGTGGTCGACGGCAATTCGTGCCAGTCGCGTCACTGCTGTCACGTTGACACTCCACGCGGCTGCACGGCCCGCAGGGGTCTCAGCGTTGTCGACTGCAGTGAACGCGGCGGCGTTGATGACCGTCGAATAGTTCTTCCAGTTGACCGTGGCGAGGGAGTCTTCAGCCGTGAGGTCGATTTCTGCGCGACTGGCGAACTCGACTGAGGTATCGCCGTCGTACAGGTCCCGGAGGGCTTTGCCCAGCTGGCCGTTAGCACCCAACACAAGAATCTTCTTGGGCGGCATGGGCGTGACATCGTGCAGGCGCGGGTGGGCCTTGTCCTTGTCGGAAAGCTCTGCCTGCCCCAGGGGGATGGGCCATTGGATGCCTGCCGTTTCGTCGGCAAGGTTCAGGAAGGTGTACCGGCCCTGCGCATCGGCGGACCAGTGGTCGTTGACGAGGTATGTGTACGCGGTGTTGTCCTCGAGCGTCTGAAAGGCATTGCCGACCCCGCGGGGAATGAAAATTGCCTTGCTCGGATCGAGCTCGGCGGTGAAGATGGCACCGAACGATGGGCCTTCGCGCAGATCCACCCAGGCCCCGAAGATCCTGCCCGTCGCGACTGAGATGAACTTGTCCCAAGGCTCGGCGTGGATGCCGCGGGTGGTGCCGGCCTTCTCATTGAATGAGATGTTGTTCTGCACCGGGCGGAAGTCCGGCAGCCCCAGGGCCACCATTTTCTCGCGCTGCCAGTTTTCCTTGAACCAGCCCCGGTTGTCACCGTGTACCGGCAGGTCATAAAGGACGACGCCGGGAATCGGCGTTTCGAGGGCGTTTAGTTTTTTGGCGAACTCGATCGACATCGACTACTGGCCCTGTTCCTTGTATTTGGCTTCGGTCTGGGCCTTCTGCGGCCGCCACCAGTCCTCGTTGTCCCGGTACCAGGCGATCGTGTTCTCGATGCCGGCGTCGAAGTTGGAGAACTGCGGTTCCCAGCCGAGTTCGCCGCGGAGCTTGCTCGAATCGATGGCGTAGCGCAAGTCATGGCCCGCGCGGTCCACGACGTGGTCGTAGGCGTCCGGGGCCTGGCCCATGTGCTTGAGGATGAGTTCCACAACGTCTTTGTTGTTCTTTTCCCCATCGGCGCCGATCAGGTATGTTTCGCCGATCCGGCCCTTGGCGATGATGGCCAGCACCGCCGAGGAGTGGTCGTTCGCGTGGATCCAGTCACGGACGTTCTCGCCCTTGCCGTAGAGCTTGGGGCGGATCCCGTCTATCGCGTTAGTGATCTGGCGCGGGATGAACTTCTCCACGTGCTGGTACGGGCCGTAGTTATTCGAGCAGTTACTGATGGTGGCCTGCAGCCCGAAGGACCGCACCCAAGCCCGGACCAGCATGTCCGAACCAGCCTTCGTGGAGGAATACGGGCTGGACGGGTTGTACGGGGTCTGTTCGGTAAACCGCTCCGGGTCATCGAGCTCCAGGTCGCCGTAGACCTCGTCGGTGGAGATGTGGTGGAAACGCTTGTTGTGCTTCCGGGCCGCCTCGATCAGCGTGTACGTGCCAATGATGTTGGTGTCCAGGAACGGCCGCGGGTCATGCAGCGAATTGTCGTTGTGCGACTCGGCAGCGTAGTGGACCAGCACATCGCAGGCCGCAACGAGACCGTCCACCACGGCGGCGTCAACAATGTCACCCTCAACGAATGTGAAGCGGTCCTCCGGGAGTCCCTTCAGAGACTCGATGTTCCCTGCATACGTCAGTTTGTCCAGCACTGTGACGTGATCGTCAGTGTTTTCAAGAACGTAGTGGACAAAATTCGAACCAATGAACCCGGCACCACCGGTAACAAGAAGTCGCTGCATAGTTCCCAAGACTACCGGATTTGCCGCGGCCATTAGCGAAGGGAAAGATGGGGGGCATGCGCGGAATAATACTTGCCGGCGGTACCGGCTCTCGGCTTCACCCCATCACCCTGGGCGTCAGCAAGCAACTCGTTCCTGTCTACGACAAGCCCATGATCTACTACCCACTTTCGACGTTGATCCTTGCAGGCATTAGGGACATCCTCATCATCACCACTCCTCACGACGCCGAGCAGTTCGAGCGTCTTCTGGGCGATGGCTCCCGTTTTGGCGTCTCCATCAGCTACAAGCAGCAGCCTGCACCGGATGGCCTTGCCCAGGCTTTCGTCCTGGGCAAGGAGCACATCGGCGATGACACCGTGGCCCTGGTGCTGGGTGACAACATCTTCTACGGGCACGGCATGGGCACGCAGCTGCGCCGCTTTGAGAACATCGACGGCGGGGCCGTGTTCGGATACTGGGTCGCGGACCCGAAGGCTTACGGTGTGGTCGAGTTCGACGGCAACGGTAAAGCAATTTCACTCGAGGAAAAGCCGGCAGAGCCCAAAAGCCACTACGCAGTGCCGGGCCTCTACTTCTATGACAACGATGTTGTAGAGATCGCAGAGAACTTGAAGCCTTCTCCCCGGGGCGAGCTTGAGATCACCGACGTGAACCGAACTTATCTTGAGCGCGGCAAGTTGCAGGTCGAAATTCTGCCCCGTGGCACCGCCTGGCTGGATACAGGGACCTTCAATGACCTCAACGACGCGTCGAATTTCGTCCGGACAACGGAGAACCGTCAGGGCCTGAAGATCGGCGCTCCTGAAGAAATCGCCTGGCGTCTCGGGTTCCTGGACGACGACGACCTCCGTCAGCGCGCCGAGCCGTTGGTCAAGAGCGGGTACGGGCAGTATCTCCTGAACCTCCTCGAACACGGCCGTTAGGCCGGACTCGTTAAAGCCGGAAGGCGGGACCCGTAACGGGTCCCGCCTTCCGGCCTTTTGCGTCTATGGCCGGATCTTGGCCCCGCCAAGGGCGGTCCATTCGATCCTGCCACTTTGGAAAGTTTGGGCGCAGCTTTGCCCATCGGTGGTGCACGTCTGCGGCGCCGTGGGGTAGCCGAGGGTGCCGTTCTCGAATCCTTGCCCTGCCCAGGCTTGTTGGATTGGACCCGGAACCATCGGATGGGCGCCGCTGGCAGCGGACCACATGATGGTTCCTTTTTCGAAGTTCTGGAAGCAGCCGCCGTTGCGGAGCCCGCAGACAGATCCGCTGGTCGGGTAGCCCAATGAACCCGATTCAAAACCTGCCTGGGCCCAGCGCGTCTGGATCGCCGCCGATGTAACTGGTTGCGCACCGGTCTGCGGCGACCACATCACAGTGCCCTTTTCGAAGTTCTGGAAGCAGCCGCCGTCGCGCAGTCCGCAAATCTGGGCGCTGGCCGGATAGCCCAGCGAGCCGTTTTCGAAACCTGACTTGACCCAGGCATCCCTGATGGGGCCAAAGTGCAAGGCGTGCGCGTCGGTAGCCTGAGACCACATGACGCTACCGCCGAGATAGTTCTGGAAGCAGCCGCTGTTCCGCAGCCCGCACAGGACGGTCGACGCCGGGTAGCCAAGGCGGCCATTCTCGAAGCCCTCCCGTTGCCAAAGGTCCCGGATCGGCCCGTTGAGGCTGGGATGTGCACCGGTCGACGGGGAATACATCAGGGCGCCTTTGGCGAACATCTGGAAACATCCGTCGTTTGCTAGCCCGCAGTATTTGGGGGAGGTGGGGTAGCCAAGGGAGCCGGTAACGGAATCGTAGGCGTTCCATCCATCACGCATTGCCCCGGCGGTGACCGTTTGGATGGACGTGGCGGCGGAGTAGGTCACGGTGCCGTGCTCGAATGACTGCAGGCATCCGCTGTCGGGAAGGTTGCACACCGCGAAGGACGTGGGATAACCCAGAGAACCGTTCTCGAATCCGGTTTTCTGCCAGTAGTCCAGCGTCCGGCCGGTGACGGGAAACGCGCCTGTTGCCGGTGAGAACAGTAGGGTTCCGCCTTGGAACAGTTGGAAACAGCCGCCGCCGCGGATGCCGCAAACCTCAGTGCCGATCGGGAAGCCGATGGGAACAGACTGCGAACGGGCGGACTTCCAGGAGTCTGCCATGCCCATAAAGATGGGCCAGGCTCCTGAAGCGCCGGTCCACGCCACCACTCCACCCACGAAGCTCTGCGTGCAACTCGTGGCATCGCAGGTGGCATCCGCAGAGGGGTAGCCCAGGAGGCCGTTTTCGAATCCGGCGCGCGACCAAGCGTCAAGGATAGGACCGGATTTCACAAGCTGAGCCCCTGTAGAGCTGCTGGAGAGGACCGAACCTGCCTGGAACAGTTGGAAACAGCCGGAGAGGCGCAGCCCACAGGTGGTGTTGCTGGTCGGATACCCGAGAGGTCCGTTCTCGTAGCCGTTTTTGGCCCAGTAGTCGCGTATCGCTCCGGGCTGAATCAGGGCCGCGCCGGAGGTGGACGAGGAAAGAATGCTCCCGCCTTGGAAATTCTGGAAGCAGCCATTGTCCTTCAGGCCACAGACAATATCGCTTGTTGGATAACCAGCCGGGCCGCCTTCGGCCCCGGTGGCCCGCCAAGCTGCCGCGACAGGACCGGCTATCACCGCGAAAGCACCGGAGGACCCTGACCACATCACGGTTCCGCCCTGGAAGCCCTGGTAGCAGCCACCATTCGCGAGGCCGCATACGATACTAGTGGTCGTGTTGCCCAAGGCGGGATAACTGGACCTGTACGCACCGATCTGCTGAGTGGCCGCAGGCGGAATGCCGCTAGAGGCGAAGGCTTTCAGTCCCGAGTAGTCTCCATTCCAGACATTCGAGTCACCCGCCAATGGCCCGGTGCTGCTGTACTGCCAGATACTGTAAGTGCTCCAGCTTGCGGAAGGAACCGGTCCCGCGTTGTTCGTAGGCGAACTCGGGTAGGCAGCGACCCACAGCGGGTAGTCACCAAAACCTGAGGGATTGCCGAGGCACTGATTCCACCAGCTGGTGTTGGTGTAGATAACGGGAACCCGTCCGGTCAATGACTGCATTGTGTTGCCGAAGTCGCGGACCCAGGAGCCCAGCTGCGCAGGCGACATGCCGTAGCAAGTGTTGCCGAAGTAAAAACCGTTGATGGTACGGCCTTCGTAGGGGTTGAACTCGAAGTCTAGGACAGGCGGCATGGTGTACCCGTCGGCGGTCCAGCCACCACCGTTTTGTACGAAGTACCGTGCTTGGTCTGCTCCGGAGGACCAGTTGGGGATTGCGAAGTGGTAAGCCCCCCGAACCATTCCGACATTGCGCGAACCCTGATACTGCGAACTATAGGACGGGTTCGTATAGTAGTTGCCCTCGCTGGCCTTGACGTACGCGAATCGGGCGCCCATGTTCCACTGGTGCTGCCAATCCACGCTGGGCTGGTGGCCGCTTACGTCCAATCCTTGGATTCCAAACGTCGGCATCCAGGTGCCTTCGGTTCCGAGGGCCTCAGTGCTGAGCCTTTTAAAGCTGGTGCTTGAAGATGTCGCTGCCACTCTGGCGGACCGTTGGCCCATTTCCGCACCGCCGACGCCAACAGCCGCAGCCATGGACTCGTTGATGCTGCCAGATGCCGGATCAGGAGAGGGTGGGGTCGTCGGAGCCGGTGCGACTGATGGCACGGGTGCAGCCGGCGCAGGTGTTGGAGTCGTAGCTGATTCCGGGACCTGCGTCGATACCGCCGATGAGGTCGGCGTCGGCGCGGATGTTGAAGGCGGCGGAGTCGGGTTCGGTTCAACAGCGAAAGCGACCCCCGCCAGTCCGGGGCCCGCGACGAGAGCGGCGGCCAAAACTGCTGTCCCCAAGACTTGCAGGAGGGGACGATGACTGTTGGACTGGTTCCGCTTCATTTTGGCTCCGGAGACAATACGGCGCTGACGTGAGCGCGTCACAAGTGGGTTGCAGTTCAGGAGTCACTGAACTGCAATATCGAGACTTAACGCGCCTACCCTAACACCGCAGTGTCTGCAGTAACCAGAGTTTCCGTTGTTGCCAATGTGAAAGATGCGTCACTGTTATCCACAGCCCGACTCATATGACTTGGCGGCGTGCTGTACGCTCCCTAGGCTGTACCCAGTTGAACTGCCTCCGCCGGGGGCGGCAGTTGTATTGGGGAACTACATGGACGCTGTGCGAATCGTGGAAGACGAAGTCCGCGAGCTGATCCGCCGTCGGGGTCTTGATCCACTGCGGCAGGCGGGCGAGGTCCGTCGTCTCGTAGAGGCGGCTGTCAGCGACTACGACGAACGGGCCCTGATGGGGCCGCTCCCTCCGATTGGTCCGCTGGAGGCCGCCCGCAGGTTTGTCTTTGATGCGGTGGCCGGCTTCGGTGTCCTTCAGCCGCTGCTGGACGATCCGACCATCGAGGAAGTCTGGATCAACGCGCCCAACGAAATCTACGTGGCCAGGAACGGCGAGTCGGAACTGACCTCACTCAGCCTCACGGACCAGCAGGTTCGCGATCTCGTGGAACGCATGTTGAAGAGTTCCGGCCGCCGCCTGGACATGTCATCGCCCTTCGTGGACGCAGCCTTGCCTGATGGTTCGAGACTCCACGTAGTTATTCCAGATGTCACCCGCAGGCACTGGGCCGTGAATATTCGCAAGTTCGTGGTGAAGGCCAGCCGCCTGGAGCACCTGGTCGAGCTTGGAACCCTGACACCACAGTCCGCCCGATTCCTCGGTGCAGCGGTGTCCAGCGGACTGAACATCCTCGTGTCGGGCTCAACCCAGGCGGGCAAGACCACCATGCTCAACTGCCTGGCAGCGAGCATCGGCAGCCGTGAGCGCGTCATTACGGTCGAGGAAATTTTCGAACTCCAGTTCCCGCTCCGGGACGTCGTCGGACTCCAATGCAGGCAGCCCAACCTCGAAGGCGAAGGCGAGATCCCACTGCGCAGGCTTGTAAAGGAAGCCCTCCGGATGCGCCCGGACAGACTAGTGGTGGGAGAGGTACGGGAAGCGGAAAGCCTGGACATGCTCATCGCCTTAAATAGTGGACTTCCGGGGATGTGCACCGTCCATGCAAACTCAGCCCACGACGCTGTGACCAAGATCTGTACCCTTCCGCTACTCGCCGGTGAAAATATCTCGTCTGCCTTCGTCGTCCCCACGGTGGCGTCCTGCATCGACCTCGTGGTCCACTGCAGCCGGCACGCCAACGGCCGCCGCCAAGTAACCGAGATCCTTTCCCTCGGCCGGCGGGTGGAAAACGGCATCATCGAATCCTCCATGGTTTTCGCCATGGAGGACGGCCAGCTGCAGCCGCGGGCCAACTCCATGCCCGCGGCGGAGAAGTTTTCCCGGGCAGGGTACGACGTCGCGGCGCTGCTGGAGCCGCGCTGATGGCGCCTCTGGTAGGGGTGCTTGCGGGCGCCGGGCTCTTCCTGATCTGGTGGTCGTTCTGGGAAAAGCCGGCAGCGCTGAAGCGCCGCCCGCGGGCCAGCCGCCTCGAGGACCTGCTGGCCTCCGCCGGAATCGAAAAGGTCACCGGGACGGGCCTCGTCGCGTCGTGCCTGGGACTGGGCATATTTGTGGCTCTCATCCTCTTTGTCGTCAGCCGGTCATGGCCTATATCCGTCTGCTTCGGACTTTTCGGCGGGTGGCTGCCCGTCAGCATTGTCCGGTGGCGGGCGACCAGGAGAACTGCCGTCCTACGCCAGCTCTGGCCGGACGTGGTGGACCACCTGCGGTCGGCCATCCGCGCCGGGCTTTCACTGCCGGAGGCCCTGATCCAGCTGGGGGAGAAAGGCCCCGAGGAGCTTCGGCATGTTTTCCGGGACTTCGGAGCCGACTACCGCGCGGGCGGGCAATTCGATGCATCTCTTAATAAACTCAAGGACCGGCTGGCGGACCCGGTGGCGGACCGGATCGTCGAGGCACTCAGGCTGACCCGTGAAGTGGGCGGTTCGGACCTGGGGAAACTGTTGGGCACCCTTGCGGAATTTCTCCGGGAAAATGCGCGGACACGCAGCGAGCTCGAGGCCCGGCAGTCCTGGACTGTCAACGCCGCCAGGCTCGCGGTTGCCGCTCCCTGGATCGTTATGCTCCTCCTGGCCACCCGGCCTGAAGCCGTGAACGCCTACAACACGCCCATGGGAGCCGGCGTCCTCCTCGGCGGGCTCGTGGTGTCGCTGGTCTGCTACTCCATCATGCTCCGCATCGGCGCCCTTCCGCAGGACGAACGGGTGCTGCGATGAACGGGATCTCGGCGGCTGCGATTGTGTGCGGCATCGTCCTCGGGACGGGCCTGTGGCTGATCTTCGTCCGGTTGCCCTTTATGCGGCCGCTCACATTCGTCGAGCGCATCGATCCGCAGCTGAAATCGCAAAACCTTGAATCGCGGTTGCTGCGGGCCAGCGGACAGAACGCCACGCCATTCGGACCGTTGGACCGGATCGTGCGTCCCCTGCTCCACGACGGACTCGCAGCCTTGGGGAAGCTGAACCTAGGGTCAAAGGCGCTGACCCGCAGGCTCGCCCAAGCCGGCATCAACAAATCACCCATAGATTTCCGGGCCGAACAGCTCCTCTGGGCCGCTGCTGGATTCGCCGCCGCCATGGCCGCGGTGGTGCTGGGCGCGGTAGCCGGCCGGTTCAGTCCATTCCTCGCGGTTGTCGCCGTCCTCGGAAGCGCGCTCGGCGGCTTTCTCTTCCGTGACTTCTGGTTGGGCGTCCAGATCAGCAGGCGGGAATCCCGGATGATGGCGGAGTTTCCCAGTCTTGCCGAGCTCATGGCCCTGGCTGTCGGTGCCGGTGAAAGTGCCACGGGGGCCCTGGACCGCGTCTGTCGCAGTGCCAGTGGCGAGCTGGCCAAGGAGTTTTCCAAGATTCTTGCTGAGACCAGAGCGGGAAAACCGCTGGTGGAAGCGCTCCAGGAGTTTTCCTCGCGGACAGATCTGGGGCCGCTCGTCAGATTTGTCGACGGAATCATCGTGGCGGTCGAGCGGGGCACACCCTTGGCAGATGTGCTGAGGGCTCAGGCCCAGGACGTCCGGGACACCGCAAAACGGGACCTCATGGAGTCGGCGGGCAAGAAAGAAATTGCCATGATGGTTCCTTTGGTCTTTGGTGTACTGCCCTTAACAGTGGTTTTCGCAGTGTTCCCCGGCATCGCGGCCATCAGCCTTGGACTTTAGCCATGAGCATCGCCAAGCCGTCACAGCCGCTAACCGCCACATGACTTCCACCGCGTCATTTACACAACGAATGGGACCGAAATGAAAAACATGGGAATCTCGGGCAGCCTGCTGCTCCTCGCTTTGCTGGCCGGCCTGTGGGCACGGACCAGTGAAACTGTGTCAGGCCGGAGGTACGCAGCGACGGATCCCGACGTGCCGGCACAAGACCACCCGGAACGTGGCGACGTCCCCGGTTGGGTGATGATCACCTTAATGTCCGCAGTTTTGGTGGCGGGGTTGCTGGCTCTCGCCGGCCCAGCCCTCGAAACGATGTTCAACCAGGCCATGGACAAGGTCGGAAAGTAAGTCATGCTGGGCGCCAGCCAATGCATGCCCAGCCGGGAACCGTGCCAGTCCCGGATCGGCGCTGAGCCGGGCTGGCGCACGGATGAACGCGGTTCTGCCGTCGTGGACTTCGTCCTCGTGGGTGGCCTGCTCACCATGTTTTTTCTGGCGATAATCCAGCTGACCCTGGTCCTGCACGTCCGCAACACACTGATCGACGCGGCAGCCTCAGGGGCACGTTATGGAACCCTCGCAGACCGGGGAGCGTCAGATGCCCAGGAACGGGCGGCGACGCTCATCGAGACTTCCCTAAACGCTGAGTTCGCGCAGGACATCACAACTGCCGAAGCGACGTTCCAGGGCCTGCGGACCCTCGAAGTGACCATCAAGGCTCCGATGCCCGTCATCGGGCTGATCGGCCCCCGGGACCTGCTGGAGGTGAAAGGCCATGCGGCCATCCAGCCCTAACACCTGGCGTTCCCGCCTACGCAAGCGATTCAGCGAGGCGCTCAGCAACGAGCACAGGGAAAAGGGGAGTGCAGTGGTCGAATTCACCTTCCTCGCGCTGCTCCTGATGGTCCCATTGGTCTACTTCATCATCACCGTGGGACAGATCCAGGGTGGGTCCTTCGCCGTGGTCGGCGCCGCCGACCAGGCCGCGAAGGTGTTCGTCGCCCAACCGGATGCAGAGTCTGCCGAGGCTGCTGCCGAACGGGCAGCCCTCATCGCCCTCGCGGACTTCGGCCACGATGCCGAGCAGGCACGCGTATCCACCCGCTGCGACCCTGCCGACTGCCAGTCTGCGGGCACGGCCATCACCGTCACGGTCAACCTCACTGTCCCGCTGCCCTTCGTGCCATTCAACGAGGACTTCAGGCTCAAGGCCAGCGAAGTTGAAGCCTCGTCCACCCAACTGGTGGGCAGGTTCCGGTGACCCAAAAGTGACGCAGAAAGCGATCCCCGAAGCCACGCAGAGCGATCCAGGTGAGGGCGGCCAGATGACCGTCATGATCATCGGCTACGTCGCGCTGGCCCTCTTGGTGGTCACAGTGGTCATCGGCATCTCCAGCGTCTACCTCGAACACAAGCGGCTGTTGTCCCTGGCCGACGGCGCCTCGCTGGCCGCCGCCGACAGCTACACCTTGGGCGAGGTCGGGGGAGAGGGCGGGAGCCCCTCAGCCGTACTGGGCCCTGGACGCGTCCGCAGCGTTGCGGCCGACTTTATCGCGCGGAGCCCGTCGTCGGCCCGGTTCGACGGGTTAGCCGTTTCAGCGGCGACCGGCAGCCCTGACGGGTCCACCGCCGTCGTGGTTCTCAGCGCTGTTGTCCACCCTCCGGTGGTGAACTTCCTGGTGCCTGATGGCATCAGAATTGAAGCGGCCTCCACGGCCCGTTCCCGGCTCACGCGCTGACCGGAAGCGGAGAAGCCAGGAGAAGTCCGGCACTCCGGCCGGATAGCGTAGGCTTAAACGACCATGGCCAATATTGATTTTTCCGCAGAAATCCGCGCTCTTCGCGCCACCTACACCTCCATCGAGCGAGTCAGCGATGTTGAGGCTCTGAAGGAAGACATCGCCGAACTGAGCGAACGCGCCGGCGAGCCTGACCTGTGGGATGACCCCGCCGCGGCGCAGAAGATCACCTCCCGCCTGTCGCACCGCCAGTCCGAGCTGGAGCGGCTGAACCGGCTGGTATCGCGGATCGATGACCTGGAAGTGCTGGTGGAGCTTGGCCAGGACGAGGATGACGCCGATTCCATGGGCGAAGCTGCAACCGAGCTGGAGTCCATCAGGAAATCCCTGAAGGAACTCGAGGTAGTGACGCTGCTTTCGGGAGAGTACGACGAACGTGAAGCCGTGGTGTCCATCAGGGCCGGGGCCGGCGGCGTGGACGCCGCAGACTTCGCCGAAATGCTCATGCGTATGTACCTTCGCTGGGCCGAACGCCACGGGTACCCCACCACCGTCATGGACACCTCCTACGCCGAAGAGGCGGGACTGAAGTCCGCAACGTTCGAAGTCAAGGCACCGTATGCGTTCGGCACGCTCAGCGTCGAAGCCGGGACTCACCGCCTGGTGCGGATCAGCCCGTTCGACAACCAGGGCCGCCGCCAGACGTCCTTCGCCGCCGTCGAGGTCATTCCGCTCATCGAGTCAACGGACTCCATCGACATACCGGACAACGAGATCCGTGTGGACGTGTTCAGGTCCTCCGGTCCCGGCGGGCAGTCGGTTAACACCACCGACTCCGCCGTCCGGTTGACCCACATCCCCACCGGCACCGTGGTGTCGATGCAGAACGAAAAGTCGCAGCTCCAGAACCGGGCAGCAGCCCTGCGCGTTTTGCAGTCCCGGCTCCTTCTCCTGAAGAAGGAGCAGGAGGACGCCGAAAAGAAGGCGTTCGCCGGCGATGTCAAGGCATCCTGGGGCGATCAGATGCGCTCCTACGTCCTGAACCCGTACCAGATGGTCAAGGACCTCAGGACCGAACACGAGGTAGGCAACACCTCCGCCGTGTTCGACGGCGAAATTGACGACTTCATCGACGCCGGGATCCGCTGGCGCACCGACAACCGGAACGCCGAGAAGTCGTAGCTGCTGTGCCTACCCGGTAGGCCTGATCGCGCGACACACCCCCGAAGCCCCCGAAAACCGGCCAAAAGCCTGCGTATAGTCGAGGAGCCGGAGCTCTACTTCCCCCAAACGAATGCCCGTGCTCCGGCTGCAGATCTGGGCTGTATCAGCCGTGCCCTGCAGGGTAATTAGGGCCATGATCCGATTCGAAAATGTCACCAAGGTCTACGACCATACGGCCCGGCCTGCGCTGGACGATGTCAGCCTTGAGATTGACCGTGGTGAATTTGCCTTCCTCGTCGGCGCTTCCGGATCCGGAAAGTCCACGTTCCTGCGGCTGGTGCTGAAGGAAGACCGGGCCTCCTCGGGCGCCGTGTACGTCGCCGGGCAAAACGTCGCCAAGATCTCCAGCTGGCGCGTGCCCAGGCTCCGCCGCGGCATCGGCGTGGTCTTCCAGGACTTCCGGCTCCTTCCGCAGAAGAGCGTGTTCGCCAACGTAGCCTTCGCGATGCAGGTCATCGGCAAGAGCCGCAGCGTCATCCGCGACACCGTCCCCGAAGTCCTGAAGACCGTGGGCCTGGAAGGCAAGGAAAACCGCCTTCCGCATGAGCTTTCCGGCGGCGAGCAGCAGCGTGTGGCCATCGCCCGTGCCGTAGTCAACCGCCCCGGCATCCTCCTCGCCGATGAACCCACCGGCAACCTGGACCCCACCACCTCCATGGGCATCATGGGCGTGCTGGACAAGATCAACCAGAACGGCACCACGGTGGTCATGGCCACGCACGACGACGACATCGTCAACGAGATGCGCAAGCGCGTTGTAGAGCTCAGGAACGGCATCGTCATCCGCGACGAGGCCAAAGCTTTGTATACCTCGATGATCCCCGTGGTGGGCCAGTCCCGCCGGCTCAGGGACGCCAGCGGCCGGGACGAATCCCAGCCGCACGCATTAGGGGAACGCAATCCGGGCGCAGGGGAGGAGCAGCGATGAGGTTGGCTTTTGTCCTCGGTGAGATCGGCAGTGGCCTGCGGCGCAACGTCTCCATGGTGGTCTCGGTCATCCTGGTCACCTTCGTCTCACTGACGTTCGTTGGTGCCGCAGGCATGCTGCAGCTCCAGATCAACCAGATGAAGGGCTACTGGTACGACAAAGTCCAGGTTGCCATCTTCCTCTGCAGTGACGGTTCGACGGCGGCCGGTTGCGCCACCGGGCCGGTCACGCCGGAGCAGCAGGACAACCTGCAGACCCTGCTCGAATCACCCGCCGTGGCCCAGTACGTCAACGATTTCCAGTACGAGTCCAATGAAGAGGCCTACAAGCACTTCAAGGACCAGTTCTCCAATTCTCCCATCGTCGATTCCGTCACGCCGGACCAGCTCCCGTCATCCTTCCGGATCAACATGAAGGATCCGGAAAAATACCAGATCATCAGCGAGACGTTCTCCTCGCAGCCGGGCGTCGAAACCGTCATTGACCAGCGCCAGTTGCTCGAGCGGCTCTTCTCCGCCATGAACGCCGCTTCCCTAGTGGCCGTCAGCATCGCCGGCGTGATGATTGTCTGCGCCATCCTCCTGATCGCCACCACCATCAGGCTCTCGGCCTTCAGCCGCCGCCGCGAGACCGGGATCATGCGGCTGGTGGGCGCTTCCAAGATCGTCATCCAGCTGCCGTTCATCCTCGAGGGCGTGATTGCGGCGGTGATCGGCGCCGCCCTGGCATCCGGCACGCTGTGGGCCGTGGCGCACTTCTTCCTGGGGGAATACCTGTCCAAGCAGTATCCGGACACGGCGTTTATCTCACCGGGCCAGACGCTGATTCTTGCGCCAGCCTTGCTGATCCTTGGCGGATCTTTGGCAGGAATTTCGTCTCTCTTGACCTTGCGCAGATATTTGAAGGTTTAGGCTGTGCAAACCGAACAAGGAATCCTGATGAACGAATTGCACCGAACTGCGCCCCGGCACCGGGCCGAACGCCGACGACCTGCAGGCCGCCGCGCCGGCCTGATCAGTGGCCTCCTGGCCCTGCTCCTCGCCGCCAGCATGGGTGCGTCAGCCCCGGTGGCGCACGCCGATGAGCTCGATGACAAGCGTGCCGCCCTCGAAGCTGAGGCGGCCCGGGTTCAGCAGTCCCTGGAATTCGTGGACTCACGCATCGCGAAGGCCGCCGGCGACCTAGTGATCTACCAAGGCCAGCTGCCGGGCGCCCAGCAGGCACTCCTGGAGGCCCAGGGGCGCGTGGCCAGTGCGGTCAAGGAAGTCGAAGCCCTGACGGCGCGGGTTGACCTTGCACAGCAGAATAAGGCCATAATCACCCAGCAGCTTGAGGCTGACAAGCAGAAGATCGCGGACACCAAGAAGCTGATCGGCCAGATCGCCACCCAGGCCTATAAGTCCGGAGGCGTGCCGTCGAACCTGACCCTCTTCTTCGGGGCAAACAACGGCGGCAGCCTGACCGACACCATGGACCTCGCGGACCAGGCCATGCGCAGCCAGAACGCCGCCATGGACAAGCTGTCCCAGCAAAGCGCCACAAATGTGAACTCGCAGGCCCGGCTCGAAGCCGTTGAGGCAGAAATCAGGGACCTCAAAGCCAAGGCAGACGCCGCCTTGGAACGGGAAAAGGCTGCCCGTGACGAGGCGGCTGCCAAGAAGGCCCAGGTTGACCAGCTGATCGCCGACACAACAAGACTTGACGCTGAACTCCAGGCAGCGAAACCTGGCATTCAGTCCCAAATGGCGGCGGTTGCAGCAAGCCAGAACGCCATAGCCAACGAGATCGCCGAACGTGACCGCAGACTCCGGGAGGCCTGGGAAGCAGAGCAGCGCCGCCTCGCTGAGGCTGCTGCTGCCGCCGCACGGGCGCAGGGCCAGGCCGAGCAGCCGTACGCCCCGGTGACCGGATCGCCGTCGGCCTTTGGCTTGCGGCATCCCTTCTCGGGCGACGTGCCCATCACCTCCGGCTTTGGCTGGCGCTCAACCCCGCCGGGAACCATCGACTTCTACGGCACCGGCGGTTACCTCCACACCGGCATCGACTTCGGCGCCGCCTGCGGCACTCCGGTCTACGCAGGGGCAGCCGGCGAGGTCTTCTCCTCAGGCTGGAACTCCGCCGACGGCGGCGGCTGGCGCGTGAAGCTCTCCCACGGAGTGGTGCAGGGCAACTCGCTGACCACTATTGTTTACCACAACGCCAGCGTCGTGGTCTCCAACGGCCAGCAGGTTTCCGCCGGGCAGCTCATCGCCTACTCGGGCAGCACTGGCAACTCAACGGGCTGCCACGCACACTTTGAAACCTGGCTCAACGGGGCCGCAGTGGACCCGATGCGGCTGCTGTAACGCCGGTCCGCGCCTGCCGTACACTGGTATGACTCCGCGCCGGAACGGCCGGAGCCAACCAGGATCCAAGAACTGAGGAGTTCCACCGTGCCCAAAGAAAGTGGCCGTAAAGTAGTGGCCACCAACCGCAAGGCCCGGCATGACTACCACGTGCTGGATACCTACGAGGCCGGCATCGCCCTGATGGGGACCGAGGTCAAGTCGCTGCGCGAAGGCCACGCCTCCATGGTGGACGGTTTCTGCACGTTCTATAACGACGAGCTGTGGATGGAGGGCATCCATATCCCGGAGTACAACCAGGGGAGCTGGACCAATCACTCCGCACGCCGCCGTCGGAAGCTGTTGCTGCACCGTGAAGAGCTCAACAAGATCTCCGTGAAGATCCGGGAGTCCGGCTTCACAGTGGTGCCGCTGCAGCTGTACTTCCTCGATGGCCGGGCCAAGGTGGAGATCGGCGTCGCACGCGGTAAGCGGGAGTACGACAAGCGCCAGACCCTGCGTGAGCAGCAGGACAACCGCGAAGCCCTTCGCGAGGTCCGGGAACGCAACCGCAGGTAGGAATGATTTCCGCCGGGCATGCGTTATGATAGATAGTCCGGCAGGGATTTGTGCGTGCACAGCCCGGCCGGTTTGAAAACAAAATACGGGGATGATCGGTTTCGACGATGTTAGTCGCGACAGGTGAAGCGGGCCGAGGATGCAGAATTATCTCGTAAACGCTGTCTGCAAACCAATAAGTGCCAAATCAAACCGCACTGACTTCGCTCTCGCTGCCTAAGCAGTAAGACAGTCCGTCAGCCCGAGGTTGCTATTGCCCCGGATCCTGGCGTCATTTAGATAGCCACTGCTGCTTGCCTCCGTCATCGGGGCAAACGGGACTCTTAGATGACTGGGCCCGGATCAGCCACCTGTTTGCAGGAGGGCTGGGGCCGAGAAAGTCCGACGCAAACTGCGCCCGGAGAAGCCCTGTTAACACAACATCGGACGGGGGTTCAATTCCCCCCATCTCCACATTTTGAATGTCGCAAGACATTGCCAGAAGACCCGGACCCGCGTCCGGGTCTTCTGGCATTTAAGCGCGGTGTTGAGTGCCCTGTTCACCCACGGCGTAGCTTTTCCGGGACTACGCGGTGCTACCCCGTGGTTGTCGCCAATAAGCTCCGGCGCAGCAGCAGGTCTGGAAGCCGGGGGCAGCAACGCCAGCCAGGAGGTGTGCCATGGAACAGGCGCAGGAACCCAATGCAGCGGCCGACGACGGTCCGCTGGACTCGTATTCGGAGACCGTCATGCGCGTGGCTGAGACGGTCACCCCGCATGTTGCGGCCATTGAAATGACCGGCAACCGCCGTAACGGCCGGTTCCGCATGGGCGCAGGCTCGGCGGTGCTCTTCACTGAAGACGGCTACCTGCTCACCAATTCGCATGTGGTGGCCGGCACCCATCAAGGCCATGCCGCCTTTGCTGACGGCAGCCGGACCGATCTTGAACTGGTGGGGGCGGATCCTTTGTCCGACCTCGCGGTGCTCCACGGCAGGGCACCGAAAGTGGCCCCGGCGCAGTTCGGCGATGCCGAGACGTTGCGGGTGGGCCAGCTGGTCATTGCGGTGGGGAATCCGCTGGGCCTGGCCGGATCAGTTACAGCGGGTGTGGTCAGCGGCCTGGGCCGTGCCATTCCGGTATGGTCCAGTGGCAACCGGCGCGTGATCGAGGACGTCATCCAGACCGACGCAGCACTCAATGCCGGCAGTTCCGGCGGAGCACTGGCCGATACGCACGGCCGCATCGTGGGAATTAATACCGCAGTGGCCGGAGCGGGGCTGGGCCTGGCCGTGCCCATCAACACCACCACGCGGCGCATCATCTCAGCGCTGCTGAAGGACGGCCGTGTCAGGCGGGCTTATCTCGGCGTGGTCAGCACACCTTTCCGGCTCAATGCCAGCGCAGTGATCAGGACGGGACAAAGGGACGGGCTGCGCGTGGTGGAGGTTCTGGCCGGTTCGCCTGCAGACCGCGGGGGCCTGCGGGCGGGTGACGTCATCCTGACAGCCGGAAGCCGCCCCGTCAGCAACGCCGAGAGCCTGCAGAAGCTGCTGTTCGCCGATGCGATCGGCCAGCCGCTGCCGATTCGAGTGCTGAGGGACGGCCAGGAAGTGGACATTGTGGCAGTGCCCGAAGAGATGGCCGGGAACGGGTAACCCGCTACCGGCGCTTCTTCAGGTGCGCTACCGGGTCCTGCGGGCCTTCAATCGGGCTCTTGGCCTTCTTTTCCGCGCGTTTTTCCTTGATGGTTTTGACCGGCTTCTTGTGCAGCTGCTGGTGTGGTGACTTGTCCGGCATGGCATGCTCCTTACGACGTGGGACGGGCTGCGTCCCACTTCGTAAAATACGCCTGTTCAGCCCCGAATGTAATGCCCGGAATCAGTCCGGAACTGCAACGTCCGCGATGCCCACGAAACGGGTCCCGACGCCGTCGAACTCGCTCCGGATGAGGCCCGGCCTCAGCGGCGGCACCTCGTCCGGGGCATGGTGCTCGCACACCACATACGTGAATTCCGGCCACCATTTTTTGGGCCGGGCCGCTTCCTCGTAGCCGCAGACGGCACATTCCAGATGCACCCAGACCGGACGCTTGCCGGTCCGGTTGGCCCGCGACTGGATCAGCCATGCCGGTGGGTTGTCCAGGATTTCGCCCAACTCCGCCTCGGTCAGTCGTTTCGGGATGCCATGGCGCTGGGCCATTTCCATCGGTACATCAAGGGCAATTGCCGCGTCGCGTCTGCTAATCATCAGAGTCAACGATACGGGACCGGGACAAACCTGAATGAGTCCCTTACGACGCCAGTGCGATGCCGACAGCCGCCGCGGCAAATCCGGCGGCCAGGTTGGCGCCGATGTTCAGGGCGGCGGCACTGAACCGCGACTCGCTCAGGAGCCGCACCGTGGCGGTGGTCCAGGAGCTGAACGTGGTGAGCCCGCCCGCCAGGCCGGTGGCGACAGCGGTCTGCCACTCGGGGGCAAGGCCGAGCCGTCCGGTGATGCCGATGGACAGTCCGATGATCAGGCACCCGGTGACGTTGACGGTGAGCGTGGCCCACGGCCAGTGCCGCAGCCTACCGCTCGGGCTGACGGCCGTGCGGAGCCCCTCGCGGTGGGCGAACCAGCTGTCGACGGCGAAGCGCAGCAGGGCGCCCGCCATGCCGAACACTCCCACCAGGACCGCGCCCATCACGGCGCTGTCCCCGCCCGGTCACCCTGCAGCCGGTCGGTGAGTAGCCGTCCGGTCCGCCAGCCACCGGCCGCGCCGCCCAGTCCCAGCAGCAGGGATAGCCCCAGGTAGGCGATCCACACGGGATGTTCGCCGGCCCTGGACAGCTGGTCACTCGAGAAAACGACTGCTGAGAACGTGGTGAACGAGCCCAGGAATCCGGGCCCCAGGCCGGCGCGGAGCCAGAATGCCGTCTGCGGCCGGGCCATCCAGACCGTAGTGAGGGCAGCCAGCACAAAACTTCCGGTGACGTTGATGGCCAGGGTGGTCCAGGGCATTGCCCCCACGGTTTCCGGAAAGGCGAGTCCCAGCCCGTACCGGAGTTCCGTTCCGGCGAGGCCGCCTGCCGCCACGGCCAGCCAGGCCCGCCAGTGCGGAACGCGGGCGTTCGTCATTCAGCTGCCGCTGAAGGTGCAGCCGGTATGGGGGTGGTCACTGTGGACCCAGAGCGCCGCGGTGACTTCATCCGCGAGATCGTAGTCCCGCTTCCTGCCGGCGTTGCTGATCCGCACCACCAGCGCTCCGCCAAACGGCTTACGGCCCACTACCTCGACCTCGTCGTCGAGGTCGATTTCCTCGGCGGAAAGATACCGCAGCAGATCAGGGTTCTCGTCGCTGATACGGGTGATCCGGCCGGTGTGCCCGGGATCGAGTTCGCCGAGGAGGTGGGCCTCGGGCAGGCGCACGGTGCCGTCCGCGGCGGGGATCGGGTCACCGTGCGGGTCACGTTGCGGGTTGCCCAGTTTTGCCGCCATACGCTCAATAAACGTGTCCGACACCGCGTGCTCCAGCAGTTCGGCTTCGTCGTGGACTTCGTCCCAGCTGTAACCAAGCTCCTGCACCAGGTAGGTCTCAATGAGCCGGTGCCGGCGCACCATGGACAATGCCAGCCGGACCCCGGAGTCTGTAAGGGTGATGGCGCTGTATGGCTTGTGGTCCACCAGGCCCTGGTCCTTGAGCTTGCGGACCATCTCCGAGACCGAGGAATTGGCCACCCCCAGGCGCTGCGCGAGCTGCGAGGACGTGATGGGTTTGTCCTGCCACTCCGTGAAGCCGTAGATGACCTTGACGTAGTCCTCGATCGAGGAGGAGGGCGCGCTGGTCTTCACGTTTCCAAGCCTACCCGGTGGTCAGCGCCCGTCACGCCTTCGTGGCCCGCCACGTCAAAGTCAGGTACGGCAGGCTGATCTCCTCTTCGGCGGCGTGCCCCAGGTGTTCGTGCAGGTACCAGTCGAGGTTGGCGAGGACCTTGCCGCGCGTGGCTTCGCCGGCGCGCAGGTAGTAGCTGCGGGACTTCGTCAGTTCCATGATGTCCGCCGTGCTGAGGCTGTCCTCCCACCGCGTCACATGGCTCTCGAGGCCTTCAAACTCCGGCCCCACCACCGGGCGGAACCCGGGCTTGTAGACGTCGCCCGCGTGCATGATGCGGGACAACCGGTGCACCCACGGAACGGACGTGTCCAGCTGGTTCCAGATCAGCCCCAGAGTTCCGCCGGGCCGCAGGATCCGCGCCAGTTCGGTGCTCGCCTGCAACGGATCGCACCAGTGCCAGGCCTGCGCCACGCTTACGACGTCGAACGAGGAGTCAGCGAGTCCCGTCGCCTCTGCCGTCCCCTGCGTCGCGTCCGCCGCCGCGTAGTGGGCCCGCAGCTGTTCGAGCATGTCCGGCGACGGATCCACGGCGGAAACCGCCAGGCTGCGTTCCAGCAGAAGGGCGGTGAACTTGCCGGTTCCGGCGCCCACGTCCACGGCGTCCGTGGCCCCGGCAGGGATCAGCCAGTCCGCTGAGTCGGCAGGGTAGCCAGGGCGTACGCGCTGGTAATGTTCGCCGCCGTCCTGGAAACTCTGTCCGAGTTCCAGGCGGCGTCCGTGCTCAAGTCTGGGGCCACCCCGTGCCACGTGCGGCCTCCTTCAACTGTGCCCATCGGTATCCTTCGAATTTACCGCATGGGCCGCAGCCGCTGGGGCAGGCGGCAGTCAGGCAGCGGTCAGGTCAGGAACCAGGGGAGGAAAGCGTCAGTCAGTCGTCAAGGCACGGAGCTGCGCCGGCGGTGCCCGGGGTGTTGGGAGCCCAGTGAGGGTACGTGCGGGAGTCGTTGGCCGGAACCCAGCGGCCCGCGTCCACCACGTAGTCCCAGCCCAGGCCGGTCCGGCGGAGTTGCTCCAGGCCGGCAAGGAGGCGCTGGGCATCCTCCAGCCGTGAGCCCACGCCGAAGCTGGCCCGCAGGGAACCGGAGGGAAGGCCGAGGCGCTTGAGCAGCGGGTGCGCGCAGAAGCGGCCGTCCCGGAGGCCAACGCCATGCTCGGCCGACAGGTACGCGGCCACAAGCCCGGCGTCGTACCCTGCCACGGAGAAGTTCACCACGCCGATGGTGCCCGCTTCAGCGTCCGTGTCCGAGAAGATCTGGTGCACGGTGACGCCGTCGATCTTCCCGAGCCCTTCCACCAGGAATGACCTGATGGCTGCCTCGTGGGCGTGCCAGCGGTCGTGGTCCAGGGACGCGATGACCTGGGTGGCGCGGGCCAGGGTGGCCGCGCCGAGGACGTTGGGGGAGCCGCCCTCGTGCCGGGCCGGGCCGGTGGCCCAGCTGACGCCGTCGAGCCTGGCCTCGCGGACGGCGCCGCCGCCGGCCAGGTGGGGCGTGCCGGCGTCGAGCCAGTCGGTGCGGCCCACCAGGACGCCGGAGCCGAACGGCGCGTAGAGCTTGTGCCCGGAGAAGGCGAGGTAGTCGACGTCGTCGGTGCTGATATTGATGCGCCGGTGCGGCGCCAGCTGCGCGGCGTCCACCACGATCCGCGCTCCGTACTCATGGGCGAGGGCGGCCAGGGCCTTGATCGGGAGGATCTCGCCGGTGACGTTGGAGGCGCCCGTGACCGCGAGGAGGCTGACGTTGCCCTGCTCAAGTTCGGCGCGGAGGACCTCGATGGTCCCCACGATGGTGTCCGCGGCGACAACGCTGCGGTGCGGGACTCCCTGCCACGGAAGCAGGTTGGCATGGTGTTCGATGTCCAAGTAGAGGACATCGCCATTGGGCCGTCCGTCCGTCGCCGGCAGGCAACCCGCCAGCAGGTTCAGCGAGTCGGTGGTGTTCCGGGTGAAGATGACGGAGTCGTCCGGGCGCCCGCCCACAAAGTCGCGCACGATGTCCCGGGCGTTCTCGTAGACGGAGGTGCTGATCTGCGACGCGTAGCCGGCGCCGCGATGGACGCTGGCGTAGAACGGCAGGATCTCGTTGAGGTAGGCCGACACGACGGAGAGGGCGGGAGCGGATGCGCCGTAGTCCAGGTTCGCGTACCGGACATGGCCGCCCTGGATCAGCGGTGCCTGGATTTCCGCCCCGGTGACCGCAGAGAGGGGGCGCCCTGCAATAGCGGCGTCATCGTGGATCAGCGCAGTGGCATTGGCGGGGGCGGCGTTGCTGGGAGAAACAGTGTTGGGGGAGACAGTGGCAGTTGTCACGGAGACCTCACTCTAGAAGGACTCCCGGTAACGGGAATCCGCGCTTGCCGTGTCCATTCCGGACCGGCCTGGTCGTCACCCGGGGCACCCCACCGCGAATGGAGGGTTGCCGGCCAGCAAACCGGGGTTTCGCGCTGGCACTCGTGACCTGTTAAGAAGCGTAGAACATCCGCCGCTGCAGAAAGGAAGCTCGGCCCAATGTTAAGGACTTTGTTACGCGTTTGAGGAACAGCCTCATTTGTCGAAGATACGACGGCGGACGCCCCCTTGAGGAGGCGTCCGCCGTCGATAATTCGAAGAAAGTGCCTAGAGGAGATCGTCCAGATCCGGGTTCAGCCGCTTGAGCACCTCTGAGTGCAGGATGGAGTTCGTGGCCAGGGCGTTGCCGCCGAACGGCCCGTCCTGTCCCTCCAAGGAGGTGAAGCGGCCGCCGGCTTCCACTACGATGGGCACCAGGGCAGCCATATCGTACAGGTTCAGTTCGGGCTCGCAGGCGATGTCCACGGAACCTTCGGCCACCATGCAGTAGGACCAGAAATCGCCGTAGGCGCGCGTGCGCCACACGTCCTCGGTCAGGCCCAGGAACTCATCCAGGTTGCCGCGTTCCTTCCAGCCGCCCAGGCTGGAGTAGGACAGGGAGGCATCCGAAAGTTTGGAGACGTCGGAGACGCGGAGCCGCGTTGCGGCGGCGAGGGACTTGCCCATGTACGCGCCGGAACCCTTGGCGGCCCACCAGCGTTTGCCCAGCGCGGGCGCGCTGACCACTCCCACCACGGGTTCGCCTTCGTCCACGAGGGCGATCAGGGTGGCCCAAACCGGGACGCCGCGGACAAAGTTCTTGGTGCCGTCGATGGGATCAATGATCCAGCGGCGGGAGCCATGGCCCGAACTGCCGAATTCCTCGCCCAGCACGGCGTCGCGCGGACGCGAGCGGGACAGCTGGCCGCGGATGGCTTCCTCCGCGGACTTGTCCGCGTCCGTTACCGGCGTCAGGTCCGGCTTGGTCTCGATGCGGAGGTCCAGTGCCTTGAAGCGGCTCATGGTCTGGTCATCCACGGAATCTGCCAGCACATGGGCAAGGCGCAAGTCATCGTTGTAGCTCGAAGCGGGTTGGATCATGGTTCCAAACTACCGTCTCAGGGCCGCAGTGTTGGGGACATCGGCGTCCCGTCTAGCCGATGCTGCCGAGTTCCTTGGTTTCCTGGCCCACCAGGCGGGGATCCGTGCCCAGCAGCCGTCGCAGGGACGCGAGCCGGGCCGGGCCGGTGGGGCCCGCGTGGCCGGCGGACACCCAGGCATCCACGCCGCAGTTGACGGCCGCGGTGTTGTGCTTGCAGCCACGCTCGCAGGCATCCGTACCCGGCTCCAGGTCCGGGAAGGACCGCAGGATCCGGTCCGGGTCCACGTGGGCCAGGCCGAACGAACGGATGCCAGGGGTGTCGATGATCCAGCTTCCGGCGGGAGCTCCGGTCAGCTTCAGGGCTAGGGCCGACGACGACGTGTGGCGGCCGCGGCCGGTCACGGCGTTCACACCACCGGTGGCCCGTTCGGCCCCGGTGAGCGCATTGACCATGGTTGACTTGCCCACGCCGGAATGACCCAGCATCACCGAGACCTTGCCCTCGAGGTACGCGCGGAGCTGCGAAACTGCGTCACTGTCCAGGCGGGCCGAGAGGCCGTCGTCGGAGCGGGCATCGATACCTGAGGCTTCGGAGTCCGACGTGCGGCTGATGATCACCGGGAAGTCCAGGTGCTCGTAGTTGGACAGCAGTTCCGCCGGATCCTTGACGTCCGCCTTGGTGACGAGCAGCAGCGGCTCAATGCCGGCGTCGTAAGCGGCCACCAGGGCGCGGTCGATGAAGCCTGTGCGCGGCTCCGGGTTTGCGGCGGCCACCACCACCACCAACTGATCTGCGTTGGCCACCACCGCACGCTCGATCGGATCAGTGTCATCGGCGCTGCGGCGCAGCAGGGTCCTGCGGTCCTGGATCCGGACCAGGCGGGCCAGCGTGTCGGGTTCCCCGGAGACATCTCCAACGAGGGAGACGAAGTCGCCGGCAACCACGGGGGAGCGGCGGAGTTCGCGGGCCCTGGCTGCGATGATGATCCGCTCGTCGCCCGAGTCTTCGCCGACGACGGCGGTGTACCGGCCGCGGTCCACGGTGATGATGCGGCCCGTGACGGCGTCGTCGTGGCTGGGGCGGTCCTTCGTGCGCGGCCGGGAGCCCTTTTTGCTGGGCCGGATCCGGACGTCGGACTCGTCCCAGGAATCAGTGCTGCGTGCCACCGGGCGAACCTTCCATGCCGTCGGCGGCAGCCGCGCCCTGGGCCAGCATGTCGGCCCACATCTGCGGGAATTCCGGCATGGTCTTGGCAGTGGTAGCGATGTCCTGGACTTCGATGCCCGGCACCGCGAGGCCGAGGATGGCACCGGCGGTGGCCATTCTATGGTCCGCGTAGCTGTGGACGACGCCGGCGTGCAACTTTGCCGGGCGGATCACCAGACCGTCGCTGGTCTCCTCCGCGTCGCCGCCGAGGCGGTTGATTTCGGTGACCAGCGCGGCCAACCGGTCCGTCTCGTGGCCGCGAAGGTGCGCGATGCCGGTCAGCCGTGAAGGTCCGCTGGCCAGGGCGCAGAGGGCCGCCACGGTAGGGGCGAGTTCGCTGGTTTCGTCAAAATCCGCACCCTTGATCTCTGGCCCGGCAGTGACGGTCAGGACGCCGTCAGCCAGGCTGACGTCCGCGCCCATGTCCGCCAGGATGCTGCGCCAGAGGTCTCCCACCTGGGTGGTGCCGGCGGGCCAGTCCGGGATCCGGACGGTGCCGCCGGAGGCCAGCGCGGCGGCCAGGAACGGGCCGGCGTTGGAGAGGTCCTGCTCAATGCGCTGGTCAAAGGCGCGGATGGGGCCTGGTGCCACTACCCAGTGGTTCGGCACGGAATCGTCAATTGATACACCGACGCCCCGGAGTACTGCAACGGTCATGTTGATGTGGTCCAGGCTCGGCACCGGTTTGCCCACGTGCTCCAGGTGGAGTCCGTCGGTAAACCTGGCGCCGACCAGCAAGAGGGCCGAGACGAACTGTGACGACGCACTGGCATCGATCACCAGGTGGCCGCCCCGGACTTCCCCAGTGCCTTCCACGGTGAACGGCAGCGACGAGGGGGTCCCGCCGTCGTCCGCCGTCAGGGCAACCCCGAGAGCT
Organism: Pseudarthrobacter raffinosi; assembly: GCF_023913735.1. Classification (GTDB taxonomy): domain Bacteria; phylum Actinomycetota; class Actinomycetes; order Actinomycetales; family Micrococcaceae; genus Arthrobacter; species Arthrobacter raffinosi. The sequence goes on from NZ_JAMXBH010000025.1 coordinate 37,895, forward strand.
TTCAGGGCCTCGATGATGGTGCCCATGGGACGCTTCCGGGCGTGGGGGTCGCCGTCGAACACGCTCACGCCGTTGCGCAACGCCGCAAGCGGCGGAACAAAACGCATTACTGTTCCGGCGAGGCCGCAGTCAATGTGCGTCCGTGACGACGGCGCCTCCCGGCTCAGGGGCATGACCTCAAGGTCCGGCCCGAACGCGCCGTCGCCGGGCACCTCCGTGATGGTGGCTCCCAACTGGCGGAGGGCGTCGATCATCAACGCAGAGTCCCGGGAATGCAGGGGGGCGCGGAGGCGGGACGGCCCGTCAGCCAGCGCGGCCAGCACCAGGAACCGGTTGGTCAGGGATTTTGAACCCGGCACCGTGACGGTGGCGTTGATGGGCCTGCTGGCGAAGGGGGCCGGCCAGTGCGGAACGGTGCCGGTGGAGCTGTGTGAGTCGGTGGCTGCGGGCGGGGTGGAACCGGTCATCCGTCCTTACGCCCCCGTTGCGTGTTCGACGGCGCGGCGCACGGCCTTGTCTGCCTTGTTAAGCTTTTGGCCGGTGGTCTTGCGGGCGCCGGCGGCGCTCTTCCGGGCGTCCGCGGCGAGGTGCCCGGCACGCCAGGCCAGGCCCGGCTTGCCAGCGGTGTCCACCGAGGCCAGCAGGGCGCCGCCGCTGAGGGAAATGTTCTTGAGCAGCTGGTTCCGGCGGGCCTGGCGGCCTTCCTTGGTGCTGATGTCTGCGCTGCGCCATTCCACAAAGGTGTTCAGGAGCGAGATGACTGTCAGCAGCGTTGCCGAGAGGCGGCTGAACTTGCCCAGGCCGAACAGTACGCCTGCACCCACCTGCGTTCCTCCGATCACCCGTGCCAGCATCTTTTCGTCGGCCTGGAACGGCAGCGACGCGGCTGCCTTCTGCAGGAGCGGCGAGAGCTGGGTGGCGGTGTCATCGGCATTCTTCAGCTTGTCCAGTCCGGCGACTACGAAACTGGAAGCCAGCATGGGGCGGGCGAGAGTGCGGACAAAGGACATGGATTTCCTCCTGGCTGGACGAACCGCACCGAATGCGGCGGAGTCCGTTCTAGTCTTGCACTTTTGAGGAATATTTGCCTGCCGCCAGCGGTTATGGATTGCGGGTCCGCCGAACATCGGACGAATTGACTCATCATGGATTGCCCGGCACGTATTTGCCCGGAACACCATGGCCTGACACAGACTGGAGTTGCCCTTGAGGTTACTGAAGGACGGGACGGAACCCGCCGGACCCGTAGCACTGCAGACTCTGGAATCCAATCCTCCGGAGTACGGAACGCCGCGCGCCAAGGCCGTGACAGTAGACTTGAACGCAATGAGCACCCTGGATCCGGCCCTCGAGGCCATGTATAAGGCCTCCGAACGCGAAGCCAAAACAAGCAGCGAGGCCAATGCCAGCAGCGACGCGCCGGCAGGGAGTGACTCGCAGCCTGCAGACGCGCAGCCTGCAGGGGATGTCCCTCTACCGGCTGAGCCTGCGCCCGCCGAGCAACCTGTGGATGTGGCCACCGAATCAGCGGAAGAACGACGGGTCCGTTTTGAGCGTGATGCCATGCAGTACGTGGATCAGCTCTACTCGGCCGCCATGCGGATGGCCAGGAACCCCGCGGATGCGGAAGACCTGGTCCAGGAGGCCTACACCAAGGCGTTCTCAGCGTTCCACCAGTACAAGCCCGGCACCAACCTCAAGGCCTGGCTGTACCGGATCCTGACCAACACGTACATCAACCTCTACCGCAAGCGGCAGCGCGAACCGCTGCAGTCGAACTCGGACACCATCGAGGACTGGCAGCTGGCCAGGGCCGAGTCGCACACGTCGCGCGGCCTGAGGTCGGCCGAAGCTGAGGCCCTGGACCACCTGCCTGACTCGGACGTCAAGCGGGCCCTCCAGGCAATCCCCGAGGAGTTCCGGCTGGCGGTTTACTTCGCCGACGTCGAGGGCTTCGCGTACAGGGAGATCTCGGACATCATGAACACGCCCATCGGGACTGTGATGTCACGGCTTCACCGCGGCAGGAAAATGTTGCGGGACATGCTGGCGGACTATGCCGCCGAACGAGGATTCAAAGGCGCCGTCGAATCACAGGACACGGCCGCGAACACACAACAGGAGAACAGGAAATGAGCGACTGCCAGGGATTGGGCGACTGCGATGACGCCCGGATGCAACGCATCTACGAATACCTCGACGGGGCATTGACCCGCGAGGACATCACGGAAATCAAGACCCACCTTGATGAGTGCCCTGAGTGCACGGAGGAGTATGACCTGGAGTGTGTGATCCGCACCATGGTGAAGCGCTCGTGCACCGAGGCCGCTCCGGAGAACCTGAAGAACGCCATCCTGGACCGGATCCACGCGATCCGCCCGGTGGACGCCTGACGCAAGCGATACCCGCCAGGAAGGACACGTGGCCGCGTGGACGCCTGACCGCGTGGACGCCTGACGGCGGGAATGCGTAACTGAGGGGATGCCCGCCAGCAGTACTGCAGGCGCAAAGAACAGCGCAAAGACGAAGGACCCCGGAAGCCGTGTGGCTTCCGGGGTCCTTCGCTTAAACCGTTTTCCAAGCTTTAGCTTAGGCGTTGGGGCGCTTCCCGTGGTTCGCGCCGCCACGCTTACGGTCACGACGTTTACGTGCACGCTTGCTCATAGCTGGCCTCCTTAAATGTTGGTACTCAAAAGAGCTGCCCTCAAGTCTCCCACACCATGGGACACGCCGCGAAACCGAAACGGGCTATGACCGGGGGCAACACTGATCCGGCGGCGCAGTCCGTCGGCTCAGCCGGGCAGCTCAGCCGGGCAGTGAGTTGCGGATGGAGATGCGCGCCTGGTCCAGCACGGTCCTGACAGTTTCCAGCGTGACGGCGCTGAGCGGCTGCCGGGTGGCCTGCAGCCGCAGTTCCACGCGCAGGTCGTCCCGGAACGCCTGCAGCAGCATCTCCGCTTCCTTCAGCTCCCGGAACCCTTCCGAAGACTGGCGGCCGGCTTTCCTGAAATCGGCGGCCCGCGCCGTGGAACGGGCTGCCTCTGCGGTGGCTGCCAGGTCTGCCCGCAACCCGCGCATGTTGGCGCGGATATCCGCCCGCAGGTTGTCCGCCAGACGGCGGACGGAAGCGGAAATGTCGTTCTCGACTCCGGCGAGTTCCTCCCGGCGCTTGTTGAGTTCGGCAAGCCCCGCCGCGGTGATGCGGTAGTTGGTGCGGCGGCCAACAGGCTCGGTGGCGACGAGCCCTTCTTCCTCCAGCTTCCCCAGCCGCGGATAGATGGTTCCCGCGCTGGGGGAGTAGGTGCCGCCGAACCGTTCGCTGAGGGCTTTGATCAGTTCATAGCCATGCTTAGGCCCTGATTCCAGCAGTGCGAGCAGGTACAGCCGGAGCGCACCGTGGGCGAACACCGGAGGCATCAGTGCCCCGCTTCCGGGCTACTTGCGTCGTCATTGCGGGCCGGCTGGCCATGGAAGATGGACGTTTTGCCGGACACCGAGTTGGTCCGGACCAGCATCAGCTTCCCGTCCGGTCCGGCAATGGTTTCCACCTTGCCGCCGGGCTGCGAGTACTGCTGGTCATCAATTACCACAACGCCGCTGGCAGACTTCGCCACGATGTCCACCCCGACGTCGTGCGGCAGCCTGATGGTGAGGTCGCCGGAGACTGAATTGGCACCGAAGTCGTGGGTAAAGCCGAGCAGGTCAAAACTCATGTCGCCGCTGACCGTGTGAGCCCGGATGTTGCTGAACCGGCCGGATGCGGTGACCTCGCCGGAGACACTCTTGGCGGTCAGGACGCCGTCGTGGTTTCGCGCGATGACCTCGCCGCTGACGGTGTTGACGTGAAGTTCCCCGGATGTGCCGTCTGCCATCACAGAACCCGAGACGGTATTGAGCCGCGTGCGCCCGCTGATTCCGGACACGAGGCCATCGCCGCTGACCGTGCCGGCCTCCACCTCGACGCCGGCCGGCAGGGCGATGCTGATCACCGCTGAGTTGTTGCTGTTGTGGTTGACCGTGCCCATCAGGTTCTTGAACCAGCCCTGGGGGCCGTGCAGCTGATGGCGGACCTCGAGCCGGCCGTCTGTCAGTGTCACCGACACGGGATCGCCCTGGACGTCGTTGATCTCCACACGGGCCACGGCGTCGGCGTGGGTGACGACGTCGAACCTGCCGCGGACCATGCCCAGCTTCAGCGACCGGACGTGGTCAACGTCGATGGTTTGCGGACCGGTGACGGTCCAGCTGTCCTCTGTCATGAATCCTCCAAAACCGCGATATATCGTGACTGATACCCCAAGATATAACGGACCGCTGGACCTGTCAAGATATATCGCGACTCGAAGGGTTGGCGAAGCCTACTCGGGGGCGTCCATGCCCAGCCACTGGAACCAGCCACGGTGGAGGACCAGCCAGGCCATCAGGCCATAGCCCGCCTGCCCGGGCGTGCCGGTGTTGGCCGCAAGGTCCTGGCGCCACTGTTCGTGGTTCAGCAGCGGGGAGAACGTGTCCACATAGAGGTGCTTGCGCCTGGTGGTGACGTCAGCGAAGGCTGTGTTCAGATCAGCGAGCCGGCGGTTCTGTACCGGGTCCAGCGTGGGCGGCGGGCCCACCACAAACACCTCGATCCGGTTCTGCGTGGCCGTATCCAGGATGTTGGCCAGGTTCAGGCGGCTCCGGGCGGTGGACAGGCCGAACTCGATGTCCCGGCCCGAGAGGCCAATCACCAGGCGGTTCTCGTGCTGGTCACCGAACCGCCGCCCGGCCTCCTCCTGCCAGCGGGCAGCCAGCCCCTCCGTTCCTTCCTGGGGACAGGGGAGGGCATACGCTTCCATGACCATGCCGTCCTGCGGAGTGCGGGCCAACACGCGGCCCAGCCAGCCGAGGGCCCTGGGATCGCCCAGCCCGGCCAGCAGTTCATCTCCAACAGCTGCGATCCGCAGCTTCCTGTCTTCCACAAGTCCCTCTTTACGTCCGTGCCGATTCAGGCCAATCGGCGTGGCTGTGATCCATCTTCATTAAACAGAACTGCCCGGCCGGAGTCTGGTATTTCGACGTCCGGCCGGGCAGCCACTGGGACTACTTCCGTGCAAATGCCTGCTTCAGCAGTGAATCCTGCTCAGCTGCGTGTCGCTTCATGGAGCCGGCCGCCGTGGAGGCCGATGCGGGACGCGACACCAGGCGGACGCGCCGGTCCAGCGCCTCCGGGAGGTTCAGGCCCATAAACGGCCACGGTCCCTGGTTGGCGGGCTCGTCCTGTGCCCAGACAACCTCCGCGTTCGGGTACTTGGCCAGTTCCGCTGCGATTTCTTCGTGCGGCAGCGGGTAGAGCTGCTCCACACGGACAATCGCGGTGGTCTTGTCACCGGTCTTCTGCCGGGTGGACAGGAGATCGTAGTACAGGCGGCCGGAGACCAGCAGTACGCGTTCGACGGCGTCTGCCGCCAGCGGCTCGTGGTCACCGATGACGGGGCGGAAGGAGCCCGTGGTGAAGTCCTCGACGGACGACGCGGCTGCCTTGAGGCGCAGCAGCTGCTTCGGCGTGAAGATGATCAGCGGCTTGCGCGGCCGGCTGTACGCCTGGCGGCGCAGCAGGTGGAAGTGTGATGCCGCCGTGGTGGGATTGGCGACGATCATGTTCTCTTCGGCGCACATCAGCAGGAAGCGTTCGATGCGTGCCGACGAGTGGTCCGGGCCCTGGCCTTCGTAGCCGTGCGGCAGCATCAGGACCAGGGAGGAGCGCTGGCCCCACTTCTGCTCGGCCGAGGAGATGAACTCATCGATGATGGTCTGCGCGCCGTTGACGAAGTCACCGAACTGCGCTTCCCACAGCACCAGGGCATCCGGGCGTTCCACCGAGTAGCCGTATTCGAAGCCCATGGCCGCGTATTCGGACAGCAGGGAGTCGTAGATCCACAGCTTCGCCTGGTCATCCGAGAGGTGGCCCAGGGGCAGCCACTCGCCGCCGTTGGCGCGGTCGTGGAACACTGCGTGGCGCTGCACAAACGTGCCGCGGCGCGAGTCCTGGCCGGCAAGCCGGACGGGAACGCCTTCCATGATCAGCGAACCGAAGGCCGCGATCTCGCCAAAGCCCCAGTCAATGCCGCCTTCGCGGGACATCTGCTCGCGCTTTTCGAGGAGCTGCTTGAGCTTGGCGTGGACGGTGAAGCCCTCGGGGATCTGGACGTGGGCCTTGCCGATGTGTGCCAGGGTCTCCGGAGAAATGGCAGTGGACGCCGGGGCGTTGGTGCCGGAGTCGGCCTGCTGGGCGATGGGACGCTCAATGTCGGAGACGGCGGCGGAGTCCGCGGTGATGATCGGGATGGGCGAGGTCTGGGCCGCGTGCGTTTCGGCGAAGACCCGTTCCAGCCGTTCCTGGTAGTCGCGGAGCAGCTGCTCGGCTTCTTCCTCGGTGATGTCGCCACGGCCGATGAGTGCCTCGGTGTACAGCTTGCGGACGGAGCGCTTGGCTTCGATCAGGTTGTACATCATGGGCTGGGTCATCGAGGGGTCGTCACCCTCGTTGTGGCCACGGCGGCGGTAGCACACCATGTCGATCACAACGTCCTTGTGGAACCGCTGACGGAACTCGTAGGCAAGCTGTGCGATGCGCACCACTGCCTCGGGATCGTCACCGTTTACGTGGAACACCGGTGCCTGGATCATCTTGGCGACGTCCGTGGAGTACGTGGATGAACGCGACGACGATGGAGCAGTGGTGAAGCCCACCTGGTTGTTGACCACCACGTGGATGGTGCCGCCGGTCCGGTAGCCGCGGAGCTGGGACAGGTTCAGTGTCTCGGCAACCACGCCCTGGCCTGCAAATGCAGCGTCGCCGTGGACCATCAGGGGCAGGACCGGGAAGGCCTCGCCCTGGTCCAGGCGGTCCTGCTTGGCGCGGACGATGCCTTCGAGCACCGAGTCGACAGCCTCGAGGTGGGACGGGTTGGCGGCGAGGTAGACCTTGGTCTCGTTGCCGTTTTCCGATGTGAACGTGCCTTCGGTACCGAGGTGGTACTTCACGTCGCCGGAGCCCTGCACGGAGCGGGGATCCTGGGTGCCTTCGAATTCGCGGAACACCTGGGCGTAGGTCTTGCCGGCGATGTTGGTCAGGACGTTCAGTCGGCCGCGGTGGGCCATGCCGATTGCAACCTCGTCCAGTCCGTCGTCGGCGGCATCGGAAATGATGGCGTCGAGCAGCGGAATCAGGGATTCGCCGCCTTCCAGGGAGAAGCGCTTCTGGCCGACGAACTTGGTCTGCAGGAAGGTTTCAAACGCTTCGGCCGCGTTGAGCCGGGACACAATGCGCAGCTGCTCTTCGCGGCTCGGCTTCGAGTAGGGGTGCTCCAGCTGGTCCTGGAACCACTTGCGTTCCTCCGGCTCCTGGATGTGCATGTACTCGATGCCGGTGGTGCGGCAGTAGGCATCACGGAGGACACCGAGGATGTCGCGGAACTTGAGCATGGGCGCGCCGCCGAAACCGCCGGTGGGCCACTCACGGTCCAGGTCCCACAGGGTCAGCCCATAGGTGAGGACGTCAAGGTCCGGGTGCTTGCGCTGGACGTACTCCAGGGGATCGGTGTCTGCCATCAAGTGGCCGCGCACACGGTAGGAGTGGATCAGCTGCTGGATCCGGGCAACCTTGTTGATCTGGTCTGCAGGGTCCACCTGCAGGTCCGGGCTCCAGCGAACGGGCTCGTACGGGATGCGGAGGGACTCGAAGATTTCGTCGTAGAAGTTCTGGGCACCGAGCAGCAGCTGGTGCACAAGCTTCAGGAACTCGCCGCTGCCGGCTCCCTGGATGACGCGGTGGTCATAGGTGGATGTCAGCGTGAGGACCTTGCTGATGGCGTTCTGCGCAATGATCTTTTCGCTGGCGCCCTGGAACTCGGCCGGGTAGTCCAGCGCGCCGACGCCGATGATGGCAGCCTGCCCCTTGGACAGGCGCGGCACGGAGTGAACGGTGCCGATGCCGCCGGGGTTGGTCAGCGACACCGTGGTGCCGGAGTGGTCATCAGCGGTCAGCTTGCCGGCGCGGGCACGCTTGATCAGGTCTTCATAGGTGTGCCAGAACTCGGAGAAGTTGAGGGTCTCCGCCTTCTTGATGTTGGGCACCATAAGCAGGCGGGTGCCGTCCGGCTTGGGCATGTCAATGGCGATGCCGAAGTTGACATGGGCCGGCTGGATAGCACTGGGCTTGCCGTCGATTTCGTCGTAGTAGACGTTCATCGAGGGGAACTGGGCGAGTGCCCGGATCACGGCGTAGCCGATGAGGTGCGTGAAGGAAACCTTGCCGCCGCGTGCACGGGCCAGGTTGGAGTTGATGACCACGCGGTTATCGATCAACAGCTTGGCTGGAATAGCCCGGACGCTGGTGGCCGTGGGGACCTCAAGGCTGGTGACCATGTTGGTGGCGATGGCCTTGGCCGGGCCACGAAGAACGGAGACCACGTCCTCTTCCGGAGCCGTGGGTGCCTTGACGTTCTTGGGAAGCTGGGCGGGAATCGGCTGGGCGCCGGTTCCGGGCTCGGTCTTCTTCGCGCCATCGCGGGCGACCGTAGCGGGAGCTTTCTTTGCCGCCGCGGGGGCGGTGGCTGGCGCTGCGGGCTGTGCGGCCGGCGACGTTGCCGGTGCAGCAGTTGCAGAAGCCGGAGGTGCCGGCGGTACAGCCGGCATTTCGCGGGTTGCTGGGTGGGCCACGGCTACCGCCGTGCTTCCGTTGGAAGAAGAACCGCTGCCTGAATCGAAGGACTCGAAAAGGGGCCACCATTTGGTATCCACCGTGTTCTTGTCTTTCTGATACTGCTCGTACAGTTCGTCAACGAGCCACTCGTTTCCGCCAAATTCCTCTGGTAGACGGTGGCTAGGCTGCTCTGGCACTTGAAATACGCCTCTTCCATGAGTTTGATTTCTCTCTGGCCGCCACGGTGCCGCAGCACAACATTCGAACCAGTCTCTGCGTCCTGAACCCGGACCGTTGCCAGTCTAATGAGCATTCTGTGTTAACTGCCAATAACGGTGACCCAAATCATGGCAATGACGCGGAGATCGCGGATTGTGGCGTCCGGAAACCGTCCCGGCGCGGGTGCGCCGTGACCTCAGTGCGGCCATCCGAAAGGCGCAATCTGCTCCTGTAGACTGAAATTCTTATGGACAGTAAATCTAGGTGCCGGCCTGGGGGCTGTCAGCGGAGCACGACATACAGCACCGCGCAGTCCACCCGCAGAGCCGGCAAACCCCGAACACGCGCCCATCATTCTCCGTCAGCCCACCCCGGCGGAGCCCCTATGGAAACAGCGTCGGCTTCGGCCGATCATCCTCCGCCGGTCCGTTTCCCCCGGCTTCACACAAATTCTCCCGACTTTCGGGCGGGATGCTGAATGGAGTGGTTGCTCCTAGCGGCAGGCCTCCTGCTCATCGCCGGCACCGGCTTTTTCGTCGCCGTCGAATTTTCCCTGATTGCCCTTGACCAGGCCACGGTCCAACGTGCCATCGATAACGGTGACACGGGTGCCGTCCCACTGCTCAAGTGCCTGAAATCCCTCTCAACCCAGCTTTCCAGCTGTCAGCTCGGCATCACCCTGACCACCCTTCTGACCGGTTACGTGATGGAACCGTCTGTAGGACGCCTCCTCGAGGGCCCGTTGGCTGCCGTCGGTATTCCCGAAGTGGCGGCGGCATCCGTTTCCCTGGTCATCGCCATGGCGCTGGCCACGCTGCTGTCCATGCTGCTTGGCGAACTCGTGCCCAAGAACATGGCCATTGCGCTGTCCTTCCAAGTGGGCAAGGCGCTGGCGCGGCCGCAGCTGGTCTTTACGGCCATCTTCAAGCCCGCCATCGTGGTGCTCAACGGCTTTTCCAACAAGGTACTGAACGTCTTTGGCCTGGAGGCCAAGGAAGAGATTTCCGGTGCCCGGACGCCGGCCGAGCTCGCCTCCCTGGTGCGGCGCTCCGCCGCCATGGGAACGCTCGACGCCGGGACGGCCAACTTTGTGGCCCGCACCCTGAACTTCTCGGCCCGGACGGCCGCCGATGTTATGACGCCCCGGATCCGGATGGAAACCATCGACGCAGACCAGCCTGTCTCGGACATCCTGGACGCCGCCCGTCGCACCGGGTACTCCCGTTTCCCCGTCATCGGGGAGTCCTCCGACGACATCAAGGGCCTGGTCCACGTCAAGAAGGCCGTTGCCGTGCCGTGGGACCGGCGGGCCAACCTGGAGGCCGGAGCCATCATGACCGATGTGCTCCGCGTGCCGGAGACCATCCACCTCGATGCCCTCCTGGCCGAGCTGCGCGAGGGAAACCTCCAGCTCGCGATTGTCCTGGATGAATACGGCGGAACCGCAGGCATCGCCACCCTTGAGGACCTGGTGGAGGAAATCGTCGGTGAGGTGTCCGACGAGCACGACAAGGTACGCCCTGGACTGCTCCAGAGCGCCTCCGGGGACTGGTACTTCCCCGGGTTGCTGCGCCCCGACGAGCTTTCCGAACAGATCCCGGGGCTGACCGTTCCGGACGAAGCCGCCTACGAAACCGTGGGCGGGTACGTCATGAGTGAACTGGGCCGGATCGCCGCAGTGGGGGACACCGTCGACGTAGGCGGAGGCACGCTGAGCGTGACCAGGATGGACGGCCGAAGGATCGAGCGGATCTCCTTCCATCCGGCGGCGCCTGAAGCGGAGCCTGCTCCGGAAGACGGGAGTGAACGATGAGTGACTGGGCCGGAATTGCCTGGCTGGTTGTCCTCCTGCTGGGTAACGCGTTTTTTGTCGGCGCCGAGTTCGCCGTGATGTCGGCCAGGCGCAGCCAGATCGAACCCCTCGCCGAGGCCGGTTCCAAGCGGGCACAGACCACGTTGCGCGCCATGGAGAACGTCTCATTGATGCTGGCCTGTGCGCAGTTGGGCATCACTGTGTGCTCGCTGCTGATCCTGCAGGTGGCCGAACCGGCCATCCACCACCTGATGGCGGCTCCCCTGGAAGCTGTCGGGCTGCCGGTGGAAGTTGCCGACGTCGCAGCGTTCGCGATTGCCCTGATGGTGGTGACCTTCCTCCACGTGACGTTCGGCGAGATGGTGCCGAAGAACATCTCGGTATCGGTGGCGGACAAGGCTGCCTTGCTGCTGGCGCCGCCGCTGATGTTTGTTGCGAAGCTGGTCAACCCGGCCATCGTCGCGCTGAACTGGTCCGCCAACCACATCCTCAAGCTGCTGCGGATTGAGCCCAAGGATGAGGTGAACTCGTCCTTTACCCTCGAAGAAGTCCAGTCGATCGTGCAGGAATCCACCCGTCACGGGCTGGTGGATGATGACGCGGGCCTGATCACCGGCGCCCTGGAATTTTCCGAATACGCGGCGTCGGACATCATGGTTCCGCTGGACGACCTGGTCACGCTGAAGGCGGCCACCACTCCGGTGGAGTTTGAAAAAGCCGTCAGCAGGACCGGGTTTTCAAGGTTCCCCATGCTGGACGATGACGGCATGCTGTCCGGCTACCTCCACGTGAAGGATGTGCTGTCCATTCCCGAGTCGGACTACCAGCACCCCATCGCCGAGAGCAGGATCCGTTCGCTGGCCAACCTCGCGCTGGACGACGAAGTTGAAACGGCCATGTCCGTCATGCAGCGCACGGGCTCACACCTGGCCCGCGTGATCGGCACGGACGGGCAGACCAACGGCGTCCTCTTCCTGGAAGACGTGATCGAGCAGTTGGTGGGAGAGATCCGGGACGCCACACAGGCCACCGGCATCAGGAGGCTGGGCGAGCCGAACGGTGACTGAGCGCGCCCGTCCGCTAGGGACCGGCCCGGCTATCCTAAATAGGAATCATTCACATTTAGGGGTAAGCTTTTTCGAGACACAAAAGTCCATCCCTGTACCGAACTGAGGTTTCCGTGCGCCACCCCGCCGCCATCCGAACGTCCCTCGCAGCCCTCGCCGGCGTGAGCCTGCTGCTCACCGCCTGCGGCTCCGGAGGCGGTGCACCGTCGGCGACGTCCGGCACGGAGTCACCCGCCGGCGTCGTCGAGGTGGTGGCGTCCACCAACGTGTACGGCGACATCGCCGCGATCATCGGCGGGGACAACGTCAACGTCACCTCCATCATCACCAAGACCAGCCAGGACCCGCATTCGTACGAGGCCACCGCGCAGGACCGGCTGCTGGTGTCCAAAGCGGAACTGGTGGTCGAGAACGGCGGCGGCTACGACGCCTTCCTCCACAAGATGGCCGACGACAGTAACATCCCGCACAGCAATATCGTTACGGCCGTCGAAGTGGCTGGCCTGGCTCCGGAGGAAGGCCACACCGATTCGCCGTCGGCGGCGAGCGAGTCAGCTGACGGCCACCACCACGAGCACGGTGAGTTCAACGAGCACGCCTGGTACAGCCTGGATGCCATGGGTAAGCTCGCTGATTCACTGGCGGCAAAACTGGGTGAACTCGAACCGGGATCAGCCGCCCTGTTCACGTCCAATGCCGCAACCTTCAAAGCCGGGGTGGACGGCCTGGCCGTCAAGCTCGCCGCGCTGAAGGCCAACGGAACAGGCGCAGCCGTGGCCGTGACCGAACCTGTCCCGCTGTACCTGCTCGAGGCAGCAGGGCTGGAGAACAGGACTCCGGCCGACTACACCGCCGCGATCGAGGAAGGCTCGGACGTTCCGCCAGCCGTGCTGAAGGCCGCCACGGAGCTGGCGGGATCCAAGGACATCAGGTTCCTGGCCTACAACGCGCAGACAGAGGGACCACAGACGCAGGCGCTAAAAAAGGCAGCCGAATCAGCCGGCGTTCCCGTCATTGACTTCAGCGAAACCCTGCCCGAAGGCAAGACGTACCTGCAGTGGATGACGGACAATGTTGACAACGTCAGCAAAGTTTTGGAGAAAAATAGTTGAAACCGGTGGTCAGCCTCCGCGGGGCGTCCCTGCAGTTCGGCAAACGCTTGCTCTGGGAGGATCTCGACCTGGATATCAGGCCCGGTGAGTTCTTCGCCGTCCTGGGTCCGAATGGCAGCGGAAAGACCAGTTTCCTCAAGGTTCTCCTGGGCCTTCAGGAACTGCAGTCCGGCCGGGCCACTTTGGGCGACCGTCCCGTGGAGCGGGGCAGCAAACTGATCGGCTACATTCCGCAGCAGAAATCCTTTGCTCCGGACACCCCCATGCGTGCCCGGGACCTGGTGGGGCTCGGTGTGGATGGCCACCGCTGGGGGCTGCGGCTGGGCAGGTCCGGGGCAAACCGCAGGATCGATGAGCTTCTGGAACTGGTGGGCGCCAGTGACTACGCCAAAGTCCCGGTGGGCCAGCTCTCCGGCGGCGAGCAGCAGCGCCTCCGGGTGGCCCAGGCGCTGGCCACGGACCCCAAGGTCCTCCTCTGCGACGAACCGTTGCTGTCCCTGGACCTGCACCACCAGCAGGCCGTCAGCGCGCTGATCAACAAGCAGTGCCACGCCCAGAACAGCGCGGTGGTTTTTGTCACCCACGAAATCAACCCCATCATCGATTACGTTGACCGGGTGCTGTATCTGGCCGGAGGGCGGTTCCGGGTGGGGACCCCGGAAGAGGTCATGACCACTGAGGTCCTGTCTGAGCTCTATGGCAGCCATGTGGAGGTCATCCACGCGAACGGGCGCATCGTCGTCGTCGGCCTGCCCGACGCGACCACGCACCACCATGCCGATGTCCACGCAACGGCGGGGAAGGTGGCCTGATGGATGCGGACAGCATCATCGGAGCGATCTTCAGCTTCGAGAACTACGGTGAGCTGCTGGTGCTGGTCCAGAACTCGATCTGGGCCGGGGCCGTGTTGGGCCTGCTCGGCGGGCTGGTGGGCACTTTCGTGATGAAACGGGACCTGGCCTTCGCCGTCCACGGCATCTCCGAGCTCTCTTTCGCCGGGGCAGCGTTTGCGCTCCTGATCGGCTCGGACATCGTGTTCGGCTCGCTGATCGGCTCGGTGGCGGCGGCGCTGCTCCTGGGCCTGATGGGGGTCCGGGCACGGGACAAAAACTCCATCATCGGGGTGATCATGCCGTTCGGACTGGGGCTCGGCATCCTGTTCCTGTCGCTCTACGAAGGCCGTGCCGCCAACAAATTCGGCCTGCTCACGGGGCAGATCGTCTCCGTGGACACCGTCCAGCTCCAGGTCCTCGCCGGCGCCGCCGTGCTGGTCATTGCGGCCCTGGCAGCCATCTGGCGCCCGCTGAACTTTGCAAGCGTTGATCCCGAACTGGCAGAGGCCCGCGGGGTGCCCGTGCGGACGCTCGCGCTGATCTTTATGGTGCTGCTGGGAGTCAGCGTAGCGCTGTCCATCCAAGTGGTGGGTGCACTCCTGGTGCTCGCATTGCTGATCACCCCGGCAGCCGCGGCGCTCCGCGTGACGTCCGCTCCCGTGGCCGTGGTGGCGCTCAGCGTTGTTTTCGCCGTCACGGCCACTGTGGGCGGAATCCTGCTGGCCCTGGGCGGGCGGATCCCCATCAGCCCCTATGTCACCACGCTGTCATTCCTGATCTACGTGGTGTGCCGCATCGTCGGCAGTGTCCGGGCCAAGAAGGGCATCAACGGCCGGCTGGTGCACGCCCGCTGATGCGGGCATACGCCGGATGCTTCAGGTTGTGGCGGCGCAGGCCGTCAGAGCTTGCCGGCGGCCCTGAGGGCTGTGCAGTCCGGGCACAGGCCGAAGATCTCCACGGTGTGCGCCACCTCTGTGTAGCCGTGTTCGGTGGCGATCCGGGCGGCCCAGGTTTCCACCGCCGGGGCCTCGACTTCCACGGCCTTCCCGCAGTTGCGGCACAGCAGGTGATGGTGGTGCCCGGTCACGGCACAGCGCCGGTAAACGGCTTCGCCCTCGCCGTTGCGCAGCACGTCCACGAGGCCCTCGTCGGCGAGGGACTGCAGGATCCGGTACGCCGTTGCCAAGGAAACTGAGACGCCCTTGTTCTGCAGGATGCGGTAGAGCTCCTGCGTGCTGACGAAGTCATCCAGCTCGTCCAGGGCAGCGCTGACGGCCACACGCTGCTTGGTGACGCGCTGCTCCTTGCCGGGCACACTAACGGTGCCTGCGCCGGATGCAGCGGTCGACGGCGTGGCGTCAGCTTTGGTGCCGAACGGCATGAAGGTACTCGCTTCCCTGAGGGACGGTGGCAATCATCAAGATTACCAGCCGGGGCTGAACAGCCGGACGCCCCTTGGACAGGCTTGGGGCCGGACCCTAGGCTGGCGCTATGAAGCTGACAAAATACACCCATGCGTGCGTCCGGCTTGAGAAGGACGGCGGGGTGCTGGTGCTGGATCCGGGAACATTCTCCGAGACCGCCGAAGCCCTGGCCGGGGCGCAGGCCGTGCTGATCACGCACGAGCACGCCGACCATGTGGATGTGCCGGCCATGATCAACGCACTGCGCCGCTCTGACGTCCTGGCGGTCTTCGCGCCGGCCGGAGTGGCCGCCCATCTGCGGGAGGAGGCGCCGCAGGCCGCAGTGCGGATCCACACGGTTGAACCCGGTTCCAGTTTTGACGCGGCCGGCTTCAACGTGCGCAGCTTCGGCGGACAGCACGCACTGATCCACCCGCAGGTTCCCATCGTGGCCAACATCGGCTACCTGGTGGACGGCAACGTCTACCACCCGGGGGACTCTTTCATCATCCCGGACGGCCTCAGCGTGCAGACGCTGCTGGTTCCGCTCCACGCGCCGTGGAGCAAGGTCAGCGAGGTGGTGGATTTTGTCATTGCCGTCCGGGCCCCGCGTGCGTTCCAGATCCACGACGGGCTGCTCAACGAAACGGGCCTGAAGGTCGCAGAATCCCATGTTGCCCGGCTGGGCCGGAAATACGGCACCGAGTACACCCGCCTTGCCCCGCGGGAATCAGTGGAGGTCTGACCGGCTACGCGTTCCAGACGCCGGTCTCGAAAAACCGGCGGATGACTTCCTCATACGGCTCGGGGTCCAGGCCCTGCCCTGAAAGCCACGCGGGATTGTAGTAGTTGCCCGCATAGCGGTCGCCGCCGTCGCACATCAACGACACAATGCTGCCGCGCTGTCCCTCGGCCACCATTTCCGCCATAAGCTGCCAGACACCCCACAGGTTGGTGCCCGTGGACGGTCCGGCATGCAGGTCGGCGACCGTGCGCAGGTGCCGCATGGCTGCGACGGAGGCGGCGTCGGGGACCTGGATCATGTGGTCGATGACGGCGGGCACAAAGCTCGGTTCCATCCGCGGCCGGCCGATCCCTTCGATCCGTGACGGCAGTCCGGTGCTGGCCTCACCCGCACCGCTCAGCCAGCCGGGGTAGAACGCGGAATTCTCCGGGTCTACCACCGCAAGGCGCGTGTCGTGGCCGCGGTAGCGCAGGTAGCGGCCAATGGTCGCACTCGTGCCCCCGGTCCCCGCACCCACCACGATCCAGCGGGGGACGGGATGTTCCTCCAGCGCCAGCTGCCCGAAGATGGACTCCGCGATGTTGTTGTTGCCACGCCAGTCTGTGGCCCGCTCCGCGTAGGTGAACTGGTCCATGTAGTGGCCGTTGGATGTGGCAGCGACGTCCGCCGCCGCATAAACCTCTGAGGCGTGGTCAACCAACAGGCACGTGCCGCCGAACTGTTCGATCAGCGCGATCTTCTCCGGGCTCGTCGTGCGGGTCATGACTGCTACGAACGGCAGGCCCAGGAGCTGCGCGAAATATGCCTCCGAAACAGCGGTGCTGCCGCTGGACGCCTCCACGATAGTGGTACCTTCGCGAATCCAGCCGTTGACCAGGCCGAAGAGGAACAGCGACCGGGCCAGCCGGTGCTTGAGGCTCCCCGAACGGTGCGTGGATTCGTCCTTGAGGTAAAGCTGGATGCCCCAGTGCTGCGGGAGCGGTACCGAGTAGAGATGGGTATCGGCGGACCGGTTTTTTTCTGCATTGACTTTTCTGATGGCCTCGTCAGCCCAGGCCCGGTCCGCGCTCGCGTTCTTCACCGGACCAGCCTACCGTCGGCCCTCCGTGCAAGGCGCTCTGCCGCAGCTAGAGTTGGATCAGCGACTGCACACCTCACAAGCACAATTGCCAAGGAGCACGATGGGTCCACTGATGGCTGTCCCGGCTTTGGCGGCGCGTTTCGACGCCGGACAGCGGACCGTGGTGCTGGACGTCCGCTGGGCGCTGGGCGACCCGCACGGCCGCGAACACTACCTTGGGGGCCACCTCCCGGGGGCAGTTTTTGTGGACCTGGCCACCGAGTTGGCGACGCCGGCCACGCCCGCCCGCGGCAGGCACCCGCTGCCCACCCACGCGGAATTCCAGGAAACTGCCAGGCGCTGGGGGATCAACAACGGCGACGTTGTGGTGGCCTATGACAACAGCGGCAATATGGCTGCCGCCCGCCTTTGGTGGATGCTCCGCAACGCCGGGTTCCAGGCCGTGTACCTGCTCGACGGCGGCCTGGCCGCGTGGCGGGACGCCGGACTGCCGCTGGACACCGGACCCGTGGACGCCGCCGTCGGGCGTGTTTCCTTTGATGTTTCCCCTGCCGGAGGCAGGATGCCCAGCATTGACGCGGCCGGAGCGGCGGACTGGCCGGCAACGGGCGTCCTCCTGGACGCCCGGGCGGGCGAAAGGTACCGGGGCGAATTTGAACCCGTTGACCCCCGCGCCGGCCACATTCCGGGCGCCCGGAGCGCACCCACAACGGAGAACGTGGACGGGGCCGGGCATTTCCTGCCCGCGGACCTGCTGCGGCGCCGATTCGAGGACCTCGGCGTCCGCGACGACGTCCCGGTGGCCGTGTACTGCGGCTCGGGCGTGACCGCCGCCCATGAGGTGGCCGCCCTTGAAATCGCAGGATTCCGGGCCGCCCTCTATCCGGGATCCTTCTCGGAATGGTCCAACAATCCCGCGCTGCCGGTGGCGACGGGCGGCCGGCCGAGTGGCCATGCGGCGGCCCGCGGGGGTAGCGTCGAAGCATGACCCCAGGACGCCCCGTACCGCCGCCCCTTGCCCGCCCCGTATTGCCGAACGACGATGCTGTTGCTGCTCATCCTGCTACGCACCTGGACACCGTTCCGGGCACCGGCGTGCTGGCAGCAGCCTATGGCGCGGTTTCCGCCGACAGCGGCCTGGCACCCCTGACGCTGGCCCGGCGTGCCCCCAAAGCAGATGACGTCGAAATTGCCATCGAATTCTGCGGCCTGTGCCACTCGGACGTGCACGCCACGCGAGGCGAATGGGGCAGCCAGAAATATCCGCTGGTCCCTGGCCACGAGATCGTCGGAACTGTTAGCCGCGTCGGCGAGGCCGTGACTGACTTCACCCCGGGGGACCGTGTGGGCGTCGGATGCATGGTTGATTCCTGCCGTGAATGCGAGAGCTGCCTGGACGGTCTGGAACAGTACTGCGAAAACGGGCTGATCGGGACCTACGGCGCCAAGGATCCGCGCAACGGCGATGCCATCACCCAGGGCGGTTACTCGTCCGCCGTGGTGGTGGACCGGCGCTACGTGGTCCGAGTGCCCGGCAACCTGGACCCGGCCGCCGTCGCCCCCTTGCTCTGCGCCGGTGTCACCACGTTCTCTCCCTTGCGGCACTTCGACGTGGAGGAAGGCGACGTGGTGGGCGTGGTGGGGCTCGGTGGGCTCGGACACATGGCCGTGAAGCTGGCCAAGGCCATGGGGGCGCGGGTGGTGGTATTCACCACCTCCGAAGGCAAGGTGCCGGCCGCACTGGAACTCGGAGCGGACGACGTGATCCTGTCCCGGGACAAGGACGCCATGGCCGCCGCGGACCGCACCGTCGACCTCATCATCGACACCGTGGCCGCTCCGCACGACCTGAACCCGTTTTTCCGCACGCTGCGCGTGGACGGCGCCCTGTTCCAGCTGGGCCTGCCCTCCGACGCCATGCCGCCGGTGAATCCGGGGGCCCTGATCCGGCGGCGGATCGCGTACGCTGGCTCGCTGATCGGCGGCATCGCCGAAACTCAGGAGATGCTCGACTTCTGCGCCGACCATGGAGTGGTGGCGGATATCGAACTGGTGCGCGCAGACCAGCTGAATGAGGCCTACGACCGCATGGTGGCAGGCGACGTCAAATACCGGTTTGTGCTGGACACCAGCACCCTGCAGGCTCCGGCCGCGAAGGCAGACGTATGAGCACTCTGTTCACGAAAATCATCAATGGCGAGATCCCCGGACGCTTCGTCTGGCGGGAGGCTGACGTTGCGGCCTTCCTGACCACGGGTCCCCTGGCCGACGGGCACACCCTGGTGGTCCCCACCGAGGAGGTGGACCGCTGGACGGATGCGTCCCCGGAAACCCTCGCCAAGGTGATGGAAGTGGCCCGCCGGATCGGTGCGGTGCAGCTGGACGTCTTCCCCGCCGAGCGGGCGGGGCTGATTGTGGCCGGGTACGAGATCAACCACCTGCACGTCCACGTGTGGCCGTCCAGGACCATGGCTGATTTCGATTTCGCCTCTGCCGACCAGAACCCGGATCCCGCGGTGCTGGACGCGAACGCCGAAAAGCTGCGCGCCGGGCTTCGGGCCGCCGGCTACGCGGAATTCGTTCCCGCCAGCTGAGCCTGACGCTCGCGCCGGTTTGGCCCGTCCAGGTCTTTGCCCGCGCCAGCCGTGGGCCGGCAGGCCTAGGCCGGCGCGAGCGCCTTGTTAAGGACAGCCCTGATCCGTTTTTCGGAGACGGAATACGCCGTTCCGAGTTCGACGGCGAAAAGGCTCACCCGCAGCTCTTCGATCATCCAGCGGACCTGGGTCAGTTCGGCACCCACCCGACGCCCGGGCAGCAGCGCCGACACGGCGTCGTCGTAATCGTCTTCCAGCCGCTGGACCGCGGCCATGCTCAGGCCATCCCGCTGGACGTTGCCGGGGAGCTTTTCGAGGCGTTTCTCGATGGCGGCAAGGTAGCGGGGGAGCTGGCTCAGCTGCTTATAGCCGGTGCGGGCCACGAATCCCGGGAACACGAGCTGCTCGAGCTGGCTCCTGACATCGTTCAGGGCACTGATCAGTGCCAAACTGGTGGTGCCCTTCAGCATTTTCTCAATCCGCCGGGTGCTGGCCAGGACGCGCTCCACCACGGCCGTCACACTGAAGACGGTATCGATCAGTTCCGCCCGGACCTGTTCGTAAAGGGCGTCGAAGGACCCCCGGTCCCACGGGAGTTCCGCCGGGGTCAGTTTGTCCACGGCAGCCAGGGCACAATCGGCAATGAGGGCTGACACCGAACCGTGCGGATTCTGGCTGAACGTCAGTTTTTCGGTGTTGTTGAGGTGCTCCAGGACGTAACGGTCCGGTGCCGGTACCCTGAGGGCGAGGAGCCGGATCACACCGCCGCGCATGGCCTCGAGCTGCTCCGACGAGGTCTGGAAGACGCGCAGCGCCACGGATGTTCCTTCATCCACCAACGCTGGATAGCCGGTGACCATGTGGCCGTTGACGGTGTTGCTGACCTGCCGCTGGACCGTGCCGAAGGCCCACTCGGTCAGGCCGGTCTGTTCCTGGAAGCCTGTGCCGCTGCCGGCTGCATTTCCGCCAGTAGATGACGCGGGTACTGTTCCGCCGGCCTTTCCGGGTGTCTTCGAATTTCCAAGAGACTGCGGCGCGGTGGTTCCGGGCGTCGCCCCCAAGGATTCCGCGATGGCGCGGCGGGTTGCCGGGGCCAGCCGCTCCTGAAGGACCGCGAGGTCCTTGCCCTCATCCAGCACCTTGCCCCGCGTATCGACAACCTTGAAGCTCACCCGCAGATGGGACGGCACAGCGTCCCAGTTCCAGGAATCTGGCGGGATGACGTGGCCGCGGATCCGGCGCAAGGCCAGTTCCAGTGAAGCTTCCAGCTCATCGTGCGCCGGATCGAAGTCCGAATCCAGGGCAGCAACGGCCTGCCGGGCCACATCCGGAGCGGGGACGAAGTTCTTGCGGACCTGCTTGGGGAGTGACTTGATCAGGGCAGCCACAAGCTCCGCGCGCTGGCCCGGGATCAGCCAGCGGAAGGCGGCATCATCGAGCTGGTTAAGGAAAAGCACCGGGACTTCGGCTGTGACGCCGTCGGACGGGTTGGGTGGTGACCCGGGCGCCACCGGGTGGAACTCGTAGCTGAGCGGGAGCTCGAAGCCCTTGTGCAATAGCGTCTTCGGATAAGCGGCTTCGTCCAGGCCATCGGCGTCGTTGTTGAGCAGCAATGACTTGTCGTAGTCGAGGAGGTCCGGATTCTGCTGCCGGGCCTCCTTCCACCATTTGTCGAAGTGCCGTTCGGATACAACGTCGGGGCCGATCCTGGCGTCGTAGAACTCAAACAGCGTTTCGTCGTCCACCAGCAGGTCGCGGCGGCGCATCCTGGCCTCGAGCTCCTCGACTTCCAGAAGCAGGGCGCGGTTGCGGTGGAAGAACTTGTGGTGCGTTTTCCAATCGCCTTCCACCAGGGCGTGCCGGATGAACAGCTCGCGGGCCAGCACAGGATCCACTCGGCTGTAGTTGACCCGGCGCTGCGGGATGATGGGCACGCCGTACAAGGTGACCTTCTCGTACGCCATGACCGCGCCCATTTTGGTGGACCAGTGCGGCTCGCTGTAGCTGCGCTTAACGAGGTCCGGCGCCACCTGTTCTGCCCAGACGGGATCGAACTTGGCTGCGACCCTGGCCCAGAGGCGGCTCGTCTCCACGAGTTCGGCAGCCATCACAAACGTGGGGGACTTCTTGAAGAGCGACGAACCGGGGAAGATTGCGAACCGGCTGCCGCGGGCACCGGCGTATTCGCGCTTGCGCTCGTCCAGGATGCCGATGTGGCTGAGGAGGCCCGACAGCAGGCTCATGTGGATGCCCTCGTGGTTGCCCGCAGGATCGGCAAGGCGCTTGTTGTCCAGACTGATCCCGAGCGGGCGGGCCATCTGGCGGAGCTGGGCGAAGAGATCCTGCCACTCCCTGACCCGAAGGTAGTTGATGAACTCGGTCCGGCACAGGCGGCGGAACTGGGTGGACGAGAGTTCCTGCTGTTTCTCCTGCAGGTAGTTCCACAGGTTCAGGAAGCCGGTGAAGTCCGAGTTTTCATCGCGGAAGCGGGCATGCTTCTCGGCGGCGAGCTGCTGCTTGTCCGTGGGACGCTCACGCGGGTCCTGGATGGTCAGCGCCGCGGCCAGGATCATTACCTCGCGGACGCAGCCGCGCTTGCCGGCCTCCACGATCATCCTGCCGAGGCGGGGATCCACCGGCAGCTGGGCAAGCTGCTGTCCGACGGCGGTGAGTCCGCCGCTCTTGGCGTCACCTGGCCGGACGGCATTCAGGGCGCCGAGCTCGCGCAGGAGCGTAACGCCGTCGTTGATTGCCCGCGAGTCCGGCGGCTCGACGAACGGGAAGTTCTCCACGTCCTTGGGCCCGCGGGCAACGCCCATGGCGGTCATCTGCAGGATGACGGCCGCCAGGTTGGTGCGCAGGATTTCCGGATCCGTGAACAGCGGCCGGGACCCGAAGTCCTCTTCCGAATAGAGCCGGATGGCGATGCCGTCCGACACACGGCCGCACCGGCCGGAGCGCTGGTTCGCCGAAGCCTGCGACACGCGCTCGATGGGCAGCCGCTGGACCTTGGTGCGGTGCGAGTAGCGGGAGATGCGGGCCGTGCCGGTGTCGATGACGTACTTGATGCCCGGGACCGTCAGGGACGTCTCGGCCACGTTGGTGGCCAGCACAATCCGGCGGTTTTTGCCGGGGTGGAACACCTTGTGCTGTTCCTGCAGGCTCAGGCGGGCGAACAGCGGGAGCACCTCGGTGCCGGCCAGGCGCCGGTTGGACTGGATCCTGGCGTTGAGTGCCTCTGCTGCGTCGCGGATTTCGCGCTCGCCGGAGAAAAAGACCAGGATGTCGCCGGGGGCCTCGGTGGCGAGTTCGTCAACGGCGTCGCAGACGGCGTCGAGCGGATCGCGGTCCTCTTCGAGTTCGTCATCGGAGGCGTCTGCATCTTCGCGATCGGCGGGTCCGCCGGCCGGCTGGGACAGCGGCCTGTACCGGATCTCCACCGGGAACGTGCGCCCGGACACCTCGATGATGGGGGAGGGCTCGTCGTCGGACCCGAAGTGTTTCGCGAACCGCTCCGGATCGATCGTGGCCGAGGTGATGATGATTTTCAGGTCCGGCCGCTGCGGCAGGATGCGCTTGAGGTAGCCCAGGATGAAGTCGATGTTGAGGCTGCGCTCGTGCGCTTCGTCAATGATGATGGCGTTGTATTTGCGCAGCAGCTTGTCCCGCTGGATCTCGGCGAGCAGGATGCCGTCGGTCATGAGCTTGACCTTGGTGGCGCGGCTGACTTCGCCCGTGAACCGCACCTGGAAGCCGACTTCCTGGCCGATCTCCACACCGAGTTCCTCGGCGATGCGCTCAGCGACGGTGCGGGCTGCGAGCCGCCGCGGCTGGGTGTGCCCGATCAGGCCGTTGTCGCCCAGGCCCAGCTCGAGGCACATTTTGGGGATCTGGGTGGTCTTGCCGGAGCCGGTCTCGCCGGCGATGATGGTCACCTGGTTCGCTGCAATGGCAGCCTTCAGGTCCTCGCGGCGCTCGGAAACGGGCAGCTCAGCAGGGTAGGAGATATGAAATGTCATGGCTGCAGCCAGTCTACTGGGGCGGCGCCTGTTTCCCACGCTTGCTGCTGGCAACCCCGACGCCGGCCCGGCCGTTGATCCCACCTTCCCCGCCCTCCCGGACGCCACTCAATCAGAACATGAGGAAGGGACCCGGCTCACATGAGCCGGGTCCCTTCGTGTTAGTACGGATGGGTTAACAATGGCGGGTTGAGGCATGCCTTCTGGTTAGAAAATGCGCAGGGTGTAGTTAACGCTGGGCAGGTCCAGGGCGGACCAAGGCTTGTCGGAGGTGATGGGCGGGGTGTGGCCGCGGCCATCACGCAGGAGCGCTGAGACGGTGGCGGCGAGAACAACGAGGAGCAGGACCACTAGGGCGATTCCGAAGATTTCCATGACTCAATGCTGCTCCCGTGGGCTGTGAAGAAACAGTGGCAGAAATGCCCAAAAAGCTCGAATTTCTGCCATAATGGAAGCATGCTCAAATCAGTGGCAGTCATCGTAGTTCCCAACTTCTCTGTCTTCGAGTTCGCCACCGCCTGCGAGGTTTTTGGTATCGACAGATCAGGACGCGGCAGCAACGTTCCGGCGTTCGACTTCCGGGTCTGCGCACCCGAACCTGGTAACGTCCGGATGAAATCGGGACTCTCCTTGAATGTTTCGCTGGGATTGGAGGCAACGGCGGACGCGGACCTCGTGATCATGACCCCCTTCGGACGCGACGACGACGTTCCGGAATCCGTGCTGGAGGCATTGCGCGCCGCGCACGCCCGTGGAGCCTGGGTGATGTCCATCTGTTCCGGAGCCTTTGCCCTGGCCCGCGCCGGTCTGCTGAACGGGCGGCGTTGCACCACGCACTGGCACTATTCCCATGAACTCGCAAACCGGTACCCGGAAGTGCAAGTCGATGAAAACGTGCTCTATGTGCAGGACGGCAACCTGATCACCAGCGCCGGAACAGCGGCAGGAATTGATGCCTGCCTTCATCTGGTGCGCGTTGAGTTGGGCGCCAATGTGGCTGCCGCCATTGCGCGGGACATGGTGGTGCCGCCGCACCGCGACGGTGGCCAGGCTCAGTTCATCGACCGGCCCGTGCCAGCCTGTGGATCGGCGCCGATGGAAGAGTTGTTGCGCTGGATGGTGCAGAACCTGGAGCAGGAGCACACCGTCGTTGAGCTGGCGTCCCGCGTCCACATGTCAGCCAGGACCTTCGCCCGCCGCTTCCGGTCCGAAACGGGGGCCACCCCTGCTGCCTGGCTGAACTCGCAGCGTGTCCTCCGGGCGCAGGTGCTGTTGGAATCCACTGACCTGAACATCGACGAGGTTGCCCGGGAATCCGGCTTTGGCCACCCCGTCCTCCTTCGGCATCACTTCGCCAAGGTGCTGGACACCAGCCCGCAGTCCTACCGCCGGGCCTTCCGGGGGCAACTGGTAACAGCAGGCTGACTGGAGACGCAGCTAAGCCTGCACAGGACCCCGCCGGTCGGGGCTGTCCCCGGCTGCCGCCCGGGTGGTGTCCACCAGCACACGCCATGGTCCGGTGACAGCCTGCTCCGGCAGCGCCGCCCGCCGCTGGCCGGCCCGGATCGAATAGATAAATCGGTCGGGCTGGTTGTCCTGCACCTCCGCGGCTGCGGCCCGGACGGTCTTGGGCACCGCGTCCCAAGGGCATGCTTCCACAATGGGTTGCCACTGGCTTTTGGCGCTCGCGGTCTGGGCGTGCACTGTCCATACGCGGGTCAGGGCTGCGATGCCGCCGCTGCGCTCCACACTGATCTTCATGGCCTGGGTCCTGGGCTTTCCTGCAGCCTGGCCGCCGGCTCGCGGCGGGCAGGCGTTCAACTAAAGCTTGACCTTCACAGTTTCCCACGCCTGCCGCAGGGCGTCATGCTCCGGCGAATCGGTGCCGAACAGGTCGACGGCAGATGCCGCCGTCGCCCTAGCGAAGACGCGGAAGGTGGCGGTGGCAGGCAGCGAGCCGCCCGTCAGTGTGTCGTACCAGATCCGTCCCGGCGCCTCCCAGGCGTTGCCGCCCAGGGTCTCCGCCGTGAGGTAGAAGGCCCTGTTGGGGATCCCGGAGTTGATGTGGACGCCGCCGTTGTCCGCGCTGGTCCGCACGTACGAGTCCATCGAATCCGGCTGGGGGTCCTTACCCAGCACGTCGTCGTCGTACGCTGTGCCCGGGGCCTTCAAGGATCGGAGAGCCGATCCCTCAACCTGGGGCGTGAAGAGCCCTTCGCCGATCAGCCAGCTGGCGTCGGTCACGGACTGGCTGTTCAGGTACTGCTCCACGAGCGCGCCGAAAACGTCGGACATGGATTCGTTGATGGCACCGGCCTGGTTGCGGTAAGCCAACCCCGCCGAGTACTGCGTGACGCCGTGCGTGAGTTCGTGCCCGATGACGCTGAGCGACCGCGTAAAACGGTCGAAGACTTCGCCGTCGCCGTCGCCGAAGACCATCTGCCGGCCGTCCCAGAAAGCATTGTCGTAGAGCTTGCCAAAGTGCACCGTGGCATCGAGCGGCAGGCCTTCCCCGTCGATGGAGTTACGGCCGAAGACGTCGGCAAACAGGCGATGCGTGTGCCCAAGGCCGTCGTACGCCTCATCAGCGGACTGATCGCCGGAGGCCGGTTCGCCTTCCTTGCGCATGAGCTTTCCGGGCAGGTTCTCCGAACCGCCGGCATCGTAGACGCTCCTGTTGGGCGGGCCCGGGCGGACGTCCCGCAGTGCCGGGGGAGCGGCAGGCGCCGGCTGGGTACGGGCTGATTGGACGTACCGGACGTGGCTTAGCGCTTCCTTGGCAGCCCGTGCGGCGGCTGAAAACCTCGGCTCGTCCAGGCGGGCCAACCGCCGCAGCAAGTAAGGCGGAACGATCGAACAGAATGTGGCTGGAATGTGCATGGTCTACCCCCTCGCGTTCGTTGAATCAGCCTACGAGGGGGCGCCGACAATCCGACGAAGGCGCACTCAATCCAGCGCGAA
Source organism: Pseudarthrobacter raffinosi (assembly GCF_023913735.1). Taxonomy (GTDB): domain Bacteria; phylum Actinomycetota; class Actinomycetes; order Actinomycetales; family Micrococcaceae; genus Arthrobacter; species Arthrobacter raffinosi. The sequence continues at coordinate 64,425 of NZ_JAMXBH010000025.1, forward strand.
CGGACACTTGGGGCCCCGTGCGCGAGGGGACAGCTGTGGCCCTGAACTCCGCGGCGGCTGGAGGCACGGATCGTTGTTTCGCGGAGTTGTGCACATAGCCGTTTAGGCTGGCCGTTATTGTCAGACCCTCGCGGGATCATTTGAGTATGGATACCAGAGCAGCTGTGGTGACGGCGGAGGCACTTGCGGTGTCTTTCGCTGAGCTGGCTGTTGTGATCAGTGAAGGTGCCGAAGCCTCCGGTCCCTGGGAGGCTGATCCGTTGCGCCGGGTGGTGGGTGGTTTCCTGGACGGGCTGGCCGAGATCTCGCGGTTGGACGCGAAAAGTGCC
>NZ_JAMXBH010000024.1 GCF_023913735.1 Pseudarthrobacter raffinosi
AACCGGATCGTCGGATGCCCACTGAAAAAGGTTGAGGGGCCGGTTCGGGCGGCCATACCCGAACCGGCCAATCAAATGGCGCTTAGTTCAGCGCAGTCCTAGGAAGTCCGCCACCGATCCCGTGCCGATAATCAGGTCCTGCAGCTCAATGAGCAGCTCATGTTCGGGCGAATTGGTCATGTCCAAATCTAGGCCGAACCCAGAGTGCTCACAAGCTAAGCGGCCGAAGCCCGGCGGTTCGGTTCTAAAAGATTTCTGTTAGAATCATGAATAATAACAATATTTTGTAAGTACTGAGTAGCCGGGGAGTTCCCATCAAAAACCCATATCGTCCCGGAGCGGCCAACACGCCCCTTTTTCTTGCGGGACGTGAAAGTCAGGAACGAATCCTGCGGGCAATACTCAGGGGAGCCCCCGAGATCCCGGCCAACTATCGCATTACCGGGCTCCGGGGCGTGGGGAAGACAGTGTTGCTCAAGCATTTCGAAGAAGTGACGAAGGGGGAGCTTAACTGGGCCGTCGGCAGGCTCCAGTTAGAGCCTCGACACAATCGTGAAGACGCCATCGTCGGGGTGCTCCATGACCTTCTCTTGGACGTTCAGGCCCAAGTATCACGGACTGAAAGTCTTCGCCAGAAGACGGAGGCCGTCATTAGTGGTGCGCGATCGCTGGCGACCATGACATTTGAAGATGTCACCGTCTCTTTGGGCGGCTCAGCCAACTCCAAGGAATCCAACCTTGCATCAGACCTTCTGGAAACGGCTCGCATCGCGGTGAAGTCCGGGAGGGCCGGCCTTGTCCTGATGCTCGACGAGGCGCAGGTACTCGTGGACGACAAGGATCGGGACGGGCAGCATCCGCTGTCGCTGCTCATCGCCGCGGTCAACACACTCCAGGAGCAGCAGGTGCCTGTTGCCCTCGTGCTTTGTGGACTGCCGACTTTGATCGCGAACCTGCTCAAGGCTCGAACGTATAGCGAGCGGATGTTCCGCGGGGAAGAGGTAGGGCGCCTGACGCGGGACCAGACGCGTGAAGCGTTCCTTCGTCCGCTGGATGGCACCGGCAAAGAGGCCAGCGAAGACCTTCTGAGTGCCGTGATGGACGACGTGGAAGGGTATCCGTACTTCGTGCAGCTGTGGGGTGCGGAGCTCTGGGATGATGCGGTCGACACATCATCGAACGTCCTGACCCTTGACCTGCTGAAAGGTCTCCGCGAGGCGATCTTCAAACGCCTGGACCACGATTTCTACTCTCCCCGGCTCGACTCCTTAACCCCTGCCGAGCAGGACCTCCTCCTGCTCACCGGCGACTGCGACTATCCGCCGCTGCGGACGGCTGACATACACAACGTCACTTCCCGCAAACAAGGCAACGTCAACGTCCTGATGGGCAGGCTGGCGGACCAGGGAGTGGTCTATCGGCTGCAAAAGGGCCTCTACGAATACACGGCCCCCAAGTTTCACGAGTACCTGATTCGGCGCAAGTCCCGTTCGATCTGGACATAACGACACTCCGCACAGTGCGCCTTTTAACCTACCCGGCCACATGCGGGGCCGCCACTTTGATGATCTCCAGAGCGTCCGGGTCCAGCAGCTTCCGCGTGCCGGTCCTCGCGTCCAGGATCCAGATCAGTTCCAGTGAACGTACGACGTCGGTCACCCGGCCTTTGTGGAAGAGCTTGCCGTTGTGCCACGCCTCGATGTGGTCGCCGAGTTGGATTCGTTCCGTCTGCACCTTGTCAGTGATCATGCTGTGCCCCCTGCTGGTTGTCCCCGTAAGCCCAGCATGCCCCGGCCAGGTTGCCGCAGTGTTTCTGCCGGGTAAAAGCCCGGGTTTCGACAAGCTCAACCACCGGATGGTGGAATGCCTTCATGACCAATGACGAGATTCGGCCTGTCTACTTCCTTTCGGACAGCACCGGCATCACCGCGGAAACGCTCGGCAACACCTTGTTGACGCAGTTCCCCGCGAACAACTTTGACCGCATTACGATCCCGTTCATTACCACCGCCGAACAGGCCAGAACCGTGGTGGGCACCATCGACAAACTGGTCGCCACCGGCCCGCGGCCCATCGTCTTTTCCACAGCCGTCAGCAGCGACATCAGACAGGCCATTGCAACGTGCCAAGGGATAATAGTGGATCTCATCGGGACGCATGTGGGACAGCTGGAGGAAGCCCTCGGCTCCCCGGCCAGCGCTGAACCCGGCAGGGCCCACGGCCTCGGCAACGCGGAGCGGTATCAATCCCGGATGGCCGCCGTCGAGTACGCCATGGAACACGACGACGGCCAGAGCCTGCGGGCGCTGGAAAAGGCGCAGGTCATCCTGGTGGCACCGTCCCGCTGCGGAAAAACGCCCACCACCATGTACCTGGCGCTGCAGCACGGCATCTTCGCCGCGAACTTCCCGCTGGTGGACGAGGATTTTCAACGGGAAGGGCTGCCCAAGCCGCTGCGGCCTTTTGTTGAGAAGTGTTTCGGACTGTCCTCCAACCCCCTGCGGCTGAGCCAGATCCGCACTGAGCGGCGCCGCGGCTCACCCTACGCGTCGCTACGGCAGTGCGGCTTCGAGCTGCGCAGTGCCGAGCAGTTGTACGTCTCCCACCGGATCCCGTACTTGAATTCGGCGACGGTGTCCGTGGAGGAAATGGCGGCCACCATCCTGCAGCGGATGAACCTCAAACATTAGGGAAAAATTTCACAAGCCCCGTGTGGCGCACATCATGTTGGAAAGAACGCTCCGGACCTGTCACTGTAGACAGGATCCGCGCCCACCAACCGGCCACAGCCGCGAGCGGGCGGCGCCCCGGCATGCCATCATCCCTGCAAAGGAGCAGCAATTATGACAACAGACATCCTGTGGTTCTCAGAACTCGGACTCAAGGACCTGGACCGGGTAGGGGGCAAGAACGCCTCCCTCGGTGAGATGGTGCAGAACCTCACCTCCGCCGGCGTCCAGGTCCCTGACGGCTTTGCCACGACGGCGGACGCCTACCGCAGCTTCCTGGCTGATTCGGGCCTGGACCAGAAGATCGCGGACCGGCTTGTGGGACTGGACACCGATGACGTGACGGCCCTGGCAGCTGCGGGCAAGGAGATCCGGGCGCTGATGCGCGAGACGCCCTTCCTGCAGGACTTCGAGGCGCAGATCCGGAACGCCTACCAGCAGCTGGTGGACAAGCACGCGGGCTCCGAGGACCTCTCCTGGGCCGTCCGTTCCAGCGCCACGGCGGAAGACCTCCCGGATGCCTCCTTCGCCGGGCAGCAGGAAACCTTCCTGAACGTCCGCGGCATCGAGAACATCCTGATCGCCATCAAGGACGTGTTCGCGTCCCTCTACAACGACCGGGCCATCGCCTACCGCGTGCACCACAAGTTTGAACACGCCGAGGTGGCACTCTCGGCGGGCATCCAGCGGATGGTGCGCTCCGACGTCGGGGCCTCCGGCGTGATGTTCACCATGGACACCGAGTCCGGGTTCCAGGACGCCGTGTTCGTCACGTCCTCCTACGGCCTGGGCGAGGCCGTGGTCCAGGGCGCCGTGAACCCTGATGAGTTCTACGTCTACAAGCCCGCGCTGCAGGCCGGGCGGCCCGCCATCCTCAAGCGCGGACTGGGCGAGAAGGCCCTCCAGATGACCTACACCAACAGCCAGGAGATCGGCCGGACCATCGACTTCGTGCCGGTCGAGGCCTCCTTGCGGAGCCGCTTCAGCCTCAGCGACGCCGACGTCGAGCAGCTCGCCCGGCACGCCGTCGCCATCGAGAACCACTACGGCCGTCCCATGGACATCGAATGGGGCAAGGACGGGACCGACGGCGGCCTGTACATCCTGCAGGCACGCCCGGAGACGGTGCAGTCCCGCCGGGCCGCCGGCAGCCTCAGCCGTTTCCGCCTCAACGCGACCGGCCGGGTCCTGGCCGAGGGCCGCGCGATCGGCCAGCGCATCGGTGCCGGCAGCGTCCGCATCCTCACATCGATCGACCAGATGGCCGCCTTCAAGACCGGCGATGTCCTCGTCGCGGACATGACCGACCCGGACTGGGAACCGATCATGAAGCGCGCCTCGGCCATCGTCACCAACCGCGGCGGACGCACCTGCCACGCGGCCATCATCGCCCGCGAACTGGGGATCCCCGCCGTCGTCGGCACCGGAAGTGCGACGGATTCCCTTACCGACGGCCTCGAGGTGACCGTCTCCTGCGCCGACGGCGAGACCGGCACCATCTACGAAGGCCTCCTGGACTTCAGCGTCGAGGAAACCGCCATCACCGAGCTTCCGGAGGCCCCGGTCAAGGTCATGATGAACGTCGGAACCCCGGAGCAGGCGTTCACTTTCGCCCAGCTACCGAACCACGGCGTGGGCCTGGCCCGGCTGGAATTCATCATCAACCGCCAGATCGGCATCCACCCCAAGGCGCTCCTGAACCTGGACAGCCAGCCGGCGGACGTGGCCGCGGAAATCCGGGAACGGATTGCCGCGTACAGCAGCCCGCGCGACTACTACATCAAGCGCCTGGCCGAAGGGGTGTCCACCATCGCGGCGGCTTTCGCGCCGGAGCCGGTGATTGTGCGCATGTCCGACTTCAAGTCCAACGAGTACGCCAACCTCATCGGCGGACCGGCCTACGAGCCGCACGAAGAGAACCCGATGCTCGGCTTCCGCGGCGCCTCCCGGTACCTGGAGCCGTCCTTCCGGGACTGCTTCGACCTCGAGTGCGAGGCCCTGTCCTTCGTCCGCAACGAGATGGGGCTGACCAACGTCAAGCTGATGATCCCGTTCGTGCGGACCCTGGACGAGGCCCGCGGCGTGATCGAGCTGCTGGCGGAGAACGGCCTGGTCCGTGGCGAGAACGGCCTCGAGGTGATCATGATGTGTGAGATCCCCTCCAACGCGCTGCTCGCCGACGAATTCCTGGACTACTTCGACGGCTTCTCCATCGGCTCCAACGACATGACCCAGCTGGCCCTGGGCCTGGACCGGGATTCCGCGATTGTCTCGGGCGGCTTCGACGAACGCGATCCTGCCGTCAAGAAGCTCCTGAGCATGGCCATCAAGGCCTGCAAGGCGCGCGGCAAGTATGTCGGCATCTGCGGCCAGGGTCCCAGCGACCACGCCGACTTCGCCGAGTGGCTGGTCGGGGAGGGCATCGATTCCGTCTCCCTGAACCCCGACACCGTGGTGGACACCTGGCTCCGGCTCGCCGGCACCCCGGTGATTGAGCCTGTCGAAATCCGGTAACTAGCGCGAACTGAACGGACGACGCCGGCACCCGGGTTGGGTGCCGACGTCGTCCGTTCCCGGTGGTCGAGGATGTACTCCTCGACACGGAAGCGGCTTGTCGCTGCGCATATTCCGTGGCGCTATCTGAATATCACCGGCGCCAGGAAATATGCGGGTCACGGTCGGGTTTGCGCGTCGAAAACCGCAGAACGCGTACGACGGCGGGGTGCGCCGGCCGCTGCCATTTTGCGTTCCAGCTTCCCGGGTTCCATCAGATCGGCCGAGTCCCACCTCACCACGTTGAACCCCGTGGCCTGGATTCTGTTCTCGCGCTTCGTTTCCTCCGCCACTGACTGCGACGCGGTCCGGCCCTGGAGGAACTCCGGTTTGATGTATCCCGGCCTTCGAGAACCACAGACCGAAGCGGCGGGAGGGGGAGGGGAGAAAATCATGGTCCTCCGCGTTCCTGCGGTCGGCCTGCAAAACGTTGTGGTTGACGTACTGCACGGACAGTTCGGTGTGTGCGCGGCCGAGTCCCAGCGCCTCGAGCTCAAGCATGACATGGGTTCCGGTCGCGTCCTGGGTGCGGGAAAGCTGTCTTGGCTCTGATTTGTCCGTAGTTCCGCCGGACGTGAATCTTAGTCCGAGCGGTTGTGGCCGCCGGTTTCATCGCGGTGCGCCTGCTGTGGGGTGTCCGCGTCCAGGGACTCATGCGAGGCCGGTCCGCCTATGCCGTAGAAGTCGCTTTCTGGTGGCGCGTAGGCCTTCGGGTGGTCGCGTTTCGGGGTGCCGGATGCCGCCCCGTCCTTGGGCCGTGTGGTGTCGTGCGCGGGTGCGCCGGTGATTTCTTCCTTCGTTTTCTTCCCCGCCTGGCTTGCCTGTTCCTGAACTTCAGGTGTGTTCCTGGCGGTGTCGGAGACTTTGTCCCTGTGTGTCGGGCCCTCCCGGAAACCGCGGACTTTTAGTTTGAGTTTCTCGTAGCTGTCCCTGCCTGCCCGGGTGCCAAGGACATAGCCGACTGCTATACCTGATACGAATACGAGCTTATTTTTCATTTCGGTGCTCCTGCTTCTTTTCGGTGACAGAGCGTATTTAGGTTTCGGTACTTCGTTCGCGGCCCCGTAAGTGCCGATGGTCGTGCCCCGGCACCGCGCGAGGCGGTCAGGAGAGGGCCGGGTCACCTGCCGGGAGAATAGCTGCGGTGTTCCGGGGGGTGCGGATGACCTGGCCGGCGAAGGCAAAACCGCCGCCGAATCCGAAGAGCAGGGCGGGGCTGTCCGGGGGGACTTCCCCGGTGCGGACGAGTTTGGCCAGTGCGATCGGGATGCTGGCTGATGAGGTGTTTCCGGAGTGGATCACGTCGCGGGCGGTGATTGCCCGGGGGATACCCAGCTGGTCGGCGAGGGGTTCGATGATGCGCAGATTCGCCTGGTGCGGAATGAACGCGGCGAGGTCCTCGGGGCGGATTCCCGCCAGTTCGCAGGTCCGGCGTGCCAGTTGCGCTGCCTGTGTGATTGCCCAGCGGTAGACGGTGAGGCCCTCCTGTTCCAGGTGCAGGGAAGGCTCTTCGATTCTGACTGCCTGTGCGAGGGCCGGTACTGAGCCCCAGTGGACGGGCCCGACCCCGGGTTCGTCGGTGGCAGTCAGGAGTGCCGCGCCGGCACCGTCTCCGACCAGGACGCAGGTGCTCCGGTCGGCCCAGTCGGTGAAGTCGCTGAGTTTTTCCGCTCCGATGACTAGGGCTGTGGTCGCGGACCCGGCCCTGATTGCCTGATCGGCGATGGCCATCGCATGGGTGAAGCCGGAACAGGCGGCGTTGACGTCGAAAACGGCTGGCGAGGCGGCGCCGATGCTGGCCGAGACCCGGCCTGCGGTGCTGGGGGAGCGGTCCTTGGCCGTGACGGTGGCAACGATGATCAGGTCCAGGTCCCGGGCGTCCATCCCGGCGTTCTGAAGGGCGTCCTGTCCGGCTCGGATGGCCATGTCGGCTACGGATTCGGTGTCGGCAATGTGGCGCGATTCGATGCCGACTCTGCTGCGGATCCATTCGTCACTGGTGTCCACCATCAGGCTCAGCTCACTGTTGGTGAGGATCCTGGCCGGTTGGTAGGATCCGACGCCGACGACACGGGATCCGCGGACGAGAGCATCCGGCAGGCTGCGGGGCGGGGACGGGTTCATGGGGGGCTCCTGGTCTGGGTGCGGTATGGCATGACGGGGCCCGTCAGCGCGGGGTGGGTGGGGACGTGTTCGGCGCCGGCATGCCCCCCGGGGAGGGGGGAATTGAGGTGATCGATGCGGGCCGTGAGCCGGATGAGTTCTTGGTGTATTGGTGGCCAGGCCGCCCCCGCGCACGGGTGGCGTCCCGGGCCGGTGGACCGGACCGGGCTTCGTTGTCGGTCCCTGCGACGGGACGGGGCTTACAGGTCGCGTACCGCATCGCGGTTTCCCGGGGTTGGGGCGATCCTGGGCCGGCGGAGCGTGTCGAAGAGTTCAGGCAAGTCCATGTTGGCAGCCGCCGCGACCTCTTCCGGGGGTATCTGGGCCGCCATGGCCGTGCACAGGGCATGCACGAGGGCTTCATGGGCCTGGTCGATCTGCACCTGGAGCATTTCCAGTTCGGCGGACGCGGCCCAGATGCTGGTCAGGTACCGGTCCATGATGGTCCTGCTTTCCGTGAGGGGCGGACTGTAAGGAGCGCGGCGAGGTCAGTCATTGGGATCCGGGGAGCGGACATCACCTTCTCCGATCTCGGCGGCTCCGAGGGCAGCGGCCGCCGGGCCGTGCGTGGTGTCATGGCTCCGTTGTGCCAATTCAGGGTGGTGGAGGTCCAGGGCGGGACGCTCTGAACGGATCCGGGGCAGGGACGTGAAGTTGTGGCGCGGCGGCGGGCAGGACGTGGCCCATTCGAGCGAGGCCCCGAACCCCCACGGATCATCCACTTCGACCTTCTGCGCATTGCGGGCGGTGATGAAGATGTTCCAGAAGAACGGAACCAGGGAAGCGCCGAGGAGGAAGGAGGAGACGGTGGAGAACTGGTTCATCCAGGCGAAGTTGTCCTCGGGCAGGTAGTCGGCGTAGCGGCGGGGCATGCCTTCGACGCCGAGCCAGTGCTGGATGAGGAAGGTGCCGTGGAAGCCCAGGAACAGGAGCCAGAAGTGGATTTTGCCCAGGCGTTCGTTGAGCATCTTGCCGGTCCATTTCGGCCACCAGAAGTAGAACCCGGCGAACATCGCGAACACCACGGTGCCGAAGACGGTGTAGTGGAAGTGGGCGACCACGAAGTAGGTGTCGGAGACGTGGAAGTTCAGCGGCGGGGAGGAAAGGATGATCCCAGTCAGGCCGCCGAAGAGGAACGTGACGATGAAACCCAGGCTCCAGAGCATCGGAGTTTCGAAGGTCAGGGACCCGCCCCACATGGTGCCGATCCAGTTGAAGAACTTCACGCCGGTGGGCACGGCGATGAGCATCGTCATGAACGCGAAGAACGGCAGCAGCACGGAGCCGGTGACGTACATGTGGTGTGCCCACACGGTCACGGATAATGCGGCGATGGAGATGGTTGCGTAGACAATGCCCTTGTAGCCGAAGATCGGTTTGCGGCTGAAGACCGGGAAGATCTCCGAGACGATGCCGAAGAACGGCAGGGCAATGATGTACACCTCGGGGTGGCCGAAGAACCAGAACAGGTGCTGCCACAGGACCGGGCCACCGTTTTCGGGGTCGAAGATGTGGGCGCCGAATTTCCGGTCAGCGCCGAGGGCGAAGAGGGCCGCGGCGAGCGGCGGGAACGCCATAAGGATCAGGATGGCCGTGACCAGGGTGTTCCACGTGAAGATCGACATCCGCCACATGGTCAGGCCCGGGGCGCGCATGCAGATGATGGTGGTGATGAAGTTCACCGCGCCCAGGATGGTGCCGAAACCGGACAGGGCCAGGCCGAAGACCCACAGGTCCCCGCCGACCCCCGGGGTGAAGGTGGTGTTGGAGAGCGGCGCGTACGCGAACCAACCGAACGACGCGGCTCCCTGGGGGGTGATGAACCCGGAGACAGCGATGAGGGAGCCGAAGAGGAAGAACCAGAACGCCAGGGCATTAAGCCGAGGGAAAGCAACGTCCGGGGCGCCGATCTGCAGGGGCATCATGACGTTCGCGAACCCGGCGAAGAGCGGGGTGGCGAACATCAGCAGCATGATGGTTCCGTGCATGGTGAACAGCTGGTTGTACTGTTCCTTGGTTTGCAGGATCTGCATGCCTGGCTCGAACAGCTCGGCCCGGATGAGCAGCGCCATGACCCCGCCGAGGCAGAAGAACGTGAACGATGCGATCAGGTACATGTACCCGATAATTTTGTGGTCGGTGGTGGTAATCCAGCTGACCACGATGCGTCCCTTGGACCGGGGGACCACGGCGGCGGGGGCAGCGGCGAGGGTTGTGCTAGCGGTCATGACGGGACCTTATGATCGGTGTTCCTGGTGGACAAGGGTGTGTTGAAGGCCGGTACATCCGGGGCCCGGGCAGGTTTGCGGGCCAGGAGGACGCAGTCCAAGGCGGGGCGCCGGTCCCCGGGAACGGGCCGGGAGTGGGTCTCGGCTGATTCGACTTCCAGGCCGGACCGCCGAGCCCACGCGGCGACTTCGGTGCTGCCATGCAGCATGGATTGGTCCCGCGGGCCTGTGGTGCCTTCGCGCGGGTCTTCCGGATCATGGCCGATGAAGAGGAAGATTCCCCCGGGGGCGAGGGCCAGGGCGGCGCGGGCGATGACCCGTTCGAGGTCCGGTCCGGGCAGGTCCAGGAAGGCGGCCAGGACCAGGTCCAGGCTCGCCGGGTCCTGAGTGTGCACCGTTACTTCGGCGACTGTCCAGGTGACCAGGCCGGTGACTCCTTCGGCGAAGGCACGCTCCCGCCCGAGGGCCAGGGCTTCTGCGGAAAAGTCCAGGGCCTGGACGTGCCAGCCGCGCCCGGCCAGCCAGACCGCGTGCCGGCCGTCCCCGGACCCGAGGTCCAGTGCCCGCCCGGGCGTGAGCCCGTTCAGTGCTGAGCGCACAGTCGAGCTGGCGGGGGACCAGCCATAGGCGGCGCTGGCGTACCACCGGTCCCAGGCTTGCGCGTCCGCGGGGTACCCGGTTCCGCCGGGTCTGGAGTGCTTCCACGCCGGCAGCGGCATGCCGTCCACGCTCATCGCCGGCTCCTGCCAGGGTACGGCGCGCCAGCTCCCGCAGGACCGCCGGATGAGGCATTGCGGCGTTGGAACGCGGCGATCCCGGCGGGGATGCCGACGGTCGGGCCGGTCAGTACCACCGCGGCCAGCCAGGCCGGGTTCGTGGGCCCTGCGAGAAGTGCCGGGAGGTCGAACAGCAGAAGGGCCGCGAGTCCGAAACCCAGGAGGTAGTGCGGCACGTGATCCCGTTGCGGCCTGGATTCCGCGGTGGCTGTCGGTGGCAATGGATGCTCCTGAACATTCATCGGACCGTGGTGTTTCCGGGAGTAGTTCCCGCAGCCCGGCCACGGACGGGGTCCTGGCCTGCGTCGGGTGCCTTGTCCTGTGGGGGATGTTCGGTGGCACGGGTGGCCCTGGCCCGGGCGACGTGGCTGCGGGCGTGTTCCACAGCCGGGGGCAGATCTTCGAACAGGTGTTTGTGGTGGCGCAGGGACTCCAGCACACCTACCCGGGTGACCAGGGCCAGGTGGCGTTCCTGGATGCCTTTGATCAGCACGGTAATTCCGCGGCGTTCGAGGGCGTTGACGATGTCGGTGATGACCCTTGCCCCGGTCGCGTCCAGGACCTGGAGCTGGGACATGCGGATAATGACCACGTCGACGTTGCGGATCGCGCTGACCCGGTCCAGGACGCGTTCGGCGGCGGCGAAGAACAGGGCCCCGTCGAGCCGGAACACGGCAATGTGTTCGTCCCCGTCCTGGACCGGTCCCGGGATTTCTTCGCGGTGCACGCCGCTGGAGTTGACCAGGGTGCGCAGGGCGAAGAAGGACGCGACGGCGATGCCGATCGCAACGGCCTGGATCAGGTCGAAGGACACAGTGATCAGGGCGGTGATGAAGAAAACGACCGTGTCTGCCCTGGTGGAGCCGATCACGCTGCGCAGCGTGGCGAGGGACACCATGCGCGTAGCGGTGACCATCAGGACACCGGCGAGGGCCGCGAGCGGGATCCGGGAGACCGGGCCGGTGGCCAAGTAGACCACGGCCAGCAGGACCAGGGCGTGGATGATCGCGGCAAGCCTGGTCCTGCCGCCGGAGCGGATGTTTACCGCGGTGCGGGCGATGGCACCGGTGGCAGGCATGCCGCCGAAGAACCCGGAGCAGACCGAAGCCAGTCCCTGGCCGAGGAGTTCGCGGTCCGCGTCATAAGGGCCGGTGTCAGAGATCGAGGCGGCGACCCGTGCGGAGAGCAGCGACTCGATCGCGGCCAGCGCCGCGATCGTGGCCGCCGGGGCGGCCAGCGCAGCAACTGCGCCCCAGTCCAGGGCGGGGATCACCGGGGCGGGCAGGGTGTCCGGCAGGGCACCTATCCGGGCCACAGGAAGGTCCAGGACCTGGGCGGCGATGCTGGCGACGATGATGGCAATGAGCGACCCGGGGATCTGCGGGTGGATCCGGGGGGCCGCGATCATGATCAGCGCGACCACGGCCACCAGGGCCACGGGGGCCAGGAGAGCGGCGGGGGACGCTGTGGTGAGTCCCTGGACGGCAGAAACGGCGGCGTTGCTGCTCGGTCCGGCTTTAACGCCGAAGGCCGCCGGGACCTGTTGGAGGAAGATGATCATCGCGATCCCCAGGGTGAATCCTTCGATCACCGGCCACGGCAGGAGGGTAACGACCCGGCCCAGTTTGAGTACCCCGGCAACGATGACGATCACCCCGGCCAGGACCGAGACCGCGGCCAGCGCACCGATGCCCTGGGTGGCAATGACCGGGCCCAGGACGACGACCATCGCCCCGGTCGGCCCGGAAACCTGGATGTTCGAGCCGCCAAAAACAGCCGCGATCACCCCCGCGATCACCGCAGTGATCAGTCCGCTGGCCGCACCGGCGCCGGAGCTGACACCAAAGGCCAGCGCCAGTGGCAGCGCGACGATACCGACCGTGATGCCCGCGACCAGGTCCCCTTTCCAACTGCGGGGCAGTTCACCATAATCCCGCCAGGTCGGCAACAGCGCACGGGCCGTGTCCAGAGCGCTCATCAGACGCTGCCTGCAGGGGCAGCCGCAGGAGAGCTTGCCGCCGAATATTCGAGCTGGTCACGGGTGTTGCGGAGCATGTCGTTCAGCAGCAGCTTGGCCACCGCGAGGAGGTCCGCGACCTGGGGGTACGCCAGGGAATAGAACATCTGCAGGGCCCGGCGTTCAGCCGTCACCAGGTGGTAGCGGCGCAGCACGGACAGGTGCTGGGACAGATGCGAGGCCTCCAGCCCGGTCGCGGCGAGCATGTCGGTCACCGACACTTCCGGTGCCGCGGACAACATCTCCAGCACCCTGATCCGCACCGGATGCGCCAGACCTTTGAACAGGTTGGCCTTTACCTCATATAAGGGCGCCCGGAAATCCGAAAAATCGTCCATGCCTGCCTCCCGGCTTCACAGCAAAACCTTGCTTGACTATTTTATCCTTCTATCATCCAATATAACAGGGGGTAAGGCAGTTGCCCCCGCCGGGCCCGCTGGCGCGGGCCCGGACACAGCCCATATGGGTGGGCACCGTCACGGACGTTGGCCGGCCGGAATGAGATCCCTCACCATGCCCATGGCAGTAAAGCCCCAGCCGGCCCCCACGGCCCGCCGCGCGTCAAAGCCCCATCGCCGGGCCGGGGCGGGTGCGGCATGAGGGACCCGCTGACGACGTCGGGGGTCGAGCGGCCAGCGCCCGTTCCTGCCCCCACGCCTCCGGCTCCGATCATCACCGGGGTCTCGGTGGACACCTCCGGACCGGACGTGCGCGTGGAATTTGAACTGAACAGGCCCCCAGCCGGGGGAAGCTACCTGGTAGGGCTCCGTGCCGGCGACGCGGACCGGAGCACGATCAGGCACCTCACAGTCAGCCTCCGGGACGGCCGCGTCACAGGCCAGTCCACCTACGATTTCGGGACCGTCACCCGCACGGTGCACCCTCGAGGCGGCGCGACCTGCGCGGGTGCGTCCGTCACGGCGCTCTTCCCGCGGGCATCCCTGACCGGGCTGGGGGAAGATCGCGATATCACCGCGTACAGCTCCCTCAACGGACAGGAACTCCAAACAGGGATTCCCCTCACCCGGATGGCGACCGGAGGCCTCAGGCTATGAGCGGACAGCCCGCGGATTTTTCCCGGCACGGCCCAGGTACCGGCACCGCCCGGGACTACGCAATCTTCTTCACCCGGGAACTGGCCGGCGGCGTTGCTGCCGTCGAAAAACAACTCGATGCCCATCTGGGGCAGTGCAGCAGCCTCCGTCAATGGGCAGCGGCCCGCGGCGCAACGCTCGCTGACGCCGCGCAGGGGATCGAAGTACTCGGAGGACTCCTCACCGGGCCGGAGAGGATCGAGCTGGCGCCGTGGCGCCTGAAGGTAGAAGCCGGACTCTTCATCGGAACCGTCCTGGTCCGGAACTCCCCGCGGTGCGGTGGCTCCTGCTGCCCAACGGCCACCCCGTCGTCCACCTTGCGGAAAACAAAGACCTGGACGTCATCGCCCTCGCCCGCGCCCGCCTGGAAATCGGGGCCCCGGACCTGAGGGCCGTCCTGCCCTACGCCGAAAGCCTGACGCCGGGACCTTAGCACCTGCCGGCGCACCGCCCAATCCCTGCCGTTGCCCGGCCGAAGGGCCGCCTCACGGGGACGTCCGAGCATCACGATCTCAGGGGCAGGGCAGGGCAGGGCAGGGCAGCGCAGGTCCGCGACTACCTGTTATATTAGATGATGTATCCATCAAACAGTAAACCTGCGGCCAGTTTTCTTTACCGCGATGCCGGCGGGCACTGCCTGTCCCGGGCCGCTTGGCCGCGGCTTCACGAACCATTCCCCATGAGCTTTCTAAGACCGCCCCGCCCGCCGTCAGTGCGGGGGAAGGAAGAGAACCGTGCACAACACCACATACTCCAGCCTCCTGGACACCGCCCCCATTGCCTCCCCCCGACTTCTGGACTGGGTCGGCGAAGTAGCCGCCCTGACCGGACCGGACCGCATCCACTGGGTCGACGGATCAGAGGCCGAATACCGTGCGCTCACCGACGGGCTCGTCGCCGCCGGTACGCTGACGCGCCTGGCCGAGGACAAGTTCCCCAACTCCTTTGCCGCCTTCTCCGACCCCAAGGACGTCGCCCGGGTCGAAGAGCGGACGTTCATCTGCTCCGAAGACGAACGGGACGCAGGTTTCACCAATAACTGGATGGAACCCGCGCAGATGAAGGAAAAACTGCATAAGCTCTTTGCCGGTGCAATGCGCGGGCGCACCATGTACGTGATTCCGTTCGTGATGGGCCACCTCGACGCGGAGGACCCCAAATTCGGGGTTGAGATCACTGACAGCGCCTACGTCGTGGCGTCAATGCGGATCATGGCGCACACCGGTGCGGGCGTGCTGGCCAGAATGGTCGAGCTGGACGCGGATTTCGTCCCGGCGCTGCACTCGGTCGGCGCACCGCTGGAGCCAGGCCAGCAGGATGTCAGCTGGCCCTGTAACGAAGAGAAATGGATCGTTCACTTCCCCGAAGAGAAGTCCATCTGGTCATACGGCTCCGGCTACGGAGGCAACGCGCTGTTGGGTAAGAAGTGTTACTCACTGCGCATCGCCTCCGCGATGTCCCGGCAGGAGGGCTGGCTCGCGGAACACATGCTCATCCTCAAACTCACCAGCCCGGCACAGAAGGTCTACTACATCTCCGCCGCCTTCCCCTCGGCCTGCGGTAAAACCAACCTCGCCCTGCTCAACCCCACCGTGGAGGACTGGACGGTGGAAACCCTCGGGGATGACATCGCCTGGATACGTCCGGGCAAGGACGGGGAACTGCGCGCCACCAACCCGGAAGCGGGTCTCTTCGGCGTCGCACCGGGCACCGGCTGGCACACCAACCCCAACGCGATGGACGCCATCGCCAAGGGCAACACCATCTTCACCAACGTCGCCCTCACCGATGACGGCGGCGTCTGGTGGGAAGGCATGACCCGGGAGACCCCGGAGCACCTGACCGACTGGACCGGACAGGACTGGACCCCCGCCTCCGGCCGGCCCGCAGCGCACCCCAACTCACGGTTCTGCACCCCCATCAGCCAGGTCAGTATCCTGGCCGAGGAATACTACCAACCCGAGGGCGTGCCGCTCGCCGCCATCTTCTTCGGTGGCCGCCGGAAGACAACCATCCCGCTGGTCACCGAGTCCAGAGATTGGGCGGGCGGTGTCTTCATGGGATCAACGCTGTCTTCCGAGACGACAGCGGCAGCCGCCGGTCAGGTCGGGGTCGTCCGCCGCGATCCGATGGCCATGCTGCCCTTCATCGGCTACAACGCCGGGGACTACCTCAACCACTGGCTGGTGACCGGCCGGAGCGCCGATCCCGCAAAACTGCCCCGGATCTTCCTGGTCAACTGGTTCCGCCGCGGCGCCGACGGAAGTTTCCTCTGGCCCGGATTCGGAGACAACTCCCGCGTCCTCAAATGGGCCATCGAACGGCTCGAAGGGACAGCGGCTGCCATCGAAACCCCCATCGGCTTCGTCCCCGCACCGGAGTCCCTCGACATCGAAGGCCTTAACGTCACCCCCGGACACCTCAGTGCCGCATTGGCGGTCGATTCACACGAATGGGCCCAGGAAATCGACAGCATCGATCAGTGGTACGCCCGGTTCGGTGACTCGCTGCCCGCCCAGTTGCCGGCCGAGCTGCAACATCTCAAGAACCGCTTCGCTGCCCGCCGGGGGACGCCGCGCATCAGCTCCCGATAGGTGCCAGACGTGGTGCCCGGCGTCATCCGCGCCGGCCCGCGACGTCAGACCCACCGCCAGGGCTTCAGATGTCAGAGACCACCATCGGTGTGGGTCAATGTGCCCATGAATCAAGGAGACGGTATGAACGAAAAGATCAAGGTTGTTGGCTCCATTGTGGAGCTTGACGGCGACGAGATGACCCGCATCATCTGGCAGTTCATCAAGGACCGCCTGATCGTCCCGTATCTGGATGTGGACCTGAAATACTTCGATTTGTCCATCCAGAACCGTGACGCAACCGATGACCAGGTCACGATCGACGCCGCGAACGCCATCAAGGAATACAACGTCGGCGTTAAGTGCGCCACGATTACCCCTGACGAGGCGCGCGTTGAGGAGTTCGGCTTGAAGAAGATGTGGCCGTCCCCGAACGGAACCGTCCGTAACATCCTGGGCGGCGTCGTTTTCCGCGAGCCCATCATCATTTCCAATATCCCGCGCCTGGTTCCGGGCTGGAACAAGCCGATCATCATCGGCCGTCACGCCTTCGGCGACCAGTACATGGCGACCAACTTCAAGGTCCCGGGTCCCGGCACGCTGACCATGACCTTCACCCCCTCCGACGGAGGCGAAGAGATCAAGCAGACGGTGGTCACCTACCCGGACGGGGGAGGGGTTGCCATGGGCATGTATAAC
The DNA here is from genome assembly GCF_023913735.1 of Pseudarthrobacter raffinosi. Lineage (GTDB taxonomy): Bacteria > Actinomycetota > Actinomycetes > Actinomycetales > Micrococcaceae > Arthrobacter > Arthrobacter raffinosi. Next base: position 16,833 of record NZ_JAMXBH010000024.1, read on the forward strand.
TTCAACGACTCCATCCGGGACTTCGCCCGCGCCTCCTTCGCCTACGGACTGCAGCGAAACTACCCCGTGTACCTCTCTACCAAGAACACCATCCTGAAGGCCTACGACGGCCAGTTCAAGGATCTCTTCCAGGAAGTATTCGACGCCGAGTTCAAGGACCAGTTCGAAGCGGCAGGCCTCAGCTACGAGCACCGGCTGATCGATGACATGGTCGCTTCGGCGATGAAGTGGGACGGCGGCTACGTCTGGGCCTGCAAGAACTACGACGGCGACGTCCAGTCCGACACCATCGCCCAGGGCTACGGCTCGCTCGGCCTCATGACCTCCGTGCTGATGACCCCGGACGGCAAGACCGTCGAGGCTGAAGCCGCACACGGCACCGTGACGCGCCACTACCGCCAGCACCAGTTGGGCAAGCCGACCTCGACCAACCCGATCGCCTCGATCTTCGCGTGGACCAGGGGCATCATGCACCGCGGGAAACTGGACAACACCCCTGCCGTCATTGACTTTGCTGTGACTCTCGAAGACGTCGTCATCAAGACGGTCGAATCCGGCCAGATGACCAAGGACCTGGCCCTTTTGGTGGGGCCGGACCAGGAATGGCTCACCACAGAGGAGTTCCTCGCAGCACTGGACGACAATCTTCAGGCACGCCTGGGCTAGTCCCCCCGCCCGACCCGTCCCGGCGATCCACGCGCAGGTTCCAGAAAACGCCGAACGTGCTCAGCGCTGTTCTAGCTTGGTCGGATCGGCCGCTTCCGTGTCCTCCTGGGCCGAGCCCGGGTCGGGTCGTGGAGGGCCAAGGGGTCCAAACCCGGCGTTAGGCTGGGCGGTATCTCTTCGGCGCAAGAGCGCCGGATGAGGCAGACAACAAGGCCAAACGGCGTGTCCGGGGCCATGGAAGGACGATCATGCTCTCTGACGCGCAGTATCCCGCGGCGAACCTGGCCCCGGATGAATGCTGGGAACTGCTGGCCGGTACGACAGAGGGCCGGCTGGCCGTGAGTGTGCGTAATAAGCCTGATATTTTTCCCGTGGAATTCCACGCCCGGGACGGAAAAATACTTGTGCGAACGCCGCAGGGCGAAATGCTTGTGGAACTGACCATCAACCCTTCGGTGGCCTTTGAAGCGAACGGCCGGTCGGAAGCGTCCGCCTGGATCGTTGTCGTTCAAGGGACGGCCCGCGAACTGCAGAACTGGTCGGAAATCGACGCCGCTCAGCAGAAGGCCCAGCGCCCCTGGACGCCGACCGCGAAAGGGTCCTACGTGGAGATTGTCCCGACCGGGATCACCGGCCGGCGGCGTCCGGTCGACACCCAGATGGACGCACAGGAGTAAGAGAGGAGGGCCGGGTAACATCCGAGCTCCCCCCTGCACCTGCCGGGTTGCGGATGTAGTACCCACCGGAACAGGTAGGTGGCGATCCCTGCCCCGGTGAGGGCAATAGCGGACATGATCTAGGCAGCTGCCGGATCAAACGGCTCGACGGGCATCGCCGCGGAGTGCCGGAACGGGCTCAGATCCTGCAGCCGGGCAGGCAGGCGGTTTGCCTGTCCCCTCAGAGTACTTTGCGGCCCTTAGGGCTCCGGCTGCCTCCGAACGCGACAGCGAAGGAATGGAGCGCATTCGCCTCGTGCGCGACGACATTCAGGCCCGGGTCCAAAAGCTTTATGCGGAACTCAGCACGAACTGGCTTCATCAATCCAAGGGCCCGTTCGCATCACGCCGGCGGGCACTGGGCCGTCCACGTGTGGGGCCGGTTCCGTTCCTGACGGTTCAGCTCTGCCATCAGGGAACGATTCACGGCGTGCGCAGCATCCAGCTCTGTGGAGAATTTCATCAGCGCGGCCAGGAAGCGGTCACGCCGGTTTGTTACGCATATTCCGTGTCGACACCTGAATATCACCGGCGCCAAGGAATATGCGGGTCACGGTCGGGTTTGCGCGTCGAAAACCGCAGAACGCGTACGACGGCGGGGCGCGCCGGTCGCTGCGAGCTTGCGTTCCAGCTTCCCGGGCCTCATCAGATCGGCCCAATCCCACCTCACCACGTTGAACCCCGTGGCCCGGATTCTGTTCTCGCGCTTCTTTTCCTCCACCACTTGCGACGCGGTCCGGCCCTTGAGGAACTCCGGTTTGACGTACTTCTCCTCGCCATCGATTCGCCAACCACCTTGGCCAGCTTCCAGTAGAAGTCGGTGTAGCCCACCAGGCCGTCCCTGTCGTGGATGGCTTGCTGCAGGACCGGGGCTTCGAAGCCGGCCACATGGATCAGCGCGCGGCTGTAGGACTCCCCTGCGGAACCGGACAAAGGGTCCGCGAAAGCCACGGCGGTCAGCACCCTTCGCCCCGCAGCAGCGGAATACATTGATCCGATACCTGACTCCAGTTCAGCCTTCGTCAAGGCAGGCAGCCGCAGGGTCCGGTCTCGTCGAAGCACATGGTCCAGAGGTGCGGCAGCCTCGGTAAAAGGCGTGAACGCCGCCAGGTCCAGGACAGTGCGGATGCGGCCGGTGACGAGCAGGCCCTCCCTCCGGACCACCATCAGACCCGCCGGTGCAGCAAAGTGGCGGCGGACTCCAGCACGTGACCGGCCGCCGTCGTTCTTCATGGTGAGGGCCTGGACCGGGTAGTTCAGGCCGATGGTGGGAATTCCCCACACGCTGGCGGCGGATTGCCTGGCGAAGACCGTGGGTTTCTCGAACGTTTCCGCAGCTGCCTGGACGCGGACCAGGGAACCGGCCTTTACGCGCTTGGCGAGGTCATTCGGGGTCAGCCCGTGAAGGACGCGGTCGCGGGCCAAGAGAAGCGGTGGAAGGTCGGTCATGTAGCGAAGATGCCAGCTGCGCGCCCTCGGCGCGAGGGGTAGGTGCCGCTATGTGGAGAAGTCCTGGCGACGCGCTTGTGCGTTTCCGACCCGCACCTCCACGGGCGCACCCGGAATATGGACTGCGTAGTGGAATATCCGGGTCGAAAACGAATTTGCGCGTCACAGAACCGGGGAGGAACGCACGACGTCGGCCCCCGGGTTGGGTGCCGACGTCGAACGTTAATGGCAGCCCTGGTTGATGCGGATCATGTTGCCGGACGGGTCGCGGAAGGCGCAGTCGCGCGGGCCCCACGGCTGGACGATGGGTTCCTGGAGAACCTCGGCGCCTGACGCCCGGAGGGTTTCGAAGGTGGCGTCGAGATCGTCCGTGTTGAACACGAGCATGGGCATAACGCCTTTGGTGAGGAGCTCCTGGATGGAGTCCCCGTCGGCCTGGGAGCGGCCGGCGTGGGGAGGGGAGAGGACGATCTCAAGGTCGGGCTGGGCGGCACTGCCAAGGGTGACCCAGCGCTGTCCGTCCGAGCCGACGTCGTTCCGGACTTCCAGGCCAAGGGCGTAGCGGTAGAAGGCGAGGGACTCATCGAGATCGTTGACGGTGACGTGTGCGTACTTCAATGAAATGTTCATGTCTCCCACGCTAGGGGAGCGGCTAGGAAGAGGCTTCTTCAAACCTGCTCGGTTTGCGCGCGGGCCGGGTGTGCTGGCGGGCGATGCACGTGGGCATCGCCTTCACGGCGTGGTGTTCGCGGGCCCGGTAGGCGCTGGGCGTCATGCCGACGATCTCGGTGAACCGCGAGCTGAAGGAACCCAGGGACGTGGAACCCACCTCCATGCACGCATCGGTCACGCTGGCGCCGGCGCGCAGCAGGGCCATGGCGCGTTCGATCCGCCGCGTCATTAGGTAGTTGTACGGCGTCTCACCGTAGGCGGCCTTGAACTGGCGGGAGAAGTGCGCCGCTGACATGAGGGCCCCGGCGGCCATGGTGGGCACATCGAGCGGCCGGGCGTACTCGCGGTCGATCAGGTCCCGCGCCCGGCGCAAATGTGCCAGGTTGGCCAGCTCCTGCGGTGTCATGAGGCAAGTCTAGTTTCACAAAGCCCCTGACACGCCGGGCTTTTGCGTGTCCTGGGCGGAGGGGCTGGGGAGGAACGTCCGACGGCGGCAGCCGCCCCAGGCAGTGGATGATCGGAAATATCCTTCTGATTCAAGCGTTTGCCCGTGATCATGAAGGGCCACAACGTATTTTCAGAAATATGTTGCAGATTTGTATCCAATAGGGAAAAGTGGGCGGTGAAACCAGAGGAATCAGCAATATACTTCAGAAGGAGCCGCAGTGGAGGACGTCGCAGCCATCGGGGCGAGCATTCGGCGCGCCCGAAAGGAGGCTGGTATCACCCAGGGCACGCTGGCCGACCTGATCGGTACGTCCTCCCGGACCGTTCACGCCATCGAAACCGGGACCGGCAATCCATCCCTGGTCACGGTGGCCGCCGCGGCCAACGCTGTGGGGCTGCACCTCAAGGCTACCGATGCCTGACGACCTGGGGCGACTGAGATTCGTCCGCAGCGCGGATGTGTACAAGGCAGGTGTCCTGGCGGGACGTTTGAACCGGACCAGCCGCGGCAGTGTCGTCTTTTCCTACACGCCCGACTACCTCAGCACCGCCGGCCGCCCTATCGCGACCACCCTGCCTGTTGTCGCGGAGCCGGTGGAAGCACCCAGTGGCGCGCTGCCGTCCTTTTACTCAGGCCTCTTACCCGAAGGCCACCGCCTCACGGTCCTGAAGGACGCCGTGAAGACCAGCCTTGGCGATGAGCTCAGCCTTCTGCTTGCCGTCGGTGCCGACGTTCCCGGTGACGTGCAGATCGTACCCGCCGGAAAAGTGCCGGGGGAGCCACTGCCGCTGGCGGACACGTCGCGTCCGGAGGACCTGGACTTCGCTGTCCTCGCCGACGCAGTGGACCCTCACGGGCTACCGGGAGTCCAGGCCAAAGCCAGCGCTTCGATGCTGACCACCCCGGTCGCCTTGGCCAGCCGGCGGTACCTGCTCAAACTGGATCCGCCGCGGCACCCTCATCTGGTCCTAAATGAAGCAGCGCACCTCACGGGGGCTAAGGCGCTGAAAATCCCGGTGGCCAAGCACAGCGTTGTCTCGGACCGGAATGGCCTGCCCGGACTCCTCGTGGAGCGGTTCGACCGCACGCAGGACCACGGGCTGCTGCGCCTGGCCCTGGAGGATGCCGCACAGGTCCTGAACCTCCCTCCGGCATCAAAATATGCCGTGAGCTCCGAGGAAGTAGTGGAGGCGTTGGCTGGGCTGTGCAAAGCCAAAGCTGTTGCCGTCAGGAACCTCTACCTGCAGTTCGTCTTCGCGTGGCTGACCGGAAACGGTGACCTGCATGCCAAGAACGCGTCGGTCCTGGAGGGCCTGTACGGCGGCTGGGTAGTGGCGCCGGTCTACGACATCCCCTGCACGCTGCTCTATGGCGATGACACCATGGCCCTGACCGTCTCCGGCCGCGTCAAGAACCTCAAGGCCCGGCATTGGCAGGAGTTTGCGGCCAGCATCGGGTTGCCCCCACGCGCGGCCACTGCCGCCAACAATATCGCGTTGGCGGCAGCCACCGCTATCGATCTGGAAGTCCTTCCCTTCGCGGGGTCACCTTTGAACGGGGCGCTGCAGGAACTCCGCTTCCGCCGCGCCGAGCTAAAGGGCTGATCGGATGTCCTCCCGGTGATCGAGCCTGTCGAAATCATGACGCCTCGATGAGCAATTCCCATCCCGCCGGAACCGGGCCCTCTTGAACTTATCCAGGCCGATAATTTAGTACCTGCCGCGCGCCGGTCGTGGCGACGCGCAAACGGTCTGGCGCTACGCAAACGCGCCGGGGACCCCCGAATACGGGTGTCGACAGCGCGGGTGCGCGTCCTAAGGGAATGTGCGCGTCGTGGAGGAAGTGGGGAGGAACGTCCGACGGCGGCACTCGGCGAGGGTGCCGACGTCGTACGTCCCCGGTGGTCGAGCCTGTCGAGACCCCGGCATTACGCCAGCGGCTGGAGAAATAGGGTACGTTTTGGTTTCTTAATTCACCAACGCCCGGTGTACTCTTCCAAGGTTAGGCTTCCCTAAATCGCCGAAGACACCTATGGACCACACGCTATGAGCACCCAACTTGACCTTCAACGCCTGTCGTTTGCCTCGAACCTCGCGAGCAACGGTGACAGGACTGCCATTGCCACGAGCAAGGGTGTCTTAACGTACCGGGAACTGGCCGACCGTGTTGAGGAGCTGGGCCGGCGCCTCGGTACCGAACGACGCCTGGTGGCACTGACGGCCGGTAACGATGTTGACTCATTGGTGGGGTACTTGGCGGCCATGGCGGCCGGTCATCCGCTGATCCTCCTGCCCGCGGACAAGCCTGCCGCCCTGGAGTCCCTGGTCGAGGCCTATGATCCGGACGTTATCCTGAGTTCGGCGAACGGCCGGACAGTGCTGGAGGAGCGGCGGCCTGGCACCGTACACTCTCTGCACCCGGACCTGGCCCTTCTGTTGAGCACCTCAGGCTCCACCGGTTCACCCAAGCTTGTGCGGCTGTCCTATGAAAACCTCCAGGCGAACGCAGAGTCCATCGCGGGATACCTCGGCATCACGGAGTATGACCGGGCTATGACCACGCTGCCCATGTCCTACTGCTATGGACTGTCAGTGATCAACAGCCACCTGCTGCGTGGTGCCAGCCTGGTCCTGACGGATCTGTCCGTGGTGGACCCCTGCTTCTGGGATCTGTTCCGCAGCGAGGGGGCCACATCGTTCGCAGCCGTTCCCTACACCTTCGAGTTGCTCGAGCGGGTGGGGTTCGCCGCGATGAAGCTGCCCACGCTCAGGTATGTGACCCAGGCTGGCGGCAGGCTCGGCCCTGACCTGGTCCGGCGCTACGCCGGACTGGGCGCAAGGAGCGGCTGGGATCTCTATGTGATGTACGGCCAGACGGAGGCCACCGCACGCATGGCATACCTCCCGCCCCGGCTGGCAGGTACGTCGCCAGGGGCCATCGGAATCCCTGTCCCCGGCGGCGCCTTCCGGATAGACCCGGTCCCCGGACTGGAGCATGGGGAGCTGGTCTATTCCGGGCCCAACGTGATGCTGGGTTACGCCCAGACGCCGGAGGACCTCGGCCTCGGACGGACGGTGGATGAACTCCGCACCGGCGACCTGGCGCGCAAGAACGCTGACGGACTGTACGAGGTCGTGGGAAGGCGCAGCCGGTTCGTCAAGATCGTCGGCCTCCGCGTCGACCTTGGACAAGTGGAACGGATCCTTGCCGACCTTGGTATTCAGGCCGCGAGCGCCGGCACGGACCAGGGACTCGTCGTCGCCGTCGAGGGTGAACACGACCCGGCGCTGCTGGGCAAGCTCCTCGCCCAGGGCATAGGCCTGCCCCGAGCTGCCCTGCACGTGCACGCGGTGCCGGAGCTCCCGCGTCTGGCGTCCGGCAAGCTGGACTACCCGGCCGTCCTGGCGCTCGCCAAACCCACAGGTCAAGGCGCGCCGTCCAGCGCGAACTCCGGAGCTAAGCCGCGGGACAGTGTGGTGCGCATTTTTGAGGACACGCTGGAGCTGGATGACATTTCCGACGACGACACGTTCGTTACGCTCGGCGGGGACTCGCTTTCGTATGTGGCAGCGTCCGTGCGGCTTGAGCAGGCGTTGGGGCATTTGCCCCCGGACTGGCACATCACCCCGGTGGGGGTGCTGGGGGCCCGCCTTGAACAGCCGCGGACGCGGAAGCGCCGCCCGTTCGCCCGGCTTGAAACCAGCATCGTGCTGCGGGCTGTCTCGATTTTCCTGATTGTCAGTACCCATATTGGATTCCTGCACTGGCAGGGTGCCGCCCACGTGCTCATGGCAGTGGCGGGGTTCAACTTCGCCCGGTTCCAGCTCTCCGGGGAAGGTGTGCCGCGGCTGCGGAAACAAGCCGCCAGCCTGGCCAGGGTCATCATCCCCAGCATGGCGTTCATCGGCTTCGCCTACCTGATCACCGACAGATACAGCCTGGCGAATATCTTCCTCCTCAACGCCATCATCGGACCCGAAGAGGTGACCACCCGGTCGCATTTCTGGTTCATCGAGGTGCTCGTCTACCTGCTGGTCAGCATGACGGCGTTGCTCGCCCTGCCCTGGGTCAGCCGGGCCGAAAAGCGCCTCCCGTTCCTTTTTCCGCTGGTACTCCTCGCCGCCGGACTCCTTACACGCTATGAGCTTTTTGAGCCGGGAATTCCGCACACGCCGCCCATATTCTGGCTTTTCGCGCTGGGATGGGCGGTTGCCCGGGCCCGCCATATCCTTCAGCGAGGCGCCGTGAGCCTGGTGGCCGCTTTGACCATCCCGGGGTTCTTCGACAACCCCGTCCGTGAACTGACTGTCCTGGCCGGGATACTCCTGCTCCTGTGGCTGCCCAGCATTCCCGTCCCGGCCGGGCTCCGGCGCCTCACCGTTCTGCTGGCCAGCGCGTCCCTGCACATCTATCTGGTGCATTGGCTGGTTTACCCGCTGGTAGTTGAGCTCAGCCCCGCCCTCGCCGTCGTGGCCTCACTGGCCGCAGGCTCGGCGTACTGGGCACTCTGCAGCTATGCGCCAACGGTTATCGGCCGTGCCAAGAGCCGGATCCTGTCCGACCGGTGAGCCGGGTTGGCCCTCCTGCCCAGATGCTCCCCGCCAGACTTATATCGCCCCGATATAGTTGACCTATGACCAGCGAGATCGCCGCGAAGAGGGTTCGTGCCGGGCTGAGCCAGAAACGGCTAGCAGAGCTCTCGCATGTCAGCCAGCCAAATCTGTCGGCATATGAATCCGGGAAGCGCATCCCTCGGCCCGAAACCCTTGACAGGATCATGAAAGTATTAAGGCGCCGGCCATCGGAGATCCTCGCTGAACACCGCGGCGAGACACTGGCGATCGCCCACAGATACAAAGCACATAATGTCCGCGTTTTCGGATCGTTGGCAAGAGGCGAGGACACACCGGAATCCGACGTCGATCTTCTGGTTGACCTCGAACCGGGCGCAACACTTTTCGACCTGTCCGGCTTCCGCCTGGACATGATTGATCTGCTCGGCGTGGAAGTGGACATCGTCCCATCGGGTTCAGGGGGCCCTATCATGGAGCGCATCCTCAGCGAAGCAATCCCCCTGTGAGCGGGGACCCCGAAGATGTCCCCGTGGGCGGTCAGTTCGTGCCCCGTGAGCGGAAGGATCCGAGCTTCTCCCTCGCTACGGCCCCGGAGGGCAGGGTCCTCCAGCTGATCGGAGACATGGAGGAGCGGCTGGGCTGGGCGCAGCAGATCGTGGATGACGGTGAGCCTGCCTTCAACGATCCGGGAAATTGGCGGTCGCGCGAGGCAATGAAGTCCATCCTTATTGACCTGAACACTGCCGCGGATCGGATCCCCGAGCCGGTACGTGAGCAGTACCCCGCGATACCCTGGCGTCAGATGCGCGGCCTCCGGAATGTGCTCTCACACGATTACGCGGCCATTCGCAACGACACCGTGTGGCAAACGGCGGCCCGCAGTCTGCCGGAGCTCAGGGCACAGCTTGCCCACATGCGTGCCGACGTCGAACGCTGGCCCTAGGCTGTCACCCTTCAACCCGGGACGCTCCTGCCCGGTTGCTGTCCAAAAACCGCCGAACCGATCTTGCTTATACGCAATATCGTGATTCACGTTGCATATGTGCGACAGCGTGGAGGTTGCGTGGCGCTGCTCATATGACCTGTCGCGAACGCAATACCGGTAGCGACAGGGCGTGTGCGCGTCATAGGGTCTTTCGCGCGTCGAGTTCCGCAGAACGCGCACGACGGCGGGGCACGCCGGCCGCTGCCAGCATGCCTTCCAGCTTCCCCGGCTCCTTTAGATCGGCCCAGTCCCACCTCACCACGTTGAATCCCGTGGCCCGGATTCTGTTCTCGCGCTTCTTTTCCTCCACCACCACCTGCGATACTGTTCGGCCCTTGAGGAACTCCGGTTTGACGTACTTCTCCACGCCATCGAATTCTCCCACCACCTTGGCCAGCTTCCAGTAGAAGTCGGCATAGCCTACAAGCCCGTCCTTGTCGTGGATGGCTTGCTGCAGGACCGGCGTTTCGAAACCGGCAACCTGGATCAGCGCGCGGCTGTAGGACTCTCCCGCCGAACCGGACATTGGATCCGCGAAAGCCAAGGCGGCCAGTATCCTTCGCCCGGCCGCCGCCGAGTAGTTCGCGCCGATGCCCGTCACCAACTCATCCTTGGTCAGGGCCCTCAGTCGCAGAGCGCGGTCCGGTTTCAGCACGTGGTCCAACGGGGTGGCCGCCTCCGTAAACGGCGTAAACGCGGCCAGATCCAGCACAGTGCGGAGGCGGCCGGTGACGAGCAGGCCCTCCCGCTGGACCACTGTCAGACCCGCCGGATCAGCGAAGTGGCGAACAACCCCGGCACGGGACCGGCCGCCGTCGTTCTTCATCGTCAGGGCGTGGACAGGATGGTGCAGGCCAATGGTGGGAATGCTCCAGACAGACGCGGCGGAATGTCGGGCAAACACAGTAGGACGTTCGAAGGTTTCCGCCGCCGCGCTGATGCGGAGCCTGTACTGTTCCCAGGGCTTCAGTCGCTTCCACGCGGGGCCGTCGGTGTAGACGCCGTGCCGGATCCGGACAAGCGAACCGGCATTGACTCCCTTGGCGAGGTCCTTGGCGGTCAGTCCGTGCTGGATGCGGTCGCGGGCCAAAAGGAGCGGTGGAAGGTCGGTCATGTACCGAAGATGCCAGTTGCGCGCCCTGTGCGACAGATCAGGCTGCCGCCATGTGGAAAACTACCTGCACCACGGTCGACGCGCACGGTCGCAATCGACGCGCATCCGCTCTGACGCTCACGGAATACGGGCCGCGTCAGGGAATATGCGCGTCGACAAGGGATATGCGCGTCGCCGCCGCCCGGTAATCGAGCCTGTCGAGACCCGGTTTCGGCAAGCTCACCCATCGGGCCCCTCCTTGACGCCCTCCGCGCCCTGCGCATATCCTGAACGAACGGTCGGTAAATAAATCGAACCAATCCAGGCAGGTGCATAGGAGCAACCATGGAAGCCAACGCCCCGCATAACGCGGACCGCCAAGCCGCGGACAGCCAGGCCAAGGACCGCCAAGACGCGGACGGCCAGGCCAACTTTGACCGCGTGATCGCCGAAGACTCCCGCATTGAACCAAAAGACTGGATGCCGGACGCCTACCGCAAGACCCTCCTGCGCCAGATCTCCCAGCACGCCCACTCGGAGATCATCGGGATGCAGCCGGAAGCCAACTGGATTTCCCGGGCCCCGAGCCTGAAGCGTAAGGCCATCCTGATGGCCAAGGTCCAGGACGAGGCCGGCCACGGGCTCTACCTGTACTCCGCCGCCGAGACGCTCGGTCAAACAAGAGACAAGATGATGGCCGATCTCATCGCCGGCAAGGCCCGCTACTCCAGCATCTTCAACTACCCGGCCCTGACCTGGGCGGACATGGGTGCCATCGGCTGGCTGGTGGACGGCGCCGCCATCTGCAACCAGGTGCCGCTGTGCCGCGCCTCCTACGGCCCCTACGGCCGCGCCATGGTGCGCGTCTGCAAGGAGGAGTCGTTCCACCAGCGCCAGGGCTTCGAGATCCTGCTGGAACTCGCCCACGGCACCCCCGAACAGAAGCATTTGGCCCAGGACGCCGTGAACCGCTGGTACGCCCCGGCGCTGATGATGTTCGGCCCGCCGGACGACGATTCGCCCAACTCCCGCCAGTCCATGGCCTGGAACATCAAGCGCTTCAGCAACGACGAACTCCGCAGCCGCTTCGTGGGAATGATGGTGGAGCAGGTCCGCGTGCTGGGCCTCACCCTCCCGGACAGCGAGATCCGCTTCAACGAGGACACCAAAAAGTGGGAGCACGGCCCGCTGGACTGGAACGAGTTCCACGAAGTCCTCGCCGGCCGCGGCCCCTGCAACGCCCAGCGCCTTGAGCGCCGGAGGGAAGCGCACGACGACGGCGCCTGGGTCCGCGAAGCAGCCGCGGCGTATGCAGCAAAACAGTCACTGAAGACAAAGGAATACGCAGCATGAACGAGTCAAAAGGCCCGGAGGCAACCACCGACCGCAACGCCTGGGGCCTGTGGGAGGTCTTTGTCCGGTCCAGCCGCGGCCTGTCCCACGTCCACGCCGGGTCCCTGCACGCACCGGATGCCGCCATGGCCCTGCGCAACGCCCGAGACCTCTACACCCGCCGCAACGAGGGTGTGTCCATCTGGGTGGTCCCGGCCGACGCCATCGCCGCCAGCGATCCCGACTCCAAGGGGTCGTTCTTCGAGTCCCCGCAGGGCAAGGACTACCGGCATGCCACGTACTACACCAAGAGCGAAGGGGTGAAGCACCTATGAACGCTGTTCCAATGGGCAACGAGTCAGCCACCCGCATCACCCCCGGCAACGCCCTCCGCCCCGAGGACATCGCCCTGGAGGTCCGCACCGGCCTGGCCAAGCCCACCGAGGACGTGGCCGAGTACGCGCTGCGCCTCGGAGACGACGGCCTGATCCTCGCGCAGCGGCTGGGCCACTGGATCTCCCGCGGCCCCGAGCTGGAAGAGGACGTGGCCCTGGGCAACATCGCCCTGGACCAGCTGGGCCATGCCCGTAGCTTCCTCACCTATGCCGGCGGTGCCTGGGACAAGACCGAGGACGATCTGGCGTACTTCAGGCGCGAGCACGAGTTCCGGTCGGCCGCCATCTTTGAGCAGCCAAACGGCGACTTCGCGGCCACCATCGCCCGCCAGTTCATCGTGAGCTACTACCAGTTCGAGCTGTACCGCAGGCTCACAGAGTCGAGCGACGCCACACTCGCCGCCATCGCCGCCAAGGCCGTGAAGGAAGTGGACTACCACCGGGACCACAGCGCCCAGTGGGTCCTCCGCCTGGCCGGCGGCACCGAGGAATCCCGCACCCGGATGATCCAAGGCCTGAAGCAGATGTGGCCCTACGTCGCCGAGCTCTTCCAGGACGACGAGCTGACCACACGCCTGGCTGAAACGGGCGCCGCCGTCGAGCCTTCCAGCCTGAAAGCCGACTTTGACCGCCTGACGGGGGAGATCCTCGCCGAAGCGGAGTTGGAGGTGCCGGACGGGCCGGCTGCCCCCGGCGGCGGTCGGCACGGCCGGCACTCCGAGAACCTGGGTTACCTCCTCGCGGAGATGCAGGTGCTCGCCCGGGAGCATCCCGGAGCAAGCTGGTGACCGCCGTGGCCACCGCTGCGCCGCACCCGACACGGCAGCAGACACAACAGCAGCAGGCGTGGGACATCGCCGCCACGGTCTGCGATCCGGAAATCCCCGTGCTCACCATCGCGGACCTCGGGATCCTCCGCGACGTGCAGGTGACAGAAGAACAAGTCAAAGTCACCATCACGCCCACGTACTCGGGCTGCCCGGCCATGGACGCCATCCGCGACGACCTGAAGGCAGCGTTCGCCAGGGAGGGCTACAAAGACACAGAAGTGGACCTGGTGCTCGCCCCGGCCTGGACCACGGACTGGATGACGGACGCGGGGAAGGCGAAGCTGCAGGAGTACGGCATCGCGCCGCCGTCGGGCATGGCAGCAGCCGGCGGCCACAGCGGCCCCATCAGGCTCAAAATGGCCGTCAAATGCCCGCAGTGCTCCAGCCTGAACACCAAGGAGCTCACCCGGTTCGGCTCCACGTCCTGCAAGGCGTTGTACGTGTGCAAGGACTGCTTGGAACCGTTCGACTACTTCAAAGTCCTGTAAGGAAGCCCCATGCCTGTTGTGCGCCAGACCGCCGCCGAATCGGCGCTAGCCAGCGGCCGCCGTCGTCCGTCCTTCCATACGCTCGCCGTGGCGGAGGTGCGGCGGCTGACCGAGGATGCCATCGAGGTCACGTTCGGAGTACCCAAAGAGCTCGCCGGCCAGTTCGACTACCTGCCCGGCCAGTATGTGGCCCTGCGCGCCACGCTGCAGGATGAGAACGGCGAGTCGCATGAGGTGCGCCGCAGCTACTCCATCTGCGCCGAGCCTCGCACGTTCCCGGACGGCAGCAGCGAGATCCGGGTGGCCGTGAAGCAGGACCTGGGCGGGCTGTTCTCCACGTGGGCCAACGCGGAGCTGAAGGCCGGGGACACCCTGGACGTCATGAGCCCCATGGGCGCGTTTGTGTCCAAGCACGGCCGGGACGGCAAGGCCGTGGAGCAGAACGTCATGAACTCCATGAACCACCCGGAAGAGCTCGCGGGGGAGGCAGCTGCCCAGGGGGCGGGCACCTTTGTGGCCATCGCGGCGGGGAGCGGCATCACCCCGGTGATCGCGATCGCCCGCACGCTGCTGGCCGCCAACCCGGAGACGCGCTTTGACCTGATCTACGCCAACAAGGCCGCCATGGACGTGATGTTCCTGGAGGAGCTGGCGGACCTGAAGGACAAGTACCCGCAGCGGCTGGCCATCCACCACGTGCTGTCCCGCGAGCAGCGGATCGCGCCGCTGCTCAGCGGACGGATCGACGCCGAAAAGCTCCAGCAGCTCTTGGGCACCGCCATCCACGCGGACGATGTGGACGAGTGGTTCCTGTGCGGGCCGTTCGAGCTGGTGCAGCTGTGCCGGGACACCCTGGCCGAGCGCGGGGTGAAGCCGGAGCACGTGCGGTTCGAACTGTTCACGAGCGGAAAGCCGGACCGCCCGGAGGGCCACGCCGGCCGTCCCGTGGTGGTGGACGAGTCCCAGGAGACGTACAGGATCACGTTCAAGCTGGACGGCCTGCAGGGCGAGGTGGCCAGCCCCACGCACGCCCGCGAGTCCATCCTGAACGCCGCGCTGCGGGTCCGCGCGGATGTGCCGTTCGCATGCGCCGGGGGAGTGTGCGGCACGTGCCGCGCCAAACTGGTCACCGGCACCGTGACCATGGACGAAAACTACGCGCTGGAGCAGGATGAACTGGACAAGGGGTACGTCCTGACCTGCCAGAGCCACCCCACCAGCAAAGAAGTAACAGTCGACTTCGACGTCTAAGGAACCCATGATCTCCCTCTCCATCGCCAACAACGTCGCCGAAGTGGTCCTGGACGCGCCCTACAAGCTGAACTCCCTCGACGAGCAGGCGCTCGCTGATTTAACACAGGCGTACGACGACGCCGCTGCCGCCGCCTCGCGCGGTGAGGTGCGGGCGCTGCTGCTCAGGGGAGAGGGCCGCGCCTTCTGCGCGGGCCGGGATATTTCGGCCGTGACACCGGAGACGGACGACGCCGAGGCATACCTGGGTGGGCTGGTGCAGCCGCTGCTGAAAAAGATGAGCGAATTCCCTGCCCCGACGTTCGCGGCGGCGCATGGTGCGTGCCTGGGCGTGGGGCTGGGCCTGCTGCTGGCCACGGACGTGGTGTACGTGGCGGAGAACGCGAAGTTCGGGTCGCCGTTCGCCAAGCTGGGCGCCACCCTTGATTCTGGCGGGCACTGGTACTTCACGGAGCGGCTGGGCATGCACCGGACGCTGGACCTGATCTACACGGCCGAGCTCATGACAGGGACGGAGGCCGTGGCGCAGGGGATGTTCAGCCGGGCGATGCCAGCCGACGGACTGTTGGCCAACACCCAGGAAATTGTGTCGAAGGTTGCCGCCGGGGCCACAGGTGCCTTCACGGCGAGCAAGGAGCTGGTGGCTCACATCCGCGACCAACGGCTGGGCCTGTGGGACGCTATGGCCGAGGAAAATGCCGAACAGGCCCGCCTGTGCAAGACCGCGGACTACGCGGAGGGCTTCCGTGCGTTCCAAGAGAAGCGCGAGCCGCAGTTCACCGGTGGTTGAGCCGGCCCGGTGGTCGAGCTTGACGAGACCCGCGAAACCAATTGCTTGTTTTGGCAATCGATTTGTAAGGTTCACCTATGACAATGGGGAAAATTACTAAAGCCGTCATTCCTGCTGCCGGCCTGGGGACTCGCTTCCTTCCCGCCACTAAGGCAATGCCGAAGGAAATGCTGCCGGTCGTCGACCGGCCGGCCATCCAGTACGTCGTCGAGGAAGCGGTCAACGCCGGCCTTACCGACCTCCTGATGATCACGGGGCGCAACAAGCGCTCCCTTGAGGACCACTTTGACCGCGAGCCGGGCCTGGAGCGCGCGCTGGAGCTGAAGGGCGATCAAGGCCGCCTGGACCTGGTGCAGCAGGCGTCCGAGCTGGGTCCTATCCACTACGTCCGCCAGGGCGAGCCCAAGGGCCTGGGCCACGCTGTCCTGTGCGCTAGCCAGCATGTGGGCAACGAGCCCTTCGCCGTGTTGCTGGGTGACGACCTCATCGACGAGGCCGAGACCCTGCTCACCACCATGATGGACGTGCAGCAGAAGACCGGGGGTTCGGTCATCGCGCTGATCGAGGTGGACCCCTCGGAGATCAGCGCGTATGGCTGTGCGGACATCACGGCCATTGAGGGCGAGGACTTTGTTCGCGTCAACAACTTGGTGGAGAAGCCTGCTGCGGGCGAGGCTCCGTCCAACCTGGCAGTCATCGGCCGGTACGTGCTGCACCCGTCGGTGTTCGGCGTCCTGGAGAACACGGAGCCGGGTCGCGGCGGGGAGATCCAGCTGACCGATGCGCTCCAGACTATGGCGGCCGGCGAGGGTGAGGGCTCGGGCGTGTACGGCGTGGTGTTCAAGGGCCGCCGTTACGATACCGGCGACAAGCTGAGCTACCTCAAGGCCGTCATCACCCTGGCTTCCGAGCGTGTGGAGTTTGGCGAGGAATTGAAGACCTGGCTGAAGGCCTTCGTTGGCTAGCTGCTGATGCTTCTGTGACGCTCTACAGGCCTGCCGCTGACCAGCGGCGGGCCTGTAGGCGTTTTAGGGCCGCAGCGGCCAGTAGGGCGCCAATGACAGCCCCTCCGGTGTTTGTGACAAGATCCTGCGGGCTCGCGAACCGATTGTGAAGATACAGCAACTGGCCCAGTTCCATGCAGCCCGAGACTGTCAACCCGAAAATTCCGATCTGCCAGGGGTGTTTTTTCGGATACGCCAGGGCGGCCACCGTGCCGAGCGGAATGAAGAGCGCCACATTTGCGGACGCTTCGACGAATTGGTAATTGAACCAGACGGGA
Source organism: Pseudarthrobacter raffinosi (assembly GCF_023913735.1). GTDB lineage: Bacteria > Actinomycetota > Actinomycetes > Actinomycetales > Micrococcaceae > Arthrobacter > Arthrobacter raffinosi. The sequence goes on from NZ_JAMXBH010000024.1 coordinate 33,804, forward strand.
ATTCCGTGGGTGTGGAGGAATTTCAGGACGCTGGCGAGCTGGCCCTGCACGGGTTGATCGACAGGGCTGGGCCAGAAGGCGATCAGTGCCAGCGGCACGAGCAGGGCCACCAGGACAGTGCGCCAGATCTTCGGGTTGCCTGGGCGTTTCAAGGGGCACTCAGGCGGTTCTCAGCAGGGCCAGAACGGCCGTTCCCAGCGCGGCTATGGCCAGCACTCCCACGAGTAGGTAGGGGAGCGCCTGCGGGCGGGGGAGGGGAACGGAGAAGTCGAACTGCCACGGTGTTCTGCGCCAATGTCTCCCCATAGCTCTAATAAATACCACATGCTTAAATGAGGCGGGTGGGTGGTTCTCCGGGAAACGGAGAACCACCCACCCTCTTTGGTGCTTGTGGGTGCTGCCGTTACGCTGCTGCCTCGGTCTTGGCGCGGCGGCGTACTACAACAACGGAGGCTGCGCCGGCTGCAAGTGCACCAGCTCCAACCAGGGTCCAGAGGATCAGGCCAGAGTCAGCGCCCGTGTTGGCCAGGCCAGTTCCGGTGTTTGCGAGTGCAGCGCCACCGCCGGTGTTGGACAGCGGCGCACCGTTGCTAGCGAATGCTGGATCCACGACAACAGTCACAGGACCGACAGTGTTGCCGGTGCTGTTACCCGTTGCAGTGATGAGGTAGGTGCCGGCTTCTGCGATGGTGATCGGCACGGAGAAGTTTCCGTCAGCGTCTGCCTGAGCAGCCAAGGTCTGAGCCTCGACAACAACATTGATTCGGGTGCTAATGGAACGGTTGCCGACTGCGGCGCCGGAAGCGGCGGGCGGGTTGCCTGGAGTTACCTGGATGGTGAGTGACTCACCAGCAAAGGGTCCGCGGCCACGGAAGACAAACTGTTCCCCGGGGCCAACCGTGCCGTCAGAAACGGCTGCCTGCGGCGGGATGGGCGGGTAGTTGGCAGCGATGGCCGGCGCAGTGCCGACGAGCGCGAGTGATCCTGCAAGTGCGAGTACTGCGAGCGTTTTTTTCATTATTGTCCCCCCGGAGACGTTTAAGTTTTGATGTACCCGAATTGAGGAGGTTTCCTCTCCGCACGAGACCAGTGCAGAAATCCCGGATAGATATCCCACAACGACTTTACCATTCATATCGAGCAGCCAGCAATCTCAATCCAGTCGGTTTACACAGTGTTAACGCGCTGTCTATAACGCTTACTCACATGTAGGAATTTTTGTGGGCAAGATCACATCATTGACCGCCTGGACAGTCGGAGTGACAACGACGTTAGGTTCCGTATGTTGCACAATCTTCCCGAAAGTGAACTCCACTGTTTTGCTTTCGCCCGGCGCTAGTCTGATAGCCAAAAGACCCACAGGCCTGCTGCTGTGAACGAACGGAGCAAAGTCGGTCCGCTCTCCGTCCAATTTCGCCGTCTCTGCGTTGGCTTGAACCGGCCCATAGGCCGCAATATTCGTTTGGACAGAACCCGGGGGTACTCCGAAGATGCCGTCACCGGTTACGTAGGCCGGGAGTGAGGTGACCGAATTGGCCGGGACGGAGTTGGTACTCGTGATGCGCACGGTTGTTTGCTCGTAACCGTCCTTGGAACATTCCTTTATTAGTTGGACTGTCCGCTTGACGTAGTAGTCCATCTTCGCGCCAGTGCCGTCGTTGAAGTAAACACCGAACTGGGCGGGGGAAACGCTGGGTCCAGAAATGGAACCGCTCAGGGCGTACTTTGCTATGACGGATTGTTCGGCGGGCGACCCAGACCAGACCAATACACGGCCCTCGGCCGTCCCGAGCGTTAGCCCATCGATTAGGCCCTTTGAGTTTCCTTTGCCGTCGGCCAATGCTGTAAAAATCTCTTGTGCCACGCCGGCGAAGTATGCATCTTGGAGGCTCGGCTGCTCGATTTTGGCGTAAACGTCAGAGAGCAAAGTTTGGACGACATTCTTGCCGGTCAACTCTGTTGGCAAGCCCACGGCTGCCAGGGCCACCAGTTCGGGCCGCCTGATGTTCACGGGGCCTGTGGCATCCAGAATGTAGCTCAGTGCGACGGGGTCGATGGAAATTACGCCGTCAACACGCTGACCGGTCTTCCTCTCCCACATAGTCTGAGCCGTGCTGGCTGCCGTTGGAAAGTCGGGTGTCAGGTTCACGTCCTGCATGAACTTGCCGACGCGCGTGGAGTAGATACGTTGCTGCTCCAGGTCAATCGGCACGATCGGCGACATCACCCCCACTGCGCCGGCGCTGCTCTGAGCCCCGAGCGTCAGCTTTCCCTTGTCGAGACTCAGGACAGCGAGTGCACCAGGTATGCCGCCGGAAGCTCGAGACTCGGCATTGTTTTGGATGATGAGGAGGTAATTGCGTGGACCCTCTGCACCGAGCATGCCCGGCGCAATGTTCGACGCGTTAGCGGCCGCATCGAGGGCTCCAGTTACTTCGTTCAACTGGTCTCTTGCGCGAGTCAACGGGTCCGCCACTTGAGGGTACAGCCTGCTGGCATCAATCTGATTGAGCCTATCCGCTGACAGCCGAACAGCATGCGCAGCTGCCGAGATACTTGGCGAGGCCGCCTCCAGTGGTGCCAGATCGGTGCGTGAATTGCCAGGGAGCAGTGCTTCCCAATCAAGAGAGCCGTAGACCTCAACGAGTGGTTCGAGGCCGAGGCCGACTACGTCGTCCGCTGAGCGTGATACCTCCGCTACGGCGCTGAAGTTCGCACCAAACCCGGGCAGGCTTGACGCCAAGGTCCACAGAGGATCATTGGCGGCTTCTTTCGCTGCACTGGTGTGGGCGCGAAGTTGTTGAACTGTCCCAGAAGCGCCACTAGCGTTGTCGCTCGTGATGTCTTGTTTCAGCGTCCCAATCAAGAGATTCGCCGCATCGAGTTCAGAATTTATTGCCGCAGCTTTGCTCGCCAGCCAAGCTGTCCCGGCCGCTGCTAGGAATATTAGGGCTCCAAGGGCAAACAGCGTAAGGAGGACAGGCCGGCGGCGACTCGCTTTGCGGTACTTCGAAACGCCCTGCGCCGCATTGGACCGAACGTTGCCTCTGTTTTCTTGAATATCCGTCACGTCAGGGCCGTCCCAGGCCTCGGTAGATCCACCCTGCTGCACGCCATTTGGCGGGGTCTAGGACATTACGTCCGTCGAGGATACGACGTGAAGAAACGGCGCTACCTAAGTCATAGGGGTCCAGATCGCGGTATTCCTGCCACTCTGTAAGTAAAAGGAGAGCATCCGCCTTTAGCACGGCAGCTGACGTATCCACTTCGTATTGCAGTTCAGGGAATCTACGCGCAGCGTTTGAAAGGGCTTTGGGGTCTGTCACTGTCACAACCGCCCCCTGCAATTGAAGCTGAGCCGCGATGCTCAGGGCCGGGGAATCCCGAACATCATCACTCTCGGGTTTGAATGCAGCGCCTAGCACCGTCACTCGTTTGCCCAGCAGGGAACCGCCACACAAGTCGCGTGCAAGTTCCACAACACGAGTTCTCCTTCGCATATTGATTGCATCGACCTCGCGAAGGAATGTGAGTGCCTGATCCGCTCCCAGTTCTCCCGCTCGCGCCATGAAACCACGGATGTCCTTGGGCAGGCAGCCTCCGCCAAAACCGATGCCCGCGTTGAGGAACTTCCTACCGATACGATCGTCCATGCCAATGGCATCAGCGAGTTGGGTAACGTCCGCGCCCGTTGCTTCGCAGACTTCAGCCATCGCGTTGATGAAGGAAATTTTGGTAGCAAGGAACGAGTTTGCAGCCGCCTTAACTAGTTCCGCGGTCGGATGGTCGGCGACAATTCGGGCTGTGCCCGCTGCGAGGGGAGTCGAGTAGACCTCGTCCAGGACGGATACAGCAGGATGCTCCTCAGAACCATCGCTGACTCCGTACACGAAGCGGTCCGGGCGGAGCGTATCGTCAACGGCGTGCCCCTCACGGAGGAATTCAGGATTCCAAACCAAATGCGCGTCTGGCTGTTCTGCCTGAACTAGGACTGCTAGCCGAGATGCCGTACCCACCGGCACTGTGGACTTTCCAACTACGACATCTCCTGCGGACAGGTACGGAAGGAGGCCTGTTGTGGCAGCATCTACATACGTAAGATCAGCGCCGTTCTCGCCCTTCTTTTGGGGTGTGCCCACACAGATGAAGTGGACCGCGCTCCCCTCAGCAGCGGAGACATCCGTGGTGAAGGACAGCCGCCCTGTTTCTTGGACCTCCTTAAGGAGAACGTCGAGTCCGGGCTCGTAAAACGGAGCACGCGCTGCGGACAGTTCCTCGATCTTCCGGGCGTCCACGTCAATACCGACCACTTCGTGGCCCAACTTCGCCATGCATGCAGCATGAACAGCGCCCAGATAGCCGCAGCCGATTACAGATATCCGCATTGTGATGATTCCTTCCCCAAGGGGTCAGCTGTTCGTGTCGATCAGCGAGATTAATAGGCGCCTGTGCTGCCGAAGACAGCGCGAACGGTCCGTAGGATGATGACCAGGTCGCCGGCTAATGACCAGTTTTCTACGTAGTACAAGTCCAGGCGGACTGAGTCCTGCCAGGACAGATTCGATCGCCCGCTGACCTGCCACAGGCCTGTGAGCCCTGGCTTGACTAGGAGGCGACGCCGTACGTCGCTTTCATAGGCCTCGACTTCTTTCGGAAGAGGAGGACGTGGGCCAACTAGACTCATTGATCCACTGAGGACGTTAAACAGTTGAGGCAATTCATCGACGCTGAATCGCCTCAGGACCCCGCCTATGCGGGTCACACGTGGGTCGTTCTTCATCTTAAAGAGCGGACCACTGCCTTCGTTCTGCCGGGCCAGTTCGGCAAGACGGGCTTCGGCGTCGACGGCCATGGAACGGAACTTCAGCATATAAAAATGGTTCCCCTCCATTCCAACTCGTTCCTGACGGAAAAAGACGGGCCCCGCACTATCGAGCTTTATCATGGCGGCTACGAGGATCATTGCGGGTGATGCCAGCAGGAGCAGAAAGCCTGCCGCGAAGAGATCAAATAGCCGCTTGGCGACACGTTGGCCTGCTTCAAGTGTCGGCGTCGTGACATGGATCAGAGGTAAACCTGCGACCTGCTGTGTGTGTATCCGAGGCCCAGCAATGTCTGTGAGCGCGGGCGCCATTATTAGGCCGATGTTCCGAGCCGCCAGCTCCCAGCCTAAGTGACGCAGCGTTTGAGGGTGCAATTGAACACCGGCGGATATTGCTACCGCATCGGCGCCACATGCCTCCAAGGCGTTGACTATGGATTGCGGATCGGGTTTGTGTCCCACGATCTTTAGTCCCGAGTTGGGCTCTACCCCAGTGCCTGCTTCCTGTCCAGGAATGTATGCAGCGACGGGAAGGTAGCCGGCGTGCTTCGCTCCGTGCAAAGACGCGGCCAAGTGTGCAACGGCACCGGGACCTCCGAGCAAGAGAAGCCGAGACATACTCCGACCTTGCCCGCGCTTGATGCTGAGGTGTTGCCTGATCAGCCATCGACCAAGCAAGAGTCCTAGGAGTCCGACGGGAAGCGCCAACCCCACGTACCCACGTGCAGTGTCAATTCGGAAGACATAGGAGACTATGGCCACGATTCCAAACAACCACAGGGAGGCTGCGGCCACGCGCTTGTATTCGTCCGGTCCGGACCCGAGGATGCGGCTCTGGCGACTGTTCCAAGCTCCCAGCATTAACCACCACGCGGTAGCGAGGACTACTGAAAACCAAACGTAAGGTACGTCTTGACCTACGGAATTGAATTCCGGGTCCAGGCCGAAGCGGATAAGGAACGCACCCACGACTGCCCAAGTGACCACGAAGGCATCGACTATCCGTAAACGCCGCGAAGAACGCCTGCGCCAGTTGGCGTCCTCATTCACCGAGTTCCCCATCTCGCTATTACTCTCTAGCTGCGAACAGAGAGAGAATTTTCTCTGAACCATTCGACTGTACTTCGGACTCCGTCTTCGAGTCCGATTGACGCAGACCATCCGGCCTCGGTCAGTTTGGAAACATCGAGTAGCTTCCTTGGGGTGCCGTCAGGCTTGGTGGTGTCCCAAGCGATTTCGCCTTGGTAGCCGACGGCCGATGCCACTAGCGAGGCAAGCTCACGGATAGTTACATCGTTGCCTGTTCCCACATTAACTTGTGAAGGCCCGTCATAGTTCTCCAGCAGGTGCAGGCATGCAGCCGCCATGTCGTCTACATGCAGGAATTCCCTCCGCGGTGATCCTGTCCCCCAGTTCGTGACCACGTGGGCTCCGGATTTCGCGGCTTCGTCATAGCGCCGTATAAGGGCAGGCAAGACGTGGGAACCCGTCGGCGAGAAATTGTCGCCAGGGCCGTACAAATTCGTCGGCATGGCAGAGATCCAAGGAAGTCCATATTGACGCCGAATTGCTTGGATCTGCATAATTCCGGCGATCTTGGCAATTGCATACGCATCGTTGGTTGGTTCCAGATGCCCTGTGAGCAGCGAGTCTTCCCGTATAGGCTGCTCGGCGAATTTCGGATAGATGCACGACGACCCCAGGAATAGGAGACGCTCCACACCGTGTTCGCGCGCTGCATCGAGAACGTTGACTTGGATCCTGAGGTTGTCGCTGAGGAAATCAACTGGATAAGTGCTGTTTGCAAGAATTCCCCCAACCTTAGCCGCAGCGAGCACGACATAGCGGGGTTTCGACTTTGCGAAGAAAGCAAAAACCGCGTCGCGATCCTTGAGGTCGAGGTCGAAAGATGTGCGCCCAATAAGATTTGTGAATCCTTCGGCCTCCAAATTCCGCCAAATAGCTGAGCCGACAAGTCCACGGTGACCAGCAACGTAGAAAGTCGAAGAGCGGTCAAGTGGATTTGGCGCGAAGGCGACGTCTTCAGACACTACTTCTGCCAGCTTTCGAGCTCGACTGTGTCGATCCAGTGGTTTCCTGCATGCTTAAGGGCTTCGATGTCAGCGTCCACCATGATGCGGGCCAATTCCGGAGTATGAACAGAAGCCTTCCACCCAAGCTTTTCCTGTGCTTTCGATGCGTCTCCAACAAGGGCGTCGACTTCCGTGGGCCGAAGGTAACGTTCGTCGAACCTGACGTGGTTCTCCCAGTTCAGGCCTGCGTGCTCAAACGAAATCTGGAGGAAATCTCGGACTGTATAGTTGCCGCCGGTTGCAAGTACAAAGTCATCAGGCTCGTCAGCCTGGAGCATTCGCCACATGCCTTCGACGTACTCGGCTGCATATCCCCAGTCGCGAACAGCATCTAGGTTGCCCATGTACAGCAGGTCCTGCTTGCCGGCTTTGATAGCGGCTACAGCACGTGTGATCTTCCTAGTTACAAATGTTTCGCCGCGGCGAGGTGACTCGTGGTTGAAGAGGATGCCGTTGACGGCAAACATTCCGTAAGCCTCGCGGTAGTTCTTAGTAATCCAGTAGCTGTACACCTTGGCGGCACCGTAAGGTGACCGCGGATAAAACGGCGTCTCCTCATTTTGTGGGGGAGGCGTAGCGCCGAACATTTCAGAGGATGACGCCTGGTAAAACTTCGTCTCGATGCCGGACATGCGGACAGCTTCCAAAAGCCGAATAGTGCCCACACCCGTCGTATCGGCGGTGTGCTCGGGTTCATCAAAAGAAACGCGGACGTGAGACTGCGCCGCCAGGTTGTAAACTTCGTCTGGTTTTATCTCTGCCAAAAGCGTCACCAAACGCGCCCCGTCGCTCAAGTCGCCGTAGTGGAGAAAGAGCTTTGCTTTCGGATCGTGCGGGTCGACATACAGGTGATCAACCCGTGCCGTATTGAAAGTTGAAGCCCGGCGAATGAGCCCATGCACCTCATATCCCTTGGAAAGCAAAAGTTCCGCCAGGTAGGAACCGTCTTGGCCTGTGATCCCGGTTATCAATGCGCGCTTGGTCATGTTACCCCCAGTAAATAGTTGCTAGGCAAAAAAGTGTCGCTCGGCCTATCGGCCGCGCGACGATGCCAGACTCGTGATGAAATCATCATAGTGGGCAACTGCGACTGCCTCCGACAATTTTTCGTGCCGGAACCGAAGCGCATTCCCTGCCAAGCGCGCTCGTAGCGAAGGTTCCTTAGAGAGGGTCTCTGCTGTCTCTACGATGGCAGCTGGGTCCGCTGCGTCCACCCTCACGCCTCCTCCAGAATTTTCGATTTCGAAGGCAGTGACACTGCCTTCGTCGGTGGCTGCTATAACTGGCACCCCGGCGTTGAAGTATGAGGTCAATTTGCTCGGGACGGCCATGTCCTTGACCCCCGGTAACTCGTTGACCAAAAGGACGTCAGCTGCAGCGAGAGCGAGCTGGAAGTCAGATTCAGGGAGTGAGCTTACGAAGCATATTCGGGAAACACCTATTGCTTTGGCCTCCAGGTGCTGCCGTTGGTTGCCGTCACCCATAAGGACGAAACGCACGGCGCTCTGTCGGGATTCGGCAATTCGGGCAGCTTCGATGACGTTCTCCAAGCCTTGTTTCTTGCCCATGTTTCCGGCGTGCAGCACAACAACCTCGTTTGGAGCCCACCCAAGCCTGTTTCGCATCTCGGCAATGCCTGAGACCGGTGATGCAGGCAAGTGAGTCCAGTTACGAATAACCTTCACTCGGTCTTCTGGCATGTCTAGCGATGTCACCATGTGCTGCTTGAAGCGGTCGTGTATTGCCGCAACTCCATCCGTGGAGCGGAGGATTCTTGACTCGAGTTTACTAGCCAAGCGGCCCAGCTTGCCGCCGCCAGCACGCGTTTCCACGACACCTCGGCTATATAGATCCTGTATCCAGATTCCCACGGCGGGACGGTGGGGCCGGAGACGAATGCGCAATAGCGCAAGCGCACAGGAAAATAGCGCAGGGCTGACGACGAGAACAACGTCAGGCTTGTGCCAGCGAGTAAAAATCAGGCGAAACCCGAAGCTAAGTTCCATATGAATGCGAGCGAGTGCTGAAGGATTTCGAGGTATATAGTGTCGAAGCCGCGTTACTGTTACGCCGTTGATCACTTCCTCACGTCTCCAGCCGGAGTAGCCGTCGCGAAGGTTCCACTCTGGATAGTGTGGATAGCCGGCTACAACGTGGACGGAGTGTCCGGCTTTGGAAAGTCCTTCGGCCAAGCTGGACGTATAAGGGGCGTTCCCGGTTGTTTCAGGAGAATAATTGATACCCAATATTGTGATTCTAAGCTTCTTGGTCATTGCAAAGATAACCTCAGGTTGATTTCGGTTGGAAGGAAAAACTCAATCTTCTTCGGGAGCCAACATGCGGAGAATTCCCGACTGAAAATTTTCCACCATTGCATCTATAGTAGGAAAGCTCCATAGTCCAGGCCCTAGCGAGCCTTGACTATCTATTTCGTAACTCAAAAAGCGCCGGATTAATGAAGCGTATGATTCTACATCATCGGACGACGTAAAGCGGGACTTGGAATCAGCCAGGTACTCATACTCGGGCGCGTGATACGGCCAATCCGTTGTGAGAATGGGTATTCCGAGAACCAGAGCATCTACCGCCACAAGACCGATTCGTCCTGGCATCACCAGGGCAGAGGCCGCTCGGGCGATCAAAGCCTGTTCGTCCGCAGAAACGTAACCCAGCATGGCAACTTGTCCCCGGGAGCGTGCTGCGTCCAATAAGTGTGCGTCGCTACCCCTGCCACCGATCACGACTCTTATGTCCGGGTCGGATAACCAGAGGCGGTCGAGAGTGGCGGCCAGAAAGTCAATTCTTTTGCTTGAGTCGAGGCCGCCAATGTAACCTAATGTTCGCCCAGTTTTGAGGTTGTGAGCTTCCATGAAGGAGCCCACTTCTTGGGTCGAAACCAAATCTCGCGCCAATACCAAGCTTGACGTGTCGGTAGCGTTCATTACCGTCGTCACCCGCCACTCGTCGACGCCTTTGGAGATCGCATGGTCGCGACCTCCCGGTGTGTATGCGAAGACATGATCGGAATTTCTTAGCTGCCAGTTTTCGATGGCCAGATCCAGTGGGTTGCCGTCATTGACATACGACTTGATGTGCCCCCACAGGCCGACCCTGAGGCGGTTTCGCTTTGCGTCGAGGATGGCCCTGCATGAATCTAGGGAGGACCCCAAATGCCCAACAATGACGCCATCTTCCTGAGCCCAGAGGCGGCGGGCTCCCCCTAGTCCGATCGTCTTGTCCATGACGCGCAACTGTCGTGGCGAGTAGCTAATAATCCAATCTGCTTCGACAGCATCACCTCTCTCTAATTGTCCAGGCTGAGGAGATGCGGCGGCAATACGACACCTAATACCTCGCATGGCCAACTGTTCAATCAATTGGGAGAAAAAGGCCTTGCGGTAAGTGGGGACGTAAGGCTGGACGATGAGGATCGATTTTCGATAATCAAGTGATTCACCTGCGTTGATCGACAATATCTAATGCACCCCCGTAGATGTACTCCAAGCGTTCGACAATTTGTTTCATGCCGAAATCATTCTGAGCCAAATCGCGTGCATTTCGACCCATTTGCTCCCGAAGGACATCATCGGACAGGAGCTGCGTAACTGACTTCAATAATGAACCGATAGTGGCATCCACAACGAAACCTGCTTTCCCTTTGATGATGGCCTCAGCAAGACCGCACGTCTCGGTGATTACTGTTGGCTTACCCAGGGACAAAGCCTCGAGCACGGACATGGGGTATGGTTCGTTGATCGAAGGCAGGACGTAGACGTCGCATCTGCTGATTCGATCGGTCGTTCTATCCGGTGCGATTGCTCCCTCCCAGTTCAGAACTTTGCTTATTCCGGACGCAAGAATTGCCTTCTTGATCTCCGTTCCTAGGCCGCCATCAGGACCTGCTAGGACGAATTTGACGTCGGGAAATATTGGATGGAGTCGCTTGGCTAGTTCCACAAACATTAATGGTCGTTTTCGCTCGTGAAGACGGGCAAGAAATAGAACCTCTAGTCCTGTCGTCTTCTTTGCCGAAGACGACGCAGAATTGGGGACGCCGTTTCGGAGCGGTTCGAGTAGTGGCGACACGTGGGCCACAGACTTCAGGTCTGTCGACTCTTGAGCGGTTAGAAAGAGTACCTTTTTTGCGTTTTCCAAAGCTGGTACAGTCCAGCGTCGATCCACTAGTCCGGCAAACGGATGGGATGAAGGGGTGATCATCCCATGGGTCTGTAAGACATAAGGCACTTGACGACGGCGCGCTAGCTGAGCGCTGGGCAAGGTCACCATATCTCGTCCCATATGTATGTGCACAACTTCGGCAGAGCCAATTGCGGATCTCAGCCATCTCTGTAATCCCGGCGAAAAGGTTCCCGAGAAGCCCAACTTCGGAACGGTCCGCGCTCGGAAAAGCCTCACAGGAACGCCGTCGAAGTGGGTGGGCAGAGTCCTGCCAAACCCGCGGGCGGCAGCCGCAAGTTCGACTTCGTGACCGGCAGCCAAAAGCGCCCGCGCCTGGTTTACTGCAACCCGCACGGGGCCCCCGTACGCTCCGTCGGGGGTAACCAGAGTCGCGATCTGGATGATTCTCAATGCCCATCTCCTGCTTTTATCGTCAACCCTCTGGGGGCAAGAACTCTCGCGCCCGCTGGAACATCTTGGGTTACAAGGGCCGTCGCACCGATCACGGCACCGGTTCCAACCGTGACGCCCCGAAGTACTGTAGAACGCGCAGCAATCCACACGCCTTCTTCGACGTGTATTGGGGCGTTGTCGAACTCGAAACTCTCCGAGTCGGAGCTGTGGCTACCTGTGCAGAGCAGAGCACCCTGCGATATGCATACGTTCGATCCGATTGTGATTGGTTCGAGGTTCAGCAGCCACGCATCAACGCCGATCCAAACATCGTCTGCAATAGTCAACTTCCACGGGAGGTGAATACGGACGCCGTGGCGGATCAAGACCCCTTTGCCAATCTGGGCCCCGAAAAGCCTCAGCAATGCCACTCGAACCCGAGATGGACACCAGAGGCGTTCGATCAAAAGCGCGGACGCCCCGAACCAGAGAGCTTGGATCCAAATAGGCCGGCCCTTGTCATAACCAGCGCCAGTAAACCTAGCTAGATGCCATTGTGTTGCCATGTTCGTAGATCATTCCTTCCCTATTTATCGGAATTATCGTGCCCTCGTATCTCAAGACTAGATTTAAAAGCGCGGTCAAAAACCTCGGCAAAGCGTTCTGGGGTGAACTGGAGTATTTCTGGTGACTCAATTCTGCCGTTCCAGTCGGTCGCAGACCTTTTCATCTGAACAGCCAAATCCTGGAGGCCAAGTTGCGCCGCATAAACACCTGCCATTCCTTGAACCGATGGCAGAACACCGCAATTTTCAGTGACAACTGCATGCATTCCGGAAGCTAGTGCCTCATTGACAACCAGTCCCCAAACCTCACGCTCCGACGCTAAAATTAGGGTGTGATAAAAAGACATCACTCGGGGAAGGGCGCTGTACTCGACGTATTCAAGCAATCTTATTTGCGACTCATTTGATCCCGCCATAAGGAGCAATTCCTCACGGAGAGGCCCCGACCCTATGATCGTTAATTCGTCTTCCGCTGTTGCGATTTCGTTAAATGCCTCAATGATGGCCTTCGTCCGCTTGCGCTGGATTAGCTGGCCAACATATAGGTAGCGATGACCCATTCCGTTACTCACTGAGTTGTCGGTCACATGGGAAGGAGAAACGTTGTGGAATTCGGTAACGTCAACGGCGTTGAAGCCCTGGATGACTTTTTCCGGTTGGACACCTAGGTGTCGTACTGCCTCGGCAGCGGCTACTCCTGGGACCACAACAAGATCCATAAACCGAAAGAATGTCGAGCGCATCCAAGCGATCGGACCAGTAGTGTGCGCCATAGTGTTCAGTGGGCTCTCATAGAACGCCACTCTAGGCACTCGAAACATAAGAGCGAAGGCTAAGAGACTCCAGTAGGCGGGTGATTCCCATCCGCCAAATAGCACAAGGTCATACTTGCGTACTGACAGCAGGGAAGCGACGTTTTTTAAGACATAATACCGGGATTCTCCGCGACTAAATTTCCAGCTCGGAAGCTCCTCAAATCGAACACCTGCAGTTTCTCGGTGTAGCCAATCCGTCCCTCGATTGGCTTCTGAATCGTGCTTGAGGCTTTCATTAGACTCTAAAACAGCTATAGTTAGTTTATAATTTTCAGCCAAGGACCGCCATACAGGCATGCGATATGGAGCTGCAAGATTTGTAACCCATAGAACCTCACACTCTCTTGGGTTCGATTCCTTTATGAAGCCCGAATTGACAAATGATGGGGGCTGCGAATCATGGCGCTGCCCAGCGATGAAGTTGATCTTTGAGAATCGGCGAAAAATACGCACTTTGGCTACTAATTCCCTCTGTGATAGGAACTACGATTGTTTAGCGTGGTTTCTTGTTCTGCATCTATTTCATTGCGCATTTGACCTAATTTTGTAATAAGAAGTATGCCCATGGACGTAAGAAGAAAAACTTGCGTGCAAAGGAAGGCCAAAGCCGCGCCCATTTCATGGAGACTCCCGGACAGAGTGGCAACCAAGCCGAGCTGCACTATTACTGATGACAATGTGATGGCCGCTATTGGTTTGTCGAAACCCCGTGCTTGAAGAAATACAAAAAGTGGCTGATTTGCGATAGCGAAGACTGTTGAGAGAGCAAGTACTCGTAGGACGTGTCCAGAACCTGCATAGCCTGGACCGAGTAATAGCTCGACGATGGCCGGTGCAAATATTGCGATGATAATGCAGAGACCAATAGCTAGCCAGAGAAGCCAAATGGACTTTCGAGCGGCGCGCCACGCTACCTGTGAATTCTGAGCTCTGGCGATATGAGGGGCCGATGCGGATGAAAAGGCGCTGGCCAACAGCGTCATGGGCTGTATCCATCGACTGACGGCGGCGTAGATACCAGCGGAGGCCGCGCCTCCGAACATTGACAATGCCGGGATATCCAGCGACTGCGCAGTCAACGCCACGTTTGCGATTCCATAATGGCCCGACTTCGACCAAGGATTTGTCGTCCGGAGCAGCGCCAACGCCGGACGGCTCGACGGAGGCGTCATCCACCAGCAAAGCAGCGCACAAAAAAGGCCGCCCGTTGAGAGAGACAGCCAAAGGCTGGAGACCGGCGGTATGCCAAGTGTAATCAACGCGATAAAGACTCCGCCGGCGACAGCCTTTTCGAATAGGACTGCAATTGCTATTAAATCGCCACGCCCAATGCTACGAAGCGGTACTTGAAAGGACTGATTCAGGAGCAGAAACATCGCAACGGGGGCTGCCATCCATAGACTGGTGGACTGGGCCAAAACTAGTGTTGCTACTGACCAGAGGCTCAGCGCTATCGCAGAATAGAGAAGTTTGGAGATGAGTCTCTTGCCGTGTTGGGAAGTGCTCAGTCGACCGGCGGCGAGTTCTCTCGTCCAGTAGGAGTTTGTTCCAAAATCGAGGAAACCAACCGCGGTCGTACCAACGGCAAGGGCAGTTACGACGAGTCCAAATTCGGAAGGATTTGTCGTTCTTGCCGCGACAATGTATAGGACGGCCATTATCACCTGAGCGGTTCCAGTGCTACCAGCTAGTACTATTGCCTGAAAGCCGATACTACGGCGCACGTCCACCTTTGGGCGAATCATCCTTCAACGCCTAGCAACTCCGAAGCAAAATCTGTTGGGGAAGCTAAAAACTCCGGTTCGGGATGAGGTTTCTGAGTCGCCCGTACAAAGGCTTGAGTCAATTCGACCTGGCTTAGTCTAACCCATTCCGCGCTGGAACCGATCTGACGGCAGTCGGAGCGCAAGGTTAAGGCTCCCGCGGCCACTACGGTAGTACCGGCGGCAACAGCCTTACCCAGTACGCCGCTGGGCCCCTCGTTTGAATGAGCGAGCACAACACAATCGAGCTCCGTTATCACCTGATCCATCTCGGAATCTGCAAGCAGTCGATTTAGAATTTCGACCCGCCCACCGTTTCGAAGAATCTGTTCAAGATAAGGTTGTGCCTGGTGGAGAACTTCATCCTCGATGCATCCGGCAACCGCCAGGCCTACATCCGGAAGATTCAAAGCCGCGACGGACGAAGCAACGAGTGGAAGATTCTTTCGCTGGCCGATGCTTCCGACTACTCCGAACCAAAAGCATCCGGTCGGCAATAAGCGGGAGCCAGGACGATGCGTATCGAAAGTAAGGCTCACCGGATCCCGCGACACCGGCATTAGTGAGAAGCCATTCCATGCCGCACTTTTAAGTATACGAAGTTCCACCCTGGGGCGGAGATTAGCCAACTGCAAGAGAGCGCCCTTGATCAAAGTCTTCGCGTATGCAACCCCGGGAACCTTGGACGGCTGGCCCTTTTCTCGCATCACGAGTGCCGTCACCGTGGCCGAAGTCGTCCAGCTTTTCCCCCTCGATAGTTCAAATGCGAAAGCATCACCATCCGGGACAACGACGTGGTCTACCCTGAGCTCTCTGGAAAGACGGTCGATTGTTTCCACTGAAAAATCGTCGAGTATCGCAACTTCTGTTGAACTAGCGACGTTTCCGAGATGCATAGTCCATTCAGGGCTGGAAAGGGCAGCATCCGTCGTCCCTATAAATACACGATTCCCAGCTTGCTCTGCGACGGCAGCCATCAGTGACACGTAGTACAACCTATGGCCATCAGCGTTCCCCTCCACGAGGAGAATGCGGCGTGCGTTAGATGGGTTCGCGGCTCTCATACACCTGGACCTTTGGACGGAAAGGTTGATGCCGGCCGAATCTGTTGTTGTGCCGCCACGTCATCTGCCCCGAGACTATCTCGTATGGGCACGGCAGATCTGCCTGCCATGGTCCTATTAATTGCATGCCCTGATATCTCCGATTCTGAAGTCTTATCCGTAGCGCTGTAGTAGCTATAGGCATACGAATCGGGGCCCTTAATCGGGAGGCGGTTTAGCACCATTCCTAGGATATTCGCGCCGACCATTTCCAAAGCGTCCAATGACTTCTTGAGCTCCTGTTGCCTCAATTTCTGCGCCCCGACAACGATCACCACCCCCCCTACATGTTGCGACAAGACGGCAGCATCAGTCACGGGCAACAAAGGCGGTGCATCAATAATTACCGAATCGAATACGGACTCCAAGCGAGAGATAACGTCCTTCATCTCGTCTGAGCCCAACAGCTCGCTGGGATTGGGGGGCACCTCACCGGACGTCAATACGTAGAGGTTGTCGTCGCCCCAAGGCTGCAGGAGGTCATTGACGTCTGCAACGCCTACAAGTGCAGTAGTTAGTCCTGCATTTCTTTCCAGTCCCAGATACTCGCCGATCATCGGCCTGCGAAGATCTGCGTCGACTAGGCAGACGGAGTGCCCCGCTTGGGCCAAGGAGATGGCCAAATTGGTGGCAGTCGTGCTCTTCCCCTCACCTGGAAGTGAGGAAGTGATCAACACTGCCCGAGCCCGGCCCGAAAAGTTCGCGAACTGAAGGTTCGTGCGAAGTTGTCTAAAGGTTTCCGCCCGCTGGCTTTGTGGCCCTGCTTGCGTGAGGAGGGGTTTCCTAACGGCGTCTTGATCGAAAGAAATACCGCCTAGAAGCGGCGCCTGGGTTACATGTCGGAGATCTGCTTCGCCTCTGATTCGGCTATCAAGCGTGGAGCGCAAGACGGCGGCGCCCATTCCGAACGCCAACCCAATGGCGAATCCCAAGAATAGATTTAGACGGGTGTTTGGAGCCGAGGGCGCCGAGGGTGCCTCGGCTGGAGTGACTACGGAGAGACTAACGGGCGAAGAACCTCCAGTCTTGGGCCTCTCGAGGTTGTCCACGACTTTGATGAGACTGTCCGCTACCGCTTGGGCAATTGCGGCAGCGCGAACCGGTGATCCATCTGCAACAGAGATCTTGATCAAGACTGTATTCAGATCCGTTGTAGCAGTGAGGTGCTTGGACAGCTCATCCGCGGTCGTATTCAGATCTAGAGCATCGATCGCTGGCTGCAGCACTATCGGAGTGGCCACGGTCTTAACGTACGACTGCACCCGCGCTTGGCTAAAGGTGTTTCCTTGCTGAAGATCCGCTACTGAACCTGAACTCTGAATGGCGACAAAAAGTTGTGTATCGGATGTATATGTCGGCTTAACTAGGACGGATGCCGCACCACCCCCCAGGAGCCCGATTAGCGTGGCGGCAACAATCAAAATTACATTGTTGCGCAGAATGCGCAAATAATCGCGTAGGTCCAAACCTGGTCCCCCTGAGTCGGCCATTGGGACCTGCCGCGGGGCACGCCACCAGAACGGCAATATTCGTGCTGTCCTGGCAATTGTACCGGGACTCCCGATGCTACTCTCACCCGACTCTTCTCACCCGACTCTGCAAAATGGCCGTCGTTTCGAGTGATGCCATTAGATGTCGAAGAGAACCGAGAAGGGGCGGGGCGTCAGCGTCTGACGGTTGTGTCGCGTTCCGGCTTGTTAGCGCTGGCGCTTTGCTTGTGGGGACGCCCCAAATGTGTGAGCAAGTGCAAGCGCGGTCACTACTTCCCGCGTTCTCCGTGCTCCCGTGCTGATCAGGTCTAGTTGCGTTACGTCCCGACTGACAGGGTCATTGCGCGGGGCGCTCCGATCCTGCTCTTCGATCTGCTTTTTAGTGAACAAAGGGAAAATCCGCTGGCTGTACGATCGCTGCCACAGGCCGTTGGCGTCGTTGACCTTGGCTGCCGCGCTGGCCGCCAATACGCAGCACCAAAAACGACGGAAAAGAACTGCTACCTTGCACCTCTGGATTGCCAGCTTGTTCGGCCGGTCATGCGGGGGCTTGGCCGCAAGAATTTTGTGCCAAAGCATTTACCTTATAATTGGCGAATGCACTCGCCGCTCGTCATCAAACAAAGAATTCAGTCCGAGTACTACGCTTTTGTCCTGCGTGGACAGGGTGCAATGTTGGCGCCGACGGCCCGGATCATTGGAAAGCCCATCGTGCAGATCGAGCAGATGTCGAAGCTGGTTATCGGTGCGCGCGTCCGGCTGATCTCCGACTCAAGGCGTACGGCGCTGGGCGTCAATCACCCGGTTGTGCTCCGGACACTGTCGCCAACTGCCCAGCTCATCATCAGTGACGACGTTGGCATCAGTGGTGGATCTATTTGTGCCGCTCACCGAGTGGAGATTGGCGCCGGGACAATGCTGGGTGCAAACGTGACAATTGCTGACACTGATTTCCATCCAGTGGATCACGAGTGGAGGCGTTACCAACCGACACCCCCATCGGATCCAAAGGACATGGTCCTGATTGGCCGCAACGTCTTCATTGGAACCGGGGCGGTCATCCTTAAGGGCACCGTCCTTCACGACCATTGCGTAGTTGGTGCAGGATCCATAGTGAAAGGCGAATTTGAGGCAGGCACGGTTTTGGCAGGAAACCCAGCCCGCGCCGTGCGGAAGCTGAACCTCGCACCTACTGGCTAGCTGCGATGGGTCCGCGGTGCAATGTAGTCCAACGGCGAGCCAGCACGCACGTGGTTGACCAATCGCACCTCAATAGCTGAACAGCCGCGCGCTGAAACGGCCAAGTCCATGGCAATAGCGCCTTGCTTCAAGCGCGGGCTCCCGCCGACGAGGCCGGCAGATGTTGCCTATGGCAGGTCGGCCTTACGGTCGTTGTGGAACCGATCGAGAACCAAGCCCCGGCTCTGGCGCGCGGCTGCTGGAAGACTTCTTCCGGCGAGCTTAACTGGCCGCTTACAGCGTCTCGCGGAACGCGGAATTAGAGAAAAAGGACATGGTGGCGGCAGCCGAAGTCTATGAGCTATGCGGTGCCGCTTATATACGCCATACACCACCCACCCCGTCCGCCGCGGTCCGACCTGACTCATTGGAGTTCAATCCGAGGCCACCCGTTTGTGCCGGTAGTATGACCGGATGAATCGAACGGCGATCAAGCCCGTTATGTTCGCCGTGGATGCTATCTGCGTCGCCACTGGCACACGCCGCTTGAATGATTGCATCTGCGGACTCGTCCCAGGGTTCTGGTCAGGTAGACGGCATGAGAAAACCTATCGAGGATAGGACGAAAAGCAAGGGGAGCTTTTGATGACTTTCAAGCAATCTGACATGGTCGTTCTGCCGCTGATGTTTGTAGCTATGTTCGTCCTGATCGCGGTCGCCATGAGCATGGGGGACAGCATAGCTATATTCGGGGCGATGGCCATGCCTGTGATGGCTTGGTTCGTGAACCGGAAGGTCTTCAACGCAACATACCTGTCACCAACGATTATCGTCTGCGGTTTCTTCACCCTGATCGGTATCGCTGGGTATGCGCTCCGCCAACCCCTAGCAGCCCTGGGCGGGCGCGGAACAAGCATTGCCCTAGCGCTCTCGGACGAACAGAACGTTTCCACCCTGTGGCTCATCTCTGGTGTCGCTACAACCACCATGCTGACTGCCGGGATGGCCATGCGGATGACACAGTCACGGCAGGCCGCTGGAATCGAGTTCCGCAAATTCACTTGGCAAGCAGCATCGCCGCCCGCATGGCTAGTTCTTGGGGCGGCTGTCCCGCTGATGGTCATCGTCTGGAATGCGGGTCTTCCTGATCTGCTAGCCAGAGACAGATACCTCTTCGCCGATAGGGGAAGTGTTATCAGTGCAATCGGGACGCCGCTGGCCACGGCCATGATCGTGGTCTTGGGGTATTTCTTCGGCTCCAGCAGAGGCGGCACCCGTGCCGCCTCGCTCATGCTGCTGCTCGGGTATACGGCTGTGCTGTTTTCGTTCGGCTCTCGGAGGTTCGCGCTCATCCCCATTCTGTTCGGCGTAGGTCTGTTCCTAGCAAACAACTCTAAAGTCTCACGCCTTGCAGTAGGCGTATGCGCCATACTCACAGCAGCACTACTTCCCCTCCCGCTGATGTTCCGGAGCTCCCTCAATCACGGCGTTCTGCCATATCTAACGCAGTGGGCACAGTTTTCGCCAGCGGATGCGGAGTGGCTGGCCACTCTTAATAACGTCATGGTGGCCTTTCCTATCATCGGTGCGTCAGCCTTCGGCCTCACCCAGGTGGACGTGTCTGACCTGTGGGTCTCGTTGAACCCAATCAGTGGGGAGTCCGCCGGATGGTACGAGATCGCCTACAAACTTCGCCTCAACGGCAACACCCCCATGGCAGGTATCGGGGAGCTAGCCAATGTGGGATGGCTGCCTGTGGCATTGTTCTCAATCGCGATGGGCCTCGTACTGAGCTGGGTAGAGAGGGCAGTGCGCCGACATGTAGTGAACGGAGCCCAAGTCTATGCGTCTTTGCTGCTTGGGCTCTCCGGGCTCTTTGCTCTCCAAATGGTTCAGTACAACCTTCGCTCGGCCGTTCGACTCCTGGTTTATCTCCTCATCCTCGAGGTTGGGCGGCGGGTTCTCGTCTCGATCCACCACTGGCTAGGACGCTGTAAGAGGCAGGCTCCAGCCGTCGTGGCGCAGCGAAGCTCACACTTGCAGCGTTCCGCTAGGTGAGCTGGGGCGGGAGCTCATTGACTCTGCCAGGTGCGTGACCGGCGAACCCGGGCAGACCCTGGAAGTGGGCAAGCCGTTCATCTCTGTGGCCCCGTCGGGGCGCCGGTTCCTGCGGCTGAAGCCGCGGCAGAAACGTACCGCGAGGAGGAAGGCCGGGTCAGGAAACGTGCTGATCGGTTACGGGACTCCCGGCGGCAGTGGCACCACCCGGGCGGACGAGAGCCCCGCCGGGTGGCTTCAGGCTCGTCCAACGACAGCGCCCCCCGGAGCCGGAGGCCCAGAAGGCGGCCGATGACCTGCTGCTGCTCCGCACCAGGGTCCCGGGGAAGCTGGGCGCGGTTATCTCCCCGCTGGTCCGGCGGATAGCCCGGGAACACGGCGTTGACCTCGGAGCGGTGCACGGGTCCGGCGACAGGCGGGCTGATCATGAGCAAGGACGTGGGGGGCGGCTATCGGCAGTCCGGAGCCGTCTACGGCAGATTCAATCTTCACCGCTGAACCTTAAGTAGTCCGGCAGGCTCAAACACCAAGGCCAAGCCGGGCGCAGAAGGAACTGACTCCCGCACAGGTCTGGGCATTTCCGCCCGGACACCGGTCAAGGGTGTCCGCAAAGCCGTGGCCGCCAACATGTCGCGCAGCCGCTCGGAGATCCCTGAGGCCACCCTCTGGGTGGACGTTGATGCCAACCGCTCTGGTGGAATTCCTGGCAGGCCTCAAGAAGGCTGATCCGCATAATACGCCGGGCCTGCTCGCCTTCATCGCACGTTTTGTCACCGCTGGGTTCAAACGATTCCCGGACCTGAACACCAGCATCGAAACTGCTGCCGACGGCTCCCAGGAGATCATTGGCTTCGCCGGAATCAACCTCGGTATCGCGGCCCAGACGGACCACGGACTGATGGTTCCGTCCATCCCTAACGCGGACAAACTCATCGCCCGCGAACTGTACGCGGAGATCTGCCGTCGTGCGCGACGGAAAAGCGACGCCGGAGCAACTGGTCAGCGGCACCTTCACCCTGAACAACTACGGCGTCTTCGGGGTGGACGGTTCCGCAGCCATCATCAACCACCCCGAGGTGGCAATCCTCGGAGTTGGCCGCATCATCGACAAGCCGTGGGTGGTGGACGGCGAACTCGCCGTCCGCAAAGTCACCGAACTGACCCTGACCTTCGACCACCGCGCATGCGACGGCGGCACGGCGGCCGGGTTCCTTCGGTTTGCAGTTGATGCTATTGAGAACCCGGGATCGGTGCCGTCCTCCCGTGGGCAGCGAGTCACGTTGTTGGCCACGTCCAGCTGGCGCCCAGCCGGCAGTCAGCTGGGCTTATGGACTCTTCCCTATGCTTGTTGAGTGAATTTTTGGTCAAGTAGTGGAATCCCGAACATGAAGGAACGCCCGTTGGCGCCCGAAACCGGGCTGCTGTCCGGTCGGCAGCACGCACTCGATGGCCTGCGAACCGTCGCGGTAGCGGGGGTATTTCTCTTCCACACCGTCACTGGGTTCGCCCCCGGTGGATCCATTGGCGTGGACGTTTTCTTCACGCTCAGTGGCTTTGTCATCACTCTCCTGATCATGAAGGAGTACCGCTCCACGGGCCGGCTGCGCGTGGGAGTTTTCTACGCCAAACGGCTCGTGCGGCTCTGGCCTGCGCTGCTGGTTCTTTGCGCTGTCATCGTTATCGGTGGTCTGGGCTTCCCGTCGTCGGGGTGGGGCGGCCAGGCAGCCGATGCCATACCGGCGGCTGTCTACGTGATGAATCTGTCCAACTTCGGAGCCTTCGGTTCCTCGACCGGCGGCGGCGCTCTGAGCCCAACGTGGACCCTCGCCGTCGAGGAGCAGTTCTACCTGATCTGGCCAGTGCTCCTTCTGTTGATGCTGCGGTTCTGGAAGGTCCGCACAGTCGCCTGGATAACCGCCGTCCTGGCGGCGGCGTTCCTCGTTTCACGGTTCTTCCTGGTCTCAGGCGGGGCATCGCTGGCCCGGCTGTACAACGGGCCGGATACAAGGGCTGACGAGTTGCTGCTGGGGTGCGCCGTGGCTCTGGTGTTGACGTCCATCAGCCCGGGCTCGCGGCTCCATGTCCAACTGCAGGCCGGTGTCCGCCGGAGCGGTCCGTTGGCGGGACTCGCCCTGGTGCTGACCGTGTTCACACTCAAAGAGCCGACCGCACCCGGAGCCTGGTTCGATATCTTCTGGACCGTCGGTCCCACTTTCTTGGCACTATTGGCCGGGCTCGTCATTGGATGGCTTGTCCTGCTGCCGGATGGCCTCATCTCAAGGGTCCTGGGCCACCGCTGGCTTTCCCGCCCGGGCCGGGACCTGTCCTATGGAATCTACCTCTGGCACTTGCCGGTCTTTATCCTGCTGATTCCCCTAGTCCCATCGCTCGCCGTCCGCGTACCGCTGACCGCAGCCCTGACCGTGCTGATGGCTTACGGATCATTCCGTTTTGTGGAGCGGCCCATCCGCCGATGGGCCTCCAGAAGGTTGGAGCCCGCCGTCGTCCGTCCCGTCCCGCAGCCCGCCCGGGAGCTGGAGCTAGCCGGACGGACCTAGGCGCTCCTTC
The DNA here is from genome assembly GCF_023913735.1 of Pseudarthrobacter raffinosi. GTDB lineage: Bacteria > Actinomycetota > Actinomycetes > Actinomycetales > Micrococcaceae > Arthrobacter > Arthrobacter raffinosi. The sequence goes on from NZ_JAMXBH010000024.1 coordinate 56,833, forward strand.
GCGCCGACACGACGGTCTGCAGCCTGAGCACGATCGAGGAGGCCAGCGCCACCGTCGGGATCGGGCGCTTTGGTGACCAGGCCGTCGTCGACCATTACCCGGGCCCCTGCCCCCGGACCATTCTCCGCGGATGTCCGCCATCAGGTTGGTGGCGCCCAGCAGCATACTGACGTGCACATCGTGCCCGCACACGTGGATCGCGCCAGCCACCGCCGAGACGGATCACCTCTTACCTGAACGTGCTGAGGTTCTCCGCGACGCCGCCGGTATGATGTGCCGGGTGACGAGAAACGGTGGTGGACTTAACATGACCAAGCAGGAATGGATCAAGTACGGTGCACTCTTTCTGCTGGCCGCCGTTGCCTTCGGGGTAGCAGGAATCGCCCTGACGAATCCGCGCGGCCCAGGCGAAGCCGTAAGCCCAGTGACGGCAAGCTCTCCGGTGGCCACGCCGACTGCTACGGCGACACCGGCACCCACAGCCACTGCAACGGCCCAACAGCTGAAAATTCAGCTTCCCGCCCAGCCCGTCCTCCTGATTCTTGGCGACTCGTACACTGTCGGTGTGGGCGCGGACCAGCCGGGCCAGGGGTGGGCGTACCTTGTTGCCGGCTCGCTCGGATACCCCACCAACATCGACGGTGTGGGCGGAACCGGCTTCGCGTGGGGCGGTGGTCCGCAGGACAACCAGGCTCGTGAGTACGAAGTCCGGTTGCGGGAAATCGCTGAGGATCCGCGCTTCGTCCCCAACGTCCTCATACTGCAAGGCGGCCAGAACGACGCCCTGATCACCAGCCCTGATGAAATTCAAACCGCCACGGCGCAGACAATCGAGGCGGCCCGCAGGTTGTGGCCCGGCGTCCAGGTAATTGTTCTTGGGCCCTCGGCCCCCCAGCCGTTAGCGGAGGAACTCCAAGGTGCGAACAGCGCCGTCCGCGCCGGGGCCGCAGCCGCTGGAGCTCCGTTCATCGACGCCTCCGAGGCCGGCTGGTTCACGGGTGCCAACAGCCCGGGATTCGACTTTGACGGTGCGCACCCGAACACCGCCGGCCACGCGCATCTTGCTGAGAAGTTCCTGGAGTCCTGGGCCACGCTGATTCAGTGAGCCGCCTTCTGCGGACGCGGCGATTCCTCTGGGACACCAGCTACTAGCGGGTATCAACATCCTCAAACACCAGAAAAGTCTGCGTGTCCTGGACGCCCGGCATGGCCTGCAGCTGATCGAAAATCACCCGCCGTAGGTCGGTGTTGTCGATGGCGCGCACCAGCAGGATCACATCAAAATCGCCTCCCACGAGCGCGATGTGGTGGACCTCCGGAATCGCGCGGAGCTGTTCGCGCAGCTCACGCCACGAATGCTGGCTCACCTTCAACGTCACGTAGGCGGAGGACTTGAGGCCCGCCTTGATGGGGTCCACCAAGGCCGTGAATTTGGTCAGCACGCCTTCGCCGGTCAGCCTGGCAATGCGGGTGTACGCGTGGGCCCGGGAGATGTGGACATTCTCGGCCACCTGCGTCACGGACATCCTCCCGTCCCGGGTGAGTTCGGCGATGATCCGGCGATCGACGTCGTCCAACGGCACCTCGCCGGGCTCGCCTTCAAGTCGTGCCAATTCGTCCACCGCTCCCGCTCGTTGCCCAGATCACATTTCAATTCGTCTTCCAGAGTAGGTCCATACGGCGGAATCTTCCACGATTTGGCGAACTACTGGATACGAAACTTCCCTCAGGGACGGTTAGCGGTGGTGGGGCGTGTTCAGAGGACGATGTTGCTGGTGTAACGGATCTTCGCAGCAGCTGCCATCACATCGGAGACGATGCCCGGCGCGTTCAGGGGTGAGGAGAACTCTGGGGCGGCCGGTATGGCGTCCTCGGTCCACAGTGTCACCACCTTGCGACTCAGGGCCATGGCCGAGAGGGAGTACACGCCATCAAGGTCCGGCCACGTCTCATGGATGGCACGGGCCCAGGCTCGGGTTCGCTCCTTCTCGCCGAAAGCGATCTGCGCAGAACCGCCGGCCGGCAGCAGCCAGTCTCCCGTGAGGTCGGCCAGTACGAGGTCACGCGTGGTACTAAACGCCGTGACGTAAGGGTCGTCGCGGTCGACGTCAACGAAACGGGTCAGCTGGAATACCTCCGCCAAGCACGTCAGCACATCCTCACCGAGGTAGGCGGCACCCAGCGGCGCGGCATCACCTGGCGGCAGCGGGTGAGGTTCCCAGCGTGAGCCCGGCACGGGCCCCCAGGTGCGCAGTCGGTTCCACGGCACCACATGCCCCGAGGCGGTGAAGTGGATCCGCCACAGCACGGTGCCAGCCGGTATCGTCTTTGCTTCGTACCCCAGAGCCCGCAGGGTAGCCGCGTTCGGCGGGTACTGGTCCGGCATCAGTAGCCGGCCGCCAGTCCCTCGGCAAGGTCGACGACGACCTTCTTGCTGCCGCCGGCCTCCAGCCATGACTTGGCCGAGACATGCATTCCGTTCAGGACCAGGTCGGGTTGGGGCGTCAGGAAGAACCCGGCCACCGCCTGCGGGTGCAGGTCGTCGGGCAACGCACCCAGAACGTCCTCCAAGGAGGGGATCGACTTGTCACCCGTATCGGTAAACTGCCATTGCGGGAAGGCTAGCTTGCCGTTGACCAGATACGAGTAGAGCTTCCGTGCCGACTTGTAGTGCCGGATGGTGGACGCGGACATGTGCATACGCTCGGCGACCTCGGCGGCCGTGAGGGCAGAAGCGTCAAAAACGAGCCGGGCGGCGGCGTTCGCCGCGGAGGCTATAGCGACGGCGGCATGGTCGGCTGCGATTCCCGAGTTCTTGTCCCAGAAGTCCCGGTCGCGTGCGGACAACTCGGCTGCCGTCGTGCTGCGGGTCATGTCTTCCAGGGCTGAGACCAGGTCCTGTTCAGAAAAAGAGGGACGGGCAGAGTTGATCCATGCATTGAGGGTGCCGGCCCCGTGGTCGGTTTTCATTCCGGTGCGGCGGTCCTTGACAGCGATGATGTCTCCTAACGACCTCCACAGTCTATGCCATTGCTAATGATTGTGGGAAAGGAAGTTCTAGCCGCTTCCGATGAATGAAAGCGTCGCCCTGACCAATAAGGTCGGGGGCGTGCCAATTCGTCCACCGCTCCCGTCTGTAGCCCAGCTCATATTTCAATTCGTCTTCCAGAGTAGGTCCATCCGGCGGAACCTTCCACGATTTGCCGAAGTACTGGATACGAAACTTCCTCGAGGATGATACTGGAAGCGACTAGTGGCTACAGAAGGACGGAACAATGACGATCTCCGCGGACCACACTGCGCCGGACCAGGCCCAGCGTTTGCCGGCCGAAGATGCTGCATCCGAAGCGGTGCGCAAGTTCGGCATCACGGTGGAGGACTACATGCTGCCTGCCCGGCACCAGATCCAGATGGTGGATCCGGAGGGACGGCTCAAAGCAGAAGGTGAGCAGGGCACCGAACCCGGCCACGAATACCCGTTGCCCGCTGATGAGGAACTGCTAGCTGCCTACGAGCAGCTCGTCGTCGGACGCCGCGTCAACGACCAGAACTCGGCGCTGGTCCGCCAGGGGCGCATGGCCGTGTACCCGTCCAGCCACGGCCAGGAAGCCTGCCAGGTGGCAGCCGCACTCTGCCTTTCCGCCGGCGACTGGCTGTTCCCCACCTACCGGGATGCCGTGGCGGTCATGGCACGCGGTGTTGATCCTGTGGAGACCATGACCATCTTCCGCGGTGACTGGCACAGCGGCTACGATCCGGCCAGGCACAAGGTGGGCATCCAGTGCACGCCGCTCACCACCCAGCTGCTGCATGGCGTGGGTGTGGCGCACGCGGCCAAGCTCCGCGGCGAAGACACCGTAGTCCTGGCGATGTGCGGGGACGGCGCCACCAGCGAAGGTGACTTCCATGAGGCCCTGAACTTCGCCGCCGTCTTCCACCTGCCCGTTGTCTTCTTCGTCCAGAACAACAAGTACGCCATCTCGGTTCCGCTGGCGCACCAGTCCGTGGCGCCGTCGCTCGCCCATAAGGCCGTGGGTTACGGCATGGCCGGCGAACGGGTGGACGGCAACGACGTCGTGGCCCTCCTCGCTGTGCTGGACCGGGCCGTGAAGCTCGCACGGGAAGGTTCCGGGCCGCTCCTCGTGGAGGCACACACGTACCGGATGCAGGCACACACCAACGCCGATGATGCCACCCGCTACCGGCAGGACAGCGAGGTGGCCGAGTGGCTGGCCAAGGATCCCATCAGCCGGATGAAGACGTACCTCACCGGGCGGGGACTACTGGACGACGACGGCGCCGCGCGGATCGCGGAAAAGGCGGAAGCAGTTGCCACCCAACTCCGGGACGGCCTTGGCGAGGACGTTCCTGTGGACCCCCAGGAACTCTTCCGGCACGTGTTCTCGGTGCCCACACCACAGCTGAAAGAACAGTCAGCCATGCTGGCCGACGAACTTGCCCGCGATGCGTCATCTGAGGAGTCGCCGAAATGAGTCCGACCATCACCACCTCGTCCGAGGCGAACGGCAACGTCAGCGCAGCAACTGCGCGGGCTGCCGCTTCCGCCGCGGCGACTTTCGAGGCGTCGGGGCCTCAGCCTGTCACCATGGCCAAGGCCCTCAACACGGCATTGGCGGATGCGATGCACGCCGACCCGTCCGTCCTGGTCTTCGGCGAGGACGTGGGTCTCCTGGGCGGGGTTTTCCGCATCACGGACGGCCTGACCAAGACGTTCGGGGAGCAGCGCTGCTTCGATACGCCGCTGGCCGAGTCCGGCATTGTGGGCATGGCTGTGGGGATGGCCATGAACGGGATGCGGCCGGTGGTGGAGATGCAGTTCGATGCGTTTGCGTATCCGGCGTTCCAGCAGATCGTCAGCCACGTGGCCAAGATGCACAACCGCACCAGGGGCTTGGTGAAGCTGCCCATGGTGATCCGGGTTCCCTATGCCGGCGGGATCGGGGGAGTGGAGCACCACTGCGACTCCTCCGAGTCCTACTATGCCCACACCGCGGGCCTGAAGGTGTTCACCCCCGCCACGGTTGCCGACGCGTACCGGATGCTGCGGGAGGCCATTGATTCGGACGACCCCGTCATGTTTATGGAGCCCAAGAAGCTTTACTGGTCCAAAGACCTGGTGGACCTTGAGGATCTCCGGGTGCAGCGCTCGGCCAACGCAGCAGCCGGGACGTCCTCGGAAGGCCGGGCCGCCGTCGCCCGTCCCGGGACTGACGCAACGCTCATCGCCTACGGGCCGTCGGTGCCCACGGCGCTGGCGGCGGCCGCGGCAGCTGCCGAGGAGGGGCGCTCGCTGGAAGTCATCGACGTCCGCTCCATCGTTCCGTTCGACGATGAGACCGTGTGCGCGTCCGTCCGTAAGACCGGCCGGGCCGTGGTGATCGCTGAAGCGCACGGCTTCGCGTCCGTGTCCTCCGAGATCGTGGCGCGGGTCCAGGAACGCTGCTTCCACTACCTCGCCGCCCCCATCCGCCGCGTGACGGGATTTGATGTCCCGTACCCGGCGCCGAAGCTCGAGCACTACTACCTGCCCGGCGTGGACCGTATCCTCGACGCCGTAGACGACCTCCAGTGGGAGAACTGACCATGAGTGAACCGAAAGTATTCCTGCTCCCTGATCTGGGCGAAGGCCTGACCGAAGCCGAGCTGGTCAACTGGCTCGTGTCCGTGGGCGATGAGATCCGCGTGGACCAGCCCATCGCCGAAGTGGAGACGGCCAAGTCCATGGTGGAAGTCCCGTCCCCGTACGCCGGCACTGTTACGGTGCTCCATGGTGAGCCCGGCCAGACGCTGGACGTGGGCAAGCCGCTGATCTCGGTGCTCCCGGTTGGCTCGGTGGTTGAGCCTGTCGAAACCAAGTCTGCCGAAACCGGCGCTGCTGAGGCCTACCGCGAGGAGGAGAAGGCCGGGTCCGGAAATGTGCTGATCGGCTACGGGACGCCCGGCGGCAGCGGCGCTGCCCGGCGAACCAGGGCTCCCCGCGACGTGGGTTCGGCAAGAACAACCAACAACAATCCGGTGGTTGAGCCTGACGCCCAGAAGGCGGCCGATGACCTGCTGCTGCTCCGCACGAGGGTCCCCGGGAAACTGGGAGCCGTCATTTCACCGCTCGTCCGGCGGATGGCCAGGGAGCACGGCGTTGATCTCGGCGAAATTCGCGGCTCGGGTGACAGCGGGCTGATCATGCGCCGGGATGTTGAGGCCGTGATCCATCCGGTGGTTGAGGTTTCGACAGGCTCAACCACCGGCGGCGTGGACGCGCGCACAGGTCTGGGCATTTCGTCCCGGACGCCTGTCAAGGGTGTCCGGAAGGCCGTTGCCGCCAACATGTCCCGCAGCCGTGCGGAGATCCCCGAGGCTACCGTCTGGGTGGACGTGGATGCCACGGCGCTGGTGGAACTCCGGGCAGGCCTCAAGAAGTCTGATCCGCACAATACGCCTGGCCTCCTCGCCTTCATCGCACGTTTTGTCACCGCTGGGTTAAAAAGATTCCCGGACCTGAACACCCGCATAGAAACCACTGGCGACGGCTCCCAGGAGATCATCGGGTTCGCCGGCATCAACCTGGGCTTTGCCGCCCAGACGGACCGCGGACTGATGGTCCCCTCGATCCGCAACGCGGACAAACTCAGTGCACGCGAACTGGACGCGGAGATCCGCCGCCTCACCGCCGTCGTACGCGAGGGCAAAGCGACGCCCGAGGAACTGGGTAGCGGCACCTTCACGCTGAACAACTACGGCGTTTTTGGCGTGGACGGTTCCGCGGCCATCATCAACCACCCCGAGGTGGCGATCCTGGGCGTCGGGCGCATCATTGACAAGCCCTGGGTGGTGGAGGGGGAACTCGCGGTCCGTAAGGTCACCGAACTGACGCTCACCTTCGATCACCGCGTGTGCGACGGCGGCACAGCAGCCGGATTCCTGCGGTTTGTAGCCGATGCGATTGAGAGGCCGACGTCCATCCTCGCCGACATATAGGTGGCCTTGGTGGACGAAACCGCAGAGCTGTTGGGCGAGCACCTGAAGCAATGGAGAATCGTGCTTGGCCTCAGCCAGGAGCTGGCCGCGGACCGGGCTAATCTCTCCATGCCCACAGTGCGCCGCATTGAACGCGGCGACACGGGCGTCAGGCTGGGAAGCGTCCTGGCCCTGACGTGCGCGCAGCTGCCAGGTTTCGTCCCAGCTGCAAGCAGAACGGCCCTACCCTCAGTTGTATCAATGGGCAGTGTCTCCCAGCAGCCAGCTCATTGCTTCGCTCCTGTAAGTGAAGAACTTCGTGGGGGCATGGGGCGCGTTGATGCCAAGGAAAAAGTTAGCAACGACTCGATCTACCGGGCTGGAACCGAGTAGGGCGATCCGTGAAGCCGCGCACGGGATGGACCATACGGCGCGCGCTTCGCGGCTGACAGTTTCCGTAGCAGCCATATCGACCAGCATGGGATGATCGACGCCGTTGCAGACCTCGTTGACCATCGCCATCGCTGCCCTGGCGTCGGCTACGTCGATTTTGGCGTGGGGCGTCCAGATTAGATGGACGATACCGTCGCCTCGGAGCTCGACAGAGCCTTTTCCTCCTTCTAGTGGAGTTCGCCGCACTCGATGGCCTTCCGTATTGGTTCTGGACCCCATGATAGTCGGCACCAACGCGGCTGCTACACCGGCCCCGGCGGATGCCGGAAGCAAGGCCTGTACTTCTCACGGACCCTTCCCCGCAAGCCTCTCCGATGCGAACTGCGGCCCGTAGGGCCAGACCAAAATAGTCCTGCGGCCAGGGGATCGGTTCTGATACGAAGGCCCGCACCCCATCACCTGGCTTATCTGGCCAGGCTCAACCCGGGCACAGGCTTCTCTGCATTTTGCAAGTGCCTACACTTTGGTCAGTTGGAGATGTCTTTTGCATCGCTGAGCCCGGCGAGGGCTTTGCGGAGTCGGGCATCGGCTTCGTCCGCGACCTCCCGGACGGCCGGGCTGTCGCTGAGCTGGACCATGGTTTGTGGGTCGATGGCGTCGATGGTGGTTTCGTGCGCGTTCTTGCCTCGTCTGACAACGACATTGCATGGAAGCAGCGCACCGAGTTCCGGCTCGGCTGCGAGGGCGCGGCTCGCCAGGGTGGGGTTGCAGGCGCCGAGGATCACATAGTCGCCGATGGCGTCGGCGGCCTCGGTGCCGAGTTTGGCCTCAAACGTGGAGCGGACGTCGATTTCCGTCAGTATGCCAAAGCCTTGTTCACCGAGCGCCTCGCGGGTGCGCTGGACAGCGTCCTCCCAGGACAGCGGGACGGTAACAGTGTGGGTATAGCTCATGAGCCTGCTCCTCATATGTCGTTACAGATACGGCCGGTTCAGGTTGGGGGCCGCGCCGGGGCAGTTTGGGGGGAAACTGCCCCGGCACGGCGTTTGTGGGTCCCTGCTTGTTAGGCGAGGGAGAGGAAGAGCTTTTCCAGCTCTTTTTTGTCCATGGTGGTGTCTTTACGGACGATGCACTGCTCAAGGCCGCTGGCGATGATGGCGAACCCGGCCCTGTCCAGGGCCT
>NZ_JAMXBH010000009.1 GCF_023913735.1 Pseudarthrobacter raffinosi
CCCGTCATCACCCACGAATACCCCCTCAGCCAAGGCCTGGAAGCCTTCGAAACAGCCAGGAACTCCGCCACATCAGGAAAAGTACTCCTCAACTTCCAACCGGAATAGCACGATAAAGGACGCCCTGGTTCTGGCTGGTTCTGGGCGTTGTCAGCTCCGGCGGACGGGAAGGAACACCCGGGGCTGGTCCGTCCACGTTCCGGACAGCCGGGATGTGGTGCGGCGCATGATCTGTTCAGAAGCGGCCCGGGCCGTGGCGGCGTCCCCGGCGGCAACCGCTTCGGCGAGATCGACGTGCCACTGCAGCGCCCCCTCATGGGGGTGGTCCGGCATTAGTCCGTGGACCGTGCGCCCCGTCAGGGTCTCCGCCACCTGCCCCATCAGGTTGGCGAACATTTCGTTCCCCGATCCGGAAAGCAGGACCGAGTGAAAGGCGATGTCCAGCTCCAGGAACTTCTGCGCGTCCCCGGAGTGGCCGGCGTCGCGCAGGGCATGGGCAATGTCCACCAGCTCACGCCGGAGCTGTGCCGGGGCATTGTTCGCGGCCAGCTCGGCAGCTGCGGGCTCGACGGCGGAGCGCAGTTCGATCAGTGACCGCAGCTGGGCGCCGCGGGCGTCGCTGGACAGCCGCCAGCGGATGACCTGGGAATCGAAGGGGTTCCAGCGGCTCGGCGGCAGCACGCGGATCCCCACCCGCTTGGTGGTTTCCACGAGGCCCAGGGACTGAAGGACCCGCACAGCCTCGCGGACCACGGAACGCGAAACCTGCAGTTCTTCCTCAAGATGCTCGGCCAGCATGATGTGTCCGGTGGGCAGCTCGCCCGTGATGATCCGGGTGCCAAGGTTCTCAATGGCACGGTGGTGCAGGCTGGTCGACATGGACTCAAGCCTAAACTGGGATTGACTGGCCCCGTTCCACAAAGTGGGCACCGCTTCCCTCATGCCGATTGAATATATATGCTTTATTAGGATCCATCGGTTCGTGACAGCATGCTTCGCAGCGAACGCGGAGCCATCTGCACATCCATTGCACAACGAAATTGGAGTTTTGATGTCTGCACACATCGGTGTCACCGGCCTTGCGGTGATGGGCGCTAACCTGGCCCGCAACCTGGCCCGCAACGGCTTCACCGTTGCCCTGCACAACAGGTCCGTCGAAAAGACCGACGCGCTGCTCGAAAAGCACGGCACGGACGGCGACTTTGTCCGCACCGAAACGCTGCAGGAACTTGTTGACTCGCTGGAGAAGCCCCGCCGCGTCCTGATCATGGTCAAGGCCGGCAAGCCGGTTGACTCGGTCATCGAGCAGCTTGAACCCCTCCTGGAAGCCGGCGACATCATCATCGACGCCGGAAACTCCCACTACGAGGACACCCGCCGCCGCGAAGCCGCGCTGGCGAAGAAGGACCTGCACTTCGTCGGCATCGGCGTCTCCGGCGGTGAGGAAGGTGCCCTGAACGGCCCGTCCATCATGCCCGGTGGTTCCAAGGAGTCCTACGACGCCCTCGGCCCGCTGCTCGAAAAGATCTCCGCGCACGTCGACGGCAAGCCCTGCTGCGCCTGGATCGGCACCGACGGGGCCGGCCACTTCGTCAAGATGGTCCACAACGGCATCGAATACGCCGACATGCAGGTCATCGGCGAAGCCTTCGACCTCCTCCGCTCCGGCGCCGGCATCGAACCCGCAGACCAGGCCAAGATCTTCGAAGAATGGAACAAGGGCGAACTCGCCTCCTTCCTGATCGAAATCTCCGCCGAGGTCCTGGGCCACGTTGACACCCGCACCGGCAAGCCGTTCGTCGACGTTGTGGTGGATGCCGCAGGCCAGAAGGGCACCGGACGCTGGACAGTCATCTCCGCGCTGGAGCTTGGTTCCCCGACGTCGGGCATCGCCGAGTCGGTCTTCGCCCGCGCCCTGTCATCACAGTCCGAGCAGCGCAAGATCGCCCAGGAGCTCCTCGCCGGTGAGGAAATCGCCGTCGACGTTCCGGACACCTTTGTTGAGGACGTCCGCCAGGCGCTGTACGCGTCCAAGCTGGTTTCCTACGCCCAGGGCCTGGACATGCTGACTTCAGCAGCCAAGGAATACGGCTGGGACCTCAAGCTGGACGAGATCGCTTCGCTGTGGCGCGGCGGCTGCATCATCCGTGCAGAGCTGCTCAAGGAAATCACCAACGCCTACGCCGCCGAAGACAAGCCGGCCAACCTGCTGTTCGCCCCGGCGTTCACCAAGGCCATCGCCGAGGTCCTGCCGGCATGGCGCCGCGTGGTCTCCACCGCCGTCCAGCTCGGCATCCCCGTGCCGGTCTTCTCCTCTTCACTGGCCTACTACGACGGCCTGCGCCGCAAGCGACTGCCGGCCGCAGTGATCCAGGGCCAGCGTGACCTCTTCGGCGCGCACACCTACGGCCGCGTCGACGCTGAGGGCACGTTCCACACCTTGTGGGGCGAGGACAAGTCTGAAATCGAAGCAGTGGACACGCACTAATCCCCATGCTCTGATTGCATCAAGCTGCAAACCCTGCGGCCGGCACTTCCCGGATATTCTGGGAGCTGCCGGCCGTTGGCGTTTCCGGCAGCAGCCGCGGTGTCCGTCCATACCAAGGAGTCAGAATGCCCAAGCCAGTCGCATTTGTTACGGGAGCTTCCACGGGTATCGGCTTCGAGGCGGCGAAGAAGCTCAGCAGCCATGGCTTCATCGTCTACGCTGGCGCCCGCCGCGTGGACAGGATGGAGCCGCTGAAAGCGCTGGGCGTCCAGGTCCTGGCACTGGACGTGACGGACGACGACTCGATGCGTGCCGCCGTCGGCCGTGTCCTGGAAGAACGAGGGCGGATAGACGTTCTGGTCAACAACGCCGGCTACGGGTCCTACGGGGCGCTGGAACAGGTGGACCTGGCCGAAGGCCGGCGCCAATTCGAAGTGAACGTCTTTGGCCTTGCCAGGATGACCCAGCTGGTCCTGCCGGCCATGCGGAGTGCGGGCCGGGGCAGGATCATCAACATCTCGTCCATCGGCGGAAAATTCTACGAACCCCTCGGTGCCTGGTACCACGCCACGAAGTTCGCCGTTGAGGGCATGAGCGATGCGCTGCGGCTGGAACTCAAGCCGCACGGCATCGACGTCGCCGTTATTGAACCGGCAAGTACGCTCAGCGAATGGGGCCGGATTTCCGCTGACGGGCTGTTGGCCAGCAGCGGCGAGGGGCCGTACGCCGCCCAGGCAAAGCACATGGCGGATGTCCTGGCGTCCACGGACAGGCCGGAGACGTCAACGCAGCCAGCGGTGATTGCTGCGGCTGTACTGCACGCGGCCACGGCTGCGCGTCCCCGGACCCGGTATCCGGTGGGCAGGGGAGCGGCAGCCATTCTGGGCCTGCGGCGCGTCCTGCCGGACCGGATCTATGACGCGGTGGTCATGGCAGTCCTGAAGCGTGTTGCCGGGTAGAGGCTGCAGTAACGGATCAGATCCGGTATTCGATGTCGTACTCGGCCGGATCCACTGCGGGTTTGGTTTCGCGCTGGGCATCGCGGTGGCGCCACTTGGCGGGCACTCCGGTGACAATCGATTCCGGCGGCGCGTCCTTGACCACCACGGCGTTGGCGCCCACGGCGCTGTCCCGGCCGATGGTGATGGGTCCCAGGATCTTGGCCCCGGCACCGATGGTGACCCGGTCCTCAATGGTGGGGTGGCGCTTGACCTTGGCCAGGGAGCGGCCGCCCAACGTGACGCCGTGATAGATCATCACGTCTTCGCCGATTTCGGCGGTCTCGCCGATGACCACACCCATACCGTGGTCGATGAAGAAGCGCCGGCCGATCGTGGCGCCGGGATGGATCTCGATTCCGGTCAGGAAGCGGCCCAGCTGCGACACCAGCCGCGCCGGGAACCGCAGCCCCGGGCTTTGCCACATACGGTGCGTCAGCCGGTGGATCCAGATGGCGTGCAGCCCCGAATAGGCGAAAAAGTTCTCAAAAGAACCTCGAGCCGCCGGGTCGTGTGACCGGGCGGCGTCGAGGTCTTCCTTCAGTCTTGCGAAAAAGCCCACAAAGTTCTTTCTACAGGAAACGGGGCGACAACGGACTGATCAGCCGCGGATGTCGTCATAGAGCACGGTGGAGATGTAACGCTCACCGAAGTCGCAGACAACCGCCACGATCAGCTTGCCGGCATTCTCCGGACGCTTGGCAAGTTCCAGGGCACCCCAGACGATGGCGCCGGAGGAGATGCCGCCGAGGATGCCTTCCTTGACGCCAAGTTCACGGGCGACGCGGACGGAATCCTCCAGGGTGGCGTCCAGGACTTCGTCGTAGACGTTGGTGTCCAGGATTTCCGGGATGAAGTTGGCGCCGATGCCCTGGATCTTGTGCGGCCCGGGAGCGCCGCCGTTCAGGATGGCGGAGTCCTTCGGTTCGATGGCCACAATCTGGACGTCAGGATTGCGTTCCTTCAGGACCTGGCCGACGCCGGTGACGGTTCCGCCGGTGCCGATGCCGGCGACGAAGATGTCCACCTTGCCGTCGGTGTCGGACCAGATTTCCTCGGCGGTGGTGGTGCGGTGGATCTCAGGGTTGGCCTCGTTGGCGAACTGCTGGGCCCAGATGGAGTTCTCCGTGTTGGCCACGATTTCCTGGGCCTTTTCCACGGCGCCGCGCATGCCCTCGGAACCCGGGGTCAGCACAATTTCGGCACCGAACGCGCGCAGCATAACGCGGCGTTCGGTGGACATGGTCTCCGGCATGGTCAGGATGACCTTGTAGCCGCGGGCAGCGCCCACCATGGCCAGGGCGATGCCGGTGTTGCCGGAAGTGCCTTCAACGATGGTGCCGCCGGGCTTGAGGGCGCCGGACTTCTCGGCGGCGTCAACGATGGCCACGCCGATGCGATCCTTGACGCTGTTTGCCGGGTTGTAGAACTCCAGCTTGACGGCCACAGTGGCGCCCAGGCCCTCGGTGAGCCGGTTCAGGCGGACCAGCGGAGTGCCGCCGACCAACTGCGTTACATCGTCATAGATCCGTGCCATGTAGATATGCCTATCTCTCAAGAGTGAATGCTGAGGTCAGCCTAACGATGGCTGAGCGGCGCTGCTAAGCATTAAGCCATGCAGAGTAATATTTCCTGGCCTTGGCGAGCTTGGGATTGATGATCACCTGGCAGTAGCCCTGCTCGGGATACTTGGCGTAGTAGTCCTGATGGACCTCCTCCGCGGCATGGAACCGCGGCAGCCGGCTGACCTCGGTCACAATCGGGTGCGACCACAGCGCCTGGTTCCGTTCGATGGCTTCCTCGAAGAGAATCTTCTCCTCGGTGGTCTCATAGAACATGGACGAGCGGTACTGGGTGCCGACGTCGTACCCTTGGCGGTTGAGCGTGGTGGGATCGTGCAGGGCAAAGAACATGTCCAGGATGACCTCGGCCGGAATGACGGCCTCGTCAAAGGTGACGGCCACAACTTCGGCATGGCCGGTGGTCCCGCCGCAGACGGAGTAGTAGTCGGGGTACGGGTCGTGGCCGCCCGTATAGCCGGAAACCACCGAGCTGACGCCTTTGGTTATCTGGTAAACGGCGTCAAGGCACCAGAAGCAGCCTCCACCAAGAACAAAAGTTTTCATGACCTCTTCAATGGTTGAGTGCCCCGGATGATTCCCTGACCACCTTACGAGACTGTGACACATGCGGGCCAGATGGCTCCATGGGGTAAAAATGAGACTATGGAACCTGTGAACACCGGCGTTACAGATGCGGACAAGCACGACGACGGCACCCTTACCGGGGAGGACGCTGCAGCGGATGGTCCAGCTGCTCCCACGCTGGGCCAGGTGCTGCTGGCGGTCGAGGAACTCTGGCCCGAGTCCCTGGCCGAAAACTGGGACGAAGTTGGGCTCGTGGCCGGCCACCCCTCAGCGCCCGTTACCAGGGTGATGTTCGCCGTTGATCCCACGCTCACGGTGATCGAGGAAGCCGTGGAATGGGGTGCCGAGCTCCTGATCACCCACCACCCCTTGCTCCTCAAAGGCGTCACGTCGGTGGCCGCCACCACTGCCAAAGGGCAGGCCATCCACCGTCTCATCGAGTCCGGCACCGCTCTCCTGACCGTTCACACCAACGGTGATTCCGCCGTCGGGGGCGTTTCCGACGTCCTGGCTGATGCGCTGGGACTGGAGGGCGTTGTCCCGCTGACCGTTGCCGCAAACGGCCTGCCCGAGGAAGGCATCGGACGCGTGGGTGATCTGGCGGACGTGATGAGCCTGGGCGATTTCGCAGCCAGGGTGTTCGGCATCCTGCCGTCGGTGGCCGGGGGAGTCCGCGTGTCCGGGGATAAGGATGGGCTGGTGCGGCGTATTGCGGTTTGCGGCGGGGCCGGGGATTCCCTGTTTAACGAAGTGCGGGCCAACAACGCCGACGTCTATGTCACCGCCGACCTCCGGCACCATCCGGCGTCCGAAGCCCGGGAAGCGGCAGTGAACGGCCGGCCGTACCTGATTGACGTTTCGCACTTCGCCAGCGAATGGCTCTGGCTGCCCGCCGCTGCGTCGGCACTGGGCAATGTGCTCGCCGATCAGGGCCACGACGTCGAGATCCAGGTAAGTACCACCAACAGCGATCCGTGGGACTTCATTCTGACGCCGGGCTAAGCCTGGCGTGCGAACTCCGGAGCCGGTGGGGACCTGTCGAGCCTGGGGAGCACGCTAGGCGCTAGAGTCTATAGAGCGCCGATACGGTGCCCGGCTTCGGCCGGATTGGATTTAGCGGAGGTAAATAGTGGCCAAGGCAGCACCGGCGGAACAGTTGAAGTTGCTCGAACTGCAGGGGCTGGACGCAAAGCTCAAGTCCCTCTCCAACCGCCGTCGCGCCCTGGAAACTGATCCTCGGATCGAGGACCTGCAGTCAGCCCTTTCCGTCGCCAACGGTGAACTCGGCTCCGCCAAGATGGCCGTCCATGACGCCGAGGCCGAGCTGAAGCGCGCCGAGGCCGACGTCGAACAGGTCGCCTCCCGCATCGAACGCGACGAAGCCCGGCTCAACAGCGGAACAGGGCTGTCAAAGGACCTCGTGGCCCTGCAGAAGGACATTGCCTCCCTCAACAAGCGCCGGTCCGACCTTGAAGACGTGGAGTTGGAAGTCCTGGAACGCCTGGATTCGCTGCGCGAGCGCCAGGCTGCCCAGCAGCTCATCGTGGACAACGTCCAGGGCTCGTTCGGAGGCATCCGCGCCGAACTCGATGAGGCCCTGGCCGAGGTGGCCGCTGAAGCGACCGTTGTCCGCGGCAAGCGTGCCGAATTCGCTGCAGGACTCGACGCCGGGATGCTGGCTATTTACGAAAAGACGCTCGCTAAGCGGGGAGTGGGCGCCGCCCGGTTGTTCCACGGAACCTCTGAAGCCTCCGGCATGAAGCTGAGCCCCGGAGACCTCGCAGAAATCAAGGCCGCCGCCGAAGACGACATTGTGTTCTGCCCGGACTCCGGCGCCATCCTCGTGCGCTCCGCCGAGTGGAACACCCCCGCCCCAACTGCCTAGCAGCCCATGTAAGTAGCACTAACTGTCGTTTTGAACGTTCAAAACGACAGTTAGTGCTACTTAGTTGGGAAGGATGATGTTCAGGGCGTGCGGTTTCCGCGCTGAACCGTCAACCAACTCCGCGTCCCATTTCTCGCGCGCGGCCTTCAGCAGCTGTACCGGGGTCTGCGGGGCGTTGCCGCGGCGGGCAAGCAGGTGCCGTGCCAGCTCGCCGCGCGTGTGTTTCGCGAAGTGGCTGACCACCTTGCGCACCCCGTTGACCTCGGTGAACACGTTGATGGCCACCGTCTGAGCCGGCGGTGGTGCCCATGCCACGGCATACGTGCTGGAGCGGCAGTCCACGAGCAGATGCCCGGACACCGACTCCGCGAGGGCTTCCGAAAGCTGCGGCTTCCAGAACGAGGCGAGGCGGCCGACGTCGGGCAGTGCCGTTCCCATCGACAGCCGGTAGGCGGGCACACGATCGGCGAAGCGGATGGCACCCCACAGGGCCGAGATCACGAGCACCGAACCATCGGCCTTCCGGCGCTGCGCCGGGGTCAGCGTTTTGTAGCCGAGGGCGTCGTACAGAACGCCCGAATAAATCTGGTGCGCAGGGGCCGCCGGTTCGGCGTGGAGCCGGGTGTTGCGTTCGACGTCGTCCTGCAGTGATGCGCCGACGCCGAGCAGCGCGAGGGCATCCTCATGTGCACTCACCGTCCCCAGCGCTTCCAGGACCTTGGCCCGGTAGGTGTTGAGTTCAGGAAAACTCAGTGACGGCCAGTCGACGGCGGACCCGCGGACTGCGGGGGTCTTGCCTTCGGAGGGGGGAAGCAGAATCAGCACCGTACGATCCTACCGGCGACTGAGGGGCCTCCTTCCGGCGGTAGACTGGCTGCGGATGGGTTGACCAGGCGGCCGCGCGTCACGCAAGTGGCTCGAGGAACGTCCGGGCTCCGCAGGGCAGGGTGGTGGGTAACGCCCACTCGGGGTAACCCGCAGGCCAGTGCCACAGAGAACAGACCGCCTGCGTCTTCCGGCAACGGAAGCTCAGCAGGTAAGGGTGAAACGGTGGTGTAAGAGACCACCAGCTTCCCGGGTGACCGGGAAGGCTAGGTAAACCCCACCCGGAGCAAGGCCAGACAGGACACGTTTGAGGGCTGCCCGCCCGAGTGTCCGGGTAGGCCGCTGGAGGGCGTCGGCAACGGCGTCCGTAGATGGATGGCCGCTACTCCCGCGCTGGTAACGGCACGGGAGCACAGAACCCGGCGTATCGGTCAACCCATCCAACACCACCCGCCGGGCACCGACGCGCCCCGCATGTGAGTGATTTCACGCCGGTTGCGGCGGTCCGCGGTGTCGCTCCAGCCTAGAATAGAGAGCGAACGTAGAAGTTCTGCCGCCGGGTCTGCGTTCGCAGCCGGTGGCTTTTCTTTACGCTTCTCCACGGCACCCGGGATGGACCGCATCCTGCCGGTGCCAGAGCCCCTGGACAACATCAGGTGGCCGCCAACCGCGTACGACGACGTATGCGGCTGAACCGAGGAAGGTAGTTCTGTGAGCCAGACGTCAGATTCTTGTCTTGATACGTGGATGGGCCGGGAGGCTCTCGCCGAGGCCATGATTCCGGTGATTGGCCGGCTGTACCGCGAAAACAACGTGGTGACCAGCATTCACGGCCGCAGCCTGATCAACAAGTCCACTATGAACATCCTCAAGGCGCACCGTTTCGCCCGCCGCATGAGCAACACCGAGCTCCTGCTCGAAGAGACCGCACCGCTGCTGAACATCCTGGCTCAGCTGGAGCTAGGTGCGGCGGCCATCGACGTCGCCCGCCTCG
Source organism: Pseudarthrobacter raffinosi (assembly GCF_023913735.1). Classification (GTDB taxonomy): domain Bacteria; phylum Actinomycetota; class Actinomycetes; order Actinomycetales; family Micrococcaceae; genus Arthrobacter; species Arthrobacter raffinosi. The sequence continues at coordinate 9,338 of NZ_JAMXBH010000009.1, forward strand.
CGGAGAAGTTCAAGGCAGAAGGCGACGGCGCCACCCTGGAAGAGTTCCTCCGCGCCGAGCTTGCCGAGGTAGTAGGCAGGCGTGGTGGCGATGACCGCACCAGCACCGACGTTGTGCTCTACGGCTTTGGCCGGATCGGCCGCCTGCTGGCGCGCCTTCTCATCGAAAAGGCCGGCGGCGGCCACGGCCTGCGCCTGCGTGCCATCGTGGTGCGCCGCGGCTCGGACAAGGACCTCACCAAGCGCGCCAGCCTTCTGCGCCGCGACTCGGTCCACGGCTCCTTCGAGGGAACCATCCGCGTGGACGAGGACGCCAACACCATCACCGCGAACGGTGTGCAGGTCCAGGTCATCTACTCGGACAACCCCGCCACGATCGACTACACCGCGTACGGCATCCACAACGCCCTGGTGGTGGACAACACGGGCCGCTGGCGCGACGCTGAGGGCCTGTCCCAGCACCTGCAGAGCAAGGGCGTTGCCCGCGTTCTCCTGACTGCCCCGGGTAAGGGCGCGCTGAAGAACATCGTGCACGGCATTAACCACGGCACCATCGAGGACACGGACCAGATCGTGTCCGCGGCGTCCTGCACCACCAATGCCATTACCCCGGTCCTGAAGGCCATCAACGACAAGTTCGGTGTGATCCACGGCCACGTGGAGACGGTCCACTCCTTCACCAACGACCAGAACCTGATCGATAACTTCCACAAGGGCGACCGCCGGGGCCGCTCCGCCGCGCTGAACATGGTCATCACGGAAACCGGTGCGGCCACCGCTGTGGCGAAGGCCCTGCCCGAACTGCTGGGCAAGCTCACGGGCAGTTCCATCCGGGTCCCCACGCCGGACGTCTCGCTGGCGATCCTGAACCTCAGCCTGGAAAACGGCACCACCAAGGATGAGGTGAATGATTATCTGCGTCAGATGTCCCTGCATTCGGACCTCCGCAAGCAGATTGACTACATCGATTCGCCTGAGGTTGTTTCCACGGACTTCGTCGGCTCGCGCCGTGCCGGCATCGTTGACGGCCTCGCCACGATCTCCAACGACAAGAACCTGATTCTTTACGTCTGGTACGACAACGAGTTCGGCTACAGCTGCCAGGTAGTCCGGGTTATGGAAGAGATGGCCGGTGTCAACCCGCAGGCGTTCCCCGCCAAGGAGGCCGCTGCGGCCTTGGCCGCAATCGCCGTCTAGGCCGTTTGCGGGCTGGCTGCCGGACATTCCCGGCTGGTTCGCTGGAATCAGCCGGGAATCGGGACCACACTGGTGGCATGGATAACGAAACTCTCCACGAGACCACCCTTGAACACGCCCTCGACGTCGCCAGGGCCAACCACAAAGAGGCCATCAGGCTCCTGGAGCAGGCCCGCGCGTCCCGGGCTTCCGGCGACGTCGGCGACGACCGCGTGCGCCAGCTCGAAGGGCTCCTTCAGGTTGCCGAAGAAGACCTGCGCCGTGTAGTCCGGGAGCAGTAGCCGGCCATAGCAGTAGGCGGATGTCCCGGGCCACTCGTCCTCCCCATTGTGGATAACCGCATGGGTGTCAGTGGGGTGGCCTAGGCTCTTCTGGTGCATTACATTTCAGGAAGAGCCGGTTGCCCATGACCGTCAGCTGGCGTGCCTACCGCCGTGCCCGCCGCCGCTCGAGGCAGGCCTGGGCTCTACTGGCGGTGCTGGCCGTGTCGGCAGTGGGCTCCGCGGGGTGGTTTTTCACCGCGGGCCAGTTCGCTGTGGCAGAACCGGCAATCGCCGGGCCCCGCGAGGCGCCTGTTTTCGACGGGACCTGGATGAAGCCCGTGATCCCGGTGCACGCTGTACCGCAGGGGAGTGCCCTGACCGCCCTCGAGCGGCTTTCCGTCAAGGGACGGGCTCCCAAAGACAATTACCAGCGGGAGGCCTTCGGGCAGGCCTGGCTGGACGTGGACCGGAACGGCTGCGACACCCGCAATGACATCCTCCGCAGGGACCTCACCGCTGTGGGCTTCACGGAGGGTTCCAAATGCAAGGTAGTGTCAGGGTCCATCCATGAGCCGTACACGGGCAAAGCCATGTTGTTCCGGCGTGGCCCGGAAAGCAGCAAGGAAATCCAGATCGATCACGTCGTGGCGCTCAGTGACGCGTGGCAGAAAGGCGCACAGGGGCTGACCCCGCAGCAGCGCCAGAGCCTGGCCAACGATCCGTTAAACCTCATCGCCGCGGACGGTCCTGCAAATCAGCAGAAGAGCGCAAGCGACGCCGCCACCTGGCTGCCGAAGAACAAAAACATCCGCTGCCATTACGTGGCCCGCCAGATCTCGGTGAAGGCATCCTATGGACTGTGGGTCACGCAGCCGGAGAAGGATGCGATGAAGCGCGTCCTGGACTCCTGCCCGGACCAGCGAACCATTACTGCGAGGTAATGCGTCGGCTCAGTGGCCGAACGGGTCCGGATCCACACCGGGCATCCAGGTCAGGCCGGGCACACCCCAGCCGCTCTTCTTGGCCAGTTTCATGGCCTTCCGTGCATAGCGGTCAATCAGCCGGTTGACGTAGAGCTTTCCGTCGAGGTGGTCGTATTCGTGCTGGATGACCCGTGCGAACCATCCGGTCGCTTCGAACTCCACAGGCTGCCCATGGCCGTCAAATCCTTCCACCCGCGCCCACTCCGCACGCTTGAGCGGGTATGCGCCGCCGGGGAAGGAGAGGCAGCCCTCTTCCTCTTCCTCGGGGTCCGGCAGCGCGCCAGAGATCTTGGACAGGGTCAGTACCGGGTTTACCAGGACCCCGATGGGCGGAGCGCCGTCGTCATTGGCGTACTTGTACACAAAGATTCTTTTGCCCACACCGACCTGCGGCGCCGCCAGGCCCACGCCGTTGGCGGCCTCGTTGGTTTCAAACATGTCCGCGATCAGGGTGCGCAGTTCGTCGTCGAAAACCTCCACCTCGGCGGCGCGGCGGTGCAGCACCGGTTCACCCCAGACGGTGATTGGCAGAACTGTCATGTCAGGCGGCCCTTCGTGCGTGCGGCGTGGCGCCGGCGGTTATGCAAAAAAATGGAGGCCGTACCGGATATCCGGTACGGCCTCCAAATGGACGGCTTTCACTGCCGCCCTATGAGGGTGAGCTACGGGGGTTGAACCCGCGACCTCCTGGACCACAACCAGGCGCTCTGCCAACTGAGCTAAGCCCACCATGCGCCCCACAGATTTCCCGGTAGTCCGGTGCTCTGGAAAGGCAACTCAAATAGCTTACCTGCTGTTTGAGGGTGCTTGCGCCATTTTTGGGCTTTTTGCGAAAATTTCCGCCAAACGTGGCGCAGATTACTCTTTCGGAATACCTGCTGTGCCCGGCGAGGCAGTGATGCGCTGGGCGACTTCACGGGCCGTGGCGCTGTCAGGCCCCGGAGCCGGAACGAAAACCGCCTCGCGGTAGTAGCGGAGCTCGTCGATGGAATCCTGGATGTCACCCAGGGCGCGGTGGCCGCCCTTCTTGGCGGGGGACTGGAAGTAAGCCCGGGCGAACCAGCGGCGGGAGAGTTCCTTAATGGTGCTCACGTCGATCACGCGGTAATGCAGGTGCTCCACAACGGCCGGCATGTCGCGGGAGAGGAAGACGCGGTCGGTCCCCACGGAATTGCCGCCCAGCGGTGCCTTGCGCGGGTCCGGCACCCACTTTTCGATGTATTCCATCACGGCGGCTTCGGCCTCGGCCATGGTCTTGCCGTGCGGCAGTTCCTTGAGCAGCCCGGACCGGGTGTGCATGTCCCTCACGAAGTCGTTCATCTGGGCGAGGGCCGCATCCTCAGGCTTGATCACCACGTCCACACCGTCGCCGAGAATGTTGAGCTCTGAGTCCGTCACCAGCGCCGCCACCTCGATCAGGGCGTCGTTCTTGATGTCCAGGCCGGTCATTTCGCAGTCGATCCAGACGATGCGTTCGTTAGATATAGGCACCGGACCAGCCTACCGTTTAGCTCCGGCGCAACCGTCCGATGCTAGGATTTCGGGTACATGGGGCGAGGATTTTGCCGCTGTGCGGTGTCTGCGCGGCCCGGGCGGCCACAGCCGCCCGCGGGACTGAAGCGCCGAGTGTAAAGAGATTGGACGATCCTAAGATGACGGCGCCTGTGCCTGCAACGGGGGAGATGGCGGCCAGCGTGATCCCGGAGCCCGGTGCGGCAGAAGTGGATAACGCCAGGTCCCCCATCCTTGCCGGTCTTGTCGGCTCGGTGCTTATGGTGTTCGGATCCCTCGGCGTCGGCTGGCTGGCCCCCGTTTCCGAACTCCGCCGCGTACCGATCTTTATCTGGATGCGGACGGAGGCCATCGGCGTTGCCCTGGCCATCGTGCTGGTTGCGGTAGGCGGCATGCTCCTGGTCCGCTCCTGGCTGAGGCTCGGCCAGCGGGTCCGCGTATGGGGGCCGGCGGCGCGAAAGGCAACGCTGCAGGCCATCGCAGCATGGGGCCTGCCGTTGATGTTCACCGTCCCGCTCTTCAGCCGCGACGTGTATGCCTACATTGGTCAGGGCAGGCTGATGGTGGAGGGGTTCAACCCCTACGAGAACGGCATCTCGGCGTTGTCCAACTATTTCCAGCTTGGCGCCGACAAGCAGTGGACTGAAGCTCCCGTGCCGTACGGCCAGCTGTTTCTGTGGATCGAGCAGTTTGTGGTCTGGTCCACCAACGTCCAGCCCGAGGCCAGCGTGATGCTTTTCAGGCTCGTGGCGCTGTTTGGTGTGGTCCTCTGTGTCATCTACGTGCCCAAGCTGGCCGAGCTTCACGGCGTCAATCCGCACCGCGCCTTGTGGCTCACCGCGGCCAACCCCCTGTTCCTCACCAACTTCATCGCCAGCGTCCACAACGACGCCCTCATGATCGGGTTGGCCCTTGCCGGGCTGTATTACGCGGCCACCAGGCGCGTGGTGCTGGGCATAGTCCTCGTCACCCTTTCCATCGCCGTCAAGCCCATCACCATCGTTTTCCTGCCGTTCATCGGCCTGATCTGGGCAGGCAAGAACGCCGGCTGGCCGCGGAAATTCCTGTTCTGGGGACTGACCGGAGGGCTGAGCCTAACCATTCTGTACGGCCTGAGCCTCGTCAACGGGTTCGGCTTCGGCTGGATCAATGGGCTGTCCGCCCCTGGCAGCCTCTTCATTTGGTACGCGCCGGTGGGCTTGGTGGGGCTGATGGTCGCTTCCGTTTCGAACGCCTTCGGCCTCGACGGGTGGACGCTCGCCGACTGGGTGTTCGACGCCGGCAAAATACTTGCCGTAGGCATCGTCGCCTTCCAGATATTCAGGGGTGAGCATGAGCGGCTGATCCGCCGCCTCACCTTGGGCTTTGCGGCCATTGTGGTGCTGGCGCCGATGATCCAGGCCTGGTACGTGGTGTGGCTCATCCCGCTGTTCGCGGTGACGGGCATCCGCAATGACTGGCAGGTCAAGGCCCTGTATTTCATCGTATCGTTCTTCATGATCTACGCCATTTCTGACCAGCTGGAGGTATTTCCCTACCTCCAGACCGAGGACCTGGGACTTGCCCTGGTCCTGGCCCGCTTCGCGGCGGCGATTACCGGCCTGCTTTTTGCCATGTACCTGATCTTCATGGATCCAGACACCAAAGGGCTTTTCCGGAAGTCGGCCGAACCGGTGACCGAACGCCCCGTTATCTAGTCTCCGCAGGCGCGGTTATCCGGCGCCGGTGATTCCCGCCGTCGTGCCCTGTTCCAGATGCCGCAAGGCTTCCTTCCGGGACAGCGGACTCAACCGCGTACCCTTTTCCACCACGAAATCGTGTACCCACTCCGGGTCCGTTTTGGCGTATTCACAAAGCGCCCAGCCAATGGCCTTCCGGATGAAAAACTCCGGGTCCGCCAGGTTCGGCTCAATGACAGCCCGCAGCAGGTCCTGATCCGTGCTGGCCTTGGCCTTCAACTGCGAGGTGATGGCCGACCGCCGGATCCAGAAGTCCTGGTCCGTGCTCCAGGCCAGCAGGAGTTCGGTCATCATGGGCCGGTGGGCCTGCAGAAGCCCGCCGATACGATGCGACACCCCATCCACGAAATCCCACCACGCGCCGGTGCGGATGATCTCCTCATAGACCGGGAGCATCAGCTGGTCACGGGCCACCAACCGGAGGCTTGTCAGGTCAATGGCCGCATAGCGTTCCTCGCATACTGTGGAGCCGCGCCAGAGTTCCAGCACCGTGGCCCGCAACTGGCCCGCCGACGTAACGGGGTGGACGGAAGCAGCGGCCAGCGCCAGCCGCCTGACTTCCGGGACTCTGACGCCCAGTGACGGCAGGGTGGACTTCATATACGCCTGCGCGCCAGTGGCCCGCACCGGGTCAGTCCGCTCCCGCAGCGCCGCGCGCACGGCATCCAGCAACTCGCGGTTCGGAGTCTCCGTACCTGGAGCATCCGTGACCGGTGCGTCCGTGTCCAGCGATTCGTCATTCGGCGACATTCGGTCCATGGTGCAACTTTAGCGAGGTGCCGGCGGCGTGGATGTCGGCCGGTCCATCCTCAGCGGGACGGCTCTAGAGTGGGACCAGACAAACTGCACGTTCCCGTGAACCGTGCTACCCGACGTCGGAGGTTCCCTGCATGTCCATGATCAAGACTCCCGAGCAGATTGCCCTCATGCGCGAAGCCGGGCGGGTGGTGGCCAATACCCTGGCGGCGGTGCGTCAGGCCGCCGGAGTGGGTGTCACCCTGCGTGACCTCGATGCGCTGGCCGCGGAGACGATTGCCACGGCGGGAGCCACACCGGCCTTCCTGGACTACCACCCGCGCTGGGCCGCAGTTCCCTTTCCCGGCGTGATCTGCACAAGTGTGAACGACGCCGTGGTCCACGGAATCCCCGACGGCTACAGACTCCAGGACGGTGACCTGCTAAGCGTGGATTGCGGGGCATTCCTGGAGGGCTGGTGCGGCGATGCGGCCGTCAGTTTCATTGTGGGAACACCCGATCCTGTGGACCAGGCCCTCATTGATGCCACGGATGCCGCCTTGGCCCGTGGGATCGAGGCAGCCCGGATCGGCAACAAAATGGGCGATCTTGCCTACGCGATCGGCGGCGCCGCGCGGCGGGCGGGCTACGGTCTGCTGGCTGACCACGGCGGCCACGGGATCGGCCGCACCATGCACGCCGAACCGCCGGTGCCCAACGACGGCAGGCCGGGACGGGGGATCAAGCTCACCGAGGGGCTGGTCATCGCCATCGAGCCTATGCTGATCCTTGGCCGCAAGGACGACTACTATCAGGACGACGACGGTTGGACGCTGCGTTCCGCCAACGGACGCCGGGCTGCCCACAGCGAACACACAGTGGCCATCACTGCCGATGGCCCGCTGATCCTTACGCTCCCTTAGGTCCGGTGAGGCTCAGGCGCACCATGGCCCGCCCTGGGACGGCGCTGCTGTCCACGGTGAACCCGGCGCGCAGGAAGAGGTTCAGCGTGCCGTGGTAAAGGTCTGCGGGTCCCGCGTTGGGCCGCTGCTCGCGGTCCACCGGGTAGCCTTCCACAACGTCGGCACCATTGAGCCGGGCATGCTCGACGGCGGCGCGCAGCAGCGCGGCTGCCACACCGCTCCGGCGGTGGCCGGCGGCGACCACGAAGCAGGTCACTGACCACACCCCGCCGGACGCATCCGGTGATGCTGTTTCGGAATCGGGCGGCCCTGGTTCCTCAGCCAGCCGCAGCATGCGGGAGCGAAGCACTCGGGGATAACAGGTCCGTGGCTCCACGGCACACCAGCCCACGGGCTGACCGTCGACGAAGGCGAGGACGCCGGGGGCGGGGGAGCCGCCGTCGAACCTTTCCTTCAACTGTGCCTTGCGGGCGGCCGGCCCCAGCGCGGAGTACTCCGGACCGGTGAGGGCAAAGAAGCGGCACCAGCAGCGGGGACGGCTCGCCGGGGCGGCTGAACAAGCGCTCGACGCCGTTCCACTGCGCCGCGGCCGTCGTCAGGCCGGGGGCGGGCCCGTCCGTCATGCTGGTCAGGCCGCCGACTCGGCGCTGGTCGGGTGTGCCACTTCGGTGCTGCGCCGGAGTATGACCTGGCCGGTTATCGGGGGCGATCCGGCATCGTCGGCGGACGGGCCGGCCGCGCTGCTGGCGGCCTGCCGTCCGATCTCCTCCAGGGGAAGGTGCACCGTGGAGAGGGCCGGCCGGAAATCGCGCAGAGTCTCAATATCGTCGAAACCGGCAACGGCGGCGTCGCGCGGGATCCGCAGTCCCTGGGAGCGCAGCGCGGCAGCGGTCCCGATGGCCATAACATCGTTGACGGCAAAGATGCAGAGCCGTTTTGTCGCGGTCCCGGGTTGGGACGCTGTGATCCGTGCAGCCAGGGCGAGGCCGGCCTCGAAGCCGCCCGCACGGGTGAAGTCCGTGCGGATGACGTCCGCGGCAGGCAGGCCGGCGCTGGCGAGGCCGCGCTGGAACCCACGGATCCGGTCGTCGGAGGTGAACAGCCCTTCCGGGCCGCCGACGATGACGAAGTCTTCTTCCCGCGACGCGGCCAGCTCGGTTGCGAGCTGCGCGGCCAGCTCCTCATTGGGCACACTCACCACGTGGTAGCCGTCCGCTGTCGCGGCCCCCACAATCCCGTGGCCGATCACGCCCACGTGGCCGCCGTTGCGGCAGTATCGGTCCAGTTCCGCAGCGAGTTCGGTGTTGCCTTCCAGGTCCTCGGTGCGGGAGGTCCGTGATCCTGCGATCACGATGGAATCGGCGCGGCGTGCGGCGAAGGCAGCCACGGCCTCCTTCTCACTGTCTGGAGCGCCCTCGGTGGTGGCCAGCAGCACCATCTTGTGCTGTTCCCTCGCGGCATCCTGGACGCCGCGGGCAATGGCTGCGAAGTACGGATCGGCAATGTCATGCACGATCAGCCCGATCAGCCCGGAGCTGGACTTGGCCAGCCCCTGCGCCTGGGCGTTGGGAATGTAGCCGAGGGATTCGGCGGCCTGGCGCACCCGGTCCGCAATATCCTTGCCGGGTATCCGGGCGGAGCCGTTCAGCACGCGGGAGGCGGTGGCCGGCGAAACGCCCGCCAGCCGGGCCACCTCGGTGAGGGTACTTGCAGCCACAACTTCTCCCGTTCGTACAGACTTTCAGCGCCGTTAGCGCCGCTTTCAGTATGGCAGTTTGAGGATACTTTGGGAAAGCGCTTGCCAACCCGAACGCGAGCGGTGCATGATGGACGCACTGGGAATGCGCTTTCCCAATATCCCTTGAGTAACACTGCTCACTCACCGTGGAGGACACATGGGCTTCGAAACGAAGACAATCCGCATCGCCATGAACGGCATTACCGGCCGCATGGGATACCGCCAGCACCTGCTGCGCTCCATTCTTCCCATCCGTGACGCGGGGGGCTTCACGCTGGAGGACGGCACCAGAGTCCAGGTCGAACCCATCCTGGTGGGCCGCAATGAAGCCAAGATCCGCGAACTGGCCGAACTGCACAAGGTGGCCGAGTGGACCACGGACCTTGATTCCGTGATCAATGACCCCACCGTGGACATCATCTTCGACGCCTCCATGACCAGCCTCCGCGCTGCCACGCTCAAGAAGGCAATGCTGGCCGGCAAGCACATCTTCACCGAGAAGCCCACGGCCGAGTCCCTCGAAGAGGCCATCGAGTTGGCCCGCATCGGCAAAGAAGCCGGCGTCACCGCCGGTGTTGTGCACGACAAGCTGTACCTGCCCGGCCTGGTCAAGCTCCGCCGCCTCGTGGACGAAGGCTTCTTCGGCCGCATCCTGTCCATCCGCGGCGAATTCGGCTACTGGGTCTTCGAAGGCGACGTCCAGGCAGCACAGCGACCGTCCTGGAACTACCGCAAAGAAGACGGCGGCGGCATGACCACGGACATGTTCTGCCATTGGAACTACGTCCTCGAAGGCATTATCGGCAAGGTCAAGAGCGTCAACGCCAAGACCGCCACCCACATCCCGGCCCGCTGGGACGAGGCAGGCAAGGAGTACAAAGCCACGGCGGACGACGCCTCCTACGGCATCTTCGAACTCGAAACGCCGGCGGGCGAGCCGGTCATCGGCCAGATCAACTCCTCTTGGGCTGTCCGCGTCTACCGCGACGAGCTTGTGGAATTCCAGATCGACGGCACGCACGGTTCGGCCGTTGCCGGACTCAACAAGTGCGTAGCCCAGCAGCGTGCCCACACCCCCAAGCCCGTCTGGAACCCGGACCTGCCCGTCACGGAATCCTTCCGCAGCCAGTGGCAGGAAGTCCCTGCCAACGCCGAGCTGGATAACGGCTTCAAGCTGCAGTGGGAAGAGTTCCTGCGCGACGTGGTGGCCGGCCGCGAGCACCGCTTCGGCCTGTTGTCCGCCGCCCGCGGCGTCCAGCTCGCCGAGCTTGGCCTGCAGTCCAACGACGAACGCCGCACCATCGACATCCCGGAGATCACGCTCTGATGACTTCCCTGATTCTTCCCACCCACGGCGGCGGCACCCGCGAGTACCGCCTCCAGGGCGGCGTGTCGTGGGCCCGCCCCACCGTCCCGCTCACGTCGCGGCGTGCCTACGCCGCCGCGCACGTCATTCCCGAGGTCCTGGCGGACAACACGCCAGGTGCCCCGGCCAGCCTCGACTGGGACGCCACCCTGGCGTACCGGCACGAACTCTGGTCCTACGGCCTCGGTGTCGCCGATGCGATGGACACCGCCCAGCGCGGCATGGGCCTGGACTGGGCCGCAACCCAGCAGCTCATCAAGCGCACCGGTGTGGAGGCCGCTTCGGTGGTCGCTGCCGGTGGCCCCGCTACCGCCGGGAAGACTGTGCGCGATCTCGTCTCGTGCGGCGCCGGCACCGACCAGCTGGACCTCGCGGCACTGCCCACCGGCAACGCAGGACTCGCCGCTGTCCTGGACGCCTACCGCGAGCAGATCGCCGTCGTCAGTGAAGCCGGACCCAAGATCATCCTGATGGCTTCCCGGGCGCTGGCCCGCGTGGCCAACGGTCCGGACGACTACCTGCACGTCTACTCCACGTTGCTGCAGGAAGTGGACCAGCCCGTCATCCTGCACTGGCTCGGAACCATGTTCGATCCCGCGCTGGCCGGCTACTGGGGTTCGGACGACGTCGCTGCCGCGACCGAGACCTTTCTGTCCCTTGTCCGCCAGCACGCGGACAAGGTGGACGGCGTGAAGGTATCGCTGCTGGATGCTTCGCACGAGGTTGCCCTGCGCGCTGCCCTGCCGGAAGGGGTCTGCCTCTACACCGGCGACGACTTCAACTACCCGGAACTGATCGACGGCGACGGCAGCCACCACTCGGACGCGCTGCTGGGCATCTTCGCTGCGATCTACCCTGCCGCATCGGTTGCGCTGCAGAAGTACGACGCCGGCAAGGCTGAGGAAGCGCGCGCCATCCTGGACTCCACCCGCGAGCTCGGCAAGCACATCTTCAGCGCCCCCACGTTCTACTACAAGACCGGGATCGCCTTCATGTCATGGCTCAACGGCAGGCAGCCCGGCTTCCAGATGGTGGGCGGCCTGCACTCCGGCCGCTCCGTCTGCCACCTGGCCAAGACCTTCGAACTTGCCGACCAGGCAGGGCTGCTGAAGGACCCGGCGCTCGCCGCGTTCCGGATGTCCGACTACCTGCGCATCAACGGAGTGGGAGTATGACATCCAATTCAGAACCGTCCCCTTTTTCACGGCTTTCCCTGAACAGCGCCACCACCAAGAAGCTGACGCTTGCCGAAGTTGTTGGTGGCTGTGTACGCGCCGGAATCCCCGCGATCGCCCCGTGGCGCGACCGGGTTGAAGAAGCGGGGCTGGACAAGGCCGCGAAGCTGATCAAGGACGCGGGCCTCCGGGTGTCCTCCCTGTGCCGCGGCGGCTTCCTGACAGCGCCCGACGCTGAGGGCCAGGCCGCCGCCCTGGCGGACAACCGCGCGGCCGTCCTCGAAGCCGCTGCGCTGGACACCAGGGAACTCTTCATGGTGGTCGGCGGCCTGGCGCCGGGGGAGAAGGACGTGGTGGCAGCCCGCCAGCGCGTTGCCGACCGCCTCGCCGATCTTGTCCCGTTCGCCACCGAGAACGGCATCCGGCTGGTGCTCGAACCCCTGCACCCCATGTACGCAGCGGACCGCGCCGTCATTTCGACCCTGGGCCAGGCCCTGGATCTTGCAGCCCCGTTTAATGCTCAGGCGGTGGGCGTCGCCGTCGACACCTTCCACGTCTGGTGGGACCCGGACCTGAAGGCCCAGATTGTACGTGCTGGCAGGGACGGGCGCATCGCCTCCTACCAGGTGTGTGACTTCAACATGCCCATAGCGGCCGATCCACTGCTGTCCCGCGGATTTATGGGCGACGGCGTCATCGACTTCGCCACCATCGGCACCTGGGTCAGGGACGCCGGGTACACCGGGGACATCGAAGTTGAAATCTTCAACCAGGAGATCTGGGACGCCGACGGAGATGCTGTCATGGAGACCGTCAAGGCCCGCTACGCGGAACTCGTCCTGCCCTACGTCTGATTCACACCGCAGGTTCGTAACACTCACACAACGAAGAACACCCCCGGTCCGAAGACCGGGGGTGTTCTTCGCTGACCGGCCCATCCGTAGCGGAGGTGCTGGTTCAACAACTTGTGCCCCAGGAGGGAATCGAACCCCCGACCGGCGGATTAGAAGGCCGCTGCTCTATCCCCTGAGCTACTGGGGCACGTGGCGCCACGACGATAGATCCGGCGCATCAAAAGTCTACATTGCCCCGACGCGCAGCAGCGTCAGCGTCGCGCACTGCCGGTACTCCTCCTCAACAGGGCGGTTGCAGGCAGGGTTGTGCACATACGCGAAGTTGTCCCTCGCGGTCCGGTGCCGTCCGCGCGAAGCTGGTTCTGCCGCTAAGGCGCTACCTTTCGAGACAGGACAAGACGATGACTGACTACCAAACATTCCGGGGCTTCGTTGCCACGGATATCAAGACCTCCACGACTCCGGGCGGCGTTGGCACCGCCTCGTTCCGCCTCGGTTCAACGGCGCGGCGTTTTGACCGGGCCACCAGCACCTGGGTGGATAGCCACACCAACTGGTTCAACGTCCAGGGCTACCGTCAGCTTGCCGGAAACATGGCCTGCAGCATCAAGAAGGGCCAGTGCGTCATCGTCGTTGGCCGGCTCAAGCTGCGCAGCTGGGAGAAAGACGGCCGGGTCTACCATTCGGCCGAAATCGATGCGGATTCCGTGGGTCACGACCTCAAGCGCGGTTCGGCCAACTACATCCGTACCAGCGACACCGGACTGCACCTCGTCTCAGACAACGGCGCGGCAGGGCAGGAGGCGTCAGCGGAGGGCAGCGGCGTCGGCCCCGCTGATCCTGACGAGGACGGCGGAGACCCGGAAGAAGGGGAGCACACGGACGACGACGCTGCAGCGTTGGGAGTCTTCCACGAGGATGCAGACGGCAACCGCATTCCGGTGGATGCTGAAACAGGCGAGCTCGCCGGAGCCACCGTCTGAAAGTGCTGGCGTTGGATACCGCACGGGACGCGGGCGGGCCCGGGGCCGGCAGTCCGCCCGCGCCGGGACCGTTCCGTCCCAGGCGTGGCCGCGTGGCAGAATGGCGGCATGAATCGCGCGACGGACAACCGGCAGGCAACCCCAATCACCAGCCGGGCCACCCGTTCCCGGCGGTTTGGGGCACGTGCGGGTCGGGCGCCTGCGGCGCTCGCCGGAAGCCTCCTGATGGTTCTTGCGCTTGCAGCCTGCACTGGCAGCTCCCCAACGGCGGCAGGCACGGGCGCTGCCACGCCCGGCGAAATGGCACCCCCCTCGGGGCTGGCAACCACGGGCTCCACCCAGCCGGCCGCCACGTCCCCGGCGGAGGATCCGGACACCGTGGCGATGAAACAGACTGTGACGGATGCGCTGGGGAAGCTGGCGGCGGGGACACCAAAGCCAGCCACAGCCCAGGTGACAGATGCCCTGACCGGCGCCGGGATTTCCCCGCCGGCGCTCGAAGTGTCGGCGAGCCGGACGCCTACCGGGCTGGAAGCTGATGCCATTGAGGTCGCTGTGTTGCAGGGCACGGACTGCGTGGTGGGACAGGTCCGTGACGGCAAGGTCACCGTTATCATTCTGCCTGTCTTGGCCAGCGGCAAGTGTTTCGTGGGAGCGGCTGCCTGACGCCTCGAATGTGAGTTAAGCCCGCCAACCCACTAGATTTGGAACCATGGCGGAATTTATCTACACAATGACCAATGCCCGCAAGGCAGTTGGCGAAAAACTCATTCTTGACAACGTAAGCATGTCGTTCTTCCCGGGCGCCAAAATCGGTGTTGTAGGCCCGAACGGTGCCGGTAAGTCCACCATCCTGAAGATCATGGCCGGACTGGACATTCCCTCCAACGGTGAGGCCCGGCTCAGCCCCGGTTACACCGTGGGGATCCTGTTGCAGGAACCGCCACTGAACGAGGAAAAGACTGTCCTGGGCAACGTCCAGGAAGGCGTTGGCGAGATCTACGGCAAGATCCAGCGCTTCAACGAGATCTCCGAGGAAATGGCCAGCCCCGACGCTGACTTCGACGTCCTGCTTGAAGAAATGGGTCAGCTGCAGGAAGCCATTGACGCTGCTGAGGCCTGGGATCTCGACTCCCAGCTTGAGCAGGCCATGGACGCCCTCCGCTGCCCGCCCGCGGACGCCGACGTGACGCTGCTCTCCGGCGGTGAGCGCCGCCGCGTGGCCCTCTGCAAGCTCCTGCTGCAGAAGCCCGACCTCCTGCTCCTGGACGAGCCCACCAACCACCTCGACGCCGAGAGCGTGCTGTGGCTGGAACAGCACCTCTCCAGCTACGCCGGCGCAGTCCTTGCCGTCACCCACGACCGGTACTTCCTTGACCACGTCGCGGAATGGATCGCCGAGGTTGACCGCGGCCACCTGTACCCCTACGAAGGCAACTACTCCACGTACCTGGAGAAGAAGCGTGCCCGCCTGGAAGTCCAGGGCAAAAAGGACGCCAAGCAGGCCAAGCGCCTCACCGAGGAACTCGAGTGGGTACGCTCCAACGCCAAAGGCCGCCAGACCAAGTCCAAGGCCCGTCTGGCCCGCTACGAGGAGATGGCTGCCGAGGCTGACCGCACCCGCAAGCTTGACTTCGAAGAGATCCAGATCCCGCCGGGCCCGCGCCTGGGCGGGCTGGTCCTGGAAGCCAGGAACCTGCAGAAGGGCTTCGACGACCGCACCCTGATCGACGGACTGTCCTTCACGCTTCCCCGCAACGGCATCGTCGGCGTCATCGGCCCCAACGGCGTGGGCAAGTCCACGCTGTTCAAAACCATCATTGGCCTGGAGCCGCTCGACGGCGGTGAGCTGAAGATCGGCGATTCTGTCAAGATCTCCTACGCGGACCAGAGCCGCGGCGGCATCGACCCGAACAAGACCCTGTGGGAAGTTGTTTCGGACGGCCTCGATTACATCCAGGTGGGCCAGGTCGAAATGCCGTCCCGCGCCTACGTTGCCGCTTTCGGCTTCAAGGGTCCGGACCAGCAGAAGAAGGCCGGGGTGCTCTCCGGTGGTGAGCGCAACCGCCTCAACCTTGCACTGACGCTCAAACAGGGCGGTAACCTGCTGCTCCTTGACGAACCCACTAACGACCTCGACGTCGAAACGCTCAGCAGCCTTGAAAACGCGCTGCTGGAGTTCCCCGGCTGCGCCGTGGTGGTATCGCACGACCGCTGGTTCCTGGACCGGGTGGCCACACACATCCTGGCCTACGAAGGCGACGAGGAAAACCCCGCCAAGTGGTACTGGTTCGAGGGCAACTTCGAATCCTACGAGGAGAACAAGGTAGAGCGGCTCGGACCCGATGCGGCCAAGCCGCACCGCGTGACGCACCGCCGCCTCACCCGCGACTGATCGCAAAGAAGGCCGGCACCCCGTCAGGGTGTCGGCCTTTCTGCTGCCTGCCGGGAGCCAGTCAGCCCGCTCTGCCAGCGGGCTCAGTCAGCCCGCTCAGCCTCAGTTCCGCCCGGCCTTGCGGATCTGGTGCTCCAGGACTTTGGACTGGAACGCGCCAACTACTTTGTTTTTCAGGTCGGTGGGAACCCGGACCATGCCCTCCTGCGCCACCGAGGCAACGTGCTGCCCGGCCCGGTTGAAAATTTTGCCCGTTGCGAGGCCGCGGGCTCCCTGGGCGCTGGGGGATTCCTGGACGTAGAGCAGCCATTCGTCCACCCGGGCGGGACGGTGCCACCACATGGCGTGGTCGAGGCTGGCGACACTCATGCCGGGCGTGATCCAGCTCAGCCCGTGGCGGCGCAGGATGGATTCCAGCAGCGTGTAGTCGCTGGCGTAGGCCAGGGCGGCCCGGTGCAGGTTTGAATCATCGGGCATGGGCCCGAACGTCTTCATCCAGACGGCGTTCCGGGCCTCCTTCTTGCCTTTGGCCGAAACGTAGAGCGGCGGGTCGACGTGCCGGATATCAAAGGGCCGCTCGTAAGCCCAATGCTGGGCGATGGGGTGGTCGAACTTGCCCAGCAGGTCGGCCGTGCTCGGCAGCGACTCAGGATCGGGAATGCCGGCGGGCATCTTGGATTCGTGGTCGAGGCCTTCGTCCAGGTCCTGGAAGGACGCGATCATCGAAAGGATGGGCACCCCTTCCTGGTAGGCATGGACACGCCTCGCCGAAAAGGACCGGCCGTCACGCAGGCGCTGGACACCGAACGTGATGGGCTTGTTGGCGTCGCCGGGCCGGAGGAAATAGCCATGCATGGAATGGACAAACCGTTCCGGGTCCACCGTCCTCATGGAAGCGACCAGCGACTGGGCCAGCACCTGGCCGCCGAACACACGCTGCCGGGGCTGCTGCTGCGATGGGCCAAGGAAGATGTCCTCATCCGTCCGGGCGCCCTCAAGCTCACCAAGGTCCAGGAGCTGGATGAGCGTTTCGGTGGGGTCGCCGCTGGGTGGCGCCAGCAGTCCGGTTTCGGCTTCAGTCATGGATCGACTCTAGACGCCGCCCGGCCGCTGCTCAACCAAGCTGCAGCCGGTAGTGTTCTTAATGTGTCTGACCTACTTACGAAGTCCTTCCGGTTCGCCGACCCGCGTGATCTCGCCGATCTGCGAACATTCACCACCCGTGCCAAGACGGTCGACGACGGCGCCATCCGGCTTCAGGCCGCAGGTTCCGTTCTCGCGGCCTACGTGTGCATTCTGCGGCCCCGCCTGTTGGGCGAATCCACCCCCACCATCCTGGGCCTGCGCACCATGGCGCTGGCGGAACCTTCCGCGATTGACGTGACGGTACCGCTCTCAGCCGTTCTTGACCGGCTTGCCAGGGCAGGGGAGGACGACGTCGAGCTGCCGGTTCCGCCGTCCACCGTCACCGAATCGTGGACAGGCGTCGGCGCACCGCGCACCGGCTGGGAACTGGTGGGTGCGTTGTCGGATGCTGAACTCCGGCGCGCGGCCGAAGCCGGCATCACCGAAGTGGCGGGCATCATGCCCGCCCAGCCGGGGGCGCTGATCGTCAACAACGCACGCGCCGCTGTGTGGGGCCGGGCCCTTGATGACTCCGGCCTTCCGGCAGGAGCCGCCTTCGCGGCCCTCACCCTGGGATTCCTCGCAGACGCGGACCAGAAGCTGTACCGGGCGGGCCGTTGGTTCCGCCTCAGTGGTCCACGCGGCCACGTCCTGGCACGCACCGGCAGCGGCCTCTAAAACCCGGCCAGCCGCCGTCGTACGCGCCCATACGCTAAGCCCGAAGGCCGCGTCAGGCCTCCGACGGGCTGTTCACCATGGACAGGGCGGCGCGTTCCATGTAGTCCCAGAGCGTTCCCTCGTACAAGGGTGGCAGTTCCAGGGCATCGACAGCGGTCCGCATGTGGAACAGCCAGCGGTCCTTGGCCTCCGGCGTGACCCGGAACGGTATGTGGCGCATCCGCAGGCGCGGGTGGCCGCGTTCCTCGCCGTACGTGGTGGGGCCGCCCCAGTACTGCTCCAGGAACATCAGGAACCGCCGTTTGGCCGGTTCGAGGTCCTCCTCCGGGTACATCGGGCGCAACAGCGGGTCCGTGGCTACGCCGTCGTAAAAGACATCGATCAGCTTGACGAACGTCTCGTGGCCGCCCACGGCGTTGTAGAAGTTGTCCGTGTAGCCGGGCTGGCTGAAGGGATCGTTCTGCATAAGCTGGCGTGGCTGCTGCGGCTCGGCGGGTATGGTCATGTCTCTATTCTCCGGCCTTTTGCTCGGTCTTTTTCGCCTCGGTGGCGGGCGCACTCAGGGCAGTGTCCGGCCCGGCGGCCGGCAAGTCCGGCACTGGCACGTAGTTGCCCTGCGAACGGTTGCCGACGCGAAGGATCTCGCCATTGCGGAGGTACCAGATGGCGCCGTCCTCCGAGCGGACCCGGGTGATGCGCAGCCCCATTGACTCGACCACACCCACTACTTCGCTGGTTTCGATGACGTCGCCGATCCCGTACTGGTCTTCGATGGTGATGAAGATCCCGGCGAGGAAGTCACGGATCAGCTGCTGCGCGCCAAAACCGATGGCGATACCCAGGATTCCCACGCTGGTCAGCAGCGGGGCGATGTTGATGTCCAGGTTCTGCAGCACGTACATGGTGGTGATCACGGCCACCAGAACTCCGACGATGCTGTTGAGCAGGGAACCGATGGTTTCCGCCCGCTGCACGCGGCGCTCGTGATCCAGGGCCCGCAGGGCGGGTGCAACCCACTTGAAGTGCGGTTTCTTGAAGAAATTGGTACCCGACGCCACTCGCTTGCTGATCCGGGAAATTACGAAGGTGGCCACCAGCCATATCGCGATTCCGACGCCAAGGCTGATCACAATGCCCGTAATGCTGACGCCGCTTGGCTGCGAGGTGAGGGGCGGGGGTGTAAGCGACATCGTGCTGAACATAGAGGTAAAACTCCTTGGGGGGTCACCGGCGGCGGCCGGGGGGATGACGTCGGCCCATGCACAGGTTCGCCCGCGGCATAAGGCTCTGTTCTCCTTCAACCCTAGCGCCGTAGCGTGGCCCCATGCGCATCCTCATTCTGGGCGGAACCGCCTTTCTCTCGTCTGAAATCGCCAGGCAGTCCGTTTCCGCAGGTCACACAGTCGCGTGCCTGGCCCGCGGATCCGCGACGGAACCGCCAGCCGGCGTCCAGTGGGTAAGAGCGGACCGTTCACTCGGCGTGAACAGCTATGCACAGGTGGCAAGGGACTGGGACGCGGTGATTGACGTGGCTCGCGATCCTGTCCCTGCCAAGGAGGCGCTGACCGCACTGGCCCACCGGACCGCCCACTGGACGTTTGTGTCCAGCTGCTCCGTCTACGCAGACCATTCGACGCCGGGAGCGGCTGAGGACGCTGACCTGCTGGCACCGCTGCCAGCAGGCACGGAATCCACTCCGGATTAGCGGCCCCGGTGACGGGACGGACCGGTACGGCTACTGGCCTGCGAGGTTCGCCAGGGACGACGGCCCGGCCGTGGTCCCGGATATCGACGCCCACGCCACGCAGGTCATTGATGTGCGGGACCTGGCGGCCTGGGTCCTCGATGCTGCCCGGCGTGGGGTGACGGGGCCGCTGAACGCCGTGGGGGACCAGGTGCCCTTTGGCAACTACATCGAGGCGGCCAAAACAGTGGCCGAATACCGGGGCGAAGTCCTCAAGGCCCCGGAGGATTGGCTGGTGGAGCACGGGATCGACTACTGGGCCGGACCGGATTCCCTCCCGCTGTGGCTGCCGCCCGGCCACGAGGGGTTCTGCAGCCGCGGCAACCACGCCGCCAGGGCCGCCGGGCTGGCCATAAGACCCTGGCAGGAAACACTGGCGGACACACTGGAGGACGAACGACGCCGCGGCCTGGACCGCCCCCGCAAGGCAGGGCTCACGCCCGCCACCGAAGCACGGCTGGCAGAGGAGCTTGTTCGAAGCCGCTGAGTCCGGCCGGACGCGAACTGGGTAGCACCCCACCCATGTAGGTCGCACTAACTGTCGTTATGACTTCCCATAACGACAGTTAGTGCGACCCAGTTGGGTCTCAGGCCACCAGGGTCACGGGCGAATGATCCACGGGGAAGTTGACGCTGCGGGCGATGAAACAGACCGCGTTGGCTTCGCGGTGAAGCTGTTCAGCCAGATCCACATGGGCCGCGTCCGCCACGGTCACCCTCGGGTTCAGCGTGACGGACTCGAACTGTCCGCTGCCGTCGCGGTTCAGCCGCATCACACCGGTGGCGTCGTCCTGATAGTCGGTCACCACCACCCCGTGCTTCACCGCCACATGCAGGAACGACAGCATGTGGCACTGCGCCAACGCCGCCAGGAGCAGCTGCTCCGGGTTGTAGCGGTCACGGTCCCCATGGAACGTCGGATCGGCGGAACCGGGCAGGACCGGCAGCCCGGGGATCCGGATGTCGTGGTCCCGTGAGTAGCCCCGGTACGACGACGTGCCGTTACCCAGGTTGCCGGTCCACTGCACCGTCAGGGAATAGTGGTGCTCGCCCAGGCCCACGGCGCCGGCCTAGGCTTCGCCCGGCAGCACGTCGGCCGCGCGTGCCCGCAACGCCCGGGCCACGCCGTCCCGGTTTTCCAGCATCATGCGGCGCAGGGCGCTGCTGTCGGCCGGAAGCCCGGCGAGGAAAGCATCCGTCCGGTCCACCGTTGCCTGCGTGGTCAGCAATGCCGGATAAAGCCCGACGACGATCTGCTGGGCGAGTGCGTGTGTGCGGTTTGCCACGATCCCGGGAACAGCCTCGAAGTACTTTTCCGCATACGGCTCGAGCAGCGAACGGTCCAGCACCCGCATGAAGCCTGTGACGGCTGAACCCTGGAGCGCATTGGAGAGTTCTCCCGTGACCACGATCGAGTCCCACGCTGCGGCCTTGGCTTCGGCGGTGGGGATGGCGGCCGTGGCCAGCGCCGCGGCGTTCTGTCCGCTGGCAGTGTTGTCGCGCTCCAGTTCGGCGTCGATCTGTGCCTGGCCCCGCCGGCCACCGGCCACCACGGACGCCAGCAGCTCCCAGCGCAGGTCCTGGTCGACGGCCAGCCCCTCCAGGGTGGCGGTGCCGTCCAGGAGCCCGGCGACGGTGTCCTGCTGGCCTGTGCTGCCGGCCAGCAGGGCAAACGACTTCACAAACTGCAGCTGGGCGTCGGACCCGCCAAGCGCTGCGCTGGCAAGGTCCCACAGCGTGTCCACGGCGGCGACCGTGGTGGCCTCGCGGTGCTCCTCGGCCACATAGAAGTTCAGCGTGGTGGCCAGCTGGCGCAGCTGGACCAGGATCACCGAAGAATCCGATTCCGCGGCCACGTTGGCCAGGATCAGCTCCACATACCGGCGCGCCGGGGACTCGCCGTCGCGGGCAGCGTCCCAGGCGGAGTTCCACACCAGGGTGCGCGGCAGGCTCTCGCTGAAGTCCTTCAGGTGCGCCGTTGCCGTGGCGAGGGACTTCTCGTCCAGCCGGACCTTGGCGTAGGCGAGGTCGTCGTCGTTGACCAGGATCAGGTCAGGCTGCGCCAGGCCCGCCAGTTCCGGGACCTCGGTGCGCTCGCCGTCGACGTCGAGCTCCTCGCGGTGCACGCGCTCCAGCTTGCCCGAGCTGTTCAGGTTGTAGAACCCGACGGCGAGCCGGTGCGGACGGATGGTGGGCCACTCCTCGACGGCTGACTGCACGATGGTGAAGGACATCAGCGTCCCGGAGCCGTCAACGGAGAGCTCCGGCTTGAGCGTATTGACGCCGGCGGTCTCCAGCCAGAGGCGGCCCCACTGGTCCAGGTCGCGGCCGCTGGCCTTCTCCAGCTCCACCATGAGGTCGCTCAGCTCGGTGTTCTGCCAGGCGTGCTTCGCGAAATACTCCCGGACCCCGGCCATAAACTGCTCCGGCCCCACCCAGGCCACCAGCTGGCGCAGGACCGAGGCGCCCTTGGCGTAGGTGATGCCGTCGAAGTTGACCTCCACGTCCTGCAGGTCGCTGATGTCGGCGAAGATCGGGTGCGTCGTGGGCAGCTGGTCCTGGCGGTAGGCCCAGGACTTCTCCACCGAGGCGAAAGTGGTCCACGCGCTCGTGAAGGACGTGTTTTCCACGGCCGCGAGGTGGGACATGTATTCGGCGAAGGATTCGTTGAGCCAGAGGTCGTTCCACCAGCGCATGGTCACCAGGTCGCCGAACCACATGTGGGCGAGTTCGTGCAGCACGGTGATGGCCCGGCGCTCGATCTGGGCCCCGGTCACCTTGCTCCGGAAAACGTAGCCTTCCAGGATGGTCACCGCGCCGGCATTCTCCATGGCGCCCGCGTTGAACTCAGGCACAAAGAGCTGGTCGTACTTCTCGAACGGGTACGGGAAGCCGAACTGCGCCTCGAAGAATTCGAAGCCCTGACGGGTCAGCTCGAAGATGTTGTCCGCGTCGAGATATTGCATCAGGGACTTCCGGGCAAAAACTCCCAGCGGGATCACCCGGCCGTCGGAACTGGCCACTTCGCTGCGGACTGACTGGTACGGGCCGGCGATCAGGGCGGTGACGTAGGAGGACAGCCGCGGTGTGGGGGCGAACGTCCAGACGGAGCGGGCGCCGCCGTCGTCCCCTGGTGTGGCTTCCACCGGGGCAGTGGTGGGGGAGTTGGAGATGACATCCCAGTGCGACGGCGCGGTGACCGTGAATCTGAAGGTGCCCTTGAGGTCGGGCTGCTCAAACACCGCGAACATCCGGCGCGAATCGGGAACCTCGAACTGGGTGTACAGGTATACCTCGTGGTCCACCGGATCCACAAAACGGTGCAGGCCTTCGCCGGTGTTCATGTACGGCGCGTCGGCCACCACCGTGAGCTCGTTGGCCGCCGCCAGGTCCGGCAACTGGATCCGGATACCGTCGGACACTGCCGCAGGGTCCAGGGCGTGCCCGTTGAGCGTGACGCTGTGCACGGCATGCGTTACGGCGTCGATGAAAGTGGTGGAACCCGGCACTGCCGTGAACTTCACCGTGGTGGTGGTCCCGAAGACCTTCCCGCCCCTGGTCAGGTCGAGGATGACATCGTAGGAGTCAACGTTGATGAGTGCGGCACGCTCGCGGGCTTCGGCGCGAGTCAGGTTCATACCTGGCAAGTGGGGCCTCCAGAAGGGGTTGCGGTTGCCGGCGGGCGGTGGCCTGCACCGGCACAGTGAAGTCATTCTGTCACGGCCTCCGGCGGGAGTAGCGTTAATGCATGGGAAAGTTCCGGGATTCGGTGGACACCAAGGCACTGCGCTTCGCCGTCGGCTTTCCCGTGGTCCTGGCGGCGGCTTTTGTGTTCTGCGCCTTCTTGCTGCGTCCCGATCTTCCTGACCCCGTAGCCATCAGCTGGACGGCCGACGGCGGCGCCTCCTTTGCCCCGTTCGGCGCCTATGCGGGCGGCGGCGCGCTGCTTATCATCGCCTCAGGCTGGCTGGTCATGTTCCAGGCGGCACCGCTGTCCCGGCCCGCTGTGATGCGCCGGATCATGATGGGGACGGGACTGTTCCTGAGCCTGTTCATCACCAGCGTCCTGGCGGCCGGGCTGGTGGGGCAGGCCGGCCTCGCGGACGCCCGGGAGTCCCGGGTGGATCTCACGGTTCTCGCATTGGGCAGCGGGGCGGCGTTGTCGCTGGGTGTCATCATGGGCTTCGTGTTCAAGGCGGACCGGCAGTGGTCGCTTGACGACGACCGGGCCCTGGAGCTGGCCCTCGCCCGCGAGCTTGACCCGGAGCTTGCGGGGGACACGTTCCGGATGTGGGTGCACGCCCGCAGCTCGGTCTTTGTGATGATCGCGGTGGCCAGCCTGTTCCCGGCCGCGCTGATCGCTGTGGCGCTTCCCTGGCTCGGGGCCCTGGTGGCTGCCCTCGCTGTGGTGGCCGCTGCTTTCCTCTGCGCCCGTGTCAAGGCCGATCGCCGCGGCCTGCGTGTCCTGGTGGCCGGAGTGCTGCCGGTCATGGATGTGCCGGCGGCCGCGATCTCCACCGCAAGTGCCGCGGACGTCCGCGCCGCCGACTACGGCGGGTGGGGCTACCGCAACCACAGCGGCACCGCCGCGATGCTGGTCAGCAGCGGCCCCGCCGTCGTCGTTCATCAAACAGATGGGCGCAACCTTACGGTCAGCGGCGGCAGCCCGGCATCCGCGGCCCGGCTGGCGGAAGTCCTGACCCGGGTGGCTGCCAGGGCGCACGGGGGCACTTCCGGCGAACGCGCGCCGGAGTCTGAGTCCTAGTAACCTTGTCCCTGATGATCTGACCCTGGCCTGAACCAGCACTGCTGGCCCCGGCGCCGAAACGAACGGATATTGCTGTGACTTCTTCCCCTGCCTTCCCGCGGGTACACATCGCCACCGACCACGCAGGCATGGAACTCAGCGCCCACCTGGTCAGCCACCTCACGGCCAAGGGCTACGACGTGGTGGACCACGGCCCCAAGGAATACGACGCCCTGGACGACTACCCGTCCTTCTGCATCAACGCAGCGCTCGCCGTCGTCGCTGACCAGCAGGCAGGAATCCACGCCCTGGGCATCGTCCTGGGCGGCTCGGGCAACGGTGAGCAGATCGCCGCCAACAAGGTCAAGGGGGTCCGCGCAGCCCTCGCCTGGAACCACTCCACCGCAACTTTGGCACGCGAACACAACGACGCCAACGTGGTGGCCGTTGGCGGCCGCCAGCACACTGTCGGGGAAGCAACCGAACTGATCGAGGCGTTCCTGGCTGAGCCCTTCAGCAACGACGAAAGGCACGTCCGCCGCATCGGCAAGATCGCGGCTTACGAAACCACCGGCGAGGTCATCGATTAGTGCCCGAAGGGCATTCAGTCCGCCGCCTGGCGCAACAGTTCGGGGACGTCTTTACCGGGGAATCGCTATCCGTGAGCAGCCCGCAGGGCCGGTTCGTTGCCGGCGCAGCCCTGCTGGACGGCCAGGTCCTGACGGATTCGCGCGCCCACGGCAAGCATCTCTTCCTGCATTTTGACCACGCCGTGGTGCTGCACGTCCACCTGGGGCTCTACGGGGCCTGGGACTTCGGCGGCGACGCGACCTTCAGCGGGGCCTCCAGCATCGGTGCCCCGCGGAAGATCGGGGAGCGCGAGGTTTTCGAGGACCCCGAAATTACCGACGACGCCGGGATGGTTGAGTACGAGGGCCCGCCCGAGCCCCGCGGCGCCGTGCGTGTCCGGCTGGTCAGCAAGCATGGCTGGGCGGACCTCCGCGGTGCCACCACTTGCGCGGCTATCACCGAGGCAGAAGCCCGGGCCGTCCTGGCCCGGCTGGGGCCGGATCCGCTGCACAACCATCCCGCGGACAGGACCCGCTTTGTGACGGGCCTTTTGTCCCGCAAGACGTCCATCGCAGCGCTGCTGATGGACCAGAAGGTGATTGCCGGCGTCGGGAATGTCTTCCGGGCCGAAGTGCTGTTCCGGCAGCGGCTGGATCCGTGGCTGCCGGGTACTGGACTCTCCAGCAGCGCCGCCGGTCTGTTGTGGGATGACACAGCCGCAGTTATGGCCGACGGCGTCCGCGACGGGCGGATCATCACCACACCGCCGGTGTATTGGGAGCCGGATAACCGGGAACCGGGGGCGCTCCTGCCCACGGGCGGCGACGCCCACTTTGTGTACAAGCGCGAAGGGCAGCCCTGCCGGGTCTGCGCCGTGCCGGTGGCCATCACCGAAATGGTGGGCCGCAAGCTCTACTGGTGCCCCGGCTGCCAGCAGTAGCCAACCCCAGCCGGCCAAACAAATAAGCAGGGCCCCTCAGCTGAGGGGCCCTGCTTATATGGAGGGGACGACGGGAATCGAACCCGCGTAATCAGTTTGGAAGACTGAGGCTTTACCATTAAGCTACGTCCCCGGAAAAATACAGCTCAGCTGTTGCGTCGGGCTGCTCTGCGTTTCTTCGGGCTGGCTGTTGAAGCCGGATACAACTAAACCTAATTCATGCCCCACGTGTCAAATGTGCAAAGAACGCCCGGATGACCGTAGACTTGCCTGTGCACTTACGGGGTGTAGCTCAGCTTGGCTAGAGCACCTGCTTTGGGAGCAGGAAGTCGCAGGTTCAAATCCTGTCACCCCGACTCTGCGGCTCGGGCCGTGCAAGCGGCCCGGGCAGAAAAATGCGTTTGCAGAAACCCATCCCACAAACCCAGGAGTACTTAGACCGTGAAGAGCGCTGTCGAGAACCTCACCCCCACGCGGGTCAAGCTCAATGTTGAGGTCCCTTTTGAGGAATTGAAGCCCAGCATCGACGAGGCATACAAGACTGTTGCTTCGCAGATCCAGGTCCCTGGCTTCCGTAAGGGCAAGGTCCCGTCCAAGCTGATTGATCAGCGCGTTGGCCGCGGCTACGTCCTGGAGACGGCCATCAACGAAGGCCTCAACGGCTGGTACCAGGCTGCAGTCCAGGAATCCGGCATCCGCCCCCTGAGCCGTCCCGAGGTTGAAATCACCGAAGTTCCGGACCCCACTTCCACGGACGGGGAACTGAAGTTCCACGCCGAGGTTGATATCCGTCCGGAGATCGAACTCCCGGACTACGCCGGCATCAAGGTCGAGGTAGCCGCAGCGGAGTCCTCCGACGAAGACGTTGACAAGGCCCTGGATGAACTGCGCGGCCGCTTCGGCACGCTGAAGTCCGTGGACCGCCCGGCCGCCGATGGCGACTTCCTGACCATCGACATCACCGCCACCATTGACGGGGCCGACGTTGATTCCGCGTCCGGCCTGTCCTACCAGGTGGGCACCGAAACCATGCTCGAGGGCCTGGACGAGGCCGTGACCGGCCTCAGCGTTGACGAGGACGCCATCTTCGAAACCACCCTGGTGGGCGGTGACCACGCCGGCGAGTCCGCCCAGGTGAAGGTTGTTGTCAAGGCCGTCAAGGAGCGCGAGCTTCCCGAGGCCAACGACGACTTCGCCCAGCTGGCCTCCGAGTTCGACACCCTTGCCGAACTCCGTGAGGACCTGGCCAAGCAGGCCGCCGAATCGAAGGTTGTTGAGCAGGGTGTAGAGGCCCGCGACAAGGTCCTGGACAAGCTCGTTGAGCTCATTGAGGTTCCGGTTCCCGACTCCGTGGTTGAAGAGCAGGTCGACGCCCACTTCAAGGAGGGCAACGGCCACGGTGAAGGCGAACACGACACCGAAGAGCACCGCGAAGAGGTCAAGGCCAACACCGCCCGCGCCTTCCAGAATGAAGTCATCCTCGACGCCATTGCCGAAAAGGAAGAAGTCAATGTCAGCCAGGCTGAGCTGATCGACTACATCGTCAGCGCGGCCAGCCAGTACGGCATGGACCCGAACCAATTCGCCCAGATCATCGATCAGAGCGGCCAGGTTCCCATGATGGTTTCCGAGGTCCGCCGCCGGAAGGCACTGGCCGTTGTCCTGGGCCAGGCCACCGTGACCGACACCGAGGGCAAGACCGTTGACCTCAGCGACTTCGTCCGCCCCGGCGGCGAAGAAGAGGCTCCCGCCGTTGAGGCCGAGTCCGCTGAAGACACTAACGCCGAGACCGCGGCCACCCCGAGTGACGACCCGGCAGCCGTGAAGTTCTAGCACGCCCCTGGTAGTGCGACTGAAGGCAGCCCCCGGACCAATAGGTCCGGGGGCTGCCTTGGTTAACGGGCTCTCGTAGGGATCGTGCGCCGTCAGCGAACAGCGCGATTCCCGCGAACAAATCGGCCACCAAACCGGTTAGTGTCCAAGTAGTGAAGTTCAGTGATGTCACCGTCACCAGCGAGAGGTAAGTACACATGTCACAGCACGCAGAGGCCCCCCGGATGGCGACTGTAGATCCGGCCGGCCAGGACAACTACATCTACAACCGCCTCCTGAAGGAGCGCATCATCTGGCTGGGCTCCGAGGTGCGTGACGACAACGCCAACGCCATCTGCTCGCAGCTGCTGCTCCTGTCCGCCGAGAACCCGGAAAAGGACATCTACCTTTACATCAACTCTCCCGGCGGCTCCGTGACCGCGGGCATGGCCATCTATGACACCATGCAGTTCATCCCGAACGACGTCGTCACCGTCGCC
The DNA here is from genome assembly GCF_023913735.1 of Pseudarthrobacter raffinosi. Classification (GTDB taxonomy): domain Bacteria; phylum Actinomycetota; class Actinomycetes; order Actinomycetales; family Micrococcaceae; genus Arthrobacter; species Arthrobacter raffinosi. The sequence goes on from NZ_JAMXBH010000009.1 coordinate 37,316, forward strand.
ACCGGCCTGGCAGCCTCCATGGGCCAGTTCCTGCTCTCCTCAGGCACCAAGGGCAAGCGCTACGCCACCCCCAACGCCCGCGTCCTGATGCACCAGCCCTCCGGCGGCATCGGCGGCACGGCCTCGGACATTAAGATCCAGGCCGAGCTGATCCTGCACATGAAGAAGGTCATGGCCGAATTGACCGCGGACCAGACCGGCCAGTCAGTGGATACCATCCTCAAGGACAATGACCGCGACAAGTGGTTCACCGCGCCTGAAGCCCTCGAATACGGCTTCTTCGACAAGATCGCGGCCCACGCCGGTTCCGTCTCCGGCGGCGGCGGCACCGCCAACGGCACCTCCGGCGAGTCAGCATCCGAGAAGTAACCCGGCACTTAGAACACTTAGATCAGGAGCAACAAAAATGACTTACAACTTCGGATCGACTGCCGGTAACCTTCCGACCAGCCGCTACGTCCTTCCCCAGTTCGAAGAGCGCACGCCTTACGGCTTTAAGCGCCAGGACCCCTACACCAAGCTGTTCGAGGACCGCATCATCTTCCTCGGCGTCCAGATCGATGACGCCTCCGCTGATGACGTCATGGCCCAGTTGCTGGTCCTCGAGTCCACCGACCCGGACCGCGACATCACGCTCTACATCAACTCCCCTGGCGGCTCCTTCACGGCCATGACCGCGATCTACGACACCATGACGTACATCCGGCCGGAGATCCAGACCGTCTGCCTCGGCCAGGCCGCCAGCGCCGCCGCCGTGATCCTCGCAGCCGGCACCCCGGGCAAGCGCCTGGCCCTGCCCAACGCCCGTGTCCTGATCCACCAGCCGGCCCTGTCCGGCGGCCAGGGCGGACAGGCCTCGGACCTGGAGATCCAGGCCGCGGAAGTTATGCGGATGCGCGCCTGGCTTGAGGACACGCTGGCGCACCACTCGGGCCGCACCCCGGAGCAGGTCAACAACGACATCGAGCGCGACAAGATCCTGACCGCCGCCGAGGCCCTGGATTACGGCCTCATCGACCAGGTCCTTGATTCCCGCAAGATGAAGCCGCAGGCAATCACCAGGTAGCCAGCCTCGTCGACGGCCGGTGCGGTCCAGTAATTTGGGCCGCACCGGCCTTCGCTTTCCACCCTTGGACGCAATTGTGACCTAGAGTGGAAGATGTCACGGCCGGTCCTCCCAGGCCCGCCACGATTCCAGCAACGGTGCACAGCTGCCTGGCAGCAAGATACTAAAGGGGTTCACATATGGCTCGGATTGGCGAGAGCACGGATCTGCTGAAGTGTTCTTTCTGCGGAAAGAGCCAGAAGCAGGTGCGCAAGCTCATTGCCGGGCCCGGTGTCTATATCTGCGACGAATGCATTGAGCTCTGCAACGAGATCATTGAGGAAGAGCTCGCGGAAGTCGCCGATCTGGGAAGCTTCGAGCTGCCCAAGCCCCGCGAGATCTTCGACTTCCTGCAGGAATACGTCATCGGCCAGGAACCCGCCAAGCGTTCCCTCGCCGTCGCCGTCTACAACCACTACAAGCGGATCCAGGCCGGCCACGCCCCCAAGAGCGGCAGCCTCGCCGAGGGCGGCCACCACGACGACGTCGAAATCGCCAAGTCCAACATCCTCCTGATCGGTCCCACCGGCTGCGGCAAAACCTACCTTGCCCAGACACTGGCGCGGCGACTGAATGTTCCGTTTGCTGTTGCCGACGCCACGGCGCTCACCGAAGCCGGCTATGTGGGTGAGGACGTGGAGAACATCCTCCTCAAGCTCATCCAGTCGGCCGATTACGACGTCAAAAAGGCCGAACAGGGCATCATCTACATTGACGAAATCGACAAGATTTCGCGTAAAAGCGAAAACCCCTCCATCACCCGGGACGTCTCCGGTGAGGGCGTGCAGCAGGCCCTCCTGAAGATCCTCGAAGGAACCGTGGCCTCCGTTCCGCCCCAGGGCGGACGCAAGCACCCCCACCAGGAATTCATCCAGATCGACACCACCAACGTGCTGTTTATCGTGGCGGGCGCCTTTGCCGGGCTGGAAGAGATCATTGGTTCGCGTTCCGGGCGCAAGGGCATCGGCTTCGGCGCGCCCCTCAACGATGCCAGCAACAAGGTGGACTCCTACGGCGAGGTGATGCCCGAGGACCTCCTGAAATTCGGTCTCATCCCGGAATTCATCGGCCGCCTGCCCGTGATCACCACGGTCTCCAGCCTGGACCGCGACGCCCTCATCCAGATCCTCTCCACGCCGAAGAACGCGCTGGTCAAGCAGTACCAGAAGATGTTCCAGATCGACGGCGTGGAACTCGTTTTTGATGACGACGCCCTCAACGCCATCGCCGACCAGGCCCTTGAGCGTGGCACCGGTGCCCGCGGCCTGCGCGCCATCATGGAAGAAGTGCTGCTCCCGGTCATGTTCGACCTCCCCAGCCGCGAAGACGTGGCCAGCGTGGTCATCACCGCTGACGTTGTCCTCAGCAAGGCCGAGCCCACCCTCATTCCGCACGTGACCAAGCGACGCAAGTCCGCCTGACACGTCCACCACCCCGCCCGACACTTCCGCCTTCCCTCCCGCACGCCCAGGAACAGAGGACTCATGCATGACTGAAACAACCATCAACCAGGCCGATTTCTGGTTTGATCCGCTGTGCCCGTTCGCCTGGATCACGTCACGCTGGATCGGCGAGGTCGAGGCTGTCCGCGACATCAAAACGGTCTGGCATGTAATGAGCCTGTCTGTCCTGAACGAGGGCCGGGACCTGGAACCCGCGTACCGCGAGGCCATGGACAAGGCGTGGGGTCCGGTCCGGGTCGTCATCGCGGCCCAGGAGCAGCACGGCGACCACGTGGTGAAGCCGCTCTACGACGCCATGGGCATACTGATTCATCAGGGCGGGGAGAAGGACTTCGGCGTTGTCATCAGCAAGGCACTGGCTGAGTGCGGACTCCCGGCCAGTCTGTCAGACGTTGCCACCACGGACGCCTTTGACACCCAGCTGCGGGCCAGCCATGAGGAGGGCATCTCGCTGGTGGGGCACGACGTCGGCACGCCGGTTGTTGCCTTCAACGGAGCCGCTTTCTTTGGCCCCGTGCTGACCCGCATCCCGCGCGGCGAGCAGGCGGGCCTGCTGTGGGATGCCACCGTCACACTGGCCTCGTACCCGCACTTCTTCGAGATTAAGCGCAGTCGCAGCGAACGTCCCGAATTCAACTGACGCAGACAGCAAAGAGCCCCGGACGAACTACTCTGATGTAGTTCTTCCGGGGCTCTTGCGCATCCCAACCGTCGGGACAACAATGGATCTTACCCACTTCGAAAGAAGCGGGACGCAGGAACCAAAGATTCAGTGATATGTATCCGACGCAGCCATCGGCAAAGTCAGATACAAGCTACCAGTGACGAGGTAGGAAGACCTGAAGATCCAAGGATCCTGCCAGACCATCAAAGACGTCACCAGGATGGCCGAAAAGTCGAAGCCCCACCAACGGCAAAACGCTGATGGGGCTTCCCCTTTGCCCAAAAACAGGTCACGCCTTGGGCTGTTCCTCCGGAGCGGCCAGCACGACATCGCTGACGGTCAGTTCGCCGTCGCCTGCCACCAGGGTCAGTTCGCGGGCGTTCGAGGCTGCCTTCAGGTCGCCAAGTCCGGCCTTCAGCTGCGTGGTCAGGAATTCCGACGCCGTGATGGTGGCGGAGAGGACCTCGGTGCGCTGCTTGACCTTGGCCTCGGACTTGGCCTTGCGGACACCGCTCAGGGCCGTGCCAACGGTGGCAAGCAGGGTGGTGTCGCCGTCCACGTCCACTGCGGTGGGCCACTGTGCACGGTGTACGGAGCCGTTGCGCCACCAGCCCCAGACCTCTTCGGTGGCGAAGGGCAGGAACGGGGCGAACAGGCGCAGCAGCGTGTCCAGGCTGGTGGCGAGAGCTGCCAGCACGGAGGCCTGCTCAGCGTCGCCGGCGGCACCGTAGGCGCGGTCCTTGATGAGCTCCACGTAATCGTCCGTGAACTGCCAGAAGAAGCTCTCGGTGATCTGCAGGGCCCGGGCGTAATCGTAGTTCTCGAACGCCTTGGTGGACTGGCGCACCACATCGGCCAGCTGGGCCAGCACCGCGCGGTCCAACGGGTTGGTCAGCACCGAGAGATCGGTGGAGACCACGGAATTCTCCGTCGCCCCCAGGTTCAGGACGAACTTTGAGGCGTTCAGCAGCTTGATGGCAAGGCGGCGGCCGATCTTCATCTGCGCGATCTCGTACGCCGTATCCGCGCCGAGCTTGGCGGACGTGGCCCAGTAGCGGACGGCGTCGGAGCCGAATTCGTCCAGCACATCGGTGGGAACCACCACGTTGCCCTTGGACTTGGACATCTTCTTCCGGTCCGGGTCCAGGATCCAGCCGGAGATGGCGGCATGCTTCCACGGCGCGGCGTGCTGCAGCGCATCAGCCTGGACTACCGAGGAGAACAGCCAGGTGCGGATGATGTCGTGGCCCTGGGGGCGCAGGTCAAACGGGAAGACCTTGGCGAAGAGGTCTTCGTCCCGGCTCCAGCCGCCCACAATCTGCGGCGTCAGGGAAGACGTGGCCCACGTATCCAGGATGTCGGCGTCGCCGGCGAAGCCACCAGGAACGCCGCGCTGGGCTTCGTCGTAACCGGGTGCGGCATCGGCCGCGGGGTCAACCGGCAGCTGCTCGTCCAGGGGCACGATCGGGGCGTCGTACCGCGGGTTGCCCTCGGCGTCCAGCGGGTACCAGACGGGAATGGGCACACCGAAGAAGCGCTGGCGGGACACGAGCCAGTCGCCGTTCAGCCCGGAGATCCAGTTCTCGAAGCGGGACCGCATAAAGGCCGGGTGGAAGTCGATCTCGTGGCCGCGCGCGATCAGGCGGGCGCGGCGCTCTTCGTCGCGGCCGCCGTTGCGGTAGTACCACTGGCGTGAGGTGACAACCTCGAGGGGCTTGTCGCCCTTTTCGTAGAAGTTCACAGGGTGCATGATCTTCTTCGGTTCGCCGTCGATCAGATCTTCGGCGGCCAGGAGCTCCACCACTGTTTCCTTGGCGCTGAAGACGGTCTTGCCGGCAATGGCTTCGTAGGCGGTGCGCCCTGCATCGGTGGTGATCCAGTCCGGGGTTTCGCCGACGATGCGGCCGTCCCGGCCAACGATGGCACGGGTGGGCAGCTGGAGTTCCCGCCACCAGGTGACGTCGGTGAGGTCACCGAACGTGCACACCATGGCGATGCCGGAGCCCTTGTCCGCCTTGGCCAGCGCGTGGGCCTTGACCTCAACCTCAACACCGAAGACCGGGGACGTGACCATCTTGCCGAACAGCGGCTGGTACCGCTCGTCGTCGGGGTTTGCAACGAGGGCGGCGCAGGCTGCCAGCAGTTCGGGACGGGTGGTCTCGACATAGATCTTTTCACCGTCTTCGGTGAAGAACGGGTAGCGGTAGTACGCGCCGGCAACTTCGCGGTCTTCGAGTTCCGCCTGGGCCACGGCCGTGCGGAAGGTGATGTCCCAGAGGGTTGGCGCTTCGGCCATGTACGCGTCGCCGGCTGCCAGGTTGGCCAGGAAGGCGCGCTGGGAGACTTCGCGGGAGGCGTCATCGATGGTCCGGTACGTCAGCTGCCAGTCCACGGAAAGTCCGAGCTGCTGGAACAGGCTTTCGAACACCTTCTCGTCCTCCACGGCAAGTTCTTCACACAGCTCGATGAAGTTCCGGCGCGAGACGACGTCGAAATCGCGCTGGTTCTTGGCGGGCTCCGCCGGAGCCCGGTAGTCGGCGTCGTACGGGATGGCCGGATCGCAGCGCACGCCGTAGTAGTTCTGGACGCGGCGCTCGGTGGGCAGGCCGTTGTCATCCCAACCCATCGGGTAGAACACGTTCTTGCCGATCATGCGCTGGTAGCGGGCCAGCACGTCCGTCTGCGTGAAGGAGAACATGTGCCCCACGTGCAGGGAGCCAGATGCGGTGGGTGGGGGAGTGTCGATCGAGTAGACCTGCTCCCGGGTGGTGTCCGGGTTGAACTTGTAGGTCCCTTCGGCAAGCCAGCGCTGCGTGAGGGCAGCTTCGAGCCCCTCAAGGGCGGGCTTGTCCGGAACGTTGATAGGGGCGGTGGAGGGCGTGTCTGTACCCTGAGTGTCTTCAGCCATCTGGCAATTGTTTCATGGCCGGGACTTCATCCGGCGACATCGCTCCAAGCATGCCACCGGCCGGGCCCGTTATGGTGGTGCCATGACTGAAGATTCACTGAACAAGGCAGCAGTAGTAACCGGCGCCAGCACCGGCATCGGCGAGGCAACCGTGCGGGCATTGCGGGCGGAAGGCTGGACGGTATTCGCTGTGGCACGCCGCGCCGAACGGCTGGCCGCGCTGGAAGCTGAAACAGGCGCCGTCGGAATTCCCGCTGACATCACCGAGGACGACGACGTCGCCAGGCTCCTTGCCCGCGTCACCGAAGCCGGCGGCGTGGGGACGCTCATCAACATCGCCGGCGGGGCCCGGGGTGCTGACCTGGTGGGCGAGGCCAACACCGAGGACTGGGAATGGATGTTCCGGGTCAACGTCCTCGGCACCGTGAAGCTCACCCGGGCGTTCCTGCCGATGCTCCGCGCCACCGGCGAAGGAACTGTCCTGAACCTGACGTCGACCGCCGGACTGGTGGCCTACGAGGGCGGCGGCGGCTACAACGCCGCCAAGTTTGCCCAGCACGCACTGACCGGTGCCCTCCGGCTGGAGGAGGCGGAACACAACATCCGAGTCATCGAGGTAGCCCCGGGCCTTGTCCGCACCGAAGAGTTCGCGCTCAACCGCTTTGGTGACCAGGACGCCGCGGAGAAGGTTTACGAGGGCGTGGAGAAGCCCCTGACCGCAGCCGACGTCGCCGACGTGGTGCGCTACGCCGTCAGCGCGCCGCACCATGTCAACCTGGACCAGATCGTGATCCGGCCCGTTGCACAGGCGGCCACCCACAAGCTGATCCGCAAGCGTTAGGGAAGCTGGATCTCCAGGGTGGCGATCACTGCAGCGTGGTCGGTGCCGCGGACCGGGTGGACCGAGTAACCCGAACTTAAAATGTCCGGGCTGGTCACCAAATGGTCCAGAGCCACGCCGGGAAGGCTGTAATCCCGCATCGGCCAGGTGGGGATGAGCCGGCTGCCCAACGCGGTTGCAACATCCACCAGTTTCCGGCCGCCGCCGGCCCCCTCCAGCATCGCGCGGAATTCCCAGTGGTCATATGTCGCGTTGAAATCGCCCGCCAGAAGCGTAGGACCGGCTCCGCTGCTTGCCCGGGCCACAGCTGTAAGGTCACTTCGCCATTGATGAACTGCAATGTCCACGGGCGCGTGCGCGTGCACATTGATGACCGTCAGCCCGGCGCCGGCGCCGGCGCCTGGGTCACTGGTCTCAAGCCGGACAACCGGCATGCTGAACGCTGTGTCAGGGACCATTCCCACCTCCTTAAGCCGGAAAGACGAGTAGACGGCGCTGCCGGCCGCTCCGTTCCGGGGATGGGACACGCGGTGGGGAAGCACGCTGCCCAGGTCCGCCCGCGCCAGCCGCTTCTCCAACTCCGGGCTGTGCTCCTGGACGGTCAGCAGGTCAACATGGTGGTCCCGGACCAGCCGGACGATGGCGGCGCTATCAGCACCCCCGAGCCGGGCATTGAGGTTCATGACTGTCAGCTTCGCCGCGGCTGGAGCATCCGGCCCCCGGACCTGGGGGTACCCTCCCTGCCGGGCCAGGAACACTTCCGGCGGGAACAGCCAGGTAAGCTGTGCGGTCAGCAGGATTGCCGCCGGCAGGATAGCCCAGGCACGCCGGCTGGGCAGTGCCAGCAACACCGCGGCCGCGGCGAGGAATGCCAGCCACGGCGTAAAGGCCACTACCTGCACCACAAGCGGCGGCCACGGCGCCGGAACGGCGCGGAACCAGGACACCACCACAACAGGGGCCGCAACCAGGCCAGCAGACAACAGCCAGCCGTGGTGTGCACGATGGCCCATCAGGGACCGGAACAAATCGCCCGGGAGACTGTCATGGCACGAGTCTAAAGAGTCGCCGCCCTGGCGTCGCCCGTTGATTGGATCGGCTTTGCGATGAAGCCCAACGTTTACCGTCCAGTCGCACTCCGGCCAGCCCGCTGTGGCCTGACGTTGGCCGCAGGACGGCACTGTAGCAGGCGCAAAACTGCACACCACCAGAGTGGAGATTCCTTCCTATGCGCACCCCGATGAAGCTTGGCGCTGCCGTACTCAGCGCAGCCCTGCTCCTCACGACTTCGGTTCAGGCCCAAGCCGCTGACACGAACCCCAACGGCACGGACAACCATTTTGATCTACAGGCCCACCGCGGCGGACTCGGCCTGACCGTCGAATCCACCCTGGCGTCTTTCGCCAAGGGCCTCGAGACCGGCGTGTCCACCCTGGAACTTGACCTCCAGATCACCAAGGACGGCCGCGAAGTCATCACGCACGACCGCAAGATCAGCAACAAGAAGTGCCTCGATACCGCGCCGGTCACGCCGAACGATCCGCAGTTCCCCTATGTGGGCAAGTACGTCAAGGACTTGACCTTCGAACAGGTCCGAAGCCTGGACTGCGGTTCGCTCACCCAGCCGCAGTTCCCGGGCCAGACGGCGTCTCCCGGCGCCAATATGCCGACTCTGGCCGAGGTTTTTGAGCTCGCCGACGCCCACCGCGCCAGCCAGGTGAAGTTCAACATTGAAACGAAGGTCGAAGCCGGCGCTCCGGCGGAAACCGCCCCGCGCGAGCAGTTCATCGACGTCGCACTCCGGGAAATCAACGCCGCCCAGATGCAGAGCCGCGTCTCCATCCAGAGCTTCGACTGGGGCTCCCTGCGCCTCGTCCAGCAGCGCGACCCGCAGATCCGCACCGTGGCCCTGACCAACAAGGACTTCCTCCAGGCCGGGCAGCCGGGCAGCTCGCCGTGGCTTGGCGGGATTGACGCCGACGACTTTGGCGGCGACCTCATCGCTGCAGCGTCTTCCCTCGGCTTCGACGCCGTCTCTCCCGTGCACGGCACCCCGCAGAACGGCAAAGTGACCGATCCGGGCTACGTCCCCTACGTCACCGCGGACATGGTGGAACGTGCGCACGCTGCCGGGATGCAGGTCATCCCGTGGACCGTCGATGACCAGCCCACCATGCGGGCGCTGATCGACACCGGCGTTGACGGGATCATCACCGACTACCCGGACCGGCTCCGCGATGTCATGGCTGCTGCCGGGATGAAACTGCCGCGCGGCTTCTAGTACCGGCCCGGGCGCCCAGCCGCCGTCACTGCGTTTCGCTGCCCGGCGGACCGCGCTGTTCTTTCAAGGCAGTGTGCAGTGAAACGCAGTGACTTCTCCGGTAACATCGTCGTATCAGCTTTGACCCGGCCATCACCGGTGAGCTTCCGGAAGAACGCCCCGGCGCAAGGATCAGCACGCGCCAGGGCCGGTAGAACCGGACGGGTAAGCCCGTCACAGCAGTAATGAGCGGCCGGCGCACCAACAAGCTTCCCCCGGAGCATGGTGGAGTGCCGGTAAGTGAGGTGGTACCGCGGTAAGCGTGCAGTCCCAGGACAGCACACGAGCCGTCCTCGCATCCTGAACGGAACCATCCAGCAGCGGCTGAGTGGTTCACCAGCTCAATCCAGGATGTCGAGAATGACGTATTACCCTAAAGCCTCAGCTTCCCCTTCGGCTGCAGTTTCGAGCGGCGCTGCCGCCGGTGTCTCCGCCTCCGTCAAGTTCCCGGAGATCGAAGAGCGCATCCTGAAGTACTGGGACCAGGACGGCACTTTCCAGGCCAGCATCGACCAGCGAAGCGCCGACGCCCCCGGCGGGCAGCCCGGCAGCAACGAATTCGTCTTCTACGACGGCCCTCCCTTCGCAAATGGACTGCCGCACTACGGCCACCTCCTGACCGGGTACGCCAAGGACCTCGTGGGCCGCTACCAGACACAGCGCGGCCGCCGCGTTGAACGCCGCTTCGGCTGGGACACCCACGGACTGCCGGCTGAACTGGAAGCCATGAAGCAGCTGGGCATGACGGACAAGACCCAGATCGAGGCCATGGGCATCGATAAGTTCAACGACGCCTGCCGTGCCTCCGTAATGAAGTACGCCGATGAGTGGAAGAGCTACGTCACCCGCCAGGCCCGCTGGGTGGACTTCGACAACGATTACAAGACGCTCAACGTCGAATACATGGAATCGGTCCTGTGGGCGTTCAAGCAGCTGCACGAAAAAGGCCTGACGTACAACGGCTACCGTGTGCTGCCGTATTGCTGGAAGGACGAGACTCCGCTGTCCAACCATGAGCTCCGCATGGACGACGACGTCTACAAGAACCGCCAGGACCAGACTGTCACGGTGACGTTCCCCATCACGGCAGGGGAGTCGGCGCTGTCGAAGCAGCTCGCCGGCGTCCAGGCGCTCGCCTGGACCACCACGCCCTGGACGCTGCCCACCAACCTGGCGCTCGCCGTCGGGCCTTCCATCACCTACGCCGTTCTCCCCGCCGGACCCAACGGCGTCAAGGCCGCTTCGCCGGACGCGCCCGTCACCGGCAGTTTCCTCCTGGCCGCGGACCTGCTGGCCGCGTACGCCAAGGACCTGGGCTATGAGGATGCGGACTCCGCCGAGGCCGCCGTGACGTCAACCCACACCGGCGCCGACCTGGAGGGCCTGGCCTACCAGCCGCTGTGGAACGACTTCAGCGACGACGAAAAGTACGGGACGCAGAACGCCTGGCGCTTCCTCGTGGCCGACTACGTCACAACAACCGACGGCACCGGCATTGTCCACCAGGCCCCCGCTTACGGTGAAGACGACCAGAAGGTCTGTGAAGAGGCCGGCATCCCGGTGGTCCTGTCCGTGGACGAAGGCGCGAAGTTCCTGCACCTGTTCAGCCACGGCGACCTGCACGACATCGTGGGCCTTCAGGTCTTTGAAGCCAACAAGCCCATCACCCAGGTGCTGCGCGCGCAGGGCCGGATGGTCCGCCAGGCCAGCTATGAGCACAGCTACCCGCACTGCTGGCGCTGCCGCAACCCCCTGATCTACCGCGCCGTGTCCTCCTGGTACGTGGAAGTCACCAAGTTCAAGGACCGCATGTCCGAACTGAACCAGGACATCAACTGGATCCCGGGCAACGTCAAGGACGGCCAGTTCGGCAAGTGGCTGGCCAACGCCCGCGACTGGTCCATCAGCCGCAACCGCTACTGGGGCAGCCCCATCCCGGTGTGGCAGTCCAGCGACCCGGAATTCCCGCGCACCGACGTCTACGGCTCGCTGGCCGAGATCGAGGCCGACTTCGGCCGCCTGCCGCTGAACAAGGCCGGCGAGGTTGACCTGCACCGCCCGTTCATCGATGAACTGACCCGCCCCAACCCGGACGATCCCCGGACGCCCGAAGAGGGCCAGTCCGTGATGCGCCGTGTCGAGGACGTCCTGGACGTCTGGTTCGACTCCGGCTCCATGCCCTACGGCCAGGTGCATTACCCGTTCCAGAACGAAGCCTGGTTCGACACTCACAACCCCGCGGACTTCATCGTGGAGTACATCGGCCAGACCCGTGGCTGGTTCTACATGCTGCACATCCTCTCCACGGCGTTGTTTGACCGTCCGGCGTTCCGAAACGTCATCAGCCACGGCATTGTGCTGGGCTCGGATGGGCAGAAGATGTCCAAGAGCCTGCGCAACTACCCGGATGTCTCCGAGGTCCTGGACCGTGACGGCTCCGACGCCATGCGCTGGTTCCTGATGTCCAGCCCCATCCTGCGCGGCGGCAACCTGGTGGTCACCGAACAGGGAATCCGCGACGGCGTCCGCCAGGTCATCCTGCCCCTGTGGAACGTGTACAGCTTCTTCACGCTGTACACCAACGCTGCCGACGGTGGAAAGGGTTACGACGCGAAGCTCCGCTACGACGGGTACGCCGACACCCTGGACCAGTACCTGCTGGCGAACACCGGTGACCTGGTCCGCAACATGACCGCCCAGCTGGACAGCTACGACATCTCCGGCGCGTGCGATGAACTGCGCAGCTACCTGGACATGCTCACGAACTGGTACGTCCGCCGCAGCCGTCAGCGCTTCTTTGACGAGAGCGCTGACGCCTTCGACGCGCTGTACACCGCGCTGGAGACCGTGTCCCGCGTGGCCGCCTCGCTGCTGCCGCTGGTCTCCGAGGAGATCTGGCGCGGCCTCACCGGCGGACGCTCCGTGCACCTGGCCGACTGGCCGGACGCGGACCTGTTCCCGGCCGACGCGTCGCTGGTGGAAGCGATGGACCGCGTGCAGCAGATCTGCTCCACCGGATCCTCGCTGCGCAAGGCCGCCAACCTCCGCGTGCGGCTGCCGCTGCAGGAACTGACCGTGGTGGCACCCGGCGCGGATGCGCTGGGAGGCTTCGCCGCCGTCGTCGCCGATGAACTGAACCTGCGCTCCGTGCGCCTGCTGGACGCCGAGAGCGCCTCCCCGGAGGAGTTCGGCATCGAGCAGAAGCTCGTGGTCAACGCACGCGCCGCGGGACCGCGCCTGGGCAAGAACGTCCAGCAGGCCATCAAGGGCGCCAAGTCCGGCGACTGGTCGGTTTCCGACGCCGGAGTGGTCATCGCCGGAGGCCTGGAGCTGGAAACCCAGGAGTACACCCTGGAGACCGTGGTGGCAGAATCCGACGGCGGATCGGCTTCGGTAGCTGTCCTGCCGGGCGGCGGCTTTGTGGTGCTCAACACCGAGGTCACGCCCGAACTTGAGGCCGAAGGGACGGCTAGGGACATGGTCCGCGCCATCCAGCAGGCACGCAAGGACGCTGCACTGAATGTGAGCGACCGGATCCGCACCACCGTCACGGCCGCTCCCGCCGTGCTGGAGGCGCTGCTGGCAAACGCCGAGCTGGTCAAGACCGAAACCCTGACCCTGGAGCTGGCCACAGTTCCGGCTGAGTCAGGCGAACCACGCATTACCGTCGAAAAAGTAGAGGCTTGAGCTATGACTGACGAATTCTCCGTGGAAAGTGTCTACGCCGAGTTGCTGGGGCGTGCGCCGGAAAACAAGATGGAGCCGCGTCTTGCGCCGCTGTTCCGGGCTATGGACGTGCTGGGGGAGCCCAATAAGGCGTTCCCGATCATCCATGTGACCGGCACCAACGGCAAGACCTCCACGGCCCGGATGATTGAGGCCGGGCTGCGCGCGCACGGCCTGAGTACCGGCCGCTACACCAGCCCGCACCTGTCCAAGGTCACCGAGCGGATCAGCATCGACGGCCACCCCGTCTCTGACGAAACGTTTGTCCGGATCTGGGACGAGATCCGCCCCTACCTGCAGATCGTCGACGACGAACTCACCGCGGCGGGGGAGCCCCGGCTCACGTACTTTGAGTGCCTGACCATCCTTGGCTTCGCGATTTTCGCGGACCAGCCCGTCAACGTTGCCGTCATCGAGGTGGGCCTGGGCGGCATCACCGATGCCACCAACGTGGGCGACGGCCTGGTTTCGGTGGTCACCCCCATTTCCCTGGACCACACGGACCTGCTGGGCGATACCACCGAGGACATTGCCTACGAGAAGGCCGGCATCATCAAGCCCGGTGGTTACCTCATCAGTGCCTCGCAGCCCGTTGATGCTGCGCAGGTACTGCTGGAGAAAGCCAAGGACGTGGGAGTCCCGTTCCGGTTTGAAGGCGTGGAGTTCGGCGTCGAATCCCGGACGGTTGCCGTGGGCGGCCAGGTGGTGAGTATCCAGGGCATCGCCGGCCGGTACCCGGAACTGCTGCTGCCGCTGCACGGCGCGCATCAGGCCCAGAACGCAGCAGTGGCAGTGGCAGCCCTCGAGGCCTTCTTCGGCGGCGAGAAGGAACTTGACGCCGAGGTGCTCCAGGAGGCCTTCGCATCCGTCACGTCCCCGGGCCGCCTTGAGGTTGTCCGCACGGCGCCCACCATCATTGTTGACGCGGCCCACAACCCGGACGGCATCAGGGTCTCGGCCGAGGCCATCCAGGAGGCCTTCAGCTTCACCCGGCTGGTGCCGGTAGTGGGAGTCCTGAAGGAGAAGGACGCCGAAGAGATCCTGCGCCAGCTCAAGGAATCCTTGGGCGAGATCGCCCAGGAATACTGCTTCACCCAGTCCAATTCGCCACGGGCAGTGCCCGCGGCCGAACTGGCTGAACTGGCGGTGGAAATGGGCTTCGGCGAAGACAACATCCACATTGCTGAGAAGCTCGACGACGCCCTCGAATGGGCCGTGGAACGCGCCGAAGCCAGCGACGACCTCTCCGGCGGCGTGCTGGTGACGGGGTCCATCACCCTGGTGGCGGAAGCCCGGATCCTGCTCGGAAAGACGGAGGCCTAGCCGTGGCGAAGCTGACCAAAGCGCAGCGCGAATGGCGCCCGGGAATGCCCAAGAAGCGCCGGTCCACCAAAGTGATGTTTGCCTCCACCGTCCTGCTGCTTGAAGCGTTTGTGGTGTTCTTTGCAACGCTGGCCGTCTTTGGCCTCAGGCGCGGCGAGTTTCCGCCGGCGCTGATCCTGGGCATCGGCATCGCACTGAGCGTAGTGATGATCCTGGCCTGCGCGGTGCTGTCCAAGCCCTGGGGCGTGGGACTGGGCTGGATCCTGCAGATTGTGCTGATCCTTACCGGCATCGTTGAGCCCATGATGTTCCTGGTTGGCGCGCTGTTCGGCCTGGCGTGGTGGTACGGAATCCGCACCGGCATCCGGATCGATTCCGAAGCCGCAAAGCGCGAACGCGACCAGGCCGAGTGGAACGCGTCGCACGGGGACACCCCGGAAGCCTCGTAGAATTGTCCCGAAACCACCCATTACGCATTGGAGCAGCTATGACCATTGAGCGCACCCTGGTACTGATCAAGCCCGACGGCGTTGCCCGCAACCTCAGCGGCGCCATCCTGGGCCGCATTGAGGCCAAAGGCTACACCCTCGCCGAACTGAAGAAGGTTGACGCCAGCCGGGAACTGCTGGAGCAGCACTACGAAGAACACGTGGGCAAGCCGTTCTACGAGCCCCTCGTTGAATTTATGCTCAGCGGACCGGTGGTGGCCGCGATCTTCGAAGGTCACCGCGTCATTGAAGGCTTCCGGTCACTGGCCGGTACTACGGATCCCACCACTGCGGCTCCCGGCACCATCCGTGGCGATTTCGGCCGTGACTGGGGCCTGAAGGTCCAGCAGAACCTGGTCCACGGCTCCGACTCCGTGGACTCGGCCCAGCGCGAAATCAAGATCTGGTTCCAGGACTAACGTCCACCCGCGAACTGCGCGAACGGACACTTGAGTCCACAGTGCGAACGGACACTTGAGGCCCCGGGAAACCGGGGCCTCAAGTGTCCGTTCGCGCTTGTCCGTTCGCGCTTTTTTGTGCGTCTGGTGCGGGGGCTCGCGTCAGAAGCCCGAGGTTCCCGCAAACACCTGGATGAAGGCGAAGAAGATGCTGGCGATGACCGCCACGTACAGCAGCGCCGTAATGATCCAGCCCGATTCGCCCAGCACACGTGCCGCACCGGACGGGACGGGGATGACGCCGTGGACGACGTTGCGGATGGTTACCCAGACGAAGAGCGGGATCATCGCGGCCCAGACGATCATGCAGAACGGGCACAGAACGTGGATGTCGTAAAGTGCCTGGGACCAGAGCCACACCACAAACGCGAAGCCGAGCGTGACGCCGGCCTGGAGACCTGTCCAGTACCAGCGGGCGAAGGTGGCGCCGGACAGCAGGGCCATGCCCACGGTGATGATGACGGCGAACGCGACGATGCCAATGAACATGTTGGGGAACCCGAACGCCGAGCTCTGCCACGTCTGCATGACCTGGCCGCAGGAGATCCACGGATTAACGTCGCAGGCCGTTACATGATTCGGATCCTCGAGGACAGCGAGCTTTTCCAGGACCAGCGCCCCCGAGGCAAGCCAGCCGATGGCGCCGGTGACTACCATCAGCCAGCCGAGGGGCCGGTTACGTGCCATCGGCGGCACAGTCCCGGGCGTGGCGGGAAACGGCTCCGCCGCAGGGGAGGCAGCCGGCGTGTCGGTGCCGTGGGAGGAAATGCTGGGCATGGTGTGTGGCGTCCTTTGCTTCGGGTGCTCCTTGCCCCGATTGTAACGCCGGTGACTGGAAGCAGCATTCAGTCAGCGCCGTCAGGTACCGATCCGTTGCCCGTGGTTCCGCCGCCTTTCAGCCCGGGTGTGAGAGAATGAACATGGCTGGAGGCCGACCCACATTCGGACTCCGGTCCGGTGGCTTGTTTCAAGACCGCCAATGATGAGCAGGGCAGGCTTCGGATTCTCTGATTCGGCTTCCCGCAATTCCATTGGTCGGCACCTGGTTGTGGCGTTTAGAACAACGGGTTTCAGGACACAGCCGACGGCTCCCACGGGCTGCCGCACCCCTCTGCCGGTGCGAACCTGGGAGTATCCACTTGACTTCTGTCAACGCCTGCGGGTTTTGACAATATGTGCCCCAATGGGTGCCGGATGTGGCGGTACGTCAGGGGCAGGAGTGTTGCCACATATGGAAAACGAACAAACACCAGCCGTTAATGATGAAGCCGTCGCCGAGGCTGCGGAAGCGCCCAAGAAGGCCACCCGGACACGTCGGAAGGCAGTGCCGAAGGCCGCAGAGGCCGCACCGGTGAATGACGCCGCCGAGGCTGAGCCTGCGACGGACGCCGCACCGGAGCCTAAGGCGCCGGTCCGCCGCACCCGAGCACGTAAGAAGGTGGAAACCGCCGAACCGTTGCCGGCCTTCGCTGCTGAGGTTCTCGAGGCACCTGCCGCCGTTGTTACCGAGACTGTCGTAGAGCCCGCCGCCGCCGTCGAACCCGAGGCCGGAGCCGCAGCCCCTGAGGCTGCAGCGGAGACCAAGCCTGTCCGCCGCCGCCGCGTGGCCACCCGCAAAACTTCGGCCCCCGACGTCGCTCCCGCGGCCGTCGACCAAACGGCTCCGGAACAGGCAGCCCCTGAAACTGCGCCAACGCCGGCCCCGGAAGCAGAGGAAGCCGCCGCGCCCGCAGTTACTGCCGCCGCCGCGCCCGCAGCAACCGCCGCCGTCGCCCCCGCCAAGGCTGCCGATGTCAACGCTGCCGCCGCGCCGCCTGAAGAACCGGCTGCTGCTGAGTCTGCCAGCCCGTTCAGTTCACTGTTCCTTGAGCCGGCGTCCACCACGTCGGTACTTTTCCAGGCCCCTGACCTCAGCACCGTGGTCCGCCCCGCACCGGCCGCCGCCGTGGCTGAGGAGCCGGAAGAGGACGACGCCGAAGACGGCGAAGCGGACGACGCCAACGGCCGCCGCAGGCGCCGCAGCCGTGGTCGCCGCGGACGCAGCCGCACTGGCGAAAGTGATGCTGACGGCGATAACGAGGGCGACGACGGCGCAGCCGAAGAAACCGATGATGAATCCGCCGGGCAGGCCGATGAGGGCGTGACGTCCCGTCGTCGTCGCCGTCGCCGCCGTGGCGACCAGGATCTGGAACTGACTGGCGGAGAAGGCGACGACCCGCCCAACACGGTGACTCGCGTCCGCGCGCCGCGCGCCGCGACCGAAGCGCCGGTCAACAACCGCGTCACGTCTGTCAAGGGCTCCACCCGCCTCGAAGCCAAGAAGCAGCGCCGCCGCGAATCCCGCGACACCGGCCGCCGCCGCACCGTCATCACCGAGGCCGAGTTCCTGGCCCGCCGCGAATCAGTTGACCGGCAGATGATCGTCCGCCAGCGCGACGACAGAATCCAGATCGGCGTCCTCGAAGACGGCGTCCTGGCCGAGCACTTTGTCTCCAAGACCCAGCAGGACTCCCTGATCGGCAACGTTTACCTCGGCAAGGTGCAGAACGTCCTGCCGTCCATGGAAGCGGCGTTTGTTGACATCGGACGCGGCCGCAACGCCGTCCTGTACGCCGGTGAAGTGAACTGGGAAGCCGTTAATCTCGAAGGCAAGCAGCGCCGGATCGAAAACGCGCTCAAGTCCGGCGACACCGTCCTGGTCCAGGTCACCAAGGATCCCGTGGGCCACAAGGGTGCACGCCTGACCAGCCAGATCTCGCTGCCCGGCCGCTACCTGGTCTATGTACCCGGCGGCTCCATGACCGGAATCTCCCGCAAACTGCCCGACGTCGAGCGAAACCGCCTCAAGCGCATCCTCAAGGACCGCCTCCCGGAGCACGCTGGCGTCATCGTCCGCACCGCTGCCGAAGGCGCCTCGGAAGAGGAACTCACGCACGACATCAACCGGCTGCGCGCGCAGTGGGAGGGCATCGAAAGCCAGTCCACGTCCACCAAGATCCTCGCGCCGGAGCTGCTCTACGGCGAACCTGACCTCACCATCAAGGTGGTCCGTGATGTCTTCAACGAGGACTTCTCCAAGCTGATCGTCTCCGGTGAAGAGGCCTGGGACACCATCGAGGCCTACGTCACCTACGTTGCCCCGGACCTCGTGGGCCGCTTGGAAAAGTGGACCAAGGACCAGGACATCTTCGCTGCGTGGCGGATCGATGAGCAGATCCACAAGGCCCTGGAACGCAAGGTCTTCCTGCCTTCGGGCGGCTCGCTGGTCATCGACCGCACCGAAGCCATGACCGTGGTGGACGTCAACACCGGCAAGTTCACCGGCAGCGGCGGCAACCTCGAGGAAACCGTCACCAAGAACAACCTCGAGGCAGCTGAAGAAGTGGTCCGGCAGCTCCGGCTCCGCGACATCGGCGGCATCATCGTCATCGACTTCATCGACATGGTCCTCGAATCCAACCGCGACCTGGTCCTGCGCCGCATGGTGGAGTGCCTGGGCCGCGACCGGACAAAGCACCAGGTGGCCGAAGTGACCTCGCTGGGCCTCGTGCAGATGACGCGCAAGCGCATGGGCACCGGGCTCCTGGAAGTCTTCGGCGAGCAGTGTGAAACCTGTGCAGGCCGCGGAATTGTCACCCACGACGACCCCGTGGAACACCGCCGAGCCAACATCGTAGCCGCGGAGCACCACGTGCAGCGGGTTGACAGCCGCCCCGAAAGCCAGCGCACCGATAACATACGCACCGACAGCCAGCGCCCGGACAGCCAGCCGGGTGGCCGCACTGACCGGAAGCGCCGCCGCGGACGGGGCGGCCAGCCGCTGGAAACGGTACCGGCAGCTCCGGTGCAGATCCACACGGTCCACCCGGAAGCCAGTGATGCCGAGCGCCATGCCAAGGCGGAGGCCACGCGGGCAGCGCTTGCGAACATTGCGGCCGCAGCCCACGCTGCGCACCTGCACGACGACGAAGTGGCTCACGCATCAGCCGCCGCGGGCCGGCAGCCTGCTGCGCCGGTGCCGGCTCCGGCTGAGCGGTCCGAAACGGACTCCAACGGCCGCCCGGCCGCAGTGCTGACATTCGGCGGCGAGCGGGTGGTGCTTCCGTTCGTGGCGCACCACGATGACCAGCCGCATGCACCTGCCCTGACACTTGACCGCCTCGCGGAGGCCTTCGCCCACCTTGGCGAGCCGGCACCTGTAGCGGAAAGCAAGCCGTCGGCAGTCCAGGCAACTGAAAGCCAGCCGGCCGAACCTGCCCGCCAGCAGCAGCCAGCCGCGGCGGAGAAGGATTACTCCGACCACACCGAGGAGCCCCGCGCCCGCCGTCCCCGGCGGAACCGGAGTGCCAGCCGTGCCCAGGGTGCCGCCAACGCCACGTCCGTAGAGCATCACGAAGCCGCTCCGGCGGCTGCCGCCGGACACACCCACGCCGCCAAGGCGCCGGAGCCCGTCAAGGCTCCTGTGGCCGACAAACCGGTGGCCGCCAACGCGCCCATCATCCTGGGCGTAGGGGTTCCGGCCTCGGAGCTCTGACCAAGCTGATAGCTCTGACCAAGCAGTAGGGCAAGCGAATACAACGGCGCCCGGACGTGCCTGTGAATCACAGGCTGCGTCCGGGCGTCCGGCGTTAAGTCCCGGGGAGCGCTAGGCTGGTGACTGACACGGGGTGCCGCGCAGAGAGCCGGCTGAGATCCACACCCGTTGAACCTGTCCGGTTAGCACCGGCGAAGGGATGTCTCCTTTGGCTTCAACTTCTGTCCTTCCCCCTGCAACACCCGCGGCGGCTCTGCCGGAAACCACAGCAACCCGGGCTGAGGTCCGGCCCGCACCAGGCCGCTCTTCTGCGGTCCAGGTGCTGCGTGACGTTCCGCGGGTGCTGTCCATTGCCGGATCGGACCCTTCAGGGGGCGCGGGCGTCCAGGCCGACCTCAAAAGCATTGCTGCCCTTGGCGGCTACGGCATGGCGGCCATCACCGCGCTGACGGTCCAAAACACCCAGGGGGTCCAGGCGGTTCACGTCCCGCCTGCGTCCTTCTTGGGCCAGCAGCTCGATGCCATCAGCGATGACATCACCATCGACGCGGTCAAGATCGGCATGCTGGGCGACGCTGCGGTGATAGGCGTGGTCCGCGACTGGCTGGAAAAGGTGCGTCCCGCCGTCGTCGTTCTTGATCCGGTGATGGTGGCCACGAGCGGCGACCGGCTGCTGCAGGAGTCTGCCGAGGCGGCCCTGCGGGAGCTGCTCCCGCTCGCGGACCTGATCACCCCCAACCTGGCCGAACTGGCCATCCTGGTGGGGGAGCCGCAGGCGAGGGAATGGCACGACGCGCTCGGGCAGGGGCAGCGGTTGTCCGCCGCGACCGGTGCCACTGTCCTGGTCAAGGGCGGCCATCTCGACGGCGGTGCGTGCCCGGATGCCCTGGTCAACGCTGCCGGGCTGCTCGCCCAGGAGGTGGTGGAAGTGAGCGGGGACAGGATCCCCACGCGCAACAGCCACGGCACCGGCTGCTCGCTGTCATCGGCCATGGCCACGGCCCAGGCCAGGCTGGGGGACTGGGAAGCCGCATTGCGGCAAGTGAAGCCCTGGCTGGTGGGCGCGCTGCAGGCCTCTGACCAACTTGAGGTGGGCGGGGGCAACGGCCCCATCAACCACTTCCACCACATGCAACAGGTTCCGGCAGCCGGCGAGTTCGCAGAGACGCTGCGCCAGGCGTCGGAGCCGGATCTTGCAGCCATCTACGGACTGGATTTCATCCGCGACCTGGCGGCCGGCACATTGGCTGAGGAACAGTTCGCCTATTACCTCGCCCAGGACGCCATCTACCTCAACGGCTATTCGCGGGTCCTCGCCCGGGCCAGCGCGCTGGCGCCCACGGAAGCCGCCCAGCTGTTCTGGGCAAAGTCGGCCCAGCAATGCCTTGAGGTCGAGTCCGAACTACACCGCACGTGGCTAAGCACCAGGACAGTGGACTCAGTCTTTGGACCTGTCACCAAGTCCTACGTGGACCACCTGCTGGCGGCCTCGGCCTCCGGCAGCTACGCGGTCCTCGTGGCGGCGGTACTGCCGTGCTTCTGGTTGTATGCCGAAGTGGGACAGACTCTCCACGCGGAGTTCCTGGCTGCGGGTGCACCGGCAGCACATCCTTATGCCGACTGGCTGCGGGCCTATGCTGACGAGGATTTCGCCCAGGCCACGCGCGACGCCATCGCCTTGGCTGACGACGCCGGCCGTAGCGCTTCCGCGGATGAACGGGCGGCGATGCTCGTGGCTTTCAGGCAGTCATGCCGGTTCGAAGTGGAATTCTTCGACGCGCCGCGAATTCATTCCTGACAGGCTGCGGCCCTTGCGGCCTGTACGATAGTCAGGCACGGTTTTGGATTGTCAGTGCAGTACCTGCTTGTGGGTCCTATCACAGACAACCTGCCGTAACCAGCCTCATTTGCGGCCGAAGGCAAAATTAGCGTATTCTAGATCTTCGGTGCTTACGCCAACACTTGGGTTACGACCCCACGGCGTTGAGGCACAGCGAGAACCCAGCCAATTATGGAACAGGGTTCAGCACGCAAATTTAGTAATAAACGTCGAGAGAAGTGAGTTCCCAAGTGGTGTACGCGATTGTCCGCGCAGGCGGCCGCCAAGAGAAGGTTTCCGTTGGAGACTTCGTTACCCTGAACCGCGTCCCCGGTGGAGCCGGCAGCACCTTTGAGTTGCCCGCACTGCTCCTGGTAGACGGTGACAAAGTCACCTCTGCTGCTGCGGACCTGGCCAAGGTAACGGTTACGGCTGAGATCCTCGAAGACCTCCGTGGTCCGAAGATCGTCATCCAGAAGTTCAAGAACAAGACCGGTTACAAGAAGCGCCAGGGTCACCGTCAGGAATTGACCAAGGTCAAGATCACGGGTATCAAGTAACTCTTCGTTACTGTTCAGGTTCTTCAGCAGATTCCCCAGAATTTTAAAGGCAGGCATTTCAAATGGCACATAAAAAAGGCGCGAGTTCCACTCGCAACGGTCGTGACTCCAACGCCCAGTACCTCGGCGTCAAGCGCTTCGGCGGCCAGGTAGTTTCCGCAGGCGAGATCATCGTCCGCCAGCGTGGCACCCACTTCCACCCGGGCGCCGGCGTTGGGCGTGGCGGCGACGACACCCTGTTCGCATTGGCACCGGGAGCCGTCCAGTTCGGCACCCGCCGCGGTCGCCGCGTTGTTAACATCGTTGCTGCTGCAGCTGCAGAGTAACAAATAGTTCTGAAGCGGTGGAGCGGGCCATTTTGGTCCGCTCCACTGTTCTTTTAACCGCATTACAATCGTTTTGGCGTCTTTGGGCGTACAGGAAACAGCACTGAGGAGATCCACGTGGCGAGCTTTGTAGACCGGGTAGTACTGCACGTATCCGGCGGTACCGGCGGCCACGGCTGTGTCTCCGTCCACCGGGAGAAGTTCATCCCACTGGGCGGACCCGACGGCGGTAACGGCGGCGACGGCGGCAACGTCATCCTGCGCGTTGACCACCAGACCACTACCTTGCTCGACTACCACCACTCCCCGCACCGCCACGCCACCAACGGCGGGTCCGGCATGGGCGACTGGCGCGGCGGCAAGAATGGCGAGACCCTCATCCTGCCCGTGCCCGACGGCACCGTGGTCAAATCCAAGGACGGCACCGTCCTGGCAGACCTGGTCGGCGAAGGAGCAGAATACGTGGCGGCCGCCGGCGGCCAGGGCGGCCTGGGAAACGCTTCGCTGTCCTCGCAGAAGCGCCGTGCCCCGGGCTTCGCCCTGCTGGGCATCGAGGGTGAGGCCCGTGACGTTGTGCTGGAACTGAAGTCCATCGCGGATATCGCGCTGGTGGGTTTCCCCTCTGCCGGCAAATCCAGCCTGATCGCGGCCATGTCCGCTGCGCGGCCCAAGATCGCAGACTACCCCTTCACCACGCTGATCCCGAACCTGGGTGTTGTCCAGTCCGGCGATGTCCGCTTCACCATTGCAGACGTTCCGGGCCTCATCGAGGGCGCCAGCGAAGGCAAGGGCCTTGGCCACCACTTCCTGCGCCACGTGGAGCGTTGCGCCGCCCTGGTGCACGTACTGGACTGCGGCACGCTGGAATCGGACCGTGACCCGTTGGCAGACCTGGCCATCATCGAGGCCGAGCTGGAAAAGTACTCCGTAGACATGAGCTTCGCGGGTGCCGACGGCGAAGTGGTTCCGCTGAACCACCGTCCGCGCCTGGTCGCCCTGAACAAGGTGGACCTTCCGGACGGCAAGGACATGGCTGAATTTGTCCGCCCGGAACTCGAGTCACGCGGCTACCGGGTCTTCGAGATCTCGGCCACCAGCCACGAGGGTCTCCGCCAGCTGGGCTTCGCCATGGCGGAAATCGTCCAGGCCGCGCGTGCCGCCCTCGCGGCCGCCCCGCCCAAGGTCCAGCCGCCCATCCTGCGGCCCCGCGCCGTCAACGAAGCCGGCTTCAAGATCCGCCGCGAGGAAAAGAACCTCGAGCCGCTCTTCCGCGTACTGGGCGACAAGCCTGTCCGCTGGGTCAAGCAGACCGACTTCACCAACGAGGAAGCCATCGGCTACCTCGCTGACCGCCTGGCCAAGCTCGGCGTCGAAAACGAACTGTTCAAGCAGGGCGCCAAGCCGGGCGACGCAGTCGTGATCGGCGAAGATGACGGCGTTGTCTTCGACTGGGAGCCCACCATGAGCGCCGGAGCCGAAATGCTCGCATCACCGCGTGGCACGGATATCCGTTTCGCGGACGTCGGCGACCGCCCCACCCGTGGCCAGAAGCGTGACGAGCAGCAGGAACGCAAGGATGCCAAGGCCGCCGCCCGCGCCGAGCTCGAAGCCGAGCGCAAGGCCGGGATCTGGACCGAATCGGTCAGCGGCCGCCGCGCTGCCAAGCCTGTCACTGAGAGTGGACTGGGCGTTGAAGATGACGAGTGAGGCCACTGAAATGACCGAAAATTCCACAGTAATCATCGAGGAACCCAAAGACGACCGCAGTGTGCTCGCCCGGGCCCGCCGGATCGTTGTCAAAGTAGGGTCGTCGTCGCTGACCAGCATCAAGGGCGGCATCTCGGAAGAGTCCCTGACCGCCCTCTCAGATGTCTTGGCCGCCAAACATAACGCCGGCACGGAAATTATCCTGGTTTCCTCGGGAGCCATTTCCGCAGGCCTTGCGCCCCTCGGGCTGGTGAAGCGCCCGCGTGACCTCGCGACCCAGCAGGCCGCCGCCAGCGTGGGCCAGGGCCTGCTCATGGCGCGCTACACGCACGCGTTCGGCGCCCATGGAGTCACCGTCAGCCAGGTGCTGCTGACCGCAGATGACCTCATGCGTCGCAGCCACCACGCCAACGCTTTCCGTGCACTGAACCGCCTCCTCAACCTCGGCGTGGTGCCGGTGGTCAACGAAAACGACACCGTTGCCACGCACAAGATCCGTTTCGGCGACAACGACAGGCTCTCAGCGCTCGTGGCCCATCTGGTCCGTGCTGACGCCCTGATCCTGCTGTCCGACGTCGACTCGATATACGACGGCCCGCCCGCCAAGGGCGCCAAGCGCATTTCCCAGGTGGACGGCCCCGGAGATCTTGAGGCAGTGACTATCGGGAAGCCGGGCAAGGCAGGCGTAGGCACCGGCGGCATGCAGACTAAAGTCGAGGCTGCCATCATGGCCGCCGACTCCGGCATCCCGGCGCTGGTCACGTCCACAACCAACGCCGCAGCCGCCCTGGCCGGTGAGGACGTGGGGACCTGGTTCACCGTGAACAGCGGCCGGAAGTCCGTGCGGATGATGTGGCTGGCCCACCTGGCGCACGTTCAGGGCAGGCTCTTCCTTGACGACGGCGCCGTGCACGCTGTGCGGGACAATCGCTACTCGCTGCTCCCCGCCGGAATTTCATCGGTGGACGGCACCTTCGAAGCCGGCGACGCCGTCGAGATGGTGGCCGGCGACGGTACCGTCATCGCGCGCGGTTTGGTTAATTACTCTTCCGAAGAGCTTCCCCAGATGCTGGGGCGCTCCACAGTGGAACTGGGCGAGTCCCTGGGCCGCGGATTCGACCGTGAGGTTGTCCATATCGACGACCTGGTTCTGGTCTGAGCGGTCCGCTCGCCTAGACTTGAAGGATGACTGAGGCACTGATTTCCCAAGCCACTGGCACTTCCGACGATTCAACCGTGGTTCCTCCCGGGCGGGAACAGGGGGGGACCCACACTCCGGCGAAGGTTGAGGCGGCCGTCCACGCCATCGCTGACCGCTCACGGCAGGCAGCCCGCCAGATGGCCGGGGCCAACCGCGCCCGGAAGGACAGTGGCCTCCGGGCCATCGGTGCCGCATTGCTGGCGCGGAAGGACTTCATCCTGTCGGCCAACGCCAAGGACGTTGCGGCCGGCAAAGCCAACGGCACGTCGGCGGCCCTGTTGGACCGCCTCACCTTGACCGAAAGCCGGATCGACGGGCTCGTGGCGTCCCTGGAAAACCTGGCCAGCCTGCCCGATCCGGTCGGAAACGTGGTCCGAGGCCAGACCCTCCCCAATGGGCTGCGCCTGCGCCAGATCAACGTGCCCATGGGAGTGGTTGCCGCCATTTACGAGGCCCGCCCCAACGTCACTGTAGACATCGCCGGTCTTGGCCTCAAGAGCGGCAACGCCGTCATCCTCCGCGGCGGCACTGCTGCCGCCTCCACCAACGAAGCACTGGTCCAGATCCTCCGCGAAGCCCTGGACTCCGTCGGGCTGCCGGCCGATGCCGTGCAGACAGTGGACCAGTACGGCCGTGAAGGTGCGAATGCGCTGATGCGTGCGCGCGGCCGCGTTGATGTCCTGATTCCGCGCGGCGGCCGGGACCTGATCCAGTCCGTGGTGCTGAACGCCGCCGTGCCGGTCATCGAGACCGGCGAGGGCAACGTGCATATCTTCATCGACGAATCCGCCAGCGAGGACATGGCGGTGGAGATCCTGCTGAACGCCAAGACCCAGCGGCCCAGTGTCTGCAACACCGTGGAGACGCTGCTGGTCCATTCGCGGTCCGCCGTGCTGCCCGCCGTCGCCGCCGCGTTGCGCGGCGCCGGGGTCACCCTCCACGCCGACGAGCGCATCCGTGCGGCGCTGCCTTCATCTGTTGAGTCCGTTCCGGCAACGGATGAGGACTGGGGAACCGAGTACATGGACCTGGACCTCGCCGTAGCAATGGTGGACAGCCTGGATGACGCCGTCAAGCACATCCGGACCTGGTCCACGGGCCACACCGAAGCGATCCTCACCAACGACCTGGCCAACGCGGAGCGGTTCATCGCCGAGGTTGACTCTGCCGCGGTCATCGTCAACGCGTCCACGCGGTTTACCGACGGCGGCGAGCTGGGCCTCGGTGCCGAGGTTGGCATCTCCACGCAGAAGCTGCACGCCCGCGGCCCGATGGGACTGACAGAGCTCACCACCACTAAGTGGATCGTGCAGGGCGAAGGCCAGGTCCGCGGGTAGCAACGCGGTAATATAGACAGAAGTCCGGAACGGCGGGACAATCCGCTGCCACATCCTTGAACCCTAGGGGAGAAAATGCTGCTCCAGCAGATCGCCATGACCGTTGCCGAAGGCGGAGAACACGCACCCGCTCCGATCTGGGCTGAGCCGTGGGTGTTCGGCGCATCCATTTTCGCCATCCTGCTGGTGATGATGTTCGTTACGCTCTCCTACTCGAACCTGGGCAACCGGCACACCGTAACGGATGAGCACGCCGATCCGCACCGCCAGCACCCCAACAAGCACGACCACGGCCAAGGCCACTGAAATTTCCCGTGTTCTGCACCGTGATGGTGCGCAAAGGCGGCTGCGGCTGGGCGTGATGGGCGGGACGTTTGATCCCATCCACCACGGCCACCTTGTTGCAGCCAGCGAAGTGGCCGCCAAGTTCAGCCTGGATGAAGTGGTCTTTGTCCCCACCGGGCAGCCGTGGCAAAAGTCGCACAAGCAGGTCAGTGAGCCTGAGCACCGCTACCTCATGACGGTGATCGCCACGGCATCGAACCCCCGCTTCACCGTCAGCAGGGTGGATATTGACCGGCCCGGTCGCACGTATACCATTGATACCTTGCGGGATCTCCGGACCCAGCGTCCGGATGCGGATCTGTTCTTCATTACCGGTGCGGATGCACTGGCGCAGATTCTTTCCTGGAAGGACATCGACGAGCTGTGGTCACTGGCCCATTTTGTCGGTGTGACACGGCCGGGACATGTGCTTGATGGCATGGGCCGCAAGGACGTCAGCCTCCTCGAGGTGCCGGCCATGGCCATCTCGTCCACGGACTGCCGTGTCCGTGTAGCCGGGAACAACCCCGTCTGGTACCTCGTGCCGGACGGAGTGGTCCAATACATCGCCAAATATGGTCTGTACGCCGAGGGATCAGATCCCCAGGACGTCCGAACTACCGAAACAGACGAGCCAGCCAGTACTGAATGAGTCCTCAATGAGTCAGGAAAAGCCCCCCGTCCGCAGCCGCCGCGAACTGCGGCAGGCCAGAGATGAGAACACGGCTCCCGGGTCCAACGGCCCGGGCCAGGTTTCGCCTGCCTCAAAACAACGGCGCGCGGCTGACGCCCCGGTGGATTCCGTCCCCGAGCAGTCCCAAGCGCAGCGGTCCTCGCAGATCCGGGCCCGCGACCGCGCGGCGCTGCGTGCCATCAAAGAACTCGAGGAGAAAGAGGGCCAGCTTTCCGCAGGAGGCCCTCCCACGCGCAGGCAGTTGCGGCTCCAGCAACTGAAGGAACAGGCCGTCACCTCGGCCAATCCCATCATTCCCGCTCCCATGGGGCAGCCTTTGCCAAGCCAACCCGCGCCGAGCCAACCTAAGCCAGGCCAAGCCAAGCTGGGTCAAGCGAAGACAGCCCCAACGAGGCCAGGTCACGACACCGCTGTATCCGCCGATATGGCCGGGCCCGCCGCGCCGGCGAACGGTGCAGGTGTTCCGGCTGGCATGAGCGTGGAGCAGGCACTCGCAGCCCGCGCGCTTATTGCCGAGCAGGCCAAGAACCAGCTGGCCAAGATGGAACACATCGCCTCGCTGGACCCCGAAGCAGTGGATCCGGACATCCTTGCGGAACAGATCGCCTTGGCCGAGCGCGCGGCGGTGCTTAACCGCCGGGCGATGGCCAAGCGGAAGCTGGCCGAGCAGGCCGCCACTGCCCAGCCAGTATCAGTACCCACGCAGGCTCCCAATCCGCAGGCCGCGGCCACGCAATCCGTTCCCCAGACGGGCCCGGCCACCGCCGACAACCTGGCCATGGTCACGCCGCTGGAATTCGTGCAGGTACCCGGCGTCGACCGTCCTGTGATGAAACCCCCGGCGACCTCCTACGTGCCGCTGGCGACCCAGGCCGGACCAAAGGTCCGGCCAGGCGGCAAGGGCCGCAGGCCGTCCACTACGTCCAAAGAGCCGGCCGCGGGTTCTGCGCAGGCGGCCGCGTCGGGCCGTTCCCGGGTGATCGCCCGTGCGGAAGCTGCTGCCAGGGCCGCCGCGGCACCGAAGCGCGTCGTCCCCGTCCAGCCCATCACGGCCTCTACGCCAGTGGGGGAGACGGGCGATCTGTTCGATGACCTGCCGCGCATCCCGGCACGGTCAGCGCATGGGCTGGAGCCGCTGGATGCGGCAACGGCCGGCCTGGCCCGTGCGAAGCGGCTCAGGCTTATGCAGGTCCTCGTCCTGGCTTTTGGGATCGTGGCCCTTATTTCCGGCGTTATCCTCATCGTCAGCGGCATCTCCAGCTGACCAGGCAACGCCCTTTTACAAAGCTTTAGAAAACTACAAGGAGTCCCATGACTGCAACAGATTCATCCATCGCCATTGCCCGCCAAGCCGCCAAGGCAGCCGCGGACAAGATTGCCCACGACATTGTGGCCCTCGATGTCAGCGAACGGCTGGCACTGGCGGACGTCTTCCTCATCGCATCCGCGCCGAGCGAGCGCCAGGTCAACGCCATCGTTGACGGCATCGAAGAAGAACTTTCCAAGCAGGACCTCCGTCCGGTACGCCGCGAAGGCCGCTCCGGCGGGCGCTGGGTACTGCTGGATTACTCGGACATCGTCATCCACGTCCAGCATGAAGAGGACCGCGTTTTCTACGCCCTGGAGCGCCTGTGGAAGGACTGCCCAGTGGTTGACCTGCAGCTGGGCGAGGACACGTCAGCCAAGGCGACGGCGGCCTCCGACTCCGAATAGCAGGCCTTGCCGGCCCGAATATGCCCGATTTGGAATTTTCGGAAAAGCTGGTCTAAGATATTTGAGTTGCTCCGGGGAGACCGCGGAGTAACGAAGGTCCGGGGCTGTGGCGCAGCTGGTAGCGCACCTGCATGGCATGCAGGGGGTCAGGGGTTCGAGTCCCCTCAGCTCCACCGGATAATCCGCCGGAATCGAAAGATTCCGGCGGATTTTTTGTTGCAGGAAAATGCGCCTCCCGATTGGCGCAGCGCGCAGATTTCTATTAAGCTGATCAGGTTGCTTCGGGCGGTCTGAACCGCGGAGAAGCACAAGTTTGGGGCTGTGGCGCAGCTGGTAGCGCACCTGCATGGCATGCAGGGGGTCAGGGGTTCGAGTCCCCTCAGCTCCACCAAACAGGACGCAGGTCCGTAAAAAAATGAGCCACCCGGTCGGGTGGCTCATTTTTTGTCTCCCAAGCAGGGAGCCCGGAGAACTGGGCGCCCAGTAGTGAGTGCTTAGATCCAATCACTCCGGCGCAGCGGCGGCCCGTCCCCGCCGGCACGCTGGACCAGGACCTGGTTGACGCCCGTGATCCCGGTTTCAAAGCCCAGGGCACTTGAGGCCATGTAGAGCCGCCACACCCGCGCCCGGCCCAGGCTGGTGAGCCGGACGGCTTCGTCCCAGTTCTCTTCGAGCCTGCGCACCCACGCCCGCAGGGTCAGCGCATAGTGCTGGCGCAGGGCCTCCACGTCCAAGACCTCGAACCCGCCGGTCTCCAGTGCGCTGACCATCTCGCCCAGGCTGATCATCTCGCCGTCCGGAAAGACATAGCGCGGAATGAACGAATCCGGGTCGGGCTTGATGGGGCCGGCGTTCCAGGAGATGGCGTGGTTGAGCAGCCGGCCGCCGGGACGGAGCAAGCCGTGGAGCACGTCGACATAGTTGGGTGTCTGTTCCCGGCCCACGTGTTCGGACATGCCGATGGAGCTGATGGCGTCGAACGGCCCGTCGGCGATATCCCGGTAATCCTGGACCCGGATGTCGATGTTTTCGGTCAGGCCGGCGTCGGCCGCACGTTTGCGCGCCAGCACGGCCTGTTCGGTGGAGAGCGTCACGCCCACCACCGAGACGCCGTAATGCTGCGCCGCGTGCAACGCGAAGCTGCCCCAGCCGCACCCCACGTCCAGTACCCTCATCCCGGGCTTCAGCCCAAGCTTCCGGCAGACGAGATCCAGCTTGGCCTTCTGCGCGTCATCCAGTCCTGCCGGAAGGCCCCGTTCGGCAGGGGTGCCGCCGCCGTCTGGTCCATCCGCCCACACAGCGCACGAGTAGACCATTGAGGGTCCCAGCACGAGGGCGTAAAAGTCGTTGCCGACGTCGTAATGGTGCGAGATGGCCGCGGCGTCGCGCTTCCGGGTGTGGCGCCGGCCCTTCCGCATGACCTTGGCCTCCTCCGGCGGCGGAGCAGGGTTGGGGCCCAGCGCGCCCAGCCGGACCGCCGTGCTGACCAGCGTGGCCAGTTCACGCGGAGTCGGGGGCCGGAAGGGGCCGGGTTCGGAAAACTTGCCCACCGAGCTGAGCGCCGTGAAGGCTGCAAAGATGTCGCCGGGGGCAGCGATGTCCCCGGCGACATAGGCGCGGCTGAGCCCGAGCTGCCCCGGCGACCACAGGATCCGGCGCAGGGCGCGGCGTGACCTGAATTCGAGGACCGGGGCCTCGGGTGGCCCCGCCTCGGACCCGTCCCACGCCCGCACCCTCAGCGGTATCTCCGTCGTCCCCAGGACGATGCCCAGTGCGTTCGCCAGCAGCGACGCTGCCCCTTTTTCTGTTTTCATGGTCCTCGCCTTTCGTCCGCCTAGGCCCAACAGTACGACGCCGGCGCGCACCTGTCAGCGCAGTGGCGCGATTATCATGGGGGAGTGAATGAGACGTTGCCACCGTGCCCCGAATGCTCCAGCGCCTACACCTACGAGATGGGTGCGCTACTGGTCTGCCCGGAATGCGGCCACGAGTGGTCCGCCCAGGCGGCGGAGGCCACGGCAGAGGCCGGGCCGAGGGTCATCAAGGATGCAGTGGGCAACATCCTCGCCGACGGCGACACGGTCACGGTGACCAAGGACCTGAAAATCAAGGGCAGCTCCGGTGTCATCAAGGTTGGCACCAAAGTCCGCGGGATCCGGCTGATGGACGGTGTGGGCGATCACGACATCGACTGCAAGGTGGACGGCGTGGGGCCGATGCAGCTCAAATCCTCCGTGGTGAAGAAGGTCTAGCCGGAACCGGTCAGGGACATGGACTACGGAACCACCGACGTTGTGGTCATCGGCGCGGGCCAGGCGGGACTCTCCGCCGCCTACCACCTGCAGCGCCGAGGGGTTGAATACAAGGTCCTCGACGCCGAGGAAGGCCCGGGCGGCGCCTGGCGCCACCGCTGGAAAAGCCTGGTCATGGCGACGGTCAACGGCATCAGTGACCTTCCCGGCATCGCGAAGCCTGACGTGGATCCCACGGAACCCAGCTCGGAGTTCCTGAGCCGGTACTTCGCCGGCTACGAGCGGGACCTCGGAATTGAGGTCCTGCGCCCGGTCAAGATCACCTCGGTCGCTAGGGAAGACGCCGATCCGGCGGGGCGCCTGCGGATCAGCACCGACAGCGGCGACTGGTCAGCGAAGGCGGTCATCAACGCAACCGGTACGTGGACCCGGCCGTTCTGGCCCATCTACCCGGGCCGGGCCACGTTCCGGGGCCGGCAACTGCACGTGGCCGATTACGTCTCCGCCGAGGAGTTCCGCGGCCTGCACGTCATCGTCGTGGGAGGCGGCATTTCCGCCGTCGGGCTTCTGGAGGAGGTCTCGCAGGTGACCAGCACCAGCTGGTTCACCCGGCGGGAACCCGACTGGCGTGACGCCGCGTTCGACGCCCAGGCCGGCCACAACGCCGTCGCCCTCGTGGAGGAGCGCGTGCGGCAGGGCCTGCCGCCGCAAAGCGTGGTGGCCGTGACCGGCCTCATCTGGACCCCGGCGCTGAGGGCGGCAGCGCAACGGGGTGCGCTGGACCGTCGCCCCATGTTCACCGCGATAGAGCCCGACGGCGTCCGGCTCGCCGTCGGGAGCCTGCTCCGTGCCGACGTCATTCTGTGGGCCACCGGATTCCGTGCCGAGCTCGAGCATCTGGCGCCGCTGCATCTCCGGGGACCCGGCGGCGGCATCGCCATGGAAGGGACCCAGGTGGCAGCTGAACCGCGCGTCCATCTGGTGGGGTACGGGCCGTCGTCGTCCACCATCGGCGCCAACAGGGCGGGCCGGGCGGCCGTCACCGCCATCCTCAAACTGCCCGCGCTTGCACCAACCGCATCAACAACCAGTACATGACCAGACGGCAGGAACCAGTGGCACAGAACACTCTTGAGGACATCTTCGGCACGCTCCGGCGCCACCCGGATGTCGAAGCCCCGAACCTCCAGGCCTGGGACGCCACGGACCGGCAGCTGCTCGAAGCCGCCGCAGCGCGCACGGAACCGGGTACCCGGCTGGCAGTGATCGGCGACCGCTACGGTGCTCTCACCCTCGGTGCGCTGGGCACGCTGGGGGTCAGCCGGGTCCGTGTGCATGAGGATCTCATCACTGGGGAGCGCGCCCTGCGGAACAACGCTGCGGCTGTGGGGCTCGCAGCGGCGGATCCCGGAGCCATTGACGCCACCGGGTTCGAACAATTGCCGCTGGGGGAGGAGCTGCTGTCCGGCGCGGAGTTGGTGCTGCTTCAACTGCCGCGGACGCTGGCGGAGCTTGAAGAAATCGCAGCCGCCGTGGCGCGTTATGCCGCCCCTGACGTGGTGCTGCTCGCCGGCGGGCGGATCAAACACATGTCCCTGGGAATGAACGCGGTCCTGGAACGCCACTTCGAGACGGTCCAGCCGCAGCTGGCGCGGCAGAAGTCCCGGATCATCCTGGCCCGCGGCGCCCGGCAAACTGAGACGCACGAGTGGAGTCCCGCCGTCGAACGCCTTGCCGAGCTGGACCTGGACGTTGCTGCGCACGGTGCCGTCTTTGCTGGAGCGAAACTGGACATCGGGACCAGGTTCCTCCTGACCTTCCTGCCGGAGATGCCTGAAGCCGGGCACGCCATCGATCTGGGCTGTGGCACCGGCATCCTCGCCGCCATGTACGCCCGCCAGAACCCGGCCTCAAGGGTCACGGCCACGGACCGGTCTGCCGCCGCCGTCGCGTCCGCCCGGGCCACGGCGCAGGCCAACGGCCTCGAGGAGCGGATTACCGCCCTCCAGGATGACGCCATGAGCACCCTCCCGGCCGGAAGCGCCGACCTGATCCTGCTGAATCCGCCCTTCCACCTGGGCGCCAGTGTGCATGCCGGGGCGGGCATTAAACTGTTCGAGGCGGCGGCCAGGGTCCTGGCGCCGGGCGGTGAGCTGTGGACGGTGTTCAACCGGCACTTGCAGTACCTCCCGGCGCTGGAGCGGCTGGTGGGTCCCACCACTGTGAGGGGCGGCAATCCAAAGTTCACGGTGGCGGTCAGCACCCGGCGGCCATAGGCGTGCCAGCACGGCAAGGTGGCGCCCCGGCCGCGGCGCGGCCTCACCTCCGGCTCTGGGCGTTGATCAGGAGGTAACGTACCATTCAGACATAATCATGAATACGCGGCCGAAAACCTAGGGGAGACCGTGCCAGAAATCCGCCAGTCCTCGGCGCCACGGCGCGGGACTAATCTTCCGCGCATGGGGGACTTCAACCTCACGGTCATCCTGGATGCCATCCGCCGGTCATCCGGGGGGCTCAGCCGCGTGGAGCTCGCCCAGATTGTGGGCCTCTCGCCGCAGACCATCTCCAACATCTCCCGCCGCCTGCTGGACCAGCACCTGATCGTCGAAGCGGGCAAAGAAGGCAGCGGCCCCGGCAAACCGCGCACCATGCTTCGCCTCAACCCGGGCGGAATGTATGCCATCGGCGTCCACCTGGACCCCGCCGTCACCACGTTCGTGGTCCTCGATCTTGTGGGCGCCGTTGTACAGCATTCACGGATTAGGACACCCGGCGGGAGTGATCCTGCAGCCGTTATATCCACCATGGCCACCGAGATCGAGCACCTCGTTGCCGAGTCCGGCGTGGACACCAGCCGGATCGCCGGCCTGGGCCTGGCCGCTCCGGGACCCATCGACCTGGACAACGGCACCGTGGTGGACCCGCCGCTGCTGCCGGGCTGGGACCGCGTGGAACTTCGGGACGCCCTGGCCAAAGCCACCGGCTATTCCGTCCTGGTGGATAAGGACGTCACCAGCGCCGCCGTCGCCGAGACATGGGCCGGCGGGCCCAGCGGCTCGGGCACTTTCATCTTTATGTACATGGGCACGGGTATCGGCTGCGGCATCGTCCTCAACGATGAGGTGGTCCGTGGAACATCAGGAAACGCCGGCGAGATCGGCCACATAGTGGTGGACCCCGATGGCCCGGTCTGCGACTGCGGACTGCGCGGCTGCGTTAAGTCCTCAGCCATCCCGCAGGTGCTCGTGGCGGAGGCCGTTGCCGCCGGCATCCTGGACGGCTCCGGCAAGCACACCAGCGGAGCCGAAGTGCAGCAGAGCTTCTCCCAGCTGTGCGACCTTGCCGATGCCGGCGATGCCAAGGCCCTGGCGATCATCGACAAGTCAGCCGTGCTGGTGGCCCGGGCCGTCTCCGTGGTCGCCAACACGCTGGATGTGGAGCGGGTTGTGTTCGGCGGGCCCTTCTGGAGCCGGATCGCTGACCGCTACCTGGAGAAGATCCCGGCGCTGGTGGACGCCAACAGCGCGGCGCGCCTGATCCACACCATCGAGGTTGTCGGCACGGGCGTCGGTGAGGACGTGGGCGCCGTTGGAGCTGCCTGCCTTGTCCTGGAGCATACACTGGCGCCCCGGGCGCAGCGGCTTCTCCTGGAAGTCTGAACCGGGGCTCCTTGCCAGTGGCAGGAGCCCCATCTAGCATGTGGATATCGCCGCGGCTGGGGGCCCGCAGACACAGGGGACGGCAGCCATTGACCGAAATGGAGCATCATGCGTCGTCAGGCCCTTGGAATCACGTCACTCATTGCCGCCGCAGCCTTTGTGCTGACGGCATGTTCCCCCGCCGCCCCCGAAGCGGAGACCAAAACGCTGAAGGTGGTCTACCAAAAGACCGATTCCTTCACTGCCCTGGACACGCTCTTCCAGGCGGCCAAACAGGAGTTTGAGGCCGCCAACCAGGGCGTCACGGTGGCTCTGGAGCCCATCCAGGCGAACGACGACGACTACGGCACCAAGCTTGCCCTCGCTCTCCGTTCGCCCTCCACCGCCCCGGATGTCTTCTATGAGGACACCTTCAAGGTGCGTTCCGACGTCGACGCCGGGTACCTCCTGAAACTGGACAGCCACCTTGAGGGGTGGAAGGACTGGGATACCTTCGATGCTGGCGCCAAGGCCGCCGGCCTTGGGGACGACGGCGGCACGTACGCGGTCCCGCTGGGCACCGACACGCGAGCTATCTGGTACAACAAGAAGGTGCTCACCGCCGCAGGCGTCAGCGTCCCGTGGGAGCCCCGCACATGGCAGGACGTCCTGGACACCGCCCGGAAAATCAAGGCCAGCGATCCCAGCGTGGTGCCGTTCAACATGTACGCCGGCAAGGCCTCCGGTGAAGGCACCGTGATGCAAAGCTTCTATGAGCTGCTCTACGGAACGGACTCCGAACTCTACGACGCCGACGCCAAGAAATGGGTGGTCGGTTCCCCCGGGTTCACCGACTCGTTGGGGTTCCTCAAGACCCTCTACGACGAAAAACTGGCCGTCTCCCCGGCGGAGGCCCTCGACGCGAATGTGTGGAAGAAGGTCTTCGGCGAGTGGCTGCCGCAGGGCAAGATGGGCGCCACTGTTGAGGGTTCCTATACGCCGTCCTTCTGGCAGAAGGGCGGCAGCTACGAATGGGCCGGGTACGGGCAGGACATGGGCGTGACGGCGTTCCCCACCCAGAACGGTCAGGCACCCGGCGGTGTCAGCATGTCCGGCGGCTGGACCCTGGCGGTAGGGGCGGAGACCAAAAACCCAGACCTCGCGTTTGAGTTCCTCGCCACGGCCCTGAACCAGAAGAATTCCCTGGCCTTCAACATCGCCAGCTCCCAGATCGCCGTGCGGAAGGACGTCGCCGCCGACGCCGGCTACCAGGCGGCCAACCCGTTTGTGAAGGACGTGTCCGAGCTTGTGGCCGTCACGCACTACCGGCCAGCCACGGCCGACTACCCGCGGATCTCCGCGGCCGTCCAGGAGGCCACGGAAGCTGTGATTACCGGGGCGAAATCCCCGGAGCAGGCGGCCGCCGACTATGACGCGGCGGTGAAGGGCATCGTGGGTGAGGCCAAGACCGTCGCCCAATAGCCTGTGGCGGTTTCCCTCAGGAGTGACCGGTCTGGCAACCGGCGGCGTCGCCCCGGACTCCGGCGTCAGGCACGGCTGCTCCCCGTACTCCCGGCAGTGGTTCTGCTGCTGGTGTTTTTGGCCGGTCCCGTGCTGTGGGCCTTCCACGCGTCATTCACCAATGCAGCCCTGACCGGCCGCAATGCCCGCAGTCCCGGTTGGATCGGGTTCGACAACTACGCCAGGCTCCTGTCGGACCCCATGCTGCCGCTCTCGCTGGGCCTGACTGTCCTGTTCGTGGGCGGCTCTGCTATCCTGGGCCAGAACCTGCTGGGGCTCACCCTCGCGGTGCTGATGCGGCGGGCCCGCCGGACGGTGGCCGCCGTCGTCGGTACTGCGGTGGTGGCTGCGTGGGTGCTGCCCGAGATCGTGGCCGCCTTCGCCGCCTATGCGTATTTCAGCCGCGACGGGACCCTGAACCAGCTGCTGGGCGGGCTGGGGCTAGGGCAGACCGACTGGCTGTATTCGTTCCCGATGGTCGCCATTCTGCTTGCCAACATCTGGCGTGGCACGGCGTTCTCCATGCTCGTCTACCGCGCCGCGCTCAATGACATCCCCGGTGAGGTCACGGAGGCCGCGCTGATGGACGGTGCCGGGGGCTGGCAGCGGCTGGCCTTCATCACCATCCCCATGATCCGCGGCAGCATCGCCACCAACCTCATGCTCATCACTCTGCAGACGCTGGCGGTGTTCACCCTCATCTGGGTGATGACAGCGGGCGGTCCTGCCAACGCCAGCACCACGCTGCCGGTGCTGGCGTACCTGGAGGCCTTCAAGTTCGGCGACATCGGCTACGGCACGGCGGTGGCCTCGGTGCTCATCCTCATTGGCGTGGTGTTCGGTGCCGCCTACGTCCGGCTCCTGCGGGAGACCAAACCATGACGACGACGGCGGGGACCTCCGCACGGGGGCAGCTCCGGTCCGGGACTGGCGCAGTTTCCCGCGCCCAGCAGCGTGCCCGGATGCCGGCGGACGTTTCCCTCATCCTGATCGGTGCCTGCTTTGTCCTGCCGCTGCTCTGGCTGGTGTTTGCGTCCCTTGATGCCTCCGCCGGGCATGAGACAAGGCTCCCCGGTAGGGTCTCCCTGGAAAACTTTGCCGCCATCATGACACCGGGGCTGCTGTTCCAGCCGCTTTGGAACAGCATCGTGCTGTCCGCCGGCACGGCCGCCGTGAACCTCGTGGCAGCCGTCCTGGCTGCCTACCCGCTGTCCCGATACCAGTCCAGGTTCAACAAGCCGTTTATGTACACCATCCTGTTTGGAACCTGCCTTCCCATCACGGCCATCATGGTGCCGGTGTACGGGTTGTTTGTGCAGCTTCAACTGCTGGATTCGATGCCCGCCACGATCTTTTTTATGGCCACCACCACGTTGCCCATGGCCGTCTGGATGACCAAGAACTTCATGGACGCGGTTCCGGTGTCGCTGGAGGAAGCAGCCTGGGTGGACGGTGCGTCAGGTTTGACGGCGCTGCGGACCATCCTCCTGCCCCTGATGCGGCAGGGACTGGGTGTGGTGTTCATTTTTGTGTTCATCCAGGCCTGGGGGAACTTCTTCGTCCCGTTCGTGCTGCTCCTGTCCGAAGCCCGGCAGCCAGCGGCGGTGTCGATCTTCAGCTTCTTCGGACAGCACGGCGCAGTGGCGTACGGCCAGCTGGCCGCCTTTTCCATCCTGTATTCAGTCCCGGTGCTGGCTCTCTATGTCATCGTGGCCAGGGGCGCGGGGAGTTCCTTCGCGCTCTCGGGTGCGGTCAAGGGCTAGTGCTGCGCGGCTTGCGAAGCCGGCCGGAACCTCAGTCGATGTCCTCCACCACCACGCCGAAGGGGATGCTGTCATCGAGGTGGGCCTGGTGGCCGGTGGGACCCGCGTTGTAGGTAACCCGGACACCATGGGATTTGTCGGCAGCGGACTGCTGCAGAACAGGCTTGACGGCAAGGATGAACCGCTCGCTCTTGTCGGCGAGAAACTCTTTGTAACTGGCTGGAAGCTCACTCATGGCAAAAGAATAGACCTGCAGAGCCGCGATGGGGAGGGGTCTCCATTGCGGCCGCACCGGGAGGTGTCTTGGATAGGATGGCGGACGGAGTGCAGCCGCACGGCAGCACACCCGGGCTAACATCCGTAGACCACCAGCCATCAGGGGGAAATCCATTGCTTCAAACCAGTGCGCCCGCACGAATCGAACCGGCGGAACTGGCCCGTGCACAGCAGGTAGTGGCGAACATTTCCCGCAGCTTCGATGCCAAAGTGGTGGGCCAGGCACGGCTGCGTGAATCCCTGCTGGTGGGCCTGATGACCGGTGGGCACATCCTGCTGGAAAGCGTTCCGGGCCTGGCGAAGACCACCGCCGCCCAGACCGTGGCCGAAGCAGTCAGCGCAGAGTTCCGCCGGATACAGTGCACGCCGGACCTGCTCCCCAGCGACATCGTGGGCACGCAGATCTACGACGCCGCCAAGGGCACCTTCATCACGCAGCTGGGGCCGGTGCACGCCAACATCGTCCTGCTTGATGAGATCAACCGCTCCAGCGCCAAGACCCAAAGCGCCATGCTGGAGGCCATGCAGGAGCGGCAGACCTCCATCGGGGGAGAGGAGTACCGGCTGCCGTCCCCGTTTATGGTGCTGGCCACGCAGAACCCCATCGAGCAGGAAGGCACGTACCAGCTGCCGGAGGCGCAGATGGACCGCTTTATGCTCAAGGACGTGCTGGACTACCCCACGCCGGCCGAGGAAACGGAAATCATCCGCCGGATCGACGCCGGGGTCTTCAGCGCCGAGCAGAAGCCGGCGGCCGCCGCCTCACTGGACGCCGTCATCGGCGTCCAGGCTCTCGTGAAGCGGATCTATATCGACCCGGCCGTCATCAACTACATCGTGGGCCTGGTGTTCGTCACCCGGAACGCCGGGCAGTACATCGACCAGCGGCTCGCCGGCTTCATCGAGTTCGGCGCCAGCCCGCGCGCCAGCATTGCCTTCAGCCAGGCCGCCCGGGCAGTGGCACTTCTCAACGGCCGGGACCACGTGATCCCGGAGGACGTGAAGTCCCTCGCCCACCGTGTGCTCCGGCACCGCCTCATCCTGGGGTTCGACGCCGTCGCCGAGCAGGTGCCGGTGGAGACGATCATCGACGCGGTCGTGGCCTCTGTCCAGACTCCCTGAGCCAGCAGTGACCAGTCTCCTGCAGCGCGGACCGTCCTGCTGATTGCCGATACAGGCCGAGGCATGGCCGCAGAGTCCCGCGACGGCGAAACCAAAAAGGACATCGCCGTGATGGCATTCGGCGTGGTGGGCTACCTGGCGCACCGGCATGGCGACGTAGTGGGCCTGGTCTGCGGCGACCGCAACGGGACACGCTCCATCCCGGCCAAAGCCGGTGAGCCGCATCTGGAACGGCTCCTGCGCGAGGTTGACTCATCCACCTCCCTGGACTCTGGCCCCAGCAGGATCGAGGACCAGCTGGAGTACGTGGCCCGCAACGTCAAGGGCCGGTTCCTGCTGTTTGTGGTGTCCGACGAACATGCCGCCGGCCCCGACACGGAACAGCTGCTCCGCCGCCTCCGTGCCCAGCATGAGGTCCTCTGGCTCACCATCCGGGACGCTGACTTGGCCGGGGAAGGAAACACCGGCCAGGACGCCTTCAGCGTGGCAGACTCGTCGATGCTGCCAGCACACCTGGCAGCCTCCCCGGCAGTCGCGGCGGCCTATGCCAAGGCAACAGGGGAACGGGACGCCGCCCGGCAGGCCATGCTCCGCCGCGCCGGCATTACCCAAGGCCACGTGACCGGCAGCAGTGCGGTCATGACGGAACTCTTCGCCCTCCTGGAAAGGCACCGGCGTGCAGGCTGACCCGGGCATCTACGGACCCCTCCAGTACAGCCAGGCGTGGCTGTGGACAGGGCTCGCCCTACTGGCAGCGGTCCTGGGCTGGTACGCGTTCGTTTTCCTGAGCACGCGCGAACCGAAGGTGCCGGAGCAGGCGCCCCGGTTCGCGCCGCCGTCGGACCTTGCGGGCCTCAAGGAGGCCTACCTGCAAAGGATCGACGCCGTCACGGCAGACGCCGCCGCCGGGCTGCTGACCGCACGGGAGGCGCACCAGGAACTTAGCCTGCTGGTCCGCCGGTTCGCCCGCGACGTCACCGGCATTGACGCCCCCAGGATGACCCTTGCGGAGCTGCACGGGCACCCGCTGCCCCCAGTGGCCGAGGTTGTCCGCAAGATCTACCCGGGCGAGTTCGGCCTGGAACCGCTGCCGCCGGTCACGCAATCGGCCGCGACTGCCCGCCAGGCGGTGCGGCAATGGAACTGATGTTCTGGTGGCTGATCCCTCCGGCGCTGGTCATCGCGGCCCTGGCAGGATGGCGCGCCTACCGCCCGGACCGCCACGCAAACGCTCGACGGCGGCCGGTGGCCAATGCGGACCGCCTCACCGCGCTGCCCGAATACCAGGCGGCCCTCCGCCGGCACCGCCGATGGCTGGCCGTAGCCGCTCTCGCAGCCACAACCTTGCTGGTCTCCGCGGTGGCCGCGGCGGCGCGTCCGGTGGAACTGACCACCATCCAGCCGGAGCAACGCAACCGGGACATCATGCTGTGCCTGGACACGTCGGGCTCCATGAGCAGCGCCGACGCGGCCGTGGTGCAGGTGTTTGCCGAACTGGCGAAGGAGTTCGACGGCGAACGGATCGGCCTCACCGTCTTCGACAGCAGCGCCGTCCAGGTCTTCCCCCTCACCGACGACTATGGGTATGTCCAGGAACAACTCCAGCTGGCCCAAAACGCGTTCGAGGGAAGCCCCGGCAGCGCGGGGTTCCTGGACGGCACCTGGAACGGCCGCGGATCGTCACTGATCGGCGACGGCCTGGCATCCTGCGTCAACGGGTTCCCGTACACCGGCGCCGCGGATGCCCGCAGAGCGGAGACCGGCACCCCTGAAGCCGGTCAGCGGCGCTCGCGGTCCATCGTCCTGGCAACGGACAACTACCTGTCCGGCGATCCCATCTTCACCCTGGAACAGGCGGCCGCCCTGGCCAAGGAGCGCGATGTGCGTGTTTACGCCCTGAACCCCGGCGACTTTGACTACGGACCCGGCCCCGGCCAGCCCGGAGCCAGGTTGCGCACAGCGGCCGAAGCCAGCGGTGGGGCGTACCACCAACTGGACAGCCCGGAGGCTGTGGCGGACCTCGTCCATTCCGCGCAGGAAACCGAAGCCACGGCCATGAAGGGAGCACCCCGGGCCGTGGTCTCGGACCGGCCTGAGCTGCCGCTCACGCTGGCACTCCTGTCCGGCCTGGTACTGGCGGGCGCGTCGTGGAGGCTCCGGCCATGACACTGCAACCGATCCTTCCCTGGTGGGTTATGGTCCCGCTCATCGCCGCGACCGTGCTGTTTCTGGTCTGGCGTCTCGTCCAAGCGTCGCGGGTGCAGTCTGCCGGTACACGCCGCGACTGGCTGTTCAGGAGCGCCCTGGTGCTGCTGCTCCTGGCCGCGGCGCTCCGGCCGGGTGTTCCCGGCGGAAGCTCCCAGGCCGCGGCGGCGGATGTCAACGTTTTCTTTGTGGTGGACACCAGCAGCAGCATCGCTGCCGAAGACTACGGCGACGGCTCGCCCCGGCTGGACGGGGTGCGGCAGGACATCATGGCCATCGCGGGTGAACTGGCCGGGCCCCGCTTTTCGCTCCTGACGTTCGACAGCAACGCCATTGTCCGGATGCCCCTCACCACCGACGCCACCGCCCTGGACGCCAGCGTGTCCGTCCTGCATCCGCAGGTCACGGCATTTTCGAAGGGCAGCAGCGTCACCGCTGCCGGAACCTTGCTGGCGGAGCGGCTGCGCGCCGCGCGGGACAGCCATCCCGAACGGGCGTGCCTGGTCTACTACCTGGGCGACGGGGAACAGACCAGCGCCAAGGCGCCGGCGGCGATCAGGCTCGCCGGCGGCCTGGTGGACGGCGGCGCGGTGCTCGGCTACGGCACGGCGGACGGCGGCCGGATGAAGGAAAACACGGGTCAGGGTTCGGGGCAGGACGCCGGCGCAGGCTACATCCAGGACCGGTCGTCCGGAACCGGCAAGGATGCTCTATCGGTCATCGACGAAGGCCGCCTGCAAGGGATTGCCGGTCAGCTGGGGGTGCCCTATGTCCACCGTTCGGCCGGTGACCCGGTGGCGCCGATGATGCAGGCCGCTGATCCCGGGGACTTCCAATGGGCACCGGCGGATGGCGGCGTTGCCGGCCGGACCGAGCTGTACTGGCTCCTCGCCGCTGGAGTGTTCCTGCTGGCTCTCCGCGAAACTTTCCTGGTGCTGCGCCAATGGCGGCAGCTCCGGCCCGGAGCGGGAGTTCGAACATGATGCGGCCAACGCCAACGCCAACGCCAACGCCAACGCCAACGCCAACGCCAACGCCAACGCCAACGCCAACGCCAACGCCAACGCCCACGCCGGCACCCCCGGAACCGGCACCCCAGGAACCGGCACCGCAGAAACAGGCACCGCCAGTGACCTCGCGGGACCGGCGGGAGCGACGCCGTCGGCTGTTGTGGTGGTCTGCGCTGCCCGCACTCCTGGTCCTGTGCCTGGCCGCGAAGATGCTCAGCGTGGGCATCCTCGCCGACACTGCTGCCCGGTCCTTCGCGGCCGGGGACTCCGGCAGCGTGGCGGATGCTGCGGGCGGACTGAGGACCGCCAATTTCATCGAGCCGCACAAGGCGCCGTTCGCCGAGGGTGACGGCCTGTTCCTCGCCGGGGACTTCGCTGGTGCCCGCCAACGTTTCGAGGAAGCACTGTCCCTGGCGGGCCCGGCCGACGAGTGCGTCGTCCGGGTCAACCTGGCCCTCACCATCGAACGCCTCGGTGACGCCGAGGCCAAAACAGAAGATCCGACGGCGGCGGCCCGGCTGTTCGCCGAAGGCGTTGCGGTGGTGGAGGCTGCTCCGGAGGGCTGCTTTGCCTCCGGCGCGGATGCCGGCGCTGATGCCAGCGCCGAATCCGGCGCGGGGGAGCAACTGAAACAGGCGGCGGAGCGGCTGCAGCAAAAGGCCGATGCAGCGGCTGCGGACAACACCACCCCGCAACCGCCGGAAGCGCCTGGGCAGGACGCGCTTCCGGCGGATCCGGGCCAGCAGAGCCAGCTTGAGCAGCTCAGGGACAGCGCCAGGGAAGCCCAAAGCGAGCGGAATTCCGGGCAGGAGCGGGACGAGTACCTCCGGGACGATGGCTTCGGGCCGGGTGTTGACCGGCCCTGGTAACAGGCCAAGGCAGCGGCGGGTCTGCAGTATGCCCCGATGAATCCGTTGACCAATATGGCGAACAAAATTCTGCACCAATGCGAAACACGCCGTAAAGCTGCGTCTTAATTCGGCAGTGGACTTGAAGGGTGCCCCGCGGGCTCCTAGAGTTCTATACAAGTTACCGAGGTAACGTGTCAGCGATCCTCCGATTGTGGAGGGTGTGGGTGCCCCCATGTGGGCCTGACATTTGCTCACGGACAACTTCATTACAGGCGTAACAGTCGCGGCTGCGTCCCTGTGGAGTTTTTCGTGTTCCCAAACTCAAATTCATTCCCGGCTTCACCGTCACATTTGCTGACCGGTAGCCGGCAATGGCCCAAAGCCAAGGACGCAAATGTCACCGCCAAGCCTTATTGAAACGCATCCGAACCTCACCGAGACTGCCCCCGTGGCGCTCTCGTACGAGCTCTTCCCGCCCCGCTCGCCGGCCGCGGCCGAGTCGCTCTGGACCACCATCCGGGAACTGGAAACCACCGAGCCGGACTATGTCTCCGTCACCTACGGTGCCAGTGGCTCGAACCGGGACACCGCCGTCGAACTCATCAACAGGCTCCTCCTGGAAACCACGCTCCGGCCCCTCGCCCACCTCACCTGC
The DNA here is from genome assembly GCF_023913735.1 of Pseudarthrobacter raffinosi. Classification (GTDB taxonomy): domain Bacteria; phylum Actinomycetota; class Actinomycetes; order Actinomycetales; family Micrococcaceae; genus Arthrobacter; species Arthrobacter raffinosi. Next base: position 82,123 of record NZ_JAMXBH010000009.1, read on the forward strand.
GTGGGCAACACGCCGGAGGAACTTGCGGAGATCATCGGCGACCTCCTGGACACCGGGGTCCGGGGCATCCTGGCCCTCCGGGGCGACCAGCCCAAGGACGGTGCACCGCTCGCCGCAGGGTCACTGCGGTATGCGCAGGACCTGATCGAACTTATCCGGCGGGTTGAACAGCGGCGGTCGGCCCTGCTGTGTGCAGGCAAGATCGCCGTGGGCGTCGCCGCGTACCCCACCCGGCACCCGGAATCACCCAGTGAAGCCCACGACGTCGAGGTGCTGCTCGCCAAGCAGCGTTCCGGCGCCGACTTTGCCATCACGCAGGTCTTCTTCCATACCGAGCAGTACGCGAACCTCATCAGCCGCGCACGCCGGGCCGGGGTCACCATCCCCATCATCCCGGGCGTTATGCCGCTCACCAGCCTGCGCCGGGTCACACGGCTCGGCGAACTGACCGGCGTTGAACCGGCACCGGAACTCCTGGCCCGCCTGGCCGCGGCGGACAGCGACAGCGAACGACTCCGGATCGGTGTCCGGGCCACGGTGGACCTGGCCAACGCGGCCCTCGAGGCCGGAGCGCCGGGCATCCACATCTACACCTTCAACGAACACCAGAGCGCGCTGGAGGTGCTGGACAAACTGGCACTTCCGCGCCAGTCCCGTTCAGTTGCCCGCCGCAGCGCCACCCTCCGGCGCCAGCTCGCCAGCTGACCTTCCAACATCCGCCAGACCATTCACAGTTTCCACTAACACTCAAGGAATCTCCCATGACTGAACAGAACACCCCCGCCACTCCGTTCCCGGCCGCGTCACTCCTCGGCTACCCGCGCATCGGCCGCCGCCGCGAGCTCAAAAAGGCCATCGAAGCCTACTGGGCCGGCAAGATCGACGCTGCTGCCCTGGACGCCGCCGCCAAGGGCATCCAGCTGACCATCGCCAAGCGCCTGCAGGAACTGGGCCTCACCGAAGCCGCCGCTGTTCCGGGCACGTTCTCCTACTACGACCAGGTCCTGGACGCCACCGCCCACCTCGGCGCTGTCCCGGCCCGCTTCGGCAAGCTCCTCAACGCCGAAGGCCAGCTCGACATCGACGGCTACTTCACCCTGGCCCGTGGCACCAAGGACCAGCAGCCACTGGAAATGACCAAGTGGTTCGACACGAACTACCACTACCTCGTTCCGGAGATCGGCCCGGAGACCGAGTTCACCCTCGCCTCCAACCGCATCGTTGATGAATTCGAGTTCGCCCTGGCCAACGGCATCGAGACCCGCCCGTACATCGTTGGCCCGGTCACTTACCTGCTGCTCTCCAAGGCTTCAGATGAGGCCCCCGCAGGCTTCGCTCCGCTGTCCCGCCTCGAAGACGTCCTGCCGGTTTACGTACAGCTGCTCGAGAAGCTCGCCGCCGCAGGCGCCAGCTGGATCCAGCTTGACGAGCCCGCACTGGTTGTTGATCAGGACACCCCGGCCGCAGAAATCGAAGCAGCCGTTGCCCGCGCCTACGAAGTCCTCTCCGGTGCAGCCAAGCGCCCGCAGATCCTCGTCTCCACCCCGTACGGCGCCCTCGATGGCCAGCTGGGCACGCTTGCCGCCACCAACATCGACGCCCTGCACATCGACGCCTTCAAGGGTGCGGTCCCCTCCGCAGCGGCCCTGGCCGGCCTTGGCAACAAGACCCTGGTTGCCGGCGTCGTTGACGGCCACAACATCTGGCGCAACGACCTCGCCGTCGCCGCCGCCAAGCTGGACGAACTGAAGGCTGCCGCCGGCCGGATCGCCGTCAGCACCTCTACCTCCACCCAGCACGTGCCGCACGACGTCACTGAAGAAGGCCAGCTCTCCGACGAGCTGCGCAGCTGGCTCGCGTTCGCCGACCAGAAGGCCGTAGAGGTCAAGACCCTCGCGTCCTACCTGGCCGATCCGGCCTCCGCCAAGGCAGCCATCGACGAGGCATCGGCCGTCATCGCCGCCCGCGCCACTGCCGAGGGCGTGCGCCGCGACGACGTCCGTGCCCGCATCGGGGCTCTGACCCCGGCGGACTTCAGCCGCTCCGCCTACGCAGTCCGCGAAGCCGCCCAGGAAGAGGCCCTGCACCTGCCGCCGTTGCCCACCACCACCATCGGTTCCTTCCCGCAGACGTCCGAAATCCGCTCGGCGCGTGCCCGCAACAACAAGGGCGACCTCACCAACGAGCAGTACGAGCAGCTCATGAAGGACGAGATCAAGCGCGTCGTCGAGCTGCAGGAAGAGCTCGGCTACGACGTCCTGGTGCACGGCGAGCCCGAGCGCAACGACATGGTCCAGTACTTCGCCGAGAACCTCGAAGGCTTCGACGTCACGGTCCACGGCTGGGTCCAGTCCTACGGCTCCCGCTGCACCCGCCCGTCCATCCTCTGGGGCGACGTCACCCGCAGCGCCCCCATCACGGTGGCCTGGGCCGAGTACGCCCAGTCGCTGACCAGCAAGCCCATGAAGGGCATGCTCACCGGTCCGGTCACCATCCTGGCCTGGTCCTTCGTCCGCGACGACCAGCCCCTGGGCGAGACCGCCAACCAGGTTGGCCTGGCCCTCCGCGACGAAATCGCGGACCTCGAGGCTGCCGGCATCAAGGTCATCCAGGTGGACGAGCCCGCACTGCGCGAACTCCTGCCGCTGCGCAAGGCCGACCACGCCGCTTACCTGTTGTGGTCAGTGGATTCCTTCCGACTGGCCACCGCCGGTGCGGCCGACGCCACGCAGATCCACACCCACCTCTGCTACTCGGAATTCGGCGTGATCATCGACGCCATTGACGGCCTCGACGCCGACGTCACCTCCATCGAAGCAGCACGGTCCCGCATGGAGGTTGTCCACGACCTCGAGTCCCACGGCTTCGGCCGCGGCGTTGGTCCGGGCGTCTACGACATCCACTCGCCGCGTGTTCCGGGCGAAGCGGAGGTCACTGAACTCCTGGCCACCGCCGTCAAGCACGTCCCGTCACGCCAGCTCTGGGTCAACCCGGACTGCGGCCTGAAGACCCGCGGCTACGCCGAGACCGAAGAGTCCCTGCGCAACCTGGTCAAGGCCACCAAGACGGTCCGCGCCGGCCTGCTGGAGTCCGCGAAGTAACAACACCCGGTGGTTGAGCTTGTCGAAACCTGGACAAGCTCAACCACCGGATAGCGAACGGGCGGCCGGTCACCGAAAGGTGACCGGCCGCCGTCGTGCGTTAAGGGTTCAGGACTCCCAGAGGATTTCGTCGTCCACCACGCCGTCTTCGTCGGCGGCTACCACCAGGACCTCGTCCGTGAAGTGTGAGCCCAGGGTGAAGTCCATCACGAAGTAGCGTTCAGGCTGTCCGGGGAAGATGCCCACGTGGCCGAGTTTGAGGGCTTTGAGGAAGACGTCGTTGGTGAGCTGGCTGCGTTCCTCCACGCCGAAGACTTTCTGCAGGTGCTCGTCCTTGAGGGCGCTGCAGTGGAAGTGGAGGTATTCCTGGGGGCTGGTGCCTTCCTGCTCCAGCTCGTCGGCGATCATCTGCCGCACCTCATCCACCAGTTCGGGGAGGAACCGCAGCCGGTAGTCCACCTTGTGCATGGCCGCTTCGTCAAAGTGGTCGTGTGCGTTGATGTTCAGGTCAAGTTCCAGTACCTGGCCACCCAGCTCATGTTTGGCGGCGATGTTGTGATCCCTGCCGTGGTTGAGCTCGATTTCTCCAAAGTGCTGGCTCGCTACCCTGTTCATACCTTCAACATAGCCCCCAAGTGCTGCGCTTTCCAGCATTCCGGGCTAATTGCCTGAGGACCCCGCAGCGGCCATCGTCTCGGCGAGCAGGTCCACAAACAGCTGCACCCGGGCGGTCTTCTTCTCGTTGATGAGCAGGGCAAACACGTTCCGGGCCAGCCGGATCTCGGGAACGTCCAGCACTACAACGCCGGCCGGCCGGTTCCGCAATGCGAGCTCGGGCACCAGCGCCGCGCCCAGTCCGGCGGCCGCCATTTCGAGGCTGGCATGGAAGTCGTCGCTGTGGGCCACCACGCGCGGATGCAGGTTGCAGCTGGCAAAGAGACGCTCAATCACTACGGCATCGGGGCTCCCGGGGTGGTGCATGATCCAGGGCAGCTCGGACAAATGGTCCGCCGCCACCTTGGCGTCCGTGCGGAAACCCCAGCCCGCGGGGAGCACTACGCGGAAGTTGTCATCGCCGATCCACTGCCGGTTAATAGTGTGCGGCCAGGCGAGCCCGGACTGGCCCACCTGGAAAACGAGCGCCACATCCAGCTCTCCGCCGGTGCGCAGTCCCTGGATGGTCTGGGCCGGTTCGGCCACCGTTACTTTGAGGTCGATGGCCAGGTCCTTCCACGCCGGATTCTTCAGGATGCGCGGGAGGACATAGGTAGCCAGGCTGGGGAAGATTCCCAGCCGGAGCTCCTGGCTGGTGCTGCTGTGTGTCTTGGAGGCTGCCGCCATCAGCGCTTCGATGTCCGTCAGCACCTTCGCGGCGTGCCGGGTCATCACTTCCGCCGCTTCCGTGGGGACCACGCTGCGGGCCGAACGCTGGAACAGGACCACGCCCGTTTCGCGTTCCAGGGCGGACATCTGTTGCGAGACAGCCGACGCCGTGTAGCCCAGGCGTGCCGCTGCGGCCGCGAACGAGCCCAGCCGGGTAACTTCCAGGAGGGTCTTCAGATGTACGGGATTTACCAACGCTGTCCTTCGGTCAGGGCCGCCTTGGCACTGCGGTGTGCCGGGGATGGAACGCCCGCTTCATTCTGGCACAAAGATTTACCGCAACTCAGTCATCCACCGGCCCCACGGCGTCGAACTGCCCCTAGAGAGTTTGCACCGAGCAAGCGCACATGCAGTCCGAGCAGGGGAGCAAAACAGTGTCTTTGGCAGGGAACTCGACCTTCAAGCCGCACGGACGGCGCATCGCCGTCGTGGGCAGCGGAGTGGCCGGCCTGACGGCCGCGTATGTCCTGAACCGGCAAGACAACGTCACCCTTTTCGAGGCGGACAGCAGGCTGGGCGGCCACGCCCACACCCACAATGTCGCGCAGCCGGATGGATCCGTCCTCGGCATCGACACCGGCTTCATCGTCCACAACGAGCGGACCTATCCCACCCTGCTGCGGCTGTTCGCCGAGCTGGGCGTGGAGACGCAGGACTCCGAAATGAGTATGTCCGTCCGCTGTGACGGCTGCGGCCTGGAATACGCCGGGGCCCGTGGGGGCGGTCGCGGCATCATCGCCCGCCCGTCCAGCCTGCTGCGCGGACGCTACCTGCTGATGCTGCTGGAGCTCATGCGCTTCTACCGCAGGGCCCGCACTCTGATTGAGTCGGCTCCCGCGTCCGACGCCGGCCCTGGTGCGGGCGGCGCGGAGCTGACCCTCGGTGACTTCCTGGCAAAGGAACGCTTCAGCAAGTACTTCATCTCCCATTTCATGACGCCGGTGGTCAGCGCGGTGTGGTCGTGCGATCCCACCACGGCACTGTCCTATCCGGCGCGCTACCTCTTCACGTTTTTGGGCCACCACGGCATGCTGGGCGTCAAGGGTTCGCCGCAGTGGCGGACGGTCACCGGCGGTTCGGGGCAGTACGTGGCGAAGTTGGCCGCCACGCTCCCGGACATCAGGCTTAGCAGCCCGGTCACCGCTATCCGGCGCCACGCCCTCGGCGTGGAAGTGGACACCGACCACGGAGTCGAGGATTTCGAGGCCGTGGTCATCGCCACGCACCCGGCCCAGGCCCTGGGCTTCCTCGCGGACGCCACGCCGGCCGAAAGGGAAGCCCTGGGGCAGATGCCGTACTCGGTCAACCACACGGTTTTCCACCGGGACCCGGCCGTTTTGCCCTCCGCGGACAATGCCAGGGCGTCCTGGAACTACCGGCTCCCGGGCTGCGAAGCCCGCCCGGACAAGGTGCTGGTCAGCTACGACCTCACCCGTCTGCAGCGCCTGGAGCCGGCCGATGGCCAGCCGTACCTGGTGAGCCTGGGGGAGTCCGAGCTCATCGCCGAGGACCGGGTCCTTGAACGCATGGTCTACGAACACCCCCAGTACACCCCCGAATCATTGCGGGCACAGCAGCGCATTGCGGCCCTGAGTGATGACCGCATTGCCTACGCCGGCGCCTACCTGGGCTGGGGGTTCCATGAGGACGGCGCCCTGGCCGGTGTCCGTGCCGCCGCGAGCCTGGGACGCACCTGGGACACTTCCGGGATCCAGGCACCCGAGCCCGAACTGCTCCCAGCCTCGGAGGGCGCATGAGCTCAACCGCAGCCATCTACCGCACGTCCATTTCCCACGTGCGCCAGACGCCGCTGAAGAATGCGTTCACCTACCGGAGCTACAGCTGGTTTGTGGACGTGGACCGGATCCCCGTCCTGCCCCGGCTCATGCGGCCGCTGGCTGTCTTCCGGGCCGCCGACCACCTCGGCGATCCCGAGGACACCATCCGCAGCAACGTGGAACGGTTCCTGCTGACCCGGGGGATAGAGCCCGACGGCGGGGCCATCCGGATGCTGACCAGCGCCCGGGTTTTCGGCCACGTCTTCAACCCGCTCACCATCTTCTGGTGCTACCGGATGTCCGGGGAGCTGCAGTGCGTCATCGCCGAGGTCCACAACACCTACGGCGAACGCCACTGCTACCTCCTGGAAACGGATCTTTCCGGCCGGGCCAGCGTGCCCAAGGCCTTCTACGTTTCACCGTTCAATGACGTTGACGGGCAGTACCGGATGAAGCTGCCCGCCCCGGAGCAACGGCTGTCCGTCTCCATCGTCCTGGAGCGGGAAGGTCAACGGCCGTTCGCCGCAACCATGGACGGGGACCGGCACCCGGCCACCGTCAGGAACATCCTGGCAGCGGCCATTGCCGTCCCGGCCGCGCCGCTGCTGGTATCGGCGCTGATCCGGATCCAGGGCATCAAACTCTGGGCTCGACGCCTGCCAGTCATCAAAAAACCACATCACCCCTCACAGGAGGCAGTCCAATGACCATGACCGATGAGAACGGAACAGCCGCGACTGCGGAGGTCTCCGCCGCGAAGTCAGCCGCACGGCACCCGGTGACGGAACGGACCGCTGCCGGGGTACCGGCGTCGCCGGCCACCATCGATCCGGAAGTGTGGCCCGGTGTTGCCCACGCGCCGTCGGGCACTAAAGCGCTGGTGGCGGGCAAGGCCGCCGGCCTGCTGTTCAAGGCGGCCGTACGCCGGCTGCCCCTGCGCATTGCCTACCCGGACGGTTCGGTGCTGGGCGCCGGTGGCCCGGACGCACCGGTGATGACCATGCTCAGGCCGGCAGCGTTCGAAGTTCGGATCGGTGACAATGGCCTGATCGGGCTGGGCGAATCGTTTATGGCGGGGGACTGGGAAGCATCAGACCTCGCCGGAGTGCTGGAGGTCTTCGCCGCATCCGTGGACACCTTGATCCCCGCACCGCTGCAGAAGCTGCGGACCCTGTACCTGCCGCGGACGCCGCGGCAGGAACGCAACGAAGAGCACAACACGCGCAGCAACATCTCGCGGCACTACGACCTCTCCAACGAGCTCTTCTCCCACTTCCTGGACACCACCATGAGCTACTCCTCGGCGCTTTTCCCGCTGAGCGACGGTGCGCTGGATGCGGTCCCGTGGGACGCGTTGGCGGAGGCCCAGCAGACCAAGATCGACAGGCTGCTGGACAAGGCCGGCGTCGGATCAGGCACGCGGCTGCTGGAGATCGGCACCGGCTGGGGTGAACTGGCCCTCCGGGCAGCAGCCCGTGGTGCCACCGTTTACAGCGTGACGCTGTCCAGTGAGCAGCGGGCGCTGGCGCAGGAAAGGATTGCGGCTGCCGGTTACGCAGACCAGGTGACGGTTGCGCTGCAGGATTACCGGGCCGTGGAGGGCGAGTTCGACGCCGTGGTGTCGGTGGAGATGATCGAGGCGGTTGGTTATGAGTACTGGCCCATCTACTTCCAGACCATTGACCGCGTGCTGGCCCCGGGCGGGAAGGTGGCCATCCAGGCCATCACCATGCCGCACGGCCGCATGCTGGCTACGCGCAACGCGTACACCTGGGTGCACAAGTACATTTTCCCCGGTGGCTTCCTTCCCTCAGTGCGGGCCATCGAAAGCGTGACCCAGCAGCACACCACACTCCGCGTGCGGGAACGGATGGGCCTGGGCGATCACTACGCCGCGACCCTGCGCCTCTGGGAGGGGCGGTTCATGGCCCGCTCACTGGAGGTGGGCGGGCTGGGGTTCGACGCCGTGTTCCAGCGGATGTGGCTGTTCTACCTGTGCTATTCACGGGCGGGTTTCCAGTCCGGCTACCTGGACGTGCAGCAGATTGTGCTGGACCGCAGGGAGGCTCAGCTTTAATTTTCAGGTGGTCACACGCACGGTCACACGCCGGCGCTGGAAACTCCAGTTATGGAAACTAATTGGAACACCACAGCAGAACTGAATACCTTCATCACCCTCACAGCCGACCGTATCGTGGCTGAGGGCACCCAGAGGGATCGCCGGACCCTGGAGATGATGGCATCCGCGGTCCAGCAGTTTGCGCCGGGCGCGGCGGCCGCGCTCAATGACTGGGACGGTTCGGAGGTAGCCCGGCTGCGGGCATTTGGCATCGTTCACGGTGTGTTGGTGCGTGAGTTGGTTGCGCCCGCCCAGGCTGAACTCCTGGCGCAGCTCAATCCGGCACCCGCTCTGGTGCTGGCTGCCTGAGCGTTGCTACATTGTGCTTGTGCTGCGCCTTCGGTTGATCGGCAGATTGGGTCTTGAACGCGACGGCCAGCCGATTCCCGGGCCCAGAGGCCACAAGAGCTGGGCCGTATTGGGGAGGCTGGTCCGGTCATCGGGGCCGGTTTCCCGCCAGGTTCTCGTGGATGAGCTGTTTTCTGACGCCGACGATCCCATGGGGGCACTGCGGTGGACGCTGGCTGAACTGCGTCGGAAAACGGGCCTGGCCGAAGCTTTCCGGGGCAACCCTGTCTCGCACGGGCTCGGTCCGGATACAGCTGTGGACGTGGCCGAACTCTCGCGGGGCGTGCTGGAAACGGAGATTCCCGAAGGGCACTTCCTGGAAGGGATCGACGTCAAGGGATCGCCAGGGTTTGAGTCCTGGCTCCTGGTGGAGCGCCAGAGGGTGGACAGTGAGGTGCTCAGCGCCCTGAGGCAGGCCGCTCTTCGGGCGCTTTCTGCCCGGCAGTCCGCCCGGGCCGTGGAACTTTCCCGGGCCATGGTGGCACGGGCGCCCTTCGAAGAAGGGCCGCACATCCTGCTGGTCAAGGCGCTGGCCTCATCCGGTGATGTGGACGCTGCCCTCCGGCAGGCCGACGTCAGCGAAGCAATGTTCGCCGCCGAGCTCGGAACAAGGCCCACCGCGGCCCTCCGCGCGGCCGCACGGCCCGCCGTCGCTGCGCCGGTACCCGGTGTTTCAGCCCGCGCGTCCGCCCAGTCCCTGTGCGAGGCCGGGCTTGCCGCCCTGTCAGCCGGCGCTGCCGACGCCGGGATCGAATGCCTGCGCGGAGCGTCCGCCGCAGCCGAGTTATCCGGCGACAAGGAACTGCTGAGCCGCTGCCTGACCGAGCTCGGCGCGGCGCTCGTCCACTCAATTCGAGGCTACGACGACGAAGGCTCTATCATTCTTGCCGCCGCCGTAGACCTGGCGTCTGCCGCCGGCGCGGAGCCGGTAGCGGCAAAGGCGCTGTCAGAGCTGGCATATGTTGACATCCTCGCCGGACGGCGGGCCAGTGCCGCCGGATACCTGGAAACTGCCCGCGGGCTGGCAACCGGGGATCCGTCCCTCGACGCGGCGATCGCCGGGTTTGAAGCCATGAACCTCAGCGACTGGGGCAAGCTTGAAGCAGGTGCCGACCAGTTCGCTGCCGCCGTCGAACTGAGCCGGAGTGCCGGTGCCGTCAGGCGTGAAGCCTGGAACCTGGGACTGGGGGCACGAAGCCTGTTCCTCCTGGGCCGCGTGGACGAGGCCGGAGAATGGGCCCGGCAATCCTGCGAACTGGCCCGCCGCGAACGCTGGACGGCATTCCGGCCCTGGCCGGAAGCGTGGCTGGCCCATGCCCGTCTGTCCGATGGAGAACGGCCCGGGGTGGTCCGGGAGCAGGCGGAGGCAACCTTCGCGCTCGCACGCCAGCTGCAGGACCCCTGCTGGGAAGGCCTTGCTGCGAAGACCATCGGGCTCACGCATTTGCTGGAAGGCAACGCCGATACTGCACTGGAGTGGATGAAGAACGCGGGGATCCTCTGCAGCCGGGTCACTGATTCGTACGCCTGGGTACAGGTTGAGATCCTCCTGGCAGAGGCCAGCGCGGCGCTGGAGTCCGGGGACACGGTCCGTGCGGATGCCGTGGCGAGGCAGGCTGTGGCCGGAGCGGCCCGGGGAAGCATGGATGACCTGCTCGACCGCGCCATGGGCCTCTTGGCGTCGCTGCCCACGGTACGGAGCTAAGACTCCGGTTTGGCCTGTTCGAGCCACGCGCGACACGCCGTCCCGCAGGCGACACGCCGGGTCGGAAAATGTGGCTAAGTACTCCACAGGGTGTGGATGACGTCCGCAAAAACGGCGGGATTCCGGACATTTTGAGGGCCTCTGCCTGTGGATTAAAAGTGCATTAAATGACATACTTGTAATACATCATCTTGGGGTTCCGAAGAGCCGTCTGCACTACATGTAGTATCGACGTACAGCTTGGGCGGGACAAAGACGAGCGAAGATTTCGATAAAGGGGACAGGGACCATGACCGTTACGGTTTACACCAAACCTGCGTGTGTACAGTGCAACGCAACCTACCGTGCGCTGGACAAAAAGGGCATCACTTACCAGAGCGTTGACATCTCCCAGGACGCCGAGGCCCTCGAGCGCCTGAAGGCGCTGGGCTACATGCAGGCACCTGTTGTAGTCACGGACCAGGACCACTGGTCAGGCTTCCGCCCGGACAAGATCGAGGAACTGGCGCTGTCTGCCGTTTCCTCCGTGGCCTAAGGCCCTGCACTTTTCGCCAGCCGGCAACTTTCAATACCCACACATGAGGTGACTCCCGTGTCAGCACTGGCAGTGGCCAGGGCCCAGGTGGACCCGTTGCAGCCTGTCACCACACAGAGCCAGCTCATCTACTTTTCCTCCACCTCCGAGAACACCAGCCGCTTTGTCGCGAAGCTCGGACGTGAGCTGGCACGGATCCCGCTCCATACAAAGGATGCACGCCTTCTCGCCACCCGGCCTTACGTGCTGGTGGTGCCGACGTACGGGGGCACCGGGGGAGAGGGCTCAGTGCCCAAGCAGGTGATCCGCTTTCTGAACAACCCGCGGAACAGGCAACTGATCCGTGGGGTTATCGGTGCAGGCAACACAAACTTCGGGGACAACTACTGCATGGCAGCGGACATCATTGCCGCCAAGTGCAACGTCCCCCGGCTTTACAGATTTGAACTTATGGGCACGCCAGAAGACGTCGCCCGCGTACACAATGGATTGGACACGTTTTGGACACGACTGTCGCAGACACAGAAGTAACCAGGGCCGAAGGCCAGGGCACCCGCGCAGGCGCCGCCGTCGAAAAGCCCGAGATGCCAGCCGCCTATAAGGGCCTGGGCTATCACGAGCTCAACGCCATGCTGAACCTGTACGGTCCGAACGGCGAGATCCAGTTCGAGGCCGACCGCGAGGCTGCACACCAGTACTTCCTGCAGCATGTGAACAACAACACCGTCTTTTTCCATGACCTGGAAGAGAAGCTCGACTACCTCGTGAAGAACCAGTACTACGAGCGCGAAACCCTCGACCAGTACACGATGAACTTCATCCGCGAGCTCTACAACCGCGCGTACAAAAAGAAGTTCCGCTTCGAGACCTTCCTGGGCGCGTTCAAGTTCTACACGTCCTACACGCTGAAGACGTTCGACGGCAATCGATTCCTGGAGCGCTACGAGGACCGCGTCTGCATGGTGGCCCTTCACCTGGCCCGTGGTGACGAGAAGCTCGCCCTGCAGATGGTGGACGAGATCATCGAAGGCCGCTTCCAGCCGGCCACGCCCACGTTCCTGAACGCCGGCAAGAAGCAGCGCGGCGAGCTGGTCTCCTGCTTCCTGCTCCGCATCGAAGACAACATGGAATCGATCGGCCGGTCCATCAACTCGGCGCTGCAGCTGTCCAAGCGCGGCGGCGGTGTGGCGTTCGCGCTGACCAACATCCGCGAAGTGGGCGCCCCGATCAAGCAGATCGAGAACCAGTCCTCCGGCGTCATCCCCGTGATGAAGCTCCTCGAGGACAGCTTCTCCTACGCCAACCAGCTCGGTGCCCGCCAGGGTGCCGGTGCGGTGTACCTGCACGCGCACCACCCGGACATCTACCGCTTCCTGGACACCAAGCGCGAGAACGCGGATGAGAAGATCCGCATCAAGACCCTCTCGCTGGGCGTTGTCATCCCGGACATCACGTTCGAGCTGGCCAAGAAGGACGAGGACATGTACCTGTTCTCCCCGTACGACGTGGAACGCGTCTACGGCATGCCGTTCTCCGACGTCTCGGTCACCGAGAAGTACTACGAGATGGTGGACGATTCCCGGATCAAGAAGACCAAGATCAAGGCGCGCGAGTTCTTCCAGACCCTCGCCGAGATCCAGTTCGAATCCGGCTACCCGTACATCATGTTCGAGGACACCGTGAACCGGGAAAACCCGATCGACGGCAAGATCATCATGTCCAACCTGTGCTCGGAGATCCTCCAGGTCTCGCAGCCCACCACGTACCATGACGATCTGTCCTACGACCAGACCGGCAAGGACATCTCCTGCAACCTGGGCTCGCTGAACATCGCCAAGGCCATGGACAGCCCGGACTTCGGACTGACCATCGAGACGGCCATCCGGTCCCTCTCGGCAGTCTCGGACATGTCCAACATCACCTCGGTACCGTCCATCGCCCGCGGCAACGACCAGTCCCACGCCATCGGCCTGGGCCAGATGAACCTGCACGGCTACCTGGCCCGCGAGCGGGTCCACTACGGTTCCGAAGAGGGCCTGGACTTCACCAATATCTACTTCTACTCGGTGGTGTACCACGCGGTCCGCGCCTCCAACCTGCTGTCCATCCAGACCGGGCAGACCTTCGGCGGCTTCGAGAAGTCCAAGTACGCCTCGGGCGAGTTCTTCGACAAGTACACGGACCAGGAATGGGTGCCGCAGACCGAGAAGGTCGCGGAGCTGTTCAAGAACATCCACATCCCCACCCAGGATGACTGGCGTGAGCTGAAGGCTTCCGTCATGGAGCACGGCATCTACAACCAGAACCTGCAGGCTGTGCCGCCGACGGGCTCGATCTCCTACATCAACAACTCCACCTCCTCGATCCACCCGGTGGCGTCCAAGATCGAGATCCGCAAGGAAGGCAAGCTGGGCCGCGTGTACTACCCGGCGCCGTACCTGACGAACGACAACCTGGAGTACTACCAGGACGCGTACGAGCTCGGCTACGAGAAGGTCATTGACACTTACGCCGCCGCCACCCAGCACGTGGACCAGGGCCTGTCCCTGACGCTGTTCTTCAAGGACACGGCCACCACGCGCGACATCAACCGGGCCCAGATCTACGCCTGGAAGAAGGGCATCAAGACCATCTACTACATCCGTCTCCGCCAGCTCGCGCTGGAGGGAACCGAGGTGGACAATTGCGTCAGCTGTATGCTTTAATCTTCAACTAAATCTGGACAGTACGACGGCGGGCGCCCGCCCGCCGTCGTACGCTTAACTTCAAAGAACAACCCAACTTTTAGGGGATGACATGACCGAGAAGGTCAAGCTGCTTAGCCACGTCGAAGCGATCAACTGGAACCGCATCCAGGACGATAAGGACGTAGACGTCTGGAACCGCCTGGTCAACAACTTCTGGCTGCCCGAGAAGATCCCGCTCTCCAACGACGTCCAGTCGTGGGCCACGCTGACCCCGGACGAGCAGCAGCTCACCATGCGCGTGTTCACCGGCCTGACCCTGCTGGACACCATCCAGGGCACCGTCGGCGCCGTATCTTTGATTCCGGACGCGATCACCCCGCACGAGGAAGCCGTCTACACGAACATTGCGTTCATGGAGTCCGTGCACGCCAAGAGCTACTCCTCGATCTTCTCCACCCTGGCCTCCACCAAGGAGATCGACGAGGCATTCCGCTGGTCCACTGAGAACGTGAACCTTCAGAAGAAGGCCCAGATCGTCATGGACTACTACCAAGGCGACGACCCCTTGAAGCGCAAGGTGGCCTCCACGCTGCTGGAGTCCTTCCTGTTCTACTCGGGCTTCTACCTGCCCATGTACTGGTCCTCACGGGCCAAGTTGACGAACACGGCCGACTTGATCCGCCTGATCATCCGCGACGAAGCCGTGCACGGCTACTACATCGGCTACAAGTTCCAGAAGGGCCTTGAAGGTCTCTCCGAGGAGCGAAAGCAGGAGATCAAGGACTACACGTTCGAGCTGCTCTTCGAGCTCTACGAAAACGAAGTCCAGTACACGCACGACCTCTACGACTCCGTTGGCCTGGCCGAGGACGTCAAGAAGTTCCTGCACTACAACGCCAACAAGGCGCTGATGAACCTGGGCTACGAAGCCATGTTCCCGGCTTCCGTCACCGACGTGAACCCGGCGATCCTCTCCGCGCTGTCCCCGAATGCTGACGAGAACCACGACTTCTTCTCAGGCTCGGGTTCGTCTTATGTGATCGGCAAGGCCGTCAACACCGAGGATGACGACTGGGACTTCTAAGTTCCTGTAGATGGACAACCTACTTGGTCCTTTGGACAACCTATTTGGTCCTGTGTTGTGAGTTGCCAAGATAGTTGGCACAAGTGACAAGGTAGTTGGCCAGCGACAAATGACATGGCATCCGTGACAAGCCAGTTGGCAAACGGCGGGGCCTGAGGCTAGTTGGCGTTTCGAGCGCTAGTGTGAGACCCCGACCTAACTGAGCAATTTCGCAGTATCTGAGCAAAAACAGCCTCGTATCTGAGCATTGCTTCCTCCTTCATCCTTCTTCTTTCTGGCTTTCTACTTCCTAAGCTCAGGGGTGGTCCTGCAAATGCTGACAGGATGCACCAATGGCTATATCAGCGCACGTCGAAAGAGATGACAGTGGATTTAGTGACCACGTTTGTTCCAGGAGTCATTGTGGCTCTGCTGATTCGTTTGGATGCGAAGCTAATTGGCCCATACTTTGCATTGAGCGAACTTGTTCCAGGATTTCCTGGTTTTGATGCTCCTC
Source organism: Pseudarthrobacter raffinosi (assembly GCF_023913735.1). GTDB lineage: Bacteria > Actinomycetota > Actinomycetes > Actinomycetales > Micrococcaceae > Arthrobacter > Arthrobacter raffinosi. The sequence continues at coordinate 97,359 of NZ_JAMXBH010000009.1, forward strand.
TATGGACGCAACGTGGTGCCCTACGCTTTGCTGTAGCCAGGCGGGCGCTCTATCCGTTTCTTCTCGGTTGCATCTTCGGGCTAAGCGGTTTGTCGCTGTATGTAGCAGGGGTGGCTGGCGGAATGGCAGCGTTCCTGCTTCTTTGGCCCGGCTTTTTCATGCCACGCCCGTGGGGGGTTCGGCAGTTTGAGTGGCGGCTTATCCTGCTCCATGTGAGCATGCTCGCGGCTTTTGCTGGGTTCTCAGCGTTGGGGGTAGTAGTCGTTGGTACAATGGAGGCTCTCGGTGACGGGGACATCCTCAAATATGTTGCGGAAAACCTCTTTAATTGGATTGTTACGCTTGTCGTGACGATCGCTGCCAGTGCCTTCACAAAGGGCCTCTTCCTTTCAATGAAGGAACGTTCTGAAGATCGGCGGCGCCGCAGTTTCAATCCGGTGTCTTCTACTCATGACAGCAGCAATTGAGCCCGCGTTAGCCGGGAGTCCAATAGGGCACTTTTTGTGGCGGCTCGAAGATATATCTCAAAGCCGCATTTTCAAGCGCTTCGTACGGATCATTGAGCGCCGCATCCATAGTAAAAACCTGGATGAGGACTGGGTGCTCTATCTCTCGGCTATCTGCTTAGTCGAAACCTCGCAGCGTCCCTTGCCAGTTCGTTTCGTTGAGCGCTGTTGTGCTCCCATCGCACGCCTGTGGCGCAACGGGAAGCCGATCACCTTGGGGCCGCTCCAACTTGCAAACGCTCCTTTTTCCTTTGCCAGAGCCGTCGATGACGCCATTTGCTTTTTAATAGAACGCAACTTTGATCCAACTTCAACTCACACGGTTCAAGCGTTAGCAACTCACTGGAACGGATCAATTGGGGCAGATGCGGGGTCAACTTTCAGCTACTCTGATGCTCTGTCCGCGGCTATCTCTGTGCTGGCTCCCATGCATTGCGAGGAAGTTTCTGAGCAAAATTCGAATCTGGGACAGAATAGGAACTCAGATGCCGCAAATAGCAATCGTGGTGATGACCTTCCCTGGCGTTCCGAACCGCACAAGCATGAAGACTGTCGCGTTCATACATGGTTGCCGAGTCCCTTGGGAATGTATAGGCGCGAGTGCACCGATTTTGCGCTCTGGCGGCTGAATCTGACTTCCGGTGTTACCGCGAGCCCTTGGAGATACCATAATTCGGCATTGTTGTTAGGCGATGCGGAATTTTGGATCAACGCCTGGCATCGGCATGGCTGGTCCACCGGCACAAGACCTGAGATCGGTTCAGTGGCCTATTTTGTCCCCGGCTCAGGTGGTGCAGGAGATTTAGGCCATGTTGCTGTCGTGGCTTCTTTTGACGAAGTGAATGTGACGATCGAAGAATACAACTTTCAGCCGCCGCCAAATGATCACAGCTATGGCATCAGAGTAATCCCACTTGCGTTACCCAGCATCTATCTTCATCGTCCTGAACTTTAGGCAGCAGGACTCAAAGGGGATCCAGGCGATCGCCTCCTAGCCTCGGGTTAGTGTTGGCATCTCCTGGATTATGTTGGAGGCGGATCTGGGGTTGGACGCGACTCTCTACTTGAGTCGTAAGGGCCGGCCGTCCGTACACTGAAGAAGTCCGATCTGGAGAACCGCGAACGGATACAGGGTGTCATCCTTCCTCGGCCAAGACCCGCGGCCGCTCAGGGCTCATCTCAGGGATTCGTTTCCCCACGAACCGTGAAGAGCCGGCAATGCCTTGAGCTGCCGCGGGACTCGGTTACCGGGTCGGTGTCGGCGACTAGCGGATTATCTACACATCTAGGACGACGTGCTCATGATAGTGATCGTCAACCTAGGACACCGGCGGGACATCTACCTGAAGTGAGGATCTCCGGACGTGCAATCAAAGACCCTGCGGGGTGGCTAGCCGGTTGTTACGCGCCCGGTCCAGTCCCCGGATGATAAGTTCTCCAGCCACGCCGAGGCCCAGCAGCATCAAAAGAGTCCCGTTCCGGGCGGAACTCGCGGCAATGTAAGTGTTCTGCGCAGCAGTGACAGCGGCGATGTCATTGGCGTACCAGCCGTTGACAACTGTTTGCTGCGGGGCACCCTTTGTCTCGCCGTTGTTCATGGTGTTCTTTAGATCGGCTGCGCTGAGCTCCGACTTCCAGTCGGAAGGGCTGCTGCCACTCTGAAAGACGGGATTGTTTGCCAACCAGGTGATGATCAGAAGCAACGCCAGCACAGTTCCCAGAATAGTTCGGGCACCATCGGCGGATGGGAGCTTCGTTAACTTCAGCCGCTTGGCCTTCAGCTGCGGTGCGTGGTCTGGTGTCGGCGGTACGTCCGGCACCGCGTTTCCATTGGATGTTTCGTAGGTAGTCATTTCCCCATTTTTCATAGTGTTGTTGTTGCAATCGCCTTTTGGCAGAAATCTCTTGGGCTACGTCCGCGCCTCGGCAAACCGCGGCGCCATGGACTCCATCTGCTCCATGACGAGCTTGATCGCCTCCGGCTGCTTGTCCGGCGGATATCCATTGAGGACCAACAGTCGTTTGATCGAGGAACGGAGTTTGGCGCGGACGTCATCACGCACAGTCCAGTCGGTCCGTACGTCGCGTCGCATCACATTTACGAGTTGGCGCGCGATCTCGGCCAGCTTTCCTTCGCCCTGGACTTCCACCGCGGATTCGTTCGAAGCCACGGCATCGTAGAACGCGAGTTCGTCGGAGTTCAGCGGGGGAGTGAAGTGCGCACCACGGTTGCCTTCGGCCGCAACCTCCCGCGCCAGTTCCACCAGCTCGGCAATGACCTCCGCAGACGTCAGCTGCTGATTTGTGTACTTCTTCATCAGCTCGGTGATGCGCTCCGAGAACGCCCGCTGACGGATGACATTGTTCCGCGTCGACGCGGCGGACTCATCGGCAATGAGCTTCCGCAATGCCTCAATAGCCAGTTGCGGATTCCGCGCGCTTTGGGTCTTGGCGATGAATTCCGGCGTTAGGTCATCCAAGGACGGCTTTGGCATTCCGGCAGCATCATAGATATCCAGCACTTCGCCTGACGACGTGGCGTTGGCGATCAGCTGACCCAGCAAGCGTTGGATCTCCTCCGGCACCGGCTCGCCGCTAGCCTGTCGGTCGGCTGCGTCGTACTTGGCCATCCAGACGCGGATTTCCTCGTACACCTGGATCTCCGGTCGCAGCTCGGCTAATGTCTCCGAACCGGAGCACAACGCCCATGCGCGTGACAGCTGGCTGGAAAACTTGCGGTACTTCGAGGCGAGGGTCTCTTCGCCGTCCGTCGGCTGGTTGCCGGGTGTGCCAGGATTGCGCAGGTAACTGACAGCACCCGTGACGGCGTTCAGGAAGGCCTTGGGCCCGCCCTTCATCAGCACAGCCTTCCAGTTGTGGCCTGCCAGCAAGGAACGGAGGGACTCCACCAGAGACACCGTCAAGCCAACGGCCTCGTCGATGTTCTTGCCCACCGGCTTGTTCGCCCGGTCGTCCTTCGTGTACTCGCCCAGCGCCTTCGCAAGATTTTCCGCCAGCGGCGCATACGCAACGAGTAGCCCATCCTCCTTGCCGCGGAAGGTGCGGTTCACGCGCGCCAGCGTCTGCATCAGCAGCGCGCCCTTGAGCGGCCGGTCGAGGTAAAGGGTGTGCAGGGGAGGAGAGTCGTAGCCGGTGAGCATCATGTCTTTGACGATCACCAGCTCCAGCTCGTCGTCAACGTTCTTGAGCCGCTCCTTCACCTGGGCATTCAACGAATCCCGGCGCACATGGTCTGACACGGGAGGCGCATCAGTCGCATCGCCCGAGTACACCACCTTGATCTTGCCCTTCGACAGGTCGTCTGAATGCCAGTCGGGCCGCAGTTCCACAATCGCGGAGTACAGCTTCGCGCAGATCTCCCGCGTTCCGCCCACAACCATCGCCTTGCCCGGCGCCTCGATGAACTTTCCCATCCGGTCACGCCGGTTCTCCCAGTGCGTCACCAGATCCTCGGCGAGTGCGCCGATCCGCTGCGGGGCACCATAAACGGCGTTGACGACGGCGACGCTCGCCTCGAGGCGCGCCCGCTCGGTGTCGTCCAGGCCCAGCGTCGCCTCGTCGGCTGCCTGGTCAAGAATCTCCTCGGTGACGTCTGAAGCTAGGCCGACTTTGATCAGCCGCGGCTCGAAGTACACCGGCACTGTCGCACCGTCTTCGACGGCGCGGGAGAGGTCGTAGATGTCGATGTAGTCACCGAAGACGTCCTGGGTGTTGCGGTCATCAAAGGAGATGGGTGTTCCGGTGAATGCGATCAGGGTGGCATGGGGGAGTGCGTCGCGCAGGTGCCGGGCGTAGCCATCCAGGTCGTCGTAGTGCGACCGGTGTGCCTCGTCCACCACCACGATGATGTTGCGCCGGTCGGACAGCAGCGGATGGTCGGCGCCGGCGTCCTTCTCCGATTTGCTGCGGCCGAATTTCTGCAGCGTGGTGAAATAGATGCCGCCGGTGGTCCGGTTGCTGAGTTCGTCCCGCAGTTCGGAGCGCTTCTTGACCTGCTTGGGTGACTCGGCGAGGAGCAGGCTGCGGTCGAAGCCCTCGAACAGCTGGCCGTCGAGCTCGTTCCGGTCGGTAATCACCACGACGGTCGGGTTCTTGAGCTTTGGCTGGCGGGCCACCATGTTCGCGTACAGTTCCATTTCCATGGACTTGCCCGAACCCTGGGTGTGCCAGACAACGCCGGCCTTGCCGTTGCTTTCCACCGCCTGGATGGTGCTGGCCACCGCCTTGGTGACGGCGTAGTACTGGTGCGGCTTGGCAATGCGTTTGGCCAGGCCGCCCGAACCCTGGTCGAAGGCTGTGAAGTTGCGTGTCAGCTGGAGGAAGCGTTCCTGGTTGTAGAGCCCGTCCAGCGCAGTGTCCAGGGCGGTGACGGCGTCGCCGTCGACAATGTAGCCCTGGGGGACGGGGATGCCGTCGTCGTCCACGTTCCACGGTGAGAAGTGGTTGAAGGGGGTGAACGGCGTTCCGTACTTGGCCTGGATCCCATCAGTGGCGAGTGTCAACACACAGAAGCGGAAGGCCATCGGGAATTCGCGGAGATAGGTTTGGAGCTGGGCGTGGGCGCCGGGTAGGTCGGCGTGCGTGCTGCCCGCCTTCTTCAGCTCGATGATGCTCACAGGCATCCCGTTGCAGTAGAGCACGACGTCGAATCGCCGCTTGTAGTCACCTTCCACCAGTGTGACCTGGTTGACGGCGAGCCAGTCGTTCTGGTCCGGTTCCTGGCTGATGAGGCGGATGGTTGGGTTTGCTTCGTTTCCGTCGGAGTCGATGTAGGTCAGCCGGTAGCCGTCCACGAGGCAGTTGTGGATCCGGTGATTCTCGGCGAGAGCGTCGTTGGATTTGGGTGCCGCGATTTCCGACAGTGCCTGCTGTAGGTATTGGGCTGGGACCGTTGGGTTGAAGCGCTGGAGCGCCGTGAGCAACCGCGGCCGGATAAGCAGTTCGGCCCAAGAATCGCGTTCTCCGGTGCCGGGAGCGATGGCTTGGCCCTCCAATGGCTTCCAGTCAAGCTCGCCCAGCCGCTCCTTCGCGGCGCCTTCCCAGTCAGCTTCGGAAAAGGCTACTGTTGGCGCTTGCGTCACTGTGATTCCCCCTGGTTGACCAGATTCGCTGGTGAAAGTTCTTCCGCTAGCTCGACTTCTGGTTCCTGGATAATGGGCAGAGTGGCCGCGAATTCCTCGGGCAATGATTCCACAATTCCCGTTCTCCGTTCCTTGACGCCGGTGAGAATTTCTGTGGTCTGAAGCGAATTATCGGCCTTGTCGTCGCGGGAAATCTCGAATCGAGGCGATTGAACATCCGCGAACTGGGTCCTACTGCTCTGGGTGAAATCTACGGCGCCCGGTTCAATGGCTGCCCCTTCATTGGCAATCCCAAATGGCACGTGTACGCCCGCAACGAAGGAGGAAGCCGGATCTAGGTGGCTCTTCTGATCGTCGAAGAAGATATGCGGACGCATCACTTCCAACACTTTCGACTTGGCAATTCCGCCCAAGAAGAAGGCGTCGTTAACAGTGACATCCCATGCCGCTAGTGATTGGACGGCCCGCTCATGAGCAGGGGCATTGCGCGCCGTCACAAGTGATATTCGCACGCGAGGCTCGTAGTTCGAATCTGTTGCTTTCTTCTTCGACTCCAGTCTCTGAATCAAGTTGAGGTCACGAAGTAATTCATTGAGCGGGCCAGGAATCAACGCGCGATCCCGGTTTTTCGTCTCGTATTCCTGGAAATCTTTCAGGCTTCCAGTTTCCTTGTATATCCTTTCGGCCTCGTCATCCCCAAGCACTCCGTCAAAGTCGAAAGCAATTCGCAAAGTTTGATCGCCGTCGTCGTAGACAGCCGTCGAGGGCAAGACGTGCCCTGCTGGGTAGCCCAGAGCCGTTGCTGCGTCTACATCGGCTCGGTTGCCGGACAGGAACAGAGACATGTCGAAGGCGCCGATGTACTTGTAAGGTGCCTGCCCTTGGGTGAAGACGGCTCGCGTAATGGTTAGTCCGTACGTCCTGATGGACCGAAGGACCCTTAGCCCTGTAGAGGGGTCGTTCTTCGACAATACGATGACTTCAACAAGGGGGTCGTCGTGTTCGCGCAAGTTGTTGAGGCCAAGGAGCCGTGAAATGAATGGGAATGCCACTCCGCGCCCAAGGGTGGAATCAATGTGCTGGTCTTGAAATTCGCGGTAAGCTTCTTCGCCATGTTCGCGAAAGTATGAATCGGACTCCGTCAGATCAAAAAGTGCGCTTGACGCTACACCGACGACAAGCCGGTTCTTCAACTCGTATGCCATGGATCTTCCCCTCAAGAATGGCTTTGCCGGACAGCGTCCGGACCGAAAATGAAAGTTGCAGACGGTATCTGCAACTTTGGCGCTGGGGCTAATGGCATTTGTGCAGCTGGCTGCTGCACAAATTCTTCATGGCCCAGCGCTGGTTGCTTTATCCAAGCCAACTCTGTGTCCGATCCCGGACACGCGCACGTAGTGGATCATCGCGAAGTGTTTCAACGGACGGTGCAATTCTCCCTGCCCCGGCCAATCTTGCAAGTACCCTTGCAAGATTGGAACGGCCCTGGCCGAAGTTGTGCAATGCGTTGCACAACTTGAAGAGTCGCTCGCGTCTCAATTGGGCAAGTGGTGCTTGCACAATTGAAACCTCCACCTTCAACACCACCGCAACGCGTTGCACGTTCATACCCCGGCGCCCTCCAACACAGATTCGGCATCCCTGACCCGGAGTTTGCCGGACATGAGCTGGGGGAGAAGGGCGTCGCGCGTGGCGGCGAGGGTCCGATACTCGTCCGTCAACGACTTCATCAGCTTGAAATTGGCCGTGCTGATCTCTCCGAAGTGCGCAAGTGCGACCGGATCCGGCTTGCACAATGTGTATCCCGCCAGATCAAGTGCAGAGACGCGTTGGCGCCCTGACGTCCCAACCATGTGCCGGATAGCGAATGTTCGGAAGCGTTCGCTGGTCGCGAGGAAGTATGAGAGAGGCGTTGGTACCTCTGGCAATGATCGAAGAACAATGAATTCGGTCGATCCGATGCCCACTTGCCCTTCGTCGAGGAAATCCACGAAGCCGGTCTTGCGGTTCTCAAGGCATGGCGTAATTCGGGCCAGAAGCGTGTCGCCGGTCATGAACCGAGCGCCGCCTTTGGCAGGACGATGGTCCCAATCGCTGATGCCCATGTTGTTGACTGGAAGCTTCTGCATGTCGACGTACACGGGCTCGGGTTCAACCGGTGTTGCGACTTTGGGGTTGATCTCAACCAAGTCGCCGAGCCCTATGACTTCGGAATCATCTTCTGGATTCTGACTGAGCCCCAAAGCATCAAAGCGGGCTTCGAGAAGTGTGACCAGAATCGTGGCGAGTTTGGTGTTGGCGGCGATTTTGTCGTCAAGGGCACCCAGGATTTCTGATACTGCTCGCTGCTGAGCTAAATCCGGAAGCTCGATAGGAATCCCACGAAGCGAAGTCAGCGGCTGCCCAATTCCTGGCGTTCCTACCGTGGAAGCCCGCATCAGCAGCTCGCGCTCGCCGGGACCTCTGAAGTAGTACAAGACATACTTTGGAACGGCCTTCGACAGGTCAACGGTCAATTTCATCATGCTCGATGAGAGCAGCATTCGACGTTTGCCGACGAGCCCGACCCGGCCAATTGCGCCGCGATGTGGAAAGACAAGATCACCTTCATCCAGCATGGATGAAGAAAGCTTTTCTGCAGTCTCTGGCGAAACGAAAACTAAGTCGTCCTCGTCGAGAATTGGACTCGCCTTGATGTTCTGCCCACGGACAACAGGAACGCCAGATTGAGTGTAGAGATCGGCCTTCAGGTTGGATCCAAACGGTCCGATGGAAATAGAGCGCGGTGTTGGAGCTGCGATGTCTTGAATTGTCCTACGCTTCAGGTTCATGAAACCCTCCCCAGCTGCTCGCGTACGACCTGTGCCAGCCGCTGTGACTCTTCGAACTGCTCGAACAGCTCCTTTGACAGCCGGGCGATCTTCTCCTCAATCGGCTCACCGTCGTCCTCAACATCGGCAGCACCGACGTACCGCCCAGGCGTCAGCGCGTAGTCCGCTGCCTTGACCTCCGCGAGGCTGGCCGAATAGCAGAAGCCAGCCTCGTCGTCGTACGTCAATCCTGACTCGACCGCCGAAGCCGTGCCGCGCCAGGCGTGGTACGTATTGGCGATCTTGGCGATGTCTTCATCGGACAGCGCGCGCTCGGCGCGGTCCACCATGTAGCCCAGGTTCCTCGCGTCGATGAACAGAACCTGCCCGGTCCGGTCCACAGAACCGCGCGGCCCGGCGGTCTTGTCCTTCGCGAAGAACCAGGTGCAGACCGGGATACCGGTGCTGCGGAAGAGCTGGGTGGGCAGCGCCACCATGCAGGAGACCAGATCGGCCTCCACCAGCTGGGCGCGGATCTCGCCCTCGCCGCCGGAGTTGGAGGACATGGAGCCGTTGGCCATGACCACGCCGGCGCTGCCGCCAGGTGCCAGCTTGGAGATGATGTGCTGGATCCAGGCGTAGTTGGCGTTGCCGGCCGGGGGCACGCCGTACTTCCAGCGCGGGTCGGACTCGGAGCGGGCCCAGTCCTTGATGTTGAACGGCGGGTTCGCCATGATGAAATCCGCGCCGTTGCTACCGCTCAACTCGGGGTGCTGGTCGCGGGCGAACGTATCGCCCCAGCGCGAGGCCAGGTTGGCGTTGAGCCCGTGGATGGCGAGGTTCATCTTGGCCATCCGCCAGGTGCGCTCGTTGAGCTCCTGGCCGTAGACCGAGATGTCCGAGCCCTCCATGTTGTGGGCCGCCAGGAACTTCTCGGCTTGGACAAACATGCCGCCCGAGCCGCAGCAGGGATCATAGACGCGGCCGCGGTGCGGTTCCAGCACCTCCACCAAAACCCGGACCACACCGGCCGGCGTGTAGAACTCCCCGCCGCGCTTGCCCTCGGCCTTGGCGAACTTCTCCAGGAAGTACTCGTACACCTCGCCCAGCAGGTCGCGCGCCTTGCTGGCGCCCTGGCCGGTGAAACGGGCCGAGTTGAACAGGTCCAGCAGCTCGCCCAGGCGGCGCTGGTCCACGTTGTCCCGGTTGTAGATGCGGGGGAGCGTGGCCGCCAGGCTTTTGTTGTCGGCCATGATGAGCTCCATGGCTTCATCGATGAGCAGCCCGATGGACTTGGGCGCGGAGCCGTCCACCGCATCCAGGCCCTTGGCGTTCTCCGCCAGGTACGTCCAGCGCGCCCGAGGCGACACCCAGAACACGCCGCGGCCGGTGTACTCGTCCACGTCGTCAATCAGCTGGGCGATCTGCTCTTCGTTGAGCCCGTCGGCCTCCAGCTCGGCCTGGATGATCCCGCGCCGCTCCTCGAACGCGTCCGACACGTATTTCAGGAACACCAGCCCCAGGATCACGTCCTTGTACTGCGAGGCATCCATCGAACCGCGGAGCTTGTCCGCCGCCTTCCAGAGGGTGTCCTTCAGTTCCTTCATGGTGGACGGGGCGAGGTCCACCTTCAATTTCGGAGGCATTATGCGGTTCCTTCTGTTGGTGCGGCGATGGAGATGGGGTCTGTCAGGGTAAGGCTTCCGCCCGCTACGCCGTCCGTAATCAGGGTAGCGAGTTCTTCCAGTCGGTTGAGCCGTTGACGGGCTTCAGCCTGCTCGTGTTGCAGCCTGGCCAACGAGTGGGAGAGGGGCTGACGCTGCACTTCCGGGGCCCGGCGCAACCGCCAGTTCCGCCAGGACTTGTCTGCGGCGGGGCGGTTGCTGATGTCAGCGGCAACCACGACCGGCACCAGACCGCCGGGATCACCGCCGTCGATTCTCAGTATCCGGGCGGGGAAGACCACGACGGCGCCGCCGTCCGCATCGACCAGCGCGGCGGGCCGCGGGCTGGTGCAGAAAACAATGTCGCCTGGTTCGGTGAGGCGCCCGGCCGGGTATCTGGCCGCGAACTCGAGGAGCGTGATGAACCGTGGCTTGGCGTTGTTCAGATCCGTGAGTTCCTCACGGCCCAGGATCCGGATTCCCGCCTGCCGGTTGAGGTCAGTCGCCTCCACCCTGATGCCTTTGACGTACTTGAGGTTTCCTGCCGACAGGAGTTCCTGAACTGAAGCGGGCCGGAGTCCAGTGCCCGGTACGGCCGGCTGTACTCCGGGCAGTGCAGATGTTGACGCCCCAGTCGACAACAGGCGCACAAGTTCCTCGACCCGGAGCGCAGACTCGGCGCCGCCCGCCGCCGTCGTACTTCTGACAGGCAGACCGCTCACGAGGGAACCCTTGCTGGCGAGCAGGACCCGGGTCTGCACCAGCCGGGTGAACCTGAACGAGTGTGCGCGGATGGTGGCACGATCGCCCATGGAGGCGACGACGTCGCTGATCAGGTCCTGGCTGACATCCAGGGTGAGCGGAGTGGTGCTCAGGTCCGCCACGCTTGTCCAGCGCTCCGCAATCGGCACATCAGCGAAGGACGGTCCCAGTACCCAGAGGGCCTGCGGCTCCCGGGGCTTGGAACGAAGAAGCCCCGGCTGGAGGCGGACGATGGCACGAACTCTGCCCGAGCGCAACAGATCTGAGCGCAAGTTGCCGGCCTCTCCAGCGAGAGCGTCGCACAATACCCGGGCAGGCGCGATGACAACGGCTCGCTGACTGTCGTCCATTTGCAGGACGATGTTTTCAATGCTGTTCAGGATGCCAGTGGTGTCCAAAGCTGGATTGCCCGGGGCGGGGTATTGGGCCACGTGCACCGCAGGGCCGCTGACCGCGAAGGCTCCCTTGGCGTCGATCTTCACGGGGCTGCTGTCCGTGCCATGCACTGCCAGACGACGGCGGGCCAGTCGCGACGCTCTGCCATGGTGGTCGGCTGCCAGGAGAGTGATGGGCCGCGACTCTCCGACTTGCTCGACGATGCTCAGCATCACGTCGCTCCCGCCGGGCGTCGAGTCGACGAATAACAGCCTGCTGTCCAGGGTGGATGCCAGTTCCATGGCAGTTGCGCCCACGAGCTTCAGTGCCTCTTCCGTCAGCGCGGTGTCTGATTGCTCTCGCAGCCCCTCCTTGAACCGGTGGGCGAGCAGTTTTTCAAAGGCCGCCGGCGCGCTGAACGCACTGTCCGCCAACCGGTCGGCGAAGCCAGCCAATCCTGAGAGCGCCGAGCCGAGCGCCTCGAGTTCGGAGTATAAGAACACATCGTCAGGGTCCGCTTCATCTGCGGCATCCAACAGTTCGGCTGCAGAACTTTGTGCCAGAGCCTGTCCCGTGATGACCTTCAGGGCGAGGAGCGCGGTCAGACCATCGAACGTCTGCCGACTGTCCCGTTGCATTTCGCCAAGCGGTGCAGCAAGTCTCGCAAAGACCGCAACGTCGTTCCGAGCCTCCGGGTTGTTGCCCCGGCCGGTGGCCTGGAGCCAAGCGGTGATGTGGTCTGCGTCGAACAGCTCCACGCCGTTGGTTTGCGCAGTGGATGCCGGGAATGGCAGTGGGCCTCCGCTGCTGCGCTTGCGCCACATGGAAACGACGGGGCGCTGAACCTGGGCAAGCGAGGCGACATCGGAGAGCGTCATACGCAATGTTTCCGTGAATGTCTCCATGGCTGCCCCCTTCAGTCGTGATCGTCCCATCAGCTTAGTGGCGGCGACAGACATTCTAAGGTTTCAACTGATAACCCGGGTTATCAGTCCGATTATGCGAGAGTTCACAGATTCGATCGTAGGTTCATTCTGCAGCCACGAAGCAATCTTCCGGAGCTGCGACGGCGGCGGGGAACCGCGTATTGGGGGATCAGTATCCCGCCGCCGTTTAGCGGTCATCCACAAACAGAGGAAGAGAACATGTTGAACACAGACGACGCCGGCACGCCGGTGCCAGACAGTCCGGAATTCTCGGAGCCGGAGGCTCAGCCGGCAGCTGCGGCGCCGAAACGCAGCCGGAAGAAGCACATCCTTCAGGCGACAGCCGCCGTCGTACTTCTCGCCGGTGGGGTGGCCTTCGGAACCATACTTCCCGACCCGAAGGCCAGCGATGCCTACGCGGCGCTGGCGGACGAGAAGGCAACGGTCGAGATTGAGCGCGACGCCGCGCTGTCCAGTTACGCGTCCGTGAAGGGCAAGTACGACAGCCTGCAGGGCGGCATCACAGACCGGGAATCCAAGGTTTCCGCACGGGAAACCGAAGTGGGCAAGGTCGACGCTGCAGTCAAGACTGCCGAAGCCGCCGTGAAAGCCCGCGAAGAGGCTGTCACTGGAGCGGAAAAGACGAAAGCGGCCAACACCATTGGCGACGGCACCTGGTCGGTGGGCACGGACATCGAGCCCGGAACCTACCGCGCCGCCGCGGCAGTGGGATCCACCTGTTACTGGGGGATATACCGCAGCGGCAGCAACGGCGGCGACATCATCGAAAACGACATCCCCGGCGGTGGCCGACCAGTGGTCACGCTCTCTCCGGGTCAGGACTTCAACTCAACCCGCTGCGGCAAATGGGAAAAGCAATAGCACCCGCAGCATCACCAATCGCACCCTTGAAAGGCACCACCACCATGTCTCACCAGAACTTTGATTCAGTCCCGTCCATGCCGGTTGCTACGGCAACAGTCAAGCGCCCGTTCTACAAGAAGAAGCGCTTTGTGATTCCGGCTGGCGTCCTGCTGCTCGGAATCGTCATGGGCTCCTGCTCCAGCGGCAGTAAGCCTGTGGCGGACACCAGCCCCATCGCTTCGGCGGCTGCCTCCGCGGCTCCCTCCGAGGCTGCGGCGCAGCCGGCGGCAGCACCGCCGTCGGCCGCCCCGGCACCGGCGGCTCCCACGGGACCGGCGGTGGGGACACCCTTCCCCGTGAAAATGCGCAACGGCGACGTCGCCAGGATTACGATCGTCTCCGCTGTGCGGACTGACGCGGTGACCACCACGGCCTTTGCGTCGCCGCCGAAGAACGGAACCTACCTGCTCCTGGACGTGCTGTGGGAGACCGAGGCGGGGAAGACCAGCTCGAATCCCTTCTACTTCTCAGCCAAGGACGAAAGCGGCCGGAAGGCTGACCTCAGCATGTTTGCCGATAATCAGCTGGGTTCCGGTGACGTCCTGCCGGGGGACAAATCCCGCGGCTTCATCGCGTTCGACATGGCACCCGGGGCGGCAACAGTGATGATCTCCGACCCGCTGATGCAGGAAGCGGCGCGGATCCAGATCCCGGGGTAACCGGAACTTCAGCGGGACGCGGAGGGAGTCCTGTCGGCTACAGCCGGCAGGACTCCTTCAGCATGAATCACGGGCGGCTTTCCTTCATCGCCGCTTCGAATGCCGGCAAGCTGCGTTCGATCATGTCCTCGTTGGCTGTCAGGGAGATCCGGAAGAAGCCTGGCGTCTCGAACAGCACGCCCGGCAACACGAAGACATCCCGGCTGGCAAGTGAGTTGGTGAACGCCTCATCGTCCGAAATGGGGGACGTGACATACAGGTAGAACGTGCCCTCCGGCCGCAGGACGCGGTACCCCATGCCGCCGAGCACATCGACGAGACGGTCCCGGCGCCGCTGCAACTGGCCGACGTCGATGGTGAACTTCTCCAGTTCGGGAAGCGCATGCTGCAGCAGGGCGTTCGGATACACCCAGCCCATCGCGACCTGCAGGCCGGTGATAGCCGGCTCCATCTCATCCCGCTGCGGCATGGTGGGCGGCAACGCCAGGTAGCCGACGCGCTGGCCTGGGGAGAGATGGGTCTTGCCGTAGGAGTAGGCCAGGAGCGTGTGCGGGTAGAACTCCACAGGGCTGTGGAATCGCGAGCCGTCGAACACGATCCGGTTGTAGGCTTCGTCCGAGATGAGGAAGATCCGCCGTCCAATCCTCGCCGAGGCCGCCTCCATCAATTCGGCCAGCCGGACCAGCAATTCGGGGGGATAAATCCGCCCCGTGGGATTGTTGGGCGAGTTGACGATCACTACCCGGGTGCGTTCCGTGATGGCTGCCTCGATCGCGTCGAGGTCCAGGTCGAACGTGGTTGTGTTGATTTTCACCTTCACCGGTACGAGCCCGGCTTCAAGGATCAGCGGCTCGTATAGGAACCAGGGCGGCAGGCTGTAAATGATCTCGTCGCCGGGATCGGCGACGGTCTTCAGGGCAAGGGCGATGGCGGCGAAGCCACCGGTGGTGAGGTAAATATCCTCCGTCCGGAAGGGCACATCCAGCAGCCTGTGAAGGGATTGAGCGGCCGCTTCCCGGGCGGCCTCGCCGTTGGTCTGGTAGGCGAACCACTGATCATTCTGAGGAGTCAGCGCGTCCCGAAGCGTATTGACGTAGCGGTCAGCCGGCATCTGGTGCGGGTTGCCGAAGGTGAAGTCGCAGCCCGGCACCTGCCCGTGCCCGCGGGCACTGTACTCCCGGATGTAGGCGTTAACCCGTTGAAGGGATGGGATCGACGCCAGCCGTGCAGCGCGATCAGATACCGCCGACGTTGTCTGGGATGTGGCTGTCGGATCGTTCATGTCAGTGCTCCTGTGTAGGGCAGCCCGGTGGGGCGGCAGTCGGATGGGCGGCGCGCTGCCGAGCCAGCGGAGGCTGTTGTTAGAGCCATTGTTGACTCGACGATGCGTTGGAGTAAAGGGGCATTGCGTCAATTGTGCAAGCGGCACTTGCCCAATTTGGCACTTCCCCTATTCATAGCGTTGCAAGGCCTGCTCGGCATGGTCATGGGCGCATGCTTCTGCGGCAGCAAGCCGTGGCGGATTCCAGCCTCATCACTTATGCCGCCGCGTCCGCGGCGCACCGGCGACAGCTCCAGCACCTGCCGCTCTGGCAAGACCGACAGTGGGGACACCTTTCACCATGAAAATGCGCAACGGCGACGTTGCCAGAATCACGATCGTCTCCGCTGTGCGGACGGACACGGTGACCGCGACTGCGTTTGCGTCGCCGCCGAAGAACGGAACCTACCTGCTTCTGGACGTGCTGTGGGAGACCGAGGCGGGGAAAACCAGCTCGAATCCCTTCTACTCCTCAGCCAAGGATGAAAGCGGCCGCAAAGCTGACCTCAGCATGTTTGCCGATAACCAGCTGGGCTCCGTGAAGTCCTGCCGGGTGAGAAGTCCCGTGGGTTTATCGCGTTCGACATAGCACCCGGGGCGGCGACCGTGATGATCTCCGACCCGCTGATGCAGGAAGCGGCGCGGATCCAGATCCCGGGGTAACGGCGGCTGGTAAGGCGTGCAGTGTATGCCTAACAGAATGCCCTGCACCCGCTTGGTGCAGGGCATCCTGGCACACCGTTTCGTTGAGGGCGCTGACGTCAACCGCACTTCAAGAAGTCGCCAAGAAAGACATCTCCGAAGCCGAACACCCCTTTGCAGCGTGGACCGGCAGTAACCTAAACAAAGGTCTTGGAGTCATTGGATTTGCCGACGCCCGCTACAAAATTACAGAAACCGCGGACCCAAATCTGCCCTGGCACCTCCCCTTTTCGATAGACGAACTCAACATTCTCGCCCTTTGGGCGCATCAGCTGAATCGTGAGTTGAGGTATGTTCGCGTGACCCATCAGATAGTCGAGCGTCACGCTGGCTTCCTGGCAACCGATAGGGCACTGCTGATGGGGGACTTCAACAGCAACACGGTCTGGGACAGGGAGCATCCTGGAAGAAACCACAGCATGCTGGTAGACAAGCTTGCCGGGCTCGGGCTCAGCAGCGTGTACCACCGCCACGAGGTTGCGGACCATGGTGCGGAAACGGCCAAGACGTATTATCACCAGTGGAACGAGCGATTTGGGCATCATATCGACTACGCGTTCCTGAGCGACGGAACCGCAGCCAATCTGCGAATAGGGGATGCTGACGCCTGGTTGGCACATAGCGACCACATGCCGCTGATCCTCGATATCGGATAAGTCAATGATGCCTGTCATGTACACTCGAGGCGCTTAGATGTACATTTGAGGAATGTCAACCATCAACATCACTGACGCGCGTTCCCATCTACCGGAACTCCTCCGTGTGGCTGAATCCGAGCCGGTATTCATTGAGAGCAGGGGGCGTCGGGCAGCCGTTCTTGTGTCCCCGGAGCGCTATGAGCAGATGTTGGATGCCCTTGAAGAGGTCGAAGATATCGCAGCGTTCGACGCGGCCATGGCCGAAGAGGGCGAAAATATCCCCTGGGCCCAAGTGAAAGTCGATCTTGGCTGGGCATGACCAGCTATCGGATTGAGCTAAGTCCTGCGGCCCTTCGGGCCCTCAGACAGATCCATCCGAACGAGCGCGATCGTATTCACGGCGCCATCGCACTCCTAGGCTCCGATCCGCGGCCGCCCAAGGCCATTGCCTTGCGTGGCCGTCCGGGATTTCGGGTCGCTGTTGGCGATTATCGGATCATCTATACGGTCCAGGACGATGTTCTGCTGGTGGTTGTTATCACCCTTGGTCATCGGCGCGATGTCTACGGCAAGTAGGCTCTCGAGCTCAAGCTCATCATGACTGCCCGACATGGCGATGAAATCGACGACGGAGCCCAGCCCTCCGCTCCTCGTCCGGTGCTTGTAACATTTGAAACGGACCCAGTCCAAATTGTGCAACGCTTTGCACAATTGCTCGGCTTCAATTGGGCAAGCACTTGCCCAATTGACACCTCCCATATGTGCAGCGTTGCCAGCCTTGCTCGGTGTGGTCATAGGCCTCCATCTCCATCGGCAGCAAGCCTGTGGCGGATTCGGGTCCCATCGCTTCTGCCGCTGACTCCGCGGCTCCGGCGGAGGCAGCGGCGCAGCCTGCGGCAGCCTCGCCCGTCGACCGCCCCTGCACCGGCCGCTCCCACGGCACCGACGGTGGGGACACCGTTCAGCGTGAAGCTGCGCAACGGGGTCGTCGCCCGTGCCCGGGTGAGTCTTAAACTTCGTCGCGGGTAGCGCTCCCGCCTGGACCCTCGAACGCTCGCTGAGGATTAGGCCGTGGCCGTTCCATCGAGAACAAGAGCCATCCCGATCAGAGCAGCACGGCGACTATGCCGGCGCCGCCAAGCCAGGTCAGCGGGTTGTGCCTCGGCGGCAATTGTGAAAGTGGCTCTTTCACATTTCGTTGGCGTCCGTCCGACAAGCGGGGCCTGCCGGCTTGGGAAACTCCACAGCGAGTTGCCGGCCCGGGTTACTTCTGTGCTGTTACGTTCGACGCCGGCCGCTCCGTACAAACTGGCAGGCCGTCGTCGGAGCCGGTACCGACGTCGCAGCGACGTACCTGCCGCAGACGCAGGCGCCATTTCCGTCTGATGCGCGCACAATGGTAGGGACAGGCAGGGCCTGGCCGGCCCTGGTTTCCGGAGTCGAGGACGGTCACCGTGAGAGCGATTCAGACCAAGGCCGCAGTGCTGCTGATGGCGGCGCTCCTCGTGGGCGGGTGCGGCTCCGGCGGCGGAAGTCCCGCAGCGTCCTCCGAGCCGGGGACAGCGACGACGGGAGCGGTCACCCCCGGAGCGCCAGTTATCACCATCAAGGACTTCGAGTATGGCGCGCCGCTGACCGTTGCGCCGGGCGCAATTGTCATGGTCACCAACATGGACTCAGCGGGCCATACCGTCACCGCGGACCAGGGCCAGGCATTTGACGTGGATGTCCGCGGAAGCGGCGGGACGGCCACGTTCACGGCGCCCTCGGCACCCGGGTCCTACCCGTACTTCTGCACCTATCACCCCAATATGCGCGGGACGCTGATAGTCAAATGAACATGGCACTGAGGGTACTGACAGCACTGGCTTTGTTCATCGATGCCGGGGTCCATATTTATCTGGCCCCCGGCTACCAGGCGGCCGCGCCTGGCGGAATCGGACAAGGCAACTTGTTCTATCTCGAATCGGCGGCGGCGGTGCTGACGGCGCTGTGGGTTCTGTTCCGCGGCAGCCGAGCCTCCTTTGCCCTGGCACTGGTGGTGGCCCTGAGCGCATTCGTCGCCGTGGTGTTATACCGGTATGTGGATTTTCCGGCCTTCGGACCCTTCCCCGCGATGTATGAGCCGGTGTGGTTTCTTGAGAAGTCGCTCAGCGCCGTGGCCGAAGGAGTGGGAGCACTCCTGGCCGCAGTAGGTCTGGTCCGTACCGCCCCGAAGCGACGGGCCGAGGGCAACTAGTGGGCGATCAGGGCATCTGCGCGGGTGGCAGGTTCTTGGCAGCGGGTCCCTGGATGACGGTTCCGTCGGTGGAGAATCGGGAGCCGTGGCAGGGGCAGTCCCAAGTGGTCTCGGCGGTGTTGAAGCCGACGGTGCAGCCCAGATGGGTACAGGTGGCGGAGACGGCGTGGACTTGCCCGTCTGCGTCTTTGTAGACGGCGGTGCTCTCGCCGTTGACTTTGATGACTGTCCCCTCTCCCGGCGAGAGGTCCGAGTGGCTGGGCCGGCGGCGGAGTTTGCTGGCCAGGACAGCTGCCACGGTCTTGAAGTTCTCCTCCGCGAACCGTTTCGCGCTGGCTGCCGGGGTGAACCGGTTGCTGTTGAACACCGAGGCCCAAGGGTTTTCCCGGCCGCTGAGGGTGTCGGCAAGAATGAGGGCGGCTGCGGTTCCGTTGGACAGGCCCCATTTCCGCAGACCGGTGATCACGTACACGTGCTTGGCGGCGGGGGACATGAGTCCGGCGTAGGGCAGCCCGTCGAGCGGGATGCCGTCCTGTGTGGACCAGCGGTAGGCGATCTTTTCCACGCCGAGGCGGTCGTGGGCGAAGGCTGCGAGTCTGCGGTACCGCGCGGCTGTGTCGCCGGGCTCGGATACGCGGTGGCCCTCACCGCCGGTAAGCACGTAGCTTGTGCCGTTGACGCTGGTGGTCAGAATGGATCGCATCGGTTCGTCGGCGCTGATGAACGTGGCGTCCAGCGGTGGCGTGTCCACGCGTCCGGCGACGAGGTAGGAGCGGTGCGGATGAGACCGCAGGTAGAACAATCCCTGGCCGCCCCACGGCACATTCGTGGCGACGATGATGCCGCGGGCCCGGACGGTGCCGTGTTCGGTATCGACGACGGCCGGGGAACCATCGTGGACCTGCTGCGCCCGGGTCTGCTCATAAACGAAGCTGCCCTCACCGTTGACCGCGCGGGCGAGACCCCGGAGGTATTTCACGGCATGGATTTGCGCCTGCCCGTCGAATCGGACCGCACCCTTGACCGGGAAGGGCAGCGGCACGTCGGTGGTGAAAGCGGCGGGCAGGCCGAGGCTGGCGGCAAGGTTGGCTTCCGTGCGCACGCGGCTGAGCGCGTCGTCGGATTCGGCGTAGGTGTAGTTGGCGACGCGGCGGAAGTCACAGTCGATGGCTTCCTCGGCCACGAGTTGCGCGACATGTTCGACTGCGGCCTGGTTGGCCTCCCCGTAGACACGCGCGGTGTCGTTGCCGTGTCGGCGCGCAAGTTCCGTGTAGGCAAGGCGGTGAAGGGAGGTGACCTTGCCCGTGGTGTAGCCGGTGACGCCGGTTCCGACGCGGGCGGTCTCGATGACCGCGACGGTCCGGCCGGTGCGTTTGAGTGCCAACGCGGCGGTCAGCCCGGCGACGCCGGCCCCGATAACCGCGACGTCCACCTCCAGATCCCCGCTCAAGACCGGATAATCGGTGGCTCCGGCGGTAGCGACCCAGAGTGAGCGGGGTTCACCTTCCGGCCGTCCACTGTTCGATGCGTCATTCACTGCGTCACCTCAGGATCACCCGGTACTGCTCGGCTGTGTTAAGGCTGCGTCAGCAGCAGCCGACGCCGAGGGACTGACGGCGACCGTCCCGAGGATTTTCTACTCCAGGGGACGGCCGCCGTCGTCGGTTTCCCACGAACCGTGGCGCTATGAGGTGCTTCCTTTCGTCTTCTCCATTGCATCCCTGCCCAGCCAGAGGCCCAGGCCGATCATGCCGAGGCCCAGAACCAGGTGCAGCCAGTTGTCAGCAGTGTTGAAAGGGACGAAGTTGGCAGCCGCGTTCATGTCGATGACCAGGCCGTAGATCCACAGGACCAGGTACACGATGCCGCCGCCGAGCAGGAACCAGCGGGCCATCGGGCTTGTCCGGGCCATAACGATCCCAGCCACACCGAACAGCAAATGCACGATGTTGTGCAGCACTGACACTTGGAAGACGCCAAGAAGCATGGCCCCGGACTCATGTCCCGCGAAGGTCATGGCGCCGTAATTGGTGGTGATTCCCGGGATGAACCCGAGGACTCCAACCAGCAGGAAAACTGCACCGATACCGATGGCGGTGTTGTGAAGTGTCAACCCCATCATGTGGTGTTGGGCAGGGTGTGACGCGGTAGTCATTTTGTCTCCCTTTCGCGCTGGTTGCCGGCTCTTCAGATGGAGAGCCGGCCTTGCGGCAAGGAGTCGCAAAAATCCTGCCGACGCCCACATCGTACTCCGGAAAACCGCGTGTGGGCAGGGTTCGCGTTAACAGTGCTTTGGGGGCCTCACCCAGGCGTGGACCGCCGCAGCCATCTTTCCCAGACGGCGCCGTCGCTGACATGCTGGTAGCGTGACTTCGATCTTGACCGAACCACCCCGTACCGCGCTCACATGGAAACTGGTGCCAGCGGTCCTGCTCTCGGTGTCCGGAGTGCTGCTATTCGGCGTCGAGAATGACCTCATGGGCTACGGCGTGCTTGCGTTGAGCCTCGTCACGGCCGCAGTCATCGACCGCGAATTCCTACGGCACCTCGCGCTGATTGCGGCGGGAATGGTGATCATCAGCCTGGTTCCGCTGAACGCTGATTTGAGCATCCCGCACATTGCTTTGATGGGTGGAGCCCTTGCGTTGGCCGTGCTGGTGCCGTGGCTGGTGTCCCGTTTCGCCTACCGCGAGAGGATCATCAAGTTTCCGGTGAACACGGGCCGCAAATGGCCGTTGAGCGCAAAGCTGTACCTGATCGTTGTTGTGGCCCTCGGCTACCTCATCCTTCCGGTCTACCTGATCCGCACCGGGGTGTATCAGAACTGGCCGGACGCCTCCGACCCCACCATTTTCTGGCGCCTCTTTCTCGGCGTCAACGCGGTTGGAATTTGGGACGAACTGTTCTTCATCTGCACCACGTTCACGCTGCTGCGGCGGCACTTCCCGGACTGGCTCGCCAACATCCTGCAGGCCGTGGTCTTCTCGTCCTTTCTGTGGGAGATCGGCTACATGGCCTGGGGACCGCTCCTTACGTTCCCGTTCGCGCTGCTGCAGGGATACACCTTCAAGCTGACCAAGTCGTTCACTTATGTTGTGACGGTGCACTTAGTCTTCGACTTTGTGCTGTTCCTCGCACTCGTGCACGCGCACAACCGCGACTGGCTGCCGATCTTCTTGTATTGAGGCCTGCTTGCGTGGAGCGGTCGTACCTTGGCCTATCCGGATGGACGTACTGGCTGGCGCAGCACAGTCCTTAGCTTCCCCGGAGGCACTCGCTTGGGGTCGTCCAGGTAGATCTCGTGGTGGTTCCCGTTTGGAACCAGGTTATGGGCGGGCAGGAACTTACTGTGCAGCCTGGCAAGGGTCGGCACTTCCCCACTGTTCGGCCCCACGTGCATGATCTGGGCGCACAGGCCTTCGTAAAGGCTTTCGATCCGCAGGCTGGCCGGCGGTTCACCCATGCTTGCTTTCGCCTTATCGACGGCATCCTCAAACATCGCCGCCGTCAGCCAGCCCGGTTCAAAGACGATCATCATCCGCCAGTTCAGTTTGTCTCGGTTTCCGCGGATGAGGTCCTGGATATCGTCCGCCCACCAGAGGCCTTCGAGCGGTGGTTCCACGAAGTGCTTGCCCATTTGCTTTCTGGCGAAAGGCTTCATGGGGTCGATGACTGCATACAACCACTTGATGGTGTTGCACTCGGCTACTTGATCCTGAAGCCTGCTCCAACAGGCTCAACGTCAGGGCATCCCGGCCAGGTGCGCGCACGCGTCCCACAAGCGCTTCCGGGCTTCGGGGTCCGATCCCATTCCGGGCGTCGGGAGCTCCTTGCGCTTGGCCCATAGCTTTCCGGAGACTCCCGCTGTTTCGCGTGACGTGGCGAGCCAGAGCGGTGTATCCGCGGCCTTTTCTGCGGGTGCTCCGAACGTGTTCGTGATCCAGCGGAATGGGCCCCCGACGTCCTGCAGCAGCGTCGTGTTCTTGACCAGTCCAGGATGGACGGCATTGGCGACCACGCCTGAGCCGCGCAGACGCTCAGCGAACTCCTGCGTGAGCAGAACCCGGGCCAGCATTGTGGGCGGCGTCGAGCGAAGGTAGCTGTACTTGCCGCTTGCCGTCTGGAGGTCGTCGAAGTTCAGCCTGGAATTGCCATACCGGGACGCGATGTTGACGATGCGGGGATTGCTGGGTGGTGCGGCTGCGCGGTGCGTGAGCGCGTCCAGCAGCAGGTTCGTCAGGAGGAAGTACGCCATCACATTAGTGGCGAAGGTCAGTTCTATTCCATCGCGGGTTACCTGACGCTCCTTGCGGAACACGCCCGCTGCGTTGACCAGCACGTCGAGCCGGTCGTGGCGGGACAGGAAGTCCGCCGCCGCCGCCTGGATCGAGGACTGGTCTGAGAGGTCACAGACCAGTGGTTCAAGTTTGGCGCCCGGAACGTGCCGGCGGATGCCCGCCATCGCCGCGCTCGCCGGGTTGTTGATCGCCCCGCCACGACCACCAAGGCACCCTCACGTGCAAGGCCCGATGCCACAGCGCCTCCCAAGCCGCCAGCTGGAAGTAGGAATTGTCACGGTCACGGACCTGAGGTCCGGGGAGCGATGGCCCAGCTTCGTCGAAGCCGCCCGGCGCGAGAAGGTGCTGTCGCTCCTGGCGTTGCGGATGCACCTGGAGGGCGAGGCCAGCGCAGGAATGATCTTCTACAGCTCCAGGCCGCACGGATTCGGCCGGGACGCCATGGAAGCAGCCCATTCCTTGGCTGCGGAGGCGTCGAAGGGACTGCGCCTCGTCCTCCGGATCGTGTCACTGCAGGAAACGGAGGAGAACCTTGGGGCGGCCATGGCTTCGCGGACGCCGACAGATCTCGCGCTGGGTGTCATCATCGGCCAGGAACGGTGCAGCTACGATGATGCGCTTGAGTGGCTCTTCCGTGCATCACGGACCCGCAACGTCAGTATCCGCGATTTGGCGGCCGAGATTGTTGCCGCGGCCGACGAGCCCCACCCCGTACGGATCCATTTCGACCACTGACCTACCTGAATGGCGGCAGTTCCTGTTAATCGGCAGAGGCCGGGGGCTCTTTGCGCTCCGGATCAAGTTTCTCAGAGCGGGGCGCTTTCACGCAGGCAGCGGTCCTCTGGGTCGATGGCGCCCATGATGCGCTTGCCGATGCTCGCCAGCTGGCGCGACTGCGCCTTCGTGAGGGGATCGAACACGAGCGCTCGGACTGCTTCCACGTGCCCCGGAGCGGTTTGGGTAATCTTCGCCCAGCCCTCGTCGGTGAGTGTGGCCAGGGTGATGCGTCCGTCGGAAGGATCCGTGGAGCGGTGAACCCAGCCCCGCTTTTCAAGCCGGCTGACAACCTGGGACAGGCGGGGGAGTCCGGACTCGGTGAAGCCCGCCAGGTCACTCATCCGGCGGGTTCGTTCCGGAGCTTCAGACAGGCCGGCAAGGACCATGTACTCAAAGTGGCTTATCCCGGCGTCCTGCTGCAGCTGGGAGTCCAGGGCGGCGGGGAGCTTCATCATGATGCCCACGAGGGTCAGCCACACCTCACGTTCATCCCTGCTCAGCCAGCGGGGTTCGACGGAATTTTCCATAGGGCAAGCCTAAGGCATTTACTTCATGAGTGAAGTTTTATGTCCGGCAAATCACTTGCGTCGTGAACTTATGACCAGTACTGTTTACTTCAACATTCAAGTACTTTCAGACTTCCTGAGGAGCCCAGATGACCGTCATGTCCGAGACCGTCGCGCGGCCATTCGAACAACCGGCCGCCGTCCGCAGCCAGGTCACCGTCCCGCTGCGCTTCCCTGATGGCTTCGCGGCCACAGCCGAGATCATGACGTTCCATGGGCTGGCCGACGGTAAGGAGCACCTGCTGCTCGCGCTCGGCGAATGGGAGCAGACGCTCCTGGACCAGGGCCCGGAAGGTACGGCCCCGCTGGTCCGACTGCACAGCGAGTGCCTCACCGGCGACGTGTTCGGCAGCGAGCGCTGCGACTGCGGACCCCAGCTGCGCGAGGCAGTCGAGGAGATTGCCGCCGTCGGGGGCTTCCTGCTGTACCTCCGGCAGGAAGGGCGTGGCATCGGCCTGTACTCCAAGCTCGACGCCTATGCCCTGCAGGACACCGGCCTGGATACCTACGAAGCCAACGTTGCCCTGGGTCGCGGCGAGGACGAGCGGGACTACAGCGCCGCCGCCCAGATGCTCGGAGCGCTTGGCGCCGGCCGGATCCGCCTCCTCACCAACAACCCGGACAAAGTAGGGCAGCTGACGGCCCTCGGCGTTGACGTCTCGGAGCAGGTCCCCACCGGCGTGCACCTCTCGGAGGCGAACCACCGCTACCTGGCCGCGAAGCGCAGCCATACAGCGCACACCATTGAGCTTCCCGAAGAGGTGCTCCCGGCCGTGATGCCGACCGCGGCGGCTGTGGCAGTTCCGACGCACGACGAGCTGCTAGCCCGGGTGGATGCCCTCGTTCCCCGGCTGCGGGAACGCGCATCTGAAACCGAGGAGATCCGCCGTATTCCGGAAGCCACCATGGCTGAACTGAAGGCGGCGGGCGTATTTCAGATGCTCGCGCCTAAGGCCGTGGGCGGCTTCGGCCTGGGGCTGGAAACCTACGTGGAGGTGGTCCGCCACCTCGCCCAGGGATGTGTCTCCACGGCGTGGAGCGTCGGGCACCTGGTGGAACATGTCTGGATGCTGGCCCGCTGGCCGCAGGAAGCCCAGGATGAAGTCTTCGCCAACGGGCCGGCGCCCTTGGCTGCCGCCACCGGCGCCCCTCCAGGTAAAGCAGAGAAGGTTCCCGGCGGGTTCATTATCTCGGGCCGCTGGAGCTTCGCCTCCGGTGTCATGCATTCTGAGTGGGCGCTCCTGGCTGTGCAGCACGGCGAGATCCGCCTACAGTGCCTGGTCCCGGTGTCCGATCTTGACCTCCTGGACGTCTGGCACACGGCCGGCCTGCGGGGGACAGGAAGCAACGATCTCCGGACGGAGAATCTCTTTGTCCCAGCGCACCGCGCTCTGGAGTGGAACCTCCTGGCCGCCGCGGACAACCCCGGCAGCCGCATCCATCCGGATCCGAACATCCACATCCCCATGGCCACGTTCCTGAACATGGTTGCCCCGGCAGCTGCTTTGGGGGCCGCTGAGCACGCCATCGAGGTGTTCCGGGACCTGATGATGGTGCGCAAGGTCAAGCAGACAACGCAGGCGCGGCAGGCGGATTCGCCGCTCGCGCAGGCCCGGTTCTCGCAGGCCTTCGGGCAGGTGGCGACTGCGCGGCTGCACTGGCAGGAAGCTGTCCGGGTGGTGGCCGCTTCCTACGGCCGGCGGCCGGTCGCTTTCACGGATGAGGAGCGGGCACAGTACCGGCTTTCCCTCGGTCTCAGTGGCGCGGCATCCGCCGAGGCTGTCCGCCTCATCCTGACGGGCTCCGGAGGGAGTGTTCACCGGCTGACGCACCCACTCCAGCGGATCCAACGCGATGTCAATGTACTGCTCAACCACGCCTCCCTGACCATGGATCCGATCCTGGAACAGGCAGGCCGCGGACTCCTGGACCTCGGGTTTTCCATCCCGGCGGAGCAGTTCTGACCGGGCGCATGGGACCCTTGCAGGACCGCCGGCTTCGGAGAAGGATATGACCCTCACTCGAGGAGGCCAACCATGGTCCAGCTTGGAAAGTTTGAACGGTACCTGATCGAGGAATTCTTCGACGACTACCGCGCCGGCGCAATGACGCACCGCACCTTCACCCGCCGGGTCGCATTCATCATGGGAAGCATGGCGGCGGCATCGGGCGCGATGCTGCTCGTCGGATGCACACCCGAGGAAGTCCCACGCAGCACGGACCCCATGCCCACACCCACGCCGTCATCGTCGACGGCGGGCACCGGCACCGCTTCTGCCGGTGCTGTTCCGGGGGCCAAAAGTCCGCTCTCCGTCCCGGAGGGCGCCGCGGGGCTGACGACGGCGACCGTGCGGTTCCCGGCCGAAAGAACCGAGATCAGTGGGTACCTCGCCCGGCCCGAATCCGGAGCAGCCGGCCCTGCGGTGCTGGTCTGCCACGAGAACCGCGGCCTGACCCCTCACATCCAGGACGTTGCCCGCCGCTTTGCCAAAGCCGGGTACGCGGCGCTGGCCCTTGACCTGCTCAGCAGGGAAGGCGGCACCGCCAGCCTTGACTCCGACGCCGTGTCGGGTGCACTGACCAGCGCCGGCGCCCCACGCCATGTTGCTGACTTCGCGGCGGCCTTTGACTACCTTCAGGGCCAGGACTTCGTGGACTCCGGACGCATCGCCATGAACGGGTACTGTTTCGGCGGCGGCATTACCTGGCAGGCGGCAACCGAGCTGGCCGGGCTGAAGGCCACCGCGGCGTTCTATGGTCCGGCGCCGGACCTGAACAAGGTGCCGGCCATCAAGGCCGCGGTGTTCGGGGTTTATGCCGAACGCGACGCGCGGATCACCGGCGCGATGCCGAGCCTCCGCGATGCCCTGGGCGCCACCACGGTGACGCACCAGCTCACCGTTTACCCCGGCGTCGACCATGCCTTCCACAACGACACCGGCGAGCGCTACAACGAAACCCAGGCCACGGCTGCCTGGAACGACACCCTCGCCTGGTTCGGACAGCACGTCTGAGGGGTGACGCCAGCACGGTTGATCTGCGTAGCGCTATCTGACGTTTTGAGCCTCCAGAACGACAGATAGCGCTACTCAGTTGGGAGGGCGGGGCACTCACCCGCGGCCGCGGGTAGTCTTGAAGGATGAGCACCGCAATCCCACTAACGCTCACCTTCGACGGGCGTTTCGCCCGCGAACTCGAGGAGTTGGCGGTTCCCTGGCAGGCAGAGGAAGCGCCAGACCCGCAGCTGCTGGTCCTGAACGAGCCGTTGGCCGCCGAACTGGGCCTGGACCCGTCCTCGCTGCGGACGCCCGAGGGGACCCGGTTGCTCATCGGCAACCAGATTCCTGACGGTGCCACACCGGTGGCCCAGGCCTATGCCGGCCACCAGTTCGGCGGCTACTCACCCCTGCTCGGCGACGGGCGGGCCCTCCTGCTGGGTGAGGTCACGGACATCCACGGGCAGCTTCGGGACATCCACCTCAAGGGCTCCGGCCGGACACCGTTCGCCCGCGCAGGTGACGGTCTCGCCGTCGTCGGTCCCATGCTGCGCGAGTACGTCGTCAGCGAAGCCATGCACGCCATGGGCATCCCCACCACGAGGTCCCTTGCCGTGGTGGCCACGGGCCGGCCCGTCCGCCGCGAAACCATGCTGCCCGGCGCCGTGCTCACCCGGGTGGCCAGCAGCCACTTGCGCGTTGGCAGCTTCCAGTTCGCCCGCGTCAACGGCGAGACGGACCTTCTGCGCCGCCTGGCCGATCACGCCATCAGCCGCCATTATCCGGACGCGGCGCTCGCCGACAAGCCCTACCTTGCGTTCTTCGATGAGGTCATAGCAGCACAGGCGTCACTGGTGGCGCACTGGATGCTGGTGGGCTTCGTCCACGGCGTGATGAACACCGACAACATGGCCATCTCCGGCGAGACCATCGACTACGGTCCCTGTGCGTTTATGGACGCCTTCAACCCCGGCGCGGTCTACAGCTCCATCGACGCGGACGGACGCTACGCCTACGCCAACCAGCCGGTCATCGCCGAATGGAACCTCACCCGGCTCGCTGAAGCACTCCTGCCCCTGCTCCATGAAGACCAGGACCAGGCCGTGGCGCTCGCCGTTGAATCCCTCGGCGCCTTCCGCACGCTGTACAGCGCTGCCTGGTCAGCCGGCATGAAGTCCAAGCTTGGACTGCACTCGGACACGAACGACGACGTTGCGTCGCCCCTGGTGGACGGTCTGCTGGCGCTGCTCCAGGAAGGCCAGGTGGATTACACGTCCTTCTTCCGTAGCCTCGGCTCGGCGGCCCGCGGGACCCCGGAAACTGCGCGGTCCATGTTTGCGGACCCGGGCGCCTTCGACGCCTGGGCCGCACGGTGGCTGGCCCTGGCGCCGGACGCGGACCTGATGGACCGGGTCAACCCCGTCTACATCCCCAGGAACCACCTGGTTGAAGAGGCCCTGGATGCTGCTATCGCAGGCGACCTGGACCCATTCAACCGGTTGGTGGACGTCCTGGCCGATCCGTACACGCAGCGCCCCGGGCTGGAACGCTACGCCGGCCCCGCCCCTGAAAACTTCGGGAGCTACCGGACCTTCTGCGGGACCTGAGCGAACACAAGGGATGGACGACGGCGGCGCGCGGCCGGGTGCCGCCCGCCGCCGTCGAGCATGGTCGGATCACGCTACGCGGACGAAGGACGCTCCGGCGAGCCAGCTGAGGGAGTGGACTTCGGTTTTGTAACCGTCCACCCCGCCGCTGACTACCTGGCCGTTGCCGGCGTAGACGCCCACATGGCCGGCCGTGATGACCAGATCCCCTGCGGCCGGGGTGCCCACCACCGTGCCGTACTGGTAGAACTGGCCGGGAGCCAGGTCACCCACGCTCTTACCCACCGAGCGCAGCGCCTTCTCCACCATGGCGGTGCAGTCCTGCTGCACGCCGAGCTGTGAAGTGGCGGAAGCCAGGATGGCCGCGCCGAGCGAGCCGGCCGGAGCCTGGGCTGCCGGTGCGGACGTTGAGGCCAGCTGTATACCGGTGTTGGTGGCGGAGGACGGCGCCGCTGCGGCCTTCGCCGCCGGAGCCGGTGCGGCGCCCGGTGCCGTGTAGCCGGCGCCGGGGATCCGGATCTGGTCGCCGGGGTAGATGATGGTGGTCAGCGAGAGTCCATTGGCGGCAAGGACGTCGTTGAGCGGGACGCCGTTGGTGGCGGAAATCTGGCCCAGCGTGTCACCCGAAACGACGGTGTGAACGTTGGCCGCGGCGGGGGCCGCTGCGGCGGGGGCCGGAGCAACAGCGGCCGGAGCCGCTGCCGCCGCACCGGTTTGGACCTGGGCGTTGGCAGTCCCGGCATCATCCGGGCCGTGGACGCCGGCCTGAGCCGGGACGCCGATGCCGAACAGCAGGCCGGATGCAGCAACAGCCACCAGGGCCGGACGGCCAAACGTCAGGGCGTGTGCTTTGGCCGTTGACGACAGGCCGACAGGGACGGTAGAGCTGGCAGAAACCACACGATGGCGTGCGGAAGCGGAATTCTTGGACACGGTTGATCGCCTCTCCCATGCCTGCGGGGTGAGCTGTCGGGTTCGGGTCGGAGATACCCGGCCGGTAGCGGCGCCGCACTAAACGGAGCGATACCGACTTAACCCCAAGGCTTCGCAAGAAGCCGTGGAAACGTGGTTCCCCCGTCCCTGCCAGCTGGAAAGCGACTGGATCCCGGTCAGCGGCAGGGCTCGGCATACTGGCGGGAATGGTCCGGCTTGAGCCGGGCCACCGTTTGACCATAACTTCTGCTCGGCGGCAATGTCACATTCCGGTAACGGAATGTAGGAGTGAAATTCACTCGTATGTCAGCGCGAATGCTCTACTCCCTGGTAACGATGTTGCAGGTCAACCCCCGTAATCCGTATATGCCCGGTAAGCTCACCAACTATGTCCCGGATTGTTCAAAAAATGCGGCTGCCCGCCCTCGCCGGCATGCTGGCGGTCGCCCTGGTAGGGTCGGCTGCGCTGCTGCCCTCACATGCCGCCGACGACGCCCCGCCCGGCGGCTATCCCTCGTGGCAGGACGTGCAGAACGCCAAGCAAAACGAGGCCGGCAAAGCGGCAGAGGTCACCAGGATCAACGGGCTGCTGGGCGGGCTTCAGGCCGAAGCGGAGGCGCTGGGCAATGCGGCCGTGACATCCGCCGCGGAGTACGCCCAGGCCGAAGCGGCGCTTCAGGCCGCCACTTCCACTGTGCATGCCCTGACCGCCCAGACGGCACGCGCCGCGGCCGAACTGGGACAGTACAAGAAGGAAATCGGTGCCCTGGCGGCGCAGTCGTATAAGACCGGTGGCACAAACATGGGTTTCTTCGTTGCTCTCGACGCCGTGCAGAACAACAGCATCCAAGGCCTGAATATCGTCCAGATCGTCAGCGACAAGACTGCAGCCCTGGTGAACAAATCCGCAGCCGCCGAACGCATTTCCCGCGCCCTGGCCGATCAGGAGCAGGCAGCCAGGGCAGAGCGCGAGCGTCTGTCCAGCGAAGCCAGAACCAAGCTCGCCGCCGCCCAGTCCGCCCAGCAGGCCATGTCCAGGCAGATCGCGGAGCAGCAGGAGCACGGCCAGGAACTGACCGCGCAGTTGGCATCCCTCAAGGGCACCACCGCTGCGGTGGAGGGTGAGTTCCGGCAGGGCCAGGTGGCCTTGGCCGCGTACGAAACGGCGCAGGCCGCCAAACGGGCCGCGGCGCAGGAACAGGCACGCCAACAGGCGGAGGCGGCAGCCAGGGCGGCGGCCCTCGCCGCTGCGCAGAAACCGGCTCCGGCCCCACCTGTTGTACCGGGAGTGCCAGCCCCCGCTCCTGTCCCGAGCCCGACGCCGGCTCCGCCGCCCGTCGTCGTCGTGCCTTCCGTGCCGGGCGGCGCTGTGAACGACCCCGCCGGCGCAAAAACCTACGCGGCCGGGCAGTTGGGCGCCTACGGCTGGGGCCAGGACCAGTTTCCGTGCCTGGCGTCGCTGTGGACCAAGGAGTCGAACTGGCTGACCACCGCCACCAACCCGTACTCGGGCGCATACGGCATCGCCCAGTCGCTGCCGGCCAGCAAGTATGCCAGCGCCGGCAGCGACTGGCTCACGAGCTACCGGACCCAGGTCAGTTGGGGCCTGTCCTATATCGCTGACCGCTACGGGTCACCGTGCAGCGCGTGGAACCATTCCGTGGCCAACAACTGGTACTGACCTGCCGGGGGAGGGCAGCCGGGTCACGTTCCCGGGGGCTTGGCGAATTCCGCGGCGCTGAAGAATTCAATGCCGACGAAGGCTTCGTCGCCGTCCACCCAGGCGTCATGCCCGGGTGGAATGGTGTACGAATCGCCGGCGCTGATGCTGATCCGGTTGCCACCGGTGGTCTCGACGTTGAGGGCACCGGAAACGCAGTATCCGACGTGGTTGTTCTGGCAGGACTCGGTCTGGACCACCGGCTTGATGCAGTCCGACCAGCGCCAGCCGGGACTGAACGTCAACCGGCCGACCGTGTAGTCGCCCAGGTTGACGACATCCACTTCGGTTTTCTCCGGCCGGCGCTTCTCATCCGGTGTGTTGTGGGACTTGACTGCCAGTTCTGTGACGATGTTTGTAGGCATGACACGCAGACTTTCTCTGTTGGTTTTGTGTCCGGCAGCTTTCTGTCCCTGGCTGCCAGACCACATCTGAGGCGCTTACGCTTGCCAGCATCCTCCCGCCGGCGGCGCTTGTCGAGACCCAAACCACTAGGCTTTTCCCATGCCCGATTTTGAACGGTTCCGGGTCCTGCTGGAAGAAGAGCGCGCCCGGAAACTCGAGCTGCTCCCCGCGCTCCGTGCGGACATCTCCTCGGCGAACGCCGCACGCCAGGATTCCAACGTGGATGACGAACACGACCCCGAGGGTTCCACCATTGCGTTCGAGCTGTCGCAGGCCTCGGCGCTCCTGAAGCAGAGCAGTGCGGGACTTGACCAGGTGGATGCGGCCCTGGCGCGGATTGCGGCGGGCACGTACGGAACGTGCGCCGTGTGCGGGGACCCCATCGCGGAGGGACGGCTCGAAGCCCGCCCGTCGACGCCGTTCTGCATCCTCCACGCGGCCACCGGGAGGGTGCTGTGAACGGGCGTGTGCAGGAGGCTGCCGGCTTCATCGATGCCACCCTGCAGAATGAGGGCGCCTGGTACCGGGCGGAAGGCGTGGAGTCCCGGGTGGGCGGGGCACTTGGGTCCTACGGATCGTCGGTGGGAGCCGTACGCGGCACCGTCCGCGACGCCGGCACGAAATTCAAGGATCTTGGCCACGACGAGGTGACCGCTTTGGCATCTCTCCTCTGGGGCCGGCCCGGTCCCGGCAGGCGGCCGGTCTATGAAAGGCGGCTCGCGGCCGTGGTGCTGCTGCAGTCCCGGGTTGCCCTCCTCCGCCACTCTGACCTGACCCGGCTGGAGGGCTTCATCAGAACCGCGCAGACCGGTGAGCTGGTGGACCCACTGATTGCCGACGTTGTGGTTCCGTTGCTGCAGGGACTGGGCGAAAGCGGCCGCCAGCGCGCCGACGTCGTCATCACCCGCTGGCACCAGGACCCCGACGATTCGCTTCGCCACGCTGCCCGGCTCATCGCGTCTCAGGGACCCGACCTGCAGCGCATTTCCGGGAACCGCGACGCGGAACGCGACTGACCCCTGTTCCCCGGTCCCCGTCAGTCGTACTCTGGGGCTTGGAGGTGATTGCCATGGAGGCAGCGCAGGGCGACAGGATTATCGTCCGGGGGAGGACCGTCGGATCTTCGGACCGGCACGGCGTGATCGTGGAAGTCCGTGGTCAGGAAGGTCATCCGCCCTACCTGGTCAGGTTCGACGACGGACACGAAACCGTTATGTACCCGGGCGGTGATTTCGCCGTCGAACGCGGTCACGCGGGACAGGCCGGCTGACGCGCCGCGGGCGGCCGCGCGTCCGGGCCACCGGGCACCTGTCAGACTGGTGGAATGGATCACTCCTTGGCTGCCACGTCCCCTGACGCGAACCTCACGATTCCACCGGCCCGGACCGGTCCGCGGGACCCCGGTGACGCCTGGGTGGAGGGCGGCGGCGGCAAGTTCTGGGGCAGGTTCGGTGCCGCGGGCGTGCTGGCTTATGACCCCGGCAAGGGCGTTCTCCTGCAGCACCGCGCGCTGTGGAGCCATAACGGTGGTACCTGGGGACTGCCCGGCGGAGCATTGCACCAGGGCGAGGACGCAGTCACCGGGGCCCTCCGCGAGGCGCACGAGGAAGCCGCGGTACCGGCCGCGGATGTGAGCGTCCTCTTCACGTCTGTGCTGGACTTGGGCTACTGGTCCTACACCACCGTTGTAGTGCTGGTGACCGCGCCTTTTGAGCCCGTAATCAGCGATCCGGAAAGCCTCGAACTCCAGTGGGTTCGGTTGGACGAGGTGGACGCGAAGGAGCTCCATCCCGGTTTCGCAAAATCGTGGCCGGACCTGCGGACGCGCATGCTGGAAGGGCGAGATTAGGGTTGCCTAAGTGCGGTGCGCCATAATGGTGTTCCGACCCCCTGCTGCGCATGAGGAAGAACATGACCGCCCCGCTCTCCGTGTTGCTCACACAGTCCACCAGTGCGGCCCACGAAGAAGCTGAGTCGTCCCCGTTTATGGGCGACCTGCTCAAGGGCAGGATGGACGCGGCCGCCGTCGCTGCCCTCACTGCCCAGCTGGACAAGGACGGGACCGAGGAGGTGCTCGCGCACGCCGCCCACGCCTTCCGGCTCAACGGCGGCATCTTCGCGGACCTGCAGCTCGCCGTCGGGGCCCGACCGCAGCCTGCGGCCTGACCCCATGGACCAGTTCCGGGATCTGCCCTTCGGCGTGGCGGCAGCCAGCCTGTTCGCGATTGTTATGCTGCGCGTGAATGCGACGTACTGGATCGGCCGGGGAGCCGCAGCAGGCATGGAACACACGCGGTTCGCGTCGTCCTGGAACGGCCGGCGTGCCGTCCACGCGAAGGAGCTGGTCCGCCGGTGGGGACCACTCGCCGTGACGCTTTCGTTCCTGACCATCGGCCTGCAGACCGCCGTCAACCTCGCCGCCGGCGCTGCGAAGATGCCGTTGCGGCGCTACCTTCCCGCCGCCGTCGCCGGTTCCATCCTCTGGGCACTGCTCTACGCCACCATCGGGCTCGCCGCCGTGGAGGCGTGGCTGGCGCTGGCTGCCGGCTCCCCGTGGGGGATTGTTGTGCTGGCCGCCGCAGCGGCCGGACTTATCGCCTGGCTGCTGGTACGGCGGCGGCGCCGGTCGCGGGGGAGCGCTGCCGACCGGGCCGAGGCAGGCACAGCGGATAGGGTGGGCTGAGCCACACAAGAACAAAGCGAAAGGGTCAATGGTGACTGCTGCACTCCCGGAACTGGCCGACGGCGATTTCTACTACCAGGCGCAGGGCGACGGCCAATTCCGCTCCACCATCCACGCCCAAGGGGCCTGGAACGAGCACGAACAGCACATGGCGCCAGCGTCCGGACTGATGGCGGACAGCCTGGAGCGCCACGAGCCGCGCGCCGACATGCGCATGGCCCGGCTGAGCTACGAGATCCTGGGCCTGATCCCGGGCGGCGGGTTCCACATCGAAACCACCACCCTCCGCCCCGGCCGGACCATCGAGCTCCTGCAGGCAGAACTGGTAGCCAACGGGCGGGTGGCCATCCGCGCCACCGCGTGGCGGATGATCACCAGCGACACGTCCGCGGTTGCCGCCGTCGAGGACACTGCCATCCCGGCACCGGATGAATGCAAACCGTTCGACGGCGCCGCCATCTGGCCAGGCGGCTATATCCGGTCCCTGGAGATGCGCGTGGCCGAGGGCCACCGGCCCGGCGCCGGCATCGTCTGGCTCCGCACGCAGCACCCCCTGACGGATAAAGCCGACAGCGGCGACCTGGCCCGCCTGATGGGCCTCGTTGACACAGCCAACGGGATCGCGGCCAGGGTCCCGCCGGGCAAGGACAGCTATGCGTTCCCCAACCTGGACCTGCAGATCCACATGTACCGCAGGCCCGACGGCGAATGGCTTGGCTTGGACAACGCCGTCTCCTTCGGAACCGACGGGATTGGCCTCACGTCCACCGTCCTGCACGATCTTCAGGGCCCGTTCGGCCGTGCCGAACAGATCCTGACGCTTCGCCGGACCTGACGGCCTTGCCCGTGACTACCGGACCGCTGTGACTACCTGTCCCTGTGACTAGTCGGCGCCGGTAATGCTTTTGTAGCTGTGCACCGCATTGCGCAGGGTGGGGAAGAAATGGTCCGCAGTGAACCGTGCGCTCGCCCCGAACCGGATCAGGCGGTCCTTGATCGGTCCCTTCATTTCTGCGAAGACCAAGCTGATACCGTCCTGCGCCAGTTCATCGTCGAGCAGAACGAGCTCATCCAGCGCTGTCGTATCAAGGCCTGTGATCGGCTCGGCTGCCACAATGACCCACTTCACCGGCCAGGGCGCAGCGTCCACCAGGCCGTGGATGTGCTCGGCGAACACTTCCCCGTTGGCAAAGAACAACGGTGCATCGAAACGGGCAATCACCAGGCCCTCCACCCGCCGGCCTTCGGGATGCCGGTCCAGGTCATGGAAGCCCGGAACGTCCGCCACGCTGGCCAGCTCAGTGCGGTAGGGATCCCAGGCGCGCTGGACAAAGGCCAGAAGGGACAGTCCAATGGCCACGGCAATTCCCGGCAGGACCCCTACAAAGGCGACGCCGAGGAATGTAACCACCAGGAGGAGGGCCTCCAGCCGGCTCATCCTGACGAGGCGCACGAGCGTTCGCACGTCAACCAGCGAAGACGCCGCCACGATCACCACGGCGGCGAGCGTGGCGGTGGGAAGGAAAGCCGTCACCCCCGGTGTGGCGACCATAAAAAGGACTACGAGCAAGGCTGCCACCACACCGCTGAGCTGCGTCTTCGCCCCGGCGTCGAGCACAATCGGGGTGCGGGAGGAACTTCCGCTCACCGGAAAGCCGCCCAGCACCCCGGTTGCCACGTTGGCGATGCCCAAGGCCCCCATTTCCTCATTGCCGTTGACCCTCGCTCCGCGTCGCGCTGCGAGGCTCTTGGACAAAGTGGAGGTGTCCGCAAAAGCAATCAGCGCGATGCCTGCTGCAGGGCCCACGAGCGACAGGACCTCGTCCACGCCAATTCCGCCCAGCGCAGGGGCCGGGAGTCCCTGCGGCAGGGCGCCCACCATGGGCAGCTGTCCGGCCAGGCCCAGTACGGCCACTGCGGCGATGGAGCCGGCCACCGCGAACAGGACGCTGGGCACCTTCCACGGAAGAAAACGGCCGGCGACAATGACGGCCACACTGCCGGCACCCACAGCCAGGGCGATGGGATTGATACCGCCGCTGAGGACGGCGTCCGCCAGGGACGTGAGGCGCTCAAAGAGGCCATCGGCCGAGACATCGATCCCCAGCAGCCGCGGAAGCTGGCTGACGGTGACGGCCAGTGCGATGCCGTTCAGGTACCCGACGCGGATCGGCCGGGACAGCAATCCGGTCACAAACCCCAGCTTGAAGATCCGGCCGGCTATCAGGAAGACGCCGATCAGGATGGCCAGCACTCCGGCCATGGTCACCGCCTTCTCCGGATCCTGCCCGGCCAGCGGAAGGATGGCGGCCGCGATCATGGGGGCCAGCGCCGAGTCCGGCCCCACAATGACAACCCGGGATGGCCCGAACACGGCATAGAAGATCATGGGCACCACGGAGGCGTACAGCCCGTTCACCGCAGGAAGCCCGCTGGCCTCGGCGTACGCCATCCCTGCCGGCACCAGGGCTGCGCTCAAGGCCGCCCCGGCCACCAGGTCCGACTTCAGCCAGGACCGTTTGTAGCCACGCGCAACACCAACGCCCGGTAGCGCCTTGTTGATCCAGTCGTGCCGCACTCGGGCCTCCAAATTGGTGAAATCAGGACGCGGGGGGCTCCTGGAACGGCGTCGAATCCTGGCCATATTCGGCGGTCACCAGAATCGGCAGGTGGTCGGAGGCGCCGCGGGGCAGGGTTTCCACATTCTCGATGTTCAGTCCCAGGGACGTGGCAAAGTCGAAGTGGCCCTTGAATACTTTGTAGCGGGTGTAGGTCCTGCGGTCGCTGAGGGAGAGTTCGTAGCCGGTGTTCTTCATGTGTTCGTTGAGGTTCTTGGTGAAGAAGGGGTAGTTGAAGTCACCCACCATCAGAGTCATAAGGCCGGTGCCCATACCCAGGAGTTCCGCGTGGGCCGCGTGGATCTGGTTGCGCCGCAGCGAGTTGGTGGCGGTCAGCGGAGCGGCGTGGAACGAGGCGATAACCAGTTCGTGATCGGTCTCGTTGTCCCGCACGCGCGTGCCGATGAGGCGCTCATGGGCGGGCGCCAGGACCATGTCGTGCAGGGACTTTTTGAGCGCGAAGGTCTTGGTGCCGTGGGCCGTGAACCGGTCAGGCCGGTAGTAAATGGCCAGCCCAAGGCGGTTGCCCTTGGTGGAGTCGGCGAGCTGCAGCGGACCCAGCGTGTCCGGCAGGTCCGAGGTGTCACACTCCTGGAGGCACAGGGCATCGACGCCGAAGTTCTGGGCAAGATCAACCAGTTCCCCACTGGCCTGGTGCTTGCGGAGGTTGTAGCTAATGACGCGTATCAGTGGATTACCTCTTCTGAGGAGTAGCGGGTGGACCCAGTTCCTGAGTTTAGCCACCCGATGGGGGACGGTGCAGCAATACACCGCTGGATGTCAGGTGGCGCGGAACACCAGCCAGCCGGCGAGGGTGGACAGTCCCGTCAGGGCGGCACCCCACAGGATGTCCACAACAATGAGCTGCACCGGCCACGTCTTGAGCGTGGCGGCATTCGTCAGGTCATACGTCGCGTAGGCAAAGGCGCCCAGGGCGGCCCCATAGCCGACGGCGGTCAGCCAGCTGCCGCCGTCGAGCGCCGGCCGCAGCGCAAAGAAGACAATCCCCGCTATGTACATGACATAGAAAGCCACGGCGTAACCTAAGTGTGGCTTGTCTGCGAGCAGGTCACCGATGTGGCTGCGGTAGAACGGGTTCATGAGCTTGAGCCAGACGGCGTCGATGACCGCGAACGCAGCCGCGACGACAAGGAATTGCAATATGACCATAAGGGAGCTTAGCAATATGCAGGACGCCGAAGCGGGACTCCGGACGCTCACCGTGGTGCGGCAGGATCATTCCCTCGGCGCCGCACGTGACCTGGAATTCGGCCTCGAACTGCTGACCCAGGCGAAGACCGGCAGGATCGGCCCCACGCTGCGGCTGTACCGGCCCGCGCCGACTGTTGCCTTCGGCCAGCGGGATACCCGCCTGCCCGGCTTCGACGCGGCCGCCCGGGCCTGCCGCGAGCACGGATTCGAACCCCTGGTGCGGAAGGCCGGCGGACGCGCCGCCGCCTACCACGAGGGCACGCTGGTGGTGGACCATGTGATGCCCCATGCGGACGCCATTGCCGGTTCCAAGGGCCGGTTCAGCTTCTTTGGTGAGCTGCTGGCGCAGTCCCTGCGGGACGTCGGTGTGCAGGCAGCGGTTGGCGAAATTCCGGGGGAGTACTGCCCCGGGGAGTTCAGCGTTCACGGCACCCACCCGGACGACCCGGCGCACCGGATCAAGCTCGTGGGCACAGCGCAGCGCGTGGTGAGCGGCGGGTGGCTGTTCAGTTCCGTGATCGTGGTGGAAAATTCCGCCCCCATCCGCAGCGTCCTGACGGACAGCTATGCAGCCCTGGGCCTGGATTGGGACCCAGCCACCGCCGGCGCGGCCAACGATCTGGTGCCTGGCCTCATGGTCCAGGATGTTGAGGACGCCGTTATTGCCGCGTACGCGGGCCACGCCTCCCTCCAGCATGCCGACTTCAGCAGCTATGCAGGATTGGATACTCGGGAGGCGTAGCCCGCGCTTGCCGGGCTGGCTGGCCCGGTTTCAGACCGGCCGGGGCCCCTTTAGTGGCCCCGGGCGATCCATTCGTCCAGGTGCGGGGCTTCGACCCCGATGGTGGTGCTGGCGCCGTGGCCGGTCCGGACCACCGTTCCGGCCGGGAGCGGCAGCAGCCACGTCCGGATCGACTCGATGATGGTGGGGAAGTCGCTGTAGGACCTGCCCGTGGCGCCGGGGCCGCCCTGGAACAGGGTGTCGCCGCTGAAGAGCGAGCCCTCGCCGTCGGGTCCGTCAGCCAGGTGGAAGGACACCGAGCCGGGCGAGTGACCGGGGGTGTGCAGGGCCGTCAGGCTGGCCCCCGCCACTTCAATGACGTCGCCGTGATTGATGGCGACGTCGGGTTCCACATCCGGGTAGACGTTCCGCCACAGCATCCAGTCTTCCCGGTGGAGGTGGATCGGTGCCTGGACGAGGTCCCAGAAGTCAGCTACTGAACGGATGTGGTCGTCGTGGCCGTGGGTCAGCAGGATCGCCTTGAGCTTCCGGCCACCGACGGCCGCGGCTACGGCCTTGGCATCGTGCGCGGGGTCGATCACCACGCATTCCTCCTCGTTGCCCACGATCCAGACGTTGTTGTCCACATCCCAGGTACCGCCGTCGAGCGAAAACGTTCCGGACGTGACGAGACGATCGATCCGGACGCTCACAGTTCCACCACCGAACGCAGCACGGAACCGGAGTGCATCTTCTCGAACGCTTCCTCCACCTGGTCGATGGTGATCCGCTCGGTCACGAATGCATCCAGGTCCAGCTTGCCCTGCTTGTAGAGGCTGATCAGCATGGGAAAGTCCCGGGACGGCAGGCAGTCGCCGTACCAGGAGGACTTCAGCGAGCCGCCGCGGCCGAAGACGTCCAGCAGGGGCAGCTCCAGGGTCATCTCCGGCGTCGGGACGCCCACCAGCACCACGGTGCCGGCGAGGTCGCGGGCGTAGAACGCCTGCTTGTACGTTTCGGGGCGCCCGACGGCGTCAATCACCACGTCAGCGCCGAAGCCGCCGGTGAGTTCCCGGATTTTCTCGACAGGGTCCGTTGCGGAGGAGTCCACGGTGTGGGTGGCGCCGAGGCCCTTGGCACGGTCCAGCTTTTTCGCGTCGATGTCGACGGCGATGATGGTGGTTGCGCCGGCGAGCGCGGCGCCGGCGATGGCGGCCACGCCCACACCGCCGCAGCCGATGACGGCGACCGTATCACCGCGCTTGACGCCCCCGGTGTTGATGGCGGCGCCCAGTCCGGCCATGACGCCGCAGCCGAGCAGGCCGATGGCGGCAGCATCGGCGTCGGGATCCACCTTGGTGCACTGGCCGGCGGCAACGAGGGTCTTTTCCGCGAAGGCGCCGATGCCCAGGGCGGCGGACAGTTCGGTGCCGTCCTCAAGCGTCATCTTCTGGGTGGCGTTGTGGGTGTTGAAGCAGTACTGTGCCTGGCCCTTGGCACAGGCGCGGCAGTTGCCGCAGACGGCCCGCCAGTTGAGCACCACGCGGTCGCCCGGGGCGACGTCCGTGACGTCGGGGCCCACGGCGCTGACCACTCCGGTGGCCTCGTGGCCCAGGAGGAACGGGAAGTCATCGCTGATGCCGCCCAGTTTGTAGTGCAGGTCGGTGTGGCAGACGCCGCTGGTGATGATGTCCACCAGGGCCTCGCCCGGGCCCGGTTCCGGGACCAGGATGGTCTCCAGAGTGACCGGGGCCCCTTTGGAGCGGGCTACGACACCTTTGACTTTATGGACCACGAAAGGCTCCCTCAATGCAGATAGACAGAACGGGACCACACGGATGTTGGTCCCGTTCTGTCTACCACACGAGCTGCCGTGGTCAGGCTGCGAGGCGGCTCTTTACCTCGGCAGCGGAGGGGTTGGTGGCGGCGGTGCCGTCGGGGAAGAGCACGGTGGGGACGGTGCGGTTGCCGCCGTTGAGCTTCTCCACGAGGTCGGCTGTGCCCTCCACCTCTTCGATGTTGATTTCCGTGTAGCCGATGCCCTGCGCGTCCAGCTGCTTCTTCAGCCGGTTGCAGTAGCCGCACCAGGTGGTGGAAAACATGGTGATGGTGCCGTTCTCGGGGGTAAAGTCCACGGAGCTCTCCTGAAATCGTTGAGGGGGTTCGTTCCTGTCAACGGTAACCCGCGGCGGGCTATTCCCTGAGCCTGCCCGGCGGATGCGGTGCCGGATGACAGTACATAACGCTGATGGCATGCTGGAGCCATGTGTGGACGCTATGTGATGGCACGGGCCGTGGGTGACTTGCTGGCCGACTTTGATGCCCAGCTGGAAGAGGAAGTGCACCTTCCGCCGTCATGGAACGTGGCGCCGACCGACCACGTGCCGATCGTCTTGGAACGGCTGATCGACGACGGCCCCGTGCGGCAGCTGCATGTGGCCCGCTGGGGCCTGGTGCCGTCCTGGGCGAAGGATCCGGGCATCGGCCCCAAGATGATCAACGCGCGGAGCGAGACTGTGCTGGAGAAGCCGGCCTTCCGCAAGGCCGTGAAGTCACGTCGCTGCGCCGTCCCGGCGGACGGGTACTACGAATGGAAGCAGGGCACCGGCAAAGCCAAACAGCCCTACTACGTCCATCCAGGCAAAGGCAGCGGGATGGTG
The DNA here is from genome assembly GCF_023913735.1 of Pseudarthrobacter raffinosi. Classification (GTDB taxonomy): domain Bacteria; phylum Actinomycetota; class Actinomycetes; order Actinomycetales; family Micrococcaceae; genus Arthrobacter; species Arthrobacter raffinosi. The sequence goes on from NZ_JAMXBH010000009.1 coordinate 139,183, forward strand.
TTCGCGGGCCTGTATGAGTGGTGGAAGGATCCGTCCAAGGCCGAGGGTGATCCCGGACGGTGGATGCTCTCCACATCCATCCTGACGGCAGACACCCCGCCGCCCGGTGCCGAGTCCACAATTTTCGGCAAGCTCACCGCCTTGCACGACCGCGTGCCGCTGCCCATGGACCGGGCCACGATGGCGTCGTGGCTTGATCCGCAGATCGATGACGCCGCCTTCCTCGTGGACCTGGTCCGGGCCCACGTGAAGGAAGTCGCGGCCGACTGGCATGTGGATTCGGTAGGCACCGAGGTGGGCAACGTACGCAACAACTCCCCGGAACTGATCCGGCCGGTGGAAGCCTTGTTCTAAACCGGCACTCGGGGCCACATGCCCCTAAACGGTGACCTTGCCGGCGTCGTCCACTGTCCACGTGGGGTTGTAGGCAACTTCCCAGCGGAAGCCGTCCGGATCGGCGAAATAGCCGCTGTACCCGCCCCAGGGCTGGGTGACCGGCGCGGCGACGATAGTTGCCCCGGCCGATGCCGCTTCCGCCATGACCCGGTCCACCGCCTCGGTGCTGGGCAGGTTGTGGCTGAGCGTGATGCAGGGGACCGGGCCGGGGGCACCTACCCCCGCCTCGGCGTGCATCTGCGCGGCGTCCCACAGGGAAAGGATGAGGCCGTGGTTGACCTGGATGAACACCACATCGCCGGGAAACTCGCGGTGGACAGGCCAGCCGAGGCCCTCCGCGTAGAACCGGCGGGAGGCGTCAACACTGCGAACGCCTAGTGAGATGAAGTCGACTCTGGGCTGCATGCTTCGATACTCTCAGTTGATGGCAACAATTCAAGGAAACGATAGGGACGCTTTGGCCGACAAAGAACAGCTCGCTGCGGTTCGGATTGCGGTCGACGAAGTTGACGAGCAGATTGTCACCCTCATTGCGCGGCGTGAACGCCTGATCCGGATCGCCGGAACCCTGAAAGGGGACGACGCTGAAGTCCGCGCCCCCGGCCGGGTGGAACGGGTGATCGAGCATGTCCGGGCCGCCGCGGAAAAGAAGGACATTGACCCGGACATCGTGGAATCAACGTACCGGGCCATGATCTCGGGGTTCATTGAACTCGAAATGAAGGTCCACAAAGAAAGCAGCTGACGACGCGCCGGGTGCTGTCCGGACACAGTTCCGGCAGCACCTGCCGCGGTGTTCCCTAGAGCGTTTCGTCGACTTAGAGCGCTTCGTCGACGGCGACGCCCGACTGGAACTCCCGGCCGTCAGCCTCGCTGAAGGCCGACATGATGTGGCCCTTGCCCAGGCCATGGACGGCCGCGACGGGGAAGTTGCCGGTGATGGTGCTGCCCGAGTGCGTCACGCCGCCAAGATCAAAGTTTTCCTCGGCGCTCTGGTCATGGCTGAACGAGTAGAAGGCAATGGCCTCCCCGTTCATGAACTCAATGCCCAAGCGTCTTTGCGATGAGTAATCAGGGCTCGCCGCCACCAGTCCCACTACGTACGCACCTGCCCCCGGTATGTTGCCGTCGATATCAAAGGTTGCCACGAGCTTTTCGTCCTGGGCCTTGATGCTTACGTGCTTGAGGAGTGCGTCATTGGTGCTCATGCCACAATCCTGCCTCCCTGCTGCCCGTCCGTCCACCCCTGTCTAGGTTTTGTCGGAGCGTCGTCGTAGACTCAAGGTATTCGAACATGTATTCGAATACCTTGCTTTTGCATCAGCATTTTGCATCAGCTCCGTTCAGTTCCGGGAGGCGCCCATGGGTATGTTCAGCGAGTCCGTGGACGTTGTCTGCACCCCCGCCGGCCAGCCGCTGAACCTCCAGTGGGCCGGACGGCACTACACGGTGTGCGCCGAGCCCGTCCGGTGGTATGAACGCCGGCAGTGGTGGGCCGAGGAACGCCGTGCGCCGCTCGGCAGCGGGCCGGGGCTGGTGGACCACGAAATCTGGCGCGTCCAAGTGCAGGCGGACCCGCGGGGTGCCGGCCCCCGGGATGCAGGAGAGCCGCTCACCCTGGACCTGAGCCGGCATACCGGCAGCGGCCGCTGGAGGCTCCTGCGGATCCACGACGCCCTCCGGCCACAAACAGCATGAGCTTCTCCCACCTTCACGTTTCCACGGCCTTCAGTGCACACTATGGCGTTGCCTGGCCCGACGAACTGGCCCAGGTTGCCGCCGCGGACGGCGCAACCGCGCTCGCCTGCACGGACAGGGACGGCCTCTACGGCACCATCAAACACCTCAAAGCCTGCATGGAAGCCGGCATCGACCCCATCGTGGGGGTGGACCTTGCGGTTTTCGACGACGACGGCGACCACCGCACCCAGCTCGCCGGCAGGGTGGTGGTGCTCGCCCGCGGCCACAACAACGGGGCGGGCTACCGCGCACTGTGCCGGCTGGTGTCCGATGCCCATGCCCGCACCTCCGGCAAAGCCGGGGGAGCGGTGCCCGTGGCGGTCACCCGCGCCGAACTCGCCTCCCGCACGCTCGACCCCAAAACCCTGAAACCGGTCCTGACGGTCCTGATCGGCCCGGATTCCGACGTTGGACGGGCCATGAGCGGCCGGCGCTACCTCCGTCCGCGCACCCTTTTCAAAAGCTGGCTGGACGCCATGCCCCCAAGAACCCTGGTGGCGGAAGTCGTTTCCCAGCTCACTGCCCCCGGAGCGCCCCTGAGCACCGCCCACGCAGTACGAATGCTCAAACTCGCGGAAGAACACCACGTACCCGCCGTGCTCACCAACGCTGTCCGCTACTGCGCAGAGGACGGCGCCGCCACAGCTGACGTGCTCGACTCCGCCCGGACGCTGAAGTCCCTCCCCGAGCTCGCGGCCGAACCGCTGCTCCAGCCCAACGGGCAGGCCTGGCTCAAATCCTCAGCGCAGATGCTTCAGCTCGGCAAGGAAATCATCCGCGCCGCAGGGTATGGCGCAGCGGACCTCAAACAGCTGATGGCGCAGACCGAGGCGCTCGCCGACTTCTGCCGGATTGACCCGGTGACTGACATGGGCTGGAAGCAGCCGGTGGTCCCCGAGGCATCGGTCATAGGCATCAGCCGGGACCCGCACGATGAACTGGTGCAGCGCTGTGAGGCCGGGATCAGCAGGCGGTTCCCCGGAATATCAGGCTCAGCCCACAAGGACATGCGCTCGCGGCTGGAGCACGAGCTGGGAATCATCAGGAACCTCGGGTTTTCCTCCTATTTCCTCACGGTCGCGGAGGTCTCCCGGATGATCATGGACATGGGGGTCAGGGCAGCCGCCCGCGGTTCCGGGGCCTCCAGCCTGGTCAACTACCTGATTGATGTCAGCCAGGTGGACCCCCTGCAACACGACCTGATCTTCGAACGTTTCCTGTCCCGGGACCGGGCCACGTTGCCGGACATCGACATCGACGTCGAAAGCGCCGAACGGCACAACGTGTACCGGCGGATCTTTGACCGATTCGGTTCCGAGCGCGTCACGCTGATGAGCATGCAGAACGGGTACCGCGCACGCGGTGCCGTCCGCGACGCCGGGATGGCCCTGGGGATGGACGATGACGACGTCGGTGAGATAGCCAAGCAGCTGTGGCGTTTTTCGGCCCGGAAATTCCGTGAGGCACTGGTTGAGAAACCTGAGCTGCGGGAGTTCGCCGGGCGGGTGGAACAACGGGACTTCGCCGAAAACCAGCAGCTTGACCTGCTGGTGGACCTCACGGAACGGCTGGACCGGCTGCCCCGTCATATCTCCATGCATCCCTGCGGGGTGATCCTGGGCGATGCCACGCTGCTTGACCGGACCCCTGTGCAGCCCAGCGGGCTGGGGCTGCCCATGAGCCAGTTCGATAAACACGACATGGATCCCATGGGCATGCTCAAGCTTGATGTCCTGGGGGTCAGGATGCAGAGCGCGATGGCGTTTGCCGTCCGGGAAGTCATCCGGATCCATCCTTCCAAAGCGGAAGTGGTGGCGGCAGGGGCCCACCCTGCAGGTCCTGACGGGACCGGGCCGGACTACATCGCCGAGAACGGCCACATCGACCTCAACGCCGTGCCGCTGGATGATGAACCAACCTACGAACTGATCCGCAGCACCCACACCCTGGGCTGCTTCCAGATCGAGTCACCCGGCCAGCGTGAACTGATCGGCAAGCTGGCGCCGCGTGAGTTCAATGACCTCATCATCGACATTTCGCTGTTCCGGCCAGGCCCCATGAAATCGGACATGGTGCGGCCTTTCCTGGAGCACCGGCACGGCTTCGCGCCGGAGGTGTACCCGCACCCGGACCTGAAACCCGTGCTGCAGGAAACCCATGGCGTCACTGTCTTCCATGAACAGATCCTGAAAACCTTCCACGTGATGACCGGCTGCGGCCTGGCACGCGCGGATGAGTTCCGCCGGGCGCTCGGCAACGAGGTCCACGAGCTGAAAGTGGAAGAGTTCTTCCGCAAGGAGGCCCGGGTCAAGGGGTACTCCCCGGAAGTGGTGGACAAGGTCTGGGGGACCCTGAAAGCCTTTGGCAGTTTCGGCTTCTGCAAGGCGCACGGTGCGGCATTTGCCGTTCCCACCTACCAGTCCGCCTGGCTCAAGACGCACCACCCCGAGGCTTTCCTAGCCGGGCTGTGGGAACACGATCCCGGAATGTACCCCAAACGGCTGCTGGTGGCCGAGGCCCGCAGGCTGGGCATCCCCATCCTGCCGCTGGACATCAACCGCAGCCAGGCCGAGTACCGGGTGGAACGGGTGACGGACGGGCCGGACGCCGGCAAGCTGGGGATCAGGCTGAGCCTTAACGGCATCTATGGCCTGTCCGGGACCGAGCTCAAGCGGATTGTCGCCGGCCAGCCCTACGACTCCCTGGCTGACCTCCGTGCCCGGTCCAGGCTGAGCAAGCCAAGCATCAAAAGGCTCGCCCAGCTGGGTGCCTTTGACTCCCTGCACCGTGAATCGGGAGGCGCCGCCAACCGCGCAGACCTCGTCCAGCACCTGCAACAGCTCCAGGCCGCGGGCGGTACCCGGAAGGGCCTCGACATCATGGACGGGCAGCTGTCCCTGCCGCTGGGGGATGTGGAGCTGCGGAACGTCAAGCCCGGGCTTCCCGCGCCCACCCTGGTGGAAAACGTCCGGGCAGAACTGGACCTGATGGCCATTGATGTCAGCGGGCACCTGATGGACAGCCACCGGCCCATGCTGGACCGGCTGGGGGTCACCACTGCAGACAAACTGTTGAGCCTGCGCAACGGCACCGAGGTGCTGGTGGCCGGGGTGCGCATCGCCACCCAGACACCGCCCATGCGTGGCGGCCGGCGGGTGGTGTTCATCAGCATCGACGATGGCACCGGCTGCGTCGACTCCGTGTTTTTCCATGAAGCCCAGGAACAGGCGGGGCTGCTGCTGTTCGGCACCAGGCTGCTGCTGATCCGGGGCACCACCCGGCGGACAGGTCCCCGGGGAATCAGCCTGAGCGCCAGCATGGCCTGGGACCTGAGCCGGGTGGAATCCCTGCCGTTCGCGGCGGATCGGGTGGAGAGCACCGATGTGCCGCATCCTTTGGACGGGATCAGCCGAAGCCTGGCGATTACCGGAATGGGCGGCTGAGCGGCCGCGGTCCCGTTGGTCGGCCTCCCGGGAACCCGATAGCATTGACGATGGCTGGCTGTGGTCCCCGTACGCCGCAAGCTATGAAGCCTAAAACTTTGAATAGGAGACACCCGTGTCAGATGCCCAGCAGATCACCCTCATCGTCGATGGCGAAGAGACCAAGGTGACTACCGGGACAACCGGTGCGGAACTCTTCTTTGAGCGCCGCGATGTTGTTGTTGCCCGCGTCAACGGCGAGCTGAAGGACCTGGACCAGGAGCTGCCCGAGGGCGCCGAGATCGAGGGCGTCACCATCGATTCCCCGGACGGACTGGACGTACTCCGCCACTCCACCGCCCACGTCATGGCCCAGGCCGTGCAGCAGCTGCGCCCGGACGCCAAGCTGGGCATCGGCCCGTACATCACCGACGGCTTCTACTTCGACTTCGACGTCGCAGAACCGTTCACCCCCGAGGACCTCAAGACCCTCGAGAAGATGATGCTCAAGATCGTCAACCAGAACCAGAAGTTCGTCCGCCGCGTGGTCAGCGAGGACGAGGCCCGCGAGGCCATGAAGAACGAGCCCTACAAGCTCGAACTCCTGGGGAAGAAGAACAACGCCGCCGAAGCCGGCGAGGGCGTCAACGTCGAGGTCGGCGCCGGCGACATCACCATCTACAACAATGTCGAGCGCAAAGAGGGCACCACGGTCTGGTGCGACCTCTGCCGCGGCCCGCACCTGCCCAACACCAAGCTCATCTCCAACGCCTTCGCCCTGACCCGATCCTCCTCCGCGTACTGGCTGGGCAACCAGAAGAACCAGCAGCTGCAGCGCATCTACGGCACCGCCTGGCCCACCAAGGAAGCGCTCAAGGCCTACCAGGAGCGCATCGCCGAGGCTGAGCGGCGCGACCACCGCAAGCTCGGCGTCGAACTTGACCTGTTCTCCTTCCCTGACGAGCTGGGCTCCGGCCTGCCCGTGTTCCACCCCAAGGGCGGCATTATCCGCAAGGAGATGGAGGACTACTCCCGCCAGCGCCACGTCGACGCCGGCTACGAGTTCGTCTACACGCCCCACATCACCAAGGGTCACCTGTACGAAGTCTCGGGCCACCTGGACTGGTACAAGGAGGGCATGTTCCCGGCCATGCATGTGGACGCGGAACTCAACGAGGACGGCACCGTGCGCAAGCCCGGCCAGGACTACTACCTGAAGCCGATGAACTGCCCCATGCACAATCTGATCTTCCGCTCGCGTGGACGGTCCTACCGCGAACTGCCCCTGCGTCTCTTCGAGTTCGGTTCGGTCTACCGGTACGAAAAGTCCGGCGTGGTACACGGCCTGACCCGGGTCCGTGGCATGACACAGGACGACGCCCACATCTACTGCACCCGCGAGCAGATGAAGGACGAACTCACCAAGACCCTGAAGTTCGTGCTCGACCTGCTGAAGGACTACGGCCTGAACGACTTCTACCTGGAGCTGTCCACCAAGGACCCGGAGAAGTACGTCGGCGAAGACGCAGCCTGGGAAGAAGCTACCCGGACACTCGCCGAAGTGGCCGAGGAATCCGGCCTGGAACTCGTCGCGGATCCGGGCGGCGCGGCCTTCTACGGCCCGAAGATCTCCGTCCAGACCAAGGATGCACTCGGGCGAACCTGGCAGATGTCCACCATCCAGCTGGACTTCAACCTCCCGGAACGCTTCGAGCTGGAATTCCAGGCAGCTGACGGCACGCGCCAGCGTCCTGTGATGATCCACCGTGCGCTCTTCGGTTCCATCGAGCGGTTCATGGGTGTCCTCACCGAGCACTACGCCGGCGCGTTCCCCGCGTGGCTTTCCCCCGTGCAGGTGGTGGGCATCCCGGTGGCCGAAACGTTCAACGAATACATGTTCGACGTCGTTGACCAGCTCAAGGCGGCGGGCATCCGCGCAGAGGTGGATACGTCCTCGGACAGGTTCCCCAAGAAGATCCGCACCGCCAGCAAGGACAAGATCCCGTTTGTCCTGATCGCCGGCGGCGACGACGCCGAGGCGGGCGCGGTGTCCTTCCGTTTCCGTGACGGGAGCCAGGACAACGGCGTGCCGGTGGCCGAGGCCGTCAAGCGGATCACGGAAGCCGTCCGTAACCGGACCAGCTAGCGGAAACGGATAAGAACACGGTGCAGGAGAACACAGGCGCAGGCTATCCAGGGGATGCCGGCGTGACAGATGACTTTGAGCTCGCGGGCGTGCCGGATGCTTTCCAGCGCCTGTGGACTCCGCACCGGATGGCCTACATCAAGGGCGGCCAGCACCAGTTCAAGGGCGAGTTCGACTGTCCCTTCTGCGTGGGTCCGGGCCGGACTGACGAGGAAGCCCTGATCGTCTACCGGGGGAAGACCAGTTACGTGGTCCTCAACCTGTTTCCCTACAATCCGGGGCACCTCCTGGTCTGCCCGTACCGGCATGTCCCGGACTACACGGACCTCACGGTGGAAGAGACCGCGGAATTTGCGGAGATCACCCAGACGGCCATGCGGGTCCTGCGCAAGGTGGCGAACCCGGGCGGGTTCAACCTCGGCATGAACCAAGGCGTAGTTGGCGGGGCAGGAATCGCCGCGCACCTGCACCAGCACATCGTGCCGCGCTGGGGCGGGGACGGCAACTTCTTCCCCATCATTGCCCAGACCAAGGCCATCACGCAGACCCTGGATGAAGTCCGCCAGCAGGTTGCAGAGGCCTGGCCCGGGGAGACGGATGCTGAATAGGCATGCGCGCGGGTTTTTCACCGCGCTTTTCACTCCGCTTGCGCGCTGGCTCCTGAAAATCGGTGTTTCCCCTGATGCTGTGACGGTCATCGGAACCGCCGGCGTGGTGGTGGGTGCGTTGGTCTTCTACCCCCTCGGCCAGCTCTGGTGGGGGACCCTGTTCATTACCGCGTTCATTTTCTCGGACGTGCTTGACGGCATTATGGCCCGGCTGCGGGACACTGGCGGCCGCTGGGGAAACTTCCTGGACTCCACCCTGGACAGGATCGCCGACGGCGCGCTGTTCGCGGGTGTGGCCATCTGGTTCTTCACCGGGGGCGACGATTACGCCATCGCCGTCGCCGCCATGCTGTGCCTCGTTTTGGGCATGGTGGTCTCGTATGCGCGGTCCAAGGCCGAATCCCTTGGCTTCACGGCGAATGTGGGCATCGCCGAGCGCGCCGAGAGACTGGTTTCGGTGCTCGTGGTCACCGGATTTACCGGCCTGGGATTGCCCCCGGTGGTTCTTCTGGTGACGCTTGGACTCCTGGCCTTGGCCAGCCTCATCACGATCATCCAGCGCGTAGCCACCGTCCACCGCCAGGCCTTTGCGGAGTCCGCAGCTTCGGATTAAGCCTGATTAAGCCCGCCGCCTGCCGTGGGACTAGTATTGTGACTGCCCGGTCAATGGATCCGGCAACCCGGTGCGTGTACTTTCGGTTTCTTGCCGCCCTCACGCCCGGCGAAGATCATCTATCTACCCATAGGGGTTTTTGTGTCTACACCTGATGTAAGCAGCGAAGCCGGTTCGTCCGCGAACAGCGTCACGGGCAGCAACCGCGTCAAGCGGGGCATGGCCGAGATGCTCAAGGGCGGCGTCATCATGGACGTCGTCAACGTTGAACAGGCCCGCATCGCCGAAGACGCCGGTGCCGTTGCAGTGATGGCGCTCGAACGCGTTCCGGCCGATATCCGTGCCCAGGGCGGCGTGTCCCGGATGTCGGACCCGGACATGATCGAGGCGATCATCGCAGCCGTGTCCGTCCCGGTCATGGCCAAGGCCCGGATCGGCCACTTCGTGGAGGCCCAGGTCCTGCAGTCGTTGGGCGTGGACTACATTGACGAGTCCGAGGTCCTGACCCCGGCCGACTACGTCCACCACATCGACAAGTGGAACTTCAAGGTTCCCTTCGTCTGTGGCGCCACGAACCTTGGTGAGGCGCTGCGCCGCATCAACGAGGGCGCGGCCATGATCCGTTCCAAGGGTGAGGCCGGCACCGGCGACGTCTCCAACGCCACCGGGCACATGCGCCAGATCCGCGCCGAGATCGCCAAGCTTGCCGCTCTGCCCGAGGACGAGCTCTACGTCGCGGCCAAGGAACTGCAGGCCCCGTACGAACTGGTCAAGGAAGTTGCCGCGGCCGGTAAGCTCCCGGTGGTGCTGTTCACCGCGGGCGGCATCGCCACCCCAGCCGACGCTGCGATGATGATGCAGCTCGGCGCTGACGGCGTGTTCGTCGGTTCGGGCATCTTCAAGTCCGGCAACCCGGCCCAGCGTGCCGCTGCCGTGGTCAAGGCCACCACGTTCTTCGATGACCCCGACGTCATTGCCAAGGCCTCCCGCGGCCTCGGCGAGGCCATGGTGGGCATCAACGTCGACGAGATCCCGCAGCCGCACCGCCTCTCCGAGCGCGGCTGGTAACAACTCCAAAGCAGTACGACGGCGGCGGGTCACTTTTCGAAGGTGGCCCGCCGCCGTCGTCGGTGGTTGAGCCTGTCGAAACCCCATCGATTGCTCCGTAACCGCCGTTATGGGCCCTCAAAACGGCTGTTACGGAGCAACCGATGAGGGGGTTAGTCGAGGCCGCGGCGTTTCAGCAGGGGCTCCAGCCGGGCGTCCCGGCCGCGAAGCGCGCGGAAGGATTCCAGCGGGTCCCTGCTGTTGCCGCGGGAGAGCAGCTCCTGGCGGAAGCGTTCACCGTTGGTGCGCGTTATGCCGCCGTTCTCGGTGAACCAGTCCACGGTTTCGGCATCCAGCGCCTCACTCCAGATGTACGAGTAATAGCCGGCCGCATAGCCAGCCCCGGCGAAGATGTGCTGGAAATAGCCGGTGCGATAACGCGGCGGGATCAGGGCATGAGCCACGCCCACGGCCGCGAGGGACTTCGCCTCAAACGCCAGGACGTCGTCGGGGATTTCGGTTTCGTCCAGCACATGCCAGGCCAGGTCCAGCAGCGCGGCACCGAGGTATTCCGTGGTCCCGAAGCCTTCGCCCCAGAGCCGTGAGTCGTTCAGCTTGTCCACCACCTGCTGCGGAAGCGGTTCGCCGGTGGCGTGGTGCCGGGCATAATGGGCAAGCACCTCCGGCCACAGGATCCACATCTCGTTGACCTGCGACGGGTATTCCACAAAGTCACGGGGGACAGCAGTCCCGGCGAACCGCGGATACGTCACGTTCGACAACAAGCCGTGGAGTGCGTGTCCGAACTCGTGGAAAGTGGTGCGCAGCTCGTCCAGCGTCAGGAGTGTGGGCTCGCCTGCCGGCGGCTTGGAGATGTTGAGGTTGTTGATCACCACGGGCCGGGTGCCCAGCAGGCCCGACTGGTCCACCAGCGAGTTCATCCAGGCGCCGCCCCGCTTGGATTCGCGGGTGTAGTAGTCGCCCAGGAACAATCCCAGTCCGCTGCCGTCCTGGTCCCGGACTTCCCAGACGCGGACATCCGGGTGGTAGCCTGCGAGGTCCTTGCGTTCGTGGAACGTGATGCCGTAGAGGGATGTGGCGGCGAAGAAGACGCCGTCCCGGAGCACGCGTTCCAGCTCGAAATAGGGGCGGAGTGCCTGCTCGTCCACGGCGTATTTTTCCCGCCGCACCTTGGCTGAGTAAAACGCCCAGTCCCAGGCCTCCAGCGGATGCCCTGCCGCCTCGGTCAGGGCCGCAGCCTCGGCGTCGGCATTGCGCACAGCCGCCGGGGCCAGCCTGGTCAGCATGGACTGGACCGCGTCAAAGTCGCGGGCCGTCTGGCGGTCCACCACGAGTTCGGCATAGTTGGCGAAACCCAGAAGGGCTGCCTTTTCAGCGCGCAGGCGTGCCGTCGACCTGGCCAGTTCCAGGACGTCCAGGCTGCCGCCATCACTGCCCCGGCCGATGGAAGCTTCAAACAGCCGACGGCGGATGTCCCGGTTTTCGAGGGCAGCCAGGGCAGGCTGGTTGCTGGGCTGGATCAGCGTCAGCAGGAATTTTCCGTCGTGGCCAACGGCGCGGGCCGCCTCAGCAGCGCTGGCGACATCGTCCGCCGGCAAGCCGGCCAGTTCGGCTGCCGTGTCCAGCAGCAAGGCAGAAGATTTCATGGCCTCCTTGACCCGCTGGCCAAACTCCGTGCCCAGTTTGGACAGCTCCGCGTTGATTTCCTTCAGCCGTTCCTGGTCCGGCTTTTCGAGCTGGATCCCGGACTGGCGGAATTCCTTCACGTACTCCTCCACGAGCCGGACGGACTCACCGTCCTGCCCGGAGGTGTCAATCGCCGCGAACCTGTCGAACAGTGCCCGGTTGAGGTAGATTTCGTCCTGATGCGCCGAAATGCGGGGTGAGAGTTCGGTTTCCAGGTCACGGATTTCGTCTGTTGCGTCGGCTGAGGCAAGGGTGAAGAAGGAGTCGGCCGCCCGCTGGAGCAGTTGGCCGGACTTCTCCATGGCCAGGGCCGTGTTCTCGAAGTCCGCCGGCGCCGGGTTGTCCACGATCGCCAGGATTTCCACCAGATGTTCCGTCAGGCCAGCGTCGATGGCTTCGGCGTAATCGGTTGGTTTGATCCGGGCAAAAGGCGGCAGCCCATAGGGCAGCGCGCTGGCGCTGAGGAGGGGATTCGTCATCACGCTAACCTTTCACACTGGCGCATGCTTCTCAACGCGCGGCTTTGCCGAATTTGCGCGGCGGCCAGACCTACAATGACGCTTATGGGGAAAAGGTTGGGCGCTGCTTCGGTGCGCGCTGTTGCTGTTCGTTCCGCTGCTGCGGTGTCCGCCGGCGCCCTGGCCGCTGCCCTGCTGGCAGGATGCGGCCTGGTCGCCGAACAGACCGCTCCTTCCTCCGGTGCAGCTGCGAGTACCGGCGCCGGGACAAGGCAGCCAAGCCCGACGGCGACCCCCACCCCGACGCCCACTCCCACCCCCGGCGCGGGGCCGGCCTGCCCCACGCTGCGGTGCACGTCCGTCGTCGTGACCGGCGACATGCTGGTCCACACCCAACTCTGGCAACAGGCCCGCGACGATGCCGCCGCAGCAGACAAACCAGGGCTGGACTTCACCCCGCTCCTCGAAGGCCAACGAAAGTACATCCACGCCAGCGACCTCGCTATCTGCCACCAGGAAACGCCCGTGGCCGGGCCCGATGGCCCGTTCTCCGCGTACCCGTCATTCAACGTCCCGCCGCAGATCATCACAGCCGTTAAGGCGGTGGGGTACCAGGCCTGCACCACCGCGAGCAACCACACGATCGACCGGAGCACGGACGGAGTACTGCGTACCCTGGACGCCCTGGATGCGGAGGGGCTGAAGCACACCGGTTCCTACCGCACCCAGACCGAGTCGCAGGGAATCCTGATCCTGCAGACCAACGCCGCCAAGATTGCCATCATCCAGGGAACCTACGGGCTCAACGGCCAATACCCTGAATACGACTGGCAGGTGGACATGCTGGACGCGCCCACCATGATCGCCAAGGCCGTGAAGGCGCGGGCTCTCGGCGCGGACATCGTGCTCGGTGCCATGCACGCCGGCGACGAGTATGCCAGTGAAGCCAACGCTCAGCAGCAGGAGGTGGCCCACGCCCTGGTGGACAGCGGCCAGTTCACCATGATCTACGGCCACCACACCCACTCGGTGCTGCCCATCGAAAACTACAAGGGAACCTGGATCGTCTACGGCCTGGGCAACGGAGTCGCCGAACTGTCGCCCTGGTACGTAGTGAACAACGAGGGCCTGCTCGTGCGGGCACAGTTCAGCCAGGACGCAGCCGGGAAGTGGACGGCGTCGGACCTGACCTGGGCCCCCTCGGTGATTGTCCGCGACCCGTACCGCTGGTGCTCGGTGGCAACCGATGCACCGCAAGGCGTCTGTGCAACTCCCGAGGCCGACGCCGCCACCAGGGTGAGGACCGCCACGGTGGTGGACTCGATGGGCGCGGCTGCTGCCGGCGCGCACGAACTGCTGATCACCAAGGATCCCTGAGACGGTTCGACGGGGAAATCGTCCGCGCAGCGCTACTCAGCGCGGACGGCGCGTTGCGTGCTCCCGGGCCAGCACCGCGTAGCGGTCGTCCGGGGCGCCGGCCGTGAAGGTGCCGTATTTACGCTCGGCGGCGGTCCTTATGAGGAAGTCGGCGATGGCAGGGTTCTTGGGCAGCAGCGAACCGTGCAGGTAGCTGGCCACCACATTCTTGTAGCGCGCGCCCTCGTGGCCGTCGCTGCTGTTGTTGCCGGTACCTTTCGCGGTGGTCCCCAACGGCCGGACGCCCGCACCCAGCGTGGTCTGCCCGCTGTGGTTCTCGTATCCCAGCACCTCGCCGAACTCTTCGGTGGCCACCCGGACGTTGCCGATCAGGCGCTCGTCCGTGCCGTGTGTCTCCACGTCCAGGACACCGATGCCCGGTATGACCGAGCCTAAGCGGGTCTTGAAGAAGCGCCCGAACAGCTGGTACAGCCCGCAGATCACCAGCATGGGTGCGCCGTCCTCGGCCAGCTTCGTGAGGACGCCGGCCTGCGACTGCAGGTCGTCCTTGATGACCAGCTGTCCGCTGTCCTGGCCGCCGCCCCCGACAATCAGGTCAACGTCGGCCGGAAACTCGTCGCCGACGTTGTACTCCAACAGATCCGGGGTGAAGCCGTGCCAGCTGATCCGCTGCTTGAGCACCAGGGCGTTGCCCCAGTCGCCGTAGATGTTCATGTCCCGCGGGTAGAGCTGCAGGACCCGGATGGTCCCCTTGGAATTCTGTTCGACGCCGTCCGGCCCGATGCCGGTTGATTCAGCGGTCATGAGACCACCTCCACTGTGGTGATTTTGGACAGCTCGCGGCGGATGGCCAGCATGGCTGTGTAGGTGCAGAAGATCCGCTTCGGTTTGCCCTTGGCGTCCCGGATGAACGCGGCGAGTGCGGGCGCGATCTCCGGCTGGACCCCGCAAATCCGGACGTCGTCATACTGCAGCCGCAGCGCCATGTCGTAGGCGCGGGAACCTGTCAGCTGGTCCACGCCGCCGTCGCGGAGCGAATCGAATTCCACGTCCCAGAGCCAGGACATGTCCCGGCCGTCGGCGTAGTTGTCGTTGATGGCGATCATGGTGGCGTAACCGCCCGCGGGGAAGGACTTCAGTCCCAGCCGGAAACCGCTGGGGTTCTTCACCAGGACGAGGTCCAGGGGCTGGCCGTCCACCGTGAGGCTTTCGCCGCGGCCGAACGCCGGCTCCACCTGGGACAGCGCGGTGAGCAGGGTGGCGTGGTCGGCTGTGGCGGCACCGCCGCCACAGATGCTGCGGGCCAGGGTCAGCGCCGCAGCCGCGTTAAAGATGTTGTAGACGCCGCGGAGCTTCATCGCGGTGGTGACCGTGGCGCCGTCGTACTCAAAATCGGCGGTGTCCGGCCCCACTTTGCGGAGTACGACGTCGGCGGCTGGCTTGTGGGGGAGCGCTGCGGGGGCGGGGCTGCCGGGCGCTGCCCGCATGTCGTCGTCGTTGGGGAACGTGCTAAGGAGCGAATCGTCCAGGCCGAAGTACTGGACGTCCTGGCCGGTGAGGGTTTCCGCGATGCGGGCCACCCGCGGATCCTCCCGGTTGAGGACCACGGTTCCGGTGGTTTTGTCGGCGATGTGCTGCAGCAGCTGGGCCGTTTTGTCGATCTCGCCGAACCGGTCCAATTGGTCACGCAGGACGTTGAGCAGCAGGCTGTACCGCGGCGGAACACGGTTCACAAAATGCGTGGCGTGGGCTTCGTCGAGCTCCAGCACGGCGACGTCGGCCCGGAGCCTGCCGCGCCAGTCCACTTCGCCCAGCAGGGCCGCCGCCACGCCGCGGGTGAAATTGCTGCCGGTGCGGTTGGTGAAGACCTTCAGGCCCTGGCTTTCCAGGAGTTCCACCACCATCTTGGTGGTAGTGGTTTTGCCGTTGGTTCCGCTCACCACGGCGACGCCGTGGGGGATCGTGGAGAGTGTCCGCTGCATAAAGCCGGGATCGATTTTTTCGACCACCAGCCCGGGCAGCGCGGACCCTCCGCCCCTGAGCCGGGACACCCGGCGGACCAGCTTGCCGAGCGGAACACTGATGTAAAGCATGCTCTGTAATATATCCCAGCAACGGCATAGAACCCTTCCCGGAAGCGCTTCCGGCGCCGCCCCGGGACCAGCGCACATTATGCTGATTGGATGACAAACCCCCTTTCGGCTGCTTCTGCACGCGTGGGCTCGGGCCTCCGGATCGGCGTCCTGGCACTTCAGGGCGACTTCCGCGAACACCTCCGGGCCGTGGAAGCTGCGGGTGCCGCCGGCGTCGGAATCCGCCGCCCCTCCGAACTGGACGGCCTGGACGGCCTCATCATTCCCGGCGGAGAATCCACGGCCATCGACAAGCTGGCCCGCGCCTTTGAGCTGGCCGGACCGTTGAAGGACCGGATCCGCGACGGACTGCCGGTCTACGGTTCCTGCGCCGGCATGATCCTCCTCGCCGACGAGATCGCCGATCCGGCCACAGACCTGGCCGGCAACCCGCAGCAGACCTTCGGCGGCCTGGACATCACAGTGCGGCGCAACGCCTTCGGCCGCCAGCGCGAGTCATTCGAAACGGACCTGGATTTCAAGGGCCTGGACTTCAGCGCCACGGAATCCGGTGTCGCTCCGGTGCACGCGGTGTTCATCCGCGGACCCTGGGTGGAACGCGTCGGCGACGGCGTGGAGATACTGGCACAGGTGGAGCCCGCAGACCCTGAGCTCGCGTCCCACGCGGCGACTCTGCCGGGGACAGCTAGAATTGTTGCAGTGCGTTCCGGCCACCTGCTGGCCACCTCCTTCCACCCGGAAGTGACTGGGGAGAAACGCGTACATGAACTTTTTATCCGCATGATCAGAGGAGACGCGTAAAGCATGTCAGGACACTCCAAATGGGCGACTACCAAGCACAAGAAGGCCATCCTCGATAGCCGCCGTGCAAAATCGTTCGCCAAACTGATCAAGAACATCGAAGTCGCCGCGCGTATGGGCGGACCGGACCTCGCCGGCAACCCGGGCCTGGAACTCGCCGTCACCAAGGCCAAGAAGACCTCCGTTCCGGCCGACAATATCGACCGTGCCATCAAGCGTGGCGCCGGCCTCACCGGCGAAGTGGTTGACTACACCGAGATCATGTACGAATGCCGCGGCCCGCAGGGTTCGGCGCTGCTGATCGAGTGCCTCACGGACAACAAGAACCGAGCCGCCTCCGAGGTCCGCCTGGCCATCTCCCGCAACGGCGGCACCATCGCCGATCCCGGTTCGGTGAGCTACCTGTTCAGCCGCAAGGGCGTTGTCTCGCTGCCGAAGAACGGCCTGAGCGAGGACGACGTCCTGATGGCCGTCCTCGACGCCGGAGCCGAGGAAGTCAAGGACAACGGGGAAAGCTTCGAGATCCACTCCGAGCCGACCGACCTCCAGGCCATCCGCGATGCCCTCAAGGAAGCCGGAATCGAATACGAGACCGACGAGGCCGAGTTTGTGCCGTCCATGCAGGTGCCGCTGGACCTCGATGCCGCCAAGAAGTTCATGAAGCTCGTGGACGCCCTGGAAGAGCTCGACGACGTCCAGAACGTGTACAGCAACGCCGACCTCAGCGACGAAGTCCAGGCCGCCCTGGAAGCCGAGTGACCTTCGGCTTTGTGGCCTAAGGCGGATGTCCCAGGGTGACCCTGCGCGTATTAGGCGTTGACCCGGGCCTCACCCGGTGCGGCATCGGCGTGGTGGACGTCGAGCGGAACAGGCGCGCCACAATGGTGGCAGTCGGAGTGGTGGGTACCTCTCCCGAGGAGACCCTGGACCAGCGCCTGCTGGTTATTGCCTTGGCCATCGACGAGTGGCTGGACCGCTACGAACCCCAGGTGCTCGCCGTCGAACGCGTTTTTTCCCAGCTCAACGTCAGCACGGTAATGGGCGTGGCACAGGCCTCCGGTGTGGTGATTGCCGCCGCGGCCCGGCGCGGCATCCCGGTGGCTCTGCATACGCCGTCGGAAGTGAAAGCAGCGGTGACCGGCAGCGGTACCTCCAACAAGGAAGCCGTGACCAAACTCGTCACAAAAATCCTCAGGCTGGACGCGCCGCCGCGGCCGGCGGACGCTGCAGATGCCCTGGCCCTTGCCATCACCCACGCCTGGCGCGCGGGCAGCGGAGCCGCGGTGGCCACCACCGGCCCCGGCAGCCTGTCGCTGACGCCTGCCCAGCGCGCGTGGGCCGATGCCGAGGTGAAAGCGCGCCGCGCACGCTGAATGTCCGGGGCGCTTGCTAGGGTATTCGTAGATATGTTCGGATAGCCGGTCCTACCCCCAAGAGCCCGGCAGTACACCAGGAGCCCGGCTTTGATCAGTTTCCTTCGCGGAACCGTAGCGCACGTTGGCCTTTCCGCTGCCGTGATCGACCTCAACGGGGCGGGCATGAGCGTCAACGCTACACCGCAGACCCTCAGCCGCCTCCGCACCGGCGAGGAAGGCAAGCTCTTCACGTCGCTGATCGTGCGCGAGGATTCCCTCACCCTGTTCGGTTTTGCCACCGACGACGAACGCGAGGTCTTCGATGTCCTGCTCAGCGTCAGCGGCGTAGGTCCGCGGCTCGCGCTGGCGGTGCTCGCCGTGCACGAGCCTGAAGAGATCAGGGTTGCCGCGCACACGAGTGACAGCAAGACGTTCACCACGGTGCCCGGCATCGGCCCCAAAGTGGCCGGCCGGATTGTGCTGGAACTGGCCGGCAAGCTGGTGCCCCACGGAACGGCAGGTGCCGCCGGCGTGTCCACTCCGGCCGAAGCGGCCTGGAAGCCCCAGGTGGTGGCGGCCATGACCAGCCTCGGGTGGTCGGAAAAGGATGCCGGTGCCAGCATCGAGAAGGCCCTTGCAGACGATCCCGAGGTGGAATTCCGTGGCAATGTGGCCGAGATCCTGCGGACCACGCTGCGCTGGCTGGGCCAGGACGGCGCGCGGGCCGGTAACCGCGTAGGCAGCCGTGGCTGAGCCTTCTGTGGTGGCGGCTGGGGAGGAACCCGAGGAACGGGCGATTGAAGCCGCCCTCCGGCCGAAGAACCTCGATGACTTCGTCGGCCAGCACCGGGTCCGCAGGCAACTCTCGCTGGTCCTGCAGGCCTCCCGGATGCGGGGGCGCAGCGCGGACCACGTGCTGTTTTCCGGCCCTCCGGGCCTCGGCAAAACAACCCTGGCCATGATCGTGGCCGCTGAAATGAACGCGCCACTGCGGATCAGCAGCGGTCCGGCCATCCAGCACGCCGGCGACCTCGCCGCCATCCTTTCCTCCCTTTCCGAAGGGGAGGTCCTCTTCCTGGACGAGATCCACCGGATGTCCAGGCCGGCAGAGGAAATGCTCTACATGGCCATGGAAGATTTCCGTGTGGACATTGTGGTGGGCAAGGGCGCCGGGGCCACCGCCATTCCGTTGGAACTGCCGCCCTTCACCCTGGTGGGTGCCACCACGCGCGCCGGTCTGCTGCCCGGCCCGCTTCGGGACAGGTTCGGGTTCACCGGGCATTTGGAGTTCTACAGCGTTGCCGAGCTCGAACTGGTGCTCAGGCGCTCCGCCGGCCTGCTGGACCTCAAGGTCAACTCTGCGGGCTTCAGCGAAATTGCCGGCCGGTCCCGCGGTACGCCACGTATCGCCAACCGCCTGCTCCGCCGGGTCCGGGACTGGGCACTCGTGCATGGGATTGAGCAGATTGATGCCCGCGCCGCTTCCGCTGCCCTGGACATGTATGAAGTGGATAAGCGAGGCCTGGACCGGCTGGACCGGGCAGTCCTGGAGGCACTCATTACGAAGTTCGGCGGGGGACCCGTGGGACTTTCCACCCTGGCCATTGCGGTGGGGGAGGAGACCGAGACCGTGGAAACGGTGGCGGAACCGTTCCTGGTGCGCGAAGGCCTGCTGGGCCGGACGCCCAGGGGACGCATCGCCATGGCTCCGGCCTGGACCCACTTGGGTTTCGCCGTACCGGCAGGAGTTTTCGGGCAGGAACCGCTTGATCTGTTCGAACCGGACCCGGAAAGCGCCGAGTCCGCGGCCGAATGGGCACCGAACGGCCAATAGCACTGTCCTCCCAGCTTTTCCCTTTAGACTGGTATGACTCCCGGCACGTTCGGGTCTGTGTTCCCGCGACGGCTCCGAGGAGCCGCTGCCTGCCAGGCAGGATTCTCTGCAATGGGGAACGACGCGGACGCTGCCAAACACCCGATACGCCAGTACAGAACGGAATCTTCCCTGTGGATCCAATGAACATCGTCTTGTTCGCAATGCTCGGAATCTTTATCTTCATGATGTTCCGCCGCAACAAGAAGACCAAGGAGCAGCAGGCAACGCTGCAGTCCCAGTTCGAGCCCGGTGTTGAGGTCATGACAAGCTTCGGACTCTTCGGCCGGATTGTCTCCATGGACGACGCCGAGAACAAGGTTGTCCTGGAACTCTCGCCCGGGAACCTGGCCACCGTCCACCGCCAGTCAGTGACCAAGATCGTGGAGCCTGTCGAAGCCGAGACTCCGGTCGTCCCGGATGACGCCTCAGCCCTGACCACTGAAGAAGCGGGCACCCCGACGGCATCCGCCGAAACCCCGGACGAGACCCTGAAGCGACACAACGACGAGGGCAAGAAGGACAGCTAGTCCTCGCCGCACGGCAGCCCGCGTTACAACACCTCTACGGCTGGGGACAACCGCCGGTGGGACTGATAGCTCCCGCCGGTGGTTCCTCCGTAAATAAGAGAAAGATTCACAATGGCACGAACTGGCCCTAACAACTCAGGCCTGAGGGTACTGGTGTGGCTCGGCGTAGTCCTCGCCGTGCTGACCGCCGTCCTGGCCGGCGGCACCCTTGCCGGACAGGCAAGCTGGGCACCCAAACTGGCACTGGACCTCGAGGGTGGCACCCAGATGATCCTGGCGCCCAAGGTTGAGGGCGGTTCGGACATCAATGAAGAGCAGCTCAACCAGGCCGTGGCCATCATCCGCCAACGTGTGGATGGTTCAGGTGTTGCCGAAGCGGAAATCAGCACGCAGTCAGGCCGCAACGTAGTGGTCAGCCTTCCGGGTACACCCACGAAGGAAACCCGCGACCTGATCCAGGCCTCCGCGGACATGAACTTCCGTCCCGTATTGCTGAACGGCGACGGCGCGCCCGTCCCAACGGAATCCCTCACCCCCGAAGACCAGCTTCCGAAGCCCACGGCGGAGCCCGCCAACGGCAGCGATATCAACTGGATCACCGCGGACATCTACCGGCAGTTCGAAACCATGGACTGCAACAATCCTGCGCCGGAGAGCCCGGAAGCCTCCGATCCCACTAAACCCCTGGTTACCTGCGAACCGGCAACAGAGACCACGCCGGCCATCAAGTACATCCTGGGTCCAGTGGAGGTCAAGGGCGGCAACATTGTCACGTCCTCCTTCCAGCTGCAGCAGGGTGCGCAGGGCGCTGTGACCAACGACTGGGCCGTCAACATCCAGTTCGACGACGAAGGCACCGCCAAGTTCAAGTCGGTCACCGAACGCCTGAACCAGTTCTATGTGGCAGCCGGCGGCGAAACCGGCAACGACCCCAAGGCTCAGTTCGCCATCGTTCTCGACGACCAGGTCATTTCCGCGCCGCGCTCCTTGGCCGTCATCACCGACGGACGTCCGCAGATCACCGGCGGATTCACCGAACAGACCGCCAAGGTCCTTTCCGACCAGCTTCGCTTTGGTGCACTGCCCATCAGCTTCGAGATCCAGAGCGACCAGCAGATCTCCGCCACCTTGGGTGGCGAACAGCTCCGTATGGGCCTCCTTGCAGGCATCATCGGTTTGCTCCTGGTGGTGGTCTACTCACTCTTCCAGTACCGGGCCTTGGGCCTGGTGACCATTGCATCGCTGGTGGTGGCCGGCGCCCTGACCTATCTGGCCATCGCCCTCCTGGGCTGGACCGAAAACTACCGGCTTTCCCTGGCCGGCGTGGCTGGCCTCATCGTCGCCATCGGCCAGACCGCTGACTCGTTCATCGTCTACTTTGAACGCATCCGCGATGAACTCCGCGAAGGCCGTGGATTGGTCTCCGCGGTGGAGAACGGCTGGAAGCGGGCCAAGCGCACTGTCCTGGCCTCCAAGGCCGTGAACCTGCTGGCCGCGCTGGTGCTTTACTTTGTGGCCGTCGGCAACGTCCGCGGGTTCGCTTTCACGCTGGGTCTGACGGCCATTGCCGACCTCATCGTGGTCTTTATGTTCACGCACCCGACGCTGCAGCTCCTGGCGCGCACCAAGTTCTTCGGGGAGGGCCACCGGCTCTCCGGCCTGGATCCCAAGCGGCTGGGTGTTGTGCCGCTCTACCGCGGCGCCGGGCGCCTGCGCACGCCGGAGGCCAAGCCGTCCGTGGTCCGCGCCAAGAACACCGGCGCGGCGGCCGAGGCTGAACGACGCATGACCATCGCAGAACGCCGCCTCGCGGAAAAGCAGGAGCAGCTCACCGGCTCCTCCAAGAGCGCAGCCAAGGAGAACAAGTAATGTCCAGCAGCTTCGCCAATTTCGGCAACGAGCTCTACACCGGGAAGCGCTCCTACAACTTCGTCGGTGCCAAGAAACTGTGGTTCATCATCGCGGCGGTGGCGGTGGCGCTGTCCATCCTCATTCCGGTTGCCAAGGGTGGCTTCAACCTTGGCATCGAATTCCGCGGCGGTTCGGAGTTCACCGTCTCCAACGTGCAAAGCACCGACTCGGCCCTTGGTGAAAAAGTTGTCGAAGACGTTGTGGCCGGCAGCGTTCCGCGTGTCGCCAATGTCGCCGGTACCACCATGCGGATCCAGACGGACAAGCTCACGGATGACGAGACTCTCCGGATCAAGGAAGGCCTCACCTCGGCCTACGGCGTCACTAACAACGAGGTGACATCAACCTTTATCGGACCCACCTGGGGTGCGGATGTCACCAAGCAGGCCCTGATTGGCCTGATCGTCTTCGTGGCCCTGGCCGCGGTGCTGATGGCGCTGTACTTCCGGACCTGGAAGATGTCACTGTCTGCAATGGCTGGAATGCTGGTGACGATGATGATCACCGCCGGCGTGTATGCCCTCAGTGACTTCGAGGTGACGCCCTCAGCCATCATTGGGTTCCTGACGGTGCTCAGCTACTCCCTCTATGACACGGTGGTGGTCTTCGACAAGATTCGTGAGAACACCGCGGATCTCGATGCGTCCACGCGCCGTACTTTCGGTGAGGAAGTCAACCTCGCCGTCAACCAGACCCTGGTGCGTTCCATCAACACCATGATGGTGGCCATTCTCCCGGTCGGTGCCATCCTGTTCATCGGGGCCGGCCTGCTGGGGGCCGGCACGCTGCGCGACCTGTCGCTGGCACTGTTCGTCGGAATTCTGATCGGTACGGCGGCCACGATATTCATCGCTGCCCCGATGTATGCCTGGCTGCGCCAGAACGAACCTGACCTGGTGAAGCAGGCGAAACGCGTCGAACACCGCAGGTCCGCCAACAACGCCCGGACCGAAGAATCGGCTGAGCCCGCAGAGGCCTGACCTTTTGCATCAAAGCGGGCCGGGCGGCGTCGGAATACCGACGTCGCCCGGTCCGTTTCGCATTCAGGCGCCGGTTACATAAGTGAACTGGCGGGGGAATAGACTGGGGTAATTAAACAGTCGTGAGGGGTGCTTCATTGGAAGAACGTTCGGCGTCGGTGCCAGCGGCAGGCGGGGATAACAGTCCGGGACACGGAGTTCAGACCGGACTGACCGCTTCCGCACGCCCGGCGCCAGTTGTTCCCGTGGACAAATCGGGCGCCCGCCCTACATTTCCCGGACGCCGCGAACGTACCCGCTCCCGTCTGGCCCGGCTGACCGGCCGCGGCACGGCAACCTATTCGCCCATTCTTGAGCCGCTGCTGCGTACCGTCCGTGCGAACAACCCAAAAGAAGATTTTGATCTCATCCAGCGCGCCTTCGAGGTGGCTGAGCAGAGCCACCGTGGGCAGAAGCGCAAGAGCGGTGATCCCTACATCACCCACCCCGTGGCCGTAGCCACCATCCTCGCTGAGCTGGGCCTCAGCGGAACCACACTCGCCGCGGCACTGCTGCACGACACGGTCGAGGACACCCCTTACACACTGGCGGACCTCAAAAGGGACTTCGGTCCCGAGGTTGCCATGCTGGTGGACGGCGTCACCAAGCTGGACAAAGTCAGCTTTGGTGAAGCCGCGCAGTCCGAGACCGTCCGCAAGATGGTTGTGGCCATGGCCAAGGACATCCGGGTCCTGATGATCAAGCTCGCGGACAGGCTCCACAACGCCAGGACCTGGCGGTTTGTCTCCGCGGAGTCATCGGCACGAAAAGCCCGCGAAACCCTGGAAATATTCGCGCCCCTGGCCCACCGGCTGGGCATGAACACCATCAAATGGGAGTTGGAGGACCTGTCCTTCGCGGCCCTCTATCCAAAGGTCTATGAGGAAATCGTCCGGATGGTGGGCGACCGCACCCCGGAACGGGAGAAAAGCCTCGGCGTCATCCGGGACCAGATCACTGAGGATCTCCGTACTGCCCGGATCAAGGCCACCATCACCGGCAGGCCGAAGCACTATTACTCGATCTACCAGAAGATGGTCGTCCGGGACAAGGATTTCGACGACATCAACGACCTCATGGGCGTCCGTGTACTCGTCGATTCGGTCCGGGACTGTTACGCCGCCCTGGGCACTATGCATTCGCGCTGGAACCCGCTGCCGGGGCGGTTCAAAGACTACATCGCCATGCCCAAGTTCAATATGTACCAGTCGCTGCACACCACGGTGATCGGACCCGGCGGCAAGCCCGTGGAGATCCAGATCAGGACCCACGAAATGCACCGCCGTGCTGAGTACGGTGTGGCCGCCCACTGGAAGTACAAGGATCAGCCCAGCCGTACGGCTGTCGGGCCGGGCAGCCCCCGCGACGGTGACATGGGCTGGCTGAGGTCCCTGGTGGACTGGCAGCAGGAAACGTCCGATCCCGGGGAGTTCCTGGACTCGCTGCGGTTTGAGATCAATGCCCGCGAAGTCTTTGTCTTTACCCCCAAGGGTGAGGTCATGGCACTGCCCGCCGGATCGACTCCGGTGGATTTTGCCTACGCCGTCCACACCGAAGTGGGACACCGCACCATCGGCGCACGGGTCAACGGCAAGCTTGTGCCCTTGAACAGCGAGCTAAACCACGGTGACTGGGTTGAGATCTTTACCTCCAAGGCCGAAGGTGCCGGGCCCAGCCAGGACTGGCAACACTTCGTCAAGAGTGCCCGCGCCCGGAACAAGATCCGTCAGTGGTTCAGCAAGGAACGGCGCGAAGAAGCAATCGACCGCGGCAAGGAACTGCTGACCCGCGCCATGCGCAAGCAAAACCTGCCCCTGCAGCGCCTGATGACGCACGAGGCCCTCGCGGCGGTAGCCGCAGAGTTCAAGTACCTTGACATCTCGGGCCTCTACGCCGGCGTGGGCGACGGTCATACGTCAGCGCAGTCGGTCATGGAGAAACTCGTTCAAAGCCTGGGCGGCAACGAGAGCACTGACGACGACATCACTGAAGTCAGCATCCCCACGCAGGTGGCCAAAACCAAGTTCTCCGATTCCGGCGTGGTGGTGCGCGGCGTTGGCGATGTCTGGGTGAAGCTCGCGCGCTGTTGCACGCCCGTTCCGCCGGACCCGATTCTCGGCTTTGTCACCCGCGGCTCCGGTGTTTCGGTGCACCGCACGGACTGCACCAACATTTCGGATCTCCGGGACCAGCCCGACAGGATTGTCGAGGTGGACTGGGCACCCACCCAGTCAAGTGTTTTCCTGGTGGAGATCCAGGTTGAGGCGCTGGACCGGAAGTCCCTGCTCTCCGACGTCACGCGTGTGCTGTCCGAGAACCACGTCAACATTCTGGCGGCAAGCGTGAACACCTCCACCGACAGGGTGGCCATCTCCAGGTTCGCCTTCGAGATGGGCGACCCCAAGTACCTCAGCCACGTTCTCAGTGCCGTGCGGCGCATCGACGGCGTGTTCGACGTCTACCGGACCACCGGTAACAAGCGCCGGAGCTAGCAAGGCCAGCTTTTCCAGTGCGGCCCGTTTGTGGGGGACCCGCGGGCTGGCCTCAATGGCCAGAATCAGCAGGCGCAGCCGCACGTCCCGCTCCGGACGGGCCAGCAACCCCGCCAGTGCTGGCAAGGCCCGGTGGGCGTCGACATGCAGGGCGATGTCGACGGCGGTGCGGAGTGGACTCGACACCATCAGCCCGCCCATGCTGACAACGTCGAACGGACCAAGCCGGACTTCATGGAGCGTGCAGCCCCTTGTGTTGCGGAGGCTCGAAATCCGCCGCTTCGCATCCACAAGCAAGGCCAGCCGGTCCGGTTCAGCCGCACAGCCGTAGATCCAGGCCGCCGTCATCCGCCCGGCCACCACGCGCTGCCTGACGGCCGCCGGAACCGCGTTGGCCACCGTTCTGGCCCGCACCTGGGGTGACGCGGGAGCATCCGGCAACGTGAAGCCGTGCTGGTGGAACTGCGCCAGGACACCGTCCGCTGCCAGCGACTGGAGTTCGGGCCACGCGAAAGGCTTGCCGGGCGAATACAGGTCCGGGTATTGGGGTGGTGGGGAGGTGGCCATCCCTCCATCCTGCCGCGTCTTCCCTTAATGCGCACAGGCCCGGTCCCGGTTATGTGGATAACCGGGGCCGGGCCTGTGCGTCCTCCGACAGACGCCTGATGAAGGCGTCCTCAAACTACTTGCTAGGAAAGCTCGCTGGCCGAGCGCTGGATCTGGTCCAACCAGGCCTGCCTCGCCTCGAGGGCTTCGCGGGCCCCCTTGATCTTGCGCTGGTCGCCGGCTTTCTCGGCCTTGGCGAGATCGTCCTGCAGGCCGGAAATGGCTGCTTCCAGCTGCGACAGGGCGCTGTTGGTGCGGGCCTTCGTCTCAGGGTTGGAGCGCTGCCAGTTTTCCTCTTCGGCGTTGCGGACTGCGTCCTCCACCTTGCGGAGGCCGGCTTCGATGCGGCCCATGTCGGCGCGGGGCACCTTGCCGGCTTCTTCCCAGCGGTCCCGGACAGACTGGAGCGCCTTCTTCGCCGCGGCCAGGTCCTTGACCGGCAGAATGCTGTTCGCTTCGACGAGGAGCGCTTCCTTCACCGTGAGGTTGGCGGCGTATTCCTGGTCGATCTCCTCATTGGCTGCCTGCCGGTGCGTGAAGAACACATCCTGCGCGGCACGGAAACGGGCCCAGAGGGCGTCGTCGTCCTTGCGGCTGGCGCGCGGTGAGGCCTTCCATTCATCCATGAGCCGGCGGTATTCGCCGGCCGCAAAGCCCCAGTCGGTGGACGAGGACAGAGCCTCGGCTTCGGCGATGAGCTTCTCCTTGGCCGATTTTGCGGCCGAGTTGGTGCTGTCCAGCTGGGAGAAGTACGCGCGGCGGTGACGGTCGAAAACTGTGCGGGCGGCACGGAACCGCTTCCACAAGGCGTCCTCGTTGCTGCGGCCAAGCCGGATGCCGCCCTTCTGGGCTGTCTTCCAGCTTTCAAAAAGATCGTTCATCCGGGCGCTGGAGGTCTTCCATTGGATCTGTGCGGGATCCTGCCCCGAGATCTCTTCGGCTTCGGCCACGATGGCCTCGCGGGCCGCGAGCTCGGCGGAGCGAACGGCGTCGTGTTCTGCCTTCTCTGCCTTTTCGAGTTCTGCGATCTGCACGGAAACAGCGTCGAGCCGCGCTTCGGTGGAACGAAGATCTCCCACCATGTTCCGCTCCGCCAGCTGCTCGCGCAGGTGCGTGACGGTCTTCTGCATATCGGTGCTGGGCGCCTTGGAGCTGATGCGCTGTTCCAGGAGCAGGACCTGCGCAACTATGTCGTCATGCTTCCGCGCGAAGTAGGCAAGGGCTTCGTCATTGCTGACGCCGGGGTACTGGCCCACCGGGTGCTCATCGCCGTCGATCGTCAGGAATACGTGGCCGTCACCCTCGACACGGCCCCACTTTGCAGCTTCCGCCAGCGAAGTCGCGGAGGCGACGGGTGCCGGTGCTGCCACAGGTGCGGCTGCTGCCGGCTTGGGCCGGGCAGCGAAGGCTGCCGGTGACGGGGCGGGTCGAGGTGCCGGAGCAGGCACCGGAGCCGGGGCTTCTTCAGCCGCGCTCTCGCCTTCAGCCGCGCTCTCTTCAACCGGGGCGGCCGGGACCTCGGCACGTTCGGCCTGGAGGCCCACGCTCTCTGGATCCACGTCCGCTTCAGTTGCGGTTTCGTCAACCGTGGCCTGTTCGGCGGTTGCCTGGACAGCGTCTGCCTGGTCAGCCACGGGGGCCGCTACCTCGGTCAGGTCTGCTGCTGTTTCGTCGGATTTCTGACTGTCTGTCACCGCTAAAAGTCTTTCGCTTGGAGGGAAATACTCACGTACTGCACCGCGGCCGTAACGGCCTGGCTTCCTACTTCAGAGAAACCGAGTCTATCGTGACTGGTTGCACAGGTGCGCCGTCTGATGCGCTGGAGCCGGGCTTGATTCCCGCGGCGGCAATGGCGTTGACTGCTTCCATTCCAGAGGTCACCTTGCCCACCACCGTATAGCCCCCGGCAGAGTCGGCGGGAATCACCGTGTCTTTGTAGACCACAAAGAACTGCTTGCCGTTACCGTAGGCGTTGTCGCCGGACCGGGCGATGGCAATCGTGCCCGCAGGGTAGATGTTGTCTGCCGGGGTGTTTTCGAGGGGACCCCAGGTGTACTCGGGGTCGGCAGCAGCGGTGGCGCCACCGCACTGCAGGAGTCCGAAGGTGTCGCCCGTGGTCAGCCGGTGGCACGCGCTGCCGTTGTAGAAGCCATCGTCCGTCAATGCTTTGAAGACCGCGGCAGCCTGGGGTGCCTTGGTACCGTCGATTTCGACGCCGAGCACGTTCCCGTTCAGTGCCAATTCACCGGTAAACACCTTCCCGGCGGCAGTGTCCGGGGCCGGGATGTTCGCGCCGTTCGTGGCCGGCGCGGAAGGCGTGGGGGAGTCGGTTGGGCTGGTCAGGCCGGCCTCCGCGGCGGCGAATTCCTCTTCGGTGGGATTGCCGGCAAAGGCAGTGAACTGAAGCACGACGGCGAGCAGGACGGCGGCGGTTCCGGCGCAGGCGGCGATGAGGTTGTCGCGCTTGCGGCGTTTCTCCTGGTCCCGCCGCAGCTCGCGCTTTGCCTCCATCTGCTGGATGCGCCGTTTGGCTTCGCGGGCGTTGCGTGGACTGGCCGCCAATGGTCCTCCTTGTATCGGGCCGCGTCCGGTAGGAACTGAATCCGGAGGCGGTTGTCTGCCGGCAGCCTTGCGGCGCCGGCCGCCGTATTAGAGATGCCGGCGGATGACGCATAAACTGACTGCCGCACATAGTTTATGCATGAGTTGCCGGACTGCCGCCGTTCCCCGCCCGTTTCGGGCGGAATGCCGGGCAAAGTCCCAGGCACCCTTCATCAAGAGGAGAACATCCACCATGGCACGCACAGCCTCCCTGTCCGGATTCCCCGAGTGGCTTCCTGAGGAGCGGCTGGTGGAGCTGCACGTGCTGGACACCCTTCGCAAGGTTTTTGAGCTGCACGGCTTCGCGTCCATCGAGACCCGTGCCGTGGAAACCGTGGGCCAGCTGCTGCGCAAGGGTGAGATTGATAAGGAGGTCTACGGCCTCAGCCGCCTTCAGGACGACGATGCCGACACCTCCGACGCGGGCAAGGCCGGCAAAGCTGACCCCAACGCCCTCGCGCTCCACTTCGACCTCACTGTGCCTTTTGCGCGGTACGTCGTTGAGAACGCCGGGTACCTGGCGTTCCCGTTCCGGCGCTACCAGATCCAGAAAGTCTGGCGCGGGGAGCGCCCGCAGGAAGGCCGGGCCCGCGAATTCACCCAGGCAGACATCGATGTGGTGGGCGACGGCGAGCTGCCGTTCCGCTATGACGTGGAGATTGCCCTGGTCATTGCCGAAGCCTTGAGCGCACTGCCGATTCCGGACTTCCGCCTCCGGATCAACAACCGCAAGCTTGCCGAAGGCTTCTACCGCGGCATCGGCCTGGATGACACCGCCGGTGTGCTCCGCAGCATCGACAAGCTGGAAAAGATCGGCGCAGCCAAGGTCGCAGATCTGCTCAAGACCGAACTGGGTGCTACTGATGACCAGGCGCAGGCCGCGCTGAAGCTGGCAGGAATCCGTACCGAGGACACCTCGTTTGTGGCCCAGGTCCGTGCGCTCGGCGTGACGAACGACCTCCTTGAGGAGGGCCTGAATGAACTGGAACAGGTGATCGAAGCGGCCGTGCAGCGCGCGCCGGGCAAGGTTGTTGCCGATCTCAGCATCGCCCGCGGCCTGGATTACTACACCGGCACGGTGGTGGAGACGGTCCTGGTGGGCCACGAACAGCTCGGTTCCATCTGCTCCGGCGGCCGCTACGACGCGTTGGCGAGCAAGGGCAACCGCAAGTTCCCCGGCGTCGGCCTCTCCATCGGTGTGACGCGGCTGGTTTCGCGCATCCTGAGCCAGGGCCTGGCCAAGGCCTCCCGTTCGGTGCCCACCGCCGTGCTGGTGGCGCTCACCACTGACGACAGCTGGGGTGCCGCGCAGGACGTTGCCGCCCAGCTCCGCAGCCGGGGCATCGCCACCGAAGTCGCTGCCAAGGCCGAGAAGTTCGGCAAGCAGATCAAATTCGCGGACCGCCGCGGGATCCCGTTCGTCTGGTTCACCGACGACGACGGCAAGCACCAGGTCAAGGACATCCGGTCCGGCGAGCAGGCCGACGCCGATCCCGCAACCTGGACGCCGCCGTCGGAAGACCTTAACGTCCAGGTCACAACAGTCCAGGTGCCAGCGGCAGCAGCCCAGCCGGCCTGACCGACCCGGTGTTGGCGGCAGCTAGCGGCGCAGCCGAAGCACCACGAACCGGCCGGCCGCGCCGACGGCCAGCACGGCGGCCATCCCCAGCACCGAGACGTGCGGCAGCGTGAAAGCCAGCAGCAGGCAGCTGATGAAGCCAACCACATTGAGCCACCTCGGACCGTGGGCCGGGTGCTCCTCCAGGGTGTACGCCGCGGCGTTCGTCACCGCGTAGTAGATGAGCACACCGAAGCTGGAGAACCCCACCACCGTCATCACGTCAGTGGTCAGGATCAGGAAGATCACGACGGCGCCCACCGCCAGTTCCGCCACGAACGGCACCGTGTGCTTGCCGCCCACTCGTGCCAGGGGCGCCGGCAGATCGCGTTCCCGCGCCATGGCCAACGTTGTGCGGCCCACTCCCGTGATGAGCGCAAGCAACGCACCTAGGCACGCCGCTGCCGCGCCGGCCTGAACCACCGGCGCACCGGCGGCGAGTTGCGAATTGACCACAGCGTCCAGCAGCGGGGCCGTGGTGGCGGCCAGCTTGCCTTCGGTCAAGTGGTTTTGGAGCAGCAGCGCCAACGCCAGGTAGATGACGAAGGCGCCGGCGAGGGCAGCCAGGATCGCACGCGGAATGGTCCTGGCCGGATCCTTGACTTCCTCTCCGAGGGTGGCGATGCGCGCATAGCCGGCGAAGGCGAAGAACATCAGGCCGGCGGCCGGCAGCACGCCACTAAAGCCGGCGGTAGCTCCGCCGTCGGACGTTCCGCCTGCCGAAAAGTCCGCAGGATGCGGCCCCACGATGGCGGCAGCGGCAACAAACACCAGGGTGGCCAGGACAACGCACAGCAGGATTCTGGTCAGGAGTGCTGTGCGGGTAATGCCAAACAGGTTCACGGCGGTCAGCGCCACCACCGCAGCGATGGCAACCGGCACCGCGTAGCCCGGTGACACATAGTGGCCGAACGTCAGGGCCATGGCGGCGCAGGAGGCCGTCTTGCCGCTGACAAATCCCCAGCCGGCCAGGAAACCGCGCCATTCCCCCAGGCGCTTCCGGCCGTACACGTACGTTCCGCCGCTGGCCGGATACCGTGCAGCCAGTTCCGCGGAGGCCACCGCGTTGCAGTAGGCCACGGCACCCGCGATCAGGACCGAAAGGACCAGGAAATTTCCGGCCAGGCCCGCGGCGGGGGCGAAGACCACAAAAACGCCGGCCCCGAGCATGGAGCCCAGGCCGATGGACGTGGCGTCAAACACGCCGAGCCTCCGTTGAAGCTGCTGGTGTTCGGGCATGGGGGAGTCGCGCCTTTCCAGCGGGTAAACTCAGACGGGATTGTTCCCGGAACGATCCTATGCAGTTTTATCTTTTGTTTTCCTGCTGTCGTCTTCAGAAAGGCGTGCTGTGCTGCGCACACATGACCTCGGATCCCTTCGCTCCGAGCACATTGGACAAACCGTAACCCTGGCTGGCTGGGTGGGCCGCCGTCGTGATCACGGTGGTGTTGCATTCGTGGATCTGCGCGATGCGTCCGGCGTGGCCCAGGTTGTGGTCCGTGAGGAAGAGGTCTTCCATGGCCTGCGCAACGAGTACGTCCTGCAGATCACCGGCACCGTCTCCAAGCGCCCGGAGGGCAACGAGAACCCCGCTCTGGCCACTGGCGCCATCGAGGTCATGGCGGACAAGGTGGTTATCCTCAACACCTCCGATCCGCTGCCGTTCCAGATCGACGAGCACGTGGAGGTCGGTGAGGAAGCCCGCCTGAAGCACCGCTACCTCGACCTGCGCCGCCCCGGCCCCGCCCGCAACCTCCGGCTGCGCTCCGAAGCCAACCGGATTGCCCGTGAACTGCTCCACCAGGACGGTTTTGTCGAGATCGAGACCCCCACGCTGACGCGTTCGACGCCGGAAGGCGCCCGCGACTTCGTGGTCCCCGCCCGCCTGGCGCCGGGTTCCTGGTACGCACTGCCGCAGTCACCGCAGCTTTTCAAGCAGCTCCTGCAGGTGGGCGGCTTCGAGAAGTACTACCAGATCGCGCGCTGCTACCGCGACGAGGACTTCCGCGCCGACCGCCAGCCCGAATTCACCCAGCTGGACATCGAAGCCAGCTTCGTGGACCAGGACGACATCATTGCCCTGGGCGAAAACATCGTCAAGGCGCTGTGGAAGCTGATCGACGTCGAGATCCCCACGCCCATCCAGCGCATCACCTACGCAGACGCCATGGCGCGCTATGGCTCGGACAAGCCCGATCTCCGCTTCGGCGTGGAATTGACTGAGCTCACCGAATTCTTCAAGGACACCGGATTCGGCGTCTTCAAGGCCCCGTATGTCGGCGCCGTGGTGATGCCCGGCGGCGCTTCCCAGCCGCGACGCACCCTGGACGGCTGGCAGGAATTCGCCAAGCAGCGAGGCCACAAAGGCCTGGCCTACGTCCTCTTCAAGGAAGACGGCGAACTGGCCGGCCCTGTTGCCAAAAACCTGAACGAAACCGAGCGTGCAGGCCTCGCCGACGCCGTGGGCGCCAAGCCGGGCGACTGCATCTTCTTCGCCGCCGGTGAGAAGTCAGCGGCCCGTGCCCTCCTGGGTGCTGCCCGCGTGGAGATCGGCCACCGCACCGGCCTGATCGACCCCAGCGCCTGGGCCTTCTGCTGGGTGGTTGACGCCCCCATGTTCGAACCGGCCGCCGCAGCGGTGGCGTCCGGCGATGTGGCTGTTGGCGCCGGAAAGTGGACGGCCGTCCACCACGCCTTCACCTCGCCCAAGCCCGAGTTCATGGACACGTTCGACAAGGACCCGGAATCGGCCCTGTCCTACGCTTACGATATCGTCTGCAACGGCAATGAAATCGGCGGCGGCTCCATCCGTATCCACGAGCGTGACGTCCAGGAACGCGTCTTCGAACTGATGGGGCTGGACAAGGCAGACGCCCAGACCAAGTTCGGCTTCCTGCTGGAAGGCTTCAAGTTCGGCGCTCCTCCGCACGGCGGCATCGCGTTCGGCTGGGACCGTGTGGTGGCATTGCTGGCGGGCGTTGAGTCCATCCGCGACGTTATTGCCTTCCCGAAGACAGGCAACGGATACGATCCGCTGACCCAGGCCCCCGCGCCGATCACGGCGCAGCAGCGCAAGGAAGCCGGCGTGGACTTCAAGCCCCAAACGAAAACGGAAGAGCCCAAAAAGGCCGAGTAATCTGAACACCGCAGTCGCGAGGCTCCCCGGGAAACCGGGGGGCCTTTCGCATCGGAAGGGTGGTATGCCATGACAGCTCCAGCTCCAGGACCTGCTCCGGCCCTGCCCGGGCTTGAGGCGCTGATGGATGCCGCCTGGCCGGCCCCGGACCGCGAAGAATCCGACGGCTGGGTGCTTCGCGCGGCCTCCGGCGTGACCCAGCGCGCCAATTCGGTCTGGCCGCGCGAGCCTGAGGGCAACACCCGCCGGCAGCACGAGGCTCTGCGTGCGGCGCGGCTCTGGTACCGCGGCCGGCGCCTGCCGCTGATTTTCCAGGTCTTCGATGATCCCCGCTCCACCGGACTGAATGCCATCCTCGACGGGGAAGGCTTCACCCGGCAGTCCGAAACACTGGTGATGTGCCGGAGCAACGGCGTCCAGGCGGCGGACCAACCTGCGCTAACCCATCCTGCGGCGGCCCAACCCGGCGTCGAGATCTCCACGGTCCCCAGCGATGAGTGGCTGGAGCTGCGGTGGAGCGTGGACGGCCGCGGCGGCCCGGCCGAGCGCGAGACCGCACGCAGCATCCTGGCAGGCTGCCCGTCGCTCTATGCGCTGGTGAGGTCCCACGACGGCGTTCCCGCCGCCGTCGGCCGGCTCGCTCTCCCTCCCGCCGGGGAAGCAACAGGGGGTTGGGGCGGGCTGTACTGCATGGCCACCCGCCCGGACGCCCGGCGGCGCGGCCATGCCCTGCGGATCATGCAGGCACTCTTGTACGAAGGCGCCGTCCGGAACCTGGCCGGCTACTGGCTGCTGGTCACCGCAGCAAACTCCTGGGCCCAGCAGCTCTACGCCAAGGCAGGATTCCAGGAAGCCTGCCGCTACCTTTACCGGCAGGAACGGCCCAAGCGGCACCTGACCGGCTGTTGACGGTGTTTGCGGCGGCTGCAATGCACGGGCGCATCCACGGCAGGGGTTCATCAAGGGCTCAGGTACATCATGGCTCCGGTACATCAACGCTTATCCCAAGGGGTTCGCGCCCGTCAGGTGGCCCGGTGGCGCCGGCGATCATCACCTTTTCGCCTGCGATCCCGATGGCGTAAACACGGAGATCCTCCTGTTCGAGTGCGGTGTGGTCCACTGTCCGGGCCGCAAACTCCCTGCCGTCGCCGCTGACCATAAGAACGGGCGCGTGTGATGGCGTGGCCGCCCTTGGGTTGCCAGCAGCACAAACCCTTCGCCGTTAGTGGCCAGCCGGGGGGGAAGGCCACCTCCTGATCGGAGGACGGAGCATCCAGGTCGGTTCCGTGCTCCCAGGTCAGTCCGTTGTCGCCGCTGGAGTAGGTCGAATAGCGAACGAGTTTCCCGGTGGAGCTCTGTTGCACCAGGGCCACCGTCCGCGATGGCCCCGCAGTGAGCGACATCGAACGCCTGGACCTGATCCTCGAAGCCGAGGGCGACAGCACCAACCGGTAGAGGCTGGCCAAGCAGGCTGACGTGCTGATGCTGCTCTACGTCCTTGGCGAGAAGGAATTGACGCTCTTTCTGGCCGGGCTGGGCTATGAAGTGTCCGCCGCACAACTCGCCGAGACAGTCGATTACTACCTGGCCCGCACGGCTCACGGCTCCACGCTCAGCCGCGTGGCACACGCTTCAGTGCTAGCCGCGATGGGCACGGAGCGGGCCTGGAGCACTTTCCGTGAGGCGCTGAGCGCTGACCTTCGACGACACCCAAGGCGGCACCACTCACACAGGCATCCACCTTGGCGCCATGGCCGGAACCATCGATGTTATCAGCGCAGCTTTGCTGGCCTCAGAATCACCAGTGATGCCCTTCTTTTCGCCCCAAAAATGCCAAAAGAAATTAGAGTCAGTTTCCTTCCGTGTCCGCTACCGGGACCATCTACTCGCCGTCAACCTCGAACACGGCACGTTGACTGTTTCAGCGGCTCCCGGAGACGCCTCCGCCATTCGGCTGCAGGTCGGCTCCGAACGCGTCCTTCTGGGCGCCGGCGATACACGGCACTTCCCGCTTGTTGCTGGCTAAGGTCTCCCGGCATGTACCTGTCCGGGGCAGGTCCGCTGAATAAGGAACCCGCTGAATCAGGTCCGCTGAATAAGGAACCCGCTGAATCAGGTCCGCTGAATAAAGAACCCGCTGAATAAAGAAACACGACGGCGGGAATCACCTACGGAGAGGGCTTTCCCGCCCGGGGCGAGTGCACCACGAGGACAGGACAGTGCGCGTGGGCGACGCAGGCAGCGCTGACCGATCCGAGCAGCAGGCCGGCAAAACCGCCATGCCCGCGGCTTCCGACGACAAGTAGAGAGGCGCGCCTGCTTCCGCCAACTAACGACGTCCGTGCCGATCCGTGGACGAGCCTGACAATGACATGGCGCGGACGTTCGGGGCCAAAGGCTTCCGCGAGTGCACGCTCCAGATTTTCCTCAGCTTCGCGGGCGAAACCTTCTACCCCCATAGCAAGATAGCCTTCATAACCTGCCGGATACTCCCAGCATCCCCAGGCTTCCAGGCGGGTCCCAAGGGCCAGCGCCAGACGAGTCCCTTGGCGAAGAGCTTCGATGGATGCGTCGGAACCGTCCACGCCGACGATGATCTTCTCCTCAGCGGCTTTGGCCATGATCTTCTCCTCGCGTGCCGTACGTGCACAGGCTTCCTCAAAGCATGTACCCGGCGGTTAAGGACGAACAGGGTCCAAGGTCACGACGCCGGCACAGCGTCCGCATCAACGTCCCGGACCCCACCATGACCTTTGGCCCTAGACGCTACGGCCCACCTGGTGAAGCCTGTCAACGAACCAGACTTCGGCGAATTTGGAGTAGCAGTGACGCAACAAGGGGGTCCGCCCCGATTCGGACTGGATGCAACCGGTCTGAGTTCTGAACGCGCCGCAGCATTGCTCAGGGAGTCGGGGCCAAACGTTCTTCCCACCGCGAAGCCGGTACGGCAGTGGCGGAAGCTCCTGGGCGAGTTGACGCATTTTTTTGCACTGATGCTGTGGTGCGCCGCTGCACTTGCCTTCGTCGGAGGCCTCCCGGAGCTTGGTGTTGCTATCATCGTGGTGGTCGTCGTCAACGGGATTTTCGCCCACATCCAGCAGGAACGTGCCCAGCACGCGGCCGCAAAACTGCGCGCGCTGCTGCCCGCTGACGTCTCCGTCCGCCGGGACGGACACATCCAGAGGGTTCACACCAGTGAACTGGTCCCGGGTGACGCCGTGGTCCTGACAGCAGGTGACCGGGTGCCCGCCGACGTCGTCCTGACTGTTGCCTCCGGCTGTGCCGTGGATGAGTCAATGCTGACAGGCGAGAGTGAAGCGGTAGCTAAGGCCAGCGGCGACAGCGCCTGGGGCGGGACGTTCCTCGTCAACGGAGACGCAGACGCGGTAGTGTCCCACACAGGTGGAAACACGCGGCTTGCCGGAATCTCCGCGCTGACCAGTGGAACAGTATCTCCGCCGACACCGCTGGCCCGTGAGCTGCGCCGGATCGTCCACATCATCGCGACGGTAGCACTGGCCGTCGCCGGGTTCTTCTTCCTCGTGTCCTTGTTGGTAGGCATCCCTTGGCAGGGCGCTTTCCTCTTCGCCATCGGCGTCGCCGTTGCCCTGGTCCCCGAGGGGCTCCTGCCGACCGTCACTCTCTCACTGGCGATGGGGGCCCAACGGATGGCGGCGCGGAACGCCTTGGTCCGCAATCTGGAGGCCGTGGAAACTCTGGGATCCACCACTTTCATCTGTACCGACAAGACAGGAACCCTGACGCAGAACCGGATGAACGCCGTCGAAGTCTTTACAGCCGACGGCCGTGCGAAGGTGACGGGGGAGGGTTACCAGCCGGAGGCCGACATAGAGGGAACCGGGATCTCCGCGGCCACCAGTACCGCGCTCGCGGCACGGGCCGCCTCCCAGGGCAGGGCTGTCCTCCACGGAGTTGAGTGGAGGACGGCGGGGGATCCGATGGAGGCTGCCATTGACGTTCTGGCGCGCCGTCTTTCCGGGTCCGCTCCCGTAGATGCGATGCCTGCGCGGCGGTTCGCGTTTGATCCCCGCCGTCGGCGTGAATCGGCCATTGTCGGCGCCACCCTCTTTGTTAAAGGGGCGCCCGAATCGGTCCTGGCGCTCTGCGGAGAGTCCGCAGGCGCTGCGGCG
Organism: Pseudarthrobacter raffinosi; assembly: GCF_023913735.1. GTDB lineage: Bacteria > Actinomycetota > Actinomycetes > Actinomycetales > Micrococcaceae > Arthrobacter > Arthrobacter raffinosi. The sequence continues at coordinate 176,883 of NZ_JAMXBH010000009.1, forward strand.
GAAGAAGTTGAAGCGATGGCTTCCCGGGGGCTGCGGGTCATGGCGGTCGCGATGCGTGAGCTGCCCGGTCCGGTGCAGGACTGGCTGGGGCGCCTTCCCGAGGAGGCTGAAGTGGAGCTCACCCTGCTGGGGCTGATCGCCCTCCACGACCCGCCCCGGCCCGGCGTGGGGGAGGTGATCCAGACTGCCCGCGAAGCCGGGATCAGGGTCGGGATGATCACAGGCGACCATCCCGCCACGGCTGCGGCGATTGCCCGGGAAATCGGTCTGATGGGATCCCCGGAACTGGTTCTGGAAGGATCGCAGTTTCCTGAGGACGAACAGATCCTTGGCGCCTTGCTGGACCGGGATGGCATTGTGGTGAGCCGGGTCTCGCCGGAACAGAAGCTGCGGGTGGCCAAGGCGCTGCAGAGCCGCGGCCACGTCGTGGCCATGACAGGCGACGGCGTCAACGACGGTCCCGCGCTGCAGGAGGCCGATATCGGGGTGGCCATGGGACTCAGCGGAACTGACGTTGCCCGTGAAGCTGCCGATCTGGTGCTCCTGGATGACCACTTCGCCACGATCGTCGCAGCCATCGAACAGGGCCGGACCACGTACTCCAACATTCACCGCTTCCTGACCTACCACCTGACAGACAACGTTGCCGAACTGACGCCCTTCGTCATCTGGGCACTGTCCGGCGGCCAGTTCCCGCTCGCCCTCGGTGTACTGCAGATCCTCGCCCTCGACATCGGCACCGACCTCCTTCCCGCCCTCGCCCTGGGCGGCGAACCGCCAGGAAAAGGTGTGCTGAAGCGGCCACCCGAAAGACGGCATCTGATGGACCGCCGGCTGATGTTCCGGGTGTTCTGCGTGCTGGGTCCCGTGGAAGCGGCCATGGAAATGACGGCGTTTTCCGTGGTGCTGTTCGGCGGCGGGTGGACGCGCGGAGACCCGCAGGATGCCGATCTGGTGATGGCGGCGTCCGGAGCCGCCTTCACCGCCGTCGTGCTTGGCCAGCTGGCCAATGCTTTCGCCTGCCGCAGCGCCACCCTGCCGCCCTGGAAGCAGGGCTGGCTCACTAATCGCCTGCTGCTCTGGGCGGTGCTGGCAGAAATCGGCGCTTTGGCCGTGTGCCTTTACGCAGTGCCTGTTTCCGCCGTACTTGGACACCTCCCGCCGCCGCTCCTCGGGTTCGCCGTTGCGGCTTTGGCTGTTCCCGCGGTGCTGGCAGCCGACTGGGCTTACAAGAGGCTAAGACGGCACGGAACAAAAGCCGGATAGCACCCTTCTCACGCCGGAGTCCGCAGGACCAAAGCCTCTGCTGCTGCCGCGGCTGACCCGGGAGGATCGAGCCATGAATGCAAGGACGACGATGACCGACGTTCACGTGGTGTGGCTGGAAGACGTAGGGATGGGCGATGTGCCCTCCGTGGGCGGCAAGAACGCATCGCTGGGTGAGCTGACACGCTCCCTGATAAGTTCGGGCGTCCGGGTACCGGAGGGCTTTGCCACCACGGCCTCCGCCTACCGGGCGTTCGTCGCCGCCAACGGCATCGAACCGGCGATGCGTGCCTCGATCGATGCATACCGGGCGGGCCGGACAAGCCTGCGGGAAGCCGGCGAATCCATCCGGGAACTCATCCTTGAAGGGCAGTTTCCGCCGGACATCGCCGCCGACATCAGGGAACACTACAGAGCCTTGTCCCAACGGACAGGACAGGCCCGGGCCTCGGTTGCCGTGCGCAGCAGCGCCACGGCAGAGGACCTTCCGGACGCGAGTTTCGCCGGCCAGCAGGAAACCTTCCTTAACGTTGCCGGCGAGCGGGAGCTGATGGAGGCCTGCAGGCGGTGTTATGCCTCGCTGTTCACCGACCGGGCCATCAGCTACCGGGAAATCAAGGGGTTCGACCATCTGGATGTGGCCTTGTCCATCGGCGTGCAGAGGATGGTGCGTTCAGACCTTGGGGCATCCGGGGTGATGTTTTCCATCGACACAGAATCAGGATTCCCGCGCAGCGTGCTGATCAGCGCCGCGTGGGGGCTGGGAGAAACGGTGGTCCAGGGCACCATCAACCCCGATAAGTACCAGGTATTCAAGCCACTGCTGTCCACCACACAATTTGCACCGATCATCGAGAAAACAATGGGCTCGAAAGAACGGAAGATGGTTTACAGCCGGGGCGGGCACGCGCGAACCAGGACAGTTGACACGACAGACCAGGAGCGGCGCTCCTTGGTACTCACCGAGTCCGAGATTTTGACCCTAGCTCGCTGGGCTGTGGCGGTGGAGGACCACTACGGGTGTCCTATGGACATGGAGTGGGCCAAAGACGGGTCCACCGGCGAACTCTTCATGGTCCAGGCACGGCCGGAGACTGTCCAGGCGCGGCGCAGCGGGTCCGTTTTCCGCGTCTACCACCTTCGCGAATCGGGCCCTCGGCTTGTCTCCGGTGCGGCGATCGGTGAATCGATCGCGCACGGCTCCGCCTGTGTGGTCCGGGACGCCCGGGACATCGACAAATTCCGGGACGGCGCCATCCTGGTGACCCAAATGACCGACCCTGACTGGGTTCCCATCATGCAGCGCGCCGCCGGCATCGTTACCGACCACGGCGGCCCGACAAGCCATGCCGCGATTGTGAGCAGGGAGCTGGGCGTGCCCGCCGTGGTGGGGACAGGAAACGGCACCTCGGTCCTTGAGGAAGGAACGCCCATCACGCTTTCCTGCGCGGGCGGTGAGGACGGGGAGGTCTACGAGGGCACCCTCGCTTTCGATGTCGAAGAGGTTGACCTCGGGGCCCTGCCTGCGACCCGGACCGCCGTCATGGTCAACATCGCCAGCCCGTCAGCCGCCTTCCAGTGGTGGCGCCTGCCCGCGGCCGGCGTGGGCCTGGCACGGATGGAATTCATCATCAGCAACCTCATCCGGATCCATCCCATGGCGCTGGTCCATCCCGAACGCGTCACAGACGCCGGCGAGGCTGCACGCATCAGGGAGCTCACGTGCGGCTACACCGACCTGCAGGAATACTTCGTTGACGTCCTCGCCAGGGGCATCGCCAAGATCGCGGCGCCCTATCACCCGCTCCCCGTGATCGTCAGGCTCAGCGACTTCAAAAGCAACGAATACGCACACCTGATCGGAGGCGGCTCCTTCGAAGTTGCCGAAGAGAATCCCATGCTGGGATTCCGCGGGGCCTCGCGTTACTACGACAAGCGTTACCGGGAAGGATTCGCCCTGGAATGCCGGGCGCTGAAACGAGTACGCGAGAAACTCGGATTCTCCAACGTCATTGTCATGGTGCCGTTCTGCCGCACCCTCCACGAGGCAGACCTGGTGATCAAGGTGATGGCAGAAAACGGCCTGGTCCGTGGTGAGGAGGGACTGCAGATCTACATGATGTGCGAGGTTCCCTCGAACGTCATCCTCGCGTCGGAATTCGCCCGGCGCTTCGACGGATTCTCCATAGGGTCGAATGACCTGACACAGCTTGTCCTGGGGGTTGACCGCGATTCTGAACAGCTGGCCGGGCTTTTTGACGAGAGGGACGAAGCGGTCACGTCGATGATCGCAGAGGTTATCGGCAAGGCGCATGCAGCCGGGATCAAGATCGGTATCTGCGGCCAGGGCCCGAGCAACCACCCGGACTTCGCGGAATTCCTGGTGAAGGAGGGCATCGATTCCATTTCGCTCAACCCCGACACGTACCTCAAGACGGTTCCCGTGATCGCTGCGGCCGAAAAGTCCGAAAAGTGACTCGGCTGGGCATTCTCACGAGCGGCGGAGACTGCCCCGGGCTGAATGCGGTGATCCGCGGTGCAGTGCTGAGTGGCGTCATTTCCCACGGGTATGACTTTGTCGGTTTCCGGGACGGGTGGCGAGGGGTGCTTGACGGGGACGTGGTCCCGTTGCCGCGGCACGCCGTGCGGGGACTTTCCCGTCTTGGCGGAACCATCCTTGGTACATCGAGGACCAATCCGCTAAAGGAAGGCGGAGTGGGGGCGGTGCGCGAAAGCCTCAGCCGTCTCGGAGTGGACGGCCTGGTCGCCATCGGGGGAGAGGGCACCCTGGCGGCCGCGCAGGAACTGTCAGACCAGGGAATTAAGGTGGTGGGCGTTCCAAAGACCATCGATAATGACCTCGACGCCACCGATTTCACCTTCGGCTTCGACACCGCGGTCCAGACGGCGACAGAGGCCATCGACCGGCTGCGCACCACGGGGGAGTCGCATCACCGCTGCATGATCGCAGAAGTCATGGGCCGAAATGCCGGCTGGATCGCCCTTCATGCCGGGATGGCTTCCGGCGCCCACGCCATCCTCATTCCGGAACACACGGTTCCGTTGGGGCAGGTTGCCGGGTGGGTGCAGTCCGCACACGACCGCGGGCGGGCACCGTTGGTGGTTGTCGCAGAGGCGTTCGTCCCGGAGGGCCAGGACGCGCCGTACTCGCCCCGCGGCCTGGACACCTTCGGCAGGCCCCGGCTGGGCGGAATCGGTGTGCTCATGGAGCACGAACTGCAGTCGCTGACCGGAATCGAAACCCGGGCGACGGTTTTGGGGCACATCCAGCGGGGTGGCGCCCCCACCGCCTTTGACAGGGTGCTGGCCACACGGCTGGGCATGGCCGCTGTCGAATCCACCGCCACCGGCCGTTGGGGGACCATGGTCTCCCTGCACGGTACCAGCATCGTGAACGTCGGATTTGACGCTGCGCTGGGCCGGCTCAAGACCGTTCCCGAGGACCGTTACCGTGAGGCAGCGGTCCTGTTCGGCTGATCCGTGGCCGGATCCTGCTGTTAGCCGCGCGTTATCTCGATCTTCCTCGCCGGGGGCTGCTGGGCGGCCGTCGGCACCGGCGTCCTGACCTCCAGCACCCCGTCCCTGTAGGAAGCAGTGATGTCCTCCTGTTGAACGCCGTCGGGCAAAGCGAGCCTCCGCACGAAAGAACCATAGCGGAACTCCGAGCGGTAACTGTCCTTTTCCTTCTGCTCGGACTGCTCCCTGCGCTCGGCCTTGATCTCAAGGGCGCCGTCAACGATGGTGACGCTGACGTCCTTGTCCGGATCGATCCCTGGCAGTTCGGCCCGGACCACAAGTGTGTTGCCTTCAACCGATTCTTCGACGCGGATCCCCGACGCCGCTGTATCACCTTCGAAAATTCTTTCAATCATCTCGACGGGGGAGCGCCGGGTGTCAAACCATTTCATCAAATCAGCCATGGCTGCCTCCTTGCTTGGATGACCGTCGGGGCATGACGTGCCCGACTCCTTAAGGGTCGGGCAAAGGGCCGGGAGGACCCAGAGGCTTTGGTCCTGAGTGCCGGGAAGGTTGCGCTGATGGTGCGGTTCAATGCGAGCCGGCATTGGAGGGCTAGGATCAGTTGCATGAGCAGCTCCCCCTCAGAGTCTCACACGGAAGTCCTCGCCCCGGCTGACTGCTGGAAGTATCTCCAGTCTTCCTATATCGGGCGGCTGGCCGTGATCAACGGTGCGGTCCCCGAGATCTTTCCCTTGAACTTCATGACTGTCGGCGAAACGGTGGTCTTCCGCACGGCGCCCGGCACGAAACTTCGTGCCCTCCTCAGCGGCGCCGCCGTGGCTTTTGAGACAGACGGGCTGAATGCATACGCCACCGAAGTGTGGAGCGTTGTGGTCAAGGGAATGCCTGGGCCGTTTGACGGAGATCCGGCGGCCCTCCAGGAAGCCGGTCCTGACCGCGAACCGTGGCAGGCCGGACTCAAAGAGCATCTGGTGCAGATCGTCCCTACGGAGGTCTCCGGGCGAAGGTTTGCGGTTTCGCCGCGCACGCGCTGGTGGCCGCCGCAGGATTTTTCGGCGGACTGGCTCTAGGGCCGCGCCACTGAGTTCTGTGTCACCTTCGCAGGCCTATCGACAGGGTACCGCCGTGCGTGGACCTGGCTTAGTGCCAGGACCGCAAGGATGGCGACGGAGGCGGCGGCAAACGAGGCAGTTGTGAGTTCAGGAGGTGGCCATTCGAGCATAAAGAATTCCTGCAGGATGGGGACGGTCATCAGCAGGAACAGGCCCAGGCACATGGCTGCAATGATGGCCACGCGCAGGGCGCTGACCGGGCGGCTGACAGCCGCCAGCACGCTCAGGGCAACCAGGGAAAGGGTTACCACGGAGGCGGTGCGGCTGGCTCCGGCGCTGAAGCCGCCCGCCGCCACGGAATACACTTGCACAGCCAGTACCGCCGTCGCGACGATGATTCCGGCCGGGACGGCCATGGCCAGTGACCGTTTCAAGAATCCAGGTTTGTAGCGGCGTGGATTGCTCATCAGGGCCAGAAAGAACGCGGGGATGCCGATGGTGAGACCGTCAGTGGCGGAGAGCTGCCGGGGCAGGAACGGAAAGCTCCACAACAGCGCTCCGAACACTATCGACAGGACTACCGCGTAGGTTGTTTTGCTTAGGAACAGCACCGAGACCCGCTCAATGTTGACGATGACCTGGCGGCCTTCGGCCACGACTGCAGGAAGCCTGTCAAAGCGCCCGTCCAAAAGCACTAATTGGGCCACGGCTTTGGTGGCGGGTGCCGCAGTGTCCATGGCGATCCCGATGTCCGCTTCCTTCAATGCCAGGGCGTCGTTGACGCCGTCACCCGTCATGGCGACGGTGTGCCCCATTCTCTGCAGCGCCATGACCATATCTTTCTTCTGGGCGGGCGTCACTCGACCGAACACGGACAAGCCGTCCAGCGTTTCCTCCATCAGGTGAGGATCTGAGGGCAGGTGCCGCGCATCGTAGCCGACGACGGCGTCGAGCCCCACCTCACGGGCCACCGCCATGACCGTCCGGTGGTCATCGCCGGAGAGGATCTTCACGGCAACGCCCTGCTGGCGGAAATAGGACAGGGTCTGCGCTGCATCGGGGCGGACTTTTTCCCGGAATGTCAGCAGTGTGGCGGCTGTAAGCCCTGGTGGCAGTTGCACGTCGTCGGGATCCCTTTCGGGCGCAACGTCCTGCGAGTAAGCCAGTACCAGGGTGCGTAAACCCGCCCACGCGAGGCGGCGGGACTGGACCAGGACGTCACCGGTGGATGCGTTGTTCCCCTGCAAGACCATCTCGGGTGCACCGAGCACCCACGTTCCCGCAGCAGCATGAGGCGAAGAGAAACTCGCTGCGCTCCACTTCCTGGCGGAAGAGAAAGGAACGACGGCGGCCGGGACCCGGTTGCCGTCAAAGGCGAAGGTGCCCGCCAGGCTGCGGGCGGTGGCGTTGGCGTGGGGGTCGGCGCCGAACCATCCCAGTGCCTCCCTCCAGCCCGGCGGAGATGGAATGCCCGCAGCGTGCACACCGTCGAAGACCACCCTGCCCTCCGTCAGGGTACCGGTCTTATCGATGCACAGAACGTCCACACGGGCCAGTCCCTCCACAGCTGCCAGTTCCTGCACCAACACATTTTGGCGGGCCAGCCGGACACCACCGACCGCGAACGCAACACTGGTCATGAGCACCAGGCCCAAGGGAATCATGGCGATGGCGCCCGCCACTGCGCCAACGACCGCCTCCACCCAGGCCCCGGTGGTGAAAGCCAGATCCCAGCCACCCTTAGCCTGCATCTGGCCGTTGGTGACGATCACGACGACAGGGAAGAGAGCCCAGCTGATCCAGTGAAGGACCCGGCCGATCCCGTTGCGGATCTCTGAATTAACCAGGGAAAAACGTTTCGCCTCCGCGGTGAGCCGGCTGGCGTACGAGCCGGCCCCTACGCCGACCACCCGCGCCTCGCCTTGCCCCGCCGTGATGGTGGAACCCGACCACACGGTGGAGCCCCTGCCCTTGCCTACGGGTTCAGACTCGCCGGTAAGGAAGGATTCGTCAATTTCAAGGCCATCCCCGCTGATGATGACGGCGTCTGCCACGACCTGGTCGCCGGCATGCAGTACCGCGACGTCGTCCAGGACGACGTCGGAAACTGCGATGTCCTGGACCTGGCCTTCACGGAGCACCCTGGCCCGGGGGGCGTCAAGGACGGCCAGCCGGTCCAGCAGCCTCTTGGCGCGGTACTCCTGGACCACGCCGATGACGGCGTTGCTGAGCGCGGCGAAGCCGAAGAGCGCGTCCTTCCACTGCCCCAGGAAGAGCAAGAGCAGGAAGCAGCCGCCAACAATGCCGTTAAAGAGGGTCAGCACATTCGCCCGGACAATCTGCCACAGGCTTCTGCTCGAATTGTCGGGAACTCCGTTGGCCAGGCCTGCCAGCGTTCGTTCCTTCACATCATCGGCGGAGAGACCGGATCCTGCGGGAGCATCAGCCCCGGGCGGATATGGCGCCGCTGCCGTGCCCACGCGGCTCACTCAGGGTGCCGGCGAGAGGGCTGCGCCGAGCGTCTTTCCCCATTCGCGCGCCCGGTCGAGTTCACCTGGCAAAAGCTGGTTGGCCTCATCGACGAGGAAGCTCGCAGGCTCGACTATCAGCTCAAGGCCATGTTGCTTGAGTCGTTTCGCGATGCCTTTGGACGCGTGACCGGTCACTAGCTTGTTCCCCTTCAGCCGGGTGTCGAAGGCGGCCGCTTTTCCGGTTGCCTTGTCCAGGAAGTCGAACCATGCCCGCAAGCCCGGTCCTCCCGATGCGGCGTCCGGGACCAATCCCTTCTCCGGGTGTTCAAGGGCGTCTTTGACTGCCAGTTCCCACATCGGCTTCCTGCTCATGCCGTGGATGTGGGTCGGCCCTCCCACCACCAGGAGATCCGTGGCGGTGGGCTGGGTCTGGCCTGCCTCCTCCACGGACATCACGTGTGGTTCGGCCACCCCCTCCAGCCCTTGCGCTATCGCATCAGCGATTGCGCGTGTGTTGCCGTAGAGGGATTCGTAAACGATGGCTGCTTTCATGGTGTGGCCTTCTTCTCGAGTGCTGAGGCCAGGTCCTGGGCCCAGCTCGCTGCCTTTTCAAGTTCTCCACCGCGCAGGGGCCCTTCGGTGCCCCGGACGTAGAACGGGGCGGGGCGGGCGATGGCGTGGGCGCGCCTTCCGTGAGCAGTTTGGTCACCTTCTTGGCGGCGTCGCCATGGATGAAGAAGCGGACGCGGGTGTCGAACGCTGCGGCCTTGATGCCCTGAGCCGGCCGTTGCCCAACTGCGCCAGCAGTACCGTGATTTTGGGGGTGGGCCGCCAGCCGTTGATGGGGGAGCCGACGATGAGGAGATCGCCGCCTGACAGGTTCCCGGGGTTGAAGTCCGTCACGGAAACCGCTGCAGCGCGGATAGGTTTGAGGCCTTGTGCGATGGCTCTGCAACCGCCTTGGTGTTCCCGTATGCGGAGTCGTAAACAACGTAGCCTTTCATGCGGTGATCACTACTTTCAGGGCGTTTGTCTCCGCGGCCCGGGCGAAGGTGTCGTAGGCGTCCATGAACTGGTCAAAACGGAAGCGGTGTGTTGCAAACTTTTCCGCCGGGAGCTTCTTCTGGGCCACGAGTTTCAGCAGCATCGGAGTGGTGTTGGCGTTCACGAGTCCCATGCTGATGTTGATGTTCTGGATCCAGAGGTTCTCCACATGGAGTTCCACTGATTTGCCGTGCACCCCCACGTTGGCGACATTCCCGCCCGGCCGGACGATCTCCGTGCACATGCTGAAGGTCGCGGGAATGCCCACTGCCTCGATGGCCACATCCACGCCCTGGCCGTCGGTCAGGCCCAGCACCTGTTCCTTCCAGTCGGCGTCGCCTGACAGGACGACCTCGGTGGCGCCAAACTCGCGGGACTTCTGCAAGCGGTTCGCGTCAAGGTCGATGGCGATGATGGTCGCCGCTCCGTAGAGCCCGGCGGTGGCGATTGCGGCCAGCCCGACCGGACCCACCCCGACCACCGCTACCGTGTCGCCGGGCTTTACCCGGCCGTACTGGACCCCGATTTCGAAGCCCGTGGGGAGGATGTCCGACAGCATGACGGCCTGCTCGTCGCTTACACCGTCGGGCAGCAGATGGAGGGAGTTTTCGGCGTATGGGACCCGCACGTATTCGGCTTGCGTGCCGTCGATCAGGTGGCCGAAGACCCAGCCGATGCCCGAGGCACCCTCGTCGCCCATGCAGTGCGAATAGAGGCCGCTCTTGCAGTTGGCACAGTGGCCGCAGGACTTGATACAGGAGATGATCACGCGGTCGCCCGGTTTCAGGCTAGTCACGGACGACCCGACCTCAGTAATGGTTCCCACTCCTTCGTGGCCCAGGATTCTTCCTTCCGTCACGGCCGGCACATCCCCTTTGAGGATGTGCAAATCCGTCCCGCAAATGGTGGTGGTGTCAACCTTGACAATGGCATCGGTGGGATTCCGGATCGCCGGATCGGGGACTTCCGTCCAGGACTTCTTCCCTGGGCCTCCGTAAACAATAGCTTTCATAACCGTTCCTGCCTGTTGCTGTTGATAGGGTTCCACGGCGTGCGGAATGCTGCTCCACCTCAACGATGACGCCCGATTGCCTCGCCGGTAAGGGACAAAAGTCCCGGAAGTCCGACGGCGGCGGCTCAGGTCGCCACATTGCCCGCGGTCCCGCCGGGCTCCAGTTGCCGGGAGATCAGGACAGGGGCCGTGGCGTGGTGAAGGACTGCGTGGGCATTTGACCCGATAGCTCCTCTGAGGAGCCCCCGGCCCTTGCTTCCGACGACGATGAGGGCGGCACCACGGGCAGCATTAAGGAGCGCCCGCGGGACGGAAGTATCCTGGGCAACGTGCTGGCTGATAGTCACGTCCGAAGCCAGACCGCTGGCGTCGTGAGCGGCCGTCAGGAGGAGGCGACGGGCCGCTCCTTGGCCCCCTCCGGCCTCGTGGGCTGTGCGGTCATGGGACCGGATGACGTGGATGATCATCAGGTCCGCTCCCGTAGCACTGGCCATGGCACAGGCAATACTCAGGGCGCCCGCCGACCCGGAAGAGTCAATTCCCACCACGATGCGCCCCTCCGGGTTCTTATCGAACCGGATGACCGCAACGGGGCAGGACGCCGTCGCCGCGAGTTCCAGACTTACTGAACCCACCAGAAGTCCCATAAATCCACCGATCCCGCGGCTGCCAAGAACCAGCATCCGCGCATCTTCCGCGATCCGCCGGAGATGGCCTGCAGGAAGTCCGTACAGGAGGCTGCTCCGGATCCTGACCCGGGGCGCCACTGACAGCGCCTCAGCTTTCCCCTCATCAAGGATGGCCTGCGCCTGATGTTGCAGCCCGCTTCCCTCTATGCCCTTGACGGGTCCAAGGTCGCTGGTCAGCAGCGGCCACAGTGAGCAATGAACCACCTCCACCTCACAGTCCAAAAACTTCGCGTGCCGTGCAGCCCAGCGCACAGCCAGGGCTGCCTCAGCCGATCCGTCGTAGCCAACTACCACGCGGTCAGGGGAGGGCATGGCTGGACCCGGCCTTGCCGCCGCCCTCCACGGAGGCCTGCCCGGGAGCAATCGAAATCCCTGCCGGCAGGTCTGAGCCATGCGCGACGAGGACAGGGCATTTTGCGTGTTCAGCCACCGTTGCGCTCACCGCACCCAGCAGCTGCCCTTCAAATCCGTCGTGGCCGCGGCTGCCCCCTACAACCATGTGCGCAGACCTGCTTTCTTCGACTAGGACCTTGGCCGCCGGCCCTTGGGACACCACCATTTCGAGCCTCGCAGGAGGAACACCGTGGAAGGCCTTGGCCACTGCCTCGGCACAGATTTTCCGGGCTTCTTCATCGGGGTTCCAGACAACCGGGGTGAAAGTGCCGAAGGCGATCTGGAACTGCTAGGAGGACATGGCCCGGATACGGGCGTTGAGCAGCGGCGCCAATGCGCCCGCCCAGCGCAGAGCGAGTGTGGAAGGAGCGCTTCCGACTACGCCCACCACGATTGGCGGCAGTTCAGCCGCCGGTGGCATCGTGTTCCTCGGCCTCCTGGCTGACCACCAGCACAGGGCAGTGCGCATGGGCTGCACACGCTGCGCTGACGGAGCCCATGAGCTGGCCAAAGAGGCCGCCGTGGCCGCGTCGACCAACGACGAGCATTTGGGCGTTGCGGCTTTCGTCAACCAGGACCTTCGCAGGCGATCCCACTTTGACAGCTGTCGTGAGATGTTCTGGGCGCTCCGCGCCGTAGGCCCTGTCGATGGCCTGTTCCATGAGGCGTTTGGCGATGGCCTCAAGCTCGGCCGTTGTATCGATGTAACCCGGAGGCAGGTGCGCGGGCAGGTAGAAGTCGGAGAAGCCCAGGCATGTGACGACGTGCAACGGTGCGGCCAGTGCGGACGCCAGGCGCCCGGCGAGGCGCAGCGCCGCGGGGGAGTATTCGGAACCGTCGATTCCGACAAGGATGCGATCGTTATCACTCATGGCAGTACCTTCCCCCAGGATCCGGCGGTGGCCTAGGGCCGAAGGTCACTGAAGGCACACGGTTTCCGGCGGCGCCTCAGGCTGGTCGAAGCAACACTGCGGCCCCCGTGAACCGGTCCAGGGACAGGTCCAGCAATGCCTGGTCTGCCTTTGTCCACGGATAGGGGGTAGTGGTGGGGCGGAGCGGTATTTGCTCTGCCAGCGCGAGGAGTTCCCGCCCGTCGGCTCTGGTATTGGCCGTGACGCTGCGCAGGCGGCGCTCCTGAAAAAGGTCCTTTTGATAGTCCAGGACCGGGATGTCGCTCAAGTGGATGCCTGCGACGGCGAGGGTTCCTCCGCGGTCCAGAGCTCGAAGCGCGATTGGTACCAGCCGGCCCGCAGGAGCGAAGAGGATGGCCGCGTCCAGCAGCTCAGGCGGGACTGCTTCAGCGGGCCCGGCGAACTTTGCCCCCAGTTCAAGGGCCAGCCTCTGCGCCGCCGCCGACCGTGTCATGACATAGACGCTTGCACCCTCGTAGATAGCCATCTGCGCCGTCAGGTGGGCCGATCCGCCAAAGCCATAAATGCCGAGTTTGCCTCCCGGCGGAAGGCCGGAGGAACGAAGCGCCCGATAACCGATGATCCCGGCACACAGCATGGGCGCCGCGTGCTCATCGGTAAATGCTTCGGGTATCCGGTACGCGTAATCCTCGTGGACGGTCATCAGCTCCGCGTAGCCGCCGTCCGCATCCCAGCCGTTGAATGACGGGGCGAGACAGAGGTTCTCTGACCCGCGGGCACAGAAGCGGCAAGAGCCGCACGTACGGGCCAGCCAGGCTGCCCCCACGCGCTCGCCAAGACGGAACCGGGAGCTGCCAGCTCCGAGCCCCACCACCTCGGCGACCACTTCATGGCCAGGGATCCGTCGAGCAGCACGGGGCCGCAGGTCTCCTTCAGCAAGGTGAAGATCTGTGCGGCATACACCACATGCACGAACCGAGAGCAGGACCTCGCCCGGCCCCGGCGATGGATCAGGGCGCTCGCCCAGGCGCAACGGACCTGACACGATGGGGCCGGGTTTTTCAACCCACCATGCCCTCATGACTGGTCATTCAAGTCCGGCGCGGGTGGCCTCATCCAAGGGACCGCCCCAGGTCAACGGGGCGGCGATCTTGAAACGCCGTCCACTGACACTCTCCGGGACAATACGGAGGAAATGGTCCTTGGGGCCTGTCTCCCAGGGGAACAGTAACTGTCCTACGGAGCCAAGGAGTTCAGGGGTACGGGTGAGGGCTGTGGCCGGCCCTTTCACGACGACACTCCAGGCAACGCCCCCATCCGTGTCAGCACCATCGGCTTCAAGCGCCACCAGCTTGCCCAATGCGGACGCAAGCTTGGTGCCGGCACCTGTTCGGAAGACAAGTGATTCATGGTCAACCTTGTAATTGATGGGAAAGATCTCGGGGTGGTCGTTCACCCACACGGCAAGGCGGCCCACGGAGTCGCCCCGCAGCAAACGCCAGCACTCTTCAGTTGGCAGCACGGCGGTCTCCGGTATCGATGCATCTGTGGTCATGGCCACGATCATACGGAGCAGGTGCGACCGGCTGTAGGGCACAAAGACCCCTCACCGAACCTGCGGTGCTGGATGAACCTCCCCTGCAGGGGTAGTCTGTGTGCACCGGCTGCAGCCGGCAGGCCGGCCCGCGTGGATGTCCATCGAAAGGCGGGTTACATTGAACGAGCCCATACACCCCACCAGTACGGGCGCCCGGCAACCCGTTGCCGGGCCTCGAATCGACGAACTTCGTACCGACTTTGTTGACCGTGCCGGGGAAATGGTAAGCGACCAGCAACGGATGCAAGGACTTCTAAGTGCCGTCGTTGCCTTGGCCGAGGATCTTAGCCTGGAGGCGGTGCTGCACAGAGTGGTCAGTTCAGCGTGCCACCTTCTCGGGGCTGATTATGGGGCCTTGGGAGTGATTGGAGGCGACCGTGCCCTGAGCCATTTCATCACTGTGGGGATAGATGAGGGACTCGCCCGTCAGATTGGCCCCCTCCCCACAGGACATGGCGTTCTTGGCCTCCTGATCCGCGATCCGAAGCCGCTGCGGCTGCATGATCTTAGCCAGCATCCGGATGCCTACGGGTTTCCCAAGAATCATCCGCAGATGAAATCTTTCCTGGGCGTGCCGATCCGAGTGAGGGACGTTGTGTTCGGCAATCTCTACATGACCCATAAGAGAGGCGGCGGCGACTTCACAGACGAAGACGAAGACCTGGCCGAGGCACTTGCTGCAGCCGCCGGCGTCGCCATCGAAAACGCCAGGCTCTATGACGATGCCCGGCGCAGAACCGCATGGCTTCAGGCCTCCATGGATGTGACCAACAAAATGATGGGCGACGAGGAGACGCCGGAGGGCCAGAATGGGGGACTGGACATGATCGCCGCCAGAGCACTCCAGGAGTCCGGTTCCACCCTTGCCCTCATCCTGGTCCAGGAGGACACTCCCGACTTGTACCGGATCGCCGGAGGTGCGGGGAACCATGCTCCGGAGTGGGTCGGACGGCTTTTGTCGTTTGACTCGGGCGAAATGGACACCGTTCTCGCCACGGGCCACGCCGCTGTGATTGAAGACGCATCGTCTGCCCTCGGCACCGGAAGTGACCTGGCCACGAGCCGTCTCCTGGTTATCGACCTCAGCGCCCACGGCACCCACCACGGCCTACTGCTCCTCCTGCGGGAGCGTCAATCCGGGACGTTCAGTACGACGGACCTGGAGATGGGTCCCGTGTTCGGATCGCACGTCGCACTGGCGCTCGAGCTGGCGCGTGCGCATCGGCTGCGGGAGAAACTTGCCGTGTTTACCGACCGGGACCGGATCGCCCGCGACCTGCATGACCTCGTCATCCAGCGCCTGTTCGCAGCAGGGCTCAGCATCCAAAGCCTCCGACGTTATATGTCCGATGACTCCGCAGCCAGGACCATCCAGACTGTGACCGCCGAACTGGACGAGACAATCCGGGAGCTACGCAACACCATCTATTCGCTGAGTGACTCCGCCACGGCGAAGGAACTCCTCAGCAGCCGTGTCCTCCAGACGGTTCGTAGCGGCGCGCAGTCCCTGCCGTTTGTCCCCCTGCTGACTCTTACGGGGCCCATCGACGCGATCCGGGATGAAGAAACCGCCCTGAATATCCTGGCAATGATCACGGAGGGGCTGAGCAACGCCGTCCGGCACTCCGGAGCGGATTCGATCCGCGTGTCGGTTTCCGTGGACAACAGTCTTGTCGGCATCCTGATCCAGGACAACGGCACAGGATTCAGCGTGCCTTCGCCTGGCACCGGCCTGACGAACATGCAGCACCGGGCCGCCTCACTGGGCGGCACTTTCGAGGTCGCCAGCTCCCCGGAAACGGGAACAGCACTGACATGGACGGCTCCAGTTTTCTGAGGTCAGTGTTCATGGTGCTGCGCCACATGGACCGCGGCCTGCGTCCGCCGTTCAAAACCCAACTTCGCAAGCAGGGATGAGACGTAGTTTTTGACTGTCTTTTCCGCCAGAAGCATACGTTCGCCGATCTGGCGGTTTGTCAGACCCTCCCCAATGAGCTCCAGCACCCTGCGCTCCTGCCGGGTCAAGGACGCGATTTTTGGGTCCACGCGCTCCGGTTCTGCCAGTCCCTGAACAATCCGGGCCTTCAGGTCGGCATCAAACAGGGATTCCCCCTTGGCGGCGCGGCGCAGGGCACCGATCAGGGCGGAACCGCCTATTTCCTTGAGAACGTACCCGGAGGCCCCGGCCAGGACCGCGCCCCGCAGCGCCTGCTCGTCGTCGTAGCTTGTGAGGATCAGGCAATTAATCGTTTCATCCACCGAATGCACATCGCGGCACACTTCGATCCCCGTCCCGTCCGGCAACCGGGCATCAAGTACTGCCACGTCCGGGCGCAGCGCCGGAATCCGACGTGCCGCTTCGGCGGCAGACCCGGACATGCCGACGACGACGAAACCTTCGCTTTCCAGGAGGTCCTGAAGGCCCCGCCGTACCAGCTCGTGGTCGTCAAGGATGAACACCCGGATACCGTCGTCGGATGATTCAGTCCATTGCTCCGATGCTGTCGAGGCGTTCATCATGTTCCTTTCTGTGTACCCGTTCCAACCGGTACCGAGGTGTCACGTCTGCGACTGACTCATTCTTGAGGAAGGACGGTATCGCCACAAGGGTCCAATGACCCGGTCGGCGCGGCGGGGTATGACCAATGGCCCTACCCCTGCCCGCGGAACCGGGGAAGGGACTGTGGAAATAACGGTGTATCCGGCTCGACACGCCGGGCGTTAAGCCTGGCGGGGAGGAGCCCGATATGGCCGCAACACTTGAGGCTGTGCCGAGTACGAAAACCGCTGAGAAGAAGACAGAAATATCCGAGGCTGACGCTGCCCGCGAGCTGGTCAGAATGGCGAAGGAACAGGGCCTGTCCCTGACCGGTCCCGATGGTCTGCTCAAGCAGCTGACCAAGACCGTGATCGAGACTGCGCTCGATGAGGAAATGACCGAGCACCTCGGATATAAAAAGCACGATACGGCCGGTAAACAGACTGGCAACTCCCGCAACGGGGTGCGCCCGAAAACGGTGTTGACGGAGACCGCCGGCCCCGTGCAGGTGGACGTGCCGCGGGACCGGGAAGGCACGTTCGAGCCGGTCATCGTCAAGAAGCGCCAGCGCCGCCTGACGGGGGTCGATGAGATGGTCCTCTCGCTCTACGCCAAGGGCTTGACCACGGGAGAAATCAGCGCCCATTTCGCCGAGATCTACGGTACGTCCGTGTCGAAGGAGACGGTCTCCCGGATCACCGACCGGGTGGTCGAGGAGATGGCCGCGTGGCAGAACCGGCCGCTGGACGAGGTCTACGCGGCGATCACCCGCGCTGAATGCCTGAAGGCGGGATCATCAGGCAACCCTTTTCTATGGAAAAATCCTGAGCGCGGTGTCCCAGTTGAAGTGCTGGTGCTCAGGGCTGACCTGCAGGCCCATAACAACCAGCATGAAGGCTTCAAGTTCGCGCGAACGCCGAAGCGGCCCCACGTCGATGGGCCTGAGTCCTGCGGCCGCTGCCACGGCGCTGACTTTCTCTTTGGCTTGCTCCGAGTCGCCGGCGATAAAAACGTCCAGATGTTGCCCGCCGACCTTTCCAGCCTCCAGGGTGGTGGGAAACGTGGTGTTGAATGCTTTCACCACATCCGCGCGTCCATCTAACAGCCGGGCTGTATTTTCGGCTGCGGAGGTGCCGGGCTCCGTGGTCAGCCGATCGAAATTCGTGACGTCCACGGTGTTGCTGATGTCTACGACGACCCGGCCGTCAAGAGCGTCGCCGATTTCCAGGAGGGCGTTATGGACTTCCTTGTGCGGGATGGCCAGGAAGATTATTGCTCCTGTGATGGCGGCCCCCGTCACGCCTCCTGTGGCACCGGGTCCGAGGCTTTCGACCAGGTCCCGTGTTTTGGAGCCGTCACGGCCAAGAATCTGTACCGGGTTGTTCCCTCGCAGCATCGCCGTGGCGAGTGCGCGGGCCATGTGTCCGCTGCCGAGAATGCTGATGTTGGTCATGATCTTCCCTTGCTGGAAACGCCGCGATCTGCTTGTCCATCCAGTAGACATTGTTAGTCGGTTCGGGCAATAGGGACGAAAGCCCCGGAGGCGGTGGGGGCTTAAGGCACTGGCCGTTCAGTGCTTCAGCGAGACACTGTGGTGTAAGTGGTGTGATGAAGGGAGCAGGAAATGAAGGCGCATGAGGTCCTGGCGGGGGTTGATGGCTCCAGCACAGGCGGAGGGGCTGCGGACTGGGCTGCGCAGAGGGCGGACCGGCTAGGCCTCCGGCTGCA
>NZ_JAMXBH010000008.1 GCF_023913735.1 Pseudarthrobacter raffinosi
GGTGCACCGGTAACGGCATCCGACAGTCCATGGGAGCCACCGGGGTGTGCTGGGACAATGCAGTGGCCGAATCGGCGTTCTCATCCCTGAAAAACGAGTTCTATCACCACCACAGCTTTACGACCCGCCAGGAGGCCCGGCGCGGAGTGATGAACTACATCGAAGTGTTCTACAACCGATGGCGACCCCATAGCAACAATGACGGCCTGCCGCCGGCCACCGCAATGGCGGCCTTCATGCCCACCGCGCAACCGCTTCCCGCGGCTGCCTGACCAAAAAGAAACTACGCGACTGTCTCACATCCTTGACACACCTCAGTCTGACCTTCCATAGGGTAAGAACCGAACCGACCAGGGCGAGGACAGCTGCCACTATCACAATCATCCTCTCTTCTGCTGTCTGCTCGCCCCATAACAGCAGAGATACCATCGCGATCAGCGCAACGACGCTGAGCACGAAGAGCGTTGAGAAATACCACCTTGCGCGGCGCTCCCTCGGGTCAATCCACGGTTTCATACCTTGCTCGCCTCTTTCTTAGATTGGCTTACGCCCTTGCTGCCGCATTCAATGGCAAACCAGAACGAGATTGGGTCGCCATCAAAGTCGTAACCCCCCTCTCAAGTTAGGACTATATAGTTCTTCGCGGGCATTTAATCTTCGTTCATGGAAACTTTTGCGTTTTCCGTGTTTTGATAGAAAAGGCCAACCATCAACTCGGAAGTCCGCTTCGTGCAGCGAAATATGTGTTGTCCACGGCCGGTATGCGAGGGTTACCACGCTGGACCAGAATGAACAGCGCAAGCTCGGCGGCCAAGCCTTGGATTAGATTTTCAGCGACAAGGCTTCCGGCATCTGTACCCTCAGGCCTCAATTGGCCGAACTGCTGCGCTCCGCTCGTGACGCAGACATCGTCGCGTTGGGCAAACTTCGTGTTTGGCAGGCGGAACCAGGAGCCAAGTCAAATGCCTGGGGGCCTCCCTGATCAGCCTCAGGATCGTGCCATATCCACATAGCCTGCCCGCCCATTGACCCCGGCGCCCACAGGGGATGCAATGGAAGGAGCAACCCGGAATCCTGGGCCGGGCCTTACGCGGGGAGGTGCCGCAGTGCCGGCATTCGCAGAATCCGTCCTGTTTGGAGCATTGCAGCTGAGTTTCTGGGGTGCAGTGCTGGTGTGCGCGGTGGCGGCCACCGTCCTGGCTGTCCGCCGGCATTCGACGCCGGACCTTGCCGTCCGCGCCCCGGACCCCGTGTTTTGGGACGTGTTTATGGGCTCTGCCGTGGCACTTCCGGCGATCCTTATTCCCACACTCGCGTCACCCTGGTTTGGTGTGGTCCTCGCCACGCTGGGCGCAGGGGCGGGCGTGGCCGCCTACCGTGGCAGCCCCCAGATCCTGGCGTGGCAGGAACGCCGCCGGCAGCTGCGGCTGGACCGGCCCGTTCGCACTGCGGCGCAGGCTGAACATGACGCACTCCTGGCCCGGTGGAGCCGCTACGAACTGGACCCTGCAAGCTGCATCGACTACCCCGCCATGACGGACGTCCGGCTGCCCGAAACGTCTGCGCTGATCCGCGCCATGAGGGAGGCAGAGCAGCTGCGGGCGGTGCCGCACCAAGGGTACGCTCCCGCCGTCGTCCGCTTTGGCGTTGCCCTCGCCGCGGCGGAACGGGCAGCCGGGATCCCTGCAGGAATCACCGCCGGCGGACATTAACTGCTGTGTCGCCGCCACTGGAGTCCTGCGGCGGGGCGCCGTAGCATCCGAGGATGGAACCCACAGAAGCGGAAGTCCGTGACCAGTTCGGCAGGCGCCTGGAGGATAAGGGGGCCTGGCGGCAGGCCATCACTCTTGCAGCGGCCGGGGAACTGACGGCGCGCTGGCTGGAGGGCCGTAGCGAATACCAGGCCGCCACCTTTACGGTCCGCTACGACGACGAAACAGAACCGATCGCCACCGAGCTTGCCGCCCTCAACAGGAACGGGCTGTTTACCAAGGAATCCCAGCCTGGTCTGCGGACCGGCAACTCCGCCCAGCGGCAGTACGTGACCGGCTTCTGCAGTGCAGAGGCGGCAGTGGAACTCCTGGCCCTTTCCACCCGAACTGACCTGGTGACGGTGGCCCATGCCCCGGGCGAGGCCAGCAGCGCCGCCATCCCCGTAACGCTCGACGGCGGCGAGGTAGTTACCGTCCTCGGCTCCAGCGAGACTCCGGTGCAGGAAGAACAGATCCAGGACTGGGCGGAGGAAACCAACGAAACGCTGGCGCTCCTGCTCGCCGACTCCTGGTACGTGGAAATCCTCGACCCAGTCTGGGGCCGCAATGACGTGCTGCTGCCCGCCGTCCTCGCCGCGCTGACAGCCGCGCCGTAGCCTACGGTATTTAGAAGTCGGAGTTTCCGGCGTTGAGCGCAGGGGTCGGCCGTGCGGAACTTCCAACACGTAAATAGAAGGGCGCACTGTGGGCGGCGTTGTCTCCGGAATCCTGATCGTCTCCGTCGTCATTGCTGTGGGCTATTTCGCCGCCCGTCTGCGGATCCTGGGGCCGGAAGTCCAGGGTGCGCTGACCCGCACTGCCTACTACGTCACCAACCCGGCACTGCTGTTCACGGTGGTGGCGGGCAGTGACATCCGTGCCGCCCTGGGAACCGATGCCCCGCTCGCGCTGCTTTCGGCAGCGATAGTGGGGCTTCTCTATTGGCTGGCGAGTTTCCTGTTCTTCCGGCGCCCGGCGGCGGAGACCGCCGTCGGCGCCATGGCCAGCAGCTACGCAAACGCAAACAACATCGGCATCCCGGTGTCCCTGTATGCCGTGGGGACGGCGCAGCACGTGGCTCCCGTGCTCCTGGTCCAGCTCCTGGTGATGGCACCGTTCTACCTGACAGTCCTGGGGCTGGTCTCCGGTTCCAAAATCTCGTGGAAGAAAATGCTGCTGCAGCCGTTGGGCAATCCCATGATCGTCGCTTCCGCATTGGGTGTGGCCGTGGCCCTGACCGGCTGGACCGCACCGGACCTGCTGCAGAAGCCGATCGACATGCTGGCCGGCGGGGCCGTGCCCATGGTCCTGCTGGCCTTCGGCCTGTCCCTCGCCGGCCGCGCGCCGCTGCAGAAGGGCGACGGCCGCACCGAAACCCTCGTGGCCACGTTCCTCAAGATTGCCGGGATGCCGCTCGTTGTCTGGATTCTTGGCCGCTTTGTCTTCGGGCTCGAGGGACAGCATCTCCTCGCCAGCGTGATCATGGCTGCGCTCCCCACTGCCCAGAACGTCTTCCTCTTTGCCTCCCCCTACGGCCGCGGCATGACCGTGGCCCGCGACGTCATCCTGTGCACCACTGTGCTCAGCGTAGGCGCTTTGATGGTTGTTGCCTGGCTCGTGGGATAAGCTGCCGACGCGGATCTCCGGCTCTCCCGCCGGACCTCCAAAGGCAAGTCCGCCGCGTCGCGAGAGCGGGCATACCCCACTCCTGCGGACCGCAACCTGAGAGCCGGAAAATGGATCGTGTGAAGTCGATGAATGGGAATTGACGATAGGTCCATTATCGGCTGCCAGTCGCAAATTGGCTGGGGGAGGGCTTTTCGGGCCTTACTCCAGGTGTGGATTGCCAGCCTTGTTGGCGAATTGCCAAACGATCTGGCGAATTTGCCAGCGAGTTAGCGAATCGCCGGTTCCGATGGTCACGCGAGCCGCGAATGGTGCGTGTTGGACCGGGTCTGCGCTTGGCCTCGGCGACGCAGCCCGACCCTGAACTCCACTGGAACGAACTTTTCGCCAATTCTAGTGGCAACGCGAGCCGCTCGAGAGCTGCTTATTCAGGCGCGTTCTTCTGGGTCAGCTGCCCGCACCGTTGGCCAATAAAGGCCACTCGAATTCCCGCTTCGGCCCCGCTCCTCGGCTCGCCAACTGGGGTTGTCAGTCTCGCCAACTAAGCTGGCAAGCCACACCAGGTCAGCCTCTCGCACGCGATTCCTAGCGTAGTGACTCCTCAGGCTGATCCCATCGTGGTAGGGTCACGGCGATAAGCAGGTGGCCTGAGTTAGGCGGTTCTTCGAGCACACAATGCCATCTCTGTCCTGTCTCAACACCGCAGCGGAAACGGGCTGTTCCCTTTGGTTAGGTGACGGAGAGGCGTTTCACGCGTCTGGAATGTGCGGCATCCGCTCCCAAGCTCAAAGCGAGACCGGTGGCTAGGAACACGATCTCGAGGATTGGAAGTGATCGGATGCCTGCAACGTCTAGTACGAATCCGCCCAAAAGGGCACCGCCACCGATCCCCACGTTGAAAGCCGTCGTTTGTAGCGCTG
The DNA here is from genome assembly GCF_023913735.1 of Pseudarthrobacter raffinosi. GTDB lineage: Bacteria > Actinomycetota > Actinomycetes > Actinomycetales > Micrococcaceae > Arthrobacter > Arthrobacter raffinosi. The sequence goes on from NZ_JAMXBH010000008.1 coordinate 4,298, forward strand.
CTGCAAGATTTCGCATCCGGAACGACGCGGTCTGCAGCATGCGGGTCTGCAGTATCGCCGGGAGGCCGCCGAACGCGACGCCCCAGAGGACAAATGCTACGACGACGATCACGGGGTTTGCCGAGACCAGTGCGAGCACGAGAACGGACGCCATCACGGCAAGGACAGCTAGAGCGAAACAGCGCCTCGGAAATCGGCTGGCAGCGAAGCCTGCGACCACGAGGCCCATGGCCCCGGAGCCGCCGAACAGGAAGAGTAGGAAAGCGATCGACGGCGGAGGGAAATCCGCAACCTGGATGAGCCATGGGGCGATGTAGGTGTAGAAGGTGTTCTGCCCTGCGATGATGATGACGATCACGGAGCACACGATGATCACCCCGCGAAGGCTGTGGTCTTTGTGTAGCGGCAGGGGGGACTCCCCGGTCTTGAGCGTCACCTGGTCTATCCCAGGGCTGCGCGAATACCTGACACCGCGTCCGGCTCAATAGCAGCATTGCCGCGCGCCGGCGTGTCTTAGAGGACGGGGGTGATTCCGGCGGCGGGTCGTACGTTCCCCGGCGGCTTTCGCGCCCGCCTTTACAGAGAATTCCAAGGTTCAGGTACCCATAATGAACCGAAGCTTCGGTCAACCGCTATTTGACCGGAGCTTCGCCAATTTAGCGGTTTCTGGTCGCAGCTGTGGGTCATTTGACTGCGGACATTCGGTGGCCGGCAATGCAGGAACCGCATTGGGACCCTATTCTGACGGTGCTTGAGCAGCTGCCAGACGTCAGGTTCGGGTGTACGTCAGCGAACAAACAGCAGACTGGGGGTGGCTTCCTCCTCGGCGCAACTACGGCTAATAGCATCTAAGCATGACAATGCAGACAAAAGACCAGCAAGTGAAGCACGTAGTCGAGGGACTGGCTCTAGGCGTGTTGTCACGCGGCGTGGTTCGTGTTGCTGGCGGGAAGATTGACATGGAACTGGCGTTTAACCGCGCGTGGCGTTCATGGGCACCTTACGGTAGCTTCCCGGCCATTGGTGGAATAAGTGCCGGGAATCAGATCTGGTTGGGCATGGGAAAATCCGAACGGCGGACCGGTGTCCGGGCAGGATGGGCGAACCACTCGGAGCCATATCTCTTGAACGGATTCGAGCAATGGAGCACAGGGGAATGCCTCGAATTCCTGGCCGACGATCGGGCTTCGGCGGAGGACTGGGTCACCTTGGGGGACTTGCTTCTTGACGGACTGAAACCTGGACACGTTCACACGCACGGTAATCGGTAGACCCGCTGGGGGCCGATGCAGTAACGGAGTGTCATATAGCATTCGCGGCCTCCTTGGCCACTACCGGCGCCAACGAAACCAAAGTGCGCGGGCCGAAGATCGGGGTGATTCCCATGGCCCTCCCTTCCTGGCGCCAGCTACTAGAGCTTCTTTTTCCCTCGAGCGCCCCGCAGCCGGACTGTGCTGCGCCGGGCGCTGGGAGGTAGTTTGGTGAACGTCATTTTGAGACCGCGCAGCGGCGCGATTTCTACAGCATGGTCGCGGTCGGTGGTTCGTTCTTGAGGCCTGCCCCGGTAGCGCGTCCCAATTAGCGACCCATCAGGCTGATAGAGCAGCAACATCGCTCTGTCAGAGTGCGTCTGGTACTGCTTGGCATCCATATATTCGGCCAGGTGGTCCGTGCTCGCATCTTTCGGCGCGACCGACATCGTGAGTAACCAGGAACCAAAGGAACTGGCACCATGCGTTGTCAGGCTACGCTCAATGCTGCCACCCCGGGCTGCGCGCCTTACTGCCTTCAGATTCTTCCCGATACTTCCTTGCGCGCTTTCGCTCAGCCCCACCAGATCGGCGCCAAACCGTAGCCAACCAGGAGGGTGGGTTGCCTCGCTAGCGGATAGGTACTGCTCAACCCATGGCTGCTCCTGCCTGGCTGGCTTTACCACCTGAGACTTTGAGAGGCCTTCTTGCCAATAGAACCATGCATCGAGTGGATCAGTGAGTGTACCTAGCCGAACACGAGGCTGCTCTTCGAAGCGGCGCAGCTCGGAAGCCTTGATAGGCGACTCAACTGGTATGTGTTTAGCGATCTCATGAGGTTCGGGATCGAAGTACATGCCTCCTGTGAGGAACCACATGAACATGTCCAACTCGTCGACGCCATTGACCATAGTTGCCAGCCTGCGGCCTCTGCGACGCCGCAGGTACTCGAGGAACTGGGCAGAGTGATCGACGGTTTGGCTTATCACGATCAAGTCATGCATGCTGACGATCCACGGGACTTCGTCGGACTCGATGATGCCTTTGTCCGCCAGCACGTTCATGGACAAGGATAGGGGCCCCATATCGTCTAGCATTACGACGATTGAGTGGATCTCAGACGCAGACGACAAGTCGATCCATTCACCTTCGACGCTCCAAACGCCTCCGTTGGTGCTTATGAGACGGGTCAATCGGTTGGCCTGCTCGTTGCCCTCTTTGAGAGTCTTCTGCAGATCCTTGGCTAACCGCTGTGCGTTGCCACCCCGGGATTTCTCGGTAATAGACGCGGCTTTCACCTCAACGCATAGAGCGACCCCGTCGACCAGGAACAATATGTCAGATTCGAACTTGTCGGTCACTACAGCAGTACGGTCGGAGTCCCTGCCCAGGCTGGGTGTGTCGTTGGTATCAACCGGGCCAATGTACTTCTGTCCTTCCCAATGCGGCTTAGCGCCTTGTAGGAGCTTGCCAATTAAGTTAGCGGATTTCGACTCGGAGTAAACGGCACGCCGTTTGTCATACTTCGGCCACATCTTCGCAGCATTATTCTTCTTCTCGGCCGCGGCTGCGATCAGCCCCCTTTCGAGATTCCGGCGCAACTCGTCTTCGCTCAAGAAACCGTTGAGAAGGAGGTATTCGTCCTGGTCAGCGATACATCCCCCCGGCGTGGGAAGCTCACCATCAACGAACCGCATGACCGGGTTGACGTCATTCTCCGCCGCCCGCGAGGTGCTGAAGAAGTCCAAGACTGCACGCGCAGTCGATTCCGCGACTCCGGAACGCTCGGCGACATCAGCGGGTGAAACAGCGCCGAACAATCGGCACTCGTTCATCATGAGATTAATGTCGTGCCTGAAGGACTCCGCATCGGCGGGTGGACCGGCTTTGCTGGCTTCCCCAAGTCGGTCCCGAGCCCCGAACAAGCGTTCGTTCATCAGAGCTGTTGACGCCTCGCGGACAGCACGGATGTCGTCGAGGGTGAATCCGAGCACGCTATTTATGACGGACGAAACTGCTGGGTGGCCCAGAAGCTCTGTATTTACTTCCTTGGCGATGGATTCATACTGACGTCCGCGGACGGACAGTTCGTACCCCATGAATTCACCAGCGAGAGCACCGAGCGGCTGGTTCGCTCGCTGGCCGCGAAAGAGGGCCAGAGTCCGCGCGGCGGTCACGATGTTGGCTGCCAGGCCTAGCGCTTCTGCAGGATTTGGTTGACCCGAGTTTTTCCCCGTTAACGGCTGCCGCGGAAGCCCCATGCCCAGTAGCGTTAGTGCCACGACATCCTGGGCAGCCTGAGAGCTCTCTATCTGACTTTCGCTCTCCCGGAGGTCAGTGAAATCCCACGGGCCGGCGGCGAGACGGATGAACGCAAGCGCGTCGAATGAGTCATAGCCCCGCAAACACTTCTCTAGTGAGGTGCGGGCAGCTGATATCGCCTCTCGCATAAATACATGGGGGTCCTCATCGGCCGTCATGTTCTCTGCCATGTGCTGGTAGTAGGCAACAGCTTTGTTGAGGTTGTTAGCCACGTTGCTGCCCACAAAATCTAGGCGTTGGGGTGCGGGGTTCATGCCGCAAGTATTGCAGCGGCCTATGACAAAGGGGGTTGCTGATACTGCTTGCTGGGGCTGGATTTGATACTGTTAGATGAAGGCCAATTTGTCCTGTCAAACTGACAACACGACATAATCTCCATTATCGGCCCTTAAACGACGGGAGTGGCTCCGAAAAAGAGCTGTCCGTTGTGGCTTGCCAGCCTTGTTGGCGAATTGCCAAACGATCTGGCGAATCTTGCCAGCGAGTTGGCGGAGCGCTGGTGAGATCGCCCGAAAACTTGCACATAGTCAGCTCTGGATCGGGTCGTCGCTTGGCATCGGCGCCGGAGACCAAGCCCGAGCGACCCTGAAGCCGAGCCTTTCGCCAACTCCGATGGCAACGCGAGCTGGCGGCGCTCTGTTTGTACGGGCGCATACTTCGGTCCGCTCGCCTGCACCGTTGCCAGCAAGGGACAGCGCGATTTCCCCGCTAGGCCAAGCTCCTCAGCTCGCCAACTGACTGGCAATTTCGCCATCTATCCTGACAAGCCACATCCGTTCTCATTACAGACGCCAGTTTTCGTATGCAGCATGTCTATTTCCGAATCCTGGCGGATTCTCGATCAAGTTGTCAGCGCGCCTAGGTTTTCTGAGTCTGCCCTGCGGTGGGCTACTCAGTTCATCGCCCAGTAGGCTTCGATGGCACTCGGGACGTCGGCCACTGGACATGCGACATTCGGCGATTGTTTCAGCTGCGGTGATATTGCAGTGCCGGCCATAGCCACAACCCTGGGCTCCATCCAAGCCTTATCTATGGTCCCTGGCTTCTGAGTCGGGTAGCGTTCAGCGTCTTCTAGCTCCTCGATGATTTTATCGAGATCTTCGGCGAGGAGATTGTCCTTACGCGCGAAGGTAAGAACCTCGATCAGGCAAGCAAGCAGGGAGTCGCCTAAATACACCCTTCGGAAGTCCCGCATTAGGATCGTCCCACCGGCCGGGAAACCGCCCGTTGGTGGCATGTTCCCATCCGGCCCAAGCGAGTGGTTCAGGGCGATACCCAACCCTCCAAGCCGGGTCCGCCGGTTCGGGTGCTACTACCAATGCCACAACCAGCGTGCGGCTGACACGAAGGCGCGCGCCGCAGCGAGCACTTCGGCGGCGACTTGTTCCTGGTCTCCTTCTCGAAGCAGCCGAGCAGGCGAGCGATCACCCAGTTGCGGGTTCATGCCTTGAACCACGCTTGGACGGTGTCCGCACCGCGGACGTGTACAAGGCGCCATGGCCGGTCATTTGAACCGGAACGGCCGCGGCAGTGTTGTCGTTTCCTAGGCCCCACTACCTCGCACCAGGCGCCTGCGGGGACCATTGCGGGACCATCCGTAGTCGACGGCTGCCGATGCATACCACGCGCCGCTGAGCAATTGACCTGATGTGGAGGCATCTTCACGGACACTGTGCTCCTGAACAAGCCACGACTGCGGACCGGTTGAATTAGTAAGCATCGACTATGAATAACGTAAGCAATAAGTATTAGAAAAATTCAATCCTATCTGTCAAAGTTGCTCTGAACGGGAGGCTGGTTTTGGCATATCTTGCAGTCAGTAGGGAAGGGCACAGGCTTGAGGTGACCTTGACGGATCCTCGACGCCGAAACGCCATGGGCGCGCAGATGCGCGACGAACTCATAGCGGAGCTTACGAAGGCCAACGATGACGCGGACATCCGCGTCATCGTCATCAGGGGAGCGGGCGGTGCTTTTTGTTCCGGTGGCGATCTCGGGGCAATGCCGCCCAAGGATAGGGATGAGGCATCCTTCCGCCTGGGGCAGGTCGAGGTCCTCATCAGACTGCTGGCGGAATCCCCCAAAGCGGTCATTGCGGTGCTGAATGGCCCTGCTGTAGGTCTCGGGGCGAGTCTTGCTGCTGCCTGTGACTACATCTTCATGACCACCGACGCTGTGCTCATCTTTCCGTTCACCCGTCTGGGACTGATCCCGGACGGCGGGATCCTGCACACCTTAGGGCTCAGGGTCGGTTATGCCAAAGCAAAGCAGATTCTCTTGGAAGCGCGCAGCATCGGCGCAGGGGAAGCGCTCAGAACCGGCCTGGCTGATGTTGTGCTCCCCGTGGAGGAGATAGACGCTGCTGTGACTGAAAAGGCGGACCTTCTTGCCAGCCGGGCGCCTTTGGCCGTTGCGGCAATCAAAGCCGTGGGCAGAGAAGGCCCGCCGGACATGGAACAGGTATTCGCAGCCGAACAGCGCGAGCAGCAAAACCTTTACTTCTCCAGTGATTTTACCGAGGGAAAGGCCGCTTTTCAGCAGCGCCGTGCTGCGGTGTTCACCCGCAGTTAGAACGAATGAAGGAAGAACTTATGCCGCTTTTGGAAAACAAGACCAGTGTGATCAGCGGTGGGGCCGGGGGCATCGGGCTGGCGACGGCGAGGGCGTTGGCTCAGGCAGGGAGCAACATTGTCATCGGTGACAAAGATCAAGGCCGCCTGAAACTGGCGCTTGCTGAGCTTGACCTCGGGGCGACCTGTATCGCTGTGGAGTGTGACGTCACCTCTTCCTCGGACGTGAATCGCATGGTGAATGCCGCCGTCGAAAATTTCGGTTCGATTGACGTCATGGTGAACAACGCCGGATTCACCCGGGATGGAACCATGCGGAAGATGCGAGAAGAGGATTTTGACTCGGTTATTGGCGTACACCTCAAAGGATCGTGGCTGGGAACCAGGGCCGCCGCGGACGTGATGCGCAGGGAGGGAACAGCGGGCTCCATCATCAACGTTTCGTCGATTTCGGGAAAGGTCGGCATGCCCGGCCAGACAAACTACAGTGCAGCCAAGGCAGGCATCATCGGGTTGACTAAAGCAGCAGCGAAAGAGCTGGGTTTCTCTGGAATCCGGGTGAATGCTGTTCAACCAGGCATCGTCCGCACCGAGCTCGTAGAAAACCTGAAGCCGGAGATCCTCAGCGCCAAGTTGAGTGAGATTCCTTTGGGGCGGTTCGCCGAACCTGAGGAAGTAGCACAGGTCATTCTCTTCCTCGCCAGCAACATGTCGAGCTATATGAGCGGCAGCGTCCTGGAAATAACGGGCGGAAGGCACCTCTGATCATGACGACACCGCTGCACCAAAAGTCTGCCCATCCGGAGGATACAAATCAGCCGCACAAGGCTTTTCGCTGCGAAATAGCTGTTCGATGGTCAGATCAGGACGCCAACGGCCACGTCAATAACGCCCGTGTTGTGACCCTGATGGAGGAGGCGCGGCTCCTGTGGCTGAACCAGCATGCGGTCGCTGCAGGCGTGGGGAGTTTTACCGATCCCAAATTTGTGGTGGCTCTCACAGTGAATTATCTGAAGCCCATATCCTACGGTCCGGCGCTGGTGCTTCTGCTTACTACCGGCCGGATAGGGAACAGGTCATTCACTGTTTCCTATGAGGGGCTGCAGGACTCAAATACCGTATTCCGCGCTAGTACCGTGCTCGTTCCCATCGACACCGGCTCCGGCAGGCCGCGGGCCCTGACGGACGAGGAAATCGCTTACCTCGGCGCATATGCCCCACAAGACTTAGAAACAAACGACATTGGAGTGAAAGATGACTGACTCAACCGATTTCTACCTCCTCGAGGAGGCGCTGAATGACGAGCAGCGTGAGGTGCAGCTACGCGTCCGGGATTTCGCCAGGACTGAAGTTCTTCCGATCATCAACGACTACTGGGACCGAGCGGAATTCCCTTTCGAGCTAGTGCCGAAGATGGCCGGACTGGGAATCGTAGGCACAACGATCGAAGGTTACGGCTGCCCAGGAATGAGCCGGCTGGCTTCCGCCATGGTCTCCCTGGAAATGTCGCGTGTGGATGGCAGTGTCAATACCTTTTTGAGCGTCCAGTCAGGGCTGACGATGGGTTCCATAGCTCTCCTGGGAGGTGAAGAACAGAAAGGCCGATGGCTGCCGGGCATGGCAGCGCTGGACAAGATAGGGGCATTCGCGCTGACCGAACCTGACCACGGCTCGGATTCCGTAGCGCTGGAAACAACTGCCCGCCGCGACGGGGCCCATTGGGTGCTCAACGGGAGTAAGCGTTGGATTGGCAACGCAAGCTTTGCCGACGTCGTCGTTATCTGGGCACGAGACGAGGCCGACCAGAAGGTCAAGGGCTTCGTCATGGAGAAGAATGCGGACGGGAGTTATCCCGAGGGCTATACGGCGGAACTCATTACCGGAAAGATCGGCAAAAGGGCTATTTGGCAGCCGGATATCACAATCAGCAACCTTCGTATTCCTGCTGAAAACCGGCTTGTTGAGTCGTCAGGTTTCAGGGATGTCGGGCGCGTTCTGATGGCAACCAGGGGCAACGCCTCGTGGGAATCGCTGGGACACGCCATGGCGGCGTATGAGGCGGCACTGGCCTATGCCAAGAACCGGGTCCAATTTGGGAAGTCGATTGCTAGTTTCCAGCTTGTACAGAACAAGCTGGCCAACATGCTGGCCGAACTGACGGCGATGCAGCTGATTTGTTTTCGGATAACCGAGCTCCAGGAAAAGGGAAAGCTCACCGGAGCCATGTCTTCCCTGGCGAAGATGCACACCTCCCAGAAGGGTCGATGGATCTGCGCTGAAGCCCGGGATATTCTGGGCGGCAACGGCCTCCTCCTGGAGTATCAGGTTGCCCGCCACATGACCGATATGGAAGTTGTCCACACCTACGAAGGAACCGACTCGATTCAGTCCCTCATCATCGGGCGTGAGATCACCGGTATTTCCGCCTTCGCCTAAGCGTTGCTAAGACAGGCTGGTCCTGTGCCGGCAGTCGGCACAGGACCAGCCTGTTGTAGAGAGCGGCGGTCTCTCAGCTCCAGCTGTAGAAACCCTTCCCGGATTTCCGCCCCAGCTCTCCACGCTCCACCATGTCCCGCAGGAGCTGCGGCGGGGAAAATCTTTCACCGAGGGTGGAGCTCAAGTATTCGGCTATCCCCAAGCGCACGTCGAGGCCGACGATATCCGTCAGCTTCAGGGGCCCGACAGGAAACTTGTAGCCCAGTACCATGGCCGCGTCAATGTCCTCGGCTGAGGCAACGCCCTGTTCGACCATGCGGATGGCCTCGAGGGCAATGGCAACGCCGAGCCGCGAGGAGGCAAAGCCCGGTGCGTCATTGACGACGACGGGGGTCTTCCCGAGCGCCTCCACCCAGCTGCAGGCAGCCCCGGCCAGTTCTGCGCAGGTGCTCTTGGCGAGCACTACTTCCACCAGCAGGGAGGCCGGTACCGGATTGAAGAAATGCAGACCGAGGAAGCGCTCCGGTCGCCGCAGGTTATCCGACAGCCCGCTTACGGACAGGGACGAGGTATTCGTTGCCAGCCAAGCATCTGCGTCCAGCCGGTCCTCAACCGCTGTCAGGGCTGCGACTTTGAGATCCCAGTCCTCTGGAACGGCTTCCACCACCAGCCCGCACGGTGTAAAGGCCGAGTAGTCGGTGGATACCGAGAACCGAGCCGAGAGTGTCTCCAGGGGTTCGGTGGAGGTGCCGCGCTCTGCGCTCTTTTTCAGGACGTCGGCAACCCTGCCGCGGGCCGCTTCTGCCGCGTCGCCGTCACGCTCGACGACGACGACGGTCGCCCCTGAGGCAAGGAAGGCATGGGCGATTCCTGCTCCCATCCTGCCGCCGCCGAGCACCCCTACAGCAGCAGGAATCTGAGCCGGGTTTTCCGGGTGGGCAGTGAAATTATTCATGGGTCTTCTTCCTATCCGCGTTCTTCTTGCTTAAGAATTCCTGCATCCGATCGAATTTCGCCTCGGATTCAAAGAGGATTCCCTGCGCCAGCTGGTCGATGACCGGATGAGCCCCGGCGGGTGAGTGGAACACCGATTTGGTGATGCGAACAGCGAGTGGATCCTGCCGGCAGATCTGGTCAGCTAGCGCGTCGGCGGCCTGAAGCAACTCTTCCGCGGGATAAATTCCGGTGATCAGATGGAGTTCCAATGCTTCCTCAGCTCCGAGGATGCGTCCTGCAAGCAGGATTTCCTTCGCCACCGGTTCACCCACGAGCTCACGCAGACGCCACGATGCGCCGGCTGCAGCGAGGATACCGAGTCCGGTTTCGGGGTTGCCGATCTTCAACCGCGGAGTGCCGATCCGGAAATCAGCGGCGTAGGCCAACTCCGCCCCGCCGCCCAGCGCATAACCGTCCAAGGCTGCGATAACGGGGAGGGGTAGTTTCGCAATCCGCGTGAAGACTCCGGAATTGATTCCCGCCAGCGCCTCGTTCCGGCGCCGCTCCCGCAGTTCGGCAATGTCAGCACCGGAAGCGAAAACCCCACCTGAGGGCGTTTGTGTGCCGGAAAGGATGAGTACCTTCGGTGTGTCCTCCAAGCTGGCGCAGATATTGTCCAATTCCCGTGCCATGACGTGGTTAATGGCATTGCGGGCCTCCGGGCGGTTCAGCCGCACATGCAGCCGGTCTTCGCGTTCCTCGACGAGCAGGGTCGTGTAGTTATCCGCCATCAGACGCCCTCAAGCAGCAGCGCCGTACCCTGACCGACGCCCACGCACATGGTGGCCAGGCCGATCCGGCGGCCGTTGCCGGCCAGCTCGCGTTCCATGCGGCCCAGTAGGGTGATCACTATGCGTGATCCAGAGGATCCCAGAGGATGGCCAAGGGCGATAGCGCCGCCGTCATTATTGACAATCTCCGGGTCCAGGCCCAATCTGCGGATACAGGCGAGCGACTGTGTCGCGAACGCTTCATTGAGCTCGACGCTGCCGATGTCCCCAATGCCCAATCCGTTGCGCGCAAGGATCTTCTGCGTGGCGGGCACCGGGCCGATGCCCATAATTTCCGGCGGGACTCCGGCGGACCCGCCGTCGATAATCCGGGCGCGGGGGGTTAAGCCGAACTTACGGATGGCGGCCTCGGAGGCGACGATGACCGCGGACGCTCCGTCATTCAGGCTGGACGCGTTGCCGGCCGTGACAATTCCACCCTGCTTTACCACGGGACGCAGTCCGGCCAGCACCTCCAGGGTGGTCCCGGGCCGCGGGCCTTCATCAGTGTCTACCAGGACTGATTTCTTGCCCTGCTGTGTGGGGACGGCAACGATTTCGGCCTTGAAGCGGCCATCCTCGATGGCGGCGAGGGCCCTCTCATGGGAGCGCACCGCGAACGCATCGGCGTCCTCGCGCGAGATGGTATCGACGGCAGCGACTTCCTCCGCAGTTTCCGGCATGGAGAAGGCCGTTTTCTCCTGAGCCTTAAATATCGGGTTTACGAAGCGCCAACCGATGGAGGTGTCGAAGATTTCGCCGGGCCGGGCGAAGGCCTTGGCCGGTTTCTCCTGAACCCAAGGAGCACGGCTCATTGATTCAACGCCGCCGGCCACCACAATGTCTGCAGCGCCAGCCTTGATCATATGGGAAGCCATGATGATGGCGGAAAGCCCTGAGGCGCAAAGCCGGTTTACGGTGATCCCGGGCACGGTTTCCGGTAGTCCGGCCAGCAATGTCGCCATGCGCGCAACATTGCGGTTTTCCTCACCGGCGCCGTTGGCGTTGCCGAAGATCACCTCGTCGATCGTCCCAGGGTCGACGCCGGCCCTGGCCACCGCTTCCCTGATAGTGAGCGCTGCCAAATCGTCAGGTCGGACTCCTGACAGTGCTCCACCATAGCGTCCAACCGGGGTGCGCGCCCCGCCAATCAGAAAAGCCTCAGCCAAAATATCTCCTCAATTAATGCCCCAAGATGTTGGGACGACGTGCGGATTAGCTTCCCGCTTCAGTCGGCAGCGAGCTGGCGCCCGCCGTCGATTATTAGGTTTGTTCCCGTGATGTAACCGGCGAAGTCGCTGAGCAGATATGCGCAGGCATTGGCTATTTCGTCTTTGGCCGCCATCCGGCCCAGCGGGATCCCGGCTATATGCTTTTCCATCTCCTCCGGCGTCCCGAAAAGTGCTTCCACGCCGCCGGTACCTTCGGTGAGGCCGGGGGTGAGCGTGTTGAGCCGGATTCCATGACGTGCCCACGCAGCGGCGAGTGACTTCGTCATGGTCAGGACGCCGCTTTTGGCGCTGGCGGAGTGGATTGTGCTTGAACTGCCCGTTAGGGCCGCCGTAGTTCCGATGTTGACCACGGATAGCGGCGCTCCGGATTCAATGGCACTGCGGCCGACGGCCTGAGTGACGTTCCAGGTGCCGTTTAAGACGATATCGACGACGGCGCGCCATCCGTTCGTGCTCAAATCCAGGGGATCGACCCGGAAATTCCCGGCGGCGTTATTCACCAGCAGGCTGATCGGACCAAGCGTCCGGTAGATCTCCGCGATGGTGTCACTGACTCCGCCCGCGTCGCGTACATCAACGCTGTAGCCCGCTGCTGATGATCCGCTGTGGGATAGTTCGCTCACCGCCGCGGCCAACCGGTCCGGATCCCGGCCAATGATGGCGACATTTGCCCCCAAGTCCGAGAGCCGGTGCGCGATGGACAGTCCAATGCCGTTGCTGCCGCCGGTGACTAGAGCCGTCCGGCCTTGGAAAGTATTTGGGTGCAGCATGGAAGCCCGCCTTTACCTGGTTTGATGGGACTAGCGGAGGTAAACCCTGGAAGGGTCTATTTCCTCTCGGAGCAGACGCAGCTCCTCCGGTGTGGGCGCAGCAGTTACAGTAATGCTCTCCATTAGCCGCAGCGGCCAGCCGGTAGCGGCGCGCACCTGTTCAACAGTGACCCCTTCGTGGACCGATGCCAGGCACAACTCGCCTGTTTCGTCGGCCTTGAGTACGCCGAGGTCGGTGATCACCGTGGTGACGCCCAAACCACGCGTGGGGACCTTTGGGGCCGCTTTGCGCGCCGCAGCGAGGGACGGGCTGGTGCAGAAATCCAATTTATCGACAAAGGATTCCGGGTTATGCCTGCGCAACACCACGAATACTTCGTGGGAATTGGCCATCACCTCCACGGCTCCGCCGGATCCGGGCAACCGGACTTTTGGAGCGTGCCACGGTCCGATTACGGTGGTGTTCAGGCTGCCGTAGCGGTCAATTTGCGCCGCTCCCAGGAACCCGACGTCAATCCAGCCTCCTTGGAGTACGTAGCCGAAGAGCACCGGCATAGTGAGGATTGCCTCGGCCCCGGTGGCCAGGGAAGCATCCGCGATTGTCTCCGGAAGCCGGGGTGGGTGGGCTCCGCATACTCCCGATTCGTAGATCTGCTCGATATCCGGTGAGCTGGACTTCTGGGCCAAGGCGACGGCGAGAGTTGGCAGCCCGATCCCGGCAAATACCCTGCGCTTTCCTTGGAGCAGACGGCAACTGACCGCCGCCAGCAGTTCGCTTGCCGTATAGGAATTGCGTGCCTCCTCCATGCGCTCCGCCTGTTTCGTGATCATAAGACGCTCCCATAGTTAACTGGTGTGGAGAGGAGCGCGACAGGTGTCAGACGCTCGAAGTAGTTGTTTCCTAGCTTGTTCAGGTAACCGGCGTGGTTTCCGACGTCGTGGATCCATTCCTGTATCCACTGCTCAAGTTTTTGAGGATCCTTGCTGATGTCAGACCAGGCCCGGTAAAAGTCGTTGTCGCGGTCGTAATATCCCTGGGCGAATGACGGGTGGGCACCGTAACCGCATTCGACAACGGCATCGACGGCGAAACCCGGAATGATGGTGCGGTTTGGATCCGAGCGGATAACGCCGTCATCGACGATCTCCTCGACAAGAACAATCGTTTTCCTGGATGCGAAGGCCACTTCCTGCTGTGGGCCCAAGATGCCCCAGCTTTGGACATTGCCGCTGGCGTCTGCCCGCTGGGCGTGAACGATAGCGACGTCGGGGTTGAGTGCAGGCACCACATAGGTTTCAACTTCGCTGTCGAAAGGAGAGGTAACCCTTTTTAAGTTTGGGTTGACGCCCGGAAGGTCGCTGCCGGCATAAGACCGGATCGGCATGAACGGAACCCCGGAAGCGCCGGCCTGATAGCGGGCCAGCAAGCCGTAATGGCTGTATTCCTCGATCTCGATTGGCGAGACGCTGCCGTTTTCAACGGCGCGTCGAATCGCATATAAGGATCCGACTGAGCTGTTGCCAGTGAAGGCGAAGATGAGCTTGCTTACGCACCCGGCGCCCACCAACTGGTCGGCGACGATGTCGGGAGTCATGCGTACAAGCGTGAGGTCACGGATTCCCTGCCGGATTATTTCATGACCGGCGGCAAATGGAATCAGGTGGGTGAAGCCCTCCAAGGCCACAACATCACCGTCAGAGACGAGTTCCGAGACTGCGTCCTGCAGGCTGAACTGTTTATTGGTCATTGGGAGCCCTTCATGCCGCAAACTTTGGTGACTCAAGCTTGCATGCCAGGATCCATATACGTCCAATACTCAAAGTATACTCTTCTTATGCATTTTACTTATCAACCGTTGAGGAGCTAGCCATGGAAATCAGGCATTTGGTCGGTTTCATTGCTACTGCCGAGGAATTGCACTTTGGGCGGGCTGCCGCCCGCCTTCACATGGCCCAGCCGGCACTGAGCCAGCAGATCCGCCAACTGGAGAAGGAGCTCGGTGTGGAGCTGTTTCACCGGAACACCCGCTCCGTAGCCTTGAGCGAGGCTGGCCATGCCTTGCTGGGGCCGGCGCGACAAGTCATCGTGGCGGTTGACATGGCCAAACGGGCCGCCGTTCTTGGAGCTTCAGAAATTGTGGGCCGGGTGGTGATTGGTTTCGCAGGGGCCAGCAGCCGCAACGTTCTGCCGCTGTTGGCTCGGGCGGTCCGTGCCGAACAGCCAGGTATCGAATTGGTTCTGCAGGGACAGACCTATGCGGGTACGGCACTGGCGGAAATTGTGGCGGGACAGGTGGACATCGGGTTTTGCCGCCTCCCCGTGATGAATCCTGCAATAGCAACGAGGATCTTCAACTACGAGAAGCTGGTTGCAGCCTTGCCGTCGGACCATCCGCTTGCGGCGCAGGAAACGCTAAACATGTCGGACCTGGCAGCGGAACCGTTCGTCACATTTCCGGGCAATCGTGGGTCAAGCGTGCGTGATGCTTTGGTCCATGAGGCGCTGAATGCGGGCTTCACGCCCCGGATAATGCAGGAGGCCCCGGACTCCTACACGATCCTGAGCCTCGTGGCCGCTGGAGTGGGTGTCACCATCACTGTTTCTTCGGTTCAGCACATTGATACGCCCGGGCTGGTTTACCGTCAGCTGAGCGGAAACATCCCGGATCTCGCCGCCGTCCTGGCATGGCGCAGGGACAACTCATCGCCAGCGGTTCAGGCCGTTCTGGATATTGCGGAACGGGTCTTGCCCACGCCGGAGAAAGCGGCAAGACCAAACGATTCATAACCACGTTCTCTGGGTCACGCACTGCAGGGCCGGAACACGTATACGGTCGTGTTTATCGGACCGTTTGTGAGGCCAAAATTCCAGGCTCGGGGCGACGTCACTCGCTCTGTCGAGGGGTTCTAAAGCCGGCGCCGTCACTCTGCGCCCGGTTACCGTCCGCCTTGCGAAGTCCACTATGGTTAGCAACAGCCAGCCTGGGCAGCGTAGAAGAATCCACTGATTCCGCTGTCCGAGATCCCCGCGGCAGCTCACTTTTAAAGCGCGGGAGGTGCATTCCTGGGAGGAGGGAGAATCATGTTTAGCCGCCGGCGAATTTTTGGTCTACTGCTGAATCTCCTGCTGGTGGCCGTCAGCGTATCGCTGTTCGTGCCCCAAGCCAGCCAGGTTGCAGGAGCGTTAATGATCTGTGGTGCCACTGTAGGCATCACCATGGTGTCGGCGCCGGTCCGTTTGGTATCAGGCATCTTGATTGGTGTAGGCGGAGCCGCGTATTCTGTGGCGCTGGCCCTTGGCCACTCTTTCGATCCGACGGAATTGCTGGCGGTGAATCAAACATTGATTGGCATGATTGCCGCAGTTTCATTCCTGCAGCTCATCACGCGGACGGAAGGCCTCGCGCAGCCCCGCCTTTCCGGCCGCGCTGCTGTCTGGCGAACCACCGGCGTCGTGCACCTGCTTGGCTCGGTAATCAACATCACCGTTGTCGGCTCGGCCGCCGATCACCTGCGCCGTCGCAAACCCTTGCAAATGACAGATGCGTTACTGGTCTCGCGCGCATTTTCCACGGGTTCATTCTGGTCACCGTTTTGGGCGGCATCCGCGGCTGCTCTTATCTACGCACCGGAAGCGGAAATCCAAATTATTATGGTGTGCGGCGCAGCCTTGGCGGGGGTGGCCATTGCGTTCACTTCGGAGTCTGCCGCGCGGCGCCTGGGTGAGCGGCTCGTGGGATACCAGGGCTATGCGCTGAGCCGGCAGTTGCTTGAAGTCCCCGCGGCCATGGTGGTTCTGATCGTGCTGCTGCATTTGCTGGCGCCGGAAATTCCCGTGGCAAAACTTGTGCTGGTGTGTTCCCTCGCTGTCACTGCCGTAGTTCTAGTGGTCCGTGGATACCGGCGCGGGTACCGACAATTCAGAGAACACGCAGCGCACCACATCCCCAAGCATCACGGTGAACTTACCCTGTTCGCTTCCGCGGGGTTATTGGCAGTGGGCTGTGAAGCACTGCTGTCTGTGACCTCCGTGCGCATGCCTGTCGAGGTGTTTGGCGCGTTTGAAGCCTGGCTTTGCATTGTGGTGATGGTAGCGCTCGCGCTGGTAGGAGTGCATCCGGTTGTCTCGATGGCCGCGCTGGCTGCACTTGTTGCCCAGTTGGATCCCGATCCAACTCTGTTTGCCTTGGCAACAATGATCGGGTGGGGCTGCTCCATACCGGTGGGACCCCTGTCCGGGTTGCTGCTGCATCTTGGCGGCAGATATGGCCTGGACGCTTTGGCAATAGTGCGTGGAAACCTTCCGTACCTTGTCTTCGTCACCGGCATGGCCTACCCAACACTGCTCCTATGCGAAGTCCTTGTCCGAAGCTGACACGCCGTAACTACCCCACTGGTTATAAAAAATTCCTCCGACTCTTGTACGAATTGAGTATTGGACTTTATGGGTAGGGGGCTGGCAATCTTAGTGACAACAAGAACCCTGGTGATCCATATCACGTGGCTCACCAACCGCACCTTGGCAAGTCCGCTTTTGCCTGCTGGGCAGTAGCCGCGGTCTTCACACCAAGGGACGGGGTTGTAGTCGTCAAGCTCGAAGGAACAAGAGATGTCAAAGACGCCATGCACTGCCCTCGGTTGGCTGTGCAGCCCGCTGGTCGATGACCGTCGTTGGGTACCCCGCTCGGCGGACCGGAGGCAGCCGCTGATCAGTGCGGTGCTTGAAGGGCGGTGCTAGGTGACGTCCCGAAACAGTCATGTAGGCGGCTCAGGAGACCAGGATCCACTTGCCGTTAATCTGCCGTCCGAAGAGGCCGCTGCACTGTGGGAACAGGACAAGCCGCCGGCGGCCGGACCGATGGCGAACGTGTCCAGCGCGGTGCTGGTGGGCGCCATTGGGCTAAGTTGCATGGCGGGAGCCCTCGCGCTGGGTCTGGGGACGCCGTCGGAGCCCGGCAGCGGTATGTGGCCGTTCATTCTCTCCGTCGTTTTGATCTCCCTCTCGGTGGCTCTGGCACTATTGGCGCGGCGCATTACCGACGTCGAGAAATTTTCCGGCGCCAGTTGGGCGGTTCTTGCGGGTACGGCAGGTCTTGTGGCCTTCGTGTTTCTGCTTCCCGTGATTGGTTTCGAGATTCCGTCTCTAGTGCTGACTTTCGCCTGGCTTCGGTTTCTCAGCAAGGAGACGTGGCGAATGTCTTCGTTGCTCAGCGTGAGCATCGTCGCTGCTTTCTACGCGATCTTCGTCCTCCTACTTGGCGTTCCATTGCCGCATTTGTTTTAAGGAACTGATATGGACTTTCTCGATCCGATGATTAATGGATTCGGCGTCGTCTTGCAGCCGGTAAACCTGCTCTACTGTTTTATAGGGGTAGCCATTGGGATGCTGATCGGCGTGCTCCCCGGGCTCGGACCTACCGCCACGATTGCCATCCTGCTGCCGTTGAGTTACGGCATGGAACCGGTGACGGCCATCATCATGCTGGCAGGAATCTACTACGGTGCCCAGTACGGGGGGACCATTACTTCGGTATTGCTCCGGCTGCCGGGGGAGGCCTCATCTGTGGTGACGGTTTTCGACGGTTATGCCCTCGCCAAACAGGGACGAGCGGGCACTGCGCTCGGTATTGCAGCCATCGGATCTTTTATCGGTGGCACCTTGGCAATTTTCGGCCTAGCGCTATTTGCTCCGATCGTAGCTAGGTACGCTTTAGATTTCGGTCCGCCTGAATACGCCGCAATGACAGTTCTTGGTGTGCTCCTGGTCGCAACCGTCGGCAATGGCCACAAGCTGAAATCCGTCATTGCAGCCACAGTCGGACTGTTACTGGCGACTGTAGGCCGCGACATCTTCACAGGCGCTCCACGGTTCACCTTCGGCAACTTGGCACTCATGGAAGGCATCGGCTTTATTGCCATCGCGATGGGGGTCTTCGGCCTCGGCGAGATTATCTATAACATCGAACAGCGACACCAGAGGGTCTCAGTCCCCGCCAAAGTGGCCAACGTCTGGCCGTCTGGTAAGGATCTCAAGCAGGCATCCGGCGCCATGGGACGCGGCTCGGTTCTTGGCTTCGCACTGGGAGTCCTGCCGGGCGGCGGGGCTACGTTATCGTCCATGGTCTCTTACTCCATTGAGAAGCGGCGTGCAAAGAACCCCGAAAGGTTTGGCCGCGGAGCCATCGAAGGCGTTGCCGGACCGGAGACTGCAAACAATGCGGCAGCAACGTCGTCGTTCATCCCACTTCTCACCCTGGGTATCCCAGCGAACGCCACCATGGCCATCATGCTTGGCGCTCTCCTGATCCAAGGGATCACCCCCGGTCCGCAGCTCGTCTCCGAACACCCAGACCTGTTCTGGGGAGTAATCAACTCGATGTTCATCGGGAACATCCTGTTGCTGATAATGAGCATCCCCCTCGTTGGAATTTTCGTTAAAATCCTCCGGGTGCGTGAAGGCATACTCGCGCCTATTACCGCGCTGATCACGTTACTGGGTGTCTACACGATCAGTAACAGCATCTTCGACATGGTGCTGGTAATCGTCTTCGGCGTCCTCGGTTATCTGATGAAGAAATTCGGCTTTGACGCCGGGCCGCTGGTGCTGGCATTTGTTCTCGGCGGGTTGCTCGAAAGTTCAGTTCGCCAGTCGATGAGGATTTTCGACGGCGACGCTACCGGGTTTCTCACACGCCCAATCTCGGCTACATTGATCGTGATGTTTTTCATCGTGGCACTTTTGCCGGCTATCCAGAAATTGTGGAAGCGCCGTCGCCTCCAGCTTTCTAAAAAAACAGAACCTGCGACTGATGAAAAAACGAAAGTGGAGTCAACCAAGATTGACTGACTTCACCAGATGCCGGGAAAGTGCGGCATAGATGTTAGGGCGGTCGAAAAAACTTTTATTACTCATAAGACAGTTCTTCAAACGGAAAATATAAGGGGAATGCATTGAAAAGAAAGACTATAGCTCCGGCGCTCGTCATGGCTCTCGCTTTGGCGGGGTGCTCCGGGTCCAACCTGGGCGGTTCCCAGGCAGACTCGGCTGCTTCCGGGTCCAGCGGCTGTGAAGGCGATGATTTTCCTTCAAAGACGATAGAAATCGTTGTCCCATATGCTGCAGGTGGTGGAACGGACACCGTTGCAAGGGCGCTGGCAGATGCCGCTAAGGAATATCTCCCGAACAAACCATCGGTCATTGTGACCAATAAACCGGGCGCTTCTTCTACGCTTGGTATTGCCGCAGTTGCCAACGCAAAACCGGATGGCTACACCTTGGCCGCGGTCACGAGTACGGGTCTGGCCATACAGCCTCACCTGCCGGAGACGCCATACGAAGTGGACGACCTGCAGCCCGTGGTGCAGGCAGTATCGTCACCGCAGGTCCTTCTTGTAAAGAACGATGCGCCCTGGCAGACCATCGATGAGTGGCTGAAGTACATGAAAGAGAACCCGGGGTTCAAATACGCTAGCGCTAATACTCTTGGTACCGCCAGCGTTGCGATGACGGCGCTGTCATCCGCTGCCGGTATCGAGACGAAGAACGTCCCTTTTGAAGGCGCAGCCCCATCTGTAACTGCGCTGCTCGGCGGGCATGTTCAGGGCGCGGCAGTACAGTCCTTTGAAGCGATGGCACAAATGAAGGCCGGTACAGTGCGCGCCCTCGTTAACGTCGGCAGCAGCCCGATCAAGGGGTACGAGGATGTACCGCTCGCTTCGGAGGTTTGGCCAGACGTGGAATATGACGTATTTACAGGATTGGCGGCGCCGGCAGGGGTCTGCGAAGAAAACCTCAAGATTCTGGACAAGGCATTTTCTCAGGCTCTGGAAAATCCCAAGGTGATCGAGCAGTTCGCGAACATCGGTGTAGAGCCCGCGTATGCCGGGCCAGAGGACTTTCGTGAAATTATCAAGACTTCCCATGACAAGATCGGCGCAATAGTCGAGGATACTAAGACGCCGTAACTACATTCAGCAGCCCAGTCGGAACCGATCGAGAATGTTCGATTGACTTCGCCCCAGGGATTGATTGAACTTTTGAAGTATCTGGTGTCGCGGCGGCCCGTGTATGCGGCCCGCCGCGACTCTGTATTTTCCGCCCGATGACACTATTTGAAGGCGTCGCATCAACTGCCGTAACAGGCCCTTCCTATTTAGGCATGGATGGTCTGTTTCATCCGGTACGGTCGGTGGCCGTCGGCGGCGGGTAGACATCTGATTCTGTAGCTGGGGAAATTGCGGAAACCGCGTGCGATTCGGCGGGTGGTTTCGATAATGCCGTTGTTCGTTTTCGTGGGTCCGTTGAACGATCCGTTGGTGTCGAAGTAGGCCAAGATCGCCGTCTTCCATTGTTTGACCGTGCGGGCGAGGCGGGCGACTTCGGGGATCGGGCAGGGCGGGAATGACGCGATGACCTCGTTGACGAGTTCTCGGCCCCGTTCCGGTCTGACTGTTAGATGTTGCTGAGCTTCTGGTAGCACTGCCAGGCAAGGGTAACTTCTAGCCGGGGTCCCGGCCGCGAGTTTCACGACGTGAAACGCGTACAGGACCGTGATGGTTTCGGGCAGTCGGGAGATCTGTTCAAAGAACTTCAGATAATCTACGTTGCTCAAATTTACCTTCAGTTTGGGGGCTTTCCAGCCAAGGCATTATTGCTCTCAGAGAAAGAGGTGTCCTACAGTTCTTCATCCATACACTGGTGTGAGAGAAGCGCAACGCACCACTCGGTGCCAACAGGCCTTGCACCTTTGCCCCAACAAGAAAGTCCCACCATGACAGAGACCCACAAAATTGCCGTAATAGCCGGTGACGGAATCGGGCAGGAAGTTGTCCCCGAGGGGGTCAGGGCACTCAAAGCCGCGGCAGAAGCCTTTGACTTCAAGCTGCAGACCACAGTCTTTGACTATGCCAACGGCGATTACTACCTCAAGCACGGAAAGATGCTTCCCGAGAACTGGTTCGATCAGCTCGGCGGCTTTGATGCCATCTTCTTCGGCGCCGTTGGCTCCCCGGAAACCGTCCCGGACCATATCTCCTTGTGGGGAAGCCTCCTGCAGTTCAGACGCCACTTCGACCAGTACGTCAACCTGCGCCCCGTGAAGCTACTGGCCGGCGTCAAGAGCCCTCTGGCGGACCGGGTTCCCGGGGAAATTGATTTCTACGTCGTCCGGGAAAACACCGAGGGTGAGTACTCCAGCATTGGCGGCAGGATGTTCGAAGGGACCGACCGGGAGACCGTCCTCCAGGAGACAGTCATGACCAGGATCGGGGTGGACCGCATCCTCAAATACGCGTTCGACCTCGCCGCCAGCCGTCCCAAGAAGCACCTGACGTCGGCAACCAAGAGCAACGGCATCGCGATCACCATGCCGTACTGGGACGAGAGGGTCGACGTGATGGCGCAAAACTTCAGCGACGTCAGGACCGATAGCTACCACATCGACATCCTCACAGCGAACTTTGTACTGCATCCCGAGCGGTTCGACGTGGTCGTGGCTAGCAACCTCTTCGGAGATATACTCTCCGATCTGGGACCGGCGTGCACGGGAACTATCGGCATCGCACCCAGCGGCAATATCAACCCAGAGCGCCGGTTCCCGAGCCTCTTCGAACCTGTCCACGGATCAGCCCCCGACATCGCTGGAAAGGGCATCGCGAACCCCATCGGCCAGATCTGGAGCGCATCAATGATGCTGCAGCATCTTGGCGAGGGCGCCGCGGCTGCCGCGGTGGTGCGCGCCTTCGAGAACGTCCTTGCAAGGGGGGACCTCTCGCTCACGCCTGACCTGGGCGGCAGCGGCACCACCGCACTGCTCGGGAAGACCATCGCCGACGAAATCCGTGCCGTCGCCGCCGGATGACCGCGTAGAGGACCAAGGCGGTGAGTCTTTGGACCTGCTCGGCCAGGTTGGCGACCTCGACCAGCCATGGAGCCCGAAGACATCGCCAACAGCGTGCTTCATTTTCTCGACGATCGATCCGGTTTTGTCACTGGCCAAACACTGTACGTGTGCGGGGGAAGACGGGGGCAGTGCAGGAATCTGATTTCCCGGTCCCACGCTCGACATCCAAGAACAACGCTCTCCGGGCCGAAACCCGGGCTGCAGGCACTTACTGGAGGTCCAAATGAGAGCAGTGCGCGCAAGTAAGCCGGGAGGTCCGGAAGTACTTGAAATTTACGAGATCCCCATTCCTGTTCCTGCCCCCGGCGAGGTGCTCATCGACGTGGCTGCCGTCGGGCTCAACCGCGCAGACACACTGCAGCGCGAAGGCAACTACAAGCTTCCTGCCGGGGCCAGTGATGTCCTCGGCCTGGAAGTATCTGGCACCATCTCGGCTCTCGGGGATGGAGTCTCACATTTTTCCGCGGGCGATGAAGTTGTCGCACTCCTCATCGGCGGTGGCTATGCGGAGCACGTCGCCGTTCCTGCAGGCCAGGTTCTGAAGGCTCCGGGCGGCATTGACCTGGTGAGTGCTGCAGCCCTGCCAGAAACAATGGCCACCGTATATTCCAACCTTTTTATGTCGGCGCGGCTCGCTTGTGGCGAGACAGTACTGATCCATGGCGGAGCAGGCGGCATAGGAACCACTGCCATCCAGCTGGCGAAGGCCTTCGGAGCCAACGTAGCCGTCACGGCAGGATTGCAGGAAAAGCTGGATGCGGCTGCGGGCCTGGGCGCTGACATCCTGATCAACTACAACGACCAGGACTTTGTCGCCGAAATCAAAATAGCTACGGCCGGGCGGGGCGCCGACGTCATCCTCGACGTGGTCGGTGCAAAGTACCTGTCCCGCAATATCGACGCCCTGAACTTTTCCGGCCGACTTGTCGTCATCGGCCTGCAAGGCGGAGCGAAAACCGAATTCGACATCCGCTCCCTGATGGCCAAGCGCGCCAGTGTGATCGGCACGCTGCTGCGATCGAGACCCGTCGAAGAGAAAACGGCCATCATGGCCGCTCTGGCCGAGCACGTCTGGCCGCTCGTGGCTGCAGGTACGGTCGAGGTGCCCGTAAGCAAGACCTTTCCCCTCGCGGAGGTGGCTGCCGCCCACAGCTACTTCGACTCGGGCACCCATATCGGCAAAGTACTACTTACGGTCTAGCCGTAGAGACGGCCATGGGATCACGTGTAGCGTCCAAACGTTGCGACCCGGCCGGACCGAGGTGAACACTGACGCCGCCTCCATGATCACCGGGCACACACGCTTGCCATAGACGGGAGGCTACACCATCCGTCAAAACGATCCGGTCCATCCGATCTGCCCGAACCATCTTTCCTAGGAGGATCTTCATGACAAGCATAGACACCATTAGAACCGCCCGCCGTTGTCGGCTCGGGCTACATGGCCAGGGAATCGCCCAAGTCCTGGCGATGCATGGCTACAAAGTCGCGCTGGGCGACGTCGACGGTGAGACAGCCGAGCGGGCGCATGTCCGTCTCGTCGAACAGGCTCGGGGGTTCGAGGCCCGCGGGCTGTTTCCGGAAGGGGCCTCCGAGGTCATCGGGGGAAACCTCGCCGCTGCCGGCAGCATAGAAGAAACCGT
The DNA here is from genome assembly GCF_023913735.1 of Pseudarthrobacter raffinosi. Taxonomy (GTDB): domain Bacteria; phylum Actinomycetota; class Actinomycetes; order Actinomycetales; family Micrococcaceae; genus Arthrobacter; species Arthrobacter raffinosi. The sequence goes on from NZ_JAMXBH010000008.1 coordinate 28,189, forward strand.
GGCCACGGCGGACTACATCGTCGAAGCCGTTCCCGAAGAACCCACATAGAAGGCCGGTATCCTCCGCAGGATCTCGGCCGCCGCACCGCCCACTGCGCCGGATCCCTCCAGAAAGAGAAGGCACTGCGGAAGCTCATGCCTGAGCCCATCCGCGCAGACGAAGCCTACGAACGCGGCGCGGTCACCAACTACACCCGCGACGAGAACGCACCCCGCGTCCAGGCAGCCGATCAGATCCTCCGCCGGATCGAAGCAGAGCAGATGCTGCGCCGCCGACTGCCCGAACCCGCGGCCACGGCCACGGCCCCGGACGGCCTGCCGGCATGGATGGCCCCAGCCGACGTCATCACCCACCAGGACACCCCGGCCCTATGGCGCAAGGAACTCGAAGGACGCCGCGAAGTCATGTCCCAGGAGGTCAACCGGCTCGGATCCCAGCTGGCCGCAGAACCGCCGGCATGGGCCAAAGCACTCGGGCCCGTACCGTCGGACACGCAAAAGCAGCAGCAGTGGCGGGACCTGGCTGTGGAAGTCAAGTCCTTCCGCGACACCTACCGGATCCCGGAAACGGAAACGACAGTCCTGCCCGCCGAGTACACCGAAAAGGGAACCGGTGCCGAGCTGGCCGCCCGCGTGACAGCCATGCACAAATACTCCGCACAGACCGCGAAGGAGCCGCTGTCGCCCGACGACGCCAAGCTCATGGCCGAGGCCGCCGAGGTCCAGGCAACGGTGGCCACCGAGCTAACTCCGGCAGAGCGTGTCGTGGACGTACTGCGCGAGGAACGCTCCCAGGACGTCACCCTGACGCCGGAGCAGGAACGGGATGAACACGTTGCCGCTACGGCCCGCAAGGTCCGGGAGAACCTGAAAGCACGCCAGAGTGAACAGGCGCCGGAGCAGGCTCCGGAAGCCGTTAACGAGGCGTTGAAGGACATTGCCTCACGCAGGGAGGCAGAGCGCTCCACCGGCGAAGCTGCTGGCGAGGAAGCCAACAAGTCATGGCAGGACCGGTTGGCCGCGGCACGACAGAAGCAGCCTGCGGCCAGCCATGACTTTGCCGAGAAACTGGCCCAGATCCGTAAGGCCCAGGAAGACCAAGTCGCGGAGGAAACACAGCGGAAGGCTGCACGCCGCGGACCCAGCGCCGGACCCGAACAAGGCCGCCGCGGCCCCACGCTAGGACGCTGACCTGTTCGCCGAATTGATCAGAGCCAAAAAGAAGTGCGCGACGCAGACACAGCGACGAACATTCGACCCTTGGCCTGATGAACAGCGTGCCATGGTCCAACTTCGAACAACAGGCCCGGAAGTCAACAGCGGACAAAAGCCCACAGAACAGAAGACACCCACGACTGGCGCCTGCGCCAAGCCCGGCTCCTGCCCAGCAGGCCGTCTGCGATCAGCAGCAGGCTGACCGGTCGCGCCGACCGTCCTGGGGTGGCGCTGCGTAACGGAGGACCGCCAGTATTGCCGTTTCGGGCGGCCCTTGATCGATAGGATCAAACGCATGACTGACGCACGTGACCTCGCCCTCCCCACCGGCTACACCGACCTCCTTGGCGAGCTCAAGAACCGCGTCCGCGCCGCCCGCACACAGGCGCTACGGACCGTCAACACCCAACTCATAGCGCTGTACTGGTCCATCGGAAACGACGTAAGTGCACAGCAGGACATCCAGGGCTGGGGGAGTGGTGTCATCAAAAGACTGGCCGAGGACCTTCGTGCGGAGTTCCCCGAGATGAAGGGATTCTCCCCCCGAAACCTCCAGTACATGACCACCTTCGCCAAAGCCTGGACGGGGACCTCAATTGCGCAACAGGCTGTTGCGCAATTGCCGTGGGGCCACATCACTGTGCTACTGGACAAGGTCAAGAGCCAGAAGGACCGGAACTGGTACGCATCGGCGGCGGTCGAGTACGGGTGGTCCCGCAACGTCCTGATGAACATGATCATGAACAAGACCTTGGAACGCACAGGAGCAGCACCCTCGAATTTCGCGCAACAGCTTGTTGCGCAAGACTCCGAGCTTGCTCAACAGGTGGCGAAGGATCCCTACAACTTCGAATTCCTCGGCCTCTCCGGTGAAGTGGCGGAACGCGACCTCGAAAATGCCCTCACCAGCAGGATCACCGAAACCCTCCGAGAACTGGGCCCAGGATTTGCCTTCGTCGGCCGCCAGGTCCACTTCGATGTTGACGGGGACGATTTTTACGTAGACATGCTGTTTTTTCACATCGAGCAGCTCCGGTACGTCGTCATCGAACTTAAGACCGGCAAGTTCCAGCCCGAATTCGCCGGGAAACTCAACTTCTACGTCGCCCTCGTGGACGACGTGCTCCGACGCGACCACCACAACGAAACCATCGGCATCCTCATCTGCGGCACTAAAAATGACCGCAGCGTCCGCTACAGCCTCGGGCGCTCCACGTCACCCATGGCCATTGCCGCCTACACGTTCGACAAACTTCCCCCGGCCGAACAGAAAGCACTACCCAACGAGGGACACATTGTCGCCGCCCTCGAATGGGCCGAACCGGACTCCGAGTTGATACAAAGCGACTAGAAAGGCTTCGCCGGTCGGCATTTGCTCCATGCCAATCCCCAGTTCCGGCGCAACCGAAGCCGGCGAACGTCCCGAGGAGATCACCAGCGCAACGGCATCGGCTTTGAACTCATCGGAATAGGTTGGTCGAGCAGACATGGGCACAATCCTTTCAAACTGTGTCTCACATCAGTAGTACACCTCAGACTTTGGTTCGACGGTTTCGAAAGTACTCAGGTCACCGCCGGTGTTGGCCAGAAACGTGGCGCCCGGCACGGGCCCGAATCCGGGCATGCTCAGCAGGATCTCCGCATCGATGCTGTTGATCTGCTCGGCCAGACGAACGACCAGGGCCGAGCCTGTGCTCTGGGTTGGCAGGACTGTGTGCTGGGCGTTCGCGGCGTCGACGGCTTTTACTGCCATGGCGACGCTGTTCCGGCAGCCACGTTTCCTCAGCCATCCCGTGAGCCGGGTCAGTCCGATCCGGCGGATGCCCTCCGGGGTTTGGTAGCCGCCCAGGAGGATCAGGGGCGCCTTCTTGGAGTAGTCGAACGCCCGCTCGAGTGCCGGGAAATATTCCAGCAGTGTGGCCCGGAGGCGGTTTATGGACCGGACCCGGTCACAGATCAGGTCGGTGCGGCGGGCGGTGAGCAGGCGCAGGTTACTTTGATTTCTTGCATCTCTTGTATCGCTTTCTGTATCAGCGTTCGCCGACGGCTGCTTGAGCCTTCTCGTTTGCCTCACGGATCTGGTCTGTCATGTCTGTGTAGAACTCGTCGTTGGGGTCCTTGACGCCCCAGCCGCGGCCGAGATTTTCGATGTAGCCGCACCAGTGCCATCCGATGATCCACGGTTCGGCGGCGACTCGAGCCAAGCCGTTGGCGTAGTCTGCACCGCGTTCGGCCTGGGTCTCCATATCGCTCGTGCGGTGCGGGTTCATCTCCGTGGGGACCCAGTTGCCGATGTCTGCGATCACGACCGGCTTGCCCGTGAGCTCGTGCCAACCACGGAGGTCTTCAATCATCGTGGAGTACTCTTCGTCGGACTTTCCGGTGAAGTACTGGACGGAAAGAACATCGATGAAAGGGACCATTGCGCGCAGGGCTGCTTCTGGGATGCCTTTATTGCCGTTGTACCGGTCCCCGAGGATCAGGTGGTTGGGGTCGTAGCGCCGGATGGCCTCGGTGATTGTTTTGTAGTACTGCGTGGCCACGTCGAACAGTTTATGATCGTGTTCTTCTTGCGTCAGGCCCTCGAATCCGGGCCAGAATCTGCCGGCAGCGTGGGGCAGCCAAGCGGGAATGTCAACGAGAAAGTAACCGATGAGGTTCGTGCTGTTCTTGTGATCGGACACCATACGGCGGGCTATCCAGTCGGCATACTTCTGGAAGTCTTCGCCAAAGACGTCCCTGAACGCCGGGTGGCCGTTCCAGTCTTCAATCTCTTGCGCACGGATCTGCACAACGTACGGGAATCCGGAGTCAAGTAGATGCTGGTCCGGCCACGGGGAGGAGTGGCCCAGATCGACCGGGTCGCCGAACCAGTCCAGCGCTTCCCCCCATCCGCCGCTGATGTACTGGGAGGTCCAACCGATGGTATTGAAGTTCAGTTCTTGCAGATCCCGGACAACTCCCTTGGTCCAGGCTTCGCGTGTGCCGTACTTGCGCTCGAAGATTTCTACGTTGTGCGGGTAGCGAAGGTCAGAGTCGTCCAGGTGGTTGAGCGCGAGAGAGATGAACGGCTTGCCCTGGGGGTCGATGAAGCTCCAGGCTCCGGTCTCGTTCTGACCTACCTGAAAGAACGAACGGGGTGCCGATGTATTTGATGACATTGCTGGTGATTTCCCTTCGATTTCTTGGCGCTGTTACTTCTTGCTGAGCGAAACGGCAGCGATGATGATGAGTCCCTTGATGATCTGCTGGACCGAGGAATCCACGCCCATGAGTACAAGGCCGTTGTTCATCATGCCGATGATCAGGGAGCCTGCGAGGGCGCCGATAATGGTGCCGCGCCCACCGAAGAGGCTCACGCCGCCAAGGATCACTGCCGCGATGACGTCAAGTTCGAGCCCGACGCCGACGTCGGGACGTGCCGCGTGGGCTATTCCGGTGAAAAGGAGGGAGGACAGTCCGACGAGCCCGCCGGTGATGACAAAGGAAAGGATGATTGTGCGCTGGGTGTTTACGCCCGTGAAGCGGGCTGCCTGGGGGTTGCCTCCGGTGGCGAAGACCCGCAGGCCGAAGACGCTTTTATGGAGGATTATGACCCCGAGGGCAACGATTACCACCGTCCAGACGACGGCTATTGGAATTCCAAGGATGTTGCTGTCACCGAAGATGCTGAAGAACGGACGATTAGCGATGAGCACAGGTCGCGTATCTGTGATGATCAAGGCGATTCCGCGTGCAACACCAAGCATGCCCAACGTTACGAGGAAGCTGGGCACCCCTAATTTGACGGTAAGTAAGCCGTTGATGAATCCAAATATCACTCCCACCGCAATGGCGGCCAGCGCTCCCAGGAGCCAGAAGTTGGAGATGTACTGCAGGGCTAGGCCGGAAACCATTCCACACAGGGCGAAAACGCTGCCTACTGAGAGGTCGATCTGTGCGTTGACGATGACAAAGGTCACACCGACGGCGATGATCGACACGATGGCTGTCTGTCGGCCGACGTTGGCGAAGTTCTGGGCGCTGAAGAACACCGGAGAGGCGATCGAGAAGAACGCCACCAACGCCACCAGTGCGATGTAGACAAAATATTCGCGGATGAAATTTCCCGCTGATCTGCCGCTCCACAGCGGCCGCACAAATCTAGTATTGGTCGCGCTCATGGCTCTCTAGAACCCTCTCGTTGAGTCTTGAATAGATATATTGATCAGTCGTATCGCTTGTTACTTTTTCCGGCTCGCTCATCGAGGTGGACGTCATGAAGTAGATTTCGTCGCAAAGTTCCTGAAGCTCGACGAAGTCCGACGAGGCAACAACAATTGCGGCCCCCTCTTCTGCGAAGCGATGAATCACCCGGTAGATTTCCTGCCTCGCCGCCACGTCGACGCCCTGTGTCGGCTCGTCCAGGAGAAGCACCTGCATCCCTGGTTGCATCCATTTGGCGAAGACGACCTTCTGCTGGTTTCCGCCGGACAGGGACTGTACAGGGCTGTCGATGGAGCTCGTCTTCACCTGGAGCGTGTCCACCAGTCCGTGAATCAGTGTGCGCGCGGCCTTGTTGTCGACCAGCCCGCCTTTACGCAAGGCCTTGTAGTGGGCGAGCGTTAGGTTACGTTGGATCGAGTGCTGCAGGATTATGCCGGACCGGTGCCGGTCCTCGGGCACCAGTGCGACCCCTGCATGCAATGCTTCCCACGGGTGCTTAAAACGCACGAAACGACCATCGAGCGTGATCTCTCCTGCTGTGCCCCGGCGCACACCTCCGATCGTTTCCAGCAGCTCTGTCCGCCCCGTTCCGATCAGACCGGCGATGCCGACAATCTGACCGGCAGAAGCCGTGAAGCTGATGTTGGAGAACCGGTCGCCCGCCAGACTTGAAACCTGCAGTTTCGGCCCGGACGACGAAGTGGTCGTCAGCTCCGGGTGCGTGTAGCGGTCGAAATCCTCCTTCGCCGGGCCGGGCTCATCCGGCTCGGTCCCAGTGATTTCGCGGACCAGAGATTGCATCTCCATGTCGGCTACGTCCGCCGTAAGTACTTTCCGCCCGTCTCGGATGATCGTCACGCGATCGGCGAGTTCGAACACTTCGGTCAGGCGGTGAGTAACGTAGATAATGCCCACGCCGGATTTTTGGATGTCCCGGATGCTCTTGAAAAGCAGCAGTTGGTCCGCTTTAGTCAGGGTGGATGTGGGCTCGTCGAGCACGAGCACGCGGGCGTCACGGTGTATGGCTTTGGCGATCTCAACGAGTTGCCGCGATGCCACCGAGAGGTTTTCGACCAGTTCTTCCGGGGGCAGATGAAGGCCGAGGCTGTCGGTGAGTTCCTTCGCGATGCTGTTCATTTTCTTCTTCTGAACGAGTCCGAGCGCGTTACGGATTTCGTTGCCGAGGAAAATGTTCTGAGCCACCGAGAGGCACGGAACGAGGCTCAATTCCTGAAAGACGGTCGCGATGTCAGAGTGGGAGCGTTCCCGCCCGTCGACCTCAACCGTTCCTTCGTCTTGGGGCTGCACCCCGTCAAGGATCTTGATGAGTGTCGACTTACCGGCTCCATTGGGGCCGAGAAGGGCATGGACTTCACCCGCCCGCAACTCAAAGTCGACGTCCTTGAGAGCGTATATTCCGTTGAATGCTTTACTTACTCCCTGGGCTACGAGAACGGTTTCACCTGCGGGGTGTTCGACTGGAATCGCTTCGGCGTGAGCATTCATGCCCTTATCCTTCCTGTAGTCCGCGTACGGTTTCTGGTCATTTGAATTGCTAGCCGCAGATGCCTGAAGACTTGCAGGCGTCGAGGACTTCCTGTGGCGGCTTCGTGTGGAAGATCGACTCATAGCTCTTAAGCAGGTTGCCGGGAGTCACAGCCACAGGGGGAAGGGCAACCCAGGCAGGGACCTTGTTCCCGATGAGTGCGTTGGCCGCGGCCAGCGCTTCCGCTACTCCCTGGTCATACGGCTGTTGGGCACCGATCGCTTTGATGTATCCGCCGCTGGCCATTTCCACCGCAACCTCTGTTCCCAGGTCGATGGTGGTGATAGGGATGTTCACGCCCGCGTTCCGGAGGGAAGCAACGGATTGCATTGCCGGGGAGTCCCAGATGACGAACAGGCCCTTGACGTCCGGGTTGGCGGTCATGAAGTTGGCAGCAACGGGCCCGACCGCGTTGGTGTCTGTGAAACTGACGGTCTTTACCTTGACGTCGGGGCGGTTTTGTTTGAACCACTCCGTGACACGCAGGGTGCGTTGGTTCGTAGTGTAAAAGTCCACACCGTAATCCACGATCCCGGCGGCGCCGTTTTGCGGAATGTACTTGGAGAGCCCCGCAGCCGCAATTTCGCCGTTGCCCTGATTATCCGGAGCAACCACAGCCTGGTAGTCGGCAGGATATGTCAGGCCGGACGCCGGCATGTGGATGAAGATCAGTTTGATGCCGGCAGCCGCAACCTTTTTATACGTCGCGGCTGTGGCCACATCGTCCGTGGGGATGCTGATGATGGCATCAGGCTTCTTCGTGATGAGGTTTTCAAGGTCAGATATCTGCTGCTGGACTTTGAACTTCGCATCGGTCACGCCGACGACCTGCACGCCGAGGCCGGTGAGTGTTTTCTGAATGCCTTCGATGGTCAAACGGGACCAGTCGATGTCCATGGTGTTCATCGAGATGCCCACAGAGAACTTTCCGTCAGCGACCTTCTTTTTGTCCGCGTCGCTGAGTTGGAGTTTGTCGACGAGGGCTGGTTCCTCACCGTTCTTTCCCTTGCCGACGATGCCGGCCGGGGCGATCGATGCGGCATCTACCACGACAGCTTTCCCGTCGGAAGCGCTTGATGTGCCGTCGGAGGCGTCGGACGAGCATCCTGAAAGGAGGAGCGCGAAGGCGGTGAGCAGACCTGCGCCTGCGGCAATTCTCTTCTTACTGCGTGTCATGATCCGTGTTTTCCTTCTCTTGTGGGCAGGCCTGGTGCGGGATGCGCATTACCCGGTGAAATCCGGTGTGGGTTGGGTAAAAAGATTCTTGAGGTCATTCCTACTGATTTCGGCTGCCTCTCGAGGATGGCCGTCATAGTAATCAAGTTCCACCATGAGTCAGCTGTCGTAGTCTGCTTTCCGAATGGCCCCGACAATGCCCGGGAAACGGCCATGTCGCCGTTGGTGCGATAATCACATCCCTGACGCTGGTGACGCCGCCTGGGGCGGCTACGCCGCCGCCCAGGCAATAGCCGGATAGCCGACTTTCGTCGCAACCTCCACGGAGAGAGGACACGGACTGGGCCGCGTCACTGCCAATGGCCCGGAATGGGGTCAGGCCGTGGTTCGAGGTGTTGCGGGCGCAGAGCCGCCGATTGCTGCTCCGTTCTATGCCCGAGCGGAAGTTATTCGCGACCGAAGAAGTCCAGGTAGGCTGCCGCCAGGGCCTCAGGGTCTTCTTCTGCAAGCTGGTGCCCCCACGGCAGGATGACTCCGCGAACGTCTTCAGCGACTTCTCGCATCTGCCGCTCGTTGTCTGCGCCGATAAAGTACTCGCTTCCGACGGCCAGCACGGGCATTTTAAGTTTTGTCTTTGCTGACTCGCGGTTCTGATCAGCATCATCGAGTGTTGCGCGGTAAATCGCGAGCATGCTCCTCAATCCACCAGGCGACGAGTAGCAGCGCACGTACTCGTCCAGAGCGTCAGGGGTGATGGCCTGCGGGTTGTGTGTTTCATGTTTGATGAAGTAATTGAAGTACTCCCGTTCCTTACCTGTGATCAACAGTTCCGGGAAGTCAGGGACGCTGTAGAAGTTGATGTGCCAGAGCCAGACATAGGTGCTGACGTTTTCACGGGTGAGGAAGGAGTAATCTTCGAGCCCGAATCCGGGGAGGATCATCTCCTGGTATACGAGCTTCTTGACCCGCTCAGGGTACTGAGCTGCGACCTGGTAGGCGGTCGAAGCCCCCCAGTCTTCTCCGACGAGGTTGAAGGTCTCGTATCCGAGGTGTGTGGCCAGCTGTGCGATGTCCTCTGCCATATTCTTCATGTCGAACCCGTCCTGCGGGTGCTCCGAATCGCCGAGGCCCCGAAGGTCTGGGGCGATGACCGTGTAGTACGGGGTCAGCAGCGGGATGACGCGGCGCCAGTGGTAGGAGGTCTTCGGCACCCCGTGCAGCAGAAACAGCGGTTCACCTTCACCGGCGATTGTGTAATGCAGCCGCACACCGTTGACGAATGCTCTACCGTGCTTAGCGGGTACTCCGTTGTGGTCCTGAATGATTTCCACGATTACTACTCCTTTGTTGTGCTTGTGGTCAGTACAGTGGGGCAGCGATTATTTGCTGCCGTTAGTGGCTTGGCTGGCTTTGACGAGCTCAGCAGGAGGGTCCTGGTGGTAGACCTGTTTCCAGGCATCCAGGACGTTGTTCTGGAGCACCGGAACCGAAGGAAAGGCAACCCAGTTAGGGACGCTGCCGCCCAGAAGAACCTTGATGGCCATATCTGCTTCAGCAAGCCCCTGGTCGTAGGGCACCTGAGCGCCTAGGGCTTTGATATTTCCGCCTGTTGCCAGATCCATGGCAACGTCGGATGCAATATTGACTGCGGTGATCGGGACGTTTTTGCCCTGGGCGCGCAACGCCTGGTCAATGCCCACGGCGGGGACTTCCCATTCCGTGAACATTCCCTGCACATCAGGGTTGGCGGTGAGGAAGTTTCCGGCGTCCTTCCCGGAGTTCGCGGGATCGAGGAATTCGGTGGTCTTGATCTTTATATCGGATCGGTTCGCCTTCATCCAATCAACGAATCCCTTCATGCGTTCCTTAGTCACGAAGAAATCGACACCGAAGTCCAGCACGCCGACTGTGCCGCCTTTCGGGATGAACTTGGCGAGGGCCTGAGCGCAGACTGCGCCGTTTCCCTGGTTGTCGGAGGACACCATGCCCTGGTAGTCGTCGGGATACTTAAGTCCCTTGGGGACGTTGTCCATCATGATCAGCTTGATACCCGCGGCGCCAATCTTGCGGTAGGCCTCGGCTGTTGCCGTGTCATCAACGGGGATGCTGATAATGGCGTCAGGCTTCAGCTGGATCATGTTCTCGATGCCGGAAACCTGCTTGGTGACATCAAAGTTGGGGTCAACAACACCGATCACTTCTGCGTTGTATTCCTTGAGCCGGTTCTTGATCGCCCGTACCTGCTCGGTCGACCATTCGATGTTCATGGTCTGCATCACAATGCCCACGCGGAACTTGCGTTCCCTTGCCTTAGCTACTTCGTCGTCAGTCAGTTTGATCTGATCGAGAGTGCCTGACTTGACGCCGTTCGGACCCAGGCCGACTATTCCGCTGGGTATGAGCTCTTTGGCGGTGACGTTGGCCAGCGGGTCTCCCGATCCGGTGGACCCGGCACCACCGGATCCAGTGTCCGAGCTACATCCGGTGAGTAGTGAAGTGATTGACGCCAATGCGACCATAGCGACTGCGGCTGATCTTCTCATGTTCTAGTTCCCTTTCAGGCGGTCTACGTTGACCAGGACCGTTGCCTCTCCCTGTCCCGGGCCGGGGACCCGTGGGACTCCTTAGGCAACTTATGACGAATATCGTCATTAGCTGTGAGCGTATCGGCTTCTTATGTGAGATGCAACACTTTATGTGGTGTGGGAGGCGCCTTTTCTCCATTGCTGTCGATGAAAGTTGCTGTAGTGTCGATCTATCCCAAAGAGTTTGGTGAGTACGCATCGCGGACCGACTGCCGCCTCAAGAAAGGATCATGATGATCGGGCGCAACATCCCCCCTGGCCTGGGCGCCAGCGAATTGTTCCAGCTACTGCGCGACGGTGTACCGCGCACCCGGAGCCAATTGGCGGCTTCCACAGGAGTGGCACGATCGACGATAGCTCTGAGGCTCGACGAGCTTCTCAGTCTCGGCATGGTCTCACCGGTCGGAGAGACTTCTTCCACAGGCGGCCGTCCGTCCGCCCTGGTTGCGATGAACCCAGGAGCACGCGTCGTGATAGCTGCCCAGTTCGGGGCAACCCAGGGTACTGTCGCCCTGATCGACGTTGGATCGACCGTCATCTCCGAGCACAAGGAGACGTTGGATATAGGCGTAGGACCAGTACCAGTACTTATTTGGTTCCTCGATGTGGCCGAGCGGCTACTGTATGAAGCGGGAAGACCAGAAAGCGACCTCGTGGCGATCGGGATCGGCCTCCCCGGGCCGGTTGAACATGAAAGCGGACGTCCGAAAAATCCGCCAATCATGCCCGGCTGGCACAACTTCGATGTACCGGCGTTCGTGCGTTCCCGCTTCGAGGTTCCAGTCCTCGTCGACAACGATGTCAATGTCATGGCGCTGGGAGAAAGAGCCGTCGCCGGCCCGGAAGCCGACTTTATGATCCTCGTAAAGGTCTCGACCGGTATCGGCTCCGGGATCATTAGCGAAGGGCAGTTGCAAAGAGGAGCACGGGGTACGGCCGGCGACCTCGGCCATATCCAACTCGCTGCCCACGACGACGCCCTATGTGCCTGTGGAAACTTCGGCTGCTTAGAGGCAATCGCCGGAGGCAGTGCCATTGCCACAAAACTGCGTGACCAGGGTCTCGATACACACTCCGTTCAAGACATCGTGACCGCAGCCATATCTGGAAATATGCTCGCCATACAAGCCCTTCGTCAAGCGGGGCGGGATATCGGAGAGGTTCTCACCACCTGCGTAACACTTTTCAACCCCTCGCTGATAAGCATTGGCGGCTCACTTGCCAATGCAGGGGAACACCTCATTGCTGGCATCCGGGAGGTCGTGTATGCACGGTCTAAACCCATCGCGACCGAGCACCTCTCGATTAACCGTTCAAAAGCCGGCGAAAAAGCGGGAGTTCTCGGCGCAGGGATCATGGCCATCGACTGCGCGCTGTCGCCTGAGGGGATCAACAGGATGTCAGAACGAAGCGGCGCCAACGCCGCCGTGTAGTGCAAGCCTGGACACCAGTTGATTGAGTCCGTTGGGGGTTTTCGAGGCGGGCGTCCGCAGTGGATCCTGAGGCGGGGGACTTCAGGGTTCTTGCCTTCGATCCAGACGACCGGCACCTCCGTCCGCGTGACTTCGATTGGACGCTTCCCGGCCACGCCGCATGACCACGGTGGGGCGCCCCGGCGCGGTCAGGGATACCGAGCGGCTCTACCTTGAAGCGAAAGGCACTCAGAGCAGGGGTGACTTGGTCATCGTTACGCGCAATGAGGTCTATCACGCCCGTCAGTATCCGGGGCTGTGCAGGATGGGCGTGTGGTCCGGGATGCGGATGACCACGGACGGGTTAGTGGATCCTAACGCGGGAACTTTCAGGATCCTTCCGTTCAATCCAGACGATGGGCAACTCCTCCCGCGTGACTTCGAGTGGACGCTTCCCGGCCACGCCAAGTGATTGACGACAGAGAGCGCCCGCCGTTGTCCGCGGGACGGCCGCCGCACCAAAGCCCCCATCAGAGGGGGAGCAGCACTTGGATGGTTTCTGAGGGGCGCTTCGCTCCGCCGTGGGGACGGAAAATTTGGCCGCGCCACGTCTCTTCCCCGGGATCTCTGGTGCTGCCAGACGCTCTCGGGACACACTTGATGTGTGTGTTTCGGTCGACCCCGATTCTTCTATGGTGCCGGTGAGCCTGTGGGCTAGTTTGGCGGTGGAGGGCACAGCTTTGTTGTCCGCGGGACCGTGGACTGTTGCCTTTGAGCACGAATGTCAGATTTGTTGGTTTACCCGCCCTCCCCGGAACGCATGCACCTTGATTCCTGCCGAAACGACTGGGAAGGGTGATCCGAGATGGAAGTGATCCACCCGCGGTGCGCGGGTATTGATATTCGAAGAAGGATGCGAAGGTCTGCGTCCGTGTCCAGGGCCGGGGGGCAAGGGCAACCGCGTCGACGGTCACGACCTGGGGTGCGATGACGGGACAGATCCTGGACCGCAAGGAACACCTGACCACCTGCCGGAACGCGTACTTCCTCTTTCCGCGCCACCCGCCACGAGGCACTCGCTGACTGGACATCGGCCGAGCTCGTAACCGGCACTTGGACCACACTCCCCGACGCCACCGGTCGTCCTGGAGTGCTGATCCTAGACATAAACAATCAAGCCACAGACGCGGAACTGGCCATCAAGAGTTCCGGCACAGGGACAAGCCTCAGTTATGGCTACCGCAATCCTGAGTCAACTGACGTCCTGAACTTCACCCGGCCCTAAACCGGAGATGCCTCGCATGCGGCAAAGCCCGCGATTCTAGTGCTTGTACCCTCAGGAGACCCGCCCTGCACAGTCACGTCACCTGCGCCGACGACGGCTGCGGGCTTGCCAGCCCGCGTCTGTGTAATTGTCCAGACACCGTCAGGACAAACTGAGCAGCGAGGAAGCTCGGATGTGTGGCGTGGCGCGGCGCGGGAGATGTGTTCACAGTCCAAGCAGTGCTTGCTTTGCCCCAGCTCCCGGATCGGGTCTCCTAGGTACTCGTCATTTAATGGCTCTAGTAGTTGCTGCCCTCGATCTGTTTCGTGCTGAACCGAACGGGCGAGGCAGGGGCACTGTGGAGGGTCAGGAGAGCAGTTCGAGCTCCCAGTCCTTGACGTCGGCCACCGGGGCAAACAGGCTCGCGTCCAGCTCATCGAGTGGCCGGCCGTTTTTGACCCGGTCAGGCCAGTCCCTGTTGCCCAGGGCCGCCTTGCCCAGGGCCACCACGTCGGCGGCGTGGTCAACCAGCATTGACACTGCAGTCTCGGGGTCATCCAGGTGGCCGTTGGCGATCACCGGCAGCCCGGAGTGCTGCTTGGCCAGGGCGGCCAGTGAAGGGCCCTGGTCGCCGAAGGCCGGGGCGTAGGCTTTGTACTCGGTGGTGTGGAGGAAATCGACGCCCGTGGCGGCCAGGGTGGAGAAGATCACTTCCGCTTCCTCGGCCCCGCCGGCCCACCGGTGGTCGTGGTCACTGACCTTGGACTGGGAAATCCGGATGCCGACGGTCATGTCCGGCCCGACGGCATCGCGAACGGCGCGGGCGATTTCCGCGGGGAAACGCACTCGGTTCTGCGCGGAGCCGCCGTACTCGTCGGTGCGAAGATTGAGGTAGTCCGTGAGGAACTGGTCCAGCAGGTAGCCGTTGGCGCCGTGTATTTCCACACCGTCGAACCCGGCCTCCTTGGCGCGCAGCGCAGCGGCTACGAAGCCCTGGCGAACTTCCTCCATCTGCTCACGGGTGATTTCCACGGGCACCCGGTAGGGGCCCTCGCCACGGTAGAAGTCCAATTGCTCCCCCTTGGGGGCGACCGCGGAAGGGCCGATCGTGCTGTCTCTGAAGCGGTTACCTTGCGCCTGCGACCCGGCGTGCATGAGCTGGGCGAATATCGTGGACCCGGCTGCATGGACGGCGTCGACGACCGTGGCCCAGGACCGGGCCTGATCATCCGTGGCAAGGCCAGGCTGGTACAAGTAGCCCTGGCTGTAAGCGCTGTCAGGGTAGATCCCTTCAGAGATTAGCAACGCGAAGCCGCCCCGGGCAAAAGCCTCGTAGTAGGAGACCATCTTCTCGGTCACCAGCCCATCCTCAGTTGCGCTGATACGGGTCATTGGGGCCAGGGCCACACGGCTGGCCAACTGCGTAGAACCGATCTGCAGGGGCGACCAGAGCGGGTTGAGGTTCGTCATGGTAATTTCCTTAGATTCGTGGACGGTGCCGGTCTTAAGCACTTACCCAATCGATTGGTATAGCCGGATGGCCGGTAACGAGTGAATTATGTGGACACTGACTTTGGTTGGGGGACTGAAGCGCTCACAGCTGGAGGCCAAGGTTTCCCAGCCTGAATGACATGCGCTCTATCCTAAGCCAAAAGGCAAGTACGACACCCTTCGTAGTACGAGATTTATCGTACAATGAGTTCAGAGTCAACGGGCAAAACCAGGGAGATCGATATAAAAGTGCGCACCCTTGCCCACCCCAGCCGGGGCGAGTTGCAGCTGGATGCGGTCCTTTCCGCTTTGTCGGATCCAATACGACGCCAGATTGTGAGTCAGTTGGCGGACGTCCCAGGCGAGCAAGCCTGCAGCGCCTTTCAGCTACCGGTCAGCAAATCAACCTCCACGCATCACTTCCGAGTTCTGCGCGAAGCCGGCGTGATCGAACAGCACTATAGGGGCACCGCCATACTCAACTCGCTGCGAGCAGCGGACCTCGAAGCGCAATTTCCAGGGCTGCTTCGGGCGGTCCTACAAGTCGGCATCAAGGAAGCACCATCTTCCGCCACTGCCACTGCCACCGCCGGCGAGTCGCAGGCCCGCCATCCCAACGCGAAGGCATAAAGCCTGCAGCGTCTCCCACGAGCTAGTTTCCGAACGCCGATAACGGACCTTCTGTCAATCTACTCGCGGAGGTATTGGCGGAGTCCTGGGATTGCGAAGTCCACTTTGCCGTAGCCTGCGGACTCAATCAGACCCGCAGCGATGAGCCTCTTTCGGTACTTGGACACGACGTTGGGCTTGGCTTTGAGGATGGTGCCGATCTGGCCGGCAGCAGAAGGACCATCCAGGGTAGCCATGGCGTCGAGGAACTCGCGGTCTTTGTCGGAGATGTCCGATAGCGCCGACTCGACGACCACCATTGTGTTCCGTCGTTGGGCGGCAGTAATGGCACGCTGAACGCTGCCCTGGTCCAGTTTCCAGGCTGCCTTGCCTGCTTCCAGCCAAAGGTAGTAGCCAACAAGTTGAATCAGGAAGGGATACCCTTCCGTGGCCTCGGCTGCCTTGTTGATGAGGTCGGGGGAGATGCTGATGCCTCCCTGGCTGAAGAGCTCGTTGTACGAGGCGGTGACTTCGGCGATGGCTGCTTCGTGGAGATTGATCCTGTCAGCCCGCCGCAGGAAAGTGGCAACGCCTTCATTAAGGAGGTCGGACACGGCTGATGGCAGGCCGGCGAAGATCAGGCCGACGGGCAGTCCATCGCGGATGAAGTGCTGGACATCGGCGGCCAGCTGGGAGATCTCCGTCCTGTCGACGGCATGAATCTCGTCAATGGTGATGACGAGTCCTGTGCCTTGGGTGTCCAGCCAGCGCAGCAGTTCGTTCCCGGTTCGGCGCCAGTCCATGGCCCGTTCCGGGGGGAGTTGGGTTGTAAGTCCGAACCCTGCTGCGGAGAAGGCGGTGATTTTCCGGGAAGGAGGTCCGTCCCCGAGCTCGTCGAGGAGGCGAAGCATGTCATCGCCGATCCCGGCCAGGAAGCCTGGCGTGGCTGTCCGGGAGATGACCGCCCAGCCTTGAGCCCGCGCGATCCCCTCGGCTGCGCTCAACATAACTGTCTTGCCGATGCCCCGGGAGCCCGTAATGATGGTCAAAAGCCCCGGCGCGCCGGAACCTTGCTGCAGGCCGTACTCGAACTCGTCCAGCAGCCCTGCCCGCCCGACCAACGCAGGAGGCGTCGCTCCGGCCGTCGGCTTGAAGGGGTTCTGCACGGGACCTCCAGGGTGAAAGTAGGTGAAACTGGTGAAAGTGGTGAAACTCCTGCCACCCTAAGCCGGATGCGTCGTCCCAAGCAAGGCCGGCAGGAGGACGCTGTAGCATCGGGGCCATGACCCGGGAAGAGAACTACATTGAGCACGCGCTCCACGTCGGCGAGGGACTTACCGGCCTGAGCCTGGAGCGGTTAGGTTTCGAGCCCCGGATGGAGGATCTGACGGAGGACCAGCGGAGCCGACTGAACGCTGATGACCTTGCGTGGATAGGTTCAATCACGCCGGAGCGGCGCGACAGGAGCCTGTTTCAGGCAAAGCTCCTGGCCGGCGCCCTGTGGGAAGCCTCCGCCGTCCTGATAGACCAGCTTTTCGAAGATCTCGACGCCCTGCGGAACCTTGACCGGATCGATCGCCAGGACATCGCCAACACCTTCGTCCTGTCCGGACTGCCAGCCAGACCCGCCGACAAATACGATGTCCGCTTCGCCCAGCAGTTTCTGGTCACAACTGCGGACATGACCGGGGCGCTGACCCGTGGCTGGACCCGCCCGGCATGTGTCGCCCAGGAGCTCGCGCTCCGCTGCCTTTTCGACCAGGTTGAAGTTGTTCAGGACCTGTACAGCCTGGATCTTGCGGACGGTTGGCGGGGCGTGCTTGAACAACACATGCTCGAGGACACGGACAGCGAGATGCTCTACCAGAACGCCATGGATGGCTTTGAAGGCGACATCGAACTGAACATGCAGCTGGGCCTTGCGCCCATGAAAGTCCAGGACTGGTTCGAGCCATTCAACGACGCCTCCGTCCCGCCATTCGTTCGCTAGAAAAACCGGGTATTCTCCCCAAATCCGCCACGTTTTCAAACGCCGTAACGCAGATTCCGTCAAGCTATCCGGCTGTGGCGTACGGTCGCGCCAGCAGGGGAGAAGGTTCATTCCAGCTTTGCGTGGCGTAGGTACTGGTAGACCGTTTCCCGGCTGATCCCGTAGTCACGGGCAAGGACGGCCTTCGGTACACCGCTTCCGGCGCGCTGGACCATTTCGGATGCCCGTTCCGGGGTGAGGGTCTTTTTCCGTCCTTTGTAGGCGCCGCGCTGCTTGGCCAGGGCGATGCCTTCCCTTTGCCGTTCCCTGATGAGGGAGCGTTCGAATTCAGCGAAGGCCCCATAACGGAAAGCATGAGGTTGGCCATGGGGGAGTCCTCCCCGGTGAAGTCCAGGCCCTCTTTGACGAACTCCACCCGGACGCCCTTTCGGGTCAGGCATTGAACAAGAGCACGCAAGTCATCGAGGTTCCGGGCGAGCCGGTCCTGCTGTGCACCACAACGGTGTCCCCGTCACGGGCGAACCGCAGCATTTCCGTGAGCCCTGGCCTGGTCGTGTCCCTGCCGGAGGCCTTGTCCATGAAGACCCGGTCCAGAACCTGGCCTTCCAGCTGTCGTTTCTCGTTCTGGTCCAGCGTGCTCACGCGCACGTACCCGATCCGCTGTCCGGCCACTGTAGCCTCCAACCCTCGTCCTGTCAGGTTGAGTTCTAGGCTCGTCTGAGAAGAAAGTCAAGGCTCCCGTTCTCCGCTCGTCAGGTTGGGGTGTGCCTCAACCAGGCATTACTCTCCACTCGTTGAAGCTGCCAATTAGCATCAGGAGGATTCGGCTCTCCCTGGGACGCCAGCTCACCGAGGCCGGCCATTACCTAGGAGAAGAGCTTCTGTCCAGGGAGCTGCGAGGCGACTGAATGCAAGTCTCGACGGGCCAAGTTTCCGAAGACGGCAAGGAGCACCGCCTGAAATGCACCCGGCTGGTCGAGCATCACAAAATGCTGGGCGCTCTCCACAACAACATCGGGATCCCGCCGAGATGAACTCACCGCCCGGTCATCCAAGCGCAGCTCACCGCGAACAAGCGTAGTGGGCACACTCGTGTCGGTCGCGGAGCAGGGCGTGCAGAGTCCTCCCCAGTACGGTGTACAGGGCGACGGCCAGGCGTCGGATGGCGCGGCAAGGGGGCGTGAATTGTGGATAAGAGCGAACCGTTGTTGCCATGCCTTGTAACCAAGAGGCGAACATGTTTAGGTCAACGCCGGGCCGGCGAATATTCTTGCTGCTTGAGGTTGAATTCCGTTCACCTAGTTGTGTAGCTGTTTATCTGGAGGATCTTTGGCCGACTATCGCGAACGGCTCATAGCAAAACTGACCGGCGGCAAGGTCATAGCAGTTGTAGGCGCTGGAGTAAGTGCCGCACTAACCGCCCGGGCTCCGACGGCGGCATGGCTGGGCCTCATTGAGGACGGGATCGAACGTGCTGCCTCCTTCGCGCCGAACCCCAATTGGAAGAACCTTCGTTTGGACGCCCTCACGACGGCCGTAGAGTACTCGGACACCAACGAACTGATCGCGGTGGCCACGTCGGTCTCAGACATGTTGAAGGAAAGCCGTCAAGGGTATGCTGACTGGCTTCGGGAATCCGTTGGTGAACTACCTCTAAAACACACCGAGCTCGCCAAGGCACTCGACGCCCTTCGTGTCCCCTTGTTCACTACGAACTACGACACACTGCTCTCTCGGGCTTTGAAGAAGAGATTTGTCACATGGAAATCAACGGAGCAGATGCGGTCGGTCTTCAATGGGGACAGCATGGACGTGGTTGGTCATTTACATGGCGTTTGGGACGATCCTGATTCGGTCATCTTGAGCGCCACGGACTACAAGAAGCTGACTCTGACCGAGAACGCCCAGTTTCTTCAACATTCGCAGTACGCAAGCAAGTCGTTTCTGTTCATTGGCTGCGGCGACACCGTCGACGACCCGAACTTCACAACGATGCTGAGGCTGCATCGACAGATGTTTCCCGAGTCAAAGGGCGACCACTTCCGTTTGAGTCGGAACTCCGAGGTCGCCGCATTGGAGAAGAAGCATGTAGACGATGACATTCGAGTCGTCAGTTACGGTTCGAAATATGAGGACTTAGCCCAGTTCTTGGGGCAACTCGCCGAGTCGGCGCAGGGCCCCTCGAAGTTGGAGCGACGCGTCGATACTGTTGCATACGCTCGAGAATCTCTGTTGGACCGCGTTAGGACTTCCTCGGTCACCCTCCGCTCGAACGAAGCAGGGGAAAAGTCGCTCGAACACTACGTCGTGCCGCCCCTCCTGCTGCCCATGAGCCACGAGCAGTTTGCGTCAATGCAGTCCTCAAAGGACCGAGACAAGCGGCCACGGCCGTTGGATCCGCATGCTGTGGCCCGGGGAACGAAAAGTCGAGTGCTTGTCGTGGTTGGAGATGAACATAGCGGCGTCACCACGGCCCTGCAGTGGCTTTTGGCGATGAATGCACAGACAGCAGGGGATCGATCCCCTATCTACATTGATGCCAAAAAGTGTTCTAGGGAAGCCAAGCAACCATTTATTCGTAGCCTTCGCCGTGAAGCGATGGGCCTCCGATTGATTGACACATTGGAGGGTGATCTCCCTATCTTTTCTGTTGCCCTCGATAACGTGACTTATCGGGAGGACGCGTCATTCTTGAAGATCATGGATGATCTTGCATCGGTTAGCTCTGAGTTTACTTTGATCGGCTGTAAACCGAGTGATGAATCCTTTATCGTCCGGGCTCTAGAGGAAAGGGATGTCACTGTATCCATAGTGCACATGGGCAAGCTTTCAAAAAATGAAGTTAGCAAATTTGCCTCGCTCATAGCTCCCATGGCCCACGTAGAAACAACATGTGACGCAGTCCTTGAGATTGCCAAACGAGAACACCTACCTCGAAACCCGTTCACGATTTCGCTGCTTATTTCCCTCATATCTGAATTAGGGCAACGCGACGAACGCTATGACTCTGAGACAACCGTCCTCGATGAGTATACAAAGCTCCTACTTGGCATGTTTGGCGAACGTATTGATGCTCGCTTTGCACTGACTTACAAAAATAAAGAAACAATACTGGCTCGCTTGGCGAAGGAGTACGTTCTTGCCCGCAAGGGCTCCCTGCGGGGGTCCCGTGTACTCGCCTGTATTGAGGACACGTTTGATGCCTTGTCCTGGAAAGAGGACCCGGAGCAGTGCCTGCTCGGGTTCTACAAGTCCCGGGTTCTACGAAGGGACAGCGATCAAATAAGCTTCCAGCAATCGAGTTACCTGTACTTGTTTGCTGCCAAGGCCGCGATCTCGGACCAAGCGTTCCGCGAGCACATTTTTGAAGATCCTCTGTTTTTTTCACCTGTGATTCGACACTTTGCGGCTCTGAAAGGCGACAGTTCTGAAGCCGTCCAGAGGATGTTGGAGCTGTTGGATGATTGGGATAACTACGAAGCGTCTGGACGGATATTTGGCGACATCGAGGTAGCGGAATACAAAGAGGGAAGCGAAAAGCAGGATGAATTCGATCTAGACGAGGGCCGACCTGCTGAAAAGGAGAAGGAAGTCGGCTCTACGAAGCATGACGCCGCATCAAAGGTGACACCATATGACACTTCTGATGATGCCGACATGGTCCCCTTCCCAGTTGATGACCTCTCGAACCTCTCGGAGAGTGCTCTGCTGGCGCGGCGAATTGATCTGGCATCCAGAGTTCTCAGAGACTCGGACGATCTTGCAGATAAAGAGTTGAAATCGAAGGCGCTTCAGAAGGTCCTACACAGCTGGTCGGTTCTCATAGAATTGGTCGAGCAAGAAGCGGACTTCGCAGCACTCCTGCACATGATCATCGAAAATGATGAAACGCTCAAGAACATGTCCGAGGAAAAGAAGGAAGAAGCAGCACAACGCGCAAATCTCCTCCTCCCTACGTTCTATGTGATGGCCGCAATGAATTCCTGCCTTACCTCCAGGAAACTACTCATCACACATGACAACCTGGTGGCTGAAGAAGGGTTTGCAGATCAGGTATTTGCACCGGTTGGTGCGGCGCTTTTTGCACTCCTGATGCATGAAGAAAATTGGTCAACTGGCCTTCAGTCGCTGCTTGAAAAAAATGGCAGTCGTTGGATTGTCTCCGGTTTCATTGCCCTGATGGCCCAGATGATTCACAAAACTGAAACCATGCCCAAAGATGATGAGCAAAGGGTGAAGGAATTCATCATTGGGAGTGAAGTCAGAAAACGCACGTTCAACTCGGTAGCCCAGAAGAAGACTTACATAGCGAATCTCGGCCAGCGGCTTGACAGAACGCGTAAGCTCAATCGACGTGAGCGACTCGAACTGGGTGAATCAGCGGCAAGCAACATCGTCGCAGGATGATGGCCTAACAATGGGGTTTAAAAGATCTTTTGGGGATGGGCAACTTCAACCCAATGCAATCACGGTTGACATGACACCGATATCGGTTGTTCCTGCGCCTGTTGCGGGGGAGTCCAATAAGCTTCCAGACGCGGCGCGCACTAGGCATTCGGCGAAATGTTCCCCGGTGTTTCCAGACGCCGCTAGTGCTCGGTCGGACCTCAGATTTGACGTGTCGATTAAACAAGAGATTCGCAGGGACTCCGAGGAGGCTCTTGCGAGAGCTCTTACGTAAGCCGAAAATCCGCTGCCCAGCAAACTCAACCTCCAAGTCTTCCTCGTCTACCTGCTTCCGCCGTACACCCACGCTGGCCGGACCATCCTCCGTACTGGCCGAAGGACGGAAGGTAATGACCGCGGCGGCCGCTATCTGGGCACCGGCATATTGCTCTGGCATTTGGATGACGCGGGGAATGCACCGGCGCGGTTCGCGTAATAGCCCGCGTGACGTCCTCCGGTCCTTTGACATGGGAACAACGGCGCATTGGTGTACGTTGCAGTCTCGTTAGAAAAAACATCGTAGAAACGTCAGAAATGAGTATCACCTAAAGTGGCAACCGATTACGACGAGGTCCGTTCCGACGTCAAGGAATCCCAGGACCGTTCCCTGGAGGCGTTGCAGTCTGCGAATGCTCCGGATGCCCGCAGCGTCGTCAATGAACTGGACGAAGCGGATGCACTCGATGAGGGCTTGACTCCCGGGGGAGAGATTGTCTCCGAGGAGCTCATCGTTCAGGTCGTTCCCCAGGCCGCGGACGAGTTCACCTGCGATTCCTGTTTCCTGGTCAGGCACAGGTCTCAACTCGCGCGTGAAAGCAATGGCCACTCGTACTGCATCGAGTGCGAAGGCTAGGCCACCTTCGTCAGGACGCAGTATCTGACAGCCGGCCGTCAGCGTGACGTGTCCTCCACCAGCGGGGCGTAAATCTTCAGAAAGCGCGGGGGAGTGGCGCCATCAGGTGCCGCTTCGGGGACTCGAGCCGCCATTTTGGTGGCTTTCTACCTCGATGTGGGGGATTGCTGTTGCGGGTCAGGCTGCCTGTGTAGCCATTGCTGCCAGGGGCGCCGCGTTGTCCGGGGCGAGGATGCTCAGCCTGTAGTCGGACTGGAGCGGATCGACGCGGGCCGGCAGGTGGTGGGACCTCGAGCAGGCCCGGAGTTCTTCCAACGCGTCGGGCTCGATCCGGGCGCGGGTCATGTCAAGCTCCAGGGCCATGCCCGCGGTGAGCGAGTTGGCGCGCTTCATCACGGCATACAGACCGTGCACGGTTTTGGACGTCACATGACCCTGAGCGGCAACCTGGGCCGTCGCGCAGTCCAGGTCCACCCGGACCAGCACCCGAAGTTTGTCTGTCGTCACGAAATTTATCCGCTCTAAGTCGGGTGCCACGACGCTGTGGCGCCCCGGACAACCATAGACCAAATGTGATCCATGCAACACACCTGCCGGCGTTGGTTTTTTGCCGCGGCCCGGGACGCGGGAGGGGCCTGTTCGGAGCGGTGGCAAAAGCCCGATCGGAGACCCCTCCTGGCCGCAGCTTGACGTAATCTTCATTATCGGCGTTCCAAAATGCGCGGGGGAGGGCCCGCAGAAGGGGCAGTTTTCCTGCCTTCATTCGTTGGCGTATTCTCCCGGACTCCGGGGTCAGACCTGCTCAGCCAGCGCCCGGTTCACGGCGGGAATGTCCACGAAGGCAGGGTCAAAAGGCGCATCGGAGCCGGTTATGTCTGCCACCCATGCGGAATGTTCGGCATGGTCGGGATGCGACGGGTCGGCCAGGGCATCCATGATCTCCTCGTAGCCGGGAAAACCGCCGGAGTCTTCCAGCGGGCCACGCCGGGCGCCGTCAATCAACCGGGCCGTCGGACTGCCTTCGTCCGCGGGCCAGCGGGAAACCAGCCCGATCCGGTGAATCCAGCTGTCACCAAAGTCGTACTCGTAGAACGCTCCGCCCGAGCCCAGCGCGAGCAGCTGATCCAGGGAGCAATCCTCCTCAGGCCAGTCGCCCGGTTCTTCACACTCCTGCCCGGGAAGCCACTGCGGGACTTCCGGAAATTCGCCGTCGACCGGCCGCAGCGGCGCGAACGGATCGCTGGTTACAAACCTGTGCAGGTGCGCGTCCTCCCAGCCAAATGCTGCCTGCAGGACCTGATGGACCTGGCTCAAAGTAAGGGAGCCCCGGAGCTCGAATCGACGCCAAATCTCAGGCTCGCTGTCGACCAGCTCCACGCGAACCTCCAGGACCGAGTCCTGTCCAACCCCGGTCCCGGCCTTAATTTTGTCCATGCCACCCATTTTTACAGGCCTCACTGCCCTACTACCAAGTGGGGGCGACCTCTCCCCCGGTGCGGCCTATAGCATGACGAAAGGTCGATTATCGGCGTTAAACCAACGTGAGTAGAAGTAGCTGTGAGAACGCCCGTTCTTCCTCGGGGTGTGTTGATTCAGTTCGTCCGGCGCAGCCTGTCCAGTTCCGCAATGTCGGCCAGCGAGGGCCTCGTTCCTCTGTGGAGCACTATGCCCTCGGGCAGGCCCTTAACTTCGACTCTGGATCCCCACACATCGAAAGAGAAGCGGGCTTCACCCATGGCCACGTTCTCGGCGTGAAAGTCCCCCCACGTTTCCGGCAACACGGGGTCAATCCAGAGCCCGCCGAGTGAAAAGTGGGCATCGTGCCGCAGGAGGCTCCGGATCAACATTACCGGGGTCGTCGCAGCCCAGGCCTGTGGCGAGCAGGCCGTCGGGTAGGGCAGCGGCTCGGGGCAGTCGGAGCGACTGAACCCGCAAAACAATTCGGGCAGGCGGTGGTCCGTGTACTGGGCCGCCTCCATTAATGCCGTGGCGAGCTGTTGGGCCACTTTCACGAAGCCGTAGCGCATCAGGCCTGCGACGATCAGCGCGTTGTCGTGCGGCCAGACGGAGCCGTTATGGTAGCTGACCGGATTGTAGGCCCCCATGTCAGTGGCCAAGGTGCGTACGCCCCAGCCGCTAAACATTTCCGGGGACATCAGCCGGTCAGCAACCTGCAGGGCCTTGTCCTCATCCACAATTCCGGACCATAGGCAGTGGCCCATGTTGGATGCGCAGGCATCGACGGGCCGTTTGTCCTTGTCGAGGGCGATCGCATAGTAGCCTCGGTCCGGCAACCAGAACTGCTCGTTGAACTGTTTTTTCAACCGCTCCGCGCGTTCCCGGAATTCGGCGGCGAGGGCCCGGTCACCGGCGTCATGGGCCATCCATGCCCGGGCGATGTAGGCGCTGTACACATACCCCTGGACCTCGCACAACGCGATGGGGGCCTCGGCAATCCGGCCGTCGGCAAAATTGATCCCGTCCCAGGAGTCCTTCCAGCCCTGATTGATGAGACCGTGGTCGTTGAGGCGCTCGTACTCGACAAACCCGTCGCCGTCACTGTCGCCGTAATCCCGGACCCACTCCAGTGCTCTGTCCGCGTGGGGCAGCAGAGCGGCGATGTCAGCCGGCGCAACTCCCCACCGGCTAACCTCACCGAGCAGCGCCACGAACAACGGTGTCGCATCGGCGGTACCGTAATAGGCCGACTTACCGCCCAGCGCCAGAGCCGTGCCGACACCGAAACGCACCTCGTGCAGGATCCGCCCGGGCTGTTCCTCGGTCAGCAGATCCACTTTTGAGCCCTGCCTGTCGGCCAGGGTCTGCAGCGTGCCCAGTGCCAGCGGTGGGTTGACGGGCATCACCATGAACGAGGCCAGCAATGAGTCGCGCCCAAACAAAGCCATAAACCACGGCGCCCCCGCGGCGACCACCATTCTGTCGGGATTGTCAGGGTCAACGATGCGCAACGCGCCGATGTCAGCATAGCTGCGCGCGACAATACGCTCGAGGGACGGGTTGCCTATACGGACAGGAGGGATGCTCGCAACCCAGGACTGTAGCCGCCGCCCCTGGGAT
Source organism: Pseudarthrobacter raffinosi (assembly GCF_023913735.1). Taxonomy (GTDB): domain Bacteria; phylum Actinomycetota; class Actinomycetes; order Actinomycetales; family Micrococcaceae; genus Arthrobacter; species Arthrobacter raffinosi. Next base: position 54,060 of record NZ_JAMXBH010000008.1, read on the forward strand.
GAGACAGCATCCATATTGGCGGCGAGGAGCGGCGAGGCCGGATCGGCGTCTGCCAACATCGGCGCGACGACCGCCCGGACACTCCACTCTCCATGCGGGGGTATGACGGAGTGGAAGAGAAAACCATCGGTGCTGGCTTCGCCGCCCTCAGCCCTTATGACGACGCCCTTCTTCACATCCTGCCAAACGGCCTCCACCCTTACTGAACTGCCCTCGAATCGGCGAGTCCGTTTCCACTGCCTGTGAAACCGTCCGTCCTTGACTTCAAAAAGATCGGCGAAATCCGCATCCACTGACAACGTGACCTCGCAGGTCGCGGGAATGAGTGCGTAGTTGTGGATCGTTATGTCCTCCAGAATGCCGGCACCCACCTCGCGCTTGCGCTCGACCGTAAGTGGGCTATCGGACCGGCCGTCGGCACGGACGGCCCTGCCAATGTAGGTCCCCTGATACGGCGAAGGCGTCCACGCGCCCAGGGGCTCCACCGGCTGGGCGTTAATGGTCAGGCACCATCGGGACAGAATCCTGGTGTCCTGATGGAAAACACCATGAGGATGATGGGGAAAGATGTCACCGTTCTGCAGGGAAATGCAGAACGAGGAGCCCTCTACCAGTGTCACAGCCCCCTGCCCAGTAGACCCCGCCACGTTATCCGCATTCCATCCGACCATCGCAAGCTCCCCTTTGAAGCATCCGAGCCTCATGCTCACTCGAATCTACGCCCGCCCCGGGACGGCGCGCCAGACCTGCTTGCGCCGCCCTTTGTGTTCACCACCTTCGTCAATCTTGTCCCGGGCGCCACGATGAAAGTAGGGCGCTGAGCCCTTGCATGGGCGCTGCGACTGCTACTCCTGAGAGCTGGGTCAGACGGCGGATCGATCAGACCTACGCAGTATGGCGCAGGGATCTGCATTCGGAGCCAAAGGGCGAGAGGGCAGGCGACTTAACCGTACGCGGAACCTCGCCGTCTGAGTTCACCCGGTTACTCCCAGAAGCCACCCGTTGAACCGTGGGCCTCTCCAGCAGGAGCCAACCCAGGACCTCTCGCCGGTCTTCGCGGAACCGCGGTTCGCTGCCGGTCGCGACCAGCGGGTGCCGGCTCACAATCGAACGAGTCCCTCGTCGATCATCAGGGTCTGACCCGTCATGAACGCGGCGTCGTCACTGGCCAGAAATTGCACGGCGCCCACGATGTCGGTTGCGCCGCCGAATATTCCTCACTGTGAGTTTCTGGAGGGATTTCGACGGCGGCTCGCAATTGACCGGGCTGAACCGTGCCTGAGCAGTGCCATGATCAATGAGCGCCCGATCACTTGGAGACGCAGTGATCGTCACCATCGACGCCGCCCGCGAATTGACACGCCTCATAGGCGTGTCTTAGGCGTCGTTCGTGGACGTCGGTCACCTCTTGGGCTGCTAGGCGAGGTTGAGGAGGCTTTCGGCGGTGCCGTGCGCGATGGCTTCTTTCACGGCCGGCTCGAGCTTTGCTTCGTCGAGGAATTTGGCAGCCTGGTCGTTGTCGACGAAGGGGTAGTCGACGGAGTACATGATCCGGTCGGTACCGAGCGTGTCGACGCAGTACTGCAGTTGAGCGTGGCTGAACATGCCGCTGGGGGTGATGTAGACGTTCGACTTCACGTATTCGGCGACGGAACGGTCAAGGCCGGTGAGTCGGGTGGGGAATCCCTCATCGAGGCGGTCGAGGAAGAACGGGACCATTTCTCCCCAGTGTCCGAGGATGATCTGGAGGGTGGGGTATTTGTCGAAGACACCGCTGAGGACCAGGTGCAGGAAGTGGATGCCGGTTTCCATGTGCCACCCCCACCCCGCAGTTTGGAACCGGGCCGTGACGAGCGGGTCGAGGCCGGCGTAGTTGATAGCGCTGCTGGCGGCGGGTGGGACTCCGGGGTGCAGGTAGATCGGCACGTTCAAGCTCGCCGCGCGGGCGAGGATCGGGTCAAATCGGGTGTCGCTGAGGAATTGGTCCTCCGTGCGCCCCATGATCATCGTCCCGACCATCGACAAGTCCCGGACGCCGCGTTCGAGTTCGTCGGCGGCGTGTTCGGGCAGGACTGTTGGCAAGGAAGCGAACGCGGCGAACCGGTCGGGGTGCCGTGTGACCGCGGCGGCGAGTGTGTTGTTGAGGTTGGTCACGAGTTCGGCGGCGTGCTCAGCGGGGAGCTGTTGCGTGGAGAGTCCAGAGAGGACCTGCATGCTGATGCCGTGGGCATCCATGTTGGCGATGCGGCCTTCGTCGAGGTCTTGTAGAACGTCGGCGGACGGGGACCAGGAAAAGCCCAGCTTCGGATCGAAGGTGGCGTTGAAGTTGGGGCTTTGGTGGGATGCGATGCCCGCGCTTGCCCGCGCGATGGAGATGTCGAGGTAGTGCTCTTCGAGGGTGATGAGTTTCACGAGGTGGGTCCCTTGGGGTCGGCAGTGGTGGATCGGATGATCAGGACGCGGGGATCCCAGCGGCCCAGACCTGGTCGATGTTTCTTGTGGCGGCAATATCGGCGGTGGGGTCGCCAATGACGAGAAGCAGGTCCGCGCGGGACCCTTCTCGAACGCTGCCGCGATCCTCCAGGCCGAACAGGGCGGCTGCGGTGCTGGTGGCGCTGCGGAGCGCTTCTGTGGGGCTCAGGCCGACGTCGACGAGAAGCTGCAATTCGTCGTGCATCGATTCACCGAGAACCGGACTGAAGGGCACGAAAGGAGCCCTGTTAGCGTCGGTGCCCGCGGCTATCATCACTCCCGCTGCCCTCATGGCGGCGACCGAGGCGGATGCGTTCTGATATCCGGGGCCGTCGCCGGAGTCGGGAAGACCGACCGCCGAGGCGGTGCCTTTCATCATGGTCAGGGTTGGAATCGACCGAATGCTGCCAGCGGCCATCGACGCGGTCATCTCGGACGTGACGGGGCCATTGAGAGGAACGTGCGTGAGGATGCCGACGCCGGCGTCGATGCCGAGCTGGAACGCTGCGGTCGAGGAGGCGTGCGCGACGGTCTGAAGACCAACCGCATGCGCGGCCTGCACGATGGCGGCGATCGTGTCAACGCTCAGGGCGACGTCCCCGACGCTTGCGGGATCCTCGATGATGATCTTGATGTAGTCGGATTCTTCGGCGACCCGGTCGGCCACGAACCGGGAGGCGTCGTCGGGCCCGGTCACCACCGTGGACAACGCGAAACCGCCCTTGGTGGTCTGGTTGCTTCCTGGGCCGGACGCCGGACTGCCGGAGCTTCGCACATCGGTCAGTCCCCGCTGGTTGCGGATGCTATCCACCAGCGACTTCGGGTGGGTTCCCATGTCCAGGACTGTCGTCAGACCCCATCGGGTGAATTCGCCCAGATCAGCGTAAGAATCGAAGTGCACGTGAGCATCAATCAGTCCGGGAAGCAGCGTTTTGCCGGTCCCATCGATGATCGTGCCCGACTCGCCCCGTTCTTCGGTGCTTGGGGTGACCGCGCTGATTCCTTGTTCTGTAAATGTGACGTCGAACGATCCCTCGAGCATGGCTGTGCCGTCGAACACGCGGACGGTGGTGATCGTGGTGGTGGTCATGCGGTGTGCCTTTCGGTGGTGGATCCCGGTGCGGCCAGCCATGCGGCTGCGTCGGCCTTGATGCGGTGTTCTAAGTCGCTGCCTTTCGTCGCGAAGACCTTCGCGACCGGGAACCCGCTTTTGTCCAGCAGATATGCCAACGCCGCGTACTCGCGCGGATATGTCCGGGCGAGGTCGACGTCGATGTCGACCAGTCCCAGGGGGAATGTGAACGTGGCCGCGTCGTAGATGCTTTTGCGGTCGACGATCTTCCAGAGCCCGTCTCGTTTCTCGATCCGGTCGATGAACCGGTTGTGGCCCATGCAGCCGAGGCCCAGAGAAATGTTCTCCCCGATGATGATCGCGTTGGTCTCCGCCACCGCCCGATCCCGGGACTCGTTGAAGGCCATGACCGGGGAAGCGATCACGTGCTTGGTTCGGAACTGCGAGGCGCCCATCCGTTCGGACGCGTCCACGAAGTCCGTGAACAGGCCCTCGAACCAGGTGATCTCAATCACCCCGTCAGGATGGAACAACTCCCGAAGCGCCGCCCATTCACCAAGGTCACGGTGAATCCATCCCATCTCAAGGTCTGCGATCGCCAAGCGGTCTTCCACATAAGTCGACATGGAACCAGCTTGACCCCTGCGAGCTCCTAACGCCATTAGATTGATCTGACCGATTGATCATTTCAACTGATGGGTCACGCATGGAACTACGGCATCTGAGGTACTTCGTCGCCGTCGCGGAAGAGCGGCACTTCGGCCGCGCCGCCGCGCGGCTCCATATCGTGCAGCCGACCCTGAGCATGCAGATCCAGAGCCTCGAACGCGAACTCGGCGGGCCGCTCTTCGTGCGCACGAGCCGCCGAGTCGATCTCACGGAAGCAGGAGAGGTCCTCCTCGTCGAGGCCCGACGGACGCTCGCTCAAGCGGAACGGTCAGTCACCGTGGTCCATCAATCTCTCAGCGGTCAGACCGGCACTGTGCGTGTTGGTTTCTCCGGAGTGGCCATGCTCAGCGGGAACCTCATCGGCACCCTCCGTCGACACCACAACATCTACCCGGACGTCGAAGTCACCGTCCAAGAACTGGCGCCCCTCCGACAGACGGAACTGATCGGCGAGGGCTCACTGGACGTCGGCTTTGGCCCACGGGGGAAGTTCGACCCGGACATCCATTGTCGAACCGAGAAGATCGCCCGAATCCGGCTCATCGCAGCCATCCCGGTCGAACACCCGTTGGCTGACCGCCCCGCCATCAGATACTCGGACCTGGATCAGGAACGTGTCATCGTGTACTCCCACGACGATGGTGAAGACCTGTCCCTGGAACACCTCCGCAGCCAAGGACAGGAACCGATCGTCGCGCACCGCGCTCCAACGACGCTCGGGGTCCTTGCCCTCGTCGCGGCCGGCCTCGGAATCGCTGTCGTCCCGGACGCAACAGAGCAGATCAGAATTCCTGAAATCACTTTCCGCCCTCTGGTCGACCCCGAGGTCTCGGTCGACCTACTACTCCTCAGTCGCTCGCCAGAAACATCAGGCGCGGTCAACGCCTTTCTAGCGATCGCCCGCGCGGGCATCCCGCTGTAGTAAAGGCTGCCAAGAAGACATCATGGAAGCATCCTCCTGACGTTATTCCGTGCGGCGTTCGTCGCCACTCAACGACCGGCGGTAAATCGCAGTCTCATTGGGACCCATGTTAAACGGGGTCCGGTGAGACGGTCAGAAGAGCTCTTCACCGCGAAGGACTCTTTCCAGATCTGTGCGGCTAAGGCTGGCCGCGTCCAGAATCCAGTTCGTGCCGTAGCCAGCTTCTCCTGAGGTGCGGACAGCGGCACCGAGATCGAGTGCAGCTCGCCGGCAAGCGTCCATTGCCTCGCGCAGTCTGGTCGCAGCTTCCTGCACAGGAAGCCTCACTTCATCGGGCGGCAAAATCAGGCGCGCAATCTCGTCATCAATGTTGAAACTCCAGTCTGCGTTCACTTTCTTCCCCAATATTGGGCGGTCAGAACAAGCACAGGATATGGGAGAACAAGGGGAGCGCCCGCTGGCCTGGCCCCTTTTGCACGACGTCTGCCATGCAGACTCGGAAGTGGCCGCAAAGGGTTCCCCGAGGGCGGGCTGCCCGACAGCATTCGCCGCTGGCGCTGCCTCCCCCGGCTAATTTTCTCCGTCGGCTCGTGGTCGCGGCCGGCGTTGTTTGGTTTCTGCCGCGCGGGCTTGGGTGACTTCATCGCGTAGCTGGGTGATTTGGCCCTTGTAGGTTTCGTGGAGGTCTTTGACCCGTTGCTCCCCGTGGCTGCGTTCACGTTCCACGTCGGCTCTGGCAGCATCTCGCTCGGCCGTCCAAAGCACGGGAGTAGAAGTAGCCCGGGCCGCGGCGATTCTCATCCTCGTCTTCGGGCAGCAGGCTGCAAACAACGCACGACTGACCTGTCGGGCTAGAACAGGTGGGCGCGTCGCGGTCTGCGCCAGCGATCAGGGCGCGGATGCGTTCTTCACGTCTCCAGCCGCGGGCCGTTTTAGTCCCCGGCGCCGGAGTCACCACCGGTCCCTGGCCAAAGCGGGCTTGGATCAAGCTCAGAGGCTTACGCTTGATCCGCACCGCCGGCGCTGCCGATGGACTCTCTTGTCTGCGCGGCGGGCTGCACACCAGTGTTGTGTTCGTGCATGATCTGCATCACTGCATCGCGGTCGTGGTCTTCCATTGCATTGGCCATTCGTTCGTACAGGGAGAATCGGGCGGCCAAGACTTCCTCCAGCGGCTGATCCGGGGATGCCGGCATGGTGACGGCGTGCCGCTCAAGAATCTCCAGCAAGGTCAGAAAGAAAGATCGCAGCACAACGTTGGGCGATATGTTGGAGATGGACGCTTGGAACCGCCAGTTACTGCGGAGAAACTCGGCAACGTCATTGTTGGCCATCGCCTGTTTCATCACTTCTACTTCTGCCCGCATGGCCAGGACGTCTGTGGCGGAAGAGTGCATCAGCGCATCCTCAAGGACCAGGGGGTCCAAGGCGTTGCGCATGCGTTGAGCGTCGGCGACGATACTTTCGCTGGTGTCGATTGCCATCATCTTGTTCCCCAGCTTAACCAAGGGAGCCTGCCGGGCAGCAAAGACGCCCCCGCCTGGACCTCGGCGCAGCGTGACCACGCCACGGCCCTGAGCTATCTGTAAGGCCTGGTTGAAGGTACCCTCAGAAACCCCGCATTTTCGTCGAAGTTCATTCTTGCTGCCAAGCCGCTCTTCGATTCCCGCTTTCTTAGCGAGCTCCTCGATGCGGTTCGCCGCCAGCACGGCCTTATTCGCGTAGCCATCGGAAATCTGCTCCGGAACAGGCTGAATCGCCTGCCACAGCGTCCGGCTGAGACCAGCGCCCTCGTCTGCGTCGGGGCGATGCTCGGAGCCTTCTTCATGCGGGTACATGACAATCATTCTACTTTGTTGATCTCTGTCGCGCCCGATGTCTTGACAGAGACGGGGGTCACACCCATAATCATTGTATTGAGTGTAATCATAATAATGATTTTATTGAATTCAAGGAGGGTAGCTCGTGATTGATGAGATGCAGTTCAAGAACCTGATGGCGTCGGTGCCAGCCCCGGTGACCGTGCTGACAACGGTGGACCTGGACGGGCCCGCCGGCGCAACGGTAAGCGCCTTCATGTCGCTGTCTTTGGAACCCCCTATGGTGGTGGCCTCCTTGGATAACCGATCCAGTCTGCTCGCCCGCATCCAAAGCACAGGCTTTTTCGGAGTCAACATCCTCGCCAACGGGCAGGCGGACACGGCACTGACTTTTGCCCGACGGGCCGAGGACCGTTTCTCGACCGTGTCCTGGAGCGTGGACCGCGGTCTACCCCGGCTCGACGGGGTATCCGGATGGATTGTTTGCGAACTGGCCGTAGCTGTTCCTGGCGGCGACCATTCCCTCCTGCTCGGCCATGTCAGGCATGCGGTCAATACCGACATTGCCCCGATGGTCTACAGCCACAGGCTCTTCGGTACAAACTCTGAACTCGTGCGGCGGAACCGAGGCAGCCTTGCTGATCAGCTCGCCGCCTTCGCGCGCTGAAACAAGTAGCAACCCCAAGAAGAAAGCGATTACCCCATGACAACGAGTCAAATCGACGCTACCGCCACCATTCCCGACGCTGCCGAGCTTGTCGCCCGCGTCCAGAAGCTCACGGCGCTGCTGAAGAAGAACGCCGCTGAAGGCGAGAACAACCGCCGGGTGGTTCAGGAGTCAATCGACGCATTGACTGATGCAGGTATGTTCAAGGTCGCAGTCCCCAAACGCTATGGCGGATACGCAGCCGACATGCGCACAATGCTGGACGTCTCGAAGGCCATTGGCGCTGCAGACGGCGGAACAGCCTGGGTCGTTACGCTCACCAACGTCTGTGCCTGGCTCACGGGCCTCTTTCCCGAACAGGCGCAGGACGAAGTGTTTGGAGCCGACCCGGAGGCTAAGGTCTCCGGCGTTCTCGCCCCTACGTCTACCGCGGAAAAGGTCGAGGGCGGTTACAGGGTCTCAGGCCGGTGGTACTACAACTCCGGATCGTGGCACGCTACGTGGGCTGTCCTTGGGGTGCCCCTACAGGACGAAAACGGCAACGTCGTGGACCAGGCCATCGCCCTGATCCCGACAAGCGAGATGACGCTTGAAGAAACTTGGTTTGTTGCTGGCATGAAGTCCAGCGGCAGCAACTGCCTCGTCGCCGAGAATGTGTTCGTTCCCGAACACAGAATCATGTCGGTCCCGCCTGCAGTAGAAGGTGACTACCCGTTCAGCGGGCCGGACATCGAACCGTTTTATCGCTCGGCTTTTGTTCCGGTGCTCGCCCTGGTCTTAATTGGCACGCAGCTCGGACTCGGCCAAGCCGCCCTGGACTTCGTCATCGAAAAGGCACCCAAGAAAGCCATCTCGTATACGTTCTTCGAAAAGCAGACCGACTCGGTCGCGTTTCAGCTGCAGATCGCAGAGGCCGCCCAGCTTTTGGACACCGCTAATCTCCACGCCTATCGCGCGGCGCAGGACATCGACGATGCCGCCGCACGCGGAGAGTACCTGGATTACACTGCCAGGGCACGCGTGCGGGCAGACACCGGATGGGTCGCCGACCATGTTACCAAGGCTATCGACCTGTTGCTCAGCGCCCACGGCGCCGGCTCCTTTGCCGAGACAAGCCCTATGCAGCGAATCTGGCGCGATTCCGCGACGGCTGCCCGCCACGCCATCGTCTCCCCCACCGTGAGCTACGAGGTCTACGGCAAAGCCCTTCTAGGGATCGAAGAAAAGATCACCCCCCTCGTCTGAAATCCTCAGCCTGAACATCGTTTCCTCTAGGAGCTACATGCGTATTGCCAATGTTGAGAACCGTGCTGTTGTGCTGGTCAGTGATGATCGGGGTGTTGATGTCCAGGAGGCCAGTGGTGGGCGGTTTGGTCCGGATCTTGCCGCCGTGTATTCGCGGTGGGAGGAGTTCCGGGCTTGGGCGGAATCCGTTGCCGATACCACCGGTGATGTGGTGGTGGAGCGGGCTCTCCTGGGGTCTCCTTCTCCGTTGCCGCGGCAGGTGTTCGCGATCGGTTTGAACTACAGCGACCATGCGAAGGAGTCCGGGTTCGCCCAGCCCGAGAGCCTTCCGCCTGTGTTTACGAAGTTCCCTACCTGCATTACCGGCCCTGACACGACGGTGGTGTTGCCCGAGGGCGGGAACACCGACTGGGAGGTCGAGCTTGTCGCAGTGATCGGCAAGGAAGCCAAGGACGTTTTGGCCGCGGATGCCTGGGATTATGTGGCCGGGCTCTCGATTGGTCAGGACATTTCCGAGCGGGTTTCCCAGCTCCGCGGGCCGGCACCACAGTTCGGGCTGGGCAAGTCCTTCCCCGGCTTCGGACCCGTCGGGCCCTGGCTGGTCACCCCCGATGAGTTCGCGAACCCGGACGATCTGGAACTGGGGTGCAGCCTGGACGGTGAAGAAGTCCAGAAGGGCCGCACCAGCGAACTGATTTTCTCCATCCCGGCCCTGATCGAAGGCCTGTCCCGGGTCGTAACCCTGCTCCCGGGTGACATCATCTTCACCGGCACCCCCGCCGGCGTGGGCGTGGGCCGAAGCCCGAAGCGGTTCATCAACCCCGGCGAAACCCTGGTTTCCCGCATCGAAGGCATCGGCGAAATGACTCAGACGTTCATCTCTGCCGGCAACTGACCGCTCCGGAGCTGCCCGGGCCACTCAAACCCGGGCAGCTCCCCGGCCCGCCTTCGAGGCAGGCATCAACAAAAACTACGGATACAAAGGAGTAACCCCATGTCATTGCATCGTCTGACCCGCGTAGTGATGGGTGTTCCGAACGTGGACGAAACGGCCGCGTACTACGAGGAGTTTGGCCTGGACCCGCTGGGCAACAACTCGTTCGGGACCCGCGACGGCGGCGAACAGCTCAAAATCGTCCACGCCCCCACCCGGCGCCTGGTCGAACTCGGTGTCGGCGCCGACAACGAGGACGACGTCGCCAAAGTCACCTCCCAAATGACCCGCCTCGGTGTTCCGATGAACCATAACGGCACCGAACTGCTCGCGACCGAACCCGTCTCCGGATTCACCGCCCGCATCCACGTCGCACCCCGCATCGCCCAGGACCCAACCCCCGCGACCCCCTACAACGGCCCCGGCCGGATCGACCGCTTCGGACGCGCCCCCGGGGTCGTACGCGACACCCGGATCAAGCCCCGCAAACTCGGCCACACCGTGATCGGCACCGTGAACCTGGAAGCGACCATGCGGTTCTTCACCGAAGGCATCGGCTTCAAAGTCAGCGACTACATCTCTGACAAAGGCGCGTTCATGCGCTGCTCCGTGGATCACCACAACGTCCTCGCCCTCGCCGCGCCCGTGAACTTCCTCCACCACACCTCCTGGCAGGTCGATGACATCGACGACATCGGACGCGGCGCGAAAGCCATGCTCGAAAACAACCCCGAACGCCACATCTGGGGCCTCGGACGCCACCACGCCGGCTCGAACTTCTTCTGGTACCTCAAAGACCCCGCCGGGAACTTCTCCGAGTACTACTCCGACATGGACTGCATCCCCGAAGACGAAATCTGGACCCCCGAAACCTTCGAAGGCGCCCAAGGACTCTTCAACTGGGGCCCACCCCCACCCCCCTCCTTCCTCGAACCCGACGACCTCGCCGCCCTCATGACCGGCACCCACGCCCCCAGCGCCCTGGGGATCCACTCACAACCCGTCTAAGGGATCCTGCCGTGTTTGTTGTTTCCATTACCTATACCGCAACCGCCGATCAGATCGCAGCCCACCGTCCGGAACACCTTGAATGGCTCAAGGCGGCATTTGCCGGAGGGCGCTTGGAATCAGCAGGTCCAAAATCGACCCGAGATGGCGGAATACTGCTCACCAGCCACCCAGACCGGCTTTCTCTGGACGCCGAATTGAACCAGGACCCCTACCGCATCCACAACATCGCAACCCACGAGGTGGTGGAGTTCGAAGCCACCATGATCCGCTGATACCCACCCGTACACCGATTAAGGAACCGCAATGACGCCGTTTCAAAGCTCTACCGTGCCGGAAAACAAACGCCGCACTGGCGCTGTCATCGCCCTGTGCGCGATGCTCGTCCTATTCGATGGCTACGACCTGATTCTCTACGGCAATGTCGTGCCCAGCCTTCGTGCCGAACCCGGCTGGAACCTCACGCCGCAGGACGCGGGCCGAATAGGCTCAGCTGTGCTTGTCGGCATGCTGGTAGGTGCGCTCTTGGCCGGTACGCTCGCAGACAGGCTCGGCCGACGCATAGTTATCGTCACTTCCATGATCTGGTTCTCGCTGTCGATGCTTGTCTGTGCCCTTGCTCCAAACCCGGCTGTCTTCGAATTGTCCCGTGCATTGGGAGGAATAGGTCTCGGCGCTTTGCTGCCGACGGTCATGGCCTACGTCATCGAGTTCGCCGCACCCAAGCGCCGATCCATGACAGTCTCGCTGGCTGCGTCCGGATACCTCGTGGGCGGCATTCTCGCCGGCGTCCTGGGCCTCATGCTCATTCAGAGCCACGGCTGGCGCTCGATGTTCTGGATCGGTGCACTACCAGTCCTGTTGACACCGCTGGTCATCAAATGGCTTCCTGAGTCCCCCGACTGGCTCAACCAGCGTGGCCGCACTGAGGAAGCGGAACGCATCGCCCACCGGTACGGCATCCCTCTAGATCCGCCCGCCGTCCGGGCTGTTTCAACGAACAGCCTTCAAACACTGTTCAGCCGCGAGTACCTTACCCGCACCCTTTCACTGTGGGGAATCGCGTTCTGCAGCCTATTGCTTTCCTACGGCATGGTTGCATGGCTCCCGTCGATCATGACTCAACTGGGCTACTCCCTACAGTCCGCTCTGCTGTTCTCAGTCATCCTTAACGTTGGCGCGGCTGCCGGCGGCTTTACCGCCTCCTGGTTTGCCGACAGGGGAAGTGGCCCAAAATACGTTGTGATGGTCCTTTTCATACTAGGCGGATTGGCAATCTTCGCCCTGGGCCTTGCCCTTGGGCAGGTCGCCATGTATTTGCTTGTGCTGGTCGCCGGCGCCGGAACCTTGGGCGCGCAGATGCTCGTGAATTCCCTAATCGGTTCCACCTACCCGACAGCGGCCCGAGCCACCGGCACGGGATGGGCCTTAGGAATCGGCAGAATCGGCGGTATCCTCGGTCCCATACTGGGCGGATTCCTGCTGGGCACGGGTTTGCCGCCGCAGACAAGCTTCTATGTCTTCGCGGTTGTCGCCGCACTCGGCACCATCCTGGTCCTGCCTATCGTCTACCGGGACCGCCGGGTACGCCAGGCCCGCGATGAGGAAACGACGCACGGAGACTTGGCTCCAGCACTGGCGAAGGACGTGTAATGACTAAGGACTCCATACAACCGCGCCGACCGGATGCGGGGACAATAGACACCCATGCGCACGTCCTTCCCCAGGTCATGGTCGATTATCTTGAACGTCAGGGCGGCCCGTCAGCCGTTGGCCTGCCGTCCGTACTTCCTTCCTGGAGCCTGGGATCGCACTTGGACTTCATGGACACGTGGAACATCACCAGTTCGGTGGTGTCGCTGACGTCCCCTGCCCTGAGCTTCGGTGACGTCAGCGACAGGAGAAAGGTCGCACAGGAAGTCAACGAATACTTTGCCGGTCAGCTCATCGGCGAACGACCAACACGGTTCGGCGCCTTCGCCGCCCTCCCGCTGCCGGACGTTCCCGGCGCCATAGCAGCCGCCACCTACGCACTTGACACCCTGGGGCTGGATGGAGTGGGCATGCTGACGAATTATTTCGGTAAGTACCTGGGCGAACCTGAATTCCGCCCGCTACTGGAGGTTCTCGATGCACGCGAAGCAGTGGTGTTCCTCCACCCGAACACCGTTGTCCCGGTCCCGGAGGTTGTGGGCCCGCCCGGGGGCTTCGGACAGTGGACCTTTGAGTACCCCTTTGACACCACCCGTGCGGTGGCGAGTCTTATCTACACCGGGACGCTCGACGCCTACCCGAACATACGCTGGATCCTCTGCCATGCCGGCGGCGCCGTCCCTTATCTTTCATTCCGGCTGGCGACTCTTCACGCGTTCGACCCGCGACTAAACGAAATCGCACCCGCCGGGCCGCTGTCGTACCTGAAGCGCTTCTATTTTGAAACGGCTCAGGCATTCGGGAAAGCTCCGCTCAGTGCGCTACGGGAGGTAGTGGAACCCGAGCAGATTCTGTTTGGTTCCGATTACTATCCAGTGGCAAAACTCTACTCGCCGGAGAACTCGGACTTGGTGTCCCTGCCGCGGGACGAGCTCCCACACGACGGAGACCCGGCCCCGCAACTCAAGTCCCTCTTCACCGCGGACCAACAAGATCTCATCCACCGTGAGAACGCGCTGGACCTTTTCCCCCGTCTCGCCGCTAGGCGAGGCGAGAACCCAAGCAGAGCCCTCGCCGGTGTCGCGCTCAGCACCGTGCCCCAAACCAGGAGGACCCCATGACTATCACCTCATCCAGCACGACCCCTACCCGGACCGAAACAAGGCACTATTCCCAGCTCATCGGGGGCGAATGGGTGCAAGCCCTCGACGGAGCCACGCTAGAAATCACCAATCCCTATGATGACTCGGTGTTCGCCACCGTCCCTGCCAGCACGCGAGCCGACACCGAACAGGCTGTCAGGGCAGCCTCGGCCGCGCAGAAGGAATGGGCCGAAATGCTTCCGGCCACCAAACAGCAGCTGTTCCTAAGGGCTGCAGACATCCTGGAAAGCCGAACAGCGGAAATTGTCAGGGCACTGGCCGAAGAAACCGGCTGCGGGGCCGGTTTTGCCCATTTCCAGATTTCCTGGTCAGCAAACTTGCTCCGGCAGGCAGCGGGGTGGGTCTACCAGCCCAACGGGGAGCTCCTTCGGACAGACAATTTCCATACCTTCGCTACGGCCGAACGGAAACCCCTTGGCGTCGTTGCAAGCTTCACCCCCTGGAACGGCGCACACGTTCTGGCCTGGCGCGCCGTTGTGGCACCACTAGCCACCGGGAACACCGTGGTCGTCAAACCTTCCGAGCTGGCCCCCGTAACGGCAGGACTTCTGATCGGTGAAATCCTCACTGAGGCAGGCTTTCCGAAAGGCACCGTCAACATCGTCACGCACTCTCCCGAAGCCGCGGCAGATGTGGCGGAGGAGTTCTACGAGAACCCGGCCGTGCGGTGCATCTACTTCACCGGATCCGCGAACACCGCCCGGATCATCGCACCGAAGGCGGCCGCGGCACTAAAACGGACAGTATTGGAACTCGGTGGCTATAACCAGATCATCGTCGCCGACGACGCAGATCTCGACCACGCGGCCAAGACCGTGGCGTTCAGTGCCTTCTTCCATCAAGGACAGATCTGCATGAACGCCCGACGCGTCCTCGTACACCGGACAGTCTGCGCGGAATTCACCGAAAAGTTAGTGCAATTGGCACAGCAATTCCCACAAGGAGACCCGAGTGACCCGATCACCGTCATCGGCCCACTCATCACCGACGGAGCCGTGCAAAAGACAGTCCAGGCCATAGAGGACGCCACCCGCGCAGGCGCCCGTGTACTCACAGGCGGCAAGGCCAACGGGCGCGTATTCGAACCGACCGTTCTCATTGATGTCCCGGCGAACGTCAGCCTGGCCAGCGAAGAAACGTTTGGACCTGTCATCGTCGTCCACCCCATCGACAGCGACGAAGAGGGCGTGGCAATGGTCAACGAGGGCTCATACGGCCTTTCCTTCTCCGTCATGACCGCCGACATCGGACGGGGCATCAACATCAGCCAACAGATTGACTCCGGCGCCGTGCACGTCAACGCCCCGACCATCAACGACGAACCACAATCGCCAAACGGCGGAGTCAAAGACAGCGGATGGGGCCGCTCCGGACTCAGCGGACTTGACGACTTCACGGAAATCCGATGGACAACCGTTGAGATGAAGAAACGGGAGCTACCTCTCTAAGCCCTGTAGATCTTCATCAGTCCATCGGGTCAACGGGCCGCAGGTCTCCCAACGGGCGCGTTCACTTACTGTCGCGCCGACGTAGGACGTGGTTCCTCGCGTCAACCCGAAATCATCAGCACCGCGACCACGTGAACAAACGCCAACAATTTCAAGAAAGTAAGGGTGTTTCCCCTATGTCACAAACCACATCAACAAGCCGGGTAGCGGTAGTCACCGGAGCGGCGCACGGTTTCGGCAGGGCAATAAGTGTCGGTCTGGCCGAGCGAGGCGTCGACCTGGTGCTCGTTGACCTTGTGGACGCTTCAGAAACCGCGTCGCTTGTCGAAGAGCAGGGTCAGCGGGCCTTGAAGATACAGGCGGACGTTACGAACGAGGGGGATATCGCGCGGGTCCGTAAGGAAATCGAAGTATCCTTTGGACGCTGCGACATCCTCATCAACAACGCCGGAGCCTATCCGTTCAAAGACTTTTTTGAACTCGATTACGAGTTCTGGCGCAAAATCCAGACGTTGAACCTCGACTCTCAGTTCCTCATGACCAAAGCTGTTGTCGATCTCATGATGAAGAATAGCTGGGGACGCATCGTCAACATCTCATCAAACTCGATAGGCCTCGCATTCCCTGGGCTCACCCATTACATGGCCTCCAAGATGGGGGTCATCGGCTTTACGCGAGGCCTTGCATCCGATCTGGGACCCCACGGAATTACAGTCAACGCGATCGGCCCGACGGCGACACCTAACGGTGGCACTTTCCAGCACGGCGTTGATGATGAAGTAGCCGAAGCTGCAAGCCAGATGCAAGCCATCAAACGTGTGGGGACGGCTCAGGACATCGTCGGAACCATTCAGTTCCTGGTCAGTGAGGATGCAGAGTTCCTCACTGGACAAACACTCATGGTCGACGGTGGCCTGGTCCGCCTCTGACCCTGCGTGTGGGTGCGAAGGCCCAACGAGGCATCGGCCTCCTGGGCCGTGCACGGCCCTCGAGGCCAGAGCCCCGCTCGAGATCACGGTCACGGACTGAAGGCGTAGCACATGCCAGTACCCTAGGAGCTGTTCACTTCGCCTTGGACGCTGGTGTCGACATCCTCACCCACGCCCCACTGGATAGCCCGCTCAGGGACGATGACATCAGACGGATGATTGAGGCAGGCACGCGCATCGTTCCGACACTCACCACGATGGAGGGCGCCGCACGGAACCTAGGCAATCTGAATCTCATACGACAACGCCCGCGCCAGCGTGGCGCTTATTGCTGGCACGGATGCTTTCCCACGGCAGCGGTATTCACCACGAACTTGAGCTCCTGGTGGAAGCAGGACTCACCCCAGCGGACGCTCCGCTGCGCCACCGGAGCATCTGACGTCTTTGACCTGCCCGCGTTGGGGGTCGATCGCTGAAGGATAGAGGCCCGACCTGTCACTCGTCGCGGGCGATCCCACGTCCGATATCACCGCCACCCGCCGGATCCAAGGCATCTGGATTCTTGGCCGACCCATCGATCGTAAGAAAACGGAGACCCCGTCTTGAAACTCATCACTCTCGAAGAGCATTACCTCGACCTCGCAGTCGTGAGGGCCAGTGCCGCCGCGTCCGCGCAGCTTAGTCCCCACTTTTCGGCCACCTACGACCCTAAACGGGGAGCGCCATATTCGCCCGCTGCCGACGTTCTCATTGACCTGGACGAGGGCCGTCTCGCGGACATGGACCGCAACGGGATCGACATGCAGGTGCTGTCGTGCCTCACGACCCAGCAGCTCCCCTCCGACGTCGCCGCAGAACTGGTTGCCAACACCAACGACACCCTCGCGGCCGCCGTGGCCCGACATCCCGACCGTTTTGCCGCTTTCGCCTCGCTCCCAACCTCAGATCCCGCAGCTGCGGCCACGGAGCTTAAACGTGCAGTCCAGGAGCTGGGCATGGTGGGGACTCTGATTCACGGCCGCACGGAGGGTGAGTTTCTTTCATCGCCGCAATTCGAGCCGATCCTTCAGACTGCGGCTGAACTCGAGGTGCCCCTCTACCTTCACCCAGGGATTCCTCCCCGCGCTACGACAGCGTCGAACTACGATGGATTCGACCCGTTTGTCAGCACCCGCCTGCAAACGACGGCTTGGGGTTGGCACCAGGAGACGGCCGTGCACTTCCTGCATCTCGTGCTTAGCGGTGTCTTTGATCGCTTCCCCAAATTCCAGGTGATTCTTGGCCACTGGGGGGAGATGGTCCCGTTTTTCCTTGAACGACTCGATGAATCGCTCCCCCAGAGCGTCACCGGCCTCGAACGCACCTTCGAGGAGTACATGAAGCAGAACGTCTACATCACTCCCAGTGGTATGTTCAACCAAGCTCAGCTTCAGTTCTGTGTCGAGACGGTGGGTGTGGACCGGATCATGTATGCAGTGGACTACCCTTTCATCGGCAACGGCGGAGCCGCAGCTTTTCTGGAGGCGGCCAAGCTCAGCGGCGCGGCAAGGGAAGCCATCGGGCACGGCAACGCAGAACGGCTTTTCGGCCTGTGACCCGTGCACGTCCTGCCACACAGGGCCGCGAAGAGCGAATCCGGGAAGCTGCCGATAACGTCGGAACGGATAGCAGGGGGAATGGTTGCTGCCTTAGGCACCCACATCGTGCTCAACGACGACATCGAGCGTTAGGTCAGGAGTGGGACCAGCTAGTGATTCACACTGACGTGAACCTTGCCCCCCCCGAGCTCGTTCAGTGAAATAATCGCCAGCGGAATCCGTACCCTCGCATGAGTGGCAGGGACAGAAGAGGTCATCGAAGACGTGAAGCGCGCACCCGGAGAGCTGATAACGGCTGAACTCATAAGAGTAGGGATGGTCGCTGACCTTGGAACTCACATCATGCTGCAGGACGATATCGTCAAGTTTGGCCAGGAGTGGGACCCGCTCGCTATTCACGTTGACGCGAACCTCGCCGCGCAAAGTTCATTCGGTGAGATAATCGCCAGCGGGATCCACACCCTCGCCGTTCTCCAGAGACTTTCGGTTCTAGGGCTTTTCCAGTACTGGGCAGTGCATGCTGGACGCCGGCTCGCGGACGTGAAGTTTCTTCGGCCCGTAAAGTCTGGCGAAGAACTCCGCGGGTTCGCCCGGGTGCTTGAAGTTAGCCTGAACCATCCCGACCGAGGCCTTGTAACCCTTGAAGGATGGTTCGAAGTTAAGGACGTAAAAGTTTTGGAAGTAATTTCCGAGACTTACGTATACAGAGGGCTCCGTCGCTCTAAAGCGACCTTTCAGAGCAGCTGAACAAGTCTGGCTGTGAGAAAACTACCGCTCTTCACCACCTGAAATCACTCATCCGTGAGGAGTCGATCCAGGTAATCGAGATCCTCACGCAGCTGAGCGAGCGCTGCCCGTCTCCCTGGGGCTTTGGGAAGCCGGTGATCTGGCCTAGCTAGCATGGCCACAGCCGTGTCGGACAGTGTGGTGACGATGTGTTCTGCGGGCTCCGCATGTTCGTCATGGGAGGGGCTGTACCACCACGCAACCCAGTTGCTCATCCCCAACACAGACAAGGCCGCCAGCCGCTCGTCGGTCTGCCGGAATTCTCCGGCGGTAACGCCTTCGACAATGATCGCCGTTAGCTCGGTAAGTACGGCCCGCCGGGCGGCACGGTGCTTTTTTCCGATATCGGGAGGCAACGCCGATTCAGTGCGATCCAGCATCCGGAATCGCTCGGGTGCGCTTGTCCTTTCCCGCACCAGCTGACTTGTCACTAACCGGAGCTTTTCGGACGGACTGATGTCAGCCCGGAGCCGTACTCTCTCTATGCGTTCCGCAGTGCTCAGACTGGTCTCGGCCACGAGTGTGGCAAGCACTTCCTCTTTACTGGAGAAGTAGTGATATAGAGCAGGGCGAGTAAGGTCCATGGCGTCGGCAATGTCCTGGAGCGCGGTTCCGGCGAAACCCTTTTCAGCGAAGAGTTTTGCGGCATTCTCAAGAATGCTGGTTCGGGTGGCCCCTCCCCGCAGGGTCGTTTTCGGGCGATCGACGTTCGGGGGATTTTCCATGGACCACATGGTACTAGTCGACGGAACCTGCAAAATTGGCTTTGGCCGCAAGCTGTTCACGAAGCTGCAACTTCTGGACCTTCCCAATGGTGGTCCGCGGAAGGCTCGGAACGATTTCCAGCCTTTCAGGCCACTTGAATTTCGCCACACCATTTTGGGCGAGAAAGGCGCAGAGATCACTCAAGGAAGGTGTGGTGGCTCCCTCCTGCAGGGCAACGAAGGCGCAGGCCTTTTCACCTAACCGCTCGTCAGGCATCGCAACGAGGGCTGCTTCCGCAACACTGTCGTGCCGGATCAGCAATGATTCAATCTCTTCCGCGTTGATCTTCTCACCGCCCCGGTTTATGAGGTCCTTAGTTCGACCGCAAATGACATAGGCGTCTTCATCCTTGATTCTGACCAGTGCCGCAAGGTCTCCGGTCCTGTAAAAACCATCTTGTGTAAACGCCACGGCATTGCGTTCTGGCTCTGCGAAGTAGCCCCTGATCGTGTACGGTCCACGCACGCAAAGCTCACCAGTTTCGCCATCGGCAACCTGGCGGTCATTGCCGGGCTCGAGCAGCCTAACCTCGTCCAAGGGGCTGATAGGAACCCCTACAGTTTCTGCTCTCAGATCGTCCGAGGAATTCAATGGTGTGAACAGGAAGAGTCCCTCGGTCATGCCAAAAGCCTGGCTGACATGCACGCCGCGTTGTTGCATTTCGTCGAATAGGGCTCTGTGGACCGGGGCCGCGGTTAGCACGCAGGTCTTGACGTCGGCGAAGGCCTCATCGAACAGCGGATGACTGAGGTAGTCGCGCATGACGCCAGGAGGGCTCATTAGCCAGGTTGCCCCTTCCTGAGCCATCAGTTTTAGCAGCACGTCCGATTTGGGAGTAGCCAGAAGCAACGCCGCACCCACCGAGTGGGCTGCGAACAAGGCGTTGGCTATTGCTGCGTTGTGGGCCAGGGGCAGGCCGAAGGCGAGCCGGTCCGAGGAGCCGAGATTCCACCACTTCGCAGTGGCTGCGCCGTTGTACCAGTATTCAGGATGCAGACGGGGAATAACTTTGGGCGTTCCGGTGGTGCCACCGGAGAGTTGGAATACTGCCGGCGCGTCGAGATTGGACGAGGCCTCGATTGCGTCAAGCCGCTCAAGGTCCGTCAGAGACAACGGTTGGTCTTCCAGGTCTTCGATCCGCACGCCGGGGCTCCCCTGGATCGCGCCCACAGTCAGCAGAATCTCCACGTGCGGAAGCTCCTCCCGGATTTCGCCCGCAAAGGTAATCATGTCAAAGTTCGGCATGTCTGCCTGCACGAGGTGCCCACGTGCACCCGTTTTTGCGGCAATCTGCCTGATTTCGTGCCCTCGGTGCAACGACAGTGTGCAGACAGGAATCAGTCCTGCGCGAAGTAGGCCGTACCATGCCGAGACCGCGTGGGCGGTGTTAGTAAGCTGCAGAATAACGGCATCACCCGGCTCTAACCCTGAGCGAAGCAAACCGGCAGCAACATTGTCAGCCCGACGGATGAGCTCACGATAGGTCCACCGCACATCGGGCGTTACCAAAGCCAGAGCCTCGGGGGCCTGTTCGGCGGTCCGCCGAAGAGACTGCGGAATCGTTTCCTCGCGCCAGAAACCATCTACCTGGTATCGGCGGACAAACTCGTCCGGGTACGGAATGACGTTGCCCGGAAACCGGGTTGATGCGTTCATAAGAAGTCCTAAGCGTCGTTGGCAGGAGTGAATCGGACGAGATCAATGCGTTGGGCGATAAGAGCATCAACGAGGTCTTCAGCCTGTTGCCGGAAGGCCTCGACGGCAACGGCGGCTCCGGATCGGAGTCGGATATGTTCCGCAAGGGCCACGCGGTCGAGAACGGCCTCACGTGCTCCCGCCCCGGTAAGGACAAGAATATCTGCACCTCCGGCGGCAAGCGAGACCGCGGCCTCGACGGCGAGACCTGCCTCCGCCCCCCAGGGATCATGAATGTCGGCTTGAAGGCTCGCAACCTTTAAGGGTGTGGAGTCATCCAAAATGCGGGAAGACAGCTGCTGGCCCGCAACGTTGATGGAACTGCTTAGGACGTCATCGACCAACTGCCTCGGCCTTGCAGAGGAGCCGGGCAGCCCCGCAGACAAGAGGGCAGAATCGAGCAGATCAGGATCAAGCTCAGCTAAGCGGGTGGCTGAAACCGCACCACCGCGGCTGAGATAGGCCGCCATCAGCAAGGGCGGAGCAAGATGGAGCCGTTCTTCCAGCGACTCCCACCACCATCGACTCCGATCGGCGAGATTCTGCAAGTATTCGGCACCTGGTCGTCGATTGGTCTCATACAGCCGCAGCGCCTGTCCCAGATCGTCATTGCCAGGGATATTAAGTGCTTCCACAAGTGCAACGGCGTCCTCCATCGCCATCTTGGTGCCCGAGCCGACCGAGTAATGGGCGGTATGGGCAGCATCTCCGATCAGGACGATATTGCCCGCGCTCCACCGGTCCGCAGTTACAGTACGGAAGTGCATCCATCGAGAACGGTTGCCGAGAAGCGTGGCGCCGCCAAGTATCTCGCCGAACACGTCTTGAAGGTAATCGATGCTCTTTTTGTCGGAATCCCCCAGCGGAGTGTCAGCTGTCCAAACGTCCATCCCAGCGAGCCGCCATGTAGCAAGGTCCGTCTCTACGCCAATAGTGCTGGCGTTGTTGCTGTACGGGTAGCAGTGGATATTGAAGAGGCCGGCGTCAGTGCGGGCCGGCGCGAAGAGGTTGGTTTCCAAACGCCGATCGCAACCCAGCCACATGAATACACCCCTTCCGGGTGTCACGTGTTCACCGAGCTCCTTGGCGAGCGAGGCCCTGGTAGCACTGGAAACACCGTCAGCAGCGATGACCAGGTCCGCCTCAGGAAAATCAGAGGCAACGGCTTCGTCACCTAGTCGAACCTCGACGCCAACTTCCCGCGCCTGGTCAAGCAGAGCTTTCAGGAGTGCTGAACGAGCGATGGTTATACCGCCCGCGTTCCCACCGCTTTGAACGGAATGGGACCCTATTCGCATTTCCTGCGGCGGCATATCGACACTTGCCTCGCGAAGCTTTTCGACGACGGATGCACTGGCGCCGGCAAGAATGTCCAAGGTTCGGCGGGTGAAGGCCACACCGAATCCAAAGGTCTCGTCGGGTACGGAACGCTCATGAACCACCACCCGGGTGAGATGCGAAGCGCGACGCAAGAGAATTGCTGCGAAGAGGCCGGCTGGCCCACCGCCGATGACGTGCACATTGCTGAGTTTCATGAGCAGAAGCCAACCAGAAAGTTACGCATACGTCAATAGTTTTACGCAGCGGTTGAGAGTCGACGCCTTCTGGCTTCACCCTGGAGCATTGGTATAAATAACGCTAACGAAAAGTTATTGACTCCAACGTAAGTTGGGCGTAATTTGGAAGCAGACGAAAGGAGTCATCCCATGACCTTGTCTCACAAAGTACGCGGAGTCGACCACGCTGCATTCCCCACGTACGACCCGAAGGCGACCATCCACTTCTACCGGGACGTGCTGGGTTTCCCCGTAGTGCACGCAACCTGTGCACTCGGATGGGGCCCCGAGCAGCACCCTGACTTCATCCACTTCTTCTTCGACATTGGTCAAGGGGACCGCCTGGCATTCTTCTACTACTTTGGAGTGGAGGCTTACCATGACGACAACGAGCCCGAGATTCTTCGACGCGCACGTCACCTCGCCATCCACGTCGATACAGAGGAAGACCTTGCCGAGTACCGGCGCCGGCTAGACGGAAGTGACTGGAAGTGCGAACTTCAGGTGCGCCACGAAACAGTGGAGTCCATATATGTCACAGACCCCAATGGATATTTGATTGAGATCACCCGACCGTTGCGGGCCATTACTGCAGAAGACGACATCGATGCGAATCTCAGCGCCGATGCCCTCATCGCGGTCGTGGAAGAGGACAAACCCAGCCTGGGCCGCTTCTTCCAGCTAAAGGCCGACCTCATCGCAGAGCGGTACGCGGACGAACCAGCCGAGGAGTCGTTTGTATGAGAACCACACTGTTCGTCCTTGACGTTGACGACTTTCGTCCTCTTGCCGAGGTTGCTGCCAAGGACCCTGATGTCACCGTGTATAAGCGCGGACCTTACTACGAAGTAAGCGCGGAACAAGCTATCGTCATCGATCGCAATGCCACAGGATGCCGTAACGCCGTGTGGTACAGCTCGGTAGCGGCGATCCGTGGTGGGCGAGTTGCGGTGTGGGACAAATACGTACTGCGAATCGAGCCCGCCACCGTCGCTGATCCAGATTTGAGGACGCTAGATGTCCAGTGAGCATGCAGTCGACCGATTGGGTGCCGGACGTGAGGTCAAGGGTATTGATCGGCCGGAAGGTGTCATCACTACGCTTCATCAGCTGAAGACATTCGATGGCGCAACCGTTTTTGGTGCCCTGCACAAGGTGGACGGCTCCCGAACCGTGGTGACCCTGATGCATCCCCGTCAGCAACTCGCCCATCACCCAATGATCGATTATTTCCTCCGCATGGGACTGTCGGTGTGGACGCAAGATACGCGGTCACCCAACAACGACATCAACCTCATCCACGAACAGGCAATTCTCGACGTGGCTGCCGGCCAGGTATTCCTGCGGGACTTGGGTTTTGACTCCCTGTTGACCTTTGGACATTCCGGTGGCGGAACACTCATGGCTTACTACATTGAACAGGCTGCGATGGAGCCGGCCGTCCGGCATGATATAACGCCGTCCGGCAGGCCCATTTCGCTAGCCGGCGCCTTGATGCCTGTCCCAGACGGCGCCCTTTTCCTCGCGCCTCATCCAGGGCAGGGCATCGTATTGTTGAATTGCATCGATCCCTCAGTGGCTGATGATGCTGACCCAATGTCGATCATTCCCGAACTGGACTTGTTTGATCCAGCGAACGGATTTGCCGCCCCGGGTACCTCGTCGTCGTATTCTGAGGATTTCCTTACCGAGTACCGCAAGGCCCAACTGCGCCGGATAAAGCACATCGACTCTGTTGCAAAGGAGCGAGCGGCCGAGGCGGCTGAGGCGCGAATCAAGTTCGCCGCTTCTGAGGACCCAAGGGATCGTAGGGCAGCGCTGGCCCCGCGTATCATCACGACCTATCGAACTGATGCCGACCCCCGCTACGTCGCGCTTCAGCTCGACCCCAACGACCGCCCGTATGGTTCCCTTTTCGGACGTCGGCCCGATCTGACGAACTATGGGTTGGTAGGATTTGGTCGCTTGACCACGCCCGAGGCGTGGTTGTCTACGTGGTCGGGGCTGAGTTCCAACGCAAAATTCGAACGCTGTGCAGCCGGCATACATATTCCTACCCTCTACATCGAGTTTTCCGGTGACCAGGCTGCTTACAGCCATGATGCCGACCGCATGTTCGGAGCAATCCCAGCCACCGACAAGACCCGGATGTCGGTTCGAGGCCAGCACTTTGGACAACCTTTATCAGCTGATGAGCCGACAGGGTACGAGGCTGCATCGGTGATATTCGAAAAATGGCTCGATGAACGATTCCATCTGGCCCGTTCAAACTGACCACATTCAGGGGCACGGTTATGACTACGGCGTCGTAACCGTGCCCCTTCCAGGTCAAGGCAAAAGAGAACCCCGCCGGGCCGCAGCATGTACCCTAGGGCCCCAAAGAAGAGGCACCGGCATAATTTGGCCTGTAGTTTGAGTGCCTCAGCCACCAATCCGGCCGGGAGCCCGGCTCTCATACTTTTCGTTTTTATACCTGCGGACACCCGGCGAATTTATACACCTGATGGCCCTCAAGCCCTCAGGCGATGACCGTGACCAGCTTTACGGACAACCTTTGAACTTTCCGATCGTACGGCTGCAATGACGCCCGTCATGGATTTATGGGAAGGACCCAAAGCCTGGCGCTGCTGCGGACCTAAAGGGAAACCCCTCCTAAGGGCTCGAGCAGAACGTCCCCGATAGGCGCGTCGCCGCCCTCTCGGGTCAGTTGTCAGGATGAGCTCTGGGGGTTTCAAAGCCGAATTGCGTGCCAGGATGCCTCCGCTCGTGTCTCCTCCAACCAACTGTCCAAGCTGTAGGGCAGCGCCGCTCAGCCCGGTCTCGCGGCTGCCAGTAGATGGCCGCTTAGCCCCTTTCCCTCCTTGGGATCACCAGTGTCCCCCGGCGTGTGGACTGAGGGCACGTTCGGAAACACCGATACCTACACAAGCGTAAAATTATCGACTTAACCGTTGACAACGTGATCCAGAGCACTCAGACTGGATTCAGATTTAACAGCAGCCATGTCGCGCTACTAGCCAGGAGAACTACTCAGATGTTGCTAACCACCAGGACCAAGTTGGTCACCATGATGCTTTTGGCAGTTACCGGCACCGTCGCCGGTTGTGGCGCAGAAGCCGGCACCGCAGAGCCCAATAATGAACGATCGGTAATCAAGGTTGTCCAGCCAAGTGCGGCCTCCGATAACCTGGCCTTCCTTCTGGGAGAGCAGAACGGTGTCTTTGAGAAAAAGGGCATCGATATCGAGTTCATATCCGCTCCTCAAGTTGGCGCCAACCAGGTAGCCTCACTCTTGAACGGGCAGTTGGATGTTGGGATTGGCTCAGTGACGAGCACTCTGTCAGCAGTCGGCAAGGGGCTTCAGGTTCAGGTAGTCAGCGGCGTGGCTGCGGACAACGAGGTAAATGGACGTACCCTTTACGAGGCCATCGCCAAGCCGGATACGACTATTTCCTCGTTCAAAGACCTTGAAGGAAAGACTGTCGCTCTCAATTCGCTGAAGAGCACCTGGCAGGCCGCGATGGATGAGGCCATCACCCTTGATGGCGGGGACCCGCAGAAGGTCAATTACGTCCAGCTGACATTCCCGAATCAGGTGACGGCCCTCAAAGAAGGCCATGTGGATGCTATTTTCACTACCCAACCGTTCGCCACCCAGCTCATCTCCACCGGTTTCAAACGGCTGGGTGATCCGCAGGCGCTGGCGATGAAGGACA
Source organism: Pseudarthrobacter raffinosi (assembly GCF_023913735.1). Taxonomy (GTDB): domain Bacteria; phylum Actinomycetota; class Actinomycetes; order Actinomycetales; family Micrococcaceae; genus Arthrobacter; species Arthrobacter raffinosi. The sequence goes on from NZ_JAMXBH010000008.1 coordinate 80,178, forward strand.
AACAAAGTGTCGCGACGATAATGCAGATGTCGACTGCCTTTATCGAAAAGAACCCGGAAGCTGTCAAGAAGTTCGTAGCGGCCATGCAGGAGTCATCCGACTTCGCGAACGCCAACCCGGAAGCCATCAAGGACCTGGCGGTGAAGCAAGCCGGAGCCTCCGGTGAGACGGCTCAAGCCATCAAAGACTCGCCGTTCCCGCACTACACCAGCGAAATCACGGCACAGAATCTTGATTCCTGGGCTAGTCTGCTCGTGAAGTACGGCTACGAAAAGCAGGTCCCATCTTCCGATGACATCCTGTGGACTTCGAAGTAGGGAACGCGGCAACCATGACTACTACAGCCACGGCCCGAGAGGGAGGAAGAACGCAACCCGTAAAGTCAAAGAACAAGGAACACCCAGGTTCATCACGCAGGGCGGACAACCGCCAGCGCAGCATCCGCCGGGTGCTGATTCCCACTGGAACAACCCTCACCCTCCTGGTTCTTTGGGAAGTATTGACACGGTCCGGTGTTCTTCCCGCAGAGGTCTCCCAACCAACAACGATCTTCGCTTGGCTTTGGGGGCAGGTTGGCGAGCCATTCCTTTGGCAGAGCATTGGACACACTCTGCAACACGCGGCAGTAGGGCTGGTAATCGGCTCCGCTATCGGGATCGTTCTCGGTTTGGCGTTGGGCGAAATACTCATTCTGCGTCGCCTGCTCCAAGGAACACTGGAGTTCCTGCGGCCCGTGCCGGTTATCGTCTATCTGCCTCTCCTGATCTTGCTCTTTGGAGCAGTGGCCAAGACGGCCATCACACTGGTTGCTGTGGCCGTTGTATGGCCCATGCTTTACCAGACCATGTACGGGGTTCGGGCCGTAGATCCACAACTTATTGACGCAAGCAGAATGTTCGGCCTGACTGCCCGTCAGCGGATGAAGAGCATCACGCTCCCGACGATTGCCCCCTTTCTGGCAACGGGGCTACGAATCGCGATGTCCTTGGCTCTGGTCGTATCGGTGGCCATCGAACTGATTGCCGGAGTGCCGGGCCTCGGATGGACGCTCACTCAATATCAGACCGCCGGAAACTACCCCGCAGTGTATGGAGTGATTATGATCGCCGGCGCACTGAGCCTCATTCTCAACCAGTTGCTCGTCCGAGGCGAGCGACGGATGCTTCACTGGCATGTGTCCTACAGGGGTATAACAAAATGAACACCGTACTTCGATCACCGTTTCTCCCTCTTCTCGTGCCTATCGCCATCATCGCCACTTGGTGGTTCGCTTCGGCAGGCTCAACATCAGTCTTTTTCCCCAGCCTGCAGGACATCCTCATCGCATTCCAGGAAACGTGGCTGTTCGCCCACTTCTGGTCCGATATCGTGCCTAGCGTGGTCCGGCTAATAGCGGGTTACATCATTGCCTGTCTCGCCGGCATCGCTGTTGGACTGCTCCTCGGCCGGGTGCGGAGCCTGGATGCTGCGTTCCAACCGTCGGTCCAATTCGCCCGCGCGATTCCCGCAGTTGCATTGATCCCGGTTGCAATCCTGCTGTTCGGGATTGGCGACGTAGCGAAGATTGTTTTGATAGCGTTCTGCTGCTTCTTTCCTGTACTCCTCAACACAATAGACGGAGTCCGCAATGTAGAGTCCGGGCTCGAAGACGTCAGCCGCTCATTCAGGCTGACGCGGTGGCAACGAGCCGTTTCAGTGCAGTTACCATCGGCAATGCCGCAAATTTTCGCCGGAATGCAGACATCACTGGGTTTTGCATTCATTTTGGGGATCGTTACCGAGATGACTGGATCGGCCAACGGAATCGGATTCATTACACTCGAGGCCCAGCAATCCTTCACCATCGACACCATGTGGTCTGGAATGTTACTGCTAGGAATCCTCGGCTCCCTCCTCAACGCACTATTCGTGCTCATTGAGCACCGATCCCTCCGCTGGCACTACCAATCAAAGGCAGGACACTAATGCTTACCGTCAAGAACTTGAACAAGGTCTACTCGACAGGTGTGGAGGCCATTCGGGACGTTAGCTTCGATGTCCGGGAAAACGAAATTGTCTGTCTCGTGGGGCCTTCCGGCGCCGGCAAAACAACACTCTTGCGGTGCCTCAGCGGCCTACTCGACCGATCAGGCGGACTTGTTGCATTGGACGGACAGGCCGTCACAGAACCCCCACTGCGAATGGCGGCAGTTTTTCAGGACTACAGCCGGTCACTAATGCCCTGGTACACGGTCGAGCGCAACGTTGCCCTTCCCCTGAAGAACAAGTTCCCGTCCCCTGCTGATCGACGCGATAGAGTCAACGCTGCCCTGTCCGCCGTCGGGTTGGACGGCTTCGGTTCAAGTTATCCCTGGCAACTCTCGGGCGGTATGCAGCAACGCGTTGCCATCGCCAGAGCCATCGCGTACGAGCCTGAAGTTCTTGTTATGGATGAGCCCTTCGCCTCCGTCGACGCGCAGACCCGCGCAGACCTTGAAGACTTGGTTCTTAGCGTGCAGGCGAAGACCGGAACTTCCGTGCTCCTCGTCACCCACGACATCGACGAGGCCGTGTACCTCGCGGACCGCGTGGTCATTCTGTCGTCACGGCCCAGCCGGGTCCTCGACATCGTTGACGTTGATCTACCCCGGCCGCGGGACCAGATTGAAACCAAAAGCCTTCCTCGCTTCGCCGAATACAGGTCCCACGTACTCAGGCTCGTGCGCGGTCTGGGCGAGGCCCAAGACTTTTCCGCAGCCACACTTATCCATAACGAGGAAAAGACCCGAAGCGTATGACCGGAAAAGTAGACGTTCATCATCACTTCCGCCCCTCGGAAACCTATGCAGCACGGGCTGGGTGGAGCCTTGACCGTGGACTAGAAGAGATGGACGAGAACGGCATCGACCTTGCAATCGGTTATGCCGGCCCGGTTGCTGCCAGCGACGGCCGTGCCGGCGGCGGCGCAAGTCAAGCCAGGAGAATCAACGAGTTCAGCGCCGAAATTGTGAGAAAGCACCCTGGACGGTTCGGAATGTTCGCATCACTGCCGATGCTCGACCCAGAGGCATCCTTGCAAGAAATAGCATATGCAGCCGACGAGCTCGGGGCAGACGGATTTGGTGTCTCTACCAGTTACGGCAACGCCTGGTTAGGTGACACGAGGTTCACTCCAGTTCTGGAGGAGCTGAACCGGCGCGGAAGCATTCTTTACGTGCACCCCGTCGACTCAGGATGCGCAACCCACGGGTACGAATCAGGCACCATCACCGGCCCTTGGTTGGAATGGCCTACCAACACCGCCCGAACCATTCTCAGCCTTATGGTCAATCACGTTATCCGGGATCTACCTGACATCCGTTTCGTGTTCTGTCATGCCGGCGGGGTGATGCCCATGGTCGTAAACCGGATTGCTGGTTTCACGGGATGGCCTGTAATCGGACCGGAGCGCCTAAAGGAAATCATCCCTGACGGCATCGGATCTCAATTCGCCCGACTGTACTTCGACATGGCACAGGCTCTTGCCCCGGAGACTTTCCAGATACTGCAGGAACTGGTGCCCACGTCACACCTGATGTTCGGCACGGACTGGGACAACTTCCCCATGAGCCACAGCGTAGAACGTCTGGAAGCACTACACCTCGACCCCGAGTCCTACGAGGCCGTCGCAGGCGGAAATGCACGCCTCCTTTTTGGGCGGCACAGCTTAGCCGCAATGCCAGTGCCACCACATGAACAGGACCGACAAGATGTCGTGTGAAATCGGACATCATGGGTCCGTTCGTAATCGCGATGGGCAGGGTCCTGGTGGAAAGTCCCGCTCACTGCCCAGGGCCATAAACACTGCAACACCGAAATGACCCTCCCCCTGACCATACAAAATCTTGGCTGCCAGCCATCTCCGCGTGGCAGATCCAGTGGCATACGAGCAACACCTGAAGGGAGATGACTTGAATCAAAAAAACAGTTCCAGCCTGCCCGGCGCCATGGAAATCGGGATTCGGATGCATAATCTGTCCGACAATCGAGGCAAACCGCGTCTAATACAGCAGTGGCAGTATCTGTGGCGACAAGATTTCGTCGAGCTTAGGCACGGCGCAAAGGTAACCGAAGCCGGGTGGATCGACGACGTCAACGCAGCCGGGTCGATCGTATGGATACAGCTAGTCAGCGGCAAGGGCAGAATCTTGATACACCGCAACGACGGAATCGACCTCTGGCGGATTGAAAGCTAAATTTCTTGAACGCCCGCACAAGGCTGCAGGTGCCGAGAAACCGAAGCGGTTATCGGTTCCGACGACGTAGTAGCGCTGAACGTCTTCACCCACCGCAGCACCCCGTCGCCAACCAGACCAAACACACACTGCACAGTGGACGTCCGCGTCAGCGCGGAGGTTACAAACCATGAGGACCCGTGATGATATGGAAGCCACCGCAGCAGCCGCAGTCGAAGCCAGCCAGGACATGAATTTTGGGACAGGATTGCTGGCACTTGCAGCCAACGACCTGCTCGATATGGCGCCCTTGCCCTTTGGAAGTGACATGAATGCCCACCTGTTCAATGCCGGCACGTCAGTGATCTCGTCTCAGACGGCAGGAGCAGGAGCATGAGCGCGCTTATTGTCGGCTACGCCAGGACACCGTTTTCACGATTCAACGGCCGTTTCGCTTCTGTTCCCGCTGTAAACCTGGGCGCTCATGCCATCACCGCTGCGCTCAGGCGTGCAGGTGTTGACCCGGCCGAAGTCCAGAGCATAATCGCCGGGCACGTACTGCAGGGCGGGACTGGCCAGAACCCTGCTCGGCAATCCGCTGTAGCTGCCGGCATTCCATTGAACGCACCAGCACTGACGCTGAATGCAGTATGTCTGTCGGGTATGGAAGCCGTCGTCGCTGCCGAGCGCTTAATAGACAGAGGTGAGGCAGACGTCGTCGTAGCTCTGGGACAAGAATCAATGTCGATGGCCCCCCATGTGTTCAACGCTCGGGCCGGGCAGAAATATGGCGGCCTGGGGGTCGTGGATACACTGGAGTTCGACGGTCTGACGGACGCCTTTGAACGTCGCTCGATGGGTATGTCCACAGAAGACGGAAACGCCGGCTACGGACTGGACCGAGGCAGCCAGGATGCTTGGGCCGCCCTTTCACACCAGCGCGCCGCAGCCCACATTGCTTTCCATTCCGAAGAAATCGCACCATACACGCTGCCTTCGCGCGCCGGAGATGACCTCATTGCAGATGACGATGGAGTACGCAAAGGGACGACCATCGATTCACTCAGCAAGCTCCGCCCTGCCTTCAGCAAAGAAGGGACTATCACCGCAGGAAACTCCTCGCAGATCACAGATGGGGCCGCGGCGGTGGTTCTGGTGAGCCGCGCGGCCGCCGAACGGTTGGGACTGTCTCCCATCGCCGTGGTGGAATCCCACGCGCTGGTGGCCGGACCCGACGTACGGCTCCACGACCAACCCGCGAACGCCATCCTGGCCGCACTCAAAAAAACCAACACCCGCGTCGATGAGCTGGTAGCGGTGGAAATCAACGAGGCATTCGCTGCCGTGGCCGTCCGATCCGTCCACACACTCGGAGTCAGTCCGGATATCGTCAACACACGCGGTGGCGCGATTGCCCTCGGACACCCCATCGGAGCTTCAGGCGCACGCATGGTCGGGACACTGGCACGGCAACTTGCCGAGCTGGGGCCGGGAAAGTTTGGTGCTGCCGGAATCTGCGGCGGGGGCGGGCAGGGCTCGGCAGTCATACTCAGATCCATTTAGGACGATGCAAGCTTGCCCGAAACACACCTAAGTTCTAGGCCCCAAGATCTTCATACTCCCGGCGCTGGCACGCGGAATCGCAACACCCCACCCGAAATACGGGGCCAGCGCCGGGCTTAGGGGACGCAGCGGGCGGTTCCGCCCTGGGGTCGGGCACGCTTACCGGAGAGATCCTGGGGCTAGTTCCGTTTCCCAGCTTGAGCTGCGGGTTGGAGCCCGTGTTGGTTTCATGCATTATCCGCATGACGGCGTCGTGGTCTCGCCGTTCCATGGCGTCTGCCATTCCCTCATACAGTTCAAATCTGCATCGGGGAGGGGCAGTCCGGTGCAGCCGGCAGAGTAACGGCGTGCTGTTCGAGAACTTCCAGCAGCCTGAGGAAGACCGTCCGCGGCACAACGTTCGGGGAGATGCCTCCAATTCCTTCCGCATTTCCAGGATGTCGGCCGCCGACGAGGGCAGCAGGGCATCTTCAAGTATCAGGGGATCCAGTGCATTCCGCATGCGTAGCGAACTGCCCAGCGAAACCCTCCAGCGCCACGCCTGATCGGCCCTTAACGACTTTTCCGACCGGAATCTACTGAATCGAGACCCATTCATGGGCTACACCCTTGCCGAAAAAGTGTGGCATTCCCACACCGTCCGCCACGAGGACGGCAAACCTGACCTTCTTTACATCGACCTGCATCTCGTCAACGAGGTGACCAGCCCCCAGGCTTTCGAAGGCTTGCGGCTCGCCGGCCGCACCGTTCGTCGACCTGATCTGACTTTGGCCATGGAAGACCATAACGTCCCCACTATCGGGATCGACAAGCCGATCGTCGACCTCACGTCGCGGCTCCAGGTTCAGACCCTGCGTGAAAACTGCGCGGCTTTCCGTATCAAACTCTTTAACATGGGCACCAAGGACCAGGGCATTGTCCACGTCGTCGGCCCCCAATTGGGCCTCACTCAGCCGGGGATGACGATCGTCTGCGGAGATTCGCACACCTCCACCCACGGTGCCTTCGGAGCCTTGGCCTTCGGAATTGGCACCAGTGAAGCGGAACATGTTCTTGCCACACAGACCCTGCCCCTTCAACCGTTTAAGACCATGGCCGTCAACATTGAAGGAAAGCTGACTCCCGGGGTCACATCCAAGGACGTCATTTTGGCCCTGATCGCCCAAATAGGTACCGGCGGCGGCCAAGGATACGTTCTCGAGTACCGCGGCTAAGCCATCAAAGAGATGTCCATGGAAGCGCGGATGACGGTCTGCAATATGTCTGTGGAAGCGGGCGCACGCGCGGGGCTGATGGCTCCCGACGACAAAACCCTTGAGTACCTCAGGGGTAAACCCCACGCGCCGGACGAGGCGGAATGGGCGTCAGCGTCCGACTATTGGCTCTCCCTGGCGAGCGACACGGACGCGGTGTACGACGCCGAAGTGACCTTGGACGCCGCACTGATCTCGCCGTTCGTCACATGGGGTACGAACCCCGGACAGGCTGTGCCGATCTCAGGCAGCGTCCCCGATCCCGAAGACTTCCCGGAAGAACGTGACAGGTCCGCTGCCAAGAAGTCACTGGCCTACATGGGCCTGGCACCCGGGACGCCCATGAGGGAGATCCTCGTTGACGTGGTCTTCCTCGGCTCCTGCACCAACGGCCGCATCGAGGACCTGCGAGCTGCAGCAACCGTTCTCGCCGGACAGCGGATCAAAGAGGGTCTGCAGATGCTGGTGGTTCCTGGTTCCATGATGGTGAAGGCCCAAGCGGAAAAGGAAGGAATCCATCAGATCTTTCTTGATGCGGGGGCGGAATGGCGCTTCGCGGGCTGTTCGATGTGCCTGGGAATGAACCCGGACCAAGTACCAGTTGGCAAACGCTGCGTATCAACATCCAACCGGAACTTTGAAGGCCGCCAAGGGCCACGCAGCATGACGCATCTAGTCTCACCGCCAGTAGCCGCCGCGTCCGCTATCCGGGGAACAATCTCGACACCAGCCGATCTGATGACCGCCGGAACAGGAAACTAGCATGCAGAAGTTCACAGCGCACACAGGTGTGGCCATGCCGCTCAAACAGACCAACGTGGATACCGATCAAATCATCCCGTCCAAGTTCCTGAAGCGGATCGGTAGAACAGGGTTTCAGGATGCCCTTTTCGCGGACCTGCGTGGCCATGACCAATTTCCACTCGACATGCCGGAATTCTCCGGCGCATCGGTCCTGGTCGCCGGTGCGGATTTTGGCACGGGGTCATCCCGGGAACACGCCGTCTGGGCACTGATGGACCATGGCTTCAAAGTCGTCATCTCACCAAGATTCGCCGACATCTTCCGCGGAAACTGCGGTAAGGCCGGCCTGGTGGCTGCCCAGCTAAACCAGGAAGAGGTCGAGGAAATCTGGAGAGCCATTGACACGCATCCAGGACTCCAAATCACAGTCAATCTCGCATACCAGAGAATTATCTGCGCAGAACGCGAATACACCTTTGACATCGACAACTACGTGAAGTGGCGGCTCTTGCAGGGTCTTGACGACATCGACCTGACAGAACTAGCTGCCGCCGCCATCGAGTCATTCGAAGCCCAGCGACCAAACTTCCTCCCAACGACACGGTAGCGCTACCGCCCACCCAACGGAGCCCGCAACAAATATTCTGTCGAACCGCACAAGAGTAGGAGCCACTATGTCGACCGTCATTGAAACCATTGACATACACGTGATGAGCCGGCGGGGGCTGGACGAACAAATCGAAGCTGCAGTACAGCAACTTCAAGATGTCGCGGCACTTACCCGTACGCACGGAATCCTCATTACCCGTCATCAGCCCGGGAGGTACACAGCCATGCTTTCGGACGAAGTTCCGTACGGCGTCACGCGCGAACTTATCATCTAGTGCGGCGCTAGGCGTGGCAGTAGGTATCTGCCCGACCGGGCTATCCAAACCTGTCACACTCAGCGCCTTGTGTAGCCGCACCTGGACCGGAATGTCGAAGAAACCCGCGTCTGGGCAAGGAGCTTCGTCGCGGAAGATCACCGCTTTTCCGCAGCAGGGTTCGGTATGACAACCCAGCTCCCTGCGGAACGCGCCGGGGACTGGCGCCGGACCGGGAACGAACTGCTGCGCCTGCTGGACGCGAAAGGCACGGGACTCGTCATCACCATCGATGAAATACGTGCCGTCGACAGGACGGAAATCTCCCAGCTGGCCGCCGACGTTCAGCACTTCATCCGGGACGGGCTGCCCATCGGCCTGATCTTCGCCGGCCTGCCGTCAGCCGTGTCCGACCTCCTCAATGAAGGCGTTGCCACCTTCCTGCGGCGGGCCGACAGGATCAATCTCCACGAAGCAGCCATCGCGGAAGTCACCGCATCGTACAGCGAGCTCATCAGCCAGGAAGGCATCGGCATCTCCCCGACCTCATCAACAAGGCAGCCGAAGCCATCGAGGGGTATCCCTTCCTGATCCAGCTGGTGGGCTACTACCTCTGGCTGGAAGCCGACAAGGCAGGATGGAAACTGGACCAGAGCCGCGTTCAGCGTGGAATCGCTGCCGCCCAACGACGGAACACCTTAGTGGTCGTCGAGTCGGCACTGTCGGACATCTGGGACAGAGACCGCGAGTTCCTCGACGCGATGGCCGCCCAGGAGGGTCCCTCTGCCGCCGGTCAGATCGGCGCCATCCTCAAGGCCAAGCCCAATGTCATTTCCAAGTATCGGAACAGGCTTATCGCTGCGGGCCTGATCGAGTCCGCAGGCTATCGCAAAGTGGACTTCGCAATCCCCGAACTCCGCCAATACCTCCGCGAATAGATTGACAGAAGGTCCGTTATCGGCGCCGGAGTAGGACGAATAGAAGCGGTTCGGAACTACCGGTGTAACGGCGGGGCGCACGCTTCCTGGTTTTGGTTGTGGGTACGTGCCGCGGTTGACCCCGCCTAGGTCATCGTGATGCGCAGTGGCCAGGCTAAAGCGTCTCTTAGAAGTAGCGGGGACGGTCGCGCAGTGCACTGCGCGACCGTCCCCGCTACCTTTTTTATCCGTGAGTTGCGGCATTCGTCGTGCCGGCGATGTTTCCGCAGGTGGTCAGTGTGGGAGGACTTCGCTTGACACGCCTGCTGCTCCGGGGGTTTGGCTGGTCCCGGGAGTTCGTTCAGCTTGGGTGGGGTTAGGTACGGTCATGACCGCGATCACGCCAACGGCTGCTGCTATGGCCCAGACGGAGAAGTTGATGAAGTTACCCAGATTCGCCGCTACCAGCACTCCGCCACCTGAGATGGCGAGAACGGCGCCGATGCGTCCGATTCCCAGTGTGATTCCCAGGGCTGTTGCCCGTGTAGCTCCGGAGAAGTAGGTCGCTACGAACCCGTTGACGAGGATCTGGGCTCCCACGGAGCCGAAGCCAACCACGCCGACCAGGAAGTACATGGCGGGCAGGGGCATTATTCCGGTTCCCATGAGTACAAGTGCTACACCTGAACATGCGAACGCGGTGGCCGTGACCTTGCGGGGACCGAATTTATCGGCCAGGCGGGAGGAGACAAGGACGCCCACGACGGCTCCGATGTTGACCGTGAGAAGGAAGGTCAGGGACGAGGCCAGGGAGTATTTGGCAATGACCATCAGCTGGGGAAGCCAGGTGTTCAGGCCGTAGACCAGCGTCTGGCCGCAGATGCCGGCGAGGCAGAAGAGGATCATGGCACCAAGCAGCCGTCCGGTGAGAAGTGTGCGGAACCGACCCTTTTCCGGGGCATCTCCTTCAATGCGGGCGGGCGGGAGTTGATCAAGTCCGTAATCGGAGATGATCCGCTCTGCGCCCTCCCGGTCGCCTTTCGCTGCGAGGTACGCCGGGGACTCCGGAAGAAACTTGAAGAGCAACGGGACGACTGCAACCAGGGGGATGCCGCCGAGGGCAAGCATTCCTTGGAATCCCAGGGAGGACAGGAAAGCCAGCGACAGCAGGGCGGCAAGGATGCCGCCCACGGCATACCCGGAGAACATGAGGGCGTTGTTGAAGTTGCGGCGGTTCGATTTCGAGAATTCGACTGTCAAAGCGATGGCCGTAGGAATTACGCCGCCCAGGCCCAGGCCTGCCAGGAAACGGAAAAGTCCGAACAGTTCCGGAGTCGGCGCCCATGCAGTCAACAGCATCAGGAGGGAGAAGGAGGCGATGGATACCATCATGATCTTCCGGCGCCCGACGATGTCCGTGAGGTAACCGATGAGGATGGCTCCAATGAACATCCCGGCCAGGGCGTAGCTGCCGATGGCTCCGGTTTCTACGGGGCTGAGGCCCCAGGGCTCGTAAGCCAGGAGCTTGGGAACGATCGCGCCATAGACGACCAGGTCGTAGCCGTCGAAAACGATGGCGAGGAAGCAAAGGAAAATGACACCGGCCGCAGATTTGCGGGGGCGTGCCGGCGATGAGGCTGGCGATTGAAAAGCCATTGGGACTCCAGGTGAGATACACGGCATTGTGGTTGGTCCAGAGAATTTTGCGAGAGCTGTTGTGAGCTAACCCACAACTAAATGTAACATTAACTCGTTGCCCGTCAATAGATGTGTTGCATGTATCTGGATGCCGGGACGTAACGGAAGCGTGTTGCTCGTACTTATACTTGTTGCACATCGCTCAAGCTGGCCACAGCCGGGGCGGCAGACAGATTTGGAGGGGTCCCGTGCAGTGGAAACCCAGAGCGCTCATCCTTGACCTTTTCGGGGACTATCTCCGATATGCGGGCAGCGAGGTCAAACTTGCGGACATCACCGCGCTGCTCGCTGTCTTTGACATCGAGGCCGCTACCGTGCGCGTCAACCTGTCAAGGCTGCGCAAGGAAGGGTGGTTCACGACCCGGCGCGTCGGCAGGGAGACGGTCTACTCCCTCACCCCGCACATGTTGGAAATACTTGATGAGGGACGCGAGCGAATTTTTCACCGTCGGGATGAGGCATGGGACGGCAAATGGACGATGGCCATTTACCAGGTCCCCGAATCCGAACGGGCAGTCCGTGAGCAATTGCGCAAGCAGCTCGCATGGCATGGCTTTGGGCAACTCTCGCCCTCCACCTGGCTCAGTCCCCACAACCTCATGGCAGAGGTGCGTCAGATTGCGGATGAGAACCCCCAGGCAAAAGTCGACGCCCTCTGGTGCGGAACCGGAGACCTGCGGGAGGACAGGGACCTTGCCGCGCGATGCTGGGATTTGGAGCAGCTCGGAAAGGATTATGAGAACTTCATCCGGACCTACGCCGCCCTGGACAATGAGTCCGCCAACGCCGCCAAGGATGGCCGGACAGCTCTCATTGAACGCATGCGCATCATCGGTGACTTCCGCCGATTCCTCTTCCGCGACCCGTACCTGCCCAAGGATTTGCAGCCCCAGGACTGGCCAAGCGGTGCGGCGTACGGTCTTTTCGGCGCCGTTCACCGCCAGCTGGGTCCGGCGGCCACTGACTACGTATCCGGCATCCTCGGGGAGTCGGTCGGACCCGGTGAAGAGGTTGCGGAGGAACTTAGAACCGCCTGATATGTAACAAAATCTTGACGCCTTACATGAATTGGTTTCATAATGGATTCCGAGACCTCTCTCAATGATTCCCAATCCCTAGAAGGTGGCATCGATGGCACTTCGCGTAGCCTGCATTGGCGGCGGTCCTGGCGGACTGTTCTTCTCAACCTTGTTCAAGCAGACCGTTCCGGACGCCGAGGTCGTGCTGTTCGAACGCAACCAGGCCACCGATGCCTTTGGCTTCGGTGTGGTCTTCTCGGATGCGACCCTGACCCGGATCAACGACGCCGACCCTGTGGTCCGGGACGGACTCCGTGACCACGGGACGCATTGGGACGACATCGAAGTCTGGCTCAAAGGTGAAAAAAAGTCGTTCTCCGGAAACGGCATGGCAGCCATTTATCGGAAGACACTCCTGCAGCTGATGCAGGAACGCGCCGCGGAAGCCGGCGTCGACATGCGGTTCGGACAGTACGTGCCGGACCTGTCACAGCTTGACGGTTTTGACCTGATCGTCGGGGCCGACGGCGCCAACTCATCAACCCGCGAACAGCTGGGCGAGAGCCTTGGCCACACGGCAGAAACTGCCACCGCCAAGTTCATCTGGTTCGGCACCACGCACCTTTTCAAGGGCATGACCTTTCTCCACCGCAAGAGCGAATTCGGCAACTTCGCCGTCCATGGTTACCCGATCAGTGAGAACCTGAGCACCTTCATCGTTGAAACTGACGAGGAGACCTGGCGCAAAGCCGGACTCGACGAGTTCGATGTCAGCCAGCCCCCGGGACCTTCTGACCTGAAGACGCAGCGGTTCCTGGAAAAGCTGTTCGCTGAGGACATCGCCGGCCAGCCGCTCGTGGCGAACAGCTCGCGCTGGGCGAACTTCCGGACCCGGCGGACCCGTTCCTGGCACAAGGGCAACGTCGTTCTGCTGGGCGACGCCGTCCACACGGCACACTTCTCTGTCGGCTCCGGCACCAAGATGGCCATGGAAGACGCCATCACGCTGGTCCGTGAAGTCACCGCGCACCAGGACGACCTCGAGACGGCGTTCACGAATTACGAAGCCGAACGCCAGCCCCAGGTCGCCAAAATCCAGAACCAGGCCCGCGGCGGACTGAGCTGGTGGGAACACTTCGGCAGATATTACGACTCCTTCGAGCCCACCCAGTTCACTTTCCACTTCTTCTCCCGCAGCATCGACATCGACAAGATCCGCCTGCGGGATCCGGAACTGGTTGAATCCGCAGAACGGGACTGGCTCACCCGCCACGGAAAGGCCCCGCTGGAAACTCCGTTGGCTGCCGGTCCTGCCCGGTTCAGCGGCCGCCTGCTGTCCCTGACCCGCCAAAGCGGCAAGGTCGAGTTGCAGAACGACGGCGCTAGCCTCGCCCTGGTGACCGACCCGGCCCAGGCCGATGCAAGCACCGGCCTGCTGCTCACGGCACCGGACCACGAAGAAGGACTGAAAGATGCCTTCGGGCAAATCCCCGCCGAAGCAGCCGCTGTGGTGATCCAGGGCGGAAACCCCTTTACCCGGGTCCTGCTCTCGGAGGAAGTCCGCCTGGGCCGCGGCCTCACCAGCGTCATTGTCGATGACCGGGGTCCGGCGTCGAACCTGACCCTGGTACTTTCCGGCCGTGCGGACGCCGTTGTTCCAGCCACCGTGGAGGCTTCCCATGCATAACCTGTCCTCTCTTTTTGCCCCTCGCGGCATCATCGTGGTTGGGGCATCGTCCAGCCCCGAAAAGCTCGGCGCCGTCATGGCGCAGTCACTGTCCAGCTACCCGGCGCCAGTGGAACTGGTCAACAGCCGCGGCGAGAACGGCATGCACACCAGCATCGCCGAGGCTGCTGCAGCAATTCCCGGCGGCCCCGATCTCGCCGTGCTGTGTGTGCCCGCCGCTGCCACGGCACAGGCTCTGCGGGACAGCGCCGCGAACGGCGCCAAAGCAGCGTTGGTTTGCGCAGGCGGTTTCGCAGAAGCCGGCGGTCCGGGCATCGAATTTGCGTCCCAGGTCGAGTCCGCTGTGCGGGAAACCGGCATCAGGCTGCTGGGCCCCAACACTTCCGGGTTCTTCGTTCCCCACCGCAACCTCCGCGCCAGCTTCGTCCCGGGTGTCGCTGAATTGGAGCCGGGTTCGGTAGCGGTTGTCGCAGCCAGCGGCGGAGTTAATCACGTACTGGCATTTCATCTGCAGCGCTCCGGAACAGGGGTCAGCCTTGCCGCCGGTATCGGAGCAGGAACTGACATCACCGCACCGGACGTGCTGGACTACCTCATCACCGATGATCAGACCAAGGCAGTAGCCCTGCATCTGGAAACTGTTTCGGACGGACCTGCCCTCGTGGACGCCGTCTCACGCCTGAGCGCGGTCAAGCCCGTCGTTGCATTGGTCGTCGGCCGAAACGATGTGTCCGAATTCGCCCAATCACACACCGGCGCCTTGGCTACCTCCTGGCGCACCACACGATCGGTACTCCAGCAGGCGGGTGCGGTAATCGTCGATGACGAGAACCAACTGGTCGCCGCAGTGACCGCCCTGGCCGGTCGCCGGCTGAACCCGGCCGCGGACCCCGGAGTAGGCCTCATCACCGGCCAGGCCGGACCGGGCCTGTTGATCGCCGATGCCCTGCACAGCGCTGGTGTGACGCTTCCGCGACTCGCGCAGAGCAGCCAGGACACCATCGGCGCGTTGCTCCCGCCGCTGACGTTCCAGGCCAATCCGGTAGACACCGGCCGACCCGGACCCGGCTATGAGCAAATAGTCGCCGCCGTGTCACAGGACCCGGCAATCGACCTCGTGGCGCTTTACGGCCTGACAGAACCGGTGACCGACCTCCCGCTGGCCGTAGCCAATTCGGGCGCGGCGGAGACGATGCCGTTCCTCATTGGCGTGGACGGCCCCGACGGTGACCTGGAGCGAGCCCGCAAGTCGGCGCGACAGCACGACCTTCCACTGATTACGGGGCCGACCTCGTTGGCCCACGGTATCGCCGCCGTGGTGAACGATGCCCGGGGTCAATTCCAGAGGGCCCAAGCTGCTAAGGGCACCACAGCCTGGCCGGATGTAGAAGGCCCGTGGGATGAGAACCGCTCCAAGACACTTCTCGGTGCACTTGGCATTTCCACGCCCGAACGGCGCGTATGCAGCACCCGTGACGCCGCCCATGCGGCGCTGGTGGAGCTCGGCGGTCCGGTAGCAGTGAAGCTGCTCGACGCAACCGTCCTGCACAAAACGGAAATTGGTGGCGTACACCTTGGCGTCAAGACCGCCGAAGACATGGACCGGGCCCTGGCAGGTCTCGAAGCCGCCGGCGCCCGGGAGTTCCTGGTAGAGGCGATGGCACCGTCCGGCGTCGACCTTGTCGTGGGCGTCCGACGCGATCCCGTTTTCGGACCGATCGTGGTTCTGGGGCTGGGCGGCACCGCGGCCGAAGTCTTCGCGGACATCTCCATCCGAACCGCGCCGCTTGCACTGCGGGCAGCCGAAAGCATGCCCGCCGAGCTGCAGGCACGTGAACTCTTGTATGGCTTCCGTGCCGGTCCGATGCTGGATACGTCTGAACTGGCCGGGCTCCTGGTCAGACTCGGCGATGCACTCGTCTCCAACGAGGCTGTCGCTGAAATCGAAATTAATCCCCTCCGCCTGACCCACAACGGGCTCTTGGCGTTGGACGCAGTAGTTATCAATGTCGAGGAGGACATGCAATGACCAGCCACACCAGTGAAGGCACTGTCCCCTGGCCAGCAGAACTCGCTGCAGAATTCCGCCGGAAGGGCTACTGGGAGGACCGGGCCCTGGGCAGCTACGTCCTGGACACCGCCGACCGTTTGCCCGACAAGGTGGCGTTGGTAGAGGGCGATGTCCGCATCACATATTCCGAGCTTGCCAACCGGATGGACGCCGCAGCCGAGCGCCTCCTCCAGCTCGGACTCAAGGCAGATGACCGCATCATGCTCCAGCTGCCGAACGGATGGCAGTTCACCATACTCACGCTGGCTTGTTTCCGTGCAGGCATCATCCCTGTCATGGCGTTGCCTGCGCACAGGAAATACGAGCTGTCCTTTCTGACAGAACTCTCCGAGTCCCGCGCCATCGCAGTACCGGACGTGATCAAGGATTTCGACCACCAGGCCCTGGCCGAGGAACTCGCTTCGTCCATTCCGTCCCTTGAGCTGATCCTCGTATCCGGCGCCGCGAACCCCCTCAACATTCGCCTGGAAGAGATCCTTGCCCCCGGGACGGACGCTGCCGGCGCCCGGGCCCGGCTGGATGCATCGGCGCCATCTCCGGATGCACCGGCTCTGTTCCTGCTCTCAGGGGGCACCACCGGGCTGCCCAAGCTCATCACCCGCACCCATAACGATTACGCGTACAACATCAAGGCAACGTCCCTGCCAACGGCCGTTACTGAGGACACCGTTTACCTCGGTACTCTGCCCGCGAGCCATAACTTTCCCCTCGCCTGCCCGGGGATCCTGGGCATACTGTTCGCCGGCGGCCGAGTGATCATGCTGCCCAGCCCCGAGCCACGCAAAGCCTTTGCCGCCATTGAACGCGAAGGCGTCACACTCTCCACCGCGGTCCCCGCAGTGGCGCAGCGCTGGATTGAACACCAAGAGGAAATGGGCGGCAACCAGCTGGCGAGCCTGCAGGTCATCCAAGTTGGCGGTTCCAGACTCCCGGACGAGATCGCCTACAAGGTTAAGCCCGTGCTGGGTGCAACCTTGCAGCAGGTCTTTGGCATGGCCGAGGGGCTCATCAACACCACCCGCCTGGACGACCCCGAGGACGTTATCTGCACGACCCAGGGCCGTCCCGTATCCGAGGCTGACGAAATTCGTATTGTGGATGAGGCAGGCAATGATTTGCCCGACGGGACTGCCGGATCCATCCTCACGCGCGGCCCCTACACCCCTCGCGGCTACTACCGCGCGCCGGAGGCCAACGCCCGGGCGTTCACCCCTGATGGCTGGTACGCCAGCGGGGACATAGTGGAGCGCCGCCCGGACGGAAATCTCATTGTCCAGGGACGCGACAAGGACATGATCAACCGCGGCGGAGAAAAAATCTCCGCGGAGGAAATTGAAAGCCTGGTTTACCGGATTGAGGACGTCACCATGGCGGCCGCCATCGCCATGCCGGATCCGGTGCTGGGCGAAAAGCTTTGCCTCTACATCACCGTCAAACCAGGAACAGAAGTAACTCTGGCACAGATCCAGGACCTGCTGCGCCGGACCGGAGTGGCCGCGTTCAAGATCCCCGAGCACCTGGTGGTGGTGGATGAGCTGCCCACGACAAAAGTCGGAAAGATCAACAAAAAGGACCTTCGCGCCGACATCGCCGAGCGCCTGGCTTCCACCTCCCAGGCGAAGTGAAAGGAAGACGATGATGGAAAACATTACGCATGAGTCTGTTGCGGCCGGGGTGGTCGTTCCGGAGCCGACACCGGAGGAAGCGGCCCAGCTTGAACAGCTCTACCGCGACTTCGACAAGGAAAACCTGATTCCGTTGTGGACGGAGATCGGGGACCTGATGCCGATGGTCCCCACCCCCAAGGCGGTGCCGCATGTGTGGCGGTGGGATGATCTGTATCCGTTGGCCGCCCGTGCCGGGGACCTGGTGCCAGTGGGCCGCGGCGGAGAACGCCGGGCCATTGCCCTGGCGAACCCGGGTCTTGCCGGCACCCCATACGCCACACCTACGCTGTGGGCGGCAATCCAGTATCTGGGCGGCCGGGAAACAGCACCCGAGCACCGCCACTCCCAGAACGCCTTCCGCTTCGTCGTCGAGGGCGAAGGCGTGTGGACCGTGGTGAACGGGGACCCCGTGCGGATGTCCCGCGGCGACTTCCTGCTGACGCCGGGCTGGAACTTCCACGGCCACCACAACGACACCGATGAGCCGATGGCCTGGATCGACGGGCTGGACATCCCGTTCGTGCACTACGCCGACGCCGGGTTCTTCGAGTTCGGCACCGAACGCGTCACCGACGAAGCCACCCCGGACATCTCCCGATCCGAACGGCTCTGGGCCCACCCCGGCCTGCGCCCCCTCTCGGGGCTCCAGGACACGGTCAACTCGCCCATCGCGGCATACCGGTGGAAGTACACCGACGCCGCGCTCCGTGAGCAGCTCCTGCTTGAGGACGAGGGCCACCCAGCGACGGTCGCCCAGGGCCACGCCGCGGTCCGCTACACCAACCCGACCACCGGCGGGGACGTGATGCCAACCATCCGCGCCGAGTTCCACCGACTCCGCGCCGGTACCGCCACCGAAGCTGTCCGCGAGGTGGGCTCCAGCGTCTGGCAGGTCTTCGAAGGCACCGGCACCGTGGTGCTCAACGGCGAAACCAACAACCTGGCCAAGGGCGACCTGTTCGTCGTCCCTTCCTGGCAGGAATGGTCCCTGCAGGCCGGCACGGAGTTCGACCTCTTCCGCTTCAGCGACGCCCCCATCTTCGAACGCCTGAACTTCAACCGCACCTACATCGAAGGACGCACCAAGTAATGAGACTGCTTACCCTCCGCACCCAAAACGGCACTGGAACCAAGGGCACCGTGGCGGTGCGCCAGGACGGCGACACCCTCACCGAAATTCCCGGGTTCGCCGACGTCGGCGCCCTCCTGCAGGACCCCGCCTGGGAAACCACGGCTGCGGCGGCCAGCGGCGCAAGGCACGCGCTCGACGGCGCCGACCTCGCCGCCGTCGTACCCTCCCCCGGGAAGATCATCTGCGTGGGCCACAACTACCGCAACCACATCAAGGAAATGGGCCGGGAAGTCCCCGAGCACCCCACCCTGTTCGCCAAGTACGCAGAGTCCCTGATCGGGCCCAACGACGACCTGGCCCTGCCGCAGGAATCCGATGCGGTGGACTGGGAAGCCGAACTCGCCGTGGTCATCGGCAAGCAGGGCCGCCGGATCAGCGAAGCCGACGCCGCGGACCACATCGCCGGCTACGCCGTCCTGAACGACGTGTCTATGCGTGACTACCAGTTCCGCACCATCCAGTGGCTGCAGGGCAAGACCTGGGAAAAGTCCACACCGTTCGGCCCCGCCCTGGTCACCAAGGACGAATTCACCGCCGGGCCGTTGATGACCTCCGCCGTGGACGGCGAGGTGCAGCAGAGCACCCCCACCGGGGATCTGGTGTTTACCCCGGAGTTCCTGGTCTCCTACATCTCCACCATCATCACCCTGAACCCGGGAGATGTGATCGCTACCGGCACCCCCGGCGGAGTGGGCCACGCGCAGGACCCCAAGCGGTACCTGCAGGAAGGCCAGGTCCTGGTCACCACCATCGAGGGCCTGGGCCAGCTGACGAACCGCGTGGTCAAGGAAGCCTGATGGTCGCCCGCCACGACCAAGCCACCGATCCGCGCCTGCAGGAACAACTCCTGCAGGCGCGGCGGGGCACCGCTTTTTTCGCTCGAAAGCTCAACGAGCTCACCGACGCAGAACTGGACGGCGACTCGCTGCTGCCCGACTGGACCCGCCGGCACGTCGTGGCACATGTGGGATACAACGCACGCGCCATCGCCAGGCTGGTCGAATGGGCTGCCACCGGAGTGGAAACTCCCATGTACGCCTCCCCGGAGGCGCGAAACCATGAGATCGACTTTGGCGCCACCCTCTCCCCCATCGCGCTGCGGAATCTTTTCGACCACTCCGCGGTACATCTGTCCGTCGAGTGGCGTGACCTGCCCGACCCGGCATGGCAGCACGAAGTCCGCACCGCGCAGGGACGTACCGTCCCCGTCTCCGAAACGGCGTGGATGCGCACCAGGGAAGTCTGGATCCACGCGGTCGATCTGAACAACGGGGCGACCTTCAACGACATCCCCGCACCCGCCCTCGAGCGTCTCCTCCGGGACATCACCGGCGCCTGGAAAACCCGCGGCACGGACACGGGCCTTATCGTGGAGGTCTCCGGCCAGCCCCAAACGATGACCTTCGGGGACGCCGGTGCAGCCGACGCAACGGTCATCGCCGGCTCCTTGCCCGCCATCGTTGAATGGGCAGCAGGCAGAGGCACCGGCGGTGTGACAGTAGAAGGACCTGGCGCCAACGGTGCGGTTCCTGCTGCCCCGAAGTGGATCTAGGCCAGAAAGGGCTTTTGCGATGACGAGAATGCTGATTATTGGGCCTCCCGGTTCCGGAAAAGGAACCCAGGCGGAGCGGATCTCGGGACGCCTCGGCGTTGTGGCGATCTCCACCGGCGATATCTTCCGTGCCAACGTGAAGGGCGAAACGCCGCTGGGCATTGAAGCCAGGAAGTACATGGACAACGGGGACTTTGTTCCGGACAGCGTGACCAACAAGATGGTCCGCGACCGGCTCAGCGAGGCCGACGTCGAAAACGGCTTCCTGCTGGACGGCTACCCCCGCACCACCGCCCAGGTGGATTACCTGGACGAGATCCTCGCCAAGGGCGACGAGAAGCTCGACGTCGTCCTGCAGCTGACTGCCGACGACGAGGAACTGGTGCACCGTCTCCTCGGCCGGGCCAAGGAGACGGGCCGAAGCGACGACAACGAAGCCATCATCCGCCACCGCCTGGACCTGTACCACGAGCAGACCGAAGCCGTGGTGGCCAAATATGCCGAGCGTGCCATCCTCACCCAGGTAGACGGCATCGGCCTGATTGATGAAGTGACCGACCGCGTGATGCAGGTCCTCAAAGCGGCGCAGACGGCCTGATCCAACTGGGCGGGGGGCAGACTCTCAAGGCCGCAGGCGGGGCGTTTAGCCCTCGATGCCTTGGTCCGGAAAACGTCGCTCGCCTGATTAGCACCGCTGCGCGGCGCCGTGATCTGACTCAGTGGCGCCGCCAGCACTGGGCTAATCTCATCAAGTTAGCGCACACCCCAACCTGACGAACAGGACGCGTATGTCTTGACGTTCTTCTGGGGCGGGCCTAGAACTCAACCTGACAGAACAGACTGGGGAGGTCTTGACTTTCAGCTGGAGCGGGCCTAGAAGTCATCCTGACAGAACGAAGGTTGGAGGAAATCGTGGCTGGCCAGCGGATCGGATACGTGCGAGTGAGCACTCTGGATCAGAACGAGAAGCGCCAGCTCGAAGGCCAGGTTCTGGACCGGGTCTTCATGGACAAGGCCTCCGGCAGGGACACCGCCAGACCACAGCTCACAGAGCTGCTGCGGTTCGCCCGTGACGGGGACACCCTGGTTGTGCACAGCATGGACCGGCTCGCACGCAACCTCGATGACCTTCGCGCCCTGGTTCACGTCCTAACCCGCATGGGCGTGCGGGTGGAGTTCGCCAAAGAAGGCCTCGTCTTCACCGGCGAGGACTCGCCCATGGCCAACCTCATGCTCTCCGTCATGGGCGCCTTCGCCGAATTCGAACGCTCCCTCATCAGGGAACGCCAAAGGGAAGGCATCGCTCTGGCCAAGCAGCGCGGCGCCTATAAAGGACGAAAAAAGACACTCACACCGGAACGGGCCGCCGAACTGGTCCAGCGCGCCAGCAGCGGTGTACCTAAAGCCCTCCTTGCCCGTGACTACGGGATCAGCCGGGAGACCGTCTACCAGTACCTGCGCCACGCCAAGCTGGACTGAACCTCTTGCCGCCGGCGCGGCTGTTACTGCTAGGGAACGCAATTTGCTTGATGGAAGGTCCCATATCGGCCAGTTTCGAAGAGGGTCGGAATGCGCAGCTCTCGTGTCCGGTTTCAGTTTTGTTGGCAAGAATCTCAATAGCCCTGGCAATCTACGGACTGTCGGGATCTGCCTCGCCGTACTTGGCAAACGCAGCTGGCGGACTCTATTGGCGTTACCTTGCCAGGGGCACCTCGCGGCCGCTCACGGGACTTCGGCTCCGCCTACGATGGCACCGAAAGACATCTTCGAATCCGGATCCATGGCCGAGTCCACGCCACATTTCACCGCGGCCTGCGCAGCGATGCGGTTGCGGAGGCCAGCTGCCTGGCGGATGTGCCTTCAGTCTGGGCCCTGGAGACCGCTAATCTCCGGGCTGGCAGCTCTGATGGACACGTAGGACGGCTCTTCTCCGCTGAAGGTTCGCACGCCTCCTGCGGGCCGGGTAGCTTGGGACCATGAGACTGAAAATGTGCAGCATCCATGTCCAGGATCCGGTCACCGCCCATACGTTCTACACCGGGACCCTCGGGTTCGAGACACTCATGGCGATGCCTGAGTACAACCTCTTCATCATCAAGGATCCGGGCTCCGACGCCGGGTCGGTGGGGCTGCTGCTGGAGCCTAGCGACAACCCGATCGGCGCCAATTACATGAACGCACTGCACGACGCCGGTATCGCGGCCATCACCTTCGGGGTTCCGGATGTACAGGCTGAGTACGACCGGCTGGTGGCTGCCGGTGTGAAATTCCAGGGCGAACCGTCAGAGGATCCGTCTGGGATCAGTGCGGTCTTCGACGACGGCTGCGGCAACTTCGTGCAGCTGCACCAGGACTGATTAGCCGGCCTTCGGCACGGCGAGGAATGTGCTTTCCTGAAGTTCACACGTGGTTTCGATGCTGCCTGGCAGGTGGTACCAGCGGGGTGCGGGGCCGAAGTTGAGGACTCTGATGAGGTGGAAGACCTCAGCTTGCGCTTTCCGGCACTGTGCAGCCGCCGTCGTTCAAGGTCGACGACGGCTTCCTCGCCGCCGACCCCGAGCTTTCGGTTGCTCGCCTCAACTGTTGCTTAGTCGTAGTGACGCGCTGACCGGGCGCCGGCCCGGGCGTCCGGGAGGACGATTTTGGGGATCGGGGACCACTCGAAGTCGAGTGCGCCAATTGCTGCGGCGTCAGGCGTGTGCAGCGCCTCGGCCAAGACTTGCTCAATGATCGACGGCGAGGACGCCAGTTGCGCTTGAACTTCAGCGATCAGCGCGTGCTGGTAGTTCTGGCTGGCTGGTATCCCTTGTTGGGGCGAAGGCCCAGCCTCATCATGACGGCCGAGATGTTCTGGTGCTTATGCTCGACGGCGGTGCTGGTCCGGTTGTTCAGCAGGGCCAGCAGCCGATCCCGGAACATCGTTTTACTGTAGGGCTGCCCTAGCACTTCCAATCGCAGCATCTCAAGGTAGCTGGCTACGGTTGCCGCGATTTCAGCTGCTGACCAGTCTCTGGCCGTCAAGGTGTTTCGCTCCCGGTGCGCATAGCGTCCAGGCTATCGCTTCGGCGCACGGACCTGGCCCCGAATGGGTTGGATTGCCAGTCCCGCACTCAGTCGCCTGCCTCCAGGATCTCCACCACATCTTCGACCAACTCGAAGTCCCTGGCGTTGCGGGTCATCAACGGGATGCCAAGAGAGTGGGCTTGCGCGGCGATCATTATGTCCTTACTCCTGGCATGTTGGGGCCTCAGGCGCTTGACCCGCGCAGCCAGCTCGCCATAACTCTCGGCGGCATGCTCGTCAAAGAGAATCCAGTCCATCAGTTCCCGCCAGACGGCAAGGCGGTGCACCCGGTTCCGGCGGATCTCCTCAGACGCTGACGATCGGATTCCGAATTGGAGCTCCGCCAGCGAGATGATGCTCGAGCCGAGTACGGCGCCGGCCGGCCACACGGCCGGTGGTGCGATCAGGACATTCGTGTCAAGGAGGATCACTGGGTAGTCCACGGATCAACAAGGGGATCGGCATCTCTGGATTCTTCATGTTCCGTGAGCCACCCGGTCTGGTCTGCGCCGAGCTGGGCGAGCTTCAGGGCAATTGCCACTTCAGCGGCTGAAGTCCACTTCTTGCGATGCGTTACAGGTGAGATCACTGCGACCGCACGGCCTTGGAGGGTTATCTCAAGAGTGGCTCCGTGCTCAACCCGCTCAATGACAGCCCTTGGATTTTGCTTGAGTTCCCGAACCCCTACCTTGTCCATGGCTGCATTCTACGCTTGATGTAGCCCTTGTTCTACGATTGGC
This sequence comes from Pseudarthrobacter raffinosi, assembly GCF_023913735.1. GTDB lineage: Bacteria > Actinomycetota > Actinomycetes > Actinomycetales > Micrococcaceae > Arthrobacter > Arthrobacter raffinosi. Next base: position 104,340 of record NZ_JAMXBH010000008.1, read on the forward strand.
AATGAAAGGAACAACAGGGGCTTGTCCGCGGATCCTGACCGTGAAGGTTCGGATCCGCGAGCAAGCCTCGGATAGGCGCAGGTGACTCAGAAAGCGGCGGCTACTCGGCCTGGGCGCGGGCCTTCTTGGCGTCTTTCTTGGCAGCTTCGTCCTTGACGCGCTGGGCTTCGGTGCGGACGGCGGCGTGGGTGGAGCGCTCGGCGACCAGCCAGGCCGGGGGAGCCTGCAGCAGCGCGGTGATTTCCGCCGTCGTCAGCGCTTCCTCAACACCGCCGCGGGCCAGGCCGCTGATGGAGACGTTCAGCTTCTGGGCCACCACCGGGCGGGGGTGGGGGCCGTTGCGGCGCAGCTCCACGAGCCACTCCGGCGGGTTGGACTGGAGTTCGGCGAAATCGGCGCGGCTGATGGTTGAATCCTGGAACTCCTGCGGTGTTGCCGGCAGGTAGATGCCAAGCTTCTTGGCAACGGTGGCCGGCTTCATGGACTGGGAGTTTGCAGAGGTCATGGTTCAAGGGTATCCGGCTGCTTGCCTGAAAGGCACCAGTCCCGCACCAGCTCCGCGCCATCTCAGCGCCGGTTCCGGCATTGCGGGGCCGCGCGGGCGGTACTGTGAAGACGTGCCCGCAGACAATGAATCCCCCCAGAACGCCAGCCCCGACGAATCGCCGGAGCAGGAGGCGCCCCGTGTGCTCCGCTTCGCCTATGTGGCCGGCGTAACCCCGGGCAAGTGGATCCGCCGCTGGGAAGAGCGCGTGCTGGACATCCCGCTGGAGTCGTTTATGTCCGACGACGGCGCCCAGCTTTCCGTATTGCGTGACGGTTCCGCGGACCTCAGCTTTGTCCGGCTTCCGGTGGAGCGGGAAGGCCTCAACGTGATCCCGCTGTATGAGGAGCAGCCCGTGGTGGTGGCGCCTAAGGGGCACGAGATTTCAGTGTTTGAGGAAGTGGCCCTGGCCGACCTGTCAGCAGAGACTTTCCTGGACGTCGCCGAAATGGGTGGCCCGGAAGCGGCCATGCAGGTGGTGGCGTCCGGTGCGGGCCTGGTGATTTTGCCCATGTCCGTGGCCCGGCATTTCAACGTCAAGGACACCGTGGCCCGCCGGCTGACGGGTGCCCCGGTCACGGAGATCGCGCTGGCCTGGCCCAGCGATTCCTCGGACGACATCATTGAGGAGTTCATCGGGATTGTCCGCGGCCGCACCGCGGCGAGCTCCCGGCAGCCGTCGGCCCAGCAGGAGAAGCCCAAGAAGGAGCCGAAGCCGGACCGGCGCGGCCCCGCGGTCAAGAAACCGAAGGTGGCCCAGCGCTACGCCTCGAATCCGGACAAGGGCCGCGGCAAGGGCTCACGCAAAAAGGGCAAGCGCTAACTTGTGAGCCCGCGTTGCTCTAACAGGAACAGCCGGAACTAAGCCGAGCAGGCTTCCGTCAGTGCTGTGACTGACTCAGCCGGCACCTGGTCTCCGGCTTCGGCGATCTGGCCCAGCGGCGTCGTAATTTCCGCGGGCACCCCGGCAGTGTCCGCGGCGGACACCAGCCCGCCCAGCAATGCCTTGTCCTGGACGCTGACCAGCCCGTCCTCCACCACGGTGCAGACCTGCTTCCTGACCTCGTCCGAGGCTGCGGTAGCCACCTTGGAGGCGGCATCGTTTGCGGTGTTTTCAGCGACTTCCTGGACCGATCCGCAGGCGGAGAGGAGGAGCATCAGGGGGACGGCGGACAGGGCTGCAAGGCGGCGTTTCATTCGTCCAGCCTAACGGCTCAGTCTGTTCCGGCTTCGCCGTGCACTTCGCTCAGGTTGTCTTCGGAGCGGTCCAGATACGCCTGGAGAAGGTCGGCCGCGCGGTCCAGTTCCCCGGCTTCCAGGGCCAGGCAGATCGCTTCGTTGTCCGGCAGGTAGTGCTGGTAGAACTGCGCGTCCACGGTGGCTTTGTGGAAGAACAGGCGCATCTCGGCCAGGACCTGGCCCATGATGCTGTTCAGCCGCGGGCTTCCGGCCATGGCCACAATGGCGCCGTGGAAGTGCTGGTTGGCGGTGCCCAGGGCTTCGTCGTCACTGGCCGCCGCGGCACGCTTGCCTTCCTCGACGGCGGCCCGGACGGCGGCCACATCCTCCGGGCTGCCTCCGGCACGCAGCGCGCTGACCTCGATGGCGCGACGGACGGTATAGACGTCATGGACGTCCCCTGCCTCCAGGCTTGCCACGAAGACGCCGCGGTTGGGATGGCGGACCACCAGGCGTTCGCTGGCAAGTTCAACGAAGGCCTCGCGCACCGTGTTGCGGGAGACGCCCAGGTCCTCGGCGATGGTGGATTCGGTGAGCCGCGTTCCGGGAAGCAGTGCTCCCTCCGCCAGTTGCAGGCGGAGTTCATCCGCCACCCGCTCCGCCACGGACGGAACGGCGACGCGAAGGCGGCCTGCAGCGGTCCGCGTCGCCGCGTGATTCGCCGATCCCCGCGGAGAGACGGACGAAGAGGGGACGATCGGTTCTGAAGAGGCCATACTCGAGAATTTACACGATCGTCACATTGTTGAATCGAAGGATTGTTGAACAATCCGTAAATTTAGTGCATCCTAGTAGGACCACTCAATGAGACGGGGATCACAAATGGCAACGATTGACCTGAACAGCGACGTCGGCGAGTCCTTCGGCCGCTGGAGCCTCGGCGATGACCTGGCCATGTTCGGCTCGGTTTCGAGCGCGAACGTGGCCTGCGGATTCCACGCCGGCGATCCCAGCGTCATCCGCAGGACCTGCCGCGAGGCAGCTGCTGCCGGCGTTGTCATCGGTGCCCACGTCAGCTACCGGGATCTCGCCGGTTTCGGACGCCGTTTTATGGACATCAGCCCCACGGAACTGGCCGACGACGTGGTGTACCAGATCGGTGCCTGCAGGCCCTGGCCGCCGTTGAAGGAACCCAAGTCCGGTATGTGAAGCCGCACGGCGGACTGTACAACGCCATCGTGACGCACACAGTGCAGGCCCAGGCCGTCGTCGACGCCGTGAAATCGGTTGACCCCAACCTTCCGATCCTCGGCCTCCCAGGTTCGGAAGTCCTGCGGCTTGCAGAAAAAGCCGGCTTGCGCGCCGTGACCGAAGCGTTCGCGGACCGGGCCTACAACCCGGACGGCACCCTGGTGTCGCGCTCCCTCCCCGGAGCAGTCCTTGAGGATCCGGAACAAGTGGCGGAACATGTCCTACGGATGGCCACGGAATCCTCAGTCCGCGCAATTGACGGGTCCACCCTCAAAATCCGCGCGGAAAGCATCTGCGTGCATGGTGACTCACCGGGGGCCGTAGCGATGGCCACTGCAGTGAAGTCCGCTCTCGGGGACGCCGGCGTGAGCATCGGCTCGTTCCTCTAGCCCCATCCCATGGCCGCACCCAGGCCCCCGCACTACCCCTCATCCCCCCGGAGGAAACCATGACCAGCACAAACAAGGCCGCAAAGGCCGCGACAAGGAAGCCGCCGCCCGGCGCGCTCAAGGCGTACGTCGCCAGCCTCACCGGCACCTCGCTTGAGTACTACGACTTCGCCATCTACTCGGTGGCGTCAGCCCTCGTCTTCCCCAAGATTTTCTTCCCCTCGGACGATGAATTCGTGGGGCTCCTCCTGTCCTTCTCGGCCTTCGCCGTGGGCTACCTCGCCCGCCCGATCGGCGGCATCATCTTCGGCCGCCTCGGCGACAAGGTGGGGCGCAAGTACGTCCTGGTCTTCACCCTGGTGCTGATCGGTATCGCCACCGTCCTCATCGGTGCGCTGCCTGACTACTCCGTGATCGGCATCTGGGCCCCCATCATCCTGGTGCTCCTGCGCCTGGCCCAGGGCATTGGCGTCGGCGGCGAATGGGGCGGCGCCGTGCTGCTGTCCAGCGAATTTGGCGACCCCAACAAGCGCGGCTTCTGGTCCTCCGCAGCCCAGATCGGGCCGCCCGCCGGCAACCTCATGGCCAACGGCGTCCTTGCGATCCTGGCCGCCTCGCTGAGCACCGAAGCGTTCCTCTCCTGGGGCTGGCGGGTAGCCTTCCTTGCCTCCGCCCTGCTGGTGGTCTTCGGCCTGATCATCCGCCTCAAGCTCGAGGAAACCCCGGTCTTCAAGGCCATCGCAGCCCACGGCGACCAGCCGAAGGCGCCCATCAAGGAAGTCTTCACCACCCAGCCCCGCGCGCTGATCTCCGCCGCCCTGTCCCGCGTCTGCCCGGACGTGCTCTACGCGCTCTTCACGGTCTTTGTGGCCGTCTACGCCACCAAGGAACTGGGCATGACCACGGGCAACGTGCTGGCCGCGATCCTGATCGGCTCCGCGTTCCAGCTCTTCCTCATCCCGCTTGCCGGCGCACTCACTGACCGCTTCAACCGCCGCTGGGTTTACGGCATTGCCGCTGCCGCCACCGCCGTCTACATTCCCCTGTTCTTCCTGATGATCGCGGGCAAGTCCGTGGTGATGCTGATCATCGGCGTGGTCATCGGACTGGCCCTGCACGCCTTTATGTACGGCCCGCAGGCAGCCTTCATCACTGAGCAGTTCCCGGCCCGCCTCCGCTACGCCGGTAGCTCCCTGGCCTACACGCTTGCCGGCGTCATCGGCGGCGCTGTGGCTCCGCTGATCTTCACCGCCCTTTACGGCGCAGCGTCCGGCGGCTGGTACCTGATCGCCGGGTACATCCTCCTCACGGCCATCATCACGATCGTGGGCATGCGCCTCGGCCGCGACCCGCAGCCGGAAGAGGACCTCCGCCTGCTGCACCGCGACGACGCGCGGGAGAGCCACGCCTGAGCGGCGCGGCCTGATCCCCATGGAAACAGTCACTAAGCCAGCTTCCGCGGCCCGCGTGCTCGCCGTCCGGCCGGTAGGTACGACGGCGGTGCTCGCCGAACTCTCCGGGCTCCACGACGTCCTGGCCCTGCAGGCCCTCCTGCTGGAGCAGCCGCTGCCCGGCCAGGTGGACGTCCTGGCCGCCGCCGAAACCGTGATGGTGAAGGCGGATTCACCCGCTGCGGCGCGCAGGATGACGGCCCGGCTGCTGGAGATGGACCTGACGGTCCAGTCCCACGCCGAAGGCAAACTGGTGCAGATTGAGACCGTGTACGACGGCGACGACCTCGCGGAAGTGGGGCGGCTCACCGGGCTGGGCACTGACGGCGTCATTGCGGCCCACACCGGGCAGGTCTGGACGGTTGCATTCGGCGGCTTCGCGCCGGGCTTCAGCTACATGGTGGGGGAGAACCAGGTACTGGAAGTCCCGCGCCGGAGTTCGCCCCGCACGGCCGTCCCCGCAGGTTCGGTGGCCCTGGCCGGCAACTATTCGGCCGTGTACCCGCGGAAGTCCCCGGGCGGCTGGCAGCTGATCGGCCGCACCGCGGCTACCATGTGGGACCTCAGCCGGGAGCAGCCGGCCCTGGCCGCGCCCGGTGACCGCGTGCAGTTCCAGGCGGTACGCGAGCTCATTGAAGTTACGGCACCGCGTGTTGCTGCCTCGGCTTCCCAAGCCTTGGCTGCCCGGAAACCGGACATTCAGTCCGGCCTGCTGATCCTGTCGCCCGGGCTCCAGAGCCTGATCCAGGACCTCGGCCGCCCCGGTCACGCCGGGCTCGGCGTGTCCTCGGCCGGTGCGCTGGACCGCTCCTCCCTGCGACGCGCCAACCGGATCGTGGGCAACGACCCGTCGGCCGCCGTCGTCGAATCCGTTGCCGGCGGGCTGCGCGTGCAGGCCGTGGGGGACCAGGTGCTGGCAGTGGCCGGCGCACCGTCGGCTCTGACTGTTGTGACGCCGTCGTATTCTCCCGATCCGGTGGCTGAAGACGAAGGCGACCAGTCCGAGTTTGACCAGTCCGAGCAGGTGCGCGAGGTACCCATGGCCACGGCGTTTGCCCTGCTGGACGGCGAGATCCTGACCATCGGCGCACCCGAGCGTGGCTTCCGCAGCTACCTGGCCATCCGCGGCGGGGCAGCAGTGGACACGGTGCTGGGGAGCCGGTCCACGGACACCATGTCCGGGATCGGGCCTGCGCCGCTGGCCGCCGGGCAGCTGCTGGGCGCTGGCGCTGCAACGTCCTCCAACGTGGTGGGCAACCCCGAACTGCAGCCCGACTTCCCGGACACCGGCGTCACGGTCCTTGACATCGTGCCCGGGCCCCGCGATGACTGGTTCGACGCCGCAGCACTGGAATCCCTTTGCGCCCAGGACTGGGCGGTGACGCCCCGCTCCAACCGCGTGGGCATGCGCCTGGACGGCCAGCCGCTCAGCCGAAGCCGGGACGGGGAGCTGCCCAGCGAGGGAACCATGGCCGGCGCACTGCAGATCCCGCCGGAGGGGCAGCCCGTGCTCTTTCTGGCCGACCACCCCATCACCGGCGGCTACCCGGTCATCGGGGTGGTGGTGGACCACCAGCTGGACCTGGCCGCCCAGGTTCCCATCGGCGGGTCCATCCGGTTCCGCTGGGCTCCCGGCTACGGGCTGCCCACCGGCTTTTCCGATTCTTCCCCCGACGTTTCCCAGACAAAAGATTCCCAGACGAAGTGAGCAACTGATGCGCAAGGTCCTGATCGCCAACCGCGGAGAAATCGCCGTCCGCATCGCCCGCGCCTGCGAGGACGCCGGACTGGAGTCCGTGGCTGTCTACGCGGACGTTGATGCCGACGCCATGCACGTGGGCGCCGCCACCGAGGCGTACAGCCTGGGGGGCAACGCGCCGTCGGAAACGTACCTCGATATCCCCAACATCCTGCGCGTGGCCGCGGAGTCCGGGGCCGACGCGGTGCACCCGGGCTACGGCTTCCTGTCCGAGAACGCTGGCTTTGCACAGGCGGTCCTGGACGCCGGCCTGACCTGGATCGGCCCAAATCCGGACGCCATCCTCAAGCTGGGCAACAAGATCACGGCGCGTGAGATCGCTGTCCGCGCCGGAGCCCCGTTGGTGGCCGGCAGCGACGGTCCGGTGGATTCGGCCGCGGAGGTCCGCAAGTTCGCCGAGGAGCACGGCCTGCCGATCGCCATCAAGGCGGCGTTCGGCGGCGGTGGACGCGGGCTGAAGGTGGTCCGCGAGATGGACCAGATCGAGGAGTCCTTCGATTCCGCGGTCCGTGAAGCGGTGGTGGCCTTTGGCCGCGGCGAGTGCTTTGTGGAGCGGTACCTGGACCGGCCCCGGCATGTGGAGGCGCAGGTGCTGGCGGACCAGCACGGCAACGTGCTGGTGGTGGGCACCCGCGACTGCTCGCTGCAGCGCCGGCACCAGAAACTGGTGGAAGAGGCGCCTGCACCCTTCCTGACCGAAGCGCAGACCCAACAGATTTACGACGCCGCCAAGGCAGTGTGCCGCGAAGCCTCCTATTCGGGGGCTGGGACGGTGGAGTTCCTGGTGGCCGCCGACGGCACCGTCGCGTTCCTCGAGGTGAACACGCGACTGCAGGTGGAGCACCCCATCACCGAGGAGACCACCGGCGTGGACCTGGTCCAGGAGCAGTTCCGGATCGCCGCCGGCGAGCCGCTGCGCTTCACCGCCGATCCCAAACCGAGCGGCCACTCATTCGAGTTCCGGCTCAACGCGGAGGACGTGGGCCGGGGCTTCCTGCCGTCGCCCGGCACCATCGCGACGTTCAGCGGCCCGACGGGTCCGGGTATCCGGCTGGACTCCGGGGTCCGCTCCGGTTCGGTTGTTGCTCCGCAGTTCGATTCCCTGCTGGCCAAGCTGATCGTCACCGGCGCCGACCGGCAGCAGGCGCTCCGCCGTGCCCGCCGTGCCCTCGCCGAAATGGAAATCACCGGCGTGGCCACCGTCCTGCCGTTCCACCGGGCCGTTGTCCAGGCGCCGGACTTCACGTCCGAGACCGCGCTGGGCATCCACACGCGCTGGATCGAGACTGACTTCGCGGATTCCATCGCGGCGGATCCGGAGTTCGGTACGTCCGTTCCGGACGGTGAGCGGCGCACCATTACCGTCGACATCGACGGCCGGCGCCTCGCCGTCGGCCTTCCCGCTGACCTGCTGGATGGCTGGGCGCGCTCCGGTGCGGCCGTTCCTGCGGGGGTTTCCCTGGACGGGGCTGGTTTCGATGGCGCTGCCGACGGCGACGCTGCGGCAGGTGCCGCTGATTCCGGCGAGCTGCGGGCCGACATGGCCGGGACCGTGGTCAAGTGGCTCGTGGAGCCGGGCGCCGAAGTGTCGGCGGGGGACGCCGTCGTCGTTCTTGAGGCGATGAAGATGGAGACCCAGGTGACCGCCCACCGCGCCGGTACGCTGGCCGGGATCCGCGCAGAAGCCGGCGGGGTTGTGAACGTCGGCGCCGTGCTGGCGCTGATCGGCTGAGCCGTTCGGGCATGCCTAGCTCCAGCGAAAAGGTCCGGCCGTGTTCTCACCCCGCCGGACCTTTCCTGACGTGTAGAGGTACTTCAGTCGACGTGCTTGGACAGGGCCACCAGCACGCCTGCCATCGCAAAGTACTTGTTGCTGCCGAGATCGCGGACCGTCTTGATCCCCATGCTGGCGAGGACTTCAGCGTGCTTGTCCGTGAGGCCGGCCAGTGCGGACGGCGGGGCGTCCAGGACTTCCTCCAGGCTCTTGTTCTCGTAGTCCTTGTCGAGTTTCCTGCCCAGCTCAATTGAAACGGCCATGATCATCCTTTGCTTGAACGAAACAACAGTCACAACCCGGCGGCAGCATCACCGCGGATCCCGGGGCCCCGAAACTACCCGATCCCCAGATGAAACACACTCCAGTACTACGGCCTGCGGCGCAGCCTGGATCCGCGCCGGTGGGGATTGAAGACGAAGGTGCTTGACTATGCGTCATGACACTAAATCGAAACCTGGTGGTTGACTCTTTTCTTGAGTCGCTGGACCAACCGTTGAAGCCTGTGATTGAGCGCCTTTGGCTGGCTGTCCTGGACGCGGATGACGCCATAACGGAGCGCATTAAGTGGAAGGCACCCAGCTTCTGTTTCGAATCTGTTGACCGGGTCACCTTCAACTTGCGGCCGCTTCATCACGTGCAGCTGATTTTTCACCGCGGTGCCAAGACCATCGAGGATGACTTCGATTTTGATCCCTCTAAATGGAGCGGGCTGTTGGAAATGATCGGGCAGGACCGCGGCCAGGTGATTTTTCCAAGCGCGGAGGCCGCGGCGGCCCGGCAGGAGGAATTCGTGGCGCTGGTGCGGGAGTGGGTTCGAGCCTGACCTGCGGGTTGACCTGCGCATACCGGCAGTGAGTGCATGATTCGACGGCTTTGGCTGGCGGTGCCCTGACATGATTCTGATAGTCTTCAGTCATCCACGGGCCTCCCGGTCGCTTCTTAGGCCGGTTGTAGATAACGAGTGGGAGCTCGCGATTTATCGCGAATGATTAGGAGGCTTTTTATGCATCTAACGCCACGCGAAAGCGAAAAACTGATGATTGTGGTTGCTGCCGATCTTGCACGACGGCGGCAGAAGCGCGGACTTAAGCTCAACCATCCGGAATCCATCGCGATCCTTACCTATGAGCTGGTCGAGGGCGCCCGCGACGGACGCCGGGTCGCCGATCTTATGAGCTATGGCACCACCATCCTGACCAGGGAAGATGTCATGGAAGGTGTCGCCGACATGATCCATGACGTCCAGGTCGAGGCGACGTTCCCGGACGGCACCAAGCTCGTCACCGTGCACAACCCCATTCGCTAGGCGAAGGAGCACCCATGAAACCCGGCGAATACGTCCTCCGCCCGGAGCCCATCACGTGCAATGCGGGCCTCATTCCCCGCGCCCTGGCCGTGATCAATCGCGGTGACCGCCCAATCCAGGTGGGGTCCCACTATCATTTCTTCGAGGTGAACGATGCCCTCGAGTTCGACCGGGATGCGGCCCACGGCTTCCGGCTGGACATCCCGGCAGGCACTGCTGTGCGGTTCGAGCCCGGTGATGCCAAGACGGTCAACTTGCTTGCTCTCTCGGGCGAGCGTGCGGTGTTCGGATTCCGGGACCGCATCAACGGCCCGCTCGAGCCGAGCCGCGGCCTGATCTCCCTGCAGGACGACACCAAATGAGCTTCGAGCTGAGCCGCAAACAGTACTCGGACCTCTACGGCCCCACCACGGGAGACGCAGTTCGCCTGGCGGACACTGATCTGTTCCTCGAGATTGAGCACGATCACACCAACTACGGTGAAGAAGTCGTGTTTGGCGGCGGCAAGGTCATCCGTGACGGCATGGGCCAGAACGGGCAGCTGGTCCGCGACGACGACATCCCGGACACCGTGATCACGAACGTGATCGTGTTGGACTACACCGGCATCTACAAAGCCGATGTGGCCCTGCGCGACGGGCACATCTTCAAAATCGGCAAGGCTGGAAACCCCCAGATTTCCCAGGGTGTGAACATCACCATCGGTGTCGCTACCGACATCATCGCGGGCGAGGGCAAGATCCTCACCGCCGGCGGCATTGATACGCACGTGCACTTCGTAAGCCCCGATCAGGTGCCGGTGGCCTTGGCGTCAGGGATCACCACGCTGATCGGTGGCGGTACCGGACCGAGCGAAGGGACCAAGGCCACCACCGTTACTCCGGGCGCTTGGCACATTTCGCGCATGCTTCAGGCGGTTGAGAACCTGCCGATCAATATCGGCCTGCTCGGCAAAGGCCACGCCAGCGCCATGGAGCCCCTCGCGGAACAGATCCGCGCCGGGGCCATCGGGCTGAAGGTGCACGAGGACTGGGGCGCCACCACGTCCTCGATCGACATGTCATTGCGCGTGGCTGACGAGTATGACGTGCAGGTGGCCATCCACTCCGACACGCTCAACGAGTGCGGCTTCGTCGAAGACACCATCCGGGCCATCGGCGGCCGCGTCATCCACACGTTCCACACCGAAGGCGCCGGCGGCGGGCATGCCCCGGACATCATCAAGATCGCGGCGCTGCCCAACGTCCTGCCGGCGTCGACCAATCCCACCCTGCCGTACACGGTCAACACCATCGACGAACACCTCGACATGCTGATGGTCTGCCACCACCTGAGCCCGGACATCCCCGAGGATGTGGCCTTCGCCGATTCGCGTATCCGCAAGGAGACCATCGCAGCGGAGGACGTGCTGCACGACATGGGCATCTTCTCCATCACCAGCTCCGACTCCCAGGCCATGGGCCGGGTCGGCGAGGTGGTCCTGCGCACCTGGCAGGTAGCGGACGCCATGAAGCGCCAACGCGGAAAGCTCGACGGCGACCCCGAGGTGGGAGACAACTTCCGGCTCAAACGCTTCGTGGCCAAATACACGATCAACCCGGCGATCGCCCACGGCATCGCGGACTCGGTCGGAAGCGTCGAAGAGGGCAAATTTGCCGACCTTGTGCTCTGGGACCCGATGTTCTTCGGCGTCAAGCCCGAGTTCGTGCTCAAGGGCGGGCAGGCGGTCATGAGCGTCATGGGGGATCCCAACGCCTCCATCCCCACGCCGCAGCCACGCACCCTGCGCGGCAACTTCGGGGCACTCGGCACCGCGGTACATGCCTCATCGATCACGTTTCTTTCCCAGGCCGCCATCGCCGCCGGAGTCCCCGAGCAGTTGGGCCTGCGCCGCGTGATCCGGCCGGTGAGCGGTATCCGTACCCTCACCAAGGCAGACATGAAGCACAACGGCGCGACGCCGGATATCGGCGTTGACCCGGAAACCTACGAGGTGACTGTCGACGGCGAGCCAATCTCGGCGGAGCCCTCGACGGTGCTGCCCATGGCGCAGCGCTACTTCCTCTTTTAGACACATATCCCTAAGGGGGCATATATGATCATCGACCACGTCATCGCCAACCGGCATGATCTCCCCGAGGACGAGCTGGCTGGCCTCCATGAGGAGCAGGTTCTGCTGCCGAGCGCGGAACTCGTCAAGAAAATCCAGCGGGTGACCACCGACCACGGCCGTGAACTGGGCATCCGGCTCAGCGATGCCGCAGGCCCGGTGCGGGATCTCCGCGACGGCGACATCCTGTTCCGCGACGACAAAACTGTCATCGTGGTGACTGCGCTGGCAACCAACGTCCTTGTTATCGCAGCGCGCAGCATCCGTGAAATGGGGGTTGTTGCGCACAACCTCGGCAACCGGCACATGCAGGCGCAGTTCTTCGACGCCGACAGTGAATATGCCGCGGAGGTGATGGTGGTGCAGTACGACCACACGATCGAGGACTACCTGATCCACGTTGGCGTGCCGTACTCGCGCCAGGAGCGTGTGGTGCCCGTGCCGTTCCGCCATGCCGAACACACCCACTGAGCGCGTGAACGAGCCGCCGTCGTACCTGCTGCCGCTGTTGCAGCTCTCTGACTCCGCGCTCCCAACCGGCGGGTTCAGCCATTCCTTCGGGATGGAAACGTTCCTGGAACGTGGCCTCATCGACGGCGAAGTGAGCTTCGCCAGCTGGCTGAGCCAGTTTGTGAGCATCCAGCTGACCTACAGTGACGGGTTCGCCCTGCGCCTGGCGTACGAGGCGTCCTCGGTTGACGATATTGCCCGGGTCGACCGGATGATCGCCGCGGCGGCGCTGCCCCGTGAGGTCCGCGAGGCGGGGACCAAGATGGGCGCACGGATGCTGGCCATCGCCGGTACCGTGGCGCCGGGTGCCCGGCTCGCGGGCTACGCGGCCGACGTCGGATCCGGGCGGTGCGCCGGGCATCCGGCCGTCGCGTTCGGCGTCGCCGGCCGGCAGTTGGGCGTCCCGCTGGAGGAATTGCTCGCGAGCTACCTCTTCACGGCGGTCACGTCGCTGACCCAAAACGCCATCCGAGCCATCCCCATCGGGCAGGACGCCGGGCAGCGTGTGCTGCTGGGAACACATCCCAGGATCATGGATGCCGTCCGCCGGATCCAGGCACTGGATGCCGACGACTTCGGGATCACGGCCCCGGGTCTCGAAATCGCCCAGATGCGCCACGAACGCCAGCGCGTCCGCATGTTTATGTCTTAGCAGTCCGCGGTTCGCCGTACCCAATACGTAGCAAGGAGCACCATGAAACTCATCAAAATCGGCGTCGGCGGTCCTGTCGGCGCAGGCAAGACCCAGCTCGTGGAACGCCTGACCCGCCACCTCAGCGCCGAGATCTCGATGGCCGCCATCACCAACGACATCTACACCATCGAGGACGCCAAGATCCTCGCGGCCAACGGGATCCTGCCACTGGACCGCATCATCGGCATCGAAACCGGCGGCTGCCCGCACACGGCCATCCGAGAGGACACGTCGATGAACTCGGCCGCTGTGGAGGAGCTGCGGCTGCGCCACCCCGGCCTCGAAGTCGTCTTCATTGAAAGCGGGGGAGACAACCTTTCGGCCACGTTCAGCCCGGAGCTTGTGGACTTCTCGATCTACATCATCGACGTGGCGCAGGGCGAAAAAATCCCGCGCAAGGCCGGCCAGGGAATGATCAAGTCCGACTTCTTCATCATCAACAAAATGGACCTGGCCCCGTATGTGGGTGCTGACCTCTCCGTGATGGAGGCGGACACTCTCGAGTTCCGCGGCAACAAGCCCTACTGTTTCACCAACCTCAAGACCGACGAAGGCCTGGAGCACGTCATCAACTGGATCAGGCGCGACGTGCTCATGCTTGATCTCCGCCAGTGACGGGTGCGCCGGCGCCCGAACTCGCGGTGCGCCGCGCCGCCGTCGAACTCGCCGGTACTCTCGCCCTCACCGTGGGTGTGCGGGGCGACCGCTGCATCGCCACGAGCCAGTACCACCAGGGCGCGCTGCGTATCCTGCGGCCGCACTACCTCGATGACACCAGCCAGGTCTGCTACGTGGTGGTCAATCCCGGGGGCGGGTACGTCGGTGGCGACGAGTATGAAATCGACATCACTGTGGAAACAGGGGCCCGGCTCCTGCTGACCACACAGTCAGCGACAAAGGTCTACCGCACGCCCGAGACCCGCGCTGAACAGCGGACGCACATCCGGCTCGGTCCTAACGCGAGCCTGGAATCTGTGCCGGACCCGCTGATCGCCTACCGCGGGGCGACTTACCGGCAGGCCACCGTGATTGAGATGCACGGCAGCGCCTCGCTGGTGATGGCCGAGATCGTCACGCCGGGCTGGTCACCGGACGGCGCCCTGTTCGGCTACGACGAAATCCGCCTGCGGAACGAGATCTCGGTCGACGGGCGCCTGGCGGTGCTCGACAACCTGCTGATCCGTCCGCTGACCGGTGCCGCCCCGATAGACGGCATGGCCTTCCTCGAGGACTACACCCACGTCGGTTCCCTCCTGGTTATGGATGCCCGCGTGGACGCCGCGCTGCTGAACGAGCTGCATGAGTTGCTGGTGCCCCTTGCCGACGGCTGCAAGCTGGGCATGTCACTGCTCGACGGCGGCCTGGCTATGCGAGCCCTGTCCCACGCCACCGAGCCGCTGGACGCCGCCATCCGCGCCGGCATCGATTTTCTGCGGTTCCGCTGGCACGGCCAGCCCCGCCTCAACCTGCGAAAGTACTAAATGAAAGCCCTCTTGAACCACCACGAGCGGGAAGCCCTCCCGACGGCCCGCCGCTTGGCGGTCACCTTCGCGGCAGTCGCCGCCCTCCACATCGTTATGCTCGCGCTGCTGGCCGATTCACTGCGCACAAACCACAACCCTGTGGTGCTCGGCCTGCTCATCACCGCCTACCTGGCCGGTGTGAAGCACAGCTACGACTGGGACCACATTGCGGCGATCGACAACTCCACCCGCCGCTTCGCCGCCCAAGGCCGCAGCCCCGTCAGCGTGGGCTTCGCCTTCAGCATGGGCCACAGCAAGGTCGTCGTGCTTGCCGGCGTGCTTGTGGTCAGTGGTGCCGGCATCATTCAGGACGCACTTAATGACGGCTCGTCCGCGAACATGGTTTTGAGCATTACCGGGGCATCTGTCTCGGGCCTGTTCCTGCTGACCATCGGTGTTTACAACGCCGCCGCGTTCCGGCGTACCGCCTTGTTGTACCGCCGGGTCAAGGACGGTGCCACCGTCACGCGCGAGGCGCTGGCACCGACCGGGCTCGTGGCCCGCCTGCTCGACAAACCGCTCTCCCGCGTCAACCGCCCACGTGACATCTTTGTCCTGGGCTTCCTCTTCGGCCTCGGCTTCGACACGGCCTCGACCATCGCGTTCCTGCTCCTCACGGCGACGGCCGCCCTCGCCGGCATCTCCCCGGTCGCGCTGATGGCCCTGCCCTTCGGCTTCATGGCGGCTATGACCTTATGCGATACGGTGAACGGCGTCGCGATGATGAAGATGTACCGAAGCGCCGTTGTGGACCCCAAACGCCGTATCGGTTTCAACATGATCATCACAGGTGTGTCCGCAGCCTCTGCCCTGTTCATCTCGATCATCACCATCGCAGGCGTACTGCACGCGATGCTCGGACTCACCGACCCGGTGACCACCTTCCTTGCCGAACTCGACCTCAGCCACGCCGGGCTGGTCCTCGTGGCGCTGCTGCTGTTCATCTGGGGTGCGCATACCGGGGTGCGCCGCGTCGGCGACGCCGCCTCAGCCACAACGGGCGGAAACCCGCAGGGATAGGGCTCCACGGCGGGATCGCCTTGGTGCCGCCGGCGCCAGGCCGGGGGCCGCGCTACTCGGCGGACGGCCGCTGCCGTTGCCGTTTCGTCGCCGACCGCTGCTCCTTGGCGGCGAGGCGACGGCGGTTCGAACCCCGGGTGGGTTTGGTCGCCCGACGGCGGGGGCCTTCGGGTGCCAGACCTTCCGCCACAAGCTCGGCGAGCTTCGCCAGGGCGGTCTCTCGGTTGCGCAGCTGGGAGCGTTGCTCGGAGGAGGCCACGGTGATCACCCCGGCGACGAGGCGTGGTCCAAGCCGCCTGAGCAGCATCAGCCGCTGGTCATCCGTGAGCACGGCGGAGCCGGCGATGTTCCACGAGACTTCCGCACGGCTGTCTGTCGTGTTGACGTGCTGACCGCCTGGCCCGGACGACCGCGAGAACCGCCAGCGGAGTTCCGACGCCGGAATCGTGAGCGCGGGCGACACCTCCAGATCCATGCAACCAGCGTTGCACACTATGGGCGCTTACCCGCTACGGCTGCGGCAGGGGAGGGAGGTACTGGCAGACCCCTGATAACCAGAGCCCTCGCTAGGACAGGCATGACCGCGTTGTATTGAACGTGAACCGCAGTCCTGCCCCTACCCACAGACCGGAGCCAGCGTGACCGCCGTCGTAACCCCGATTCCCGCACGCGAGCAGACAGTCGGCCGCCCCCTGGCGATTGTGCTTGGCCTGCTGACCATCTTCGGTCCCATCTCCATGGACCTCTACCTCCCGGTCCTCCCAGCCCTCACCGCTGAGCTGCAAAGCACGACGTCGGTGGCCCAGTTGACCATCACCGCCTGTCTGCTGGGCCTCGCCATCGGCCAATTAGTAGCGGGGCCGCTCTCGGACCGCCTCGGGCGGCGGACGCCGCTGCTGATCGGTGTCGTTGCGTACACGGTCACTTCTGTCTTTTGTGCGATCAGCCCGACCGTTGAGACGCTCATCGTCGCGAGGTTTGTCCAAGGCCTCGCCGGAGCCGTGGGCATCGTCATTGCGCAGGCCGCCGGGCGGGACGTCTACTCGGGCGCCAAACTCATTCGCTACTACGGCCGCCTCACGGTTCTCGGCGGACTGGCCGCCATCATCGGCCCGGTCATCGGCGGGCAACTCGCCACCGTCACCGACTGGCGCGGAGTCTTCCTATTTCTCGCAGCCGTCGGCGTCGCCGTCCTGCTGGCGTCATTGGTGGTCTTCCAGGAGACCCTGCCGGCGAACCGCCGGGTGACCGGAGGGTTTTCGCAGACCCTCCACGGTTTCCGCCGGCTCCTCGCTGACCGCGTATTCGTCGGGGCCGTGCTGATCACCGGTTTCACGTACTCGGCGGTCTTCGCCTATCTGAGCGGGGCAACCTACATACTCCAAGGCATGTATGGGCTCTCCCCGCAGGGCTACTCGTTCGCGTTCGGCCTGAATTCACTGGGCTTTGTGGTCTTCGGGTTCATCGCCGGCCGGCTCGCTGAACGGTGGTCCGAACGTGGGACGCTCACCGCGGGCCTGATAATGACGGCGGCCGGCGCCTTGGGGCTGCTGGCGGCGGCGGCCCTGCACCTGCCGCTGATTGCCATTGTCCTGTCCCTGTTCCCCATGGTCAGCGGCGTGGCCGTCACCAGCCCGCCGGCCACGTCGCTTGCACTCAAGGATTATCCCGATATCGCTGGGACGGCATCCTCATTGTTGGGACTGGCCCGGTACGCCTTCGGCGGCATCGCCGCTCCCTTGGTGGGCATCGGCGGCGCCAACGACGCCGTCCCCCTCGGCATCGTCGCGGCCGCTTCAGCGGCAGCGGCCGTGCTTTGCCTGGGGCTGGTCAAGAGGCGGCGTGGTCAGGATCGAATTCGCTGACCCGGACCACACTCGCACACTGTCTATGGGTCTTTGTCAGCGAGGCTTGTAGACGTCCGCGCGGTGCTCGATGCGGTGGACATATAAGGTGTGCTCTTCAACATCGAGGGTGAACAACACGCGGTAGTCACCGCGGCGTGCGGTGCGCAGGCTCAGGAGTTCACTTGTGAGGGGCTTGCTGAGCCGGCGTGGATTGTCGGCCAGAACTCCAGTAACGAATTCGACAATTGCGGCAGCAGCCTTCTCCGGCAGCCGACGAAACCCCTTCAGCGCGGGGCTGGTAACTTCGATTCTCCAGGGGCCCTGCTCGTTCGATGGTTCCTCAGTCACCTCGGCGGTAGCCCAAACTCTCGGCGCAGGTCATCGCCGCTGACGGTGTTCCCTGCCTCGATGTCGCGCCGGGCCTGTTCCAAATCTGTCCTGATGTCCGGCTGCGATAGCCAGTGGATGGTTTCCTGGAGTGACTCGAGGTCGTCAGCGGACATCAACACCGCTGACGGGTGCCCGTGGCGGGTGATCTGGATGATCTCATGCGTCTTGTCCGCCTCCTCCACGAGTGCGGAAAGCTTGTCCTTGGCTTCGCTAAGGGGCACGGTTTTCATACTGTGATTATAGCCTGAAGTCAGGCTATTTAATGGCCTGACTTTTAGCCGATAATTGAACTCGCGGAGGCTCAGCTGATGTCACTGCTTAGATCCGCCGCGTCACCCCGTCCGCTCCACCGCCGCCAGGATCGCCTGGCCCAGTTCCACAGGCTTGGTGAACTGGGGCCAATGCCCGGTGGGGAGGTCCACGTACTCGACGTCGCGGATGCGGGCCAGCTCGGCGGTGAAGGGATGGCCGGCGTCGATCCATTCGGTGAGGAGCGACGACGGGAACTGGCACGCGATCACAGTCGCCGGAACGTCGTACCTGCGGACGTCATGCAGCCGCTGCCGGCCATGCGCAACGCCCCTGGGCTCGGGGATGGCGCGCGCCCGGAATGACGCGCGCAACTCATCGGTGAGGTCCACCAGATCGGCGTCATCGAAGCCATCCCACGGCGGCAGGGGCACATCGTCGCCCTCGGTGCGCAGCCCGTCATTGATGACGCCGCCCTCGCCCAGGGGTCCGCTGTCCACGTAAATATTCCGGGCAACGCGGTCCGGCCGTGCGTCCGCCACGCCGTGGATGACCGCGCCACCACCGGAGTGCCCCACGAGGACCACCTTTCCGTCGAGACCGTCCAGAACGTCTACGACGGCGGCAATATGGTCCTTCAGAGTGATGCCTCCACGCCGTGCGTCCACAGATTCAAGGCCGGGAAGAGTCAGTGGATGGGTTGTGTGCCCCGCCGCCGCCAGCGCCGGCGTCACCTTCTCCCACGATGACGCGTCCAACCAGAAACCGGGTACCAGGATGATGTCCATGACCGAACCCTACTCCGCGCCCCCGGCGCTAGGTAAGGCGCCGGGTACCACCGGGGCGGTCAGGCCGCCGTCGCGCATTACAGCGACGGCGTCGGTCAGCGGCACGAATTCGGTGTCGTGCGTGACCATCACCGTGGCCACCTGGAACTCGTCGGTGACCCGGCGCAGCAGCCCGACGATCGACGCGCTGCGCGCGTGGTCCAGCGCCGCCGTCGGCTCGTCAACCAGCAGCACTTTCGGACTGCCCATCAGGGCCCGGGCAATGTTCACCCGCTGCCGCTGCCCGCCCGAGAGCTGGTGCGGACGCTTGTCCGCGGACGCGGCCAGCCCCACCAGATCCAGGAGTCCCGCGGCGCGCGAACGCGCGGCCCTCAGCGGTTTGCCACGCAGGTGGTGGCCAATCATCAACTGCTCGACGGCGGTCAGGGACGCCAGGAGGTTGGGCTGCTGGAAGATGATGCCCACCTTCTCCCGGCGCAGCGCGGTCAGTTCCCTGTCCTTCAGCCCCGCGGTGTTGATCCCGTCAACGATCACGTCGCCGCTGGTGGGGCGGACCAGGGTGGCGGCGACTGCCAGGAGGCTTGATTTGCCCGAGCCGGACGGGCCCACCAGCGAGACCATCCGGCCCGCTGCGACTTGGAGGCTACGGCAAGCTCGGCGTGGACAACCGGACCTCCGCCATCGAACTGGCCACGCAACGACGGATCATCCTTATGAGGCGAAAATGTCCGACGGCGGTGCAATACTGAGGTTTGCATCACTCGGCAGCCGGGGGAACTTCTGAAATGGTCTTGGATACAGCGACGCTGCGGGTCGCGTTCGGCCTGATGGCTTTGGTCCTGGTGCTGCTGTTCTACTTTTCGGCCTACCGCTACACACGCTCGCCGTACAGCGGCTGGTGGTGCCTCGCTCTGGTGTTCTTCCTGTCCGGATCCACCGCTTTCCTGCTCAACGGAACCCCACACCAGTGGTGGGCCAACACTCTGGGCAACGTCCTGCTGGTCCTCGGCGGTGTAGCCGTCTGGGCCGGCGCACGCTCGCTCCGGGACGTGCGGCCGCTCCGTTGGATCTTCACGGGGCTGCCGGTGGTCACGCTGGTGGCATCCGCCGTCGACCATCCCGGCACCAACACCTGGTCCGGCGGCCCGGTCTTCCTCGCCGCGATGTGCCTGACGGTGGGGCTTGCTTCCCGGGAACTCTGGCGGCTGGAGCCGGGATATTCGCGCGTCCGGGTCCCCATGGCTGCCGCGGCGGCCGGGTTGTCCGCGTTTTATTTCGGCCGGCTGGTGTACTTCCTCCTGGAGGGCCCGAATGGACCCACGTTCGTCACGTATTTCGGGTCCGCAGTGACCACGTTGGTGACCATGGTGCTGCTGGTGGTGGTGTCCTTCAGCATGGCCGCATTGAGCAACGAACAGCAGACCCGGGCCCTGCGGATGGTGGCCACCCGGGACGATCTCACGGGGCTGCTCAACCGCAAAGCTTTCCTGGACCTGGCCGCGGAACTGTTGAATGACAGGGCCGTCACCCAGGGAACGGGCGCCCTGATCCTTGCTGACCTGGACCACTTCAAGGCAGTCAACGATACCCACGGCCATGCCGCCGGTGACCTCGCGCTGCAGGCTTTCGCTGGCGCCTGCCGGGACACCGTCAGGTCAACGGATCTTGTGGGCAGGTACGGCGGGGAAGAGTTCATCCTCCTCATCCCGGGCGCCTCCGCCGACCGGGCGCAAAAAACAGCGGGGGAGGTCAGCCGGCGCCTGGCTGAGGTCCCCACTGCCGACGGGCTGGAGATGCCCACCGTCAGTTACGGTGTGGCACTGTACGACGCCGGGACCTCCGATGTGGAAGACCTCATCGCCGCCGCTGACCGGGCCCTCTATATGGCCAAGTCGTTGGGCCGGAACCGCTCCGTCCACAGCGACCCGCGGGGCTAGCCCGTCAGTTGAGCTTTCCCGCCAGCCGCGTCCGCATCTGAATGCTGGCGGCATTAAGCCCGATCAGCTCCACTTCCAGCCCGTTCCGCCCGCGATCACGGAGAAGGCGATAGCTTCCGGGATCAGTGCCAGCGCCACCACCAGGCCCGCCAGCGCCTCGGTCTTGAGCCGCCGTGGGGAGCGAAGGGTGGCGCGGACTGATTGGAGCTGCTGCGGCGTGCCGGTCCGGGCATCGGGGACGCTTCGTGCGGCCATGGCTGGGTCCAATCGTGCTGGTGAAGCCGGCAGTGGGGGCTTCGTTCTTAGGCGGGGATGGGGCGGCGCGACGCCCCATTGCGAAATAGGGGGCGCGTCCGCCCCTCCCAGTCTGGGGCACGCCGCTGGCCAACTGCTAAAATGACTGGGTTGTAGACCGGCCTATAGCTAGTCCAGCCAGCGCCGTAACGTAAGTAGGGGACCACACAAGACATGACGGCAGGCGGTTCACACATCAGCACTTCGGAGAGCTTCCCCGGTCCGTCGAAAAAGACAGCGGCCGGCACGGAGCTCCCGAAGTCTGCTGCGCCCGCCTCAGCTCCCCCCACCAAGCGCCGGGTGTACATCGCCACCTGGCAGGGGTTCCTCGGCGCCCTCATGATGTTTGTGGGCTCGATCGGAACCGGCTGGATCGCCAACGGCTCACCCATGATCCGCCAGCCGGTGGTCATCGCCCTGCGGACCGAGGGCTGGGGCGTGACGCTGTCCACCGTGCTCCTGACGGTGGGGGCGATGCTCCTGATGCGGTCCTGGCTCCGGCTGGGCCAGCGGTTGGACGACTGGGGCGAACACTCGCTGCGGTCGGTGGTCATAGCCATCTCCGCCTGGTCCCTGCCGCTCCTGCTGGCCGTCCCCATCTTCTCCCGCGATGTCTACGCCTACACCGGCCAGGGCCGCCTGGTCATGGAAGGCCAGAACCCCTATACGGTGGGCATCTCCACCCTCAACAACTGGTTTGCCCTCGGCGCGGACCCGGCCTGGGCCGAGAACCGGACCCCCTACGGGCCCTACTTCCTGTGGCTTGCCCGCGGCGTTGTGGAGCTGACAGGGGCACAGCCCGACGTGTCCGTGCTGCTGTTCCGCCTGATCGCCGGCGCAGGGGTTCTGCTCTGCGTCATTTACGTGCCCAAGCTGGCCGAACTGCACGGCATCAACGGCGCGCGGGCACTCTGGATCGCGGTGGCCAACCCGCTGTTCCTCATCAGTTTCGTGGCCAGCGCCCACAACGACGCACTCATGGTTGGCCTCGCCGTCGCCGGTGTCTACTTCGCCGCGACGAAGCGCTACCTGGCCGGAATCCTCCTTGTCACGGCCTCCATCGGGATCAAGCCGATCACCGTGCTGCTGCTACCGTTCATCGGGGTCATGTGGGCGGGGCACGCCGCCTCGTGGACGCGGAAGTTCCTTATTTGGGGAGCGACGGCGGGAATCAGTTTCGCCGTTCTGGCCGTCAGCGGGATCCCGTACAACCTCGGGTTGGGCTGGGTCTGGGCCATCATGGACCCGACGCCGGGGTACACCGGCTATTCGCCGTCAGGGTTCCTGGGACAGCAGGTGGAGTTCCTCGGCAACGTGCTGGGACTGCCGGGCGGCACCATCGCGGACCTGCTGCGGACGGGCATGAAGTGGGCGGCGATCGGGCTGGTGCTGCTGCTGATGTTCCGAGGCGATTACTCGCGGGCGGTGCGCCGGCTGGCCCTGGCGTTCGCCGCCGTCGTGATGCTCTCGCCCATCATCCAGCCCTGGTACATTCTCTGGTTTGTGCCGTTCCTGGCGGCCACGGGCATCCGGAACGACTGGCAGATCCGGTGCCTCTACGTGGGGGTGACGTTCTTTGTGGTGTTCGGCGCGCAGGACCAGCTCTCGGTCTGGTCGTTTGTGGAGCTGGCCATTGACGCGTCGTCGCTGGCGTTCGTGACGGCGCTGCTGTTCACGTTCTATCTGCTGGTCCTGGACATCCACACGCGGAAGTTGCTGATCGAGGGTAAACCCCTGGACTGGGCCCGGCGTGGTTGGCGTTGGGTCCTGGACCAGCGCCGCAGCGCCCGCTGAGGCGCGCCGGCTTCGTCAGGTCCTGAGAGTTGACGAGCCGAACTAATGCGCTGGCTGGCGCCGGAGACCCAAGCGGTATCCCAACCAGAACGCCAGTGTCAGCAGGCCCATTGCAATGAGTAAATAACCGGCCCGTGCACCGCTGTCCATCAGGACTATCGTGACCGCTGTGAAGGTTTGGTTGGACAGGAGCGCGTAGGCGAACCACCCGATCTCCTGCCGGGGCGCCAGGATGGCAGCAAGTCCTGTAGCAACGGCTGCTGCAGCAAGGAGCGGTGCCAGCAGCGGCAGCCAGCGGCGGAACCCCGGCCTGTTTGTGTTGTCTGCCCCCGCGGTCATGGCACTACCCTAGTGCGGCCCGGGTCAGGCGGCCCACATCAGGCGGCCTGCGGGACCGCCTGCGATTTGCGGCCCAGCTCCGCGGTCCGCTTCACCGACCACCACAGCAGCACCACCAGGAGCACGTTGCGCGTGGTCAGGATGGCGGCCATGACCGGGTGGGCGTGGATGAGGGGCGTGTAGAACAGCGGGTAGATCACAAACGTGGTCAGGGCAATGCCCATCAGCAGCGTGGCAGGGACCTTCCACCGCTCCCAGTCGTGCGTGAGGCCGGCGATGATCACCGGGGCCAGCCAGATGATGAACTGCGGCGATCCCACCTTGTTGAACACGATAAACGCCGTGGTCATCATCAGGGCGCCCTCGAGGAAGAGTTCCTCCCGCTCGGCGCCCCGGTTCAGCGCCCGGACCAGCAGGACGGCGGCCACCACGGCGGCGAGGATCAGCAGGGGCTGCATCAGGAACGCGGCCACGTCCGCGCCCGGGCCGTAGACCTCGGTGGAGTTGATGGCCGTGTTGTCCGCCATCTTGGAACCGGCGATGTTGAACACGCTGAGCCACACCCACGGCGTGGAGAATGTGGCTTCCAGCTGCATGCCGCGCTCGCCCTGGTTGGTCAGGAAGTCCATGATGTGCGGCAGGCCGCCGGACAGGTACGTGCCCAGGCCCACGACGGCGGTGACTGCGACGCCGGACACCAGCACCTGGATCCGTTTCCGGCTGGCAATGACGATCGGCACCAGGACCGCTGCCGGCCACACCTTGAGCCAGGTGGCCACGCTCAGCAGGATCCCTGCCACCACGGGGCGTTCGGCCGCGTACAGCAGGGCAATCAGCACGATGGGGGCGGTAATTCCCTCCACCCGGGCGAAGCTGAGGTAGCCCATAAAGACGGTGAAAAACAGCCACCACCAGGCCGGGGCGATGCCCTTCACCTTCCGCGGCCCGCGCGTCAGGAATGCAAGCCCGACGGCGTTGAGGCCTGTGATGATGAGGAACCAGCACAGGAGGTACAGGCTGGGTCCGGCAATGTTCGCGAGGAAGATGGGGATCTGCGCCAGCACCGGGTACACCCAGGGGCTGATCTTGCCGTCCAGGCTGTCCGGGCTGTAGCCGTCCATGGCCCACTGGCGGTACTGCTCGGTGTCGCTGAACGTATCGCCGTTGAGGAAGAAGGACGCCATCCAGCCGAGGAAATACAGGTGGATGACCGCGAAGCCCCACCAGACGCTGGACGGACGGGCGAACCAGTCCACCACGCGGGCGGGCAGGACTGTGCGGCGGACGCTGACCAGCCGGTCGAAGAACTTTGTGGAAATCTCAGGACTCCTTGAGCGCGGGGACGGACGCTGAAGTCTTTTTGCCCAGCGAGTACAGGCGCCGGACCGACCACAGGAACAGGACCACCAGAAGGACGTTGCGGATGGTCAGCACACCGGCCATAAGGGGGTTGTTGTGGCTGAGGGCATCATAGAACAGCGGGTAGATGAAGAACGTGGCCACCGCGATCGCGATGAGCATGGCCGCGGGGACCCGCCACTCACGCCAGCTGTGCGCCAGGCCCACCGCTACGGCCGGGGCGAGCCACACCATGAACTGGGGCGAGCCCACCTTGTTGAACACCACAAAGGCGGTGGCCAGGGTAAGCGCCCCGGCCAGCAGCAGCTCGGTACGGTCCACGCCGCCGTCGGCCTTTCCGTTGCTGTTGAGCTTGCCGTTGTGCAGCGCCCAGAAGGTCAGTCCGGCCACGAGCAGGGCAGCAAGAATGAGGAGCGGCTGCATCAGCACGGACATCACCGCGGTGCCGGGTCCGTCCACCTGCATGGAGTTGATATCGGTGTTCATGTACATCCGGGAGTCGCCGATGTTCAGCACGGACAGCCACAGCCACGGGGTGGTGAACGTTGCCTCGAGCTGCATGCCCCTGTCACCCTGCTGGGTCAGGAAGTTCAGCAGCTTGGACACACTGCCAACCGCGGCGGCAAGTGCCAGCACCACCGCTGACGTGGCCACGCCCGCCAGCACCACCAGGAGGCGGTTCTTGACCACGGCGAACAGGGCCAGCATCACCGCGGCCGGCCAGACCTTTACCCACGTGGCGGCGGCGAGCAGGACCGACGCCACAAACGGCCGGCCCACACCATAGGCCAGGGCCACCAGGACGATCGGTGCGGTGAGGCCGTCC
Source organism: Pseudarthrobacter raffinosi (assembly GCF_023913735.1). Classification (GTDB taxonomy): domain Bacteria; phylum Actinomycetota; class Actinomycetes; order Actinomycetales; family Micrococcaceae; genus Arthrobacter; species Arthrobacter raffinosi. The sequence continues at coordinate 129,676 of NZ_JAMXBH010000008.1, forward strand.
ACGCGTGCGAAGCCGAGCCAGCCCATCAGCAGCGTGAAGATCAGCCACCACCAGGCCGCCGGGATGGCGTCCTGGTTGCGGCCACGGTCCGTGAGCTTGGCCAGGGCCCAGCCGTTGAGGAGGGTGGTCATCAGCACCCACAGGAAGAAGAACGGTCCGGGGCCGGCAAGCCCTGCCAGCGCCATGGGGATGAGCGCGAGGATGGGGTACACCCAGGGGCTGGGGCCACCGCTGAGGTTCGCTTCGTCGAAACCGGCCCGGGCCCAGTCGCGGTAGATGAACGTGTCGCTGAACGCTTCGCCGCGCAGGGAAAGCAGCGCCGCGAAGATCAGGAAGCCCAGGTGCACCAGGATAAAGCCCGTGAGCAGTCCACGCGGCGTGTTCAGCCAGGACCGTGCGGCCGCAGGCAGGATGACGTTGCGGATCCGGGTGAGCGTGGCGAAGAATGCGTCCGTGGAAATGGCGGAATCCTTGTCAGAGAGGGGCAAAAACGTGCCGGATCTTGCCGCGGGGCTGGAGCCGGGAGCATCGGAGGTCCGTGTACAACAGCCTCCACCATGAGTCAAGGGTAGTTGAATGTCAGCGGTGCCCAATAATCCTGCGGCTCCGCGATTGGTCTACTCGGACTTGGTCTGGCGGTAGCGCTCGATCTGTTTGAGCCGCCGCAGGAGGCTGTCGCGCCGCGGGTGCGGGACGGCGTCGGGCGCCTCTGCGGTGAGGTCAATGTGTTTGGTGCCGTATTGCCACAGCAGGAGGTCATCCAGCAGGCGGTCCGGGCCGGGGGAGTAGCGGTGGTCCAGTGCCTTGCGGACCTCGGTGATCCGCTGGGCGCTGAGCAGGCCTGCCAGCTGGACGGTCTGGTTGAGGCCGTGGGCAGCCATGAGCTCGGCGGCCCAGCCCCAGTCGTCATCCACTTTGCGGTCCACGTGCGGCAGCAGCGTGCGCCAGACGTCCCGGATCCGGTTGGGTGTGAGCTGCGCGGCGCCTTCGCCCTCCATGTCCCAGTAGCTGCGGACTTCCTCGTAGCGTTCGTGGAGGTCCGCGAAGGCGCTTTCCACTGTTTCCAGCATGGCGGCGGTGGCGGTGAACTGCCGGTCGAAATGCGGCGTCCAGGCGCGGGGGTCCTCGGCTTTGAAGCGGATGTCGTGCTCGATCTCGCTCCATGCGTGGGCGAAGACGGTGCGGATCTGGCATTCGAAGAAATAGCTGCCGTTGGCCGGAATATCCGGGTTGAAGGCCTGCTGGTAATCCTTCACCGCCTCGTTCTGGATGGTGCGCAGGATCAGGTGGCGGCTCGAATAGCCGTACGTGCCGGACTCGATGGAACCGATGTCCTTCTCCCGGTCCCCGCGGCAGTCAAACACCTGCCGCTGGCGCTTGATGATGTTGGCCACCAGGGCATTCTCGGTTGGCAGTTTGGTGATGACGCGCACGCCCACCATGTCGTTGAGGGTGCGGAACGGGTCCGGGAACTTCAGCACCGGGGGTCCGCCGGGTTCCAGCGGTTCCTCAATCCGGGAGATCTTCTCCCGGAAGGATTCCACCGACTTGGTGCGCCCGGTGACAAAGAGCGGCGTGACCTCGGTGTCCTTCAACATGTCGCGGAGGATATGGAGAACGTCCTTGGTGACCAGCTTCAGGGCAGGGCGGACGCGCTCGTAGATCTCCACGTTCTCCTGCACGGATTCACGCAGGCTGACGTCCAGGGCGTCCCAGTTACTCGGCATGCCCCCAGCTTACGGCGGGGGTGTGACAGCACCCCATCACACCCCTCTCTCACTTATTCTAAGAAATGCGGCAACGCTCTCTCACTTTCTTAGGGAAAGTGAGAGAGCGTTGGCTATGAAGGGGCCGTTGCCGAGGTGGAGTTGCGGACCACCAGGGAGCTTTCCAGGGTCAGCTGCGGCTGCTCCAGCTGGTGGCCTTCCATAAGTCGGCGCAGCTGCCCGCCGGCCTTCAGCCCCAACGAGGTCGCCGGCAGATGCACGCTGGTCAGGCTGGGATTGCTGGTGGCGGAGTACGGCAGATCATCGAAGCCGGCGATGGCCAGCTGGCCCGGGATCTGGACGCCTGCCACCCGCGCTTCCTGCAGCACCCCATAGGCGTGGGTGTCAGTGCAGCAGACGACGGCGGTGACCCCGGCCTGCTGCCACGCGGGCCAGGCGGCGGCGAACGCGGCGGCAGACGCCCCGACGTCGATGGTGGTCCTGATGATGTGGCCGGGCCCCACCGATATTCCGTGGGCCGCTGCCTCGTCCAGGAAGGCTTCGCGGCGGATGGCGAACGTCGCTGTGCCGGTGACACTGTCCACGTAGGCCACCTGCCGATGCCCTGCATCTGCCAGGTGTCCCGCCAGCTCCCCCGCGCCGTGCGCAACGTCCAGATTGACGGACGGCGCGTAGGCTTCCAGCCCTGGGGCATCGAGCAGGACCACGGGGCCCGCGGCAGAAAGTTCTTCCAGGAATTCGGCGTTTGGGGCACCCACGAGCAGCCCGGCCGGCCGGAGTGCCATCAGCTTCCGGACGTCGCCGGCCTGCGGAAATTCGCCCGCGTCGGTGACGGACAGCAGCAGCTGGTAATCAGCCCCGAGTGACTCCCGGACCCCGGCGATCACCTTGGCGAAAAACGGGTTGGAGATGTCCGGAGACACGAGGATCACGATGGAGCTGACGCCTTTGGCCAGCGAGCTGCCGATCCCGTCCACCACGTACCCGAGCTCGGAAATTGCGTCCCGCACTCTGGCAATGTTGTCCTCAGAAACGCGGCCGGCAGTCTTGCCGTTGGCCACCAGGGAAACCGTCGCCGTCGAGACGCCGGCGCGGGCCGCGACCATGGCGGCGGTGATGCGCCGAGAGCGGACGGATTGCTGCACCTGCTCCGCGGATTCCATCCTTCGATCGTAGTAGGCGTGGAGGGCCGGTGCTGCCCGCCGGTGTTCTAGACGAGAGTGGAGGTGTCGATGACGAACCGGTAGCGGACGTCGGAGGCAAGGACGCGTTCGTAGGCATCGTTGATCTTGCTGGCCGGGATGACTTCGATTTCGGCACCGAGGTTGTGCTCGGCGCAGAAGTCGAGCATTTCCTGGGTTTCGCGGATCCCGCCGATCATGGAGCCGGCGAAGGAGCGGCGGCCCATGATGAGGGCGAACGCGTTGACCGGGAGCGGTTCAGCGGGAGCACCGACGTTAACCAGGGCGCCGTCGAGGGTGAGCAGCTGCAGGTAGGCACTGATGTCGATCGATGCGCTCACGGTGTTGATGATCAGGTCGAAGCTGCCGGCGAGATCCTCAAAGGTGGTCTCGTCGCTGGTGGCGTAGTAGTGGTCCGCGCCCAGCTTCAGCCCGTCCTCCTGTTTTTTGAGCGACTGTGAAAGTACGCTGACTTCCGCGCCCATGGCGTGGGCGAGCTTAACGGCCATGTGGCCGAGGCCGCCCAGGCCGACGACGGCAACTCTCTTCCCGGGGCCGGCACCCCAGTGCCGCAGTGGGGAGTACGTGGTGACGCCCGCGCACAGCAGGGGAGCGGCGGCGTCGAGCGCGATGCCTTCGGGGATCCGCACGACAAAGTCTTCGGTCACGACGACGTGCGTTGAGTAGCCACCCTGCGTGATGGTGCCGTCGCGGTCCACAGCGCCGTAGGTGCCGACGTTGCCATTCAGGCAGTACTGCTCTTCGCCCTTGAGGCAGTTGACGCATTCGCGGCAGGAGTTGACCATGCAGCCGACGCCGACCCGGTCGCCGATAGCGTGCTTGGTGACCGCCGTGCCGATCTCGGTGACGATGCCGGCGATCTCGTGGCCGGGGGCCAATGGGTAGGACTGGGGACCCCAGTCCCCGCGGACGGTGTGGATGTCAGAGTGGCAGATGCCGGCGAACTTGATGTCGATCAGGACATCAAGGGGGCCGACGTCGCGGCGTTCGATCTTCGTGGGAACGAGCGGCTCAGCGGCGGACGGTGCGGCGTAGGAACTAACGGTAAACATTCTTCTCCTGTTTAGGGGGTGCCTTTGCATCAATATCACCCTATTTCCATCGGCTGAAGAAGGCTGCGTTTATGGGGGTACAAGCTCTCCCCCCTTTAGCCTGGTGAACCGGGGCTATCGTGGATTCATGGACAACCTGCCCGACAACCGCGCCGACATCCGGGACTTCCTGGCCAGTCGCCGCGCCAAAATCCGCCCGGAGCAGGTGGGGCTTCCCGCGGGCAGCCGTCGCCGCGTTCCCGGACTGCGCCGCGAAGAGGTTGCGGTCCTCGCCGGGGTGAGCACCGAGTGGTACGCGCGGCTGGAGAAGGGCAACATCAGCGGCGTGTCTGACGAAGTCCTCAAGGCTGTGGCCGGGGCACTGCACCTGAACGATGACGAATGCCGGTACCTTTTCGAGCTGGCACGGGCCGCCCGGCCCGTGCGCCGGACGCCATCCCGCCGCAAGGAAGCGGGGCTGGCGGTCACTGTCCATTGGCTGCTTGACTCCATCACCATGTCGGCCGCGTTCGTCCGCAACGGCCGCCTCGATATCGTGGCCTCTAATGCGCTGGGGCGTTCACTCCACGCGCCCATGTTTGCCAGCGACACCACCACTGCCAACGGCCAAGCAAACTTCGCACGCTTTCACTTCCTCGACCCGGCCGCACGGGAGTTCTTCGTCGACTGGGACGCCGGCGCCGCGGCCACCGCCGCCCTGCTGCGTGCCGAAGCCGGCCGTGAGCCCAACGACCGCTCTCTGCGCGAACTCGTAGGCGAACTATCCACCTTGAGCCCCGAGTTCCGCACGCTGTGGGCATCGCATGACATCCGTTTCCGACACGAGGGAACCAAGCGGCTGCGACACCCCGTGGTAGGCGACCTGGAGCTGACCTACCAGTCCCTGACGACCACCTCCCCGGGTGCCGTCAACGACGTCAGCTTCTACACCGCTGAACCCGGGACGACCCACGAAGAGCGCATCAAACTCCTTACGAGCTGGGCGGCCACGGCGGTTTCGGAAGCAGCAAAACCGAACAATTGACGCGCACGCGTGACGAGCTTTGACTGAAAGGACACCATGGAACTCGCCGATCTCCTTGAGGCGCTGAATGCCGGACACACCATCACCGGGGACTCGCCGTTGCATGAGGTCATGCACCGGGTCAGCCAGGATGCCCTGCGCATCACTGGCGAACTCAATGGCGGATATCAGGAACCGGAGCGGGTCCGGGAGCTGTTAGCTCAGCTGACCGGCAAGCCGGTTGACGAGTCCGTGACGGTCTTCCCGCCCTTCTACTCCGACTTCGGGAAAAACATCTCCCTCGGGGAACGGATTTTTATCAATTCCGGCTGCAAATTTCAGGACCAGGGCGGCGTGGTCATCGGGGACGACTGCCTGATCGGGCACAACGTGGTGATTGTCACGCTCAACCATGACCTCATGCCGAGCCGTCGCGCGGACATGCACCCTGCCCCCGTGGTTATTGGCCGCAATGTGTGGATCGGGGCGAACGCCACCATTCTGCCGGGTGTGACGATTGGCGATGATGCCGTGGTGGCGGCTGCGTCTGTGGTCACGAAGGACGTACCGGAAAGTGCCATTGTTGTCGGGCCGCCTGCACGGGTATTGCGCTCGCTCGCCACCTGAACCCACCGGAGTCGGAAGCACCACACCCAAACATCAAGCGCTTGACGTGCGCAACGTTAAGCGCTTGACGTGACGGCCGCGCGGATGCCATGATCACACTGAATACTTTCGGCCACTGCTCCGGCAGGCCCCAATGACGTGGAGATTTAACGTGGAATCCAAACCGATGAAACCCGGCCCCAAGAAAATCATTCTTGACTGCGACCCCGGGCATGACGACGCCGTGGCCATCCTGCTCGCACACGGCAACCCTGACATTGAACTGCTGGCCGTCACCACCGTGGTGGGCAACCAGACGCTCGAAAAGGTCACCAAGAACGCGCTCGCCGTCGGGACCATCGCCGGCATCACCGGTGTGCCGTTTGCCGCCGGCTGCGGCCGGCCCCTGGTCCGCACCATCGAAACCGCGCCGTCCATCCACGGCGAGACGGGCATGGACGGCCCCGCACAGCCCGAGTCCACCATCGAACTGGACCCGCGCCACGCCGTCGACCTCATCATTGACACTGTGATGGCCCACGAACCGGGCACGGTCACTTTGGTCCCGACCGGCGGCCTCACCAACATCGCGCTGGCAGCCCGCAAGGAACCGCGCATTGTAGAACGCGTCAAGGAAGTTGTCCTGATGGGCGGCGGCTACCACGTGGGCAACTGGAGCGCCGTGGCCGAATTCAACATCATCATCGACCCCGAAGCCGCCCACATCGTGTTCAACGAAAAATGGCCCGTGGTGATGGTGGGCCTGGACCTCACCCACCAGGCCCTGGCCACTCCGGACGTGGTGGAGAAGATCGCAGCTGTGGGTACCGCACCCGCCAAGTTCGTGATGGAACTGATGGAGTTCTTCACCCAGACCTACAAGGACGCCCAGGGCTTTGACTTCCCGCCCGTCCATGATCCGTGCGCCGTGGCCTATGTGATCGATCCCAGCATCGTCACCACCCGCAAGGTTCCGGTGGACATCGAACTGCAGGGCACACTGACGCTCGGCATGACCGTGGCCGACTTCCGCGCCCCCGCACCGGATGACTGCACCACCTCCGTGGCCGTTGACCTGGACCACGCCCGTTTCTGGGACCTCGTAACGGATGCCCTGGTTCGGATTGGGGAGCCCGACGACGGCGCTCCCGCCGCCGCTGCTGAACCCGCCGTCCTCGCAGCAGCCACGGGAGGCAAGTAGATGACCGCCACCCTCACTGAGGCAAAGACCAGCCGGGGCAACGTCACCGCCCTGATGGTCGCCCTGCTGGCCGCGTGCGTCGCGTTCCAGCTCAACGCCTCCATGCTCAGTCCCGCCTTGGTCACCATGGGCAAGGAACTGAACACCGATCAGGCCGTCATCGGCCTCTCCCAGACCTGGTTCTTCACCGCCGCCGCCCTGTTCTCCCTCTTCCTGCCCCGCCTGAGCGACATCATCGGCCGGAAAAAAATCCTGATCGGCATGATGCTCCTGATGGCCGTTGGTTCGGTCATCGCGGCCATGGCCCCCGACGTGACCTGGCTCTTTGTGGGCCGCATCATCCAGGGCGTCAGCGGCCCCACCGTGCCGTTGTGCCTGATCATGCTGCGCTCCGCCGTCAGCAACCCGCGCAAATACGGGACGCTCATGGGCCTCATCACCGCGGTCAACGGCGGCGTAGCCGGCGTCGACTCCTTTGTGGGCGGCTACTTCGCCGAGCACTTCGGGTTCCGCAGCATCTTCTGGCTCATGGTGGTCCTGGCCCTCGTCGCCACCGCCCTGATCGCCTTCCTCGCCGGCGAGAGCAAGCCGGCCGCCGGCACCTCCATGGACTGGCTGGGAGTGTTCTTCATCGTCGTCGCCGTGGGTGCGCTGCTCACCGCCCTGAACGAGGGCTCCAAGCTGGTGGGCGCCTTCGCACCCGGCACGCTCATGCTGGCCATTGGACTGGTGGTGGTCGCCGCCGTCGCGTTCTACGCGTTCTGGACCGTGGAAAAGCGCGCCAAACAGCCCATGGTGGAAACCGTCCACCTGCGCCAGCGCTCCACCTGGGCGCCGCTGCTGACCACCACGCTGACCATGACCGGCATCTTCGCCGTCATCAACGGGATCGTGCCGGCGTATGTGCAGGCCGCGGACCCGGGATTCGGCATCGGCCCGACCGAAATGTCGCTCATCATCCTCACCCCGTACGCCCTGCTCGGCTGGCTGGTGGGTCCCCTCAGCGGCAGGCTCGCGCCCATCCTCGGCTACACCAAGGTCCTGCGTCTCGGCATGCTGGGCAGCATCGCCGCCCTGGCCATCATCGCGTTCTTCGGCCTCAGCAGCCTGCCCATGATGATCGCCGGAACCGTCTTGCTGGGCATCATGTACGCCGGTACGGTCAACATCATGCTGAACGGACTCGGAGTTGTCCTCTCACCCGCCGGAAACCCGGGGTTCCTTCCCGGCATGAACGCGGGCGCCTTCAACCTTGGCGCCGGCCTGAGCTTCCTGGTGCTGCCGGCAGTGCTGGTGGCCACCTCGGCCCTCGGCGACGCCCAGGCGTCCTACCTCTCCGTGGTGGTGACGGGCCTGGTCATCACGGTGGCCGCGTTCGCCGCGTCGCTCCTCATCCCCAAGCCCGTCGAGGCTGAGGTGACCGAATGAGTTCCGCAGCAGCCGGCACCCAAGGCAGGATCGTCGTCGTCGGATCCCTGAACGCTGACCTGACCATCTACTGCGAGCGGCTGCCGCTGCCCGGTGAGACGGTGCATGGCAGCGGTTTCGCCGTGAACCCCGGTGGCAAGAGCGCCAACCAGGCCGTCGCCGCCAGCCTGCTGGGCGGGGCCGTCAGTTTGGTGGGTGCCGTCGGTGCGGACGCCAACGGCGACATTCTCCTGTCCTCCGCTGCCGGCGCCGGGGTGGACATCTCCGGCGTGCGGACCTCAGCAACCGAGGCCACCGGCGTCGCCGTCATCGCCGTGGATTCCAACGGCGAGAACAGCATCATCATCTCGGCCGGCGCCAACGGCACCCTCTCGCCGGCGGACGTCGCCGTCGAGGCTGAAGCGTTCGACGGCGCCGCGGTGGTCTGCCTCTGCCTGGAGGTCAGACTTGACACGGTTGAGGCCGCCGCAAGGGCAGGGCACGACGCCGGCGCCACAGTTCTGCTGAACCTCTCGCCTTACGCGGAGATCCCGCAGCATCTGGCGGACCTGACCGATGTCCTGCTGGTCAACGCGCATGAGGCGTCGCTGTTCCTCGGCTCCGCCGCCATTCCCGGCAGTGATGCGGATGTCCGCGATTGGGAAGCGGTCAGGCTGCACTTCGCCGAGCGGGGCCTCCAACGCGTCCTGGTCACGCTGGGGGCCCACGGCTCGGTGGTGCTGGATTCGCTGGCGCCTTCGGGGCAGCAGCTGGTCCGGGTGGCACCCATCAAGGTCAAGGCGGTGGACACGACCGGCGCGGGCGACGCCTTCACGGGGGCGGTAGCCGCCCGCCTGGCAGCCGGTGCGCCGCTGGCTGACGCCGCCGCCTTCGCCTCGATTGCCGCCGCGCTGGCCACCGCCCGCAAGGGAACGCAGGCAGCCTATCCGCAGGTGGCGGACGTGGAGCGCCTCCTCGCCTCGGGAACCGTCTGACGGTCTGAGGGCAGTACAAAAGAAGCGCCCGACGGCGGCAGTCTCCTGCCGCCGTCGGGCGCTTCCTTGTGTGCCTCTTACCGCAGTCGGGGTTACCGGCTGTGGCTACCGGCCGGTGTCTGCTGCCGGACCGCGGCCGGCGTGAACCGGGCCCCCGTTTCCGGGAAGGAGGGGACCTCGATCCGGGCGTGGGTGTGGACCTCCTCGACGGTCCTGCGGGTGTGTTCGGCGATGGCCTCCATGGTGGTGACCCACATTCCGTCCATTGATTTCACCCGTTCAATCAGCTTCTCCAGGGCCACGGCCTTGGACGGCCGGCCCGAGATGAACGGGTGGTTGGTCAGGACAAAACAGCTGCCCTGGGCATGGTGTGCCTCAGCCTCCAGGGTCCACATTTCCAAGACCTTGGCCGGGCTTTCGATGACACCGCTGCCAGTGACTCCGGGGTAGAACGCGTACTGCTCCCAGTCATCCAGGGTCCAGTCGACCGGGATCTCCACGATGTCCCGGCTGTCGCCGGGGGCGACGCCGAAACGGTACGGTGCGTCGCCGTCGAGCAGGCTCGAATCGTAGAGGAAACCTCGGTCCGCCAGGAGCGCAGGGGAGTGCCAGTTCAGTTCCCACCACGGCGCGCGGTACCCCACCGGTTCCACACCGACCCTTGCGAGGGCCTCCAGCCCGCGGTCGATGTACCGGGCCTCGGTCTCGGCGTCGATGCCCTGCATGGGCTCGTGCAGGTACCCGTGGTGGGCCACCTCGTGCCCGGCGTCCACGATGCGCCGGACCGTGTCCGGGTAGCAGTCTGCCGTGAAGCCGGGAACGAAGAAGGTGGCCCGGATGTCCTGTCGCTGGAGGATCTGAAGCAGCCGCGGGACCGCCACCTTGGGCCCGTACGACTGGTGGGTCATCAGGGACATCCGGCGCGTGCTCTTCGGATCGTGGGCGATGGTGCAGGACTCGGCGTCGACGTCGAACGTGAATGAGGCTGCTGCCCGCTTGCCCTCAGGCCATGTGATGGGGTGGGCGGAATCCGCGAATGCTTCAAAGGTCATGGTGTGGTTCCTAGAGGTTCAGTGTCCGTCAGTAATTCAGGTTTGAGGAGTGTCAGCGTCCGGCGGGCGCGCTGGGCCGGGCGGCGAATCCCAGGTCTGCGGTGGCCTGCGCAACGGTGGCGGCCGGCAGGGCGGAATCCAAGTGCCTGCGGTGGAACTTCGGGCCAAGGATGGCATAGCTTCCGGCGCTTGCAAGGCCGCCTGCGAGCCACGAGAGGTCCCAGCCGCCCAGAGCCACAGCTATGGGGCCCTGCATGGCGGGAACCAGTCCGTACATAAACAGCCACGTGGCGAAGATGCCGACCAGGAGGGAGGCGACGCCGGCCCAGTTGACGTCGGGGAGGCGCTTGGTGCCTACGGCGTCGAAAAGCCTTTCCGGGTTGCCCGGCCACCGCTTCTCGAGCCAGAAGTAGTGGACCAGCATGACTCCGCCCCACGCGGCAACCCACGCCACGAGCCCGATGAGCCAGGCGTCGAGGACTGTTGCGAAGTCTTCCTGGAAGATGAAGAACACGACGGCGGCGAGGGAGAAGACGCCGACGAACAGGTTGAGTTTGCGGCGGCTGATGGTGATGTCCAGCGACTGCGTGGCGACCGAAAAGGTGTAGATGTTGAGGATGTTGGTGGCGATGGGGCCGTGCAGCACCATCAGCAGCACCGGCAGCGCGAGGACGCCGAAGTTCTGGACGATGAGCTTCCCAGGGTCGATTTCGCCGCTGTTGGTGGCCAGGCTTGCGCCGAGGATGCCGAGCCAGACAACCGGGATGAACTGGCCAAGGACCGACGCCAGGTAGACCTTTTTCTTGGGAACTTGGGTACTCACGAACCGGGAGTAGTCGGCGGCGTAGGTGAACCAGGTGATGCCCCAGCCGATGCCGATGGCGGTCATCACGGCGCTCATGGCCGCGATCCGTTCGGAGCCTTCCAGGATGTTGCCGGCGGGGCCGGCGTACGTCCAGTTGATCTTCATGCCGAACCAGGCCACGGCGGACATGACGGCCAGGATGAGGATGGTGGGCGGCACGGTCCACTTTTCGAAGGCTGCGATGGCTTTGTAGCCGAACCAGGCGATGGCTACCTGCGCGGCCATGATGGCGGTGGCGACGCCGATCTTCCAGCCATAGTTGTGTGCTGTGGGATCCACCCATCCGAGCGTGCCGAAGAGTGCCATGACCAGGTCCAGGATGATCCACGTGTTAACCGCGCACCAGCCGATCACCAGGACCGCCTGGATGGCTGCCGGCAGGTAGTTGCCGCGGCGGCCGAAGGCTGCGCGGGCCAGGACCATGCCGGTGGCGCCGGTCTTCTGGCCGAGGAGGACGAAGCAGCCGAACAACAGCATTCCGATCAGGTTCCCCAAAACCAGAACGGTGACCGTGTCCGCGAAGCCGAGGCCGAGATGGATGCCGAGGGCACCCAGTACCCAGTTGATCGGTGCAAGGTTTGCGCCGGCCCAGATCCAGAACTGACCCGAAACTTTCTGAGTTCGCTGGGACTCGGGAATCGGCTGAAGCCAGGCTTCGCAGTCCTCGGCCGGCGTCATTGCCGGCCCTGGCTGCGTTGTGGAGAGGTTGTCTTGCATGGGGGAGCCTCCATGAGTAAAAGGGATAAGCCCAGATTATGTGGCCCAGGCCACATGCACCACATACAATGTGTCTGCCAGTTCAAGAGAAAACGCGACGGAGTGTCATGCCAATACGCCTGCAGGATGTCTTGAAACATTCCACCCTCACGCCGGCGGACCCTGTGATCCGCGCAGCGGCGGCCATTGCGGCCCAGACGCAGCTGCGCTGGATTCATTCCAGTGAGGTATTGGACATTGCCCCGTTACTTGGCGGCGGTGAACTGTTGCTCACCGGCGGTCAGGCCCTCGTCTCGGCAACGGACAAGCGGCGTATTGGCTACATCTGGGAACTGGCGGAACGTGGAGTGGCTGCGCTGGCCATAGAGACTGGCACGGAGCTGGCCTCGATACCGTCGTCGATGGTGGCAGCAGCTGAAGCCGCCGGGCTTCCCTTGATAGAGCTCCGCAAAGTTGTGCCCTTTGTCGGCGTCATGGAAGCGATCAACTCGTTGCTTGTGAGTGAGTCAGCTGCCCACTTGCAGCAGGCTGACCAGGCCAGCCATGCCATGGCAGTGGAGCTGGCCCATGGCGGCAGCCTTGATCGGATCCTGGCTGTCCTGGCGGACGCTACCGGCTCGGAAGTTGAGCTGACGTCCACCGCGGGCGCCCCGCTGGCCAGCGCGCTGCCGGCTGATCATGCGGAGGAGCCGGAACCCGGAGCGTCTATCGAGGCCGCGCCGGATCGTGCGCGGATCATCCAGGTTGACGTGTCCGTGCGTGGCATCCCTTCAGCCCGCCTTACGCTTCACGCCCTGGCGGGAGCTGATGTGAACCTGGCGAGGATCGCGGGCAACCGCTCGGTGGACATTCTGGCGTTGGCCCTGCTGCAGCGCATGCCCCCGGGCCTGAAGGAGATGGCGGGTGCGGCGCTGATCCGCGCCGTCGATTCTGGAACTCAAAACTGGCGGCTCCAGCAGCTCGCTCCGGCAGCCGGGATCCCGTTGGCCGCGCAGCTGGTGGCTGTTGTGGTTCGGTCCCCCGGCTCACGGCAACCCCGGATGGCCGTGGAGCACCTGCTGGAGCGGGTGGGGCATCACAGTGCAAGTTACGCCGACAACGCGGAACTCTTGGCGCTGGCCGTTCTCCGCCCCGGGAAGACGCAGGAAGACCGGGACGCAATTCTGGCCGGACTGCAGTCGCTGGCGTTGCCGGAGGGAACTGTCAGCGCCGTCGGTCCGGTGGCCACCGGAATCTCCGCCGCGCCATGGTCCCTGACGGAAGCCCGGCTGACGCTGGACCTTGCCGCCGGCGCCGAGCCGCTCAAGGCCGGGCCGCTCAGAGCCGGGCCGGGACAGTCCGGAGTGGTCCTCGACGCCGACGCTTTCGCGGTGGAGCGGCTCGCTTTCCATTCCCTGGATGACACGCAGCGCACTGACTATGTCAGCCAGCAGCTCGGCGCCCTCCTCGTCCACGATGCCCAACGAAATTCCGCGCTTGTTGAGACGCTGCGGGTCTGGCTGGATTCCGGCTGTAACACGGCGCAGGCTGCGCGTGAGCTGCACCTGGAGCGCCAGTCGATGCATCAGCGGCTGCAGCGAATCTTCTCACTCTGCGGCGGCGATCCCCGCGGAACGGGCCGTCTGGCAGCGCTGCACCTGGCCGCCCGGCTCGCCGCACTCTAGCCGGCCCCGGGCAACGCTCTCTCACTTGATGTGGGTTTTCCGGCGATCCTCTCTCACTTCATGCAGCTTTTCGGCAGACCCTCTCGCACTTACCCAGGGCCAGCGCCCGCCTGTGGATAACTTCTGCAGCATCACACCGTCTGGGACTTCGATCTGGAAGGCGCGGCCCGGCTTCGGTGCCAGCTGCTGCCGCCCTGGCTTGCCGATTCCACAGAGCTTCATCTGAGTAAGCCGCGTTCACTGCCAGCGGTCCGCCGGAAGGGAGTGTTCGGCCATACCGTCCTGGCGCTGGAAGACGAGATCGAACTGATCGACGGCATCCGCATGGGCGATCGCCGTCGACCGATCTCGCCTACCGTCACCGCCGGCTCCATCCAGTGCGACGGCGGACATCACCTTGGCGGCGCACGGCTCCTCAGCGACAGGAGACGAGATATGGCTGGTTTTGCCAGCAGCGACTGAGCGTCCGCGGAAACGCGCGTCGCGACGACGTCGGCCCTTTAGACCGTGACGCTCCCTGACCACGGTGAGAGAGCGTCACGGTAAAACCCGCATTAAGTGAGCGAGGATCGCCGGCAAAGTCACATTTAGTGAGAGAGCGTCCTAGGGGGTAGGGGGCTACTAAAAAGGTAACGGGGGAGTGGGGGCGTTAGCGGAGCACTACCGTCCTGTTGCCCTGCAGGATGACCCGGCCTTCGCAGTGCCAGCGCACAGCATTAGACAGCGCCTTACACTCGGTATCCCGGCCGGCAGCAACCAGGTCCTCCGGCCCGTACGTGTGGTCCACTTCCACCGTCTGCTGGGAGATGATCGGCCCCTCGTCCAGCTCGGCATTCACGTAATGCGCAGTTGCCCCCACGGTCTTCACGCCGCGCGCGTAGGCCTGGTGGTATGGCTTGGCGCCCTTGAAGCTGGGCAGGAACGAGTGGTGGATGTTGATCGCCCGGCCATCCAACCGCCGGGTGAGGTCGTCGCTGAGCACCTGCATGTAGCGGGCCAGCACCACCAGCTCCACGTCGAACGTGTCCACCAGCTCGAGCAGCCGGGCCTCGGCCGCCGGCTTGGTGTCGGCGGTGACCGGCACATGGAAGAACGGGATGCCGTGCCATTCCACCAGCGCCTGGTGGTCCGTGTGGTTGGAGACCACGGCCGCCACGTCCACCGGCAGTTCGCCGCTGCGGGCGCGGAACAGCAGGTCGTTGAGGCAGTGCCCGAACTTGGACACCATAATCAGCACGCGGCGCTTGGCGCCGTGCGGCTCCAGCCGCCAGCGCATCCCGAACCGTTCGGCTACCGGGCCGAAAGCAGCCCGGAGCGTTCCCGCGGTGGAGGCATCGCCGTCGGACGCGAAGTGCACACGCATGAAGAAGTGCGCCTCCGACCGTTCGCCGAACTGCTTGCTGTCCACGATGTCGCAGCCATGCTCCAGCAGGAAGCCGGACACGGCGTGGACAATCCCGGGCTGCTCCGCGCAATCCAAAGTCAGGACGTGTTCCACGGTGGTGACGGGCCGCGCAAGCGACGCCTCATTCTGGATGGCTGTCATGGCTAGCACTCGATCACGTTGACGGCGAGGCCTCCGCGGGAGGTTTCCTTGTATTTGGTTTTCATGTCCGCTCCTGTTTCGCGCATGGTTTTGATGGCCTTATCCAGCGACACCTTGTGGCTGCCATCGCCGTGGAGGGACAGCCGCGCAGCGTTGATGGCTTTGACACTGGCGATGGCGTTCCGTTCGATGCAGGGGATCTGCACCAGCCCGCCTACCGGGTCGCAGGTCAGGCCCAGGTTATGTTCGATCCCCACTTCGGCGGCGTTCTCCACCTGGGCAGGCGAGCCGCCCAGAACTTCGCAGAGGCCGGCGGCGGCCATGGAGCACGCAGAGCCCACCTCGCCCTGGCAGCCCACTTCCGCACCCGAGATGGAGGCGTTGATCTTGAAAAGAATCCCGACGGCGGCTGCCGCCAGCAGGAAGCGGACCACACCGTCGTCGTCGGCTCCGGGAACAAACTTGACGTAGTAGTGCAGGACGGCAGGCACGATGCCCGCCGCGCCGTTGGTGGGGGCGGTGACGATGCGCCCGCCGGCGGCGTTTTCCTCGTTGACGGCGAGGGCGAAGAGGTTCACCCATTCCATGGCCCGGAGGGGGTCGGTGACGCCGGTATCAGCGGTCAGCGTGCGGAATAACGACGGCGCCCGGCGCCTGACGTTCAGCCCGCCGGGAAGGATCCCTTCCGCGGCGCAGCCGTTGTCCACGCATTCGCGCATGACCGCCCAGAGTCCCAGCAGCTTTTCGCGGAGTTCCGCTTCGCTGCGCCAGACGAGCTCGTTGGCGAGCATGACGTCGGAAATGGACATGCCTTCGCGGCTGCAGATCGCCAGGAGTTCGTCGGCGGTGGTGAAGGGGTAGGGGAGGACGGTGGCATCGGCCACCACGCGGTCGCCGGCATCGGCGTCACCGTCCACCACGAAGCCGCCGCCGATGGAGTAGAAGCTCCGTTCGCTGAGGACTTTGCCGGCGTGGTCCATGGCGCGGAACGTCATGCCGTTGGGGTGGGCGGGCAGGGACTTGCGGCGGTGCAGCACCACGTCCTCGTCCCAGTTGAAGTCCACGCGGTGGTCCCCGCAGATCCTGAGTTCGGCGTCGAGCGCCGCGGCGGCCACCTGGTCGTCGGCGGTGGAGGTGTCCACCGTTTCCGGGTCCAGGCCCTGCAAGCCCAGGACCACCGCCTTGTCGGAGCCGTGGCCCCGGCCGGTGGCACCCAGCGAGCCGAACAGCTCGGCCTGGACCCGGGTGGTGGAGCTCAGGAGCCCGCCGCCCTTAAGTCCGTCGGCGAACAGCTTCGCTGCCCGCATCGGGCCGACCGTGTGTGACGACGACGGCCCGATGCCAACGGAGAACAGGTCCAGGGCGCTCAGCGCCATCAAGGTACCTCGGGGGAAGCGAACTCCCTCATGGCGTCCAGGAGCCACCGGCCCAGGAAGTCCGCGAACGAAGCCCGGGGGAGGAGCCGGAAGCTCTCCTCGCCGGTCTTCTGCAGGACCACGGGGATGTTGCCGATTTCCGTGGACAGGGCGGTTCCCACGGTGAAGCTGCGCGGGTGCAGGTCCAGGGCACAGCCCTTTTCGAGGGTCGCACGGGCCCGCGGGCCCGACAGCTCGAACGTTGTGCGGTTCGCGGAGAGGTCCACCACCTGGCCCGGAGCATCGCCCAGCGCGGCCACGAGCGAGCCGATGAGGTCTCCGCCCAGGGAATCGTGGGCTTCTTCCGGTGCCACCACCAGGAACTCGGACGGTCCCAGCCAGAGGATGATAACGCGGTCCGTGCCGCCCACGTCGCCGTAGCGTGCCGGCAGGCTGCCGGCAACGGCGGCGATCCGTGCGCCTTCCTCGGAGCGGGGGTCCACGCGGACGCCCGCCATCGTCTGGAACGGGCCCTCTTTCAGGACCACAGTCCCTTGGATGGAGCCGGCCGCCAGGGCAGCGGCCAGGTGGGAGGCTGGGCTGCGGCGGATGTCCCGGAGTCCATTGATGCGGTTGATTGCTGCTGTGTTAGCCATCTTTGCGGGTCCCTTCGGGGTCAAAAAGTACGGTTTCTGCGATAACAACGTCAACCAGCTGGTCGCCGGCGGCGGCCACCAGGGTCTCGCCGATGCGGTTGCGGCCATTCTTGATCAGTGCCAGCGCGAAGGACCTGCCCAGCGCGGCGCTGTGGTAGCTCGAGGTCACGAAGCCCTGCATGGGCACCGGGCCGTAGGCGGGGTTCGTGGTGATCCCCTTTTCCACGAGCTGGGTGCCTTCGGGCAGCCGCAGCGTCCCGTCCACAGGCAGGACGCTGACCAGGTGCTTGCGGTCCCCGCGCTGGGCATCGGCCCGGGCGTAGGAGCGCTTGCCGATGAAGTCCTTGGCCTTGGACACCACCCATTCCATCCCCGCGTCCTGCGGGGTGACTGTGCCGTCCGTGTCCTGCCCGACGATCGGGTAGCCCTTCTCGGCGCGGAGGACGTGCATGGTTTCGGTGCCGTAGGGGGTGATGTTGAATTCGGCCCCTGCCGCGGCCACGGCTTCCCAAGTGTTCAGCCCGTACCAGGACGGCACGTTGATCTCGTAGGCCAGCTCGCCGGAGAAGGAAATCCGGCAGACCCGCGCCTGCACGCCGGAGGCGAGGGTGGTTTCGCGGAACGTCATGAACGGGAAGGCTTCCGCTTCCAGCCCGCCGCCCGCTGCCAGGTCCGGCGCCAGTTTGGCGAGCACCGCCCGGGATTTAGGCCCGACGACGGCAATGGTGGTCCACTGTTCGGTCACCGAGGTGCAGTGCACGTCCAGCTCAGGCCATTCGGTCTGCAGCCATTCCTCCAGCCAGTCCAGCACCTTCGCGGCACCGCCGGTGGTGGTGGTCATGAAGTACCGGTCATCGTCGAGGCGCAGGGTCACGCCGTCGTCGAAAATCATGCCGTCCGCCATGCACATCACGCCGTAGCGGGCGGAACCCGGGGCGAGCTTCTTGAAGGCGTTGGTGTAGATCCGGTTGAGGAACTCGCCGGCGTCCTTGCCACGGATTTCGATCTTGCCCAGGGTGGTGGCGTCCATAAAGCCCACGGATTCGCGGACAGCCGCGCACTCGCGGAGCACGGCAGCATCCATGTCCTCCCCGGCCTGCGGGTAGTACCAGGGCCGCTTCCACTGCCCGACGTCCTCGAACAGGGCACCTTGCGCGACGTGCCAGGGGTTGATGGACGTGACGCGGGCGGGGTCGAACAGCTCGCCGCGCTGGCGTCCGGCGAGGGCTGCGAACGCCACCGGGGTGAACGGTGCCCGGTAGGTGGTGGTGCCGATGTCGCCGATGCCCCGGGATGCTTCGCCGGCGGTGCGGAGAGCGGCGGCGATGACGCCGATCGCGTTGACGCCGGAGGTCTTGCCCTGGTCGTTGGCGGTGCTGATGGAGGTGTAGCGCTTGATGTGTTCCACGGACCGCATTCCGGCGCCGGTGGAGCGCAGGACGTCGGCCACGGACTGGTCGCGCTGGAAGTCCACAAAGTGGTGGTGCCAGTCATCCGGGGTGCCTGCCTGGCCGGGGACCAGCCAGAGCTGGCGGGTGGGTCCGGAGGCCTTCGGCTCGCCGAACTCGGAAGGCTCGACGGCGGCACTGAAGCCCGCGGCGATGGCGGCCGCGGCGCCGGCGGAGATGCCCTCGGCCACGCAGTCCTGGAGTTCAAAGCTGCCGCGGCCCGAGCCAGCGGACTGCTGGTTCGGCACCACGGTGCTCGGCACGAACGCCGCCAGGTCCTCGTCCCAGCGCAGCTTGCCCTGCCGCTGGGAGTGGAGGTGGACCAGCGGGCTCCAGCCGCCGGAGACTGCCAGCAGGTCGCAGGGGATCTCTTCGACGCCGGAGGTGAGTTCGCCGTCGTCGTTAATGCTGCGGACGGTGACGGCGTTTAGCCGGCCGGTGCCGTTCGCGGCGGTGTTGGCCACCGCGCTGCCGATCAGCACTCGGGTGCCGGCTTCGACGGCGGCAGCTGCCACTTCAGTGAGGGCGGGACGGGCGTCGACGACGGCCGCCACCTTGACGCCGGCGGCGCGCAGGTCCGCGGCGAGGGCGTAGGCGCTGTCGTTGGTGGTGCTGATGACCACGCGCTGCCCGGCGGCCACGGCGTAGCGGTTGAGGTAGCTGCGGACAGCCGAGGCGAGCATGATGCCGGGGCGGTCGTTGTTCTCGAAGACCAGGGGCCGTTCGTGGGCGCCGGGAGCCAACACCACCTGATTAGCACGCACGTGCCAAATCCGCTGCCGGGAGACGCCGGGGGCGGCCGGGCTGGACAGGTGGTCGGTGCGGTTCTGGACCGCGATGACGTAGTTGGCATCGTAGGCGCCGAAGGCCGTGGTGCGGTTCAGGACTGTGCTTTCGGCTCCGGAAATGAGTTCGGCTTCCACATCAGCCACCCATTCCAGGGCGGGCTTGCCTTCGATGGTCTCGGCCCGTCCGGGCGCAGTGGATCCGGACAGGAGCGATCCGCCCAGTTCGGGCTGGTCGTCCATAAGCATCACGCGGGCACCGGTGCGGACCGCTTCACGGGCCGCGGCGAGGCCGGCGGGGCCGCCGCCGATCACCAGGACGTCGGTGTGCACGTACTTCTTGTCGTATTCGGCGCGGTCTTCCTCGGGGTCCAGACGGCCCAGGCCGTTGAGCATGCCTGCTGTGAGGCCGTCCACCAGCGTGACGGTGGTGGCGGGGAGCATGGACTCTGCCACGTGGCCGGGGAAGCGGGGTTCGATCCTGACCAGCGCGTTGGCTTCCTCCACCCCGGCGGACATGATGCCGCGGGGCCGGTCCTCGTAGAGCGAGTTTCCGGCGGCGATCCGGCCGTTGGCGAGCAGCGCGGAGGCGAGTGTGTCTCCGGGGTGTCCGGTGAATTCCTCGCCGTCCACGGTGAAACGCCAGGAGATGGTCCGGTCGATGCGTCCGCCGGCGGCGAGGCGGGCGTTCTGGGAAGTCACTTGGTTGCTCCTTCCGGGGCGGTGGTGCTGGAGGCGGTGATGCTGGTTGAAGAGGTGCTGGGCGCGGCGTTTCCGGTGGTGGTGCTGTCAGCGGCGGTGCTGGCAGTGCCGGCGTCGGTGGCGTTCGTTTTGGCGGTTGCGGGCCGGGGAGTGCCCATCGGGTAGACGGCCTGGATGTCGTAGGTGACGGTGTCGCGGAGCATGTTGAACCACTGGCGGCAGCCGGTGCTGTGCAGCCAGCGCTCGGCGAAGGCGCCCTTGGTGTTGTCCCGGTAGAACAGGTACTCGGCCCATTCGCGGTCGTTCAGCCCGGCGGGGTTTTCCGGGTAGGCCACGTGGGCCTGGCCGCCGTAGTGGAACTCGGTCTCGTCGCGGGAGCCGCAGTTGGGGCATGGGATAAGCAGCATGTGCGTCTTCTTTCTAGGGGACGGCGGCTAGTGGGCGACGGCGGCTGCGCCGTGTTCGTCGATCAGGGCGCCGGTTTCGAAGCGTTCCAGCGCAAACGGCTTGTTCAGCTTGTGCGGGGTTCCGGTGGCGATGGTGTGCGCGAAGGTGAGCCCGGCGGCCGGGGTGCCCTTGAAGCCGCCGGTGCCCCAGCCGCAGTTCACGAACATGTTCTCCACCGGGGTGGTGCCAACGATGGGGGAGGCGTCCAGGGTGGTGTCCACGATGCCGCCCCAGGTCCGGAGCACGTGCGCCCGGGCAAAGATGGGGAAGAGTTCGACGGCGGCAGCCATCTGGTGCTCGATCACATGGAAGGAGCCGCGCTGGCCGTAGCCGTTGTAGGAGTCCACGCCGGCTCCCATGACGAGTTCGCCCTTGTGGGCCTGGGAGACGTAGACGTGCACGTGGTTGGACATGACCACGGTGGGGTGGACGGGTTCGTGCAGTTCGGAGACGAGTGCCTGGAGCGGGTGGGACTGGATGGGGAGCCGGAAGCCGGCCATTTCCGCCAGGACCGAGCTGTGCCCGGCGGCGCAGAGGCCCACTTTTTCGGTGTTGATGGTGCCCTGGTTGGTTTTTACGCCCACCACGCGGTTGCCGTCCTTGACGAAGCCGGTGACTTCGCAGTTCTGGATGATGTCCACGCCGAGCTCGTCGCACTTGCGGGCGAAGGCCCAGGCCACGTGGTCGTGCTTGGCGATGCCCGCACGCGGCTGGTACGTGGCTCCCATGACGGGGTAGCGGATGTTGTCGTTGATGTTCAGGATGGGGCAGAGTTCCTTGACCTGCTGCGGATCCAGCCATTCAGCGTCCACGCCGTTGAGCTTGTTCGCACCGACACGTCGGATGCTTTCGCGGACGTCACCCAGGGTGTGGGCGAGGTTCATCACGCCGCGCTGGCTGAACAGGAAGTCGTATTCGAGCTCCTCCGGCAGGATTTCCCAGAGCTTGAGGGCGTGCTCGTAGATGGCCGCGCTCTCGTCCCAGAGGTAGTTGGAACGGATGATGGTGGTGTTCCGGGCCATGTTGCCGCCGGCCAGCCAGCCCTTTTCCAGGACGGCGATGTTGGTCATCCCGTGGTTCTTGGCCAGGAAGTAGGCGGTAGCCAGGCCGTGCCCGCCGCCGCCCACAATCACGGCGTCGTAGGAGGACTTGGGCTCCGGGTTCCGCCAGAGGAAATCCGGGTGTTCCGGGAGCTGTTGGTTGCTCACTGGGCTGCTCCAATCAGGTCTGTATCGAGTTCGGTGAAGGCGGCGATCTCGGCGCCGCTGCCGTCCTGGGAAAGATGCTCGTAAAGCGGGAACTGGCCGGCCAGGGCGGTGACCCGGGCTCGGAGTACGACGGCGGCGTCGTCGCTGAGGCGCGCACCGCCGGAGGTGCCGTCCCCGGCGTCGTTGTTGGCAGTGCCAGTGACGGCGGCGATGAGCGCCGTCGCGATGATGTCCGCAACTTCGGCGAACTCCACGGCGCCGAAGCCCCGGGTGGCGAGGGCCGGCGTGCCGATGCGGAGTCCCGAGGACACCATCGGCGGGCGGGGATCGAACGGTACAGCGTTGCGGTTCACCGTAATGCCGATCCGGTGCAGCGCGTCTTCGGCCTGCTGGCCGTCCAGTTCCGAGTGGCGGAGGTCCACCAGGACCAGGTGCACGTCGGTGCCGCCGTTGACCACGGAGATGCCGGCCGCGGCGACGTCGTCGCGGAGGAGCCGTTCGGCCAGCAGCTTGGATCCTTGCAGGACGCGTTCCTGGCGTTCCTTGAATTCGGGGGTGCCGGCGAGTTTGAAAGCCACGGCCTTGGCGGCGATGACGTGCTCCAGCGGGCCGCCCTGCTGGCCGGGGAACACGGCGCTGTTGATCTTGCGGGCGTACTGTTCCTTGGCGAGGATGACTCCGCCGCGCGGGCCGCCGAGGGTCTTGTGTGTGGTGGTGGTGACCACGTCGGCGTAGGGGACCGGGTTGGGATGCAGCCCTGCGGCGACGAGGCCGGCGAAGTGCGCCATGTCCACCATGAGGTAGGCGTCCACGAGGTCGGCGATCCGGCGGAACTCGGCGAAGTCGAGCTGGCGGGAGTAGGCGGACCAGCCGGCGACGATCAGCTTCGGGCGGTGTTCCAGGGCCAGCGCCTCGACCTCGGCCATATCGATCCGGAGGTCCGATTCACGCACGTGGTAGGGGACCACGTTGTAGAGCTTGCCGGAGAAATTGATCTTCATGCCGTGGGTGAGGTGGCCGCCGTGGGCCAGGCTCAGGCCCATGATGGTGTCGCCCGGGTTCAGCAGGGCGAACATGGCGGCGGCATTGGCCTGGGCGCCGGAGTGCGGCTGGACGTTGGCGAATTCGGCGCCGAACAGGTCCTTGACGCGGTCGATGGCGAGCTGCTCGATGACGTCCACGTGCTCGCAGCCCCCGTAGTAGCGCTTGCCCGGGTAGCCCTCGGCGTACTTGTTCGTCAGGACGGAGCCCTGCGCCTCCATAACGGCGGACGGGGCGAAATTCTCCGAGGCGATCATTTCCAGTGTTGACTGCTGGCGGACCAGCTCATTGTTAATGGCCTGCTGGACCTCGGGATCGACTGCGGAAAGTCGCTCGTTCAACTGCTCAACCACGGTTGCTCCTTTGAAATACCACTGTTGTTATGACTGATATATCAGTGTGAGGTCAATGGTATGATTGGGATCACAGCAGAGTCAATAGCTGGAACCAAAGTGGCATGGAGCTTCCGCTTGTAAGTCGGAGCCTGAAAAGTGAAGAACGGAGTGGCGCCTTGAATGCACTTCTTGCCTTGCCCCCCGCGGAGGGCGAAGCGCCATCGCAGGCAGAGGCCGCCTACCGGCAGCTGCGCGACAAGCTGATCATGCTGGAGATCCGGCCGGGTGAGCCCATCAACGACGGGCAGCTGGCGGCCGAGCTCGGTTTCGGCCGCACTCCCGTGCGTGAGGCGATCAAGCGGCTTGAGGTAGACCATCTGGTGGTTTCCTATCCGCGCCGCGGGACCTTTGCCACCAATGTGGACTTCACGGAGCTCGCCGACGTCTCGGAGATCCGGGAGCTGCTGGAGCCGCTGGCCGCGCGGCGGGCGGCCAAAAGGGCAAGCGAGTCCATGCGCCGTGAACTGCTGCAGGTGGCCGATGCCATCGCGGAGCTGGATCCCAGCCCGGGGGAGTCCCGGGACCTGATGCGCTACGACCTGACCGTGCACCGGCTGATCTATAAGGCGGCCGCCAACCCGCACCTGGAAGACACGCTGATCCGCTACGACAACCTGGCCACGCGCATCTGGTGCCTGGTCCTGGACAAGGTGCCCTCGGTTAGTGGCCACATCACCGAGCATGTGGAGCTGCTCAAGGCGGTGGCCGCGGGGGACGCCGACAAGGCCGGCGAACTGGCCCTGCACCACGTCACCAGCTTTGAGGAAACCATCCGCAAGGTGCTCTAAGCCGAACCGGAACGCTCTCTCACTTTCTGCACACAAGACCGAATCCCTCTCTCACCGGTTGAGAGAGCGTTCCCTAAATTCCTGCGTTAAGTGAGAGAGCGTTCTGGAGGGCTAGATGATGGCGGCGCGCAGCTCCTTCGCTGCCAGGGCGGGGTCGTCGGCGCTGTAGATGGACCCGCCGACGACGGCTACATCCGCCCCGGCGCGCTGCACGGCTTCGATAGTGGAGATGTTCACTCCGCCGGCCACGGAGAACGGCACGCGCGCTTCCTCCCCGGCGCGGAGGAGCACGTCCAGGTTGTAGCCCGGTTTGGCCTGCTCGTCCAGTCCGGCGTGGAACTCGATGAACTTGGCTCCGAGGGCGCGGGCTTCCCTGGCGCGGGTCACCTTGTCCGCCACGCCGATCAGGTCCACAACGATGCCCTTGTTGTGGGCCTTCGCTGCCTTGACCGCGCCGGCGATGGTGGAATCGTCGGCGCCGCCGAGGACTGACACCAGGTCTGCACCCGCGCTGAACGCGATGTCAGCCTCGAGTTCGCCGGCGTCCATGGTCTTAAGGTCGGCGAAGACGATCTTGTCCGGGTGGGCGGTCTTGACGGCGGTAACGGCGGACAGTCCGGCGTTCTTCACCAGCGGCGTTCCGAGCTCAATGATGTCAACGTATTCGGCAACCTTGCCGGCGAGGTCGAGGGCGGCTTCGACGGTCAGGACGTCCATGGCTACTTGCAGTTTCATGTGGGTTCTTCTTTCGGGTGGGGACGGATTTCGGTGGAGAAAGGTGGGCCGGTGCGGGCTATTCGAGGTTCGCGTGGCGCTGCCAGAGGTCTTCCGGTGACGCAGCATCCTCGTCCCAGAGGCTTTGGAACACCGCCTCGGTGGTGGTGAACAGCACCTGCTCAAAGAGGCTGCCCGAATATTGCCGGGACACCGCCGAGCCGTGGTCAGTCTTTTGGGCGGCGGGGATAAGTACGACGGCGATAGCAACGGCCGCGAGCGGGGAACCGGAGCTTGTGGTGTAGGCAGCCACCCGGGCACCTCGCGCGGCCGCGGTTTCCGCCGCCGTGACAACGCTTGCGGTGCTTCCGGAGCCGGAAGCTGCCAGCAGCAGGTCGCCGGTGCGGATGGCGGGTGCCGTGGTCTCACCGACGACGTGCACCGTCAGGCCGAGATGCATGAGCCGCATGGCCGCCATCTTCAGGACAAGGCCGCTGCGTCCGGCGCCGGTCACGAAGATCCTGTCGGCCAGCCTCAGCTCGGTGACGAGGGCTGCGACCTGCGCCGGGTCAACGCGCCCTGACACTGCACTGATCTCGCCCAGGACCAGAGCCCGGTTCCGGTCAAAAGCCTTGGACGTTCCGGTCAGGCCGGCTGGACTGGTTTCTGCGGTGACACTCATTGGCGGCAGCCTCCTTCGTTTGCGACTCCTCCATCCTGTCCCGTCCGTTGAGTTGGGCCAACGCCATCATCGGACAGTCCTGCCCACCCAAACGGGTAGGCGGCGTCCAGTGCACCCGTAAACTGGGCAGGTGGATACGTCTTATGGAGTCCTGCTCGAAGCCATCACCGCGCTGTCCGCCGCCCCGCTGGCCACCATCGCGCAGCGGCTGCGGGAGGCCACCCTTCCCTATCTCGGTAGCAGCGCCCTAGTCATCTTCACCGAGGACTGCACTGGACGGCCCCAGAAGAAGGCCGGCGACGAAGCCATCATCAGCAGGGTTTCCATCGCCGAACTGGACCACATCCGGGCGCTACTGGTCCGAGAATGCCCGAACGGCGAGTCCTGGAGCGGAGAGGCGCTGATCGGCGGGGAGGTGCGTCCTGTCCTTGCCCTGTCCTCACCCAGCAACGCGCTGCTCGTCCTCGCCGATCCGCAGCCCGTACCGGACCCCGCCGGCCAGGAGGCAGAGCGGCTCGTCCGCTATCTCTGGACCCTGGCCGCCGAGCGGATCCGTGAAAAGGTGGCCGATGCGCCGCCGTCGTACCTGATTGAATCCCGCGCGGCGTCGGCCGAACGCTTAAGGGTGACCGCCGAACTGGTGGACCGCCACTCCACCACCTTGGAAACCGTGCTTGCCGCGCTGAGATCGCCTGCGCTGAGTGACGACTTGGCGCGGAAGTCCGCCACCGACGTCGCCGCGCGGGCACTCGTAGCGCTACGCACGCTCAGCGACCGCACCACGGAACTCGTGGAGGAACCCGTCGCCACCGCGTTCCAGCGTCTCCGCGAGGACCTCAAGCCACTGGTGAACTTCAGCGGCATCGACGTCCAGTTCATCGAGCCTCCCGTCAACGGCCGCGCCCTGCCCGGCGAAGTGGCCCATGCTGCCAGGGCGATCGTCCGCGGGCTGGTCCTGGCCATGATGGACCAGGCCGGAGTCCGCCGGATCCGCACGCAGTGGGATTGCGACGGCGAGAACCTCCTGGTCAACGTCCGCGACGACGGTCCCGGCGAACTGTCCGCGGCGACGCCTTCCATGGCCCGCCTAACCCGGCGCGTCGAAGCCCTGGACGGCACCATGTCGGTGGACGTGATGCCCGGCTGGGGCGCCGACGTCGCCGTGTCCATCCCGCTCGACCCGCCGGCGAGGCAGCTGGCCGACGTCTCCGACTGGAAGCTCGGGAACCGCGAACTGGAGGTCCTTCAGCTGCTGGCATCAGGCCAGCGGAACCGTGCCATCGCCGCGAAACTGCACATCAGCGAAAACACGGTGAAGTTCCACCTCCGCAACATATACCGGAAGGTGGGCGCCTCGTCCCGCACCGAAGCCATCGCGATGGCCCACAGCAACGGCCTGCGCTGATTTCGCCAAGCCGCAAACTACTTGAGAGTATGGACCATGGCATCCAACAATGACCGAGATCCCGACGCCGATGCGGACTCAGGCCAGCACGGCGGCGTCCAGTCCGTGGACCGGGCCCTAGCGGTCCTGGAGATCCTGGCCCGCGACGGCCACGCCGGCGTGAGCGACATCGCCGAAGAGATGGGCATCCACAAATCCACTGTCTCCCGGCTGCTGGGTTCGTTGGTAAGCCGGGAAATGGTCCACCAGAACAGCGAGCGGGGAAAGTACCAGCTGGGCTTCGGCATACTCCGGCTGGCAAGCTCCATCCCCGGCCGGCTCAGCCTGGTCCGCGAAGCCCGGCCAGTGCTGGAAGGCCTGGCGGACGAATTCAAGGAGACGGTGAACCTCGCGGTCCTGCGCTCCAACTACGCCGTCAACGTGGACCAGGCCATGGGGCCGTCAACGCTGGCAACGTATGACTGGGTGGGCAGCCTGACACCGCTGCACGCGACGTCGAGCGGCAAAGTCCTGCTGGCGGCGCTGCCCGCGGACGAGCGGGACCGCGTCCTGAAGGAGACCGGGCTGCCGGCCCGGACTCCGCGGACCATCACCAACCGGAAAGAGCTCGAAACCCAGCTGCTCGACGTCGCCCGTGACGGCTATGGCGTGGTGCGGGAGGAATTCGAAATCGGGCTCAACTCGATGTCAGTGCCCGTGTTGAACCATATGGGGGCGGTCATCGGTGCAGTCAGCATCTCCGGGCCGGCCTTCCGCTTTGATCCGGAAACGGCGCCCGGACTCATCGAGGCACTGAAGCAGGCGGGGCTACAGATCAGCGCCAAGATGGGCTACACCGGGACCCGGTGATCTAGCCTCTAGCCGGGCTGCGGTACTCCGCGCTAAGCGACGGCGAAGGGCCGCAACCCGGCGCTTCGCTTAGGCGCGCGGGACGACGTCCCCAACCTTCCCCTGTACCCAGTCGTGGAACGCTCCGATGTGGTGCTCGCTCGGCACCAGGACGCCGCCCTTGGCGTAGACCTTCGAGCCCATGGCCGGCTGGCAGCGCTCGCAGGCGTCGAAGTCCTGCTGGTTGACACGGTGGAACAGTTCCACCGAGGCGCTGACGTCCTTGCCGCTCTCCACGACACTGGGCAGGTACAGCCAGTCGCATTCCACGATGGTGTGGTCCGCGGCCATGGGGAACATGCGGTGGATGATCACGTGGTCCGGGACCAGGTTCACAAACACCGTGGGCTTGATGGTGATGGCGTAGTAGCGGCGGTCCTGGCCCTCCTCGATTCCCGGAATCAGGTCGAGCCCCTCGGAGCCATCGATGGTGAAGCCCTTGACGTCCTCACCGAACTCCGCGCCGTGCCCCACGAAGTACTGCGCAGCCAGGCCGTCCGCGAACTCCGGCAGGACCTCCGTCAGTTCCGGGTGGATGGTGGCGCAGTGGTAGCACTCCATGAAGTTCTCAATGATGAGCTTCCAGTTCGCCTTCACGTCGTAGCGGATGCGGCGGCCCAGGCTGAGGTTGGCCACATCATAGCCCTCGATCGCCTTCAGGTCGCCGAGCCGCTCCTCGATGGCGCCCATTACGTCCACTTCGAAAGACGGCGGCTCGTCCGCCAGGCACACCCAGACGTAGCCCAGGTATTCGCGGATGTGGACCTTCACCAGGCCGTACTCGTCGCGGTCGATATCCGGCATCTTGGTCAGGTTGGGCGCCGCGATGAGCTTGCCCTCGAAATCGTAGGTCCAGGCGTGGTACGGGCACTGGAATGAGCGCGCCGCTTCACCCTGCTCCTCCATGCACAGCTTGACGCCGCGGTGCCGGCAGATGTTGTAGAAGGCGCGGATCCCGCCCTTGCGGGTGCGGCTGATCAGCACGCTTTCCCGCCCGATCTGGACGGTCCGCCAGGCGCCCGGCTTGTCCAGGTCGGCCGAGCGGATGGCACAGAACCACATCTGCTCGAAGATCCGCTCCTGCTCTGCGCGGAACACGCCCTCATCCACATACGTGTGGCCGGGAAGGGTGGGGATCAGACTCGGGGCACTTACCTCAACAGACAATTTGTCCTCCTAACGAACAAAGATCAACTAACAACACAGGCCATAACGCGGGGTTTCAGGTTTGTAGCGGCGGAGCAGGGTTTTCAGGACACGACGGCGGCCCCCACGAGTCCGGGAACGTCCAGCCGGACGGGTGCTGCCACGCCGGGTGCCGCGGCAGGTGCCGCGAGGCTCCGTCGCCACTTGGTAAACAGCCGCGGCTGGTTCATGCCGAGGACCGCCACAGCGACATCATCGCGGTAGTAGACGGCGAGGCAGCAGTGCGCGTTGACGTCGCCCACTTCGATCTCCACCCGGTCGTAGCCGGCGGAACGGCCGGCGAACTGCAGCTTCACGCCGTACTGGTCGGACCAGAAATAGTGCGGCTTGGCCGGGCGGGGCGCGGCGTCGGCATCCAGGAGTGCTTCGACGGCGATGGCGGCACGCTCCAGGGCGCCGGTCCAGTGTTCAATCCGGCGGTGCGTGCCCGTTGCCTGGTCTAACCAGGCGGCGCAGTCGCCCACGGCCACGATTCCCGGCATGCCGGTCCGTCCCATGGCGTCGCACAGCACGCCGCCGCGCAGCTCCAGGCCGGAGCCCTCCAGCCAGCCGGTGTTGGGCTCGGCTCCAATGCCAACCACGACGACGTCGGCGGCCACGTAGCGTCCTCCGGCCAGTCGGATTCCGGTGACGTTGCCTTCGCCGCTGTAGAAGTCCTCGATCACGGCAGAGGAAATGAGCTCCACTCCGTTGACGGCGTGCAGGCCGGCAACCACGCCGCCCATCTCGGTTCCGAGCTGCGCGGCGAACGGCACGGGCTTGGTGTCGATCATGGTCACTTCCATGCCCCGCGACGCGGCGGCTGCGGCAACTTCGGCGCCGATGAAGCCGGCACCGATCACGGCCATCCTGCTTCCGGGCACCAGCTCGGGGGCAAGGCTCTGTGCGTCCGCGAGCGTGCGGAGCGTAAAGACATTGCTGAGACCGGCCAGCGTGGGCAGTCGCCGCGCCCTGGCGCCCGTCGCGATCACGATGCCGTCCGACTGTATGGTGCGGCCGTCCTTAAGGTGGATGGTCCGGGACGACGCATCCAGGGAAACGGCCTCGGCACCCAGCACCCACTCGGCCGCCAGCTCGTCGGCGTCGGTCTCCAGGAAGAGGTCGTCTGCCGAGATCGCGCCGAGCAGGAAGTCCTTGGACAGGGGCGGGCGGTCGTACGGCCGGTGGGGTTCATCGCCGATGATGACCAGCCGTCCGGTAAAGCCTTGGGCGCGGGCCGCCCGGGCGGCGGAAAGGCCCGCCAGGGAGGCTCCGATAATCGCAAGCGTCTGCATCAATACAGCCTCTTTCAATTGCTTCTTACGCAACAACAATCGCTATATGCAACAGCGTGATCTATGCCACGGTCGCTGTCAAGGGTGGAATGTCAGGAAGTCGGGAGCCTGCAACAGAAGAGAAAACCCTTGACAAGCGCTGTGAGCTGGAGCACTCTGTTGCTTATTGCGATTGCTGTTGTTCAATGCGGAACTTAGCGGCCATCGCGGCAGACACAAGGGTCCCCGAAGAAATAAGAGGTCCACCCATGCACAAGGCATGCCCGCTCAGTGAATTGGCTCCCGGGGAAGCGCTGCGGCTCAATACGTCGCCGCCTATCGCCGTCTTCCACACCGAGGAAGGCGAGCTCTTTGCCATCGACGACACGTGCACCCACCAGGACGCCTCGCTGGCGGACGGCTGGGTGGAGGACTGCTGGGTGGAATGCCCGCTGCACGCCTCCAGGTTCAACCTGCGCACGGGGAGCGTCGACGCGCCGCCGGCCAAGCTGCCGGTGCGCTCCCACGAAGTAACAGTGATCGACGGCGACATCATGATCACCGAATCCACGGAGGTCCCCAACCTTCCCCCCGGCCTGACAGTGGACGGCCACGTCTAGCACCAGCCCATGCATCCGAACAAAAGGACTTGCTCATGGCTTTGAACAGCGACACCCGCGCGGTCAACGAAATCAGCGTTGACACAGACTCCCTTCCGATAACTGTCCAGGATCAGCTCGCCGAGGCCGAGGACACCGAGCAGAT
This sequence comes from Pseudarthrobacter raffinosi, assembly GCF_023913735.1. Taxonomy (GTDB): domain Bacteria; phylum Actinomycetota; class Actinomycetes; order Actinomycetales; family Micrococcaceae; genus Arthrobacter; species Arthrobacter raffinosi. The sequence continues at coordinate 160,451 of NZ_JAMXBH010000008.1, forward strand.
CATGCACGAACTCCGCCAGGCCCGGTCCGAACAGGCGGTGACAAACCGCCGGAACCGTAAGCTCACCCTCGACAAGGCCACCTTCGGCATCACCGGCGCCCTCGCCCTGGCGTTCGTGGCCTGGGGCTTCCTCGGGCGGGATAGCCTGTCCGCCACCTCAACACTTGCCCTGAACTGGGTCATGGAGTACACCGGCTGGCTCTTTATGGTCCTGGCATCATTGTTTGTTGTCTTCGTCCTCTGGCTGGCCCTTGGTAAATGGGGCAACATCCCACTGGGCAAGGATGGCGAAAAACCCGAGTTCAAGACAGTCTCCTGGGTCTCCATGATGTTCGCGGCAGGCATGGGCATCGGCCTGATGTTCTACGGCGTAGCGGAGCCGCTCTACCACTACATCTCCCCGCCGCCCGGAACCGTGGACGGGAGTACTCCCGCAGCCATCCAGACGGCCATGGCCACCTCCATCTTTCACTGGACCCTCCATCCTTGGGCCATGTACGCCGTCGTGGGAATTGCCATGGCCTACGGCACCTACCGCCTGGGCCGCAGGCAGCTGATCTCCGCAGCGTTTACTTCGCTGTTCGGCATCAGGACTGTGGAAGGGCCTGTGGGGAAGTTCATCAACATCCTCGCGATCTTTGCCACGCTCTTCGGCACGGCCGCTTCCCTCGGCCTAGGTGCACTGCAGATCGGCAGCGGCCTGACATCGAACGGCTGGATCGGCGAAATCGGCACCCCCGTCCTGGTGGCTATCGTCGCCATCCTGACGGCCTGTTTCGTTGCCTCGGCTGTCTCCGGCATCAGCCGCGGCATCCAGTGGCTGTCCAACATCAACATGGTCCTGGCCGTGATCCTGGCGCTCATCGTCTTCATCGCCGGGCCAACCCTGTTCATCCTCAACCTCATCCCCGCCGCAGTAGGAGACTACGCCAGAGATCTGGCCGAAATGTCCTCCCGCACGGAGGCCGTCGGTGACGAGGCGTTGCGCAAGTGGATGTCCGGCTGGACCATCTTCTACTGGGCTTGGTGGGTATCCTGGACGCCTTTTGTCGGCATGTTCATCGCCCGGATCAGCCGGGGTCGAACGATCCGCCAGTTCGTTACCGGCGTCCTGCTGGTCCCCAGCATCGTCAGCGTCATCTGGTTCGGAATCTTTGGCGGAACCGCCTTCCATGTCCAGCAGGAAGCGGACAAGGCGGGCACGCCCGGCCTGGTGTCCATGGCTAACGGAACGCCTTCCATATCCTTCGACGGCGCCCTCTTCGACCTGGTAAAGAACATGTCCATGCCTGCCTGGCTGACCACGGCGGTCATTATCCTGGCCATGGTCCTGGTGGCCATTTTCTTCATCACCGGAGCCGACTCGGCGTCGATCATCATGGGGTCACTGAGCTCCAATGGGTCCTCCGATCCGAAACGAGGCCTCGTGATTTTCTGGGGCCTCCTCACCGGTGCCGTGGCGGCGGTCATGCTGCTGGCCGGCGGCGACGAGCCCTCGGAAGCACTGTCCGGTCTACAACGCATCACCATTGTGGCGGCGCTGCCGTTCGTTCTGGTCATGCTGCTGCTGTGCTTCGCCCTCGTCAAGGACCTGCGCCGGGACCCAATGTCCCTCAGGCGCCGGCTGGCGGACTCAGTGGTAGAACGTGCCATCCGCGAGGGCGTAGACCAGCATGGGGGAGTCCAGTTCGACCTGGTGACCAGGCATGAGTGCGGCGGACGTTGTTCAGCCGACACACGGTGCCCCGGCGACGCCACGAACGGCGATGACGCGAACGGTCACCCCGCGGCCGACGATGCCCCAGACAGCCATTCCGCAACCGGCGGCTCCACCAAGCCCACGCCGGCACTCTAGGAGACAATCGTGACCACCATCATTGAAAGCCGCCCCCCGCGCAGCGTCACGGCCGTAGCGGGTGCCGCGACGGCCGCCGCCAAAACCCGTCGCGCCGAATTTGTCCTCACCCTGTCCTGCCCCGAACAGCCCGGCATCGTCCGGGCCGTGACGGCCTTCCTGGCAGACCGCGGCTTCGACATCGTGGAGCACCAGCAGTTCGACGACCACGTCAGCGGCAATCTGTACCTGCGCACGGCCTTCACCGGCGGCTCCGGCGCCGGCGACCGGGCCCGCCCGGATCCTTGTTTGGGCGGGCTCGACCAGCGGAACCCCAGCACCGCGGAGAGCCTCACCGCAGAGTTCGCGCCGACGGCCCACGAATTCGGGATGGATTTCAGCATCCACGACGGCAGGCCGCAGCGGCTGCTGGTGATGGTCTCGAAGTTCGGGCACTGCCTGAACGACCTGATTTTCCGCTGGCAGGCGGGCAGCCTGGGTGCGGAGATCGCCGTCGTGGTTTCCAACCACGAGGACCTGCGCGCCATGGCCGAATCGGCTGGGCTGACGTTCATCCATGTCCCGGTGACGGCGGGCACTAAACCTGAAGCGGAGGCCCGGCTGCTGGAACTCGTGGCCGAGTACAACGCGGACCTGGTGGTCCTGGCCCGCTACATGCAGGTGCTGTCCAACGACCTGTGCACCAGCCTGCGCGGCCGGGCCATCAACATCCACCATTCGTTCCTGCCCGGCTTCAAGGGTGCCAAGCCGTATCACCAGGCCTACGACCGCGGCGTGAAGCTCGTCGGGGCAACGGCGCACTACGTGACGCCCGACCTCGACGAGGGCCCCATCATCGAGCAGGAGGTCTTCCGGGTGGACCACAGCCTGGATGCCGAAGCCCTGGTGACCGTGGGTAGGGACGCCGAAACGCAGGCCCTGTCCCGCGCCGTGAAGTGGCATTGCCAGCACCGAGTCCTGCTCAACAACACCCGCACCGTCGTATTCCGCTAACGCGAACACCCTCCAAGCCAAACAGGAGAACCACTTATGAGCGCATCACCACGCGTTGTCATCATCGGCGCCGGCATCGTCGGCACCAACCTCGCGGACGAACTCGCCACCCGCGGCTGGACCAACATCACCGTTGTGGAACAGGGGCCGCTGGAGCTGGCCGGCGGTTCCACCTCGCACGCCCCCGGCCTCGTCTTCCAGACCAACCCGTCCAAGACCATGACGGAATTCGCCAGCTATACGGTGGACAAGCTGCTCTCCCTCAGCGCCGACGGAGTGCCCTGCTTCAACCAGGTGGGCGGGCTTGAGCTTGCCACCACCGAGGCCCGGCTCCAGGACCTCAAACGCAAGCTCGGCTACGCCACCTCCTGGGGTATCGAAGGCCGGATCATCGACCCCGACGAGTGCGAGAAGCACTACCCGCTGCTGAACACCGGCGCACTTGCCGACGGGCGCCGCGTCCTGGGCGGCCTTTACGTCCCGAGCGACGGCCTGGCCCTCGCGGCCCGCGCGGTCCAGCTGCTGATCAGCCGCGCACGGCAGGCAGGCGTGACATTGCTCGGCTCCACCGCCGTGACCGGGATCGAACAGGCAGGCGGCAAAGTCACCGGCGTCGAAACAGCCGACGGCGTGATCCCGGCGGACATCGTGGTGTCCTGCGCCGGCTTCTGGGGCCGCGAACTCGGCAAGCTGGTGGGACTGAAGGTCCCGCTGCTGCCGCTGGCGCACCAGTACGTCAAGACCACGCCGCTGAACGAGCTGCGCGGCCTCAACGATCTTCCCAACGGGGCCAGCAAGCCCATCCTGCGTTACCAGGACCGCGACCTGTACTTCCGTGAGCACGGTAGCCGGATCGGCATCGGCAGCTACGCACACAAGCCGATGCCCGTGGACATGGACCAGCTGCCCCGCGTTGGCGCGGAGGAGATGTCCGATCACCGTATGCCTTCCCGCCTGGACTTTACGCTGGAAGACTTCGCACCCGTCTGGGAGGACTGCCAGGACCTGCTGCCGGCCCTGCACGCAACCCAGATCAATGACGGCTTCAACGGCATTTTCTCCTTCACCCCGGACGGCGGACCGCTCATGGGCGAGTCGCCCGACGTCGGGGGCTTCTTTGTTGCCGAGGCGGTCTGGGTTACGCACTCGGCCGGCGTGGCCAGGGCGATGGCCGAGCTGCTGATCGAGGGCCAGTCCCGCACGGACCTGCACGGCTGCGAGCTCAACCGTTTCGAGAAGGTCCAGACGTCCGACCAGTACGTCAGCGAAACGTCGCAGCAGAACTTCGTGGAAATCTACGACATCCTGCACCCGCTGCAGCCCAAGGAATCTCCGCGGGACCTGCGCGTCAGCCCGTTCAACGCGCGGCAGAAGGAACTCGGGGCGTTCTTCCTGGAGTCCGCCGGCTGGGAGCGTCCGCACTGGTTCGAGGCCAACCGCGGCCTGCTCGAGGAGCTGCCGGCGGAATGGCAGGCGCCGGAGCGGGACGAGTGGGCGGCGATGTTCCATTCCCCCATCTCCGCGGCCGAAGCATGGAGGACGCGCACCGCCGTCGGGCTTTACGACATGACGCCGCTGAAGCGGCTGGAAGTCAACGGGCCGGGCGCCCAGGCGCTGCTGCACCGCCTGAGCACCGGCAATATCGCCAAGAAGCCGGGTGCGGTTACGTACTGCCTGCTGCTGGCGGACGACGGCGGCATCCGCAGCGACGTGACGGTGGCCCGGCTCGCGGAGGAACAGTTCCAGCTGGGTGTAAACAGCAACGTGGACTTCGACTACCTGCGCGTCGAAGCCAGGAGGCAGTCAGCCGCGGATCCGGCCCAGTGGGTCCACGTCTCCGACATCACCGGCAGCACGTGCTGCATCGGGCTGTGGGGACCGCTGGCCCGCGAGGTGATCGGGAAAATCAGCGCGGACGACCTCAGCAACGACGGCCTGAAGTACTTCCGGACCAAGGAAATTTCCGTGGGCGGCATCCCCGTCACGGCCATGCGGCTCTCCTATGTCGGTGAGCTTGGCTGGGAGCTGTACACCACTGCCGAGTACGGGCTGAAGCTGTGGGACCTTCTGTTTGAGGCAGGGCAGGAGCACGGCATCGTCGCGGCCGGGCGCGGCGCGTTCAACAGCATGCGGCTCGAGAAGGGCTACCGGCTGTGGGGCGCGGACATGACGTCGCAGCACCAGCCCTACGAGTCCGGCCTGGGCTTCTCGATCGCCAAGGACAAGACGGGCTTCGTGGGTTGGGAGGCGCTGGCCGCACGCAAAGAGCAGCCCGCCACGCGGGCGCTGCGGTGCCTGACGGTCGACGACGGCACGTCCGTTGTGCTGGGCAAGGAACCCGTGTACGTCAACGGCGAGCCTGCCGGGTACGTCACCAGCGCTGCGTACGGCTATTCGGTGCGCAAGCCGATCGCGTACGCCTGGCTGCCGGCGTCGGTCTCTGTTGGGGACTCGGTGGAGGTTGAGTACTTCGGGAAGCGCATCGCCGCGACCGTCACGGCCGAGCCGCTGTTCGATCCCGGCATGGAGCGCCTGCGCGGCTGAGCAAAAACCCCGGGGGTTACCGCCTGGGCTCGGTGGTTGAGCTTGTCGAAACCCGGCAGGCTCAACCATGTCGCTTGAATGTCAGACCCTCCCACGAGGATTGATGCATGGGAAGCGGAGCGGTGGCGAAGGCATTTGCGGATATTTGCCTGGACATTCTTGCCTGGACCGCCGGGTCGGAGCCGCGGTTTGCCGCGTTGAAGGCCCAGGCTGCGGCGAAGTACACGGACAATATTCACTCGATGGCACCTCCCGCCGCGTCAGCGCAGGCGCAGGAGGCATCGGTGGCAGCGGAGATCGCGTGCGTCCTGACAATCGGGCCGCGCGCGGCGAGTGTGTTGCTGTCCGAGTCCCACGAGCTCACCACCCGTGGCTGCCCTGCCGGGGAAATGCCCGCCTCCCGGTTCCGCCACAAAGCCCGCATCTGGCGCGAACGCCACCACACGGAGAGCATCGAGAAGCGCCACGCCAAAGGCGTCCTGGACCGGCGGGTGTAATACACGCCGGACAAGGACGGCATGGCCTGGCTCGCGGCGTATTTGCCTGCCGACCAGGCGGCAGCGATCTGGAACCGCACCACCGCCCTCGCGCGTGGTCTGCAGGGCCCCGACGAGAACCGCAACCTCACCCAGCTCCGCTCCGACACCTTCGCCACCGCACTCCTCGGCGGCGGCCGTAGTCTTGGCCACGGTGGGGACGCGGGGAACCCCGGGAAAGTCCCCACGCCCCGGGCCGAGGTCTTGGTGACGGTGCTGGTGTTCTCCCTGCTCGGCGCCACCGATGAACCAGCCATGCTCGACGGGTACGGCCCGATCCCACCGTCCATGGCTGGGGACCTCGTCGCCAACGGAGCAGACTCGTTCTACCGGGTCCTGGTTGACCCGCGGGACGGGTCCTCGCTGGAGATCGGCCGCAAGAGTTGCCGGCCCAGCAAAGCGATGCGGCGGTGGCTGCGGATGCTGGACGGCCGATGCCCTTCCCGGGATGTTCCAACCAGTCCCTGGACAACGAAGCGGACCACGTCGTGGCCTGGCATCAGGGCGGAACCACCGGCGTATCGAATTTGGGCCAGTCATGTCCCCGACACCACCGGCTCAGACACACCAGCGCCTGGAGACCCACCCCAGCAGCCAAAAACGAGCCACCCCGCTGGATTTCACCCTCCGGCCGGCACTACAAGAGCGAACACCAGGACTGGGAACCACCTCACTGGCCCCGGTGAACAAAAACCGGAACCCAAACCGGAGCTGAACTCGGTGCTGACATCAGACGGGCGCCTAGCATCGCGTGAAGGCCGCGGTCACCCCGACTTTGTCCACAATGCACTCTCCCTGGGAGAGAAAGGCTTGGAGCGTTTCCTCCACGCCGCCGTCTGACGAGTGCCCGAAAGCAGTGTGTTCCCGCCTCGACTCGGCTGAGCACTTGAACGAACGTGGAGGCAGGCCGCTGGTGTTTCCTCGGCTCTTTGGCCGTAGCCATGGTTGCCGCGGGCCGGAACGGGTACAACTTAGTGATGACGACTTCCCTGGTGCTTGGTCCCATGATGCGGTATGTGGATGAGACCTCGGCGAGCATCTGGGTGGAGACCCGGAGCGATTCCCGCGTCACCGTCCGGGCCGGACAGCAGAGCTGGGCGGCGCGTACTTTCGCGGTGCACGGCCACCATTACGCGCTGGTGGAGGCGGACGGAATTGAGCCAGGATCAGTGCTTCCCTACACCTTGGAAATCGGCGGCGTGCAGGTCTGGCCTGAGCCGGGCACCGGGTTTCCGCCGCCGGTGATCGCGACGCTGAAGCCCGGCAAGCCGCTGCGCATGGCCTACGGGTCCTGCCGCACCAGTGTCCCGCACGACGAGTCCGGCAACCGGACGCACGGCGTCGACTCGCTCCGCGCCTACGCACTGGCGATGGCCTCCGGCGGCGACCTGCCGTGGCCGGACCTGGTGGCCTTCCTCGGAGACCAGGTGTACGCCGACCTGACCAGCGAACAGATGCAGCAGTTCATCCGCGCCCGCCGCGACATCAGTGCACCGCCTGGTGAGGAGCTCAAGGACTACGAGGAGTATGCGCACCTCTACAATCTCGCGTGGTCCGACCCGGCGAACAGGTGGCTGCTGTCCACCCTGCCCAGCGCCATGATCTTCGACGACCACGACATCCGCGACGACTGGAACGCTTCACTGAGCTGGAAGAGGAGCATGGAAGCCACCTCGTGGTGGCATGAGCGGATAGTTTCGGGGCTGTCCTCCTACTGGGTCTACCAGCACCTGGGCAACCTGTCGCCGCAGGACCGGCTTACCGATGCCATCTGGCAGCGGATCGCCCGGCACCGGAGCGAGGCTGAGCTCGACCTCAGCGCGGAACTGGACAGCTTCGCTGAACGCGCAGACCGGGACCCGGAATCCTACAGGTGGAGCTTCTGCCGGGATTTCGGGGACACACGGCTGATAGTGGTTGACTCCCGAGCCGCCAGGAACCTGGTGCCGGAAGCCCGCGCCCTGCTTGATGATGAGGAGATGGCCTGGCTCGACGGCCGGATGCGCGGCGGATTCCGCCACGTGCTGGTGGCAACGTCGCTGCCTTTCCTGCTGCCGATGGGCCTGCACCACGTCGAGTCGTGGAATGAGGCCGTTTCGGAAGGCGCGTGGGGGAAGCGCGCCGCCCGGGTCGGCGAGAAGCTGCGCCAGGCGGTGGACCTGGAACACTGGGGCGCCTTCCAAAAAAGCTTCCAGGAGGTGGCCGTCATGACCGCCGAGGTCGCGGATGGCAAGCGCGGCCCGTCACCGGAGACAGTCACGTTCCTGTCCGGGGACGTGCACTTCTCCTACGTCGCGGAGGTGAAACGCTCCTCGGGCAGCCGGATCATGCAGGCAGTCTGTTCCCCGATCCGGAACCCTCTTCCCCGGCTGATGAGATACTTCGGGGCCGCCATGGCCTACGGCCTGGCTGCGCCGATTGGGGGCCTGGTGGCCCGCTCGGCGCGTGTGCCGGACCCGCCGTTCCGTTGGACACGCGTCGAGGGACCCTGGTTCAACAACAACCTGGCCAGCCTGGAGATTGTCCCGGAAGGGCTGAAACTGTGGTGGCAGACAGGCGTCGTGGAAGACGGCGACGAATTGCACCCACGGCTCGAGACTGTGGCATCCTTCACCGTGGCGTCCCGGAGGGAAAGCAGGAGCCGATTTAGTGGGCGGGGTTTTGATAGGCTCAACCGCCGCCGGGCGGCACGAAGCTAGGCCGCCAGCCACACCCTGCCTTCGAGGTACCGCACGCACGTGCCGGAGAGCAGGGTGCGCTCACCTTCCACACGGCAGAGCACGGTCCCGCCGCGCGCCGAAAGTTGGCGGGCGGACAGGACCGTGCTGCCCAGCCTGCCGGCCCAGAGCGGTGCCAGCTGGGAGTGCGCCGAGCCGGTCACCGGGTCCTCGGCAATGCCTGCCCGGGCACCGAAGAACCGGGAGACGAAGTCGTGGCCGGTTCCATAACCCTCCGCCGTGACGACGACGCCCCGCACCGGCAGCTTCGCAAGCGCCACAAAGTCGGGGGTCAGCGTGCGCACGGTCTCGGCATCCTTGACGACATGGATGAGGTCGGTTGCCAGGAAGGCCTCGAGAGCCGGGACCCCGAGGGCTTCTGATACGGAGGGGTCGACGGCCACGGGTTCAGGGACCTCGGAAGGGAAGTCCAGGATGAAGCCGTCACCGTCGCGCTCTACAAACAGCCAGCCGCTGCGGCTCCAGAATTGCAGCCGCTTGGCGTCCGGGTGAACGTCCGTGAAGAGGTACGACGCCGTGGCCAGGGTCGCGTGCCCGCAGAGGTCCACTTCAATGGCCGGCGTGAACCAGCGGAGGTGGTAGGCGGGCTGCGAGGAGTCGAAGGGCGTGGCTTCGTACGGGATCGCGGCAACGATAAAGGCCGTCTCGGAGAGGTTGTTCTCCTCGGCCAACTGCTGGAGGACACCGTCAACCAGCCAGCCCTCCAAAGGCATTACGGCTGCTGGATTCCCCTCGAAGGGCTTGGTGGCGAAGGCGTCGATCTGGATCAGGGGTATATGCATGCCTTTCACCGTAGCGGCAAACTGGACTGCAAAGTTAGAGCCAGTTTGAAGAAGTGGCCTGCTTGCCCAGGCCTGGGCAAGCAGGCCCGGGCTCAGCCGCCGGCGTGCGGCACGAAGCGGACGAACATTGCCTTGAAGCCGGGGGTGTTGGATTCCCTGGCGACGTTTTCCTTGTGGACCAGGGCGTTGGCTTCGGGGAAGTATGCGGCGGCGCAGCCCTTGGCTGTGGGGTAGGCGACCAGGCGGAACTTGTCCGCCTGCCGGTCGTGGCCGCGGAAGGTGCTGACGACGTCCACGAGGTCCCGGTCCTGGAAGCCGAGTTCTGCCAGGTCTTCGGGGTGGACCAGGATCACACGGCGGCCGCCCGAAATCCCCCGGTACCGGTCGTCGAGGCCGTAGAAGGTGGTGTTGTACTGGTCGTGGCTGCGGATGGTCTGGAGGACCAGGTGCCCGTCGGGCGGGGTGAGGTATTCGAGCGGGCTGACCGTGAAGCGGCCCCGGCCGATGTCGGTCTTGAACGAGCGGGTGTCCCGTGGCGGGTTGGGCAGTACAAAGCCGTTTTTGGTCCTGACCCGGGTGTTGAAGTCCTCGAACCCGGGCAGGACGCGGGAGATGTGGTCCCGGACCACGTCGTAGTCCCCGGCCATGGCCTTCCAGTCCACGAGGTGGTCCGGCCCGAAGGTCGCCTCGGCCATCCGCGCGACGATTACCGGTTCGGCGAGCAGGTGCTCGGAGACGGGCGCCAGCCTGCCCTGGGTGGAGTGGACCACGGACATGGAGTCCTCCACGGACAGGAACTGGGCGCCCTTGGGGTGCTTGTCGTCCTTATCGGTCCGGCCGAGGGTGGGCAGGATCAGCGACGTGCGCCCGTGGACCACGTGGGACCTGTTCGGCTTGGTGGAGACGTGTACGGTCAGGCCGATCCGCTGCATACCGGCTTCCAGCGCCTGCGTGTCGGAGCCGGCGAGTGAGAAGTTTCCGCCCATGGAGACGAAGACGTCGACGTCGTTGCGGTCGAAGGCTTCCATGGTTTCGACGGCGTCATAGCCGTGGGGGCGGGGCGAGTTGATCCCGAACTCGGTGTCGAGGGCGTCCAGGAGCCAGTCCTTGGGTTTTTCCCAGATGCCCATGGTCCGGTCGCCCTGGACGTTCGAGTGCCCGCGGACCGGGCAGGCCCCGGCGCCGGGCTTGCCGAAGTTGCCCTGCAGGAGCAGGACGTTGACCATTTCCTTGATGGTGTCCACCGAGTGCGGCTGCTGCGTGACGCCGAGGGCCCAGCAGAAGATCGTGGCCTTGGACCGGATCAGCATCCCGGCCACGGTTTCGATCTGTTCCCGGGGCAGGCCGGTGGCCTTTTCGGTTTCGGCCCAGTCCAGCTCCTCACGGGCGTCTCGGTAGGCGTCGAACCCGTCGGTTTGCGCGTCAACAAAGGAACGATCGACGACGGTGCCCGGGTTGCGTTCCTCCGCCGCCAGGAGCAGGTGGCCCAGTGCCTGGAACAGGGCCAGGTCTCCGCCGACCTTGATCTGCAGGTACTCATCGGCCAGCGGCGTTCCGCCGCCGACGACGCCGGAGACGGTCTGAGGGTCCTTGAAGTTGAACAGCCCGGCTTCCGGCAGCGGGTTGACGGCCACCACCTTGCCGCCCTTGTCCTTGCATTCCTTCAGGGCTGAGAGCATCCGGGGGTGGTTGGTGCCGGGGTTCTGCCCCACGACGAAGATGAGCTCGGAGTCGTGGATGTCCTCCAGGGACACGGTGCCCTTGCCGATGCCGATGGTCGGGTTCAGCGCCGAGCCGGAGGACTCGTGGCACATGTTCGAACAGTCGGGCAGGTTGTTGGTGCCCAGGGCCCGCGCGAACAGCTGATACATAAACGCCGTCTCGTTCGCGGTGCGGCCGGAGGTGTAGAAGACGCACCGGTCCGGGGTGGAGGCCCGAATGTGTTCGCCTACCAGTTCGAACGCTTCGGCCCAGGAGATCGGCGAATAGTGGGTCTCCCCTTCGCGGATCACCACCGGTTCGCTCAGCCGGCCCTGATTGCCGAGCCAGTACTCCGTTTTCCCCGAGAGTTCGGCGATGGAGTGCGTGGCCCAGAACTCGGCACCGACCGTGCGGAGGGTGTTCTCCTCAGCCACCGCCTTGGCACCGTTCTCGCAGAACTCGGCCGCTTTGCGCTTCGTGGCCGATTCCGGCCACGCACAGCCGGGGCAGTCGAACCCGCCCTGCTGGTTCAGCCGCAGCAGGGACTGCGCCGTCCGGGTCACCCCGGCCTGGGCCACCGCGCGTTCGAGGGCAACCATGACGGCCTTGACTCCGGCCGCTTCCGTTTTGGGCTTGTGGACTTCGAGGTTGTCCTCGTTGATGTCCTCAACGGGGGCGGGCTGCTTGCCGAACTTCACTGAACCGACCTTCATTGGACTGCTTTCACTGGATCACATGGGTGTTACTGGGCTGGTCTCACTAGGCCAGCTGCGCCAGGGTCTCCTGTTCGGCCCCGATGGTGGTGTTGTCGCCATGGCCGGTGCGGACCACAGTCCCGGGCGGAAGGATGAGCAGGCGTTCCCGGATGGAGGCGAGGATCGTGGGGTAGTCGCTGAAGGACCTGCCAGTGGCGCCCGGACCGCCGTTGAACAACGTATCTCCCGTGAAGATCGTTGCTTCGCGCTCCAGCAGGAAACACGTGGAGCCGGGGGAGTGGCCGGGCGTGTGGATGGCCTTCATGCTGGCGCCGCCCACCGCGAACACCTCGCCGTCACTGATGCTGTGGTCTGGCTGCTGGTCCGGGTAGACCTGCTCCCAGAGCACCAGGTCGCCCGGGTGCAGGTAGATGGGCGCTTGCACGGCCTCGGCCACGGCACGCGCGGCGCCGATGTGGTCGTTGTGCGCGTGGGTCAGCAGGATGGCCAGGACCTTCCGGCCCCGGACCTGGCTGATGATTGCGGCGGCGTCGTGCGGGCAGTCGATGATCACGCATTCATCGTCGTTGCCCACGATCCAGACGTTGTTGTCCACGTCCCAGGTGCCGCCGTCGAGCGCAAAAGTGCCCGAGGTGACCAGGTTTTCGATGGTGACTTTCATGAGAGCTCCTTCAGGGACTGAATTTCAACCACCGAGCGCAGGACTTTGCCCTCGTGCATCTTGACGAAGGCTTCCTCCACCTGGTCAATGGTGATGCGCTCGGTGACGAAGGCGTCCAGGTCCAGGTTGCCCTGTTTGTAGTGCGCCACCAGCATCGGGAAATCACGGGAGGGCAGGCAGTCGCCATACCAGGAGGACTTCAGCGACCCGCCCCGGCCAAAGACGTCCAGGAGGGGCAGCTCAAGCAACATGCCCGGCGTCGGGACGCCCACCAGCACCACCCGGCCGGCGAGGTCGCGGGAGTAGAACGCCTGCTTGTACGTTTCAGGACGGCCGACGGCGTCAATCACCACGTCCGCTCCGTTGCCGTTCGTGAGGGCCCGGATGGCCTCGATGGGGTCTTCGGTGCTGGAGTCCACGCCGTGGGTGGCCCCGAGGGAGGTGGCCATGGCCACCTTGTTGGCGTCGATGTCCACGGCGATGATGGTGGTGGCGCCGGCCAGCTTGGCACCCGCGATCGCGGCGATGCCTACCCCGCCGCAGCCGATCACCGCCACGGACTCGCCGCGCTTGACCTCGCCGGTGTTGATGGCCGCGCCGATGCCTGCCATCACGCCGCAGCCGAGCAGGCCGACGGCGGCGGCATCGGTGTCGTCGTCAATCTTGGTGCACTGCCCGGCGGCTACCAGGGTCTTTTCCGCGAAGGCGCCGATGCCCAGCGCCGGGGAGAGCTCCGTGCCGTCCTCGAGCGTCATCTTCTGCGTGGCGTTGTGCGTGTCGAAGCAGTACTGCGGCTGGCCCTTGGCACATGCCCTGCACTCACCGCAGACAGCGCGCCAGTTCAGGATCACGCGGTCGCCGGGAGACACCTCTGTGACGCCCGGACCCACGGCGCTGACCACACCGGTGGCCTCGTGGCCCAGAAGGATGGGGAAATCGTCGGTGATTCCGCCCTGCTTGTAGTGCAGGTCGGTGTGGCAGACCCCGCACGTGAGGATGTCCACCAGCGCCTCCCCCGGACCGGGGTCCGGGACCAGGATGGTCTCCACCGATACCGGGGCATTCTTTTCCTTGGCGATGACCGCCTTGACTCTGTGAACCATTAGCTGGTGTTCCTTTCCTGAGTCCAGGGACTCCTGGGCGACGGCGCTCCGGGCAATCCAGCCGGCCCGTCTGGTTCAAAGGGTTCTCATGCCGCAGCTCCGAGAGCCCCCAACCGCTGGTTGCCGACCTGACGTTATTGCGTATTACACAACACGGTGCACATAGCGCGTACTCGAAATATGTCAGCCGCCACGGAGGGTGTCAATAGATCCCTCGTGTGCTGCGTTCGTCCACAGTCCAAGTTGGGGTGTTGGACTCACGCCACTGTCGCAACATGATTTCATCCTATGCAACAGACCGCAATGTTCTCTCCTGCTGCGCGCTGCCGGGAAGTCAGACGCTGACCTTTCCGGGATCCATGTGCCGAGCCACAAAATAACCATTGACTGTGTTGCTCATCACGCTTAGTCTGTTGCAACAGCGTTGCGCTGATTGCAACCCCAAACAACTTGGTGGATACATGAGTAACGAAACTTCCTCTCCCGCTCGTGCGGGAAGCCCCGGCCCTCAACCACATGGTGTACATGACGGGCCCCGGGCCGGCCGCAGCACAATGAGCGGCCAGAATTTTGAACCGGCTGACAACGTGGTCAGCAAAGAAACACGCCGCAGAGTCATTGCGGCCAGCTTCATCGGCAACTTCGTAGAGTGGTTCGATTACGCCGTTTACGGCTATCTTGCCGTAACGATCGCGACAGTCTTTTTCCCTGAATCAGATCCCCAAACCGGGCTTCTGCTGACCTTCGCCCTGTTTGCGATTTCATTCCTGGTGCGCCCGCTCGGCGGGTTCGTCTGGGGCCACATCGGTGACAGGGTGGGCCGGCGGACAGCGCTGTCCCTCTCGATCTTGATCATGTCAGGAGCAACCTTCTGCATAGCCCTCATTCCGGGCTATGCCACGATCGGCATCTGGGCTCCCATCCTGCTTCTGGTCATCCGGGTAGCGCAGGGCTTCTCCGCTTCTGGTGAATATGCTGGAGCGTCGGCCTTCCTGGTCGAGTACGCTCCCGCCAACAAGCGCGGCCTATACGCCGCGGTTGTTCCCGCCAGTACCGCGGCCGGACTGCTCCTCGGCTCCCTGATTGCAGGCCTGTTGACAGTCCTTCTGAGTTCCGATGCCATGCAAAGCTGGGGTTGGCGCCTGCCGTTCCTGCTCGCAGCCCCGATGGGACTGATCGGCCGCTACATCCGGACCAAGCTCGAAGACACCCCGGTGTTCCGCGAGCTGGCAACGGAGGACCAGGCAATCAAGGCACCCGTGTCCAGCCTGTTCCGGAACCACTGGCGGCAGCTGCTGCAGGCCGTCGGAGCCGTGCTGCTCAACGCCGTCGGGTTCTACGTCATCCTCAGCTACATGCCCACCTATCTGTCCTCGGAACTGGGCCTTGGCGAAACCGAATCGTTCCTTGCGACGACCATCGCACTGGTTACGTACATCGGCTTTATCTTCCTGACCGGGATGCTTTCGGACCGTTACGGACGCAAGAAGGTGCTTATCAGTGCATCCATCGCATTCATTGTGCTGACCGTTCCCGCCTTCGCGCTGCTGGGAACCGGGAATTTCCTGGTCATCGTCCTGGTCCAGATCCTGCTGGGCGCGATGCTCACCCTCAATGACGGAACACTTCCCAGCTTCCTGGCCGAAATGTTCCCCACCCGCGTCCGCTACAGCGGCTTCGCGGTCAGCTTCAACCTCTCCAACGCGCTGTTCGGCGGTACCGCCCCGTTCATGGCCACGCTCCTGATCGCCGCCACCGCAAGCGATCTGGCCCCCGCCTGGTACCTCGTCGCTGCGGCTGTCATCTCGCTGATCGCCGTTTCACTGTCCAGGGAAACGTGCAAAGAACCGCTGCGCCACGAATAGCCCACCTCTTCCAACAGCTTCTCCCTTCAAGTAAATGCATCACCCAAATACGTCACGTAAATGCATCGCAGAAAGGCACCACCACAATGACCACCACAGCATCTGAAAACGCCACCTCCGTCGCCGAACTGGAGCGTCTGAAGGTCCTCAACAACGGCCAGAAGGTCTCCCTGACCTTCTCCGACGCCGAATTCGAGCGGCGCATTGCCGGTCTTCGCCGGATCATGGCCGAGAAGGACCTGGACGCCGTCGTCCTCACCAGCTACCACTCCATCAAGTACTACTCCGACTTCCTGTTCACCACCTTCGGCCGCTCCTACGGCATGGTGGTCACCAAGGATGACACCGTCACCGTCACAGCCAACATCGACGCCGGCATGCCCTGGCGCCGCAGCTACGGCGACAACCTGGTCTACACGGACTGGCGCCGGGACAACTACATCTTCGCCATCCAGGAAGTCCTGCGGACCCGCGGCATCAACCCGCGCCGCCTCGGCGTCGAGGACGACTCGCTGCCGCTGGACAACCGCAACAAGATCCAGGCCGCCTTCTCCGGCGCGACGCTCGTGGACGTGGCGCAGGCAGCGATGCGCCAGAGGATGATCAAGTCAGCGGAGGAAATCGAGGTCATCAAGCACGGTGCCCGGATCGGCGACCTCGGCGGCGAGGCCATCCGCAACGCCATCACGGCCGGCATCACGGAGTACGAGGTCGCCCTGATCGGCACCGAGGCGATGGTCCACGAGATCGCCAGGACGTTCCCCAACTCCGAAATCCGGGACACCTGGGTCTGGTTCCAGTCCGGCATCAACACGGACGGCGCCCACAACTGGGCCACAACCCGCAAGGTCCAGGAACACGACATCCTGTCCCTGAACTGTTTCCCCATGACCAGCGGGTACTACACGGCACTGGAGCGCACGCTGTTCTACGGCGAACCCGATGCCCGCTCCCTGGAACTGTGGAACATCAACGTGGAGGTCCACAAGCGCGGACTTGAGCTGATCAAACCCGGCACCGTGTGCAAGGACATCGCCGCGGAGCTCAACGAGATCTACGTGGGCCACGGGCTCCTCGCCAACCGGACGTTCGGCTACGGACACTCCTTCGGTGTCCTCAGCCACTACTACGGCCGCGAAGCCGGGCTGGAGCTCCGCGAGGACATCGACACCGTGCTGGAGCCGGGCATGGTGGTTTCCATGGAGCCCATGATTACGGTCCTGGATGGCCAGCCGGGCGCCGGCGGCTACCGCGAGCACGACATCCTGGTGGTGGGCGAAGGCGGCGCCGAGAACATCACCAAGTTCCCGTTCGGCCCCGAGTACAACATCATCGGAGCTTAACCCCGGTGGTTGAGCCTGCCGAAACCCTGACAAGCTCAACCACGGCCCCGGGGAGCGGCGCCGTGTCTGACGCGGCGCCGCTTTCCGCTGACTATGCGCAATGATAGTGAGCATCATGACCACACCGGATTCCATTGACACCAACGGCAGCGACACCAACGGCAAGGGCGATACCAAGGGCGCCTCTGTCATCGTCAACGCCATCGCCGTCCTTCGATCATTCACGGCCGACGAGCCGTTGCTTGGCGTGACGGAGATCGCCAACCGGGTGGGCCTGCACAAGAGCACCGTGTCAAGGATCCTGGCAACCTTCGAACAGGAAAACCTCGTGGAACGCGATGCGGACACGCGCCGTTTCCGGCTCGGACTGGGCCTGATCGCCGTCGCCGGTCCGTTGCTGGCCGAACTGGAGGAGCGGCGTGTCGCCTATCCCGTCCTGCGCGAACTCACGGAACTGACGGGCGAAACCAGTGCCTTGATGATGTGGGAGGGCAACGAGTCGATCTGCGTGGAGCAGATTGCCAGCCGCCACCAGATCAAGCACACTGCGCCGCTGGGGGCCCGCTACAGCGACGCGTTGAGTTCCTCGGTTCAGGTGTTCCTTGGAATCCAACCGGAGGAGAGGGTGCGTGCCCTCCTGCGCAGCGGAGCAATTACCTACCCCGGGCTGGACGAGGCCTCCCTTGAGGACTATCTGCTCCGCCTTAAGGACGACTCCCGCCGCGGGTGGGCTATCAACTACGGCGAGTCCTCCTTGGATGAAGTCGGCGTCGCCGCCCCCGTCTACGATCACCGCGGCGACCTTGTGGCAGCAGTCCTCATCCCGGCCCCGCGGTTCCGGGTCTCCAAGGAGCGCCTGCAGAGCCTCGGCGAATCCTGCAGGGCAGCGGCGGACAAAGTCACCGCACGGCTGGGCGGCAAGGCACCCGGCACCATCAAACGCTCTCTCACTTAACGCAGGAAAATCACCAACGCTCTCTCACTTGCCTCAAGAAAGCGAGAGAGCGTTCGGCGAAAAGTGGCATCAAGTGAGAGAGCGTTCGGCGAAAAGTGGCATTAAGTGAGAGAGCGTTTGGCCCGCTAGGGATCCTCGGGGCGGGATGGATCCCCAGACCCAAGCTCGTCCGAATAGGGCGCGCGGGGGCCGGCGTGGTCATTGAACAGTTCGTTTGCCGCCATGGCCAGGAGGTCCCGTTGCAGTTCGGGGAGCGAGAGAAGCCCCTGCAGGTAGGCCTCCACTTCATACTCACCGACCGAACCGCCGATGCCGAAGTAGTAAAGCCACAGGTCACCCGTGCTGACTTGTGCTGCTGCCAGTGCTGCTTGGAGCCTGCGGCGTTGCTCCCATTCGCTGCTATCGAAGCCCATCACTACTGCCTCTGCGCGGGTCGGAGGCCACCCCGGCCAGGACAATGGCGCTGACTTCCATAAGCGTGCTGCGCGTCGCGCGGGCCTGCCGCATCAGCTGCTGCAGGGCGGCGTCCTCGGTGATGGTGTGGCGCTCCATGAGGATTCCGCAGGCCCGGTTAATCAGGTCCCTGCTGTAGAGAGCCGATTGAAGGCTGTCACTGATGCGTTCCGGAGTTTCGGCAGTCTGGATATGCGACAGAAGGGTGGCCGCGGGGGAGGCAAAAAGCTCCATGAGGGCAGCGGTGGCATCTTCAAAGGCGCCGGGGGAGGCGGCGTAAATCTTCATTGCACCTATGGCCTGCCCGTCGGCGATCAGCGGGGTGCTGATCACTGAGCGGATTGGCAAGTCAACGACGGCGGCGCTCCAGTTTGGCCAGCGGGCTTCAGTTGCAACGTCATGGATGAGGATGCTCTCTTGGGTGGCCCAGGCTGTCAGGCAGGGCCCCTGGACCAGTTCATACTGAAGGGCGTCGGCGCGTTCCACCACGCTGTCGGTAGATCCGGAGCTGACCGGGCGGGCATGGGGATCAAGCATTGAGACACCTGCCCCAAGAGTCCCCGGGATGGAATCCCTGACGGCGCGGGAGAGATGCTGGACGGCGTGGTCCACTTTTCTTCCGTGAGGAGCAGCCCCATAATCCTGCCCAAGGCAGTGGATAGTTCATCCAGGGGATACTTCTTGATCATGCTTTTTGCCTCCGGCCATTCTGCGTGACCGGCCTCCGGCGTGCCGGATGAGCCTGTTTGTGACCGTTCAGCGCTTCAGGTAAAGCCTAACGTGCGCGGTGGGCTGCGGACCCGGACCTGCACGAATACCGGCTTTGTGGCTATTCATCGTAAGTGGTGGGAAACACCCGTTCGCCGGCAATTCCAGAAATGATGCCGGCGGCCACCTCCTTTAGCTTCATATTGCGGTGACTCGACGCATTGACCAATATCTGGAATGCCGCATCGCGGCTGCACCGGCTCTGCGCCATGATGACCCCAATGGCCGTGTCAATGACGGTGCGGGACTTCAGGGCGGCGGCGAGGTCGTCACGGGCGTCGCGCAGCTGTGCGATGTTCAGGGCGAGGTCCAGCGCCTTGGCGGCGATGCCCGTCAGGCCAACAGCCGCATCCATCCCGTGATGCGGGAAGCCATCCGTGTTGGGGGAGTAGAGGTTTACCACAGCCTGCGAAGGAGCCTGCAGATGCATTGGGACCGCCAGGATGGAGCCGATGCCCGTCTTGCGGGCTTCCTGGTTATATTTCGGCCACCGGACATCGGCGTCCAGATCCGGGACATGGACCATGGATTTTGTCCGGAGGGCTGTCAGGCAAGGTCCATGGCCGATGCTGTTTTGCAGTTCGTCCAGGTTCCGGGCGAGTGTATCGCTGCTGGCCACAGCGACGGGCCGCTTTTGCCGGACCACCGTGATCCCGCAGGACAAGTGGTTCCCGGGCTGTGACAGCTGCGTGGCAAAAATCGCGGCGGTGGCGGCCAGGAATTCACGGACGTCGGAGCTTGCCAGGACGAGGTCCTGCAGGTGGAGCACAAACTCGTGCAGGCCAGCGCCGGCACGTCCAACTTTGCCGGATTGGGGTTCTCGGATATCAAAGTCCTGAGACATGTGCACTTCCCGGTCCGTCCGCCGTGATCTCCTTGATGGCGGTCTGGATGAGATCCATCTGCAGCGGGGCCAATTCCACCAGCTCGTGCAGATAGGCGTCCACCCCGAGCTGATCGACGTTTCCGCCGATCCCGTAATAGTAGGTCCATAGCGCCGGGAGGCTGATGTTCCCGCTCTGGAACTGGACGGCTGCAAACTTGCGCTGGGCCGCCTCGAAGGCAGGCTGGGGGGTGCCCAATCCGCCGTCGTCCATCATTTCTCCCCGCCTCCGGTGATGACGGGGATATCTGAGGCGTGGTGCAGGATGTCCCCGGCAATGTCATGCAGCCGGCGGTTGCTGCTGCGGGAGGCAAGGTGCAGGAGCTTGACGGCGGTTTCATGGCTGCAGCGGTTCTGCACCATGATCAGGGCCACGGCCGAGTCCACAACGGCCCGGGACCGCAGCGCCGACCTCAAATGCTCCGGGTAGGGGTCCGAAGGGTGCACGCGGATTGCCAAGCGCAGGATCCGGGACAGCGATGCAGCGTGCTCCTCGATGGCGGTCACCGTGTCCGGGGCAAACGTATTCAGCTGGGTTGAGTAGCAGTTCAGGGCGGAGCGGGAACCGTTGTCGGTGGGGATGGGGACGGCCAGGATTGTCCGGATGCCTTCGTCTGCGACCGCCCCGGCATACCAGGCCCAGCTCTCGTCCGCCTGAAGATCACGGATAAGGACTGTGCGCTGCTCCCGCAGCGCCGTCAGGCAGGGACCGTTGTCGAGTGCGTACTGGCGTTCGTCCAGGCTCCGGGCGGTCTCCGTGCTGCTGGCTACCGTCACGGGCCCGGTCTCCCGTTCCACCGTGATGGCACACAGCAGGGGCGTCTCCCCGCCCAGCAAGGACGCGGAAATCGCTGTCAGTCCCAAGAGGAATTCGGTGAAGCCCGGACTTTCAAGGAGTAGGTCCTGCAATTGCTCCGCCGTCGGCAGAGCATCATTCTCGGCCATGCGGCCTCAATTCCAAGCATCGCCGGGGTCACACGACCCGGCTGGCGGCTGTGCGCTCTCTTCGCGCGCGGCCCGTATATTCAACCCCGGACCTATATGCCACCCCCGAAATCTCCTACTACCGACACTACGCCCTTCCCGGGCGGCCGCCGGTGGTCCGGCGACGTATTAGTACCCGGGAGCGCCACGGAGCGCCCGCAGGAAACGCACGACGGCGGCTGTTGCGTCCCGGTAGTCCCTCCAGGTCATCCCGAGGATGGAATTCACGGGCACAAATCTACCGGTTTCCTGCTCGGCGACTTTGCCGGGAGGCACCACGCTGTAGGCTCGGCACATGGCTGATCTGCGGCGTCGGACGTTTGTCTTTCGCACGCTGGTTGGTGCGGCTGCCGCGGCGGCCGTTGGAATTCTCGGCGCCGCGTGTTCGCCCGGCGCCGAGCGGGACGGTACCGCCGGTGGCGGTGCCAAGGGGGATGCAGTGAAGCGGCACAAGTACCAGTACGGCGAGGACGCCAGCCAATGGGGCGAGCTTTTCCTGCCGGAGCTGCCGGCCGGCGCCGAGCACCGCGGCGTGGTGGTGGTGATCCATGGCGGCTACTGGCGCTCGCAGTATGGCGCAGAGCTGGGGGAGCCCATCGCCAAGGACCTGGCCGCCCATGGCATGGCCGCCTGGAACCTTGAATACCGCCGGGCCGGAAACGGCGGCGGCTGGCCAAACACCTTCACGGACGTGCTGACCGGTATCGACAAGCTGGGCGACCTCGCGGCCAAGCATGCCCTGAACCTGGGTCCGGTGGTGGCGCTGGGCCATTCAGCCGGCGGGCATCTGGCCGCCTGGGCTGCCGGCCGGGGGAAGCTTACCCAGCTGGGAATGCCGGATGCTGACCGCCAGGTGCCCCGCACCTCAGATGCCTCCGCGGTGCACCTCACCGGCGTGGTCAGCCAGTCCGGCTTGCTCAACCTGGCCGAGGCGGAGAAGCTGAACCTCAGCAACGGTGCGGTGAGCAACCTCCTGGGCGGGTCGTCGGTGAAATATCCGCACCGCTACAGGTACGCCGACCCCATGACCGCCCTTCCGCTGGCCGTGCCGGTCATCGCTGTCCATGGGTCCGAGGACACCACCGTTCCCTTGGGCCAGTCCGAGTCCTATGTGAACGCTGGAACCACGGCAAACATGGAGACCCGGCTGGTCAGGGTTCCCGGGGACCATTACGCCCTGATCGACCCCAAAACGCCTGGTTACCGGGCGTGCCGCGAGCTTGTTCGGTCCCTTTTGGGTTAGATTCGGCGCTCCTGGGTTAGATTCGGTCCCTGAGGGTTGGAACTGCTCAAAAAATACGTTCCCAATATCTAGACATTGGACGTCCCATCTCCTGTACCCTTTAGATGTAGGACAAGTCGTGACCCCTAAGCGCGGCAAGGAGGAGACCCACGTGGCCATCGCATCGCAAGAAGTATCGCCCGCCCGTTTCAGTGCGCAGCTCCGTTCGCATGCCCTGCAGACGCGGATCATGGACCTCATTCTGGACCGCGGCCTGGACGTCGGTGACGCGCTGCCCACCGAAAGTGAGCTCTCCGCCGAGCTCGGCGTGGGCCGCAACACCGTCCGCGAGTCCCTGAAAGTACTCCAGGCACTGGGCGTCATTGAGATCCGGCATGGCTTTGGCATGTTCGTTGCACCCAACAACTTCAGCGCCCTGGTGTCCGGCCTGACGTTCCGCGGCCGGCTGTCCCTCCGCCACAAGGGCGAGGAAGCCATGGAGCTCATCGATGTGCGCCAGGCCCTCGAGTCCGGGCTGATCGGACCGGCCATTGACCTGCTCACCGACGAGCACGTGGCTGACCTGCGCTCCACCATGGAAGCCATGGAGGACGCGGCCAAGAAGGGGGAGCCGCTGCATGAGCACGACGCCGAATTCCACCGCCGCCTGTACGCCCCCCTGAACAATGAGCTGCTGATCAACCTCATGGATGTGTTCTGGCAGGTTTACCGCAAGATCCACCTGGCCATCGGTACCGGCCCGGTCAACCTTGAGCAGCAGACGCAGGACCACTGGGACATCTTCGAGGCCGTGGCCAACAAGGACAAGGCTCTTGCGTCCGAACGCCTGCAACGCCACTTTGACGGCATCCGCCTGAAACTCAAGGATGTCGCGGCCGCCTAGCCTGTTTCCCTCCGCCTTTCCTTCGCCGCCTGCGCCCGGGCGGATTTAGCCCTGCCCTTTTCGTAGAGAGTGCCTTTGCCGTGGAAATTTTCGTTGTGCCTACCGCCTCAGCTACCGGTTCCGTCGCCGCCGGGATCCTCGCTGCCGTTATCCGCAGCAAGCCCGACGCCGTCCTGGGTGTGGCCACGGGCGGATCGCCGCTGCCCATCTACGCGGCGCTCGCCAACCATCGGCTGGACATGTCCTCCGTCCGGGCCTTCGCCCTCGACGAGTACGTGGGCCTGCCCGCCGGACACCCCGAAAGCTACGCCGAAGTTGTCCGGCGCGAAGTGACTGAGCGGCTGCATCTGGATCCTGCCAACGTTGCCGTGCCGGACGGAAGCGCCGCGGGCCCCGAGGCCGCAGCCGCTGTCTACGACGCCGCCATTGCCGGAGATGGCTGCATCGATGTGCAGATCCTCGGCATCGGCCACAACGGCCACCTGGCCTTCAACGAGCCCGGCTCCGCCCTGGACTCCCGGACCCGCGTGGAAGTCCTCACGGAACGCACCCGCGAGGCGAACGCCCGCCACTTCAGCACGCCGGAAGAAGTGCCGCTCCGCTGCATCACGCAGGGCCTGGGCACCATCCTGGAAGCCCGCCACCTCCTGCTGGTGGTCAACGGCGCGGACAAAGCCGGCATCCTGGCCGCCGCCCTCAACGGGCCCGTCACTGCTGACTGCCCGGGGTCGGTCCTGCAGCTGCACCCGCACGTGACGGTGGTGGCTGACGAAGCCGCAGCCTCGCAGCTGGCGCAGGGGAGCGGGCAGGTCGCCGTGCGCGTGTCCGGGGCGGCCGCCAGCGTCTAGGCCGCGGGCTGTCTGCCATTCGTACTGCGGATCTGATGTCTCAGGAGTGTGCCGTATAGGGCCCCTTCGCCGGGCATTCTTGCGGGCGGGTCTTACGGCAATCGACAGGCCCCGGAAACGCGGCGATCGTGATCCGGAAGATCTTGGGTGGCGCTTGGGCCGGTGAAGGACCGGCTTACGGGCAGAGCTGCCTGCTGGTGCTTCAGCGTGGCGGCCGCGTCATCGAAAGGGATCACTGTGGTGCTGCTCGCGGCGGCGGAGCTAGTGTGCGGACAGGCAGGTTTCCTCGCGTGGGTCGCACAATCCGGTGTCGTTCGAGGGTTCAACATCGGCGCCGCGCTACGGTGCGGAATCTGTTGATCTACGAGTCCCGGCGGGAGTTGGCGCGTTTGCTGTTCGCGGACTTCAAGATGTGTCGGTGCGCCATGTTGTGGCGCAACCGTTTCTGTGGAAGGTTGAGGTCGCCGGGGCTGTGCACAAGCGCATTCCGGACTATCTGCTGGCCACCGACGTGGGGCCGCTGGTGGTGGATGTACTTCCCCGACCGCGCGGAGGAATCGCGCTCAGCGCCTCGTCTCGTACCTGGTCAGGACCACCCCGCCGGGAAACGTCCGCGTCTCCACCAGGTTCAGGTTCACCCAGCTATCCAGCGCGGTGAAGAACGGCGTGCCGCCGCCCACCAGGACCGGATGGGTCACGATCGTGTACTCGTCGATCAGCCCGGCCCGCATGGCCGCCCCGGCGAGCGTTGCACCACCGACCCTCATCGGCTCGCCGTCCTCAGCCTTGAGCCGGGTGATCTCCGCGACCGCGTCGCCGGTGACCAAGCGGGCGTTCCAGTCGACCTTGTCGATCGTCGAGGAGAACACCACCTTCGGCGTGTCCCGCCAGTTCCGCGCGAACTGGATCTGCGCCGGGGTGGCATTGGGCTGCTGGTCGCCGGTCGGCCAGTGGGAACTCATGGCCTCCCACAGCTTGCGCCCATACAGCAACAGGCCGATCGCCCGCTCCTGATCGAGCCACCACTGAAACAGCTCGTCGCTCGGCCCGCTCCACCCGAGGTCGTCGCCGGGCGCGGCGACGTAGCCATCCAGTGTCAGGTTCATGCCGTAGATCAGTTTCCGCATCACGCCATGCCTTCCGTCAGTCGGTCTCCATAGCATAGACCGGCGCGGCGCGGGAAACTCATCGGTGCGGCCGAGGCTAGGAGTACGCCGAAGATAACGATGATGACGTTCATTGGCAGTGCTTCTTGTAGTAGTTGAGGGCGTCATGGAACTCTGTCGTCCCGCACATGATCAGCAGCATCCTGTCCCTCATGGCGCCATCGTGTCTGCCAATGATCTGGATGCCATAGCCTTCGGTCCTCGTTTCAACTGAGCTGTCCGGTGAAGGTTCCCCCAACGGAACCCGAGCCCCACACCCAGAGTTGGTGCAGACGACTTCCGAAACTGACGATCCCGATCAGTGGGGTGTCCCGCCTGGGCTGTGCCATTCCAAGGAATTGAGACGCCAAGTAGAGCGGCGCGAAGCGCGGTTGGGCTTCGGCTGGGTGGATCCGCTAGTCGGAAGGGGTCTCCCTGGTTATCAGTCGTGGTTCGGCGTGGGCCTTGGCTGTGGGCGGTCCCTGCCACATTTTGATGAAGCGTGGCAGGGTTTTGCCTCGCTCTGATTCGGAGGACAAGACAGACACCGGGGAAGGTGGTTCCTTCCAGAGCTGGATCAGGTGCCGTTCGACGGGTGATTCCACGGCCAAGTCGAAGGCTGTGTCCCGGCCCGTCGCATGAAGGCGGGCGCGGTAGCTGCCCTTTCATTGCCCGTAATGGTCCCGACATCCTTCATCTCCCAGCCTGTGGGTGGGTTGAAGTACGCTCGGCCCTCCGGGAGCATCAGGGACACCTCGTGGATGTCTTCCCATCCTGGCGCGGTGCCCTCAGGTCTTGCCCCGAGGACCTCCACCGTCAAGGCAATGGGCCCTGAATGCACTCCGGTGGAAACCAACGGAACCATCAGCGGAGTTTCCTGCCCCTCGCCGCTCATCGCCGCCTGCAGGGCAGCTACAGGGTCTGCCGGCGGAAAGGGCGCCACGACGAAGTCCACGGCATGGCCCGATGCATTGATGACGAAAGATGCCGATTCGATCACAGGCCCTGCCTCTCAAGCAATATCGAAGGCTTGACCTCGATTACCCGTAGTGGAACATAGAGAACGTGCGGAGTACAGTGTTCGCAACATCTGGCGACTCTCGCAGCCGGCTCCGACGATAACCGCGGGCAGACCACCTCAGGCGCAGCAAGAAGGGCGCCGTCCAGGTCTACCTTTGACCCGGACGACGCCCGCCTTACTTAAGGGAGTATCAGTTAGCGCTGACGCGCTCCTGGGCAATCCCTGCGTTTTTCTCGTCCAGCTCCTGGGCAGCGGCGATGCGCCGGTCCAACTTCTCGAGTGTTTCCGGTGCGAGGAGTGTCGCCACAACCGTGATGACGCCGATCACGCTGAAGTAGAGGATCACCCAGCCGGGTTCGCCGTTTCCGGCGGTGAGTAGCGCCACGGCGACCAACGGCGCGATGCCGCCAGCGAGAACCGAGCCGAACTGGTAGCCCATGGACGCGCCACTGTAGCGCAGCTTTGTGGAAAACAGTTCCGCAAAGAAGGCGGCCTGGGGTCCGTACATCGAGTTGTGGAAGACCGCGAGCCCGATGATGATGGCGAGTGTTGCCAGCAGTGCGCTGCCACTGTCCGTCATGACGAAGTAGAGCGGGAAGAACAGGAGTCCGCCGATGGAACCGAACAGGTACAGCGGCTTGCGCCCGATCTTGTCCGAGAGGATCGCCCACAGCGGGACGGCAAAGACGCCGATGGCCGAGGCAATCAGAACGGACATCGTGCCCTGGTTGGCCCGTTCGGCACCGAACGTCTTCATGATGTAGACCACGGAGAACGTCGTGTACAGGTAGAACGCGGAGTTTTCTGCCAACCGCATGCCGACAACGAGCCAGATGCCCTTGGATTCCTTCTTCATGGCTTCGCCCAGCGGCTTCTTCGAGGTCTGCTTTGTCGCAACAAGTTCTTTGAAGTCGTCTGAGTCCTCGAGCTTGGCGCGAACGATCAGGCCGATGACGATCAGGACCACGCTGAGCAGGAACGGCACTCGCCAGGCCCAGGCATCGAATACTTCTGCGGGCACGGAGGCCTTGACGATCAGGACGCTCGAGTTAGCGAGCAGCATGCCTGCCGGGACGCCCATCTGCGTGAAGCTTCCGAAGAATCCGCTGCGTCCGGGAGGGGCGTGCTCGATGGAAATGACGGCCGCACCGGCCCATTCGGCTCCGGCGCCGAAGCCCTGAAGCAAGCGCAGCACCGTCAGCAGGATGGGAGCCCAGACTCCGATCTGTGCGTAGGTGGGAAGCAGCCCCATGGCCAGCGTGGCGAAGCCCATGATGAGCAGCGACAGCACCAGCATGGGCTTGCGGCCGATTTTGTCGCCGAAGTGGCCGGCGAACATGCCGCCGAAGGGACGTGCGGCGAAGCCGACGGCATAGGTGACAAAGGCCAGGAGGAGACCGGTCGCCGGGTCCTGTTCGGGGAAATACAGCCGGCTGAAGACGCCTGTCGCGGCGAGCAGACCGAAGATGTAGTAGTCATACCACTCGATGGTGGTGCCCGCGAAGCTGGCGAGCGGTACGCGCCAGGGTGCTTTCGTTTTGGCTTTGGTATTGGAGATCGTCATTGGTCTTTTCTTTCGGATGGAAACGAAGGGAGCGGCTGGCTACCAGTCGAGGGCGATGTATTTGGTTTCGGTGAAGTCCAGCAGGCCCTGATGGGCACCTTCGCGGCCGAGGCCGCTCTGCTTGACTCCGCCGAAGGGTGCTGCGGGGTCGGAGACGAGTCCCCTATTGAGGGCCACCATGCCGCTTTCGATGCGTTCAGAGACCCTGAGTCCGCGGCGAAGGTCCTCAGTGAAAACGTAGGCTGCGAGGCCGTACTCGGAGTCGTTGGCGGCGGCGATGACTTCGTCTTCGGTGTCGAAGGGGATGACCGAGGCCACCGGGCCGAAGATTTCCTCGCTGACCATGCGTGCCTGTAGCGGCACGTTAGTTACGACAGTGGGCGGGTAGTAGTATCCGGCGCCGTCGATGGCCTTGCCGCCGACGAGGAGCCTGGCTCCCTGGCTGACCGCGTCGCGGACCAGCGAGTCGACTTTGCGGACGCTCGCCTCATCGACGAGCGGCCCGACCTCGGTGTCTGCGTCGGTGCCCGGGCCCACGCGCATTGCGCCCATTCGTTCGGCCAGCCGGCGGGCGAACTCGTCGTGGATACCGCGCTGGACGTAGATCCGATTGGCTGCGGTGCAGGCCTGGCCGCCGTTGCGCATCTTGGCGATCATGGCACCTTCGAGGGCCAAATCGAGGTCCGCGTCATCGAAGACCAGAAACGGGGCGTTGCCGCCGAGTTCCATAGAGCACTTGAGCACGTTGTCGGCCGCCTGGCGCAGCAGGTGGCGTCCGACGCTGGTGGAACCGGTGAACGACAGCTTGCGAACCCGGGGGTCCGCAAGGATCGGGGTCATGACCTCGCTTGTCTTGCTCGTGGTGATGACGTTGACCACGCCCGCCGGGGTTCCCGCATCGATCATCAGTTGGGCGATCGCCAGGGCGGTCAGCGGCGTGAGCGTGGCGGGCTTCAGCACGGCGGTGCAGCCAGCGGCCAGCGCCGGCGCCAGCTTCCGGGTGGCCATGGCCGCCGGGAAGTTCCAAGGGGTGATCAGCACGCAGACGCCGATGGGCGGGTGCTGGACAAGGATCCGGTTGGAGCCCGACGGCGAGACGGACACATCTCCGATGATCCGGACCGCTTCTTCGGAGTACCAGCGGAAGAATTCGGCGGCGTACGCCACTTCTCCGCGGGCGTCGGTCAGGGCCTTGCCGTTTTCGAGGGAGATGAGGTGGGCGAGTTGCTCGCTGCGCTCGGTCATCAGTTCGAAGCAGCGGCGCAGGATTTCGGCGCGGCGGCGCGGCGGCGTCGCGGCCCACTCCGGGAAGGCTGCTGCCGCGGCGTCGACGGCGGCGAGGCCGTCCTCGACGTCGGCGTCGGCGATGCCGGTGATGACGGAAGCGTCGGAGGGGTTGATCACCTCGACGGTGTTACCGCCGCTGGCGTACTGCCAGTTCCCGGCGATCAGCAGCTGGCGGGGCACCGTCAGCCCGTCGACGTCGAGCGGTTCATGGGTTGAAAGAAGTGTCATCAGTGGTCCTTATCCCTGATCAGCGGATGGTGCGGTCGCCGGCGTAGGCGGCGTGAACGATGGAGGTTACGGCGTCGAGATCAAGCCGCACGGGGTTGTTGTCGATGAGCCGCTTGGAGTTCAGCGACAGCTTGGCGATCTGGGCGAGGTCGCTTTCCTGCACGCCAAGGTCCTTCAGCGTCGGAGGCAGCTCGATGGCGGCGATGACCTCGTCGATTGCATCGACGCCTGCGACGGCGGCGGCGCGCGGGTCCAGTCCGCTGATATCGCGCCCCAGGGCTTCAGCGATCTGCGCCAGCTGCGGCTGGATCGCCTCGAAGTTGTAGCGGACGACGTAGGGCAGCAGGAGGCCGACTCCCACACCGTGGGGGGTGTGGGTAAGTGCGCCTACCGGGTACTGGATGGCGTGTGCCGCGGCGGTTCCGGCATTGCTCAGGACGACACCGCCGTAGAGTGCCGCGAGCATCATCCCGGCACGGGCCTCGGTGTTTTCCGGGTCCTTGTAGGCGGTCACCAGGCTGCGGCCCACCAGCCCGATGCCGTTCAAAGCAATCGAGTCCGTCAGGATGTTCTTGCCGACGAAGACCCGTTCCGTGGCCAGCGTGGAAGTGGGTTCCCGGGTGATGGCAGTGAAGGACTCGACCAGGTGCACGAAGGCATCCGCACCGGTGGCGGCCGTCAGGGACGGGGGGCAGGAGTAGGTGAGTTCGGGATCGCACACGGCGGCGAACGGGATGATGTGGGGGCTCGAGATGCCCATCTTCATGCCCAGCTCAGGATCGGAGACGACGGCGATTGCCGTCGCTTCCGAACCCGTGCCCGCTGTGGTGGGCAGAGCGATGACCGGCTTGGTGGGGCCGGGAACGGCGAATTCGCCGTAGTAGTCGCTAGGCTTGCCGCCGTGCGTGAGCAGCACGGACACGACCTTCGCCATGTCCATGCAGCTGCCGCCGCCGAAACCGATGATGACATCGATCTCCTGGCCCTTGAGCTCCTCAACGCAGGCCAGGATCCCCGGCGTCGGAAGCTCTGCCTGGGTATCCCCGTATACCCGTACGGTCAGGTCCCGGTTCTCCAGGCTCCGGACCAGGGCCTGAAGTTCCTCTGAGACGGCCAGCCGCGGATCGGTGCAGACGAGGACGTTGGTCCCGAATTCGGCTGCGATATCGGCGACGGCGAAACGCTGCTGGGCGCCGACGACGACACTCCGCGGCAGCCGCAGGACGCCGAAGGTTGCGGGACGGATACCCGCTGCATGCGCACACGACATTGTGAATGACTCCTAGAGATGGGATGAGCGGGCTGCCCGAAAGGCGCCGCAGATCTCAGCATTCCAGAACCACGTGACACTCACCATGTGATTCCGTGCCATATAAAGCCACTGTACATGTGGTCCGGTGCCATATGCTTTGGTTCGGCGGAAAGCAGGCCCGCTGGTCAGGAACCGCCGGAGCTGACGCCGGCTGTCTTCATCCGCCATAAGCGCAGCGCCACTTGGACGTCAAGGGAACGGCTTCCCCGGCGCCACGGGGCACCGATCAGGGCGTCTATCCGGTCCAGCCGTTGCCTAAGGGTATTGGGGTGGATGTGGAGGGAGTCGGCCGCTTCCTGGATGGCGCCACCGTTTTCCTGGAACGTCCACGCTGTGAGGACCAACTGCGTTCCCCGCCGCTCGTCGTAGCTCAGAAGTGGCCCCAGCTGTGCAGTGAGCAGCTGTCCAGCGAAGGGGCTGTCCATCGCTCCGAGTAACATTCCTGCGGTACCCAGGGCGGCCCGGTCCGCTGCCTCGCCGTTGCGCGAGAGGGCCTGCAGCGCACGGAGGACGGCGTGGGCTTCGGTGTGGGCCGCGGACAGCCGGGCAAAGCCGGTCACTGGTTCTGATGTCCCGACGCTGGCCGTGATGCGGCGTCGTTTCAGCTCGTCAATGATGGACTGGCCGGTGTGTGCGGCACCGCTGGCTTCATTCGGGCGGCTGTCGCGTCGTTCGAAGGGTTCAATGATGCACAAGTGTGATTCGTGCAGGGCGATGATTCCCGGGACCCCGTCGGGTCGATGCCTCAGCACGGAGAGTGCCCGTTGGCGCTGGTCGTCGCTGACCCCCACCACGCGCACCACGAGCTGGAGGTGGTTTGCCAGACCGAACTGCCCGGCCCTGCGGGTAAGCGCTGCCGCGTGTTCAGAGCGGGGGCTGAGCAGGTCATCGATGAGTTCCAGCTGCAGCCGGTATTGGGCGTCCTGGAATGTGCGTTCTAACAGCAGCGACACACTGAGCACCAGGGCGCTGCGTTCCAGGACCGCGAGCCGGGCCGGGCTGAGTTGCTCCGCGACGATGAGGGAGGCGAGGTGCTGGTCGCCCGCTACGGCGGACATGACGGTGTATTTCTTGTCCTTGACCTCGAACTGTACGGCCGCCCTCCTGGCCGCAGACTCCTCAGCGGCGCTCAGGGCCGGGAGGCTACCGAAGTCACCGTCCGATGCGAGCCCCGCCAGCGGCTCGCCCATGGGAGAGACCAAAAAGACAGGAGTGTCCAGGGACTCGGCCAGCAGGTTGAGCAGGTAGGGAAGGCTGCCGGTTGAGGCCAGGGTTTCCATGAGCCGCCGGTCCAGGGTTGAGAGCTCCTCCAGGGCCCGTACGTGGGCCAGGTTCTGCCGCTGTGCTTGGTCCAGTCGGGTGAGGGCGCTGGCCATTTCACTGAAGTAGCGGGCGTTCTCCAGCGCGACGGCTGCGTGCGTACCAATGGATTCCATCAAGGCCACGTCGTCACTGCTGAACTCGTGCGCATGCCTGTCGGCGACCAGGAGCGCGCCGATTACTTTCCCTTCTGCGCGAAGGGGGACACCCATGATCGCCCGGACGCCCTCGGCTGCCACAGCAGTGTCGCTGGACTCCAGATGGGATTTAGACTCGTCCATTAAGTAGTCGGCGCTCTGGGAGGGTGCCTCGCCGGTCGCCACGGCGCCGAGCACGCCTACGCCGAGGGGCATGCGGATGTTGCGGAAGAGAGCGGTCGTTGCGCCGTCGGTCACCCGGACGTAGGACTCACCGCTGCCATAGTCGTTCAGGCTCAAGTAGGCGATGTCGCTGCCGATCAATGACCGGGTGCGCCGGACGATGGCCTTGAGTACTGCCTCGACGTCGCGTATGCCGGTCAGGTCGGTGGCCGTATCGTAAAGGACCCGCAGCAGGCCCTCCCGGCGACTCGCCTCCCACAACTGGGCGTTCAACCGGCGTGCCGCCGCCGCAGTGGACTGGTCAATGGCCCCGGCTTCCAGCCAGGCGGACAGCGTGGTCTCCAGATCACCCGCGGAAACACCATGGTCAAGCATAGCCATGAGTTGGCCGGCACCCTTGGTACCGCCTGACGGGCTTCCACCGCTGTGAACGGCAGAACTGTCATTGGCACCCATGAACCTAATGCTAGTCCGTGGGCCACGCTGCCAGAGTCGGTCACCGCGCAATAACGGCCGGACAGAGCTGCGGACGCTGCAGCGCGCTCGTCCAGCCACTCTCTAGGGAAATGTCCCGGGGAAGCGTGGGATGCAGGATCTTGTCCTCGACGATCTCGTCCACTTCCACGCTGAGCCGCGCAGCTTTGCGGAAGCCGGCCAGGACTCCCAGCAGGCATGCAAGGAATAGCGGGGGAGCGCAAGTGCAACAGGCTCCGCGGCCGCCTGGCAATTTATGCCAGCGGGAAAGGGGCGGCGTCGGGCCTGGGAGAGCACGCCTTCGACAGGGCTTTGGGGACCCGAAATGGATGCGGGCCCGACTCGACCAAGCCGTCGCCGGCAGACCACCCAGCATCTGCGCCTGCGGGCACGAGGGCATCGTTCCCGCCTCGTCGATGCAAGACCCGCGTGCCGTCGGTGCTCAGGCAGGAGGACGTAGGCAACACGGAACCGGGCAGCGTGATCGGGGACATTGCTGCCGGACAGGGCAGGAACGTGGTCCTGAACACCTGCCGGTCAGGCGGTGTAGGGGCCGGTGACGCAGGTGTATTGGGCCCCTGCTGTCTCAAGCCCGAACATCTAAGTACTGGATGATCCTGAGGAGTTCGAATGCGGTACAAACCCCGCGGCTCATACTGGGTCAGCAGAGGGAGTATTACTCATCGTTTGCTTCATCTGGCTGAACCCTGTACTTGGGGCGCGCGCCTAGTTGGAGGGGAAGTTGTAGGAAGCGCCGGAGGCGTGGCTTGCTTCGGGCCAGCGCGAAGTGATGACCTTGCCGCGGGTGTAGAAGGAAACGCCTTCCGGGCCGTAGATGTGCTTGTCGCCGAACAGCGAGGCCTTCCACCCGCCGAAGGAGTAGTAGGCCACCGGCACGGGCAGCGGCACGTTGATGCCGATCATGCCCACATCGACGGAGCGCTGGAACTTCCGCGCCGCGGCGCCGGAGGAAGTAAAGATCGCGGTGCCGTTGCCGTACGGGTTGGCGTTGATCAGCTTGATGCCCTCCTCCAGGTCCGCCACGCGGACCACCACGAGGACGGGGCCGAAGATTTCCTCGGTGTAGGCGGACATCTCGGTCTTGACGTGATCCAGCACGGTGGGACCAACCCAGAAGCCTTCCTCATGGCCGGGGACCACCAGGTCGCGGCCGTCCACCACCATGGCGGCGCCGGCGGCTTCTGCTTCGGTAATGGTCCGGACGATGAAGTCCCGGGAGTCAGTGCTGATGACAGGGCCCATGTCGGCGTCGGGCTCCGTGCCGTTCTTGACCTTGACGTCCAGGGCGCGCTCTTGGACCTTCTTGACCAGCAGGTCGGCGGCGTTCCCGACCGCGACGGCGACGGAGATGGCCATGCAGCGCTGCCCGGCCGAACCGAAGGCGGCGGCGGCGAGGTGGTCGGCGGCGTTGTCGAGGTCCGCGTCGGGCATCACGA
This sequence comes from Pseudarthrobacter raffinosi, assembly GCF_023913735.1. Classification (GTDB taxonomy): domain Bacteria; phylum Actinomycetota; class Actinomycetes; order Actinomycetales; family Micrococcaceae; genus Arthrobacter; species Arthrobacter raffinosi. The sequence goes on from NZ_JAMXBH010000008.1 coordinate 194,433, forward strand.
TGGCGTGGTTCTTCGCGCCACCCAGGGCCTGGACGCGCTTGCCGTGCGCGGTGGCGGTCTCCATGATGTGCTTGGCGACAGGGGTGGAACCGACGAAGGAGATGCCGTCCACGTCCGGGTGGGTCAGGAGACCGGAGACGACCTCCCGGTCCCCGTGCAGGACCTGGAACACGCCGTCGGGCAGGCCCGCCTGCTTCCAGAGCCTGGCCAGCAGCATCGCTGCTGAAGGGACCCGGTGGGAAGGCTTAAGGATGAAGGCGTTGCCGGTGGCGATCGCCATCGGGGCCATCCACAGCGGCACCATGACGGGGAAGTTGAACGGGGTGATGCCGGCAACCACACCGATCGGCTCGCGGAACGAGAACACGTCGATGCCGGTGGAGACCTGATCCGAGTACTCTCCCTTGAGCAGCTGCGGGATGCCGCAGGCAAACTCGATGACCTCCAGGCCGCGGCCGATCTCGCCCTTGGCGTCAGAGAGGACCTTGCCGTGCTCGGCCGTGATCAGCTCGGCGAGTTCGTCCACGTGGGAAGCGACGAGCTCGCGGAACTTGAACAGCACGGCGGTGCGCTTGGCCAGCGAGATGTCGCCCCACGTGAGTGCCGCGGCCTTGGCCGCGGCGACGGTTGCGTCGAGATCCTCGCGGTTGGCCAGCCGCAGCTCGGCGCTGACCTGGCCGGTGGCCGGGTTGTAGACGGGCTTGGTGGCGGTGCCTGTACCTGCAGCCTCGGTTCCGCTGATGAAGTGGTTGATGGTGGAGGTGACGGTCGTCGTGTTCATCGGTTTTGTTCTTCCTGGCTTGAGCATCGGGCGTTCATGCGGCCGCACATGCAATATCTGATTAGAGAGCTGTCTCTTGCCGCCCCGCAGCGGGAGCGAGAGGAGGATGTATTGGGATTGGCTAGGCGTAGATGCTGGCGTAAATGTCTTGGATTTGCTGTGCATCGGGAATGACGGGATTGTTGGCGGGTGAACCGGAGGACAGCGCCTGTTCGGCCATGAGCGGAAGTTTGGATTCCCAAGCATGCCGGTCGATGCCGAAGACCTCTGGGGTGGGAACGTCTAGGTCGGCATTAATCGCATGCAGTTCGGCCACGAGCGCTACCGAAGCTTCTCGGTCGGTTGCTGCTGCGGAGGCTACGCCTAGAGCACGCGCGCATTCGGCATATCGTGACTCCGCGGCAGTTACTGAGAATTCGGTTACAGCTGGAAATAGCATCGCATTCGCCAGCCCGTGTGCCACATGGAAGTGAGCACCTATGGGCCTGCTCATGCCGTGAACCAACGCGACGCTGGAGTTGGAGAATGCGATACCTGCCTGGGTGGCGGCCAGCATCATGGCCTCCCGGGCTGCCTGGTTCGAGCCGTCTTCGTAGACCTTTCGGAGGTTCGTCCCGATGGTCTTGATAGCTGACAGCGCGAATGCGTCTGAGAAGGGACTGGCCTTCTTGCTGACAAAGGCTTCAATGGCGTGGGTCAGCGCATCGATGCCTGTATCAGCAGTGAGCCGGGGTGGCATGGACAGGGTAAGCGTGTGGTCGATGACAGCAGCCGCAGGCAGGAATGCTATGCCGGCGCACAGCATCTTTTCGCCGGTCTCGGAGTCGCTTATGATCGTAAACTGCGTGGCTTCGGAGCCACTTCCTGCTGTGGTGGGAATTGCGACAACGGGAAGCGCAGGGCCAGTGTTGTTCCTCGGTGCCTTGTAGTCCCGCATCTCGCCGCCTTGCCGGCTTAGGATTCCAAGTGCTTTGGCTGTATCGATTGCGCTGCCGCCGCCGAGACCGATGATGATGTCAGCCTCGTGTTCATTTACCGCTCTCACGCCGTCGCTCAGGGAATCGGTGGTGGGATCAGGGACCGTTCCTGAGAATACGGCGACACTCAGCCCGGACTTCCGCAGAGTTTCGATCAAACTGCTAACCACGCCGGAAGCAACCATGTAGGCGTCGGTGACTATAAGCGGGCGGTGTCCTCCGAGGTCGCTGACTAAGGAGCCCGCCTCGTGGATGGCGCCCCCGCCTGCTCGCATTAGGCGGGGAAGTGCAATGTTGGCAACCATGAAACACCTTTGTTTGAACACGCCTCTCATATCGGGCGGTTTGGATTCGAATTGCTACCACGCTCTCATGGTACGGATGCCCAAACAATGACCAAAAGTGCCCTTTGGTGTGCATTTTTGCACGGTAAGATAATCGGATGATCTCTGCTGACGACTTACGCTTCTTCTTGGAGGTGTCCCGTACAGGCAAGCTGGTGGCAGCGGCACGTGGACTGGGCGTTGACCACACGACGGTGGGTCGGCGCATAACCCAACTTGAAAAGGCTAGCGGTGCGAGGTTGTTCGTGCGCGCCCCGGGAGGGTGGGAGCTCACGGAAGCCGGGGAACGCCTGGCCATCCATGCTGAGGCTGTGGAGTCATCCCTGCTGGCCGCCGCCGAGGAACTCGGTTCCTCGGCAGGGCGGTTGTCCGGAACCTTGCGGATTGCGGCCCCTGATGGGTTCGGAGCTTTCGTACTCAGCCCGGGACTGGGTAATCTACGAGCACGGTATCCCGACCTCAAAGTGGAAATAGTCACGGCCACCCGCCTCAACCTACTGGCCTCAAAGGAGTTTGATGTCGGCATCTCCCTGGCACGGCCGACGATCCGGGGGGTTGAGTCGTTCGAACTTGCAGAGTATCCGCTCGGCCTATATGCAAGCGCACAGTACCTTCAACGTCACGGGCCCATATCTAACGTGGATGAGCTCTTCGAGCACTCCGTCATTGGCTACGTGGATTCGCTTCTGGACATTCCTGCGCTGCGATTTCTGGACGCAGCACTCCCTGGAGTCCGCCCGGCCATCCAAACGAACAACATCACGGGGCAATGGATGGCCGCAGTTGCGGGGCTGGGTGTTGCAGTCCTTCCCTTTTTTATTGCTGAGCCTGATCGCCGGCTCGTCCATATCCTGGATACATCGGTAGCTATTCGGAGGAAGTACTGGCTGGCTGTTCCGCGTGAGCTGCAGCGGTTGGCCAGGATCCGGGCGGCCCATCAGGAACTCAGGGAGCTGGTCCTCGCCCATCCGTATCTTGAGGTAAATTCTTCCACCGGGCACTAGTGTAGCGTGTCGTTGATTACTTTGGGTCTGATTGTTTGTCAGACTTGATTCATGGTTTATCTGGCAAGGGCATTGGAATTGCGCGACGGGGACCGAGGGGACCTGGAGGCCCTGACGCGTGGGAAAGCGTCCACCGCGACAGTGGCCTTGCGGGCGCGCACGGTCTTGTTGGCTGCCGACGGGATGCCGAATATCCAGATCGAGAAGATCACCGGGTTTTCGGCACCCACGGTTTTGAAGTGGCGCAACCGCTACGCCGAGGGCGGGATCGAGGCCCTGTCCGATGCCCAGCGCCCGGGCCGGGAGCGGGAGATAGACGAACTCGCCCTGATCGCTGACACCCTGACCAATGACGGGAACCCGCCGGCGGAGCTGGGAATCTCGCACTGGTCGGCTCGGATCATGGCCGAACGCCACGGAATCTCCTTTTCCTCCGTCGCCCGGATCTGGCGCCGTTGGAAAATCCAGCCCCACCGGATCGAGACGTTCAAGTTCTCCACCGACCCCGCTCTGGAGTCCAAGCTCCGGGACGTAGTGGGCCTGTATATGTCCCCGCCGGAAAACGCGGTGGTGGTGAGTATCGATGAGAAGACCCAAATCCAGGCACTGTCCCGCACCGGCCCGGACCAGCCATTGTCCCCGACGCACCCGCTGCAGCAGACCCACGACTACAAGCGCAACGGCACCACCACTTTGTTCGCCGCCCTGGAGGTCCTTACCGGCAAACTCAGCGCGAACGCCTTCTACCCAAAGCACACCAACATCGAGTTCGTCGATTTCCTGGGCCGGGTCGCCGATGCCCACCCCGGGGTTGAACTGCATGTCATCTGCGACAACTATGCGACCCATAAGCACCAAAACGTGAAGGACTGGCTGGCCGAAAACCCGCGCGTGAGCCTGCATTTCACCCCGACCAGCTGTTCCTGGCTGAACATGGTGGAAATCTTCTTCGGGATCATCACCCGCCAGTGCCTCAAACGCGGCGCATTCAGCTCCATCAAAGAGCTCGAACAAACCATGGAACGGTACATCGAGAACTACAACCAGGACGCCAAACCATTTACCTGGACCAAATCAGCGGACTATCTCCTGGGCAAGATGAAACGCAAACAAACCATTAACACGGAACACTAGCGACCTATAGAACCGTCCGCCCGAAGCTCCGCCTTCTTCGGCCGCTACGCTGGCAGCAAACACTTCGCCGAGGATCGGGTGCCCGACGATACGAACTTTGCGGCGGATGTGTTCGTTCACGACACCCAGACCGCCGTTCAACGATTTGCGACAGAACTTCGAAGCATGCGGTGTCGTTGAACTTGCGGGAAAAGCCGTCGGCGCATCCTTCGTCGGCATAATTGCTGCTTGCCTCGCGGTTGCTGAACCGGGCAGGGAGCTCCATGGGGGCTCTGGCATCGAAGTTGTAAACCTTGCATTGAGATCCAACGATCTCAAAAAGGCCCCAGCGGCGACCAAGGGAGATATAGTGCCCAGCGCACTCACGAGTCGTCTGCACTGATAACCCCAGAATTACGGGGATAGTGCAGAGGGGTATGGTCTGGCAGCGTCCGGACCCGGCTGCACTGCGAGGCAGTTTGTTTCGTAGTCGCTTGCTGCACCAAATAGCGCCATCAGGTGACTGGTGCCTTCGCGGCGCCCGTCGCCGGGATCCACCGGTAGAGCGTTGGCACGGATATGCCGAGGCTGCTGGCAACCTCCCGGGGCGGCGTTCCCTGGCTGAGGAGCTTCCGGGCTGAGCGGATCTTGGCTTCTGTCATGACGCGTTTTCGGCCTCCTACTCTTCCTTGTTCGCGCGCTGCCTGAAGGCCTGCCTGCGTGCGCTCGATCATGAGCTCGCGTTCCATCTGCGCCAAGGAAGCCATCACGTTGAAGAAGAAGCGTCCGGAGGCCGTGGTGGTGTCGATCGAGTCGGTGAGACTGACAAAGCCAATCCCGCGATCGTTCAGGCCTCCGGCGAAATCCAGGAGGTCCTTCACGCTGCGGCCAAGACGGTCCAGCTTCCACACGATGAGGGTATCGCCCTCCCGGAGCGCATCCAGGGCCTTGGCCAGACCGGGGCCCTACGTGATGCTCCTATAGTTGTCAACTCATATCTTTTGCCGGGTTTTGTTCGGCGAGCCAGCTCCTGTATTCGTGGGCGAGGGCGTCATCGCGGCTGAGTCCTCGTTCGATGCGGGAAAGGGTGCCCGGCCAGGTTGCGAAGTGTCTGGCGGCCGGTTTGGAGGGTGAGTCCAAGCTGCTGTCGCGTTGGGCGCAAATCGCTGATAGCCGGTGCGGGCTGGGGGTTTGTCAGCTGGCCGTAAATTTCCCGGGAGACGTAGCGTTTGAGGCAGCGCATGATCTCTTTCTTGGACTTGCCTTCTTCGGTTCGCCGGGCAACATAGTCTTTCGTGCGCTGGTCGGTGGCCATGCGGGAAACGACCACGTGGTGGATGGCTGCGTTGGCGGCTCTGTCGCCGCCGTGGCTGAGCCTGTGCCGGGTGGTCTTCCCCGAGGAGGCGGGGATGGGGGCGGTGCCTGTCAGGGCGGCGAACTGGGCTTCGTTGCCGATGCGTTCCGGATTATCTCCCACGGTGACCAGGAGCTGACTGGCGACCTCGGTTCCGACCCCGGGAAGGTCGCAGAGCATCGGGGCGTGCACGGCCAGAATTTCGGCCAGCTGGTCATCTGCCTGGCTGATTTCGCGGTCCAGATTCCGGTAGCGGGTGGCCAGATTCTTCAACACCATGGCGGTGGCATATTCAGGGTCGGTCAGGGTGCCAGCCGGACGTGAGCGTTCCAGGGCCGGGATGAGCTGCACGGAGCTCATGCCGCGGTATTTGCTGCGTAACGGTTCCGCGGCGGAGACCAGGATGCCTTTGATCTGGTTGACTGCAATGGTGCGGGCCTTCATCGCCGAGATCCGGGCGGCGCGCACGACCCTGAGGCATTCGACGGGTCCGTCCTTGGCTTTCGGGGTGGAGGTGCCGCGCTGGGCGAGAACGGATTCCGCGGCTTGGTAGGCGTCGAGGGGATCTGATTTGCCGCGTAGCCGGCGGGCCTGCCGGTTGGGTCGGTTGATTTCCTGAACCGTCAGCCCTTCCTTGGTCAGGACCCTGCTCAGCTCTGCGCCGTAGCTGCCGGTTCCTTCGATTCCTACGCCGAGGACGGGACCGAATTCGGTGATGAAGGCAAAGATTTTCCGGTAGCCGGATCCGACGGCCAGGAATTCCTGGTCGGCAACGTGCTTGCCGTGCTCGGTGATGATGGCGACGTGGTGGGTATCGGCGTGGGTATCGACGCCGGCGATGACTTTCAACAGATCGTTTGCCATGATGAAACTGCCCTTCCTTTGCATCACATGCGTAATTGACGGGCACGTTGGCCAGGCGGGCAGACAAGACGGCAATGGGACTGTTAGCTTCAGGCTCCTATAAAGTCATGTCCGCCTGGTCAGCGCACTTCCTGCAGTCTTGAAACGGTGGACAGATCACGTAAAGGACAGCCCCTCGGGGCGTCAGTCAGGCTGGGGGTCACACCGCTTCAAGACCATTATCATCATTGCCGTCAGGCTGGAACGGTGCCACTGGGTCATAGCAAGTCCGCTTGATCGCGTGGGGCGAGAACCAGGAATCTAATCATTATGTCTAGTCCAGTTTTGAGTGCCGTAGGCAAAGATGGTCCTATGAACAGTCCCGGACCGCGTGCCGGTGGACCGAGCGCTCGTCGGTCGTTCACCCCCGCGCAGAAGCTTGAATTTTTGGCCTCGTACGAGGCCGCCATCGAGTCCAATGAAGGCGGCGCGTTCCTGCGCCGTGAGGGCCTGTATTCCTCGCAGATGACTGAATGGCGCCGGCTCCGTGACGCCGGCGTTTTGGCGGGCAAGAAGCCCGGGGAAACAATCGGGAAACTCTCCCAGGACCAGGCCGAGATCGCGCGTTTGCGCCGCCAGCTGGAGGTGAGTGAGAGCCGGTTGAAAAGATCCGAGGCAGCCCTGGGAATCATGGAAAAACTCTCGGCGTTCTTAGAGAACGCCATTCAGGAATCACCGGACGAGCCGAAGTCCAAGAAGAGCTGATGGCCTCCTACCACGGCCTGCGCCAACAACAGGTCCCCACCCGGCAGGCGGCCTCCCTGGCCGGGATCTCACGCACCACGGTGTACCGCAAGCCGGCCCCGCCCCGGGAGCCGGCGGCGGTGACGCCACCGAACAAGCTCAGCCCTGCCGAGCGGGCTGCGGTGTTGGCGGCGTTGAACGCCCCGGAGTTCGTCGACCTGGCACCGATGCAGGTCTATGCGAAGCTCCTGGATGCGGGCGTCTATCTGGGCTCGTTGTCCACGTTTTACCGGGTGTTGGAGGAGAACAAGCAGGTCAAGGAACGCCGCCGCCTGGCCAAGCACCCTCCCCGGGCCGTTCCCGAGCTCGTGGCCACCGCCCCGGGCCAGGTGCTGACGTGGGACATTACGAAGCTGGCCGGGCCCATGAGGGGCAAATACTACGACTGCTACATGATGGTCGACATCCACTCCCGCTTCATTGTCGGCGCGCACGTGCACGCCAGCGAATCCGCGGTTCTGGCAGTGGAGATGATGAAGGAAATCTTCGGCATCCACGGCATCCCGCAAGTCGTGCACGCGGACAGGGGCACGTCGATGACGTCCAAGACAGTGGCCGCGCTGCTCTCGGACTTGGAGGTCACCCGGTCACATTCCCGCCCCCGGGTGAGCAACGATAATCCGTACTCAGAAAGCCTCTTCAAGACCATGAAATACGGGCCCATGTTTCCCGAACGCTTCGCTTCCCTTGGCGATGCCAGGGCCTTCATCAGTGAGTTTGTGGACTGGTACAACCATCATCATCAGCACTCCGGGATCGGCTTCCACACGCCCGCCAACGTCCACTACAGGCTCGCCGCCGGCGTCGCCAAGCAACGCTCCGAAACCCTCGCCGCGGCACGGGCGAAACATCCCAACCGCTTCACCAAACCCACCGACCCCAAAATACTGGCCCTGCCCGGGCCCGCATGGATCAACCAACCCAAGGAAAACACCGAAAAACTAGCAGCCTAACTCCCACTGGTACCGACCGACTTGAAAAATTCCGGGGCGGCCGGGCTTGGTGCCGCTCATCGTGTCTTCAAAGATGCGATCGCATCCCGCACCCTTTAAGGCACCCAGCTGCAGATCAAGGTTCTGGTCACGCGTGGAGACTCGTGCATAGCCGATACGGTGTGCAGCCATTTGGGTTTGTCTTCTCAAAACTCGATTCGGGATCCTAGCTCGACTCTACTGTGTGACTGTTAACTTCGTTTGGCGGTTAAATCGCAGCTTGGGATGGCGGTTCTGCGGGTCCGGCTCCCGGGCCAGGACGAGTTTGTCCAGTTCAGTGGCCGGCTCGTGGATCTCCCGGCCTTGTGGTCACGCTCTTCCCGTCACGCCTTCTCCACCTCGGAGTGCCTGGCGTCATCAGCCGTTGCCGCCTCAGGCCAGACCATTCCGGCTATGCGCACTGCCAGCTCGGTGACGGGCTGCGGGGTGGCCGCGGTCTTGCCCGCGGCGGCAAGGTGCTCCAATTTCCATGCCTTGAGGTACCTCGTGGAGACGGTGGGGCTCCGCTCGGCACTGATCTGGTCTGCGGCTGCGCAGATTTCGCGCTGAGGTCCGCCATGGTAAACGCTCCCAAGTAGTAGGGGTCGATGGAAGGTTCAAGCCAACGCTCATGCCTGACGTTGGTTCGGCATTAACGGCCACTATTATCGAGCCCGGTGGCCCACCGGCTGAGGCGACAGCTTTGTAAGCCAAACCGATGGCCCTTGACTTCTCTGCTGACCGTTGTCAGCCTTTTCGACAACAGGAGGGGGCGTCCGTCCGCTCATGAAGCCCAGTGGAGGATACAGATGATCCGTGCCAGGTCGCTGATGCGTCCTGCGACTTCCGGAGACCGGGTTACGCATCTTGAGCTGTTCTTCGATCTGGTCTTTGTTTTCGCGCTATTGCAACTCTCCCATCATTTGGTGGAGAATCCTTCCTGGGTGGGGGCCGGTGAGACCCTTGTGCTTCTTCTTGGGGTCTATAAGGTGTGGGTGTACACGACCTGGGCCGCGA
>NZ_JAMXBH010000041.1 GCF_023913735.1 Pseudarthrobacter raffinosi
GGATATGTCCGCCCAGGAGGCCGCCGACGAACGCGCCCGCCATCCCGGCTGCGCCGAAGATCAGGCCCGTCCGCCACATCACCCTGCCCCCGCGGGCGTGGCTAAACACGCTGACAGCGGAGGTGACGCCGACGACGAAGAGCGAAGCGGCGATGGCTTCCTTGGCATCGAACCCGGCCACGTAGACCAGGATCGGGACGGTCAGGATCGATCCGCCGCCGCCCAGGACGCCGAGCGAGAGCCCGATCACTACAGACAGGGCAAGGACCAGGATCAGGGTGGCGGTCATGAGGCCTTGACCTCCTCCTGGGCGTCAGCGACAGGAAGGGTCAGGATTGCGCTTTCGCGGGTGGGCTCCTTGGCGGCCCTGTTCCATGGCATCGCCGAGATGGCCTGGCCCATGGCACAGGTGTTGGTGGCCGCGGAGAACGTCAGGCCTGCCCCGATGACGCCGGCCAGCGTCCGGATCTTAGGGGAAACGAACTTCCCGCCCGCGAGGCCCAGAACCACCAGGGACCCGGCGGCGAGGCGGACCTGCCGCTCCAGGTCCCAACGGTCCTTGCCCTTGACGACGTCGCCACCACTCGCTGCGAAGCCTGGGACGCCGCCGGTCAGGACGTAGGCCGTATCGATGCCGGAACCGGCGAGGCGCTGACGCGCCTGCTCGGCGCGGGCTCCGGACTGACAGACGAGGACGACGCGGCTGCCCAGGCGGGCGGCCAGTTCGTCGGTGTGTTCGGACAGCAACGGCAGCGGGACGTTATAGGAGCCCCGGATGTGCATCGACTCGAACTCAGCGGCAGAGCGCACGTCAATGAGGACGAGGTCCTGATGCTCGGTGAACCAGCTGCGCAAGGTTTCCGGCGCGAGTGCAGTAATGGCGGTAGCGGGGGAGGAGGAAGTCATGGGGGCCTCTCGAAAGGGGTCGTTGGCGGATACCCCACCCAGTATTGCAGATACCCTAGAGGGTATGCAAAACACCCTAGGGGGTATATAGTTGATGCCAGACCCCCACACCTTTGGAGACCTCATGCAACTCGACTCGACTGAACTGACCCCCGTGGTCAACCGCCTCAAGCGCGCCCAGGGCCAGCTCGCCGCCGTCACCCGCATGCTGGAGGAAGGGAAGGACTGCAAGGACATCGTCACCCAGCTGGCGGCAGTCTCGAAGGCCCTGGACAGGGCCGGGTTCGCCATCATCGCCAGCGGCCTTGAGCAGTGCATCGTCCGTAAAGACACCACCATGGACAAAAAAGAGCTGGAAAAGCTCTTTCTTTCCCTCGCCTGAAAAGCAGGGACCCACAAACGCCGTGCCGGGGGAGCTTCCCCAAGCTACCCCGGCACAGTCCACCCGCCGGACTAGGACCTTATCTGTAACGACATATGAGGAGCAGGCTCATGAGCTCTACCCACGCGGTTACCGTCCCGCCCCCCGTCCTGGTCACAGGGCGTTGAACTGTGGGGAGAGGCGAACATGCGGAAAATCTGGTCGGCCGCCAACGTCAGGGTCTACGGCGGCGGCGTGGCCGAAGAAGTCTTTCTCCGGGCACTCTCGGACCTGATCGGGGATTACAGCTACACCAACGTCTCCATCTCGCCCGGCAAATCAGGCTCCAGCCGCTCCCGGCAGGAAGGTAAGGAGCGCGTCTTCGATGTCCCCAACCTCGCGGAACTCGACCGGGGCCGCGCCGTGGTCCTTGCCTCCGGTGCACCGGCCACGCTGGTCCGGACCCTGCCCTGGTACACCGGAACCCACAAGGAAGCTGTAGAGGCGTCCATCAAGACCTACAGCCCCCGCCCTGAAGGACCGACCATACCGGCGGAACCGGCGGCAGCTGAGCCGGCGGCCAATCCCTGGGTCACGACGTAGGAGGTTCTGAGATGAACAGCGATATCGGACTCTTCAGCACAGCTCCCGCTCCCGGCGACACAGAGAGGGGTGGCTTGTGAATTGGTAAATTATCCGACGTTAGTCCTGTCGGAGGTTGGCCTTAACCGACGTCCACGGGGCAAGTATTGGTTCTTGCGCACTCTTTTGGATCCGCTGTGACGAGCGCGGTTTTAGCGACCGCTGTACTGGTCCCACCTTCGACTGGCCGCGACCACCGGCACGGAGGGCGGGCTTTCGCTGACATGTTCGGTGAAAGTGGCATGTGGCCGGCTTTGATTGGCTCTGTACGCCGAAGCGCTGACGCTGCGGCCTGGTGATCGACTTACCCCAGGGGGTATATTGCGATAGGCTCAAAAAGAAGGAAAGGCCGGACGGGCCGTGGACGGGGCTGCAGGAGCGGAGAAGGATGATGTTGGGTGGCTTTGGGTCCGGGATGGGTTCGGCGTGGCTGTTCTGGCTGCTCCTGCTGATCGGCATCGTCCTGTTGGGGATTCTTGCTGTGCGGTTTTTCTTTGGGGGCAGGAACCGTGGGGGAACCGGCCGCGGGGAGGCCCCGGACCGGTCCGGTCCAGGAGGCACTGCCCGGCGGATCTTGGATGAACGGTATGCCCGGGGGGAGCTGAGCACGGAGGAATACGCCGAACGGCTCAGAGCCCTCGCGGACGGGACCTGATGGACCCGATGAACAGGCGAACGGCCCTTATCTTGGGCGGTGCGGGGGCCGCAGCCGCCATGGCGGGCGCGGCAGGATTGCTGTGGGGCCAAGGCTCAGGATTCCAGTCCGCCGGTGGGCAGGACCTGAGTGAACCCGAGGCCCTGTACAGTGCCGATGGCCGGCTTCAGGTGAAGCTTTCAGCAGCCCTGGGCCAGGTTCTGATCGCGGGCAGGGATGCCAATGCGCTGTCCTATAACGGGTCCGTGCCCGGCTCCACCCTGTTCCTGCGGCCCGGGGACCGTGTGAATGTGATGCTGGAGAACAGGCTGGGGGATCCGACCAACCTGCACGTCCATGGGCTGCACGTCTCCCCGCAGGGCAACAGCGACAATGCGCTGGTCTCGGTTGAACCGGGAACGTCCTTTGAGTATGAGTACCGGCTGCCGGCGGACCACCCGCCGGGCGTGTACTGGTACCACCCGCATCGCCACGGAAGTGTGGCCGACCAGATCTTCGGCGGCCTGTACGGGGCGATCATCGTCCAGGACCCCCAGCCCGTGCCGGTCAGCCGGGAACGGGTCCTGGTCATCTCCGACATCTCCCTCACCGGTGGCGGTTCCATCGCCGCCGTCTCGGCGATGGAGAAAATGATGGGCCGGGAAGGTGCCCTGGTGCTGGTCAACGGGCAGCTGAACCCGGTCCTGGCCGCCCGGCCGGGCGAGCGTGAACGGTGGAGGGTCATCAATGCCTGCACATCCCGGTACCTGAAACTGCGCCTGGACGGCCAGTCCCTGCAGTTGCTGGGTCTGGATTCGGGCCGCTACCAGAGTCCCCGGGACGTCGAGGAGGTGCTGCTGGCCCCGGGCAACCGGGCGGACCTGCTGGTCACCGCCGCCGCCGGGACCGCCGTGCTGCGCACCTTACCCGTGGACAGGGGAAGCATGGTGGGATCCATGATGGGCGGCAACAACGGAGGCGGACAGTCCCCGGCCGGCCCGGACGGGACGGTCCTGGCCACCTTCGCCGTTGCCGGCGCACCGGCCGCCGCGCCGGGACCGGTCCCGGCGCAGCCCGTGCCGCGGGACCTGCGTTCCCTGGCGGTCACCGCGCACCGGGAACTGGTCTTCGCCATGGGTATGGGTATGAACAGCGGCGGCATGGGCTCGGGGTTGATGAGCTTCACTATCAACGGCAGGCCGTTCGACCCGGCCCGGGTCGACACCACCGTCCCCGCCGGCGCCGTCGAGGAATGGACCCTGCGGAACACAAGTCCGATGGATCACCCGGTGCACCTGCACGTGTGGCCGATGCAGATCATCGAACAGGCCGGCAGGCCCGTGGACACTCCCATGTGGCAGGACGTGGTTAACGTCCCGGCCCGCAGCAGCGTCCGGGTCCGAATCGCCTTCGATGACTTCACCGGCAAAACCGTCTACCACTGCCACATCCTCGACCACGAGGACAGTGGCATGATGGGCCTGATCGAAGCCCGGTAGCACGGCGACCCGCAGCCCTCTGCAAAAATCAGAAAACCGATGAAGGAGTACCACAATGAGCTACGCACACACCATCACCGTCGCCCTGCCCTACGCAGAGGCAGTAACCCGGTCCCGTGAAGCCCTCTCCGGTCAGGGATTCGGCGTGCTGTCCGAAATCGATGTCCGCGCCACCTTCGAGGCCAAGCTCGGGTCCGACGCCGGGCAGGGCCTGGGCGACTACCTCATCCTGGGCGTCTGCAACCCTGCCTTGGCGCAGAAAGCTCTCGCGGCGGACCCGGACATGGGTCTGCTGCTGCCCTGCAACGTCGTCATCAGACGTGGACCGGACACCGGCACCACCGTCATCCAGACCATCGACCCGCAGACCATGGTCCAGCTCAGCGACGCGCCGGCCGTCTCCGAGGTCGCCTCGGACGCCGATCAGCGGCTCCTCGCGGCCCTGAAGGAACTCGAAACCTCCTGAGACCCGGCCAACGTGCGGCGACCGGCCGGCCGCGGAGAGCGACTGCGGTGGAACGCGTTACGGCCCTGGAGCCTGCCGGCCGCGGTGCCAGCGGGATTATTCACAGGACGCCCGGCTCAGCCGGGGCCTTGTTGGCGGGCGTCACCGGGCTGCTGAGTTACCGTCCGGCCAATCAGCGTAGCCCGGGGTCCAGGTTCGCGGGCGGCGACGAACGAACCCCGGCGACGCTGTCCACCGGCGCGCGCGTCCCCGGCCTCGCCTGTCAGGGGACCAAATCCGAAGCCGCGGACGTCCACGAAGCGGTCCACTCAAAGTAGCCATGAGATATGGGGAACCGGTTGAGGACCTTGGACCCTGTTCCGTGGGCTAGGGAGGCGATAGCCTCCAACCACAGGCTGGTCAGCACATAGGCACGGTACGGGACGGAGTCAGGATGTATGGATGGGACGGGAACGGCTGGGGTGTAGGTGCCTGGGTGGCGATGGTACTGATGATGTTGGTGTTCTGGGGAGGGGTGGTCACCGTCGTCGTTCTCCTGCTTCGGCGCACCCCTCCGCATGAAGGACCCGGCCCCGTGCGGCCCCCGCACTACGACGCGGAGCGTATTCTGCACGAACGATTCGCCCGCGGCGAGATCGACGAAACGGAATACACCGCCCGCCGCTCCGCACTCCGGCATCCTGAATGAAACCCGTCCCGCATCGCGGGCAGGTCATTTTCGGGGTCTCTATCACCCTCATCATGACGGCCCTGTCGGTCGGCGTCGTCGGCCTTGGTCGGGGCGACTGCCGGCGGCACCGGATTCCGGTCCCGTCAGACCTCTGCGGCACCTGATCTTCCAGGGCGGGTCGTGAACGTCTCCTGACGAAAATGGGGCACCAGTCCACCCGGGGTGGCCCGAAGCTGGCCTTCCGGCCAGGTAAGAATACCGCGCAGGCCGAGAAGCCGGCTGGAGTACCCGCCGACGGGGGTATCCGGCGCCGCTACGGGCCCCCGCCGAGGACGCGGAGACGTTCCTGGTACTCCTGTGCGCTCAGTTCGCCGCGCGAGTACCGCTCAGCGAGGATCCCGCGGGCACCCCCGGGGGTTTCGGCGGCCCCGATGTCCGTGTCTCGGGGTTCCTGAGCGTTGTTCTGGCCGCTGTTCTCTCCGGCGGCACGGACACTGCGGATGATGACCCAGAGGAGGGCGCTGGCCATCAGCAGGCCGATGGCCCACCACCAGCCCATGCCGAGCCCGCCACCCATCATGATTCGTACGTCCTTTCACGGGCCGGCCCGAACATCTCTGGCGTACCGGCTCTTGCGCAAGATATCATCCGCCGGGGCCCCGGTACAGAGCCGCTCTTGACTGACCACGGGGCCCGTGCAGCCGCATGTGAGGAATTGTCGGAGAACTACCCTTGCGTTATGGCGTCCCGGCTGTGCCGCCGGCCCGATCGGGCAAGGCGCACGCACAGGCTCTGGGCCGGGTCTCAGGCGCCGGTGCACGGTCACCTGTGTGTGATCGACTATCTGTAGGCCGTTTCAGCCAGGAAATCCTGCCGAGTTGGTGGCTGGTTTCCTGCCAAATGAGCGCTAAGAATCAGGCCAGGCAATTC
>NZ_JAMXBH010000005.1 GCF_023913735.1 Pseudarthrobacter raffinosi
TCTAAAAGTTTCTTTCCTTAGACAGTCAGAAACCTATAGACGGAAAGCGGCGTGCGTCCGTTAAGGCGCGCTCAAAACGCCCACGGAAGAGTCAGGAGAGCCCCTTTGGATGGTAGATATTATCTGAAGACTTCGGCGGTGGCCGAGAGCACTAGCGTCTGTTTGGGGGATGGAACCAATGGTGGTTCAAGATTCATGGGCTGGAACGACGTCGTCGCTCAGCCAGTTTGTAGCTGCAGAAACCGCGAGTGCGCTGAATGCTTACCGGGCTCGCCCTGATCTTGTCCGCGAGCACAGCAATATCGAGGCGGCCATCTCCCAGGGCGGCTACGGCCGCAAGCAGCTTAACGAACTCGTTCAAAACGCAGCCGACGCCATCAAGGAACCAGGCGGCCGCATCCGCGTTGTCCTAGCGGAAGACGCCCTCTACTGCGCAAACGAAGGTCAGCCCTTCACCGAGGCAGGCTTCAGGACACTAATGTTGTCCCACTCGTCCGAGAAACGAGACGACGAGATCGGCCGGTTTGGCCTTGGGTTCAAATCGGTTATTCAGGTAACTGCGGAACCCCGCATCTTCAGCCGAAGCGGCTCGGTCTCGTGGAGCCAAGATCAAAGCCGAAATCTTCTGGAAGACCTGTACCCGGGCCTGACCACCTATCCCATTCTTCGCTTGGCCACTCCTGTGGACCCCGACATCGAAGCCGCCAAGGACGCCATTCTCTCGGAGCTTTTCGAATGGGCCACCACGGTGGTCAAACTGCCCTTGAGTGGCAGCGTCACCTGGCTTTCAGACGAGATGAAGAAGTTTCCCGAGGAGTTCCTCCTCTTCTCGGACAAGATTGGTTCCCTTGAGTTTGAGGACCGGGCCCAAGGCTCTTCCTGGACGTGGACAGCAGCGCGGGACGGCAGCCGCGTCAGCCTTTATGACGGAGCCAGCAGCAGCGAATGGCTCATATTCAAACAGAAGCACGAAGTCAGCGCTCAAGCTGCAGTCGAAGCAGGAAGCATCGTCGCGCGGCAAAATGTCGACGTGACTTGGGCTGTGCCGTTGACAGGCAACCAGCGGCGCAAAATGGGTCGCTTCTGGAACTACTTCCCGACTCAGCACGAGACTTCGCTTCGCGGCATCGTTAACGCGGCCTTCAAAATGAACGAAGACCGGCACAGCATGCTGGAGACCCTCTACAACCGGGAAATTCTCACCCGTACGCTTCCTCGTATGGTGGCCAGCGCCCTGAACGATCTCAGAACCCCCGAGGATCCGGCACTGTTTCTCGACATTCTGCCGTCGCGTGACAAGGAGTCAAGTTCGTGGGCCGACTCCGTGATCAACAAACCCATTTTTGAGATTCTGCCGTTCGCACCGTGTCTGCCGGACAGATCAGGCGTACTCAGGCTCCCCAGTGAAATCAAAGTACAACCTGCACTTGAAGAAGCCACTCGACTCATCGCTCTGTGGGACACATGGGTGCCAGCCGACCGGCACTGGCTACACTCGTCGGCCTTGCGGCGGGAATCACAGGTAATACGCATATTGAAGGAAGCGAACTTCAAGCGCGCGTCCATTGAGGACTGGCTGGAAGAAGTTGTCGCAGGTGGAGAGCTCCAGGATTACGAAAACGCACTGCAAATCGCAGCGATGATCGACAAGTCCTACACAGACTACCGGCTCGCAATGCGACGAAGCCGGATTGTGCTCATGTCAGATGGCAGCGTCCAACCGCCAATCACCTCAAGGGTCTTTCTGCCCATGAAGGCTGACGACGAGTCAGCCAATGTTGTGTCTTACGAGCTCATGCATCATGGAAATGCGAATGCTTACCTTCGCGCCCTCGACCTCCACGCGCAAGACGGCAGGGGTATCGTCAATCGCGTCGCGAGCGACGTCGCCGGAGACTATCGAGATCCGGAGCTGGCCGGATCTCTTTGGAGATTAACCCGGTCGCTGTCCGTCCCGGAAAGTCTCTCCATACTTAGTGAGAGGACAGAACCGACAAAAATTCTTGTTCGCTGTCGCGATCACATGTGGCGCACGCTCGGTGATGTCTGGCTGCCGGGTAGCTTGATTCCCCAAACCAACATCGGGGATGAGCACCTCCTTGTAGACGATCAGTTCCATGCCCACGACCTCGCCCTGCTGAGAAATCTTGGGGCACGAACGTCACTTGAAGACGCGAAGATGGTCCGCGCCGGGGGCACCTACCTTTTGTGGAAAGGGCAGGAGGCAAACCGCTTTTCAGATGAGTCTCGGAACGGACCGGTCCGTCTTTCCGAAGCCGGGATCCGCTTTAGCCAGGCATTGACTACAGACGGCCTGAATCTGTTGGCGGATGCGTCTGCAGCTACCCGCGCAAAGGTTACTCGAACCATTTTGGGCCGGCCGCAGTACCCGACAAAAGTTGAGTTCAGCAGCGGCTTCCGGACCAGTGAAACCATCGACGGGCCAGATCTTTGGTGGGTGAAAAACCACGGCGCTTTTGAGACCCCTCTCGGCTTAGTAGACACCAAGCACTGCTTGGGCAATATCGATGGGATTCCCACAGACTACTTGCCATTTCCTGGAGATGAAGAAGCTAAGGCGTTAGGACTTCCCACCGATACACGCAAGGTCCAGTGGAGCTTTGTCCTCTCTTTGGCAGAGCAGCGTCTGCCCATTCTTCAGTTGCATGAACTTTATGGGGCGCTAGCAGTCCTCGACGTGCGTCCACCGAAGGAGCTCCTTACCCCTCTCAGCGGAGGCCGAAACACACGCTACCTGACGTCGGATGTAATCTTGGCTACGGAACTCGATTCCCGGAATTACCTCGTTGATACAGCGGACGTGCCCGTCATATATACCGGTCATCCAGATTTGGACGAAGCTCTAGCCGAGAACTGGGGGCTCAAGCCGGTCACGGTCGAATTCCATACCTCAGCCCGTGCAACGCCTATAGATGGGGCGGCACCCGAAAGTATCAAGCTGAAGTTTCCGTTCCTTAAACGCACAGCCAGTGAAGTTGCCGTCCAGACCCTATGCGTTCCCTGCACTTCCGTAGATGAAGTGCGCACAAACAGCTTCGACTCGCGTTCGGAAGCTACGCCCAAAGCGTCTTACCTTCAGGATGGTGTCCTCTACTACCGGGCCCCGCAGGGCGACCAGGCGTTGCTCACAACCATTCTCGGTGCCTTCGGCAGTAAACGCGCGTCAGGGCAGGTTATGCAGGCAATGCGACAGCTCAAAAAGGACGACGAAGCCCAAGCTCGAATTGGACGAGTCAACAAGCAAAAGACGGATGCCGGCAAGATCGCCGAACTTGTTGGTCGTGACACCCTTCGAAAGCTAATTCCAGACGCGGTCATGAAGATGCTGGATGCCCGTGAACTTGAGCTCACCGACGAACGCCTGTTCGAGATCGTAAGCAATTTGCATGGCAGCAGCCTCCTCAAAGTGCTCAAGCCGGCACTTTCCGAGGCTGGCATCGAAGCACCAGAGCAGTTCCGTGGCGGCCGTACAGCCCAGGAGTTCGTGAGGGAACTCGGGTTTTCCCCCGCAATGGCCGGTGAATCCATCAAGAAGAAACCGGAGCGCGAGGAGTTCGTTGGACCGGTGGGTTTGAACCCTCTTCACCAATACCAGGAAACAACCAGTAAGAAGATCGTTGACCTCCTTGCCGGGGACACCAAGCACAGCCGCGGTCTGGTGCAGTTGCCCACGGGCGCTGGCAAGACTCGCGTAGCAGTTGAATCGGTGATCCGGGATATCAGAGTCACGCCACAGGAGGAACACCGCCTGGTCGTCTGGATAGCTCAATCCGAAGAACTCTGCGAGCAGGCCATCGAAACGTGGACCTACGTCTGGCAAGCGGCAGGAGTTCCTGGCGAGCGGATGGCGGTGAGCCGGCTGTGGGGTGGCAACAGCGCCGTCCGAGAGGAAACCAAACTTCACCTAGTCGTTGCAACCATTCAAACGCTCGCCAGCATCCAACAGACCCGTCGGTCCATGTACGAATGGATGTCTAACCCCGATCTTGTCATCATTGATGAAGCCCACGGGGCGACCGCAACGTCTTACACCCCCGTTCTTTCCTGGTTCGGCCGCTCATTCACCGAAAAGTCCCGCTCACTGCTTGGTCTTTCGGCCACGCCGTATCGGGGCACGAACGAGAAGGAGACTGAGCGACTTGTTGCCCGATTCGGACGTAATCTCATCGAGCCGGATGAGTTCAGCGCGGAAAACGCCCACGAGTATCTCCAGGGCATGGGCGTTCTGGCCCAGGTCAAGCATCGCGAGCTGAAGGGTATTGAGCTCAAGCTGAAAGATATGCGCTCGGCCACGGACGAGGACTCCCAAAGTGCAATGCTTGAGGCGCGGATCGACCTGCAGCACGTAGCGGACAGCACGCAGCGCAATGAAGCGATCCTTGACCATATCAAGGCATCCGAGACGAAGGGGCCGACTCTGGTCTTCGCCGCTTCAGTGGAACACGCCGAGGCACTCGCAGCTGTCCTGTCCGTTGAGGGCATTCCGGCGGCGGCCATCTCGGGAAAAACAGACTTGGGCCACCGACGTTCCATAATCGAAGATTTCCGCAACGGAAAGATCCGCGTACTGACCAACTTCGATGTGCTTACGCAGGGCTTCGACGCACCCAAGGTCGACGCGGTATACGTCTGCCGGCCTACGTTCTCGCCGAATAAATACATCCAGATGATCGGCCGCGGGCTCCGCGGACCGCTCAACGGGGGAAGCCAAGAGGTCCTGATCGTCAACGTCAAGGACAATTTGGACCAGTACGGCGACAAACTGGCGTTCACCCAGCTCGACCACCTGTGGAAAGACGGTTCGTAGTGCTCGCCGAGATTGAACTGGACGAAAGTCAGCGAGACGTGGCGGAAGCCGAGCCGGATGCGAGGATGTTCGTCACGGCTGCTGCCGGACAAGGAAAGACCGAGGTCTTGCTGGCTCGTGTGAAGACCCTCGTGGAGGATGGCCTGAATCCTGCCGACGAAATCCTCGTCCTGAGCTTTTCCCGCGCTGCCATCGAGGCAGTCAGGAAACGGGCCCGGATCCATGACCTCGACGGCCTTCAAATCCGCACTTTCGACTCCTTTGCGGCCCAGATTCTGATCGACATGGACGTGGAGACTCTGGGCGACAGCTTCGATGACCGGATTCGAAAGGCCACCAAGTACATCGCGGGCGAGGAAACCCCCGACCGAATCACGTACCTGAAGCATGTGCTGGTGGACGAAGCTCAGGACCTCGTAGGAGACCGCGCGGAGCTAGTCTTGGCGTTGCTCTCCGCTCTCGGCGACGACCTTGGTTTCACGGTGCTCGGCGATCCTTTGCAAGGTATTTACGACTTCCAGCTCGATGAATCCGAGTCCAAACTCACATCGGCAGAGCTTATCGAGACCCTTGTCAACGTGTTTGGGGCGGAGCACCAAACACTGAAGAAGCACTATCGGGCTATAACGGAGCGCACGCGCGACCTCATCTCCGTTGGCGACGAGATCCGCAGCCTGGGAGCACTCGACGATCCAGCGTGCGAGGCCGCACACGGCCTCCTCGACGACTTCCGCAGGGAGGTTTCCAGCACCTCCGTGCTTAATGAGTCCGGGGCGCTCAGCCCGAATGAAGGCGACACGACGGCCCTACTTTGTTCGACTAATTACGAAGTCCTCGTTGCAAGCGAGCTCCTTTGGGAAAGCGGTTATCCGCACCTGATCCGGCGCAGGGCACAGGAGATGAGTGTCGCCCCCTGGGTGCACCAGGTTTTCAAGGATCTGGAAGACAGGACCTACGGCTCAAGCGAGATCAAGGTTAGGCTGCATGCGCTCTACGGCGATGATGCGAGCGATCGCTGGCTTGCGCTGAAGACCGCGGAAGGAAATTTCACGGCCTATGACTCACTGAACGTGCCCCAGCTCAGCCAGCGGCTCCGCAGCCGGTCCGTCCCCCTGACGCTGACCGTGGATGATGCATCGCCGCTAGTAATCTCGACAGTCCACCGGGCGAAGGGACTTGAGTTCACGAATGTCCTGTACCTCCAGCCGCCATCGGGTGCGCCAGCGGCAAAAATAAACGCGGACACGCTGAAGCAGAAATACGTGGCTTTGAGCCGTGCCCGCGAAGAGGTCATATCCACCAAGCTTCCAAAGAATCTACTCAAACGAATGGAATCAGTAAACGGGCGCTGGCTGGAGAAGGCGTACGGAAAAAACGGACCGTACACGGACCGCATGGAATTCACGAATTCGGACATCGACGACGTGTCCCCCTACTACCCGGTAACCGGAGACGCCCAAGGGGTACAGAACAACCTCGTCCTCGATGACCTTCTGGGCGAGATAGTGTCCGGAACCCTCCAGGGAGACGAACCTGGCCCCGGCGAGGTCCCGCGGTACGTTCTCACCACCGGCGATGGAAGGCTGCTAGGTCGAACGAGTCAGTCGTTCGGATATGACCTCAAAAAATCCTTCGGTTTCAAGTACAGCCGGAACTGGAAATGGCCCGCGGGCTTCACCGGCGCGCGGGTGACCTCGATTGAATGCGCCACCGGGCACCCGGAAGAAACAAGGCTCTCGGGCCTCGGGGCATCGGGCATGTGGCTCGTGCCCCGCCTTACCGGTCTTATCCGCCAGATCCGCGACTAGGAGAATTCATTGTCAATATTGAACGCCAAATACGCATTTCGACGCGAAATGGTGGACCGCTTGGTCACCGATTTGTACGGCCCGGTATCTCCGGACGAGCTGATCACCGAGCGGCCCCTCGAACGGTACGTCACCGGTGTGTTGTGGCCCGCGGCCGACGAAAGCTACGTGGAGGCGCCAGACGAGCCCGAATCCGTGTCCGCTGTGGCCGGTGAAGCCTCAGTCGACAGCCCGGTGGCGAACGCGCGGCTGACCTACCCCAGCAGCGTAGGCATGACGGTCTCCGTCGACACCCGGTTATCGTCGTCACTTCAGGTTTCACCGGCCGCAGCCCGGTATTCACCCGTGCAAACCGACCGTCAGAGCGGAAGCAAAAAGCGTGACGTGTATGACTGGCAGAGGCAGGCGGCCGACCTAGGCCCGGTCGACGTTGAGCTGCACTCGCCAGGCCCCCAGCACCATTTACTCGACGGGGGCACGCTCGAACTGTATGCATTGGTCCGCCCGGCGGAGGACAACGTTGTGACGGTGACCGTCGTTCTCCGAAACACCCAGCCGAAGCCGGGCGCTTCCGAGGACAAAGACGTTGCCTGTTGGTTCCAGGCCGGTCTGACCGTCCGCACGGAGCGACCCGCGTTGGTTGATCGTTCCAAGCTTCGCCTGGACCTCCCCAGGGACCCGGACCTGGCTTCCTCAGAATTGCTGTACCGAAACCACATGATTTTCGGCGCCGGTCACGGCTGTGCTGTTGAAGTTGAGGACAACGACGTCGAGAATCGCCTCTGCCAGCGCGTTGCCACAACGTTTGTCCCCCGGCAAGACGTCCACCGGTCCATGGCAGGAGGATGCAACGCCAACCTGTCACTTTCGCTTCTGGGTTCCGCCACTCGGGAAGAGGTTGTTGCTCAACTGACCCAGCTGGCCAAGGACTACTCGTCGTGGATCGATTCCACTTCCGGTTCAATGACCGCCGACGGGCCTTCCCACGTCGCAGAGCACCTTCGGGGAGTGGCTACTGACCACATGAATCAGGCCGCTGAAGCGCACGAAAGGATCGCTGCTGGCATCAGCGTTCTGGCAACCGACGACGATGCCTTCGAGGCGTTTCAGCTGGCCAACAAGGCGATGCACATGCAGCGCTCACGTCAGGACTGGGTCCGCAAGGGCGCAAAAGACGAGTTTGCCCTTGGCGAACAGGCCTGGCGTCCCTTCCAGATTGCATTCATCCTCATCAACCTGCCATCCGTCACCGGCGATCAGCATCCTGAACGCGACATTGCCGACTTGTTGTGGTTTCCCACCGGCGGAGGTAAGACCGAGGCATATCTGGGTTTGATCGCGTACCTTCTCCTGCTACGCCGATTACGGGACACCACCGTACGCGGCGTTGCCGTGATCATGCGGTACACCTTGCGACTCTTGACGATCCAGCAGTTCGAACGCGCTGCCATGCTCATCTGTTCACTCGAATCCGTTCGGCAGCAGAACGAAGGTCGCATCGGCGATGAGCCGTTCGGCATCGGGCTATGGGTCGGTGGTGGCGCGACGCCGAACGACATTGGTACGGCCAAGACGAATCTCGCCAAGCTGAGAAGAAATGAAGACGTAGTTGAGGGAAACCCTCGACAGATCGAAGCTTGCCCCTGGTGCGGAACTCGGCTCACGGTCGATGACTACCGGATAGTCAAGGTCCCCTTTGAACGCATGATCGTGAGCTGTGCCAACAAGCAGTGCCAGTTCGTGGACGGCCTGCCGGTCCACATCATCGACACCGATGTCTACCGGGAGCGGCCCGAGCTCGTGATCGGAACCGTGGACAAGTTTGCTGGCATGTCCTGGAGGGGCGAAGTCTCTACGCTCTTTGGACGCAACTCGGCATCCGATATTGGCCCCGACCTGATCATTCAGGATGAGCTCCACCTGATCTCCGGGCCGCTGGGCTCGACCGTTGGCCTCTTCGAGACCGCAGTCGATCTGGCGGCAAGTGGGATAAATCGCACTGGTGGTTCGGCTCATCGTAAGCCAAAAATCATTGCCTCTACGGCTACCATACGCAGATCAGAGCAGCAAATTCGTTCCGTCTTCAACCGAGGATCAAGCCTTTTCCCTCCACCCGGGCTCGACCCGGACGACTCATTCTTCGCGGAGAAGGCGCCATCAGATGAGTACGGCACTCGGCAGTACGTCGGCGTCCTGGCGTCGGGGACAAGCCACGCGACGCTGATGGTACGCACCTACGCCTCGCTGCTCCACTCGGCCGCCGTCATCGATGCCGCAGAGGAAACGGACCGCGACCCCTACTGGACGCTCGTTGGGTACTTCAATAGCCTGCGGGTCTTGGGCTCAGCACTGCTTCAAGTCCGTGACGACGTCCGCGCCCGACTCACGCTCTTGGCTAGGCGTGGAGGGACGGAAAAGTCGCGTGAGATAGTGCAGCTCAACGAGCTCACCAGTCGCGTCGAAAACCACAAGATCCCCGAAGCGCTGAAATCCCTTGAGAAAAGTCTGATGAGTGGACTCACGCCAGAGGACGTGGTGCTTGCCACCAACATGATCTCCGTTGGCCTCGATGTGGACCGGCTGGGCCTCATGGCTGTCATGGGCCAGCCTCAATCCAGCGCCGAATATATCCAGGCAACCAGCCGCGTCGGACGGCAGCACCCGGGTCTGGTCGTGACAATCTTCAACGCCGCCCGGACTCGGGACCGATCGCACTACGAGTCGTTCAACGACTTCCATGGGGCCCTCTACCGCGCTGTGGAAGCCACCAGCGCCACGCCCTTCGCAGCCCGTTCCCGCGACCGCGGTCTTCACGCCACACTAGTGTCGTCGCTGCGGATGCTCGTCCCGGAACTCCGAGTGGTGGCTGGCCCGGTACGTGTTGAGTCCCATGTGGTCGATCAGATCATGTCCCTAATCGGGGACAGGGTGGAAGCCATCGATCCGGAGGAAGCCGAGGCAACGCGCGAAGAGCTAGAGCGGCTCCTGAACATCTGGCGGAAGGCTGCTCTTGCCGACGCTGACCTGCCGTATCAGGCAACGAAAAAATCCCCGCAAGCACTACTTATCGATTCAAGCAAGGCCCTCGAGGACCCTGACTTCGTCTACAGTACGAGCACCATCCCATGGCCCACGCCGCGGAGCATGCGCGATGTAGATGCCGAAACGACCCTCCGCCCGGCCCCCCTAAGGAAGGACGCCTCCCTTGGCTAAGAAGACATACGCCGCCCGGCGCAGCCAGCTGATCTCCACGTTCGGCGTGGGAAGCCTCTTCCCAGCAGAAAACAATAGCTTCATGATCACGAGCATCGATCAATGGGACCAGAAGCATCTCAAGCCGGTCAGCGAACCTCGTCTGGCCCGGAGCCTGAATGTTTCCCAGCTGCTGCTACCACCGGCCGGCGCACGGGGAAAGATTCCGGTCGTGCGCTTTCCTCAGATGCTTGTCTGCCCTAATTGCGATCGAATCGGCACAGTGAAACAGCTGCAGGCCTCATACGAGGATCCCAAGTGTGGTCTATGCAAGTCCCTAGCACCGCTGACGCCATCCCGTTTTGTCATCGCTTGCGAAGACGGGCACATCGATGATTTCCCCTACGCGTACTGGGTCCACGGCTACTCACCAAATGACGATGCCGAGCATTTGCTGAGTCTCGCGTCCGAGGGACGCACGTCATCGCTTGCTGACATGGTTGTGCGCTGCTCGTGCAGCAAGTCCAGGACGATGGTGGACGCTTTCAACTCAATCGCCCTCAAGGAAATGAAGTGCCAGGGCAACCGCCCATGGCTTGGATGGGGCTACCGGGAACGGGAGTGTGGGAAACCGCCCAAGACTGTCCAACGAGGTGCGTCCAACGTCTGGTTTCCCGTCGTTCGTTCGGCAATCTCCATTCCGCCCTATTCCGAGTTTCTGTCCAAGGTTGTCACGGCTAACGCTTCACAGCTCAGCAAACCACAGGCACTCGAGCCTGGCTCCACCTGGGTGCTTGAAGGAATCGTAGAGAGCTTTGACGGGCGTTTTTCCGTCGACGAGCTCCGCGCAGAAATAAAGCGCCAGTTCCACGGAAGTGACGAGATCGAGCTGTCCGAGGACCAGCTGCGCGAGCAGGAATTCATGGCGCTGATGAACGGCCGCCGCGACAGCCCAGATACAGACTTCGTGGCCGAGAAAGTCGCTGTGCCCGAGTCCCATGACCACTGGATCAAGGCCACTCGAAAAGTCACGCGCCTCCGGGAGGTTCGGGCGTTGTATGGCTTTAGCCGGTTGCACCCCCGAAGCGAAGACAACCCGGAGGCCAAGCCATCTCCGCTGTTTCCTGACGACAACCGTCAGGACTGGCTGCCAGCAATTGAGACCCTGGGTGAGGGTCTGTTCATTGCACTCGACCGGCAACACGTCGAGGCGTGGGCGGAAACGGACTTCGCAGCCGGAAGGCAGAAAACGCTCCGATACAACGCGAAACGGTCAGCCGAACAACGTGGCCAAGACCCGGTCCCTGTCAGCATCGTGGAAACGCTGATTCATACGCTCTCCCACATCGTCATCGACCAGCTTTCGTTGGACGCGGGATATCCGGCATCCTCCATTCGGGAACGCCTTTACGTTGGAGAGGATCAGGTCGGCGTGCTGTTGTACACGGCGTCCTCTGACTCCGCCGGAAGTCTGGGCGGCATCGCGGCCCAGGCCGGTCCGGGCCGCCTATGCGCTGCCCTCGACGAAGGCCTGTTCAGGACGTCATGGTGCTCTGCTGATCCTGTCTGCATTGAATCCCGGGGTTCCGGCACGGACGCCCGGAACCTCGCTGCTTGTCACTGCTGTGTGCTGGTCCCGGAAACCAGTTGCGAACTATTCAATTCGAACCTCGACCGCGGAACTCTGTTCGGGGTGCATGGGCAGATCGGTCTCGGGTTCCGAGACTGGGCTGAGCTGAATCCCATTCAATCGTCGGGCAATGCGGCAAATAGTCAGGCGGACGCCGTGGTCGACGATGTCCCAGACAGTGTCCGCCAGAGTCCGTGGCTAACTGTCTTTGCTGAGTCTGGCCCAAGCCTACGCGAGCTCATTTCCGAGCTTGTTGAGGCCGACGTCGAACCCGGCGATTGGGGCGCTGACATCGGCCCAGACAACCAGTGGCAGATCGACCTCTCCTGGGCAGGCGCACGCGTCGCTGTCCTAGAGGACAGAGACGAGAAACGGGACGACTGGCTGGCCGAGGAAGGCTGGACGATCTACCACACCAATGACTTCTCCCCCGGCGATCTAGCCGACAAGCTGGCGGAGAAGGCCTACTGAGGCCCGGTGGGGGTCGGACCTCCGACCCTCACATCTCCACGTCTTAGTCCAGGAAGTATTCGTAGCTCAGTGGCTTCAGGTTCTCCGGCGAGGGTCGCCAATCAGGGTAAACGCTCATGGTCCCGTCATCCGTGGTTATTGAACCATCGAGGTGGCGCTCCCACTGGATATCCGCCACCACAACCAGGTCCGTCAGGCCATAGTCATTCGCGTGCGTGACCTCGTTGCGCGTCAGTATGACCTTCTGGACGTAGCCCTGAGAACCCTTAACTTCGATGTGACGCTCTTCCTCTCCGCGCTTGGCCAGCAAGTCGTAGGACCGGTAGGCGCCCACGTCTTCGACGCTGTACCCGGCTGTTTCGTAGTGAGCAATCGCCTGGCGGACGGCCTGCATCTCGATCGCCTTCTTCAGTATCGGGTCAGCACAGAAGCCCGCGTAGCGCTGCTTGACGCCATTCTGTCCGCCGACGGGCGGCGCAACCAGCGGTATGTCGAATCCGCCCCAGTCACTGTCGGGCAGCAACCTGTAAACCGTTTTGACTACTTGCGCGGGCAGCTTGAAGAGATAGCCCTGATTCGGTTTGAGTCCGCTGGTCGGATGCTTCTGGAACGGAAAGTAAATAGTGAGGCCAGCCGTGTCCGAAAAGTCGCGTTCAAGGTCACTTTTGACGCCCAGAATGTCTTCCTGGTGGTCCGCCCGAAGGTCCGTCAGCAGGTAGGGCCGAGGCAGGGCGGTGTACTTCGTGAGGGGAATCGTATTGGCAGGCTTACCGAACCAGTCCCCCGCCCGGGGCTGCAACTCGCCCGCCACAATCGAGGCGCCGTACATCCCCGATTTGAAGCCCATGGGATTGTTTTTCCCCACCCAATGGAGAACGACATCGCCAATTCGAATGTCCTTCATCAAGTCGTAACGAGACGTGTCGGGTGCAATGAGCTCACTCCCCCAAGTGTCAACGGTGACCAGTTCCATCCAGTAACGCTGCGAGGCGTCGCCGTCCCACCAGCGCGCCTTGTTCCCAACCGAACTAACAGTCATTACTCCCCCAAATGGTTGCACTGATATTCGTAAATATTGAACCTACTTTGTACCAAGCAGCTCCGACGGTTTGCCGCTCCACGACACGACAAGTCCGTCGCGTGCGCGTGTTGCCGCGACGTACAGCAGCGAGCGTTCACGGAGAATAGCGTCGGCCCGCTCCGCCGGCGCCAGACCCTTGACCTGATAGGAAGCCGGAAGGGTCTGGTCCGAAATACCAAAAAGAACCACCCGCGTGAATTCCATGCCCTTTGACCGGTGCATGGTCATGACTGACGGCACACCGGGCACGGTCGCCACACTCGCCGTTCTGGCTTCGAGATCACGTTCATTCAGCCCGTTGATGACTTTGCCGATCTGGAAATTGGAGCGGACCAGGATTCCGACCGTCTCCAGCGGCACCCCCTCGTCCTTCCACTTCCGCAGGTAGTCGGCAAGGTTGTCCAGTTCCTCAGCGATCGAAGCCGAAGCTATCTCTTCTGGCCGCGGCCCTACCCGCGAGGAGGTGTATCCGTTAATTGATTCCTGATCGCCTTCAATGTCCGTCACCGGGGCTCCGCTAAGAAGTCCGACGGCGTACGCAAGGTTCTGCTGGGTGGTGCGGTAATTGAGCGTCAACCTGCGTGAACGGCCGACGATTCCAATTCCAAAGCGGGACAACGGAACCTTTTGGCCATAAATGCGCTGATGCGAATCCTCCGCGATGAAAAGATCATCCGGTCCCTGCTTTACCAGCTCCCGGAGAAACAGCCAGTGGCCTGCGTGCAGGTCCTGGGCTTCATCGATCAGTACGTGATCAACAAGACGTGCTCCAGCGGCGTCTGCACGGTGACGGAGCACCAGAGCAGCGAGGTGCGCCAGCTCCACGAACGAGGCATGCATCTCGATCCGGTTGTAATAGCGGTATGCTTCGACGACTTTCCAGACAGCAAGCCGCTTCGCCCGGTTCAAGGCTGTGCCGCGGCCGGCGCGGGGCACCTTCAGGTACTCATCCTTGCCACTGATGAAGTTGGGCAGGATCACTGTCTCGTACTCCTGCTGGAGGAATGTCGGATTGGCGAGCTCGAGTTCCAGCTGATGGTCGGTGTCGACCAGTGCTGACTCCCATTGCTGGCGTGCACTATCTGCGTCCAGAATCTTCCCCGGGGCAGAGACCTCCAGCCCGAAGAGATCCTTCATGGCGAGGCGCTGCTCGGTTTCCTGGGCACCGCGAAACACTTTGCTGACCAGTGAATCCACACCGGAAATGTGGATGCCGGGAGCTCCTGGCTTTGCCGCCCGGGGAAGATCGGCATCCAGCTTCGACAAGCCGCTTTCCAGCGAGTCGGCAAGGGTCGTTGTGTAGGTAGTCAGGACAATACGCGACGCAGGTTCGGCCGTGGCCACCATCCGGGCGCGGTGGAGTAGGACCACCGTCTTGCCGGTTCCGGCACCACCGGAGAGACGGAAGGAGCCGCTGTAGCGACGTTCGGAATAGACACGCTGTTCTGGATGAAGGAACGTGCGCCAGGAATCGAAGTCTCCACCCTCGATGACCTTTTTGAGCTCATCGGAGTTGTCTCCCACGAACGTAAATTGCATCTTCGTGGCCGGATGCTCCAGTGACTTCCGGATCTTCTCCTCTTCTGTCGCCTGCGGGTCGTCCACGTAGCGGCTCAACGCGAGCTTGTCCTGCACTTCCTGGACGGAGGTGCCGGCGGCCAGTTCCAGGAGAGCGGTTGCCTGCCACTCCGGGGCCTCGTCCAAGACGTTCAGTAGATCCTCGTCCGAGGATGCGACGAATGCCCGGCCCACAAGATCCGAGGCGAGGCCAAGTTCTGAAACCAATTCAGCCGGCTCCATGCCGCAACCCAGAAGCGGGTTGATCCAGGCTTCGGGATTCTCCTCCCGGCGCGACAAGGTCTCCCCTACAGGGACCTGAGACTCGACGTCGGGCTGCGGAGTCGGAGCGTCAGGAAAAACCGCAACATAAGGGACACTCGCGGCAGGAGGCGTATCGCCGTCGGGCGTGGAGGCCCGGATGACTTCCAGGACGCCGTTGACCGAGTTCACCTGAAGCACGCTGGAGCGGGCGATGTCGATTGCCTCGTCGTGCGGCCAGGCGCCGTAGTAGAAGTAGTGCGGGATGGTGTCGAAGGCGACTTTGAAGAGCACGGCCCGGTAGTTTTGGTCGATCCGGCCCGTCCGCACCCGGGGGTCCGCGGGCGCATGCATGGGTTCGATATGGAGCCCGGGCGCGGTGTCGTCCTTCTGGAGTTTCTCGAAGAAGGAGTACACCTTGTTCTTCATGCTGCCGTCGATCTTGTCTTTCTGCTTGATCCATGTCACCAGCGCCATATCAAGCTCCCTTCGTCTTCAGTAGTTCGCGAATAGCGTCAACGTCCGTTCCGACGATGACCCAGCCGGCGGCCTCAAGTTCGGCGCGCCCGTCATCGCCGTCCAACATGACGGCGATCCGGTAATCCGGCCAGGCGATCGAGACCGGCAGTCCGTCCACCTCGAACCCGAGTTCCGGTAGGACACTGATGTCCGCATTGGCTATAGCCAGTAGAAGGGTCTTTTCGAACTCGGTGGACTGTTCCAGCAGCTCGTGCCAGGCAGGGCTAAGCCCGTCGGACATCTCCAGCCGGGCGGCCTCTTCCTCGACAGATCCGCCGGAGCTGACCGGAGACATCACCGACCCGATCGTCAGACCGATCTGCTTGAACGCCAAGAGGTTCGAGAGCCGCAGCCATTCGCGCCAGGATGCCTCATTTGGCGGAGAACCAACCACTTGCGCCCTGTCGTCTAGGCACAGGCCGACGGCGATCGTGGACAGGCTCTTGGGCGATCCGGCAGCCGCGAACCCCAGGCTTCCGGAGCTGTACGTCCAGGCCGTGACGATGCCAGAGGGGAGAGCTGGCTTCGTGCCCTGGGACAGCGCCGCCGCGTGCGCGTACATCGCGTCGGCGTCACCGGGCTCGGGCCGCTTTGCCATCAGCATGAGGGGCACCAGCTCCGAGAAGTTCGTCCATGCCTCGGGATCCGGCCGGTTGACCCATTCCCAGAGCATGGTCATCCCGTCCCGGCCCAGCAGGTCCATGATCGCGGCATTCACGGGGTAGTTGGCCATGAGCTGCGCGTTGAGCTTGGCGTTGGCCCAGGAAGGCAGCACCACCGGCGCCGAAGGACCGGCTTCGAATGCTTCCACGTCCTGCCACGTTACGGCCCATGGCACCGCGGCCCCGGATAGCTCAGAGCTGTGCCGGAGTATGTCGCGCTTGGTGGCGTCGTCCGCGATTCTGTTGTGTTCCGGGGACGCGTGGAAGGTGAAGCCGTCCGTGTAGATCGCCAGAACGGGGAAGTTCGGGTCCGGCGGTCCCTTGAGAAGGAAGTCGGGACGGGTTCCCGCGACATCCACCTGTGGGATGAGCTGCCATTGGAACTGCTGCCCGGGGATCCGGAAAGTGATGGTGTCCGCCAGCGCACCGGGGGTGACCTTCGTGTGTGCGCCGACGGCTTTCAGCCGGTCCATCCAGGCCTTCCGGAACCGCTTTTCCAGCAGCGATTCGATCGATGTCTCGGCGTCGGGCGCGTCCTCGGTAACCGTCCAGTTGGTGAACGACGGCGGGACGGCACTGTCGCTGGCGGCCTCACCGGAGCGCAGCAGCAGGCCCAGCAGGCGTTCGGCACTGGCCCGGGCCACCTTGTCCACCGTCCACGGTTCGGCGAAGGGAAGCAAGCAGTGGTGGCACGCCAGGCGGTCTTCAAGGCGGCAGCTGCAGTCCCGCACCGTTTGCCACGCAGCGTGCAGCAGCTCCCACACGCGTTCGGCGTTGGCGAACTCGGCCAGGTAGCCGGTGCCGCCGGGGACTTTGTCGTGCAGCATGAGGGCAATTCGATTGCCGCCGTGCGCCGGATCGTTGATCCGCAGGACTCCGAGGTGGTCAGGGGCCCCGCCCAGAACTTTCTGAAGACCCAACAGCAGGGCTGCCTGGAGACTCGGCACTGAAAAGTCGTCGCCGTAGGTCACGTCCAGGGGCAGGTGCAACACGACGCCCTGGGTGTTCAGTTCCCGGGCGAGCACTACTTCTTTGACGCTCTCCTGGGCAGCCTTGCGGTATTTGCACCAGAACCGGTGCTCGGTGGGCATGTTCTCCTTGGCGGACTGGTCCAGCTGGCCGCAGTAAGAGCACAGCCGGAACATCGGCGTCCGGACGTCGTCCCCAGCGATGGTCCGCACCCCGCCGTTGGAGGCCGTCCGTCCGGTGTTGAGCCATCGGATATCCACCCGGTTGAAGTATTCGGCGCCGAAGTCGTAGCCCTCCACAAACCAGCGCTTCTGCAGGTGCTGCGGGTCGATGTCCGCCGCGGCGACAATCGTGAAGCGTTCCCGCACGCGGTTGTCGCGGCGGTCGTTGATCGCAGCCTCGTCCCGGCGGACCTCGGCGGAGACCTTCTTCATGACCACGACGTCGAGGACCTGGCCCATGTCCGCGATCGCCGACGTGCCGCAGCGCAGACAGTTCTGCACAGCCGCGGCGGCGCCGAGGT
The DNA here is from genome assembly GCF_023913735.1 of Pseudarthrobacter raffinosi. GTDB lineage: Bacteria > Actinomycetota > Actinomycetes > Actinomycetales > Micrococcaceae > Arthrobacter > Arthrobacter raffinosi. Next base: position 17,502 of record NZ_JAMXBH010000005.1, read on the forward strand.
CGGTCTTGATCCAGCCGCATTGTGGGCAGACCTGCCATTTTTGGATATGGCTTTGCTGGGGACCCAGATCCACGGCGTCGATAAGGATTTCCATGCCCTGCGCGTAGAACGTGGCGCCGGGCGCGAATTCGCTCAGGGCCACCGAGGCGCCGCGGTTGTAGGAGACGGTGTCCGTGACGAATTCCTGCGTGTCGGCGTCTTTCCAGGACAGCCCCACGTCCAGGCTGACCGAGTCGTCCAGAAGTGTGTAGTTGGGAAGCACACCGTAGGCCTCCAGGACCGAAATCCAGTACTGGCCGCGGAGCTGCTTGAGCTGGTCCCGGATCATTTTGAGGGTGGCCTTGGCGGTTCGAAGCGCCTGGTGAGCGTCGGAGGTTTTGTCGTCCAGCCGTTCTGCGAGGGCGGCGGCGGCCTCCAGCTCGGGCAGGGCGTTGCCGATTTCCTTGCGGCGGGTGTCGAGTTCGTCGACGTCGGCCTTCCACTCCCCCGCCGCCCGGACCAGGTGACGGGCGAGGCCGCTGGGCTCGCCGTCGTCGTGCCGTGAAGCCCACGCTGTCAGGCGGGCGGCGCTATCCGCGGAAATCCGTTCGCCGAACTGATGCAGGAACTCTGCCAGATAGTCGGGAGCGTGCGCTGTGGCGTCCTCGATCAGATCCCCGATGAACGATCCCGGCCCGACGCTCCCGAGGGCCTGGATGGCGTCGACCGGGTGCGGACGGCCCGCAGCCCGGGCGAAGCGGTCCGCGACGTGAGCAACGTACTGGCGTCCCAGGATTTCTTCGGCATCCAGGTACGTGGCCGGCGGCCGGACCTCCCCGTTGATGACAGAGAGCGGTTCGTGGAGTTTGGGCAGGTGCTCGCCGCGGCCCCGCACGAAGGCAAGGACCAGCGAGTTGCCGGTCAGGCGGCCGGCCCGTCCCACCCGTTGCAAGTAGGAGGCCACGGACGTCGGGAGCGAGGCCAGCATGACGCAGGAGAGGTCCCCGATGTCGATGCCCATCTCCAGCGTGGGAGTGGCGACCAGGACGTTGGGAGCCTGCGGGTTGTCAGCGCCGGACTTGAACTGCGTTTCGTAAAGAATCCTTGTCGCGTCATCGAGAAGCGAGGTGTGTTCCCTGGCAACGACCCGCTTGCTCTCGCGTGAGGAGTAGAGGTCCCGGTAGAAGTTGCGGGCGTCGGCGGCGTGCCGCTGGAGGGTCCCGCTGCAGCGGACCAGAGTGCAGGGGCCGTCAACGAGCTGATCGATGACCGTCAGGCTCCCGGGAGTGATGGCCTGGCAGACCTTGCACTGGACCGTGTGGCGTCCTGCGGCCAAATCCTCGGCGTCCGGGACAGAGAGCACGATCTTCTCCGGGTCGAGCCAGAAAACATCGGCGCCTGAGTTCGTCTTGGAGCTGCCGAGTGTTCCGTCATCGGCGAGTGCGGTGATGAGTGCCTTGGCCAGGTAGCTGCCGTCTGCCGGGGCAACGCCGAGGCAGCGGGCGGTCCAGCGTGCGTACCAGGACGCCGAGGACGTGACGCCGTCCAGATTGTCGGAGGCCGCGGCGGCAGCGCCGATCCGGGGGAAGGCCGGCGCAGGCCGGCCGGAGGGGAACGCGGGCATGCCCTCACCCTTGGGCCGCCCGCCCCATATCTGCCAACGCTTGCCGTCGGTCGAGATGTAGCCTTTGAGCCATTCATGGTGGACGCCGCCCTGGAGACGAATTCTCTCAACGGTGCCGCGGATCCACTGCAGCAGCTGCTGCTGCGTGGGCGCGTTCTCCCCGACCATGGTCTGTTGGAGGGCCGACTCATAGGCCTTCCGGGCCACGGAGAGCATGCGAGTGGGGTTGCCGGCGTCGGTTTCGACGGCCAGGGACCCCGTGAGTTCCAGAGTCCGGCCGGTCCGGGACTGAAGACCAAGCTCCAATAGGGCGTCGAACTGCAGCCGGCGTTTCGCGAAGCGCCGGGCCCGGACGCGTTCCGCCGGGGAGGCCTTCGGGTCCCAGAACGGCCGGAAGCTTTGCCGGTCCACGAATTCGGGGGCGATCAGCTGGTACCGCGCCCCCGGTGTGTCCGCGCGGGCAATCGCAGCGTCGACGAGTTCCGAAAGTGTGGCTGGCTGCTCGCCGAGGGCGCGCCGTAGGGCGGTGCGGAGCGTCATGGTGTGGGAGCGGGACTGGACATAGCCGGCCCGGTGCGCTGCGTCCTGGACGCTGTCGGTGAAGACGAGGGCCTTCTTTTCCTCGTCATTCAGGCCCTCGGCGCCGAACAGGTTGGAGATGCTCACGGAGAGCATGGTGGCGATGGCGCTACCCATGAAGGCGATGCCGTCCTTGGCCAGGCAGGATGGGCAGACGTCCTTCTTGGACTGGTCGTCCGAGTCCTTCCCCGCGAGCATCAGGACGGGGATGATCCGCCCTTCGGCCAGGTCTGCGCTGTCCGCTTTCGGAGGCATGGTGGAGAGACCACGGTTGACAGTGTGGAGCCAATGCAGGCCCTGCACCTGCTCCGAGCCGTCCTGGCGGAATTCGATGATGTCCGCCTCGGCAGCCGCCGAGATGAGGGTCCGGAAGCGCGGGTTGTTTGTGACGCGTGCTTCACGGATCTTGGAGTCGTCCAGTTCCAGGTCCAGACCGGTGGGGGCCAGGACGGCTCCCCAGCCCGAGCGTCCGCAGTGCCGGCAATAGAGCGCCGGCAGGAACATGTCATGGGACTGGTCCACTCCGTCGTCGGCCCAGCGGTAGCGTGGTGACGTGTCGACGGCGGCGTCCACGCGGGACATCTCGCGGATCCATAGGTGCGTCTCCACCGTCACCGCGGCCCTGCCGTGGCGGGCGCGGATGTGGCTGAGCAGTGCGATGACGTGGGAGATAAATTCTTCGGCGGCGTCCGGCCGAACCCCTGCAGGCAGTGAATGGGACGGGAAGATCGCGTTCGTCAGGTCTGAAAGTGCAACCGCGGTGCTCGCATGCTTCAGCAGGGCTGCGGTCAGCGGGTGCGTGCGGATCGCGTCCAGAAGGTCGGTGGGGCGTTCGTCGAAGAGCGCGTCCAGGACGGGTCCGACGACGGCTTCCGGGCCGTCGCCTGCCTCGCGCAGTTCCGCGACGGCGTTGTTGGTGGTGGTGATGCCGAGGGCGGCGGTGTGCAGGTCCCGGCCCTGAACGGTTCCGTTGCCGAGCTCTGACCAGGCCTGCTGGGTGAGCCGGGATTCGGTGACGACGGAGTCTGGTGGGAACACCTCGCCGAACACAGTCTCTGCGAAGCGGAGCATGGCGCCCGGGTCGCCTTTGCTGCCCAGCGTGGCGGATGTGGCGACTGGTGTGGCCCGGCCGAGCGGACGGGCCCGGTCTTCCTCGCTCAGCCCGTGGGGATGGTCCGTCAGGTCGTCCGGCCAGTAGCTCTTGAGCGTCAGTCCGAGGCGCCGCAGCAGCATGGCGACGTCTGTGCCTTGGGCGCCGTCGTAGGTGTGGAATTCGTCCAAGACCACGTACTGCAGGCTGGTCGCAGACTTCTGCCAGAGCGGCGCGTCGGCATGACGGAGCAGGAGCATATCCAGCATTTTGTAGTTCGTCAGTAGAATGTCCGGCGGGTCCTGATGGAAGACATCGCGGTCATTGATCAGACCGTCCGGGGCGACCCTGGTGCGGTTGGTGTCCTTTTGGCCGGTGTAGATGCCGGCGGTGATCCCGGATAGCTCCGCGTAGGTGGTCAGCAGCTCGGCCAGGCGTTTGGCCTGATCGTTGGCGAGAGCGTTCATCGGGTAGAGGATGAGCGCCTTGGTGCCGGTGATGCCGTCCCGTTTGGCGCGCAGCACGTGGTCCAAGATCGGGTACAGGAACGCCTCGGTCTTTCCCGAGCCTGTGCCAGTGGTAACCAGCGTGGGTTCGGGGCGACGGCGCGCCCCACCAATGCCTTTGCTGCTGAGCCGCTGGAAGGCCTTGGCCTGGTGGCCGTACGGCTCGAATCCCTCGTACCAGTCGAAGCAGTCTCGCCAGCCATGCTCGGCAGTTTCGAAGGGAAGCCGCAGCCGGACGTATGCGCCCTTAAAGAGCCCTCGGTCAGGATTCGCGAGGAAGTCTTTGATGGCGGACTGAGCATTGCCGTCCGTGAGCGCGAACGTGGTGGCGAGGTAATCGGAGAGCCCCCGGCGCAGATCCCCGGCCTGAGTGGTGGGCAAGAGCTCAGACATTAAGACTTCCCCTCCAGCATGCTCGAGAACTGCGTGTGAGCCTTTCGCATGTCTTCCTCGCGGTCAAAACCCTGGAACGGGAACTCGAAAACGTACTCGACGCCACTTTGCGGGTGCGTCCAAGTCCGGTCTTCCCGAGTGAGGTTCTCGCCGCGCAACCTATACTGCTTGTTGACTTCTCCTGGCACTTTACGGCCGTTGACGTCGAATAGGTCATTTCGTTCATAGGCATGAAGGACCGGAAATTGAGTGCGGTAAATCGCACAAAGCTCGTCAGCGGATAGTCCGACTTCGATTGCAACTAGGGCATCCAGCTCCACCTCGGCCTGACGCCGCATGGCAGCAGTCCTTAATGCCTGTTCGAGGGACCACTCTGAGCCCATAACTTCAGTCCATAAAGTTGAGTAAGTGCCCGTCAGACATACAAGTCGAGCTGCTCGTTCGACGATTGCATCGGCGAGAAGACTCTCACGGTTGAATCTCGGAAGCTGTCCAAGGAGTGAAAACTGAATCTCGCTGGAACCCGAAGACTTGATCAAGAAGTCAGCAGGCAAACTTGCTAGAACTCCAAGTTGCCCCAGCATTAATCGTGCGTCCGAAAACGGTCCAGCCGAATACACGGGGTTTACGTGCGCGGCGCCGGGAGGAATAAGCCCAATATGGAGAGTGCGCTTGCTTGCGATGGCAGCCATACGACGCCACGCCAACCGGAAGTGGTCGCGAACCGGCACCGAGACCCCGTCAGAGCTAAGCCACATGCCATAGTCGCGAGAATAACGATCAGGATCGCCGTTGGGCTGATACGCCGTGCGAGGAAGGAAGTCACAAGGGATAGCCTCGAGATCAACTTCGTCCCAGTCGTTGTTGCTCCTAACGACTTTTCTTGGCTGCTTTGAAAACGGATTGGCGACCGTAAAGTGGGGGCCCTGCAGGATGACATCGTTCCACGAGGTTGGGAAGCCCGACCCTATTTCGAAGTATCCATTTGCGATCCGCCGTTTCGTGCCAACCTGCTGAGTACTGCAGAGACAGTTCCCGAAAACGCGGCGCTTTGCTCAGCTTTTCAAGAACACTAGAGCTGGCCAAGTTCACGGGGTATACCATCCGAGCCTGTATGGCAGGGGTTCCTGGTTCATCGAGAATGTCAGCCCAGACCCGGAGTACGGACAGATCAACGTCGACGATGCGTTCGGAATGCGGTCGGATATCCCACTCTCCGGCAGCGTTCTTGAGCGCGGGCGCTTCCCCCGAACCGTCATGCCACATGGAGCGTTCCACCGTGTCCGGCTGGTACAGCGAAGCAGCCATTTTGAAACCGGGCTCATCCCGGCGACCGGAATATATATGTACGCCAAATTCAAGCTGGTCAGTCAGGTCGGCAAAAAGCTTCTTTTTGTTGCGGAACTGCCAATGGCGGCGTAGACGCCGGTATGTCTCGGTCCGAAGGTGAGCCGCACGCTTCTCAGTGAAGTGCGATTCCGGATGTAATAAACCGACGGCACCGATACTTGACGCGGAACGCCAGGTGCGGACCATGAACGCTCGATAGAGGTCCGGTTGCAGGCCAGCCAACACGGAGTAGTCACCGACTGATCCTACGAATTCCGCAAGGACGGCCGTAGGAATCGCGTTTTCAACGAAGTACTCCCGCATGCCCTGCCTCGCAAGCGTCTCGCCGCGCTTGACCTTGATCTGTGCCTGCGTCGGTTTCTCCGCCAGCTGCCACCACGGATCACCCTCGGCAAGAAGCGCGGCCTCATCCGACCGCGGCCTTACCCACGGCGGGTTACCCACCTGTAGATCGAACCCACCTCGTCCAAAAACGGACGCGAAGTCGAGTTCCCAGTGGAAGAAGCCCTGCTCGGCGGCGATGTTCTCGCAAACGTCTAACCAACCATGCTGCTTCTTGATGATGTCGATGTCGGAGGCCAGGGCAAAGGCAAGGTCGGCCCGTTCGGCGTCGTTCAGTTCGGCCCAGGTCGATGCGGCACCAAAGGTCTGCTGCCCTGCCATCTTCGATTCTTTGCCCTGCAGGCCAAGAATCGCTTCGAGCGCGGCGAGCCATTCGTCCAGGATCGGTGGTGTTGCCCCGCCAGTCGCGCGCTCTGTCAATGGCCAGAACCACAGCGCGTTCCAGGCATCCATGAGCCGGCGAAGGCGCTGATAGGCGCCGTTCGGGTCGTTGAGCGTTTCCTCGATCTGCTCGCGGGTGACGGCTTGGGCCGGAGTGCCCTCATTCTCCGTCTCGACAGTTAAGGGTTGTTTGCCGAAGTAGTCGATGTCCCGGCGGGCCTCGGTCTCGGCGACCTGCAGTCGGCGCAGCGTGAGCTTCCACAGGGTTTCGACCCGGCGCCCGAGGTTTATCGTGCGGTCGATCTGCGTTTTGCTGAGCTTGGACTTGACCTTGGTGCGCCACGCCTTGAGGTCCTTCTGGGCCTCCCCTGCCAGGTCCTTGACCTCCTTGGCATCGGCCGCCGCGCCCCAGCCCTCGGCCGGGAGCAGAAAGTGGTGGACGCGGCCCACCACGTTGGGATCGTCGGTCTCGGCATTCATGGCCCCGACGAGCCCTGTCAAGGGTGCGTCCTGCGGAGCGCTCTTCAGCCATGACTTGTCATTCACTGACTGCCGTGAATACGTGGCCCGGCGGGCTCCGATAAGCGAGTTGCCTGGCCGCAGCCGCAGCCCGAACCACGGCGCCTGCAGGTCCTTGACCATGGTGTCCAACCAGAGCGAGACTTCGGCGAGTTCCACTGCCGTCGAGTTCAGGTCCACTCCATGTACCTGGTGTAGGGCGATCTGTGCTTTGACCTTCTGGAGCTCCTGCGGGTATTCATCCGCTGGGATTCGGACATCCAGCTCATCCTGCTTGCGCTTCAGGTATTCGTCGGCGAGCTGGCGGACAGCTTCCAGAGCGAACGCGCCAGAGCCCAGGGCCGGCTCGCAGACCGTCAGGTTCAGGATGTCGTCGGCGGCGGTCTTCTGGTCGTTCTGGTCCAGTAGTTCTTCGAGCGCTTGGGACACCACGAATTTGGTGAGCACCTCGGGGGTGTAATAGGAGGCGGACTGTTGGCGTTCGCGGCCGGCGAGCCGGAAGACGAACGACCCTGCAGGGTGAAGCACGGGGCGGCGCTCTCCCGTCCGTTCGTCCACTTCCACCACGAAGTGCTTCGCGTCAATGGACTCGGACCGGTCCACCGGGACCACCCAGGAACCCTTTTCCGGGTTCCCGTCCTTGGCCACCTCATATAAGGGCTCAGCGGCGATGAACCCCGTGTAGGACATCAGGCCTTCATAAACGGCCCCGAGCTGGTTGATGCCGAGTTCCGCGTAGGAAATGAAGCCACGGTCCTTGCCCTTGGCCTCCTTGCTCAGCAACAGGTGCTGCAGGACCCGCTGCAGTTCGGCGTTGCTGAGCTTGGTGCCGTGGATGAGCGACGTTGCGGCGTCGTGGAAGAGGTCGGCCTTGAGCGGCTGGAAGACCAGGCCTTCGTTCTCGCCGGAGGCATCGTCGGAGGGGTTTGATGCTGCCGGAGCATGGCCGTTGTCCACTAGGTGAAAGAGTTGCGCGAGCGATTCGTAGATGTGGGTGCCGCGACGGGATTCCGGGGACTGGATGTTGACCAGGGTCAGTTCCCGCAACCGGTCCAGGCCATAGCCCTCGTTGTATTCTCCGGCTCCGACTGGGAGGACGCCCATTTCCGGGGAGGCCTCCGCGTAAAGCAGGAAGAGGATCCGGTAGAGGAACCGCAGGGACTGGCGGGCAAGGGCCTGACCATCAATATCCTCCACGCCGAGGCCCGCTGCGCGTCGGCGGTCCAGGACGTCGTTGGCGATGATTTCGATGGAGCGGCGGATGCCTTCGCGCAGGTCCTGGGAGACGCCCACAGTATGTCTGACGGAGGCCTCGAGGATGCCGTCCCACCAGATGGCACCGTCCGGTGCCGGCATGAGCGAGTCGCGGCCGAAGATCGCCAGGAACCGGTCTGTCTCGGCGTTCTTCTTGGTGTCGTTGCGGTCTGCGACCAGGAGCGCGTCCGCAGCCAGGTATCGGCCCTCGGCCCATCGTTCTTGTTCGGTCAGAACCAGCCACCGGCCGGCCATGACCACCACAAACTTCGGGGCCTTATCCGATAGATACGCCTCGGACACGGCCTTCGCCACCGTCAGCGCAGGGGACGGGTCTTTGCCGTCCACCAGAACCCGCCCAAGCGGCAGCACCGTGGACAGCACGTCTTCCAGGGCGTCAGCGGGAGCGGCCTCGACGAACAGGACCTCGGAGTTCTCTGTGGCCCACACGCCGGGGACGAGCGTTTCGGTGCCGCTGCGCTCAAAGGTGACGGCCGCCGTCGTGCGCTTGAAACCGAGGGCGCCGCGCAGCAGGGCGTAGGCCTCGGAAGCACCCGCCGGGTCTTCCGAGAGCCCCGCGAGCAGGATCTGAAGGCGTCCGCGGACCTCGGCGAAGCGGGTCGGGGTTGTGGAGTGGCCTTGCTTGCCTTCCTCGTCCCAGTTCTTGCGGAGTTTGACGACCTCGGCCTGGAAGGATTCCTTAGTGGAGTCCGTGGTGAAGAAGTGTTCGCTAATCCAGTCTTCGCCTACAACGATTGAATCAAAAGACGCCATTACTGGTCAGCACCTTCCGGGACAGCGACAGGGGTTGAACGGGGAACGACAATCAGTAGCGGGCGAACCAAGCGCTGGGCCGGGGCGAGCGACTCCGCGATGCGCTGCTCCTCGCTGACACGCTCGCGCTGCTTTTTCACTTCCGCCCGCTGCGCGAAATCGAAGGACAGCTGGGTCCAGCCCGTGGCCCGGTCCTTCCACGCCTGCAGCCGCTGGTTGGCAGAGTTGGCAGCCGCTTCAAAGGTCAGCTGCATGGTCTGCCGAGCGCTCTCCACCGCCTGCGGCAGCAGGGTCTGTAGCCCGTTCACCGTGACCGGTCCGGGGTTGGTCGCCTTGGCGTCGACGCCGATGCTGCTCAGGTGCTCGCCTAGATCCTCGAGCGGTTCGGAGAGACAGAACGTCGGGTTGGCGGGGTCGGGGAAGTCCACGGCGATGAACGCTTTGGAGACCACCTGCCCGCGGCGGTTCATCAGGGTTCCCATGAGCAGGACCTGGGCGGCGTCCACGTCGCCGCGGACCACGAGGACTTCACTGCGGGACATTGAAGACAGTGCCCGGTCGCTGGCCCAGTCCAGGACGGGGTGGAGCGGGCCGAGGTAGTGGGCCTCGGGCCAGCTCATGTCATCGGATTCGCGGGCGCGGTTCAGTTCGCGGGTGCCGGCGTCGACGGTGGTGGCGAGCTTGAGGCGCTCGGTGACGCGCCGCTCCGACAGATAGTCCTGCGGGAGGTAGCCAAGGCGGTGCTGGAGGTCAACGGGCGGGTTGAGCTCGGCGAGGCCGTGGCCGGCGTGGATGGTCCAGCCGAGGACCTTGTGCGGATCGCCGAACGCCTCGTTGAGGGCTTCGTCAAGGAAGTCCAGGTCCGTGGAGTAGAGACCGAGCGGTTTCTCGACTGGAATGGTGTTCGTTTCCCCGTTGTCCTTCAGGGCCTCGAAGTCGAGAAAGTCCCAGAGGTCGCCCGAGTCCGGATCGGCGTCGGGCTCGCCGACGACGTCCTCGAAGTCCTTCTTGCCGAGCAGGACGTCGCGGATGGCGTCTTCCTCCTGCTTGACGCTGTACTGCCCCATCAGGGAGGCAACGTCGTTGAGGACCGTGTGCGCCTCGTACTCGCGTTCCATCAGACGTGTGAGGACCTTGACGTCGCCGGAGAACCGAGTGTTGTGCGGGTTCAGGAGCAAGGTGGTGATCTGCGGTTTCTGGCGCTGGCCGAACCGGTCGATGCGGCCGTTCCGCTGTTCGATCCGGATGAGGCTCCAGGGGATGTCGAAGTGGATCAGATGATGGCATTCGGCGTGCAGGTTCACGCCTTCGGACGCGACGTCGCCGGTGACCAGGACCCGCAGCGGGCTGTTGCCGCGCTTGAACTGGTCCACGATGCTTTGCTGCTCGACGTCGCTGAGCCCACCGTGCAGGAGGCCGACGTTTTCCGGCTTGAGGCCGAGAGCCTTGGGCAGTGTTTCCTGCAGCCACTTGAGGGTGGCAACGCGCTCTGCGAAGACCACAGCCCGCATGGGGGAGCCCTTGCCGACGCCGATCTTCTTCAGGTAGCTGACGAGCTCGGCGTACTTGGCGGATTCACCGCTGTTGGCCGCCTCGGCGAGCTTGCTGAGGCGTTTGAGCGCTTCGGTTTCCTTGGCCTCGGAAGGCGAATCGGCGTCGAGCTTCCTCAGGCGCTCGGTGACCGTTTCGAGAAGTGCGGCGGGGCTGGAGAGGAAAGCCTTGGCAAGGATCCAGGAGAACAGCGCACCGTTCTGGCCCGAATACGGTGCCGGCCTACCTTCGGGGTAGAGCCAGACGTCGGAGAGCTCCTCGGCGATGGCATTCTCGGCCGCGGAGGCGGACACGAGCCTATTGTCCGGTTCTTCCCGCTCTGCCCAATCCGCGCCGACTTCCTGGGCAACTTCCGGGCTATGCCGGTGCCGACGGATGATGAGATTCTCCACGTGCTTGGGGTCAAACGTGCCGTCCGGTCGGACGGCGGTGGGGTCCAGGAGGCGCAGGATTTCCGCGAACGACTCGTTACGTCCGTTGTGTGGCGTGGCGGAGGCCAGGATGAGGGCCTCGGTGTTCGGCGCGAGCACCCTGGCGAGCTCGTTGTTCATGGCCTGGGTGTTCGTGACGTTGTGGGCCTCGTCAATGACCACCGCGTCCCAGTGCAGCTTGCCGAGCTGGGCACGGTAGCGGGGGCTTTTGAGAGTGTCCATGGAGATGATGGCGCGCTTGTAGTACGTGAAGGGGTTGCGGGTGGCCGGGAGCTTCTGCCGGATCTTCTGGATGCCGGCGGAGTCAAGGCGGACGAACGGCAGAGCGAAGCGGCACCAGAGCTCATGCTGCATCTGCTCCAGAACATGGCGCGGGGTGACGATGAGGACGCGTTCGCCGCGGCCACGTTTGACCAGCTCGCTGAGGATCATGCCGATCTCGAGGGTCTTACCCAGGCCCACGGCGTCGGCGATCAGGATGCGCGGGCGGATGTTCTTGGTGTCCAGGGCCTTCGCGACGGCGATTTGCTGGTACTTGAGGTTCCGCGACAGCATACGAGTGGAGACAGTCAGGTACTCCGCCGACTGGGGCGTCGGCGTCTTGCGAAGGGTGGTCTCCAGGAACAGGCGAGCCCGGCGGTAGTTGGGGGTGCCATCGGCCACGACCTTGGACTTGGCCGGGTCCACGACCTCGATAGTGTCTAGCGCGGAGTAAAATGCGGCCGTGGTGTCCCTGACAAGCTCGCTGAGGCCCTGGACCCTTATGAGGGTGCCGTCTACCGATTTCTCAACGCTGGTGACGAGCCAGTCCTCGTCCCGGACGCGGACCACCGAACCGGGTGCGACGTTGAGTTCCCGGTGTGTGGTTGTAACGGTCAAGACCTGCTCCTGTACTTCGTGGTTCCCCAATGTAGAGCTTTCGCCCGGCTTGCTGGCTCGATGCCGACCTCGCACGACCAATGACTCCCCAGCCATTATGTACTGGAGGCCGGTTCGGTTGCTTATGACGCCGCGAGGACGGCCTATCTTTCACAGAGTGGGCAAAGCCCGAAATCTTTCATAACGCTTCCCGCCAGGGCCCCGCGCCCTACGGTCTGGCCCAAGGCGGTTGCCAGCACTCTAGGGGAAACGGAGGCCACGTGTCCGAAAATGGCTGAATCCAAAGTCGCGAGCCAACGGGATTGACCTCGAATTCTGGGATGTGCCGCGAGGCTTCGAAGTGGTTGAACTGACGGGCTGATCACTAGCGCTGGCAATCCACCGGACAGCCCGATGATCTGCTCCAGAAATGCCACTCCGTTCTTGACTCCGGCGATACGGCTCAATACGCCCCAAACGATAAGTCTCTCTGACATTCGGCCGGCTCAATTACCTGCCCGTGATTCCACCACGGTTCTCCTGCTGGTCGGATACTCCGCCATGACCGCTGAATCCAGTGACAGGAGGAGCAGCAGGCTTGTTCCGCCAGCGTCCCGCCGGGTTGTTAAGACGGAGCTGGCTCCGGCATCTCTAGGCACTGACCGCGGCGCGACGAGCTTAACGCCCGACAGGCGTATAGGTTTGGGCGAGCACCATTTCTGCTGCAAATTCACCGAGGAAATGCGTCCATCGCCGAGAAACAATACTGACTGATCGGGGCAAAGTCCCCCGCTGCTGGCTTGCGTTGCCGGAGCTCGCAGGTAGGGACCACAGCATGACGCCCGATAGCTCGGCATGACCGGTTGCAGGCAAGGGGCGGTGGCATCAACCACAGTCCAATATCACGCACGTGGCAAAAGCAATTCGTGGCCCTCGGAGCCAGGGACTACTGGAACCGACACCGGAAGACCTAAAGCCATTGCAGTTTCCCCTTTTGATCTCCAACAGCGACTAATCGATTACTTTGGCAGTCTGGTTTGCGGCGCCTAGACTCCGTTGATAACCCTGGTCTGTACATGTCGGATGACCCTAGGACATGCCCCTGCTGGCCGTGGAAGATAATATCAGCTGGGGACACGCTGTCAGGACCAGCTGGGACCACGAATCAGAATTTCCGTCCAAGTGTATAACGCATGCACAGACAAACGTTGCCAGCTAAATATGAGGAAACACCGGTGCTCACGAACCTTACCATTTTGCGTCGAAATATTGAATCGACATACTTTGCAGCCGATACCCCACAACAACGCACCAATACCGCAGATTTGTATATTCAAAATCTCCTTCGGACAGCGGTCGCGGTTGCTATGTACGCAATTACGGCATCGCATCGCCCTAATGCCTCGCTACCGACCCAGGCATTCGGCTTTCTTATGACGTCACTATGGGAACAGGAGCCCATGATGGGCTCGATGAATATTTCGCGCCCTACCGATTGGATCGAACATTCCATAGTAACTGTGGGAGCTTTCTCCGAGTCAGCAAACCGAGCAAGTACGGCGGCACGTGAACGACAGCTATTTCAGGTTCAGTCATTTCTTAACCTGGTTGAGAAGTCCGGAGGTATCCGAGGTCAGGCACTCGAGCAAGTTGCGGCTGATATATCGACCACAACAGGTTACGTTGCGTCAACTGAAGCCAGCCGGGCTCGGCTACCATGGGAGGCTCTTGAATTCCTTGCCAACTTTGACGTCCCTAACTTAGCTCCGCGGGAAGAAAGGAACCAAAATAGAAGGTTTGATTTTCTTGCCTACCTTGAAGCAGATCAGCAGTCCAGCTTGGGAGCGCCCCTGAGATTCAACATCGGAGATATAACAGTTACCGCTCCAAAAACTTTGCAGGTTTTTCAACTAAGTCAAGCACTCGAAACGGCAGGAACCATCGCGCTCCAAGGCTGGCTTTACAGGAAAACTCCACCCGCTGAAGAACGGCCGATGCGCCCAGGAACGGCCCAAGACAATTCCGACGGCCCGGCCAATAGGCGCGACACACGGAAGTGGAAAACTGGCCCTAAACCGCCAACGGTTCACAAACCCATACCGATATCCCCGCCGACTGTACCAACGACGAACGTAGATGAGTTCCGGCCTAAATTGGGTGAAGACGGGGTTGTCCATCGAATCTGGTACGGCACAAACCGACGAGCCCAAGACCCAGGAAATCATCGACTTGGATTCCTGAACGGCAACGACTCTTCTGATAAGTTGAATTACGGGGAGTGTCTGGTAAATATCCCAAAATCTCACAAAATTGGGACCGTGGGACCATCACTAATCAGACGCATACTCAAACCGAGTACCAAACGTGAAAGATTGACACTCGAAGAAATCATTCCTCACACTAAGCGTGAGCTTTTTCAGTCATCTGTTCGGCTCCAATTTGCTGAGAATGAGCCAGGAAGTAGATCAGCCTTGGTTTATATTCATGGCTTCAATAATTCTTTTGCGTCTGCCGCGGTGCGGGCGGCTCAATTAGGTTATGATTTAAACTTTGAGGGCCTAACCGCTTTTTTTAGTTGGCCTTCCCGAGCAAAGGTAAGTCTGCGATCCTACCTTGCAGATCGTAACGCCGCGGAGTCGGCGGCTCAGCACCTTGCCGTGTTCATAGAAACGCTTTTCGAGGACACTGACCTCGATAAGGTGAACTTTGTCGTACATTCCATGGGTAACCTTGTCGTTGCTCGCGCAATTCAGATACTGAGCACTCGTTCATCCCCGCACAACATTGAATTTGATGTTCTGATTCTTGCCGCGCCGGATCTGGAGCCGAATCTCTTTACTCAACTTGCTGTCAGCTATCCCACCATTTCAAGTCATTCCGTTATGTACGTTTCGGATGCCGACCGCGCGTTACAGGCCTCCGCCTTCCTTCAAAAAGGCGTACGAGTGGGTTACGCCCCGCCCATTACTGTCCTGCCTGGAATCGATACGATTGAGGTATCCGGCCTTGACCAGTCCTTCATAGGCCACGACTATTACGCAGAATCTAGACCATTACTTCAGGACATAAAATCGTTGCTGGACGGAAATAGGGATCCGAAGACGAGGGAGGGACTTCGGCAACGTTGTCTGGATGGGCAGTCGGAAATCTATTGGACTTTCGCGCCTTAGCGGCGCACTCCGCTTCCGTGCCCTCCGACACGACCTCACCCTGTCGGGATTCTCACCTGGAACCAACGAGCTCGACGGGCCCAACAACAGTATGGTGCCGCCCCTAGATGGGCGCTGGAGAACCATGACGTCGCCCGTTCCGTCACCAGCTAATAGCAGTGACGGCTCGGCAACATCCGGGCACGGATGCCCTAGTAGTTTGCTGGGACTTCCCGGGGCCGCGCACTTCGAAACAGGGCCGGGAGCTCGGGTTGGCCGAGGCCACGTCCCGGGATAGGCCCAGGGTGTTCCCGGGACTGCGAGCGGAAGACTGACTTTGTGTCGCCGTCAGATTGGGCACCGAACCAGTGATGCTGCCCTCGGAATTGTGCTGCTCCACCCCGAACCGCGGGTCGGAGCGGCTGGCGCTAGCCACCCCGACCCGGCTAAGTGCTCCGTGGCAAGCAAGGTCGACCAGGGCTACGGCAGCCTCCGCTGCCGGAACATCGGGAACAGCTCCCGCACCCGAGAGCCACTGTCTCTAGCGACAGATCCACCGCCGAATGCCAGGCCCCAACCCGAAATCGGCATCCACCACCCCCATGGTATCCGCCAAGATGCCCGGCCTAAGCCGGACATCTTGGTACACAAGGGCCCAACGAAAGGCCTCCAGCGCCTGAGTTAGTCGATGAGCACCGGTTGCTTGGCACCGTCCGAAGCTTCGATCATGGGTGGAACCTTGCCCGAGCGGTGGTGGAGCCAGTTGGCCACCGCCAGAAGCGCTACGAGTGCGAACGTGCTCAGGAGCTGGGGACGGGAATCCTCGCCGATGAAGCCCACTGTGAAGATCGCCGCGAGGATGAGGAGACCCATGCCCGTGAGCCAGGGGAAGCCGGGCATCCGCAGGGGAAGCACGGTTCCCTCGCGGTCGGCGCGGAGGCGCAGCGCGAGCTGGGCGAGGAGCGCGGACGTCCACACCAGCAGGCAGGTCGAACCCACGATATTGAGCAGGACGGGGAGGACCTTCTCGGGGAAAGCCAACTCCAGCACAACCGTGACAACGCCGAAAGCGACGCTGGCCAGGACTGCGACAACAGGTACTTGGGCCTTGGACACAGAAGCAAGTAGACGCGGCGCTTCACCCCGCTCGGCGAGGGAGAACGCCATCCGGGAGGCACCGTAGAGGTTGGCGTTGAGGGCGGAGAGCAGCGCTGCGACGGCCACCAGGGTGATGGCGGTGGCTGCGCCGGGCATGCCGGCGGCCTCCAACACCGCGGCGAACGGGCTCTTCAGCCCTGCCGAACCTACGGGAACCACCGCCGCGATAACGAAGATCGCACCGATGTAGAAGACCAGGATGCGCCACAGCACCGTGCGGACTGCTGTCCGCACGCTGCGTGCCGGTTCCGCGGTCTCAGCTGCCGCCACGGACACGATCTCGGTGCCGCCGAACGCGAATGCCACCACGAAGAGTGCCGTGGCGATCCCGGCGAAGCCATCGGGCGCGAATCCGTCGCCGGTGAAGTTGGCCAGGCCCGGCGACTGCACGCCCGGCAGCCAGCCGAAGAGCAGGGCGGCGCCCACCAGGAGGAACCCGACGATAGCTGCCACCTTGAGCAGGGCGAACCAGAACTCGAACTCACCGAAGTTCTTCACACTGGTGAGGTTCACAGCGGTGAGCACCACGATGAACACGAAGGCCATGAGCCACACCGGGAGGGCGGGGAAGATGGTGGACAGCAGGCCTGCCGCACCGAGCGCTTCGGCCGCGATGACAATCACGAGCTGCAGCCACCACAGCCAGCCCACCGTGGCACCGGCAACGGGCCCGTAGGCCTTGGCGGTATAGACGGAGAAGGCACCGCTGTCCGGATTGGCGGCGGCCATCTCGCCGAGGGCCCACATCACCAGGATGATGAGGGTGCCGGCCACGAGGTAGGAGATCAGCACGGCCGGCCCGGCGGCCTGGATGCCGGCGCCGGAGCCGATGAAGAGGCCCGCGCCGATGGCGCTTCCGAGCCCCATCATGGTGAGCTGGCGGGGTTTGAGTGCCGCGCCCAGTGCGCGGCCAGACGTCTTTGTCTGTTGTTCCATGGGGAGTCCTCTGGTTTGTAGGTGGAACGGATTGAATTTCAGGTCAGTCGATTTGTCAGGCAGCGTGGGCTTCGAGCAGCCGGAGCACGCGGTCGTTCGAGGCGGGATCGGCAACGGTGATCCGCACGCCGTCGCCCTGGTACGCCCGGACCAGGATGCTGGCGCTGTCGAACGCGTCCACCAGCCTCGCGCAGAGATCGTCATCCGCACGGATCCACAGGAAATTGCCCTGGCTCGGCTGCAGGTTCCAGCCCCGGGCTTCGAGCTGCGCGGCCATGCGGCCGCGCTCCTGCTTGACCTCGGCCACCCTGGCTTCCATCTCCTCCCCGGCGTCCAGCGAAGCGATGGCCGCCTTCTGGGCCAGCGCGCTCACGGAGAAGGGAAGGGCGGTCCGGCGCAGTCCCTCGGCGATGGCCGGCGCCGCCACGGCGTATCCCACGCGCAGGCCGGCGAGTCCGTAGGCCTTCGAGAAGGTGCGCAGGATGCCGACGTTCGGGTACTGGCGGTAGAGGGCCAGGGAATCGGGGCCGCTGCCCGCTTCGGCGTATTCCACATAGGCCTCATCGATCACCACGAGGATGTCGGAGCGGACAGTTCGCAGGAAGGCCTCGATGCGTTCGTGGCTGATCGGCACGCCCGTCGGATTGTTGGGGGTGCAGAGCAGGATCACCTTGGTGCGGGCAGTGACGGCTGCCGCCATGGCATCGAGGTCGTGGCCCTCAGCGCCGTCCAGCGGGATGCGGACCGGCCGCGCGCCTGCCAGCTCAACCAGGATGGGGTAGGCCTCGAAGGAGCGCCACGCGAAGATCACCTCATCGCCGGCGTCGCACAGTCCGGTGATGATCTGCTGGAGGACGCCGACGCTGCCCGGTCCCACCGCAATCTCCCCCGCGGTGACGCCGAAGTGGCGCGCAATCCTTTCGCGGAGCTCGACGGCGGCCGAGTCAGGGTAGCGGTTCATGGTGCCGGCCGCTTCGGCCACCGCAGCGGCAGCAGCGGGCAGTGGCTCGTAGTGGCTTTCGTTGCTGGCGAGGGCTGCGATGTCCATGCCGGCGCTGCGCCGGCCCGGGACGTAGGGCGGGAGGCCGGCCACCGCGCCGCGAACGGTGGGAAGTGCGGTTTCCGGTGCAGTCAGGAGCTGATCACGGGTCATGAGGACCGATCATGGTTGTGACCCTGCCCACATTGCAAGATACCCTCAACGCATTGGGACTTCTGCTCAACTTCTACTGACTGTGGTGAAAATATGACCATCCAGAACTCTCGCACTCTGGATTCCCTCGACGGCAGGATCATCCTGGCCCTAGACAAGGACCCGGAAGCCAGCGCCCTGGCACTCTCGCGGACGCTCGGCGTCGCACGGAATACGGTCCACGCCAGGCTGGCACGGCTCGAGCGCAGCGGCGCCCTCCGCTCCTTCAGCCGGAGACTGGATCCCGCCGCGCTTGGCTATGACCTCATGGCTTTCCTCTCACTGTCCATCAGCCAGACCCGGACAGGTGCGGTGGAAGACGGGCTCGCCGCGATTCCGGAGGTCATCGAGGTGCACGCCACCACCGGGGACGCGGACCTCATGGCCAAGGTGGTGGCACGCAGTACGGCCGATCTCTACCGCATCACCAACCAGATCCTGGAAATCGAGGGGATCCAACGGACCAGCACGGCCATTTCCGTGCTGGAACTCATGCCGCCCCGCTACGACGGCCTCCTGAGCCGGCTCTCGGAGCAGGAATCCCGCCCTTCGACCTAAGTGCGGGTGATGCACGCCACAAGTGCGCAAATTTTCACTTCTGGCTGCCTTCTATTGCCAAATATCCCAATCGAACTCGACTCTCTTGCCTATCTGTTGACCAGCGCACAAGATTCCTGCATGACTTCACTTACCGTCTCCGGCCGCGTGGCACAGGTTCTCAGCAGCTATCTCAGCGATGTGTTCGGCGTTATGGGCAACG
This sequence comes from Pseudarthrobacter raffinosi, assembly GCF_023913735.1. Lineage (GTDB taxonomy): Bacteria > Actinomycetota > Actinomycetes > Actinomycetales > Micrococcaceae > Arthrobacter > Arthrobacter raffinosi. The sequence continues at coordinate 36,328 of NZ_JAMXBH010000005.1, forward strand.
GAAACGTCTACTTCCTGGACGCCGCGGAAAAGCTGGGCCTCCGATTCTCCCCCGTCCGCCATGAAGGCGCCGCCATCGCCGCGGCCGACGCCTACTACCGAACGTCAGGACGTCTCGCAGCGGGCACCACCACCTACGGCCCCGGCTACACCAATGCACTCACCGCCCTCGCGGAGGCGGTCCAGGCACAAATCCCCGTCGTGCTGGTCACCGGGGACGCTCCGAGCACTGGCGCCCGGCCCCAGGACGTGGACCAGGCGGCAATCGCGGCGGGCCTCGGCGCGGCGACCTTCACCGTCACCCGCGAAGCCGCGGGCTCCATCACGCGGCAGGCAGTGGAGTACGCACTGACCAAGCGGACCGCCGTCGTGATTGCCATCCCCTACGACCTCGCGGCACTCGAGGCAGCGGACGAAGAGCTTTCCGAGCCGCCGGCACCGGCGGTGAGTGACGACGTCGACGGCGGCCTTGGGCAGGTAGCCCGCCTGCTCGCAGGGGCGAAACGGCCGCTGATCCTCGCCGGCCGCGGTGCGCATCTCGCCGGAGCCGGTCCGGAGCTCCGCGAGCTCGCCGACCGCCTCGGCGCACTGACCGCCGGAACCGCCCTGGCGCTCAACCTCCTCAAAGGCGAGGGGTACCTGGGCGTCGCGGGCGGTTTCGGCACCGACACCGCGGCCGGGCTCATGGGTGGGGCCGACGTGGTCCTCGTGGCCGGGGCAAGCCTGAGCCCCTTCACCATGCGGTTCGGGCACCTGCTCGGCCCGGACAGCACCGTCATCCAGATCGATGCCGCCCTGCAGCCGACGCACCCCCGGGTGGATACGTTCGTCAGCGCGGACGTGAAGTCTGCTGCGGGACACATCCTGAGGATGCTGGATGGCCTGGCCTCGCCGGACCCCAGCCGCGCAGAAGGCTGGCGCGCGGAAGCCCGCAACCGCCTGGCCGAAGGACCGGCCCACCACCCAGGCTCCGACGAGACCCCGGACGGCCGGCTGGACCCGCGCTCCCTGGCCACAGCATTGGACGCCGTGCTGCCGGAGCGCCGCACGGTGGTCCAGGACGGCGGGCACTTCGTCGGCTGGGCACCCATGTACTGGCGCATCCCCAGGCCCCAGGACCTGGTCATGGTGGGGACCGCCTACCAGGCCATCGGGCTCGGCCTTGCCAGCGCCGTCGGGGCAGCCCGCGCAGTGGACGACGGCCGCACCCTGGTGCTGGCCTCCGGCGACGGCGGTTTCCTGATGGGCCTGTCCGATCTCGAATCGCTCATTGGTGCGGCAAGCAGCGCCGTCGTCGTGATCTACAACGATGCCGCCTACGGAGCCGAAATCCACCAGTACGGCTCCCAGGGTCTGACCGAAAAGCCCATGCTGATCCCCGAGGTGGACTTCAGCGGCATCGCCCGCGCGCTCGGTGCCGAGTCGGCGATCATCCACTCACTGGCGGACCTTGCCGCACTCACGGATTGGATCGATGCCGGCGCCAAGGGAACCTTCGTGGCCGACTGCCGCATCACGTCGAGCGTCCGGGCCCCATGGCTGAGCGAATGGATGGAGGCCTCGAGGGCGGCGAAGGCGGCAGTGGCGGGCTAACTGCCCGGATGGCACGAAAAAGGAGGCCGATGACGACACCCAGTGTCGCCGTCGGCCTCCTTTGATGCCCGGCGGTGGTGCTATCCCCGCAGGGCGCTGGACCCTAGGCCGCCGTCGGAAGCGTTACGTAGCTGCCCTCGATGACGCTGGCGGCAACAACGGGAGTGCCGTCCACTGTGACATAGCTGCCACGGGTGCTGGGGGGCAGGTTTCGGGCACCGGCGACGGTGACATAGCTGCCCTCGACGCCGGCGGGGACGCTGCCGGCGGGGAGAGTCACGTAGCTGCCGCCGCGTACTGCGGTGTCAGCGACAGTGATCCCGGTAGCGGTCTTGAGGGTGGTTTCGGTGGTGGATGAGGATGTTGCGGGGCGTTGGGTCAGCAATGTCATGGGTTCTCCTTGGCGTTTCAGGATGAGGGCCATTCGGGTTCTTGTGCCGCTCAAGCAGGAGGGCGGTTGCGCGTTGTGTCGCTTGCCCCGCTGGCCCGGGTATGTTCACCGGTGCGGCACTCGAGGGCTATGATGGCCTGTACCTAACTTTACGTCTTATCGTGAGCTACTCAAAATAACGTGGGAAGGCTCACGTTTACGCAAGGCGGCTGTTCGCCATCCGATGCGGGGACTAGTCTGATCCGCATCAACGTCCACCGCCGTCAAGGAGCCGTCATGGCCGGGTTTGTGCAGATCATCGAATTCAAGACGTCCCGTATCAAGGAGATTGAAGAACTGGGCCGTCCCTCAAGAACCGAGGGGAGCGCTCCGGCCACGTTCCGCCGGATTGTTGCCACGGCGGACAGGGACCACCCGGGCACCTACTTCACCATCGTCGACTTCGAATCCTTTGAGTCGGCGATGGAGAACTCCGGCCGGCCGGAAACGGCGGAGTTCGCTGCCAAAATGGCGGAACTGTGCGACGGACCCGTGATCTTCCACAATCTGGATGTCATGTGGGAGGACACCGGAGACGGCGCGGATAAGGGCTAGGAGCCTGGCGCCGCCGTCGTACCTCGCTAAGGCCCCGGAGGCATCATGGCTTCGGACAGCGAAAAGCCCCGGCACATTTGAACTGTTCCCGGGATCATTGCCGTAGCTATTCTTGGAGCCGATCTGGCCGTCCTGGCCTTGATGACGTGCTCTACCTTGTCGGCCTGGGCCGCTTCCCGGCCTGCAACTTCTGCCTCATCCTTGGTGCCGTAGTCAACACCGAAAGCACGGCCAGTGCCTGCATGAGTACTACGACCAAAAGGGAGTTGATACTGGTGAGGCCAACCCCATCCCGGTGGGGAATCGAGTACTACAGTGGATGCATGGCTGCCAGCCGCAATCCGCTTGACGACCTGCGCGAAACCGTCGGCCATCTGACCGATCAGCTCAGGCTGCACGGTTCGGAGCGCGTTGATGATCTGGTCGGCGATCTCATCGGTGGGAGGCCCGGGCCGGCCCGGCCGCTGTCCGAGCTGCAGGCCGAGCTCGACGCCCTGGTCGGGCTGGAGACCGTGAAGGAACAGGTGCGGGCCCTCGTCGCACTGCTTCAGGTCCAGGCCCGCCGTAAGACGCATGGCCTGCCGGAGGTGGCCACATCACAGCATCTGGTGTTCCTCGGAAACCCGGGCACGGGCAAGACCACCGTGGCGCGGCTCCTGGCCGAGATGTACCGCGCGGTCGGTCTGCTGCAGAAAGGCCACCTGGTCGAGGTCGACCGTTCGGGCCTGGTGGGGCAGTACGTCGGCGCGACCGCCATTAAGACGGACCGGGTGATCCGGCGTGCGCTGGACGGCGTCCTGTTCATCGACGAGGCCTACGCGCTGGCCCCGGAGGACGGCCGGATGGACTTCGGCCCCGAGGCGATCGAGGTCCTGCTCAAGCGGATGGAGGACCACCGCCACCGCCTGGTCGTGATCGTGGCCGGGTACCCGCGGCTGATGGAGTCCTTCTTGCTCTCGAACCCCGGACTGCGCTCCCGGTTCGCCCGCGAGATCACGTTCCCCGACTACTCCGTCGACGCACTCCAGACGATCTTCCACCAGATGCTGGCCCAGCACGAGTACATGCTGGAGCCGGGTGCGGACCAGGTGCTGCGCCGCATCTTTACCGGACTTCACGCGGGCGAGGACTCCGGCAACGCCCGGTTCGCCCGCACGCTGTTCGAGCAGGCGATCAACCGCCAGGCGCTGCGGCTGTCGCTCGACGAGGAACAAAGTCTCGACGCGCTCGATCGTGAGGCCGTCATGACGCTCACCGCGGACGACATCGTCGAGGCAGCGCTGGCCTTGGGCGAGGAGCCGGAGCCGGAGCCGACGCCGGAACCGGAGCGGTCACGCTGGTGGCGCTGGCTGGCGTGACCGGATCGCTAGGGCCCTGGACCCCACCCCGGTCACAAACAGCGCCACCGCGGCTTCGCGCTACTCCTCAGACAACGAACTGCCCTTAACATGAAACTGCTCCCCGTAAGTTAGAACTGAATTTTCAGTCCAAATTTCGGGGAGCAGTTCAATCCTCGTGCCAGGGCCTTTCCCTGTCCGCCAAGCAGCGGAACTGCTGAGAGTCGTTAGCCAGCAACCTGGAACGTCAGGGTCTCCGTGAAGATCCGGCCGTACACGTCCGTGGCGGTGACAGTTGCGGTGTGCTCGCCCGCGGCGAGGTCGTTGGGTACTTCCAGCCGCCACAGGTGCATCATGCGGTCGGCCAGGCTTCCGCCGTTGACCAGCTGCTCCTGAACAGCAACCGGGTCGGAGTATTCAGCGCCGACCAGCTGGCCTTCGCCCTGCATCTGCTGCGTGCGGACCGCCTCAACCGTCTCGCCGCCGTCGAGCTGTACCTTCACCGTGGATCCGGTGCTGCCCATCCAGAAGTTGGTGGTCAGCCAGGTGCTGTTGGCTAGGTCGTCGCGGGAGACCGTCAGCGGGTCGGCGAATGCGGGGGCGCTGCCCTTCTTGGCTAGGTTCTGGGCGTACCAGTCGCGGTAGCGCGGCGTGTTCAGGCCCAGTGACATCTGCAGTGATTCGTCCTCGCCGCGGACGGTGAAGCGCTCCTGGAACTCGGTGTTCTTGATGTCCAGCGTCAGCACGCCCGGCAGGCCGCCGTCGCGCTGGTATGCGAGCGGGTAGCCTTCGGCGGTCTGGCGTCCGGAGTACCAGTCGCCGGAGATGGCGCCGGCGGTGATGTGGGTGAACGGCAGGGCGTCGATGCCGAACAGCTCGGACCAGCCCGCCAGCGAGTCGCCTTCGCGGAGGTTCTCGATGCTGTGGGTGTGTCCGCCCAGTGCGACCACTTCGCGGCCTTCGAGGATCTTGTAGACCTCCTTGACCTGCTCCACCTGGTGCTTGCTGCTGCCCTGGTCGGCGTAGTCCAGCAGCGGGATGTGGGCGGCCAGGACGATCAACTGGTTCTTCGGCACCTGGGCGATGTCATTGCGGAGCCATTCAAGCTGCTGCTCATCCAGCGAACCGGTGTAGTCGCCCTTGGCTGCCGGAAGCTTGGTGGGGAATTCCACAGTGTTCAGGGCGACGACGTGGGCCTTGCCGGCGTCGTAGGAGTAGTATTCCGGACCGAGCTGGGCCTTGAACGTGTCGAACGTGTGCTCGCTGCTGGTGGCGTCGAAATCAAGGTCGTGGTTGCCGGGCAGGAAACGGGCCGGGCCGTTCAGCATGCCTGACAGCTCACGGGTCTGCGGGTACAACGAGAGGTCATCGCCCACCACGTCGCCGATGAACAAGGCGCCGCAGCCAGCGTAGTCCGTGCGCGCGGCCAGGTCGGCGAAGGCGCCGGTACGGGCGTATTCCACCTCGTCCTGGTCGTAGGTCTGGACGTCGCCGCCGATGACGCAGTGCTGCTCAGGCGATTGAGTCAGGCCGCTCTTGGCCAGCGGGAAGTTCACCTGGTCCGGCAGCGGTCCGGTGGGCTCGATGCCCCCGAACTTCAGCTCCGGGGAACCCGCGGGCAGGTGGTGGTAGAAGAACTGGGCCACGTTGTCCGCATCCACCGGAACCTGGTAGCCGCGGGGCTGGGTCACGGACACGGTCATGTTGTCGAACGCCGGCAGCTCGTAGCGGCCCTGGCTGTCGGTCTTCGTGACGTCACGCCCGTTTGATAGGGTCACCCCGGTCAGACCGCGCTCGTTGCCGTCCTGCACGGAGTCCTGGTCCGCGTCCACAAAGGCGACGCCGTCTATCACCTGCTGGTTCTCGTCAGGCCCCGCCACTACATTGACGCTGCCGCGGTAGGCCGAGTCGGCCCAGTCGCTGGGCTCGGCGGCGTTGCCGGTGGAAGCGTTCAGAAGGGAGGCCGCGGCAATGACGGCCAGGGTGCCGGCGGTCAAGGCCAACGGCCGGGCAGGATGGAGCTTGGACGGTCTGGCAATCAAGTACACGAAGATCCTCCGGGTCGAGTGAATGCTGCCGGCCGTTCTAGCCGGCGCATCCACCCTCACAGGGCCGGGTAAACGGTCACCAACGGGTAAGCCACGGGAAGGGGACAGGCACGTAACCACTCGTCGGGGTAACGGGCGACGGCGGCACTCACGCGGGTGCCGCCGTCGTCGATTTGGTCCTTCCCCGGCTCCATCCGGCAAGGCACCCCGCACAGTACAGAGCTGCTGACCAGCACTTTTCCCCGTCATCAACCCGGCTGATTCCGAAACAGAACTCTCATTGTGATACTCAGGTAGGCATGTCTTCATCATCCGCACCCTCAACTACGGCTTCCGCTGCCGAAGAACGCAGCGCCCGCGTGGCCGTCACCCTGTTTCCCCTGCTGATCCTGGCCGGAGGCGCCGTGGCGCTTGCCGCCCCGGACGCCTTTACCGGGCTGGCGCCGTGGATCAACCCGCTGCTGGGAATAATCATGTTCGGCATGGGCCTTACGCTCACGCCGCCTGACTTCGCCATCATTGCGAAGCGCCCCGTTCCGGTGGTGATCGGCGTGGTGGCGCAGTACGCCATCATGCCGTTCCTCGGCTTGCTGATCGCCATGGCACTGTACCTGCCGCCGGCGCTGGCCGCCGGCGTCATCCTGGTGGGCTGCTGCCCCGGCGGCACTGCCTCCAACGTGGTGTCCTACCTGGCAAAGGGCGACGTCGCCCTGTCCGTGGCAATGACCACTGTTTCTACCCTCATTGCTCCGCTGCTGACCCCTGTGCTGGCACTCTGGCTGGCCGGCCAGTACATGCCGGTGAACGCCGGCTCCATGGCGTGGTCCATTGTCCAGATCGTGCTGCTCCCCGTACTGCTGGGACTTGTGATCCGGCTCTTCCTGCCCCGGCTCGTCAACAAGGCACTGCCCGCCCTTCCGTGGATTTCGGTCATTGCCATCACCATCGTGGTGATCGCGGTAGTTTCAGGGAGTGCAAAGGCCATCTTCTCCGCCGGCCTGCTGGTCCTCGCAGCCGTGATCCTGCACAACGCCCTCGGATACGCCCTCGGATACGGCGCGGCCCGTCTGTTCAGGCTGCCGATTCCTTCCAGGCGCACCACAGCGATCGAGGTCGGCATGCAGAATTCCGGCCTGGCAGCGGGGCTGGCACGGCAGTACCTGACTCCTGAAGCGGCCCTCCCCGGCGCTATCTTCTCCGTCTGGCACAACGTTTCCGGTGCCGTGCTGGCCGCCTACTGGCGCCGCCGCAGCACTCCTGCTCCGCGCCAGGGCGGCCATGTTTTGGCGGCAGTCACCGAGTAACTGCACAACGAGGCGGCCACACCACGGGGCCGCCCGGCTCACCCGGCGTACCCTGAACCCATGGCAGCCGACGGCAGTTCTCTATGCATCCTGGGACGCGTGAAGTCGGTCTACGAGAACCTTCCGCTGCCGCCGGCCGTTGTGGCAGCGATGGCCCTCGATTTCCTCTTTGCCAGGCTCCGTCCCCTGCCGCTTCCCGGCCCCCGCTCCGTTCACAGAATAAAGGTGCCGCGGTACCTTGGGTTCCCCCACAAGCAGGTTCCTTCGGCTGGAACTCAGTCGCCGCCGTCGTACTCCTCCGCCGGCACCATAGGAAACGCACAGGTCCGGCGCCTAACATGGCCCACATGAAATCTGCCCGGGACGCACGCTCTGCCGCCGTGGTGATCAACGCCGGATCACGCCGAGGGGCGGCACACGAACTTGCCGTGGACACGATGCGAAAGGCAGGCGTGCCGGTCTCCGCCGTGCACCATGTGCACTCGGGGGCAGACCTGGCCGGGACGCTTGATCGGGTGCTTGCGGACGGGCACGACCTGGTGGTTGTCGGCGGCGGCGACGGGACTGTGTCCTACGCCGCCGGCCGGGTTGCCGGCACCAACGTTGTGCTCGGCGTTCTTCCGCTGGGCACCGCCAACGACTTCGCCCGTACGCTGGAGATACCCAACAACCTTGCCGAGGCCTGCGCCACCATCGCCGACGGGAAAGTAGTGGACATCGACCTCGGCCGGGCCAACGGTGAGCCCTTCCTCAACGTCGCGTCCGTGGGCCTGTCGGTGGCTGTCACCGAAGCTCTCAGCCCCCGCCTGAAGCGGTACATCGGGCCATTGGCCTACAGCATCGCCACGCTAACGGCTTATGCCCGGCACAAGGCGTTCCGGGCCCGTCTCGAGTTCCCCGACGGGGACCACGAGCCGATGGAACTCGACAGCCTGCTTCAGGTGGCCGTAGGCAATGGCCGGCATTACGGCGGCGGCAACACGGTCTCCCCCACGGCAGGGATCGACGACCACACCCTCGACATCTACGCCATCCTGGCGGGACCGCTCCGGGAGCATGTGAGTATCGCGCGGTTGCTCAAGGACGGAAGCTTCATCAAACACGACCGGGTGTACCACCTGACCACCAGACGTGTCCGGCTGGTCACCGACCAGCCGCTGCCGGTGAACCTCGACGGCGAGATCGCGACCACCACGCCAACCGACTTCACCGTCCAGCGCAACGCCGTCCACGTCGTGGTGCCCCAGAGCAGCACCAGCGCGTTGTTCGACGGACCGGGCGCCGCGCCGCCGATTGGCTAGGAGGCCGGATCCTCGTCACGTTTCGTCGGCCGATAGCCGGCAAGTTCGGCGCGGATGTCGCCCTCCTCGTGCCCGCCCTTCTTTTTGCCGAACGGCAGCGCGTTGAGCAGCGGATGCACGATCGCCATCACGACGAGGCCCCAAGCGAGTCCGATGACGGCCGAGCACAAGGTATTGACGAGCCAGGCCAGGAAGCCGCCCACAACAGCGATCCCGGCGAAGGGGTGCTCGAGGACATGGACCAGGTCATAGGGTGCGTGCCAGCCGAGGTCGTGTGCACCCTGCAGCATGATGTGGCCACCCACCCAGAGCATGGCGATTGTCCCGATAAAGGTTATCCCGGCCAGCACGGCGGGCATCCCCTTGACGAGCAGCTCACCGGTGCGCTGGGAGCCGGCGGAATCTTTGGCGGCCAGGTGCATCCCGATGTCGTCCATCTTGACGATGAGTGCGACGGCCCCGTAGACGGCCACCGTGATCACCAGGGCCACGACCACCAGGATAATCGCCCGGGACAACAAGGAATCCTGGGCCACCTCGTTCATGGAGATGACCATGATCTCGCAGGAGAGGATGAAGTCGGTAGTGATGGCGCCCTTGATGACTTTGGCCTCGGCCTCCGGACCGCGTTCAACCGCCGGCGCGTCTTCCTCCGCGGTGTGGTGGCCGCGGAGCTTGTGCCAGACCTTCTCGGCGCCCTCGTAGCAGAGGTACGTGCCGCCCGCCATGAGGATGAACGGGATGGCCCATGGGACGAAGGCGCTGATGAGCAGCAGTGCCGGCAGGATGATCAACAGCTTGTTTCGGAGCGAGCCCCAGAAGATTTTCTTGATCATCGGCAGTTCGCGGGACGGGTCCGCGCCGGACACGTACTGCGGGGTGACGGCGGCGTCGTCGATGACCACGCCGGCGGCCTTGACCCCCGCTTTGGCGGCTCCGGCCGCGACGTCGTCCACCGAGGCGGCGGCTATGCGGGCCAGGGCTGCGACGTCGTCGAGCAGGGCGACGAGACCGCCGCTCACAGATCGGCCCCGAGATGCTCGAGGGCGGACGGCTGAGTGTGGATACCTAGGTCAAGGCGCGAGATTGGCATGCTCCGAGTCTATTGCGGCGGACAGCCGGCCGAACAACCCCGTGTAACCTCCGCTCCGCGTTAACCTCCCCTCCAACTCAAGGCCCCACGCGCGCCACCTGCCCTCCCTAGCGTGGATGGGTCACCGGCCATCTGCCGGTCCCCGTCACCCCAGGAGGAAACCACTCATGCGCCCAGTCCTGACTGCAGCGGCAGCCGCCGCACTGATCGCCGCCCTGGCGAGCCCCGGCGTCGCCGCCCCGGAGAACGAAGCCGGCACGCCGTCGTCGAACGCTGCCGGAACCGCCACGTCCGCGATCAAGGTGAACGAGCGCAACGGCTCCTTCGATCTGCAGAGCCACCGCGGCGGCCGCGGCGAATGGACCGAGGAGTCCCTGGCAGCGTTCGCGAACTCCCTGGCCCTGGGCGTGAGCACCCTGGAGCTGGACACGCACCTGACCGAGGACGGCAAGGTCATCGTGTGGCACGACGACACCATCCAGGCCAACAAGTGCGTGGACACCGCACCCGCCACCGCCAATGACCCTGAGTTCCCCTACGTGGGCGACCGGGTGGCCGGGCTGTCACTCGCGCAGGTCAAGACGCTCAACTGCGGCTTCGTGCAGCTGCCCGGCTACCCGGCGCAGGACGTCATCGAGGGCAACCGGATCGCCGAGCTCAAGGACGTCTACCAGCTGGTCCGCGACACCGACGCCGCCAAGGTCCGCTTCAACGTGGAGACCAAGGTGGAGAACAGCGAGGTGGGCGGCGCCGGGATGGAAGCGCTCACCAAGGCCGTGGTGGCCGAGATCGAGGCCTCCGGCATGGCGGACCGGACCACCCTGCAGTCCTTCGACTGGTCCTCGCTGAACCTCACCAACGAGATCGCGCCCGAACTCCCGCTGGTGGCGCTCTCCAGCGGCGACGCCTGGATGGGCGTGGGCCAGCCCGGCGCGAGCCCCAATCTAGGCGGCATCGACATCGACGACTACGATGGTTCCCTCCCCAAGGCAGCGGCCGCGCAGGGGTACGACGTCGTCTCCCCCACGTTCCGCTCCGTCACCCCCGCGATGATCGCCGAAGCCCACGAACTGGGCCTGCCCGTCATCCCGTGGACCGTGAACACCACCGCGGACATGGAGCGCCTGATGGCCCTCGGCGTGGACGGCATCATCACCGATTACCCCACCCGCCTGCGCACCCTCATGGAGGAACGCGGCCTGAAGCTGCCCAAGGCGTACGAGGTTAAGGGCTAGGCTCCCTGGCTTGGAGTTCGCGGCCGGGCGGCAGCTTTTCGAAGCTGCAGCTAAGCGCCCTTCCGCTGCCACGCCACCGCCAACGCCAGCACCACGGCGCCCAGCCCCAGCATCACCAGAACCATCAGTCCCCAGTTCGACTGGTTCACCCCGGGCCCGTACAGCACACCGATCAGTACCGTTGCTGTGATGGCGCCAAGGTAGCGGCAGGTCTGGAAAATGCCGGCCGCCACTCCCCTCTCCTCCGGCCGGGCGGACACGTACAGGCCCTGGTTCGACGCCGTGCTCACCACCCCGTAAGGCACACCCATCAATGCGGTCAGCACAAACACCAAGGGCGGCCACAGGGACACCGTCAACGCCCCCAGTCCGCCCGAGGCAACCAGCAGGATCAGCGCACCGGCGATCAACACCGAACGCACGCCGAACCGCTCAATCAGCCGTACCGTCACCGGGGTGACCAGCACGGACATCGCCGCCAGGGGCAGCATCAGCAAGCCCACCAGTCCGGCGTCGTAATGTCCTGCCTCCTGCAGCAGCTGCGGCAGGCCGAAGAACGCAAAGTAGTAGACGCCGCTGAAGACGACGAACACGAGATACACCAGCAGCAGCGGCCGGTTCCGGCCCAGCAGCCGCAAGTCGAGGAACGGCGGGCGGAAGCGCAGCTCCCGCCACGCGAACAGCGCGGCAATGACGGTTGCGGCGCCGAGGAGCCACCAGCGGTATCCCGGCATCACGTTCAGCAGCGCCATCATCGCGAGCATCAGCGAGGCGACGAAGGCCAGGATGCCAGGGATGTCGGAGTCACGGATCAGGGTTGAGAGCTTCCCGGTTTCGCGGCCGGCATCGGCCGGCGCCGCCCGGTGCACCACAATCAGCGCCAGCAGCGCGAGCGGCACGTTGACGGCGAACAGCGCCTGCCAGCCCAGCAGGCTCACCAGCAATCCGCCGACGACGGGTCCCACCGCGGCCGCCGACGTGTTCGCCATCTGGATCCGGCCCAGCGGGCGGGTGGAGGGCAGCTTCGCCAGGCGGCTCAGTTCGGTGACCATCACGACGGCGGACGGGTACGCCGTCGCGGTCCCCACGGCCATGAGCGCGCGGGCCACGCAAACCAGCGCGAAGTTGGGCGCAAACGGAGCCAGCGCACACGTCACCGCCACCAGGGCCATTCCGAACGTGAACAGGCGGCGCGGCCCGAAGCGGTCCGCGAGCCTGCCCATGAGCGGCTGCCCGGCTGCGGACGCGAGGTAGAACGAGGTGATCACCCAAGTGACGGTGGCGACGTCGAGCGCGAAATCCTCCCGCAGGACCACCAGCGCGACGGCGATCATGGACGAGTTCAGCGGGTTCAGGGAGGTGCCGAGGCTGAGCGCAGCGATCGCGAGGCCGGGACGGGGTTTGTTCGTCACGCCCCTAAGTCTGGTGCATCGTTGCCTTGGGTCACGGACCTACTCCGGGGCGTGCGGCGAGTCGAGCTCGCCCCAAACCGGCGAAAGGCTCACCACCCCCTGGGCGCCGGCGCTGGCCAGCCTCGTGCCCCGGTCACATCCCGGGCATCAGCCCAAGCTGCCCCATCAGTGCGGCAACATCCGGGTGGGCGCGGAACGAGGTGATCTTTCCGTCGGTGACGGAGGCGAAATAGGTTCCTGTTCCCACTACGGATTTGCCAGTGGCCGGAATTTCCTGGTCCCCCATCCGCACCGGCCCGGTGTTCGTGCCGGTGAACTCCACTTCCGCCGCCACCTCGTCATCACTGATCACCCGCCGGGTGGCCCGGATGCGCATATCCGGAAACGCCATGAACCAGGTGTCCATGTAGGCCCGGACCTGCTCCCGCGTGCGGAACGGCTCGGGGGCCATCACGTCCGTAAAAGTGAAATCATCGGCCAGCAGGTCGGCGAACGCCGCCGTATCGTGCTGGTCCCAGGCCGCCATTCCGCGGTCGTCAAGCTGCTCTACTTCGGCGCGTGACATCACACATCTCCTCCTTGAAATGTCCTGATGCGCCTCATGTTAGACCGCTGGAACCCGTAGTCAATGGTTAGTTACTACCTGGGCGCAGGTCAGTCGAATGGCGCCCGCTCCCAACCCTGGTACCGCCGTCGTACTCTCCCTTATTCCGGGGCGTGTGGTGCGTTCAGTTCGCCGGCAATCTTTACTTCCAGCGCCGCTACCGTGGCCTCGGGCAGGACGATGAGACCGTCCAGTTCCCGCCGGGCGCGCTTGTATGCGGTCTGCCGTTCGGCAGGTGTCGCCGCGTTGTCGGAGGCGATGTTGAGCAGCTTCCTGGCCGTTGCCAGCCGCTGGCGTTCGGGCCCCGTGAAGTTGCTGTCCTTGGTCCGCTTGGCTTCCCGCTCGGCGACGTCGAACGCCAGCTCGGAAGCTGTGCACGGCCGCCCGGTATTCCGTCAGCCGGGCGGCCGTCGTAATCTCCTCCGGCTTGGCCGGCCGCAAACCGTCGGCCTCCCGCTTGGCCCGGAGGAAGGCGACCGTCAGGGGTTCGCGCACATCCGTCATGACCGGGAAATCGATAAGTTTCCCCACGTCGAGCTCGTAGTCCAGCCACCGCCGGTTCACGGCATCATGCGCTGCCACCAGGGCGGCGACCTGGGCCTGGCTGGCTTGTTCCGCCTGGACCGCCTGGTTCTTGAGCTTGTACAGCTCCAGACGGCGACGGTGCCGGCGTTCGCTGGCCTTGGAGCACTGCCTTGCCCACCCTCCGGCCATTCCGCCGAGAGGGAAGACGAGCCACCAGTAGTGGCGAAGGAAGTCAAAGAATTGGTCCACGGATTCATCGTCCCACCTGCGCCCGCCCACTGACACGCATTTCCCGAGTCATGTGCTTATGGGAAACGACTTCTAAAACCCGTTGACATGTGACTAAATGGTCACCTATTCTTGAGCCGTGGACGCCGTATTCAAGGCCCTCGCCGACCCCACCCGCCGGGACCTGCTCGATGAGCTCTTCCGGGAAGACGGGCAGACCCTTCACGCGCTCGAGGCGCACTTCGAGATGACCCGCTATGGGGTCATGAAGCACCTCAAGCTGCTGGAGGAAGCCGGCCTGGTGGTCACCCGCCGTCGGGGCCGCGAGAAACTCCATTTCCTCAATCCGGTGCCCATCCGCCTGGTCCACGACCGCTGGGTCAGCAAATATGCACAACCATGGGCCGCTGCCCTCAGCGACCTCAAAACCAGATTGGAAAGTCCCATGGAAAAGATCTTCGAAATCTATATCAAGACCACTCCGGAGCGGCTCTGGGAAGCCATTACGGACAGCGAGATCCGCAGCAAGTACCAGTTCGGCAACAGCATCAAATCGGACTGGACCACGGGCAGCCGCTTCGAAATGGGCAACCCGAAGGCGGACGGAGCGCTCCTGGGCGAGGGCGAAAACATTGAAGTTGTTCCCCCGCGCCGCCTGGTCCAGACCATGCGCGCCCTGTGGGGCGAGGACGTGAAGGCCGAAGGCACCTCACGCATCACCTGGGAAATCGAACCGGTGGGCGATTCCTGCCACCTCACCGTCACCCACGACCAGCTCCGCGAAGGCGCCAACGAACAGCTCTACGGCGGCTGGCCGATGATCCTCTCCGGCCTCAAAACCTGGCTGGAAACCGGCGAAAAGCTCACCACGCCCGGCTCCCTCATGTACACCTGAGGCGACCGACGGCGGCACCTGGACCGGTTACAGCTGCCTGCGCGCCGTGCTTCCGGCAATGAGATCTTCTGCACGAGCAGCCACGAGGGCGGGCAGGTGCGCGAGGCGCTGGGGAACGGACGCATGAGCCTCCGCCGCCGCAACGAGGATGCCCGTCACGCCGGAGCGGGCTTCCTCGACGTCCATCCCCCAACTGCCAGCCTCCCTCACAAGATGGTCCAGGGTGATGTAGTTCAGCCGGGCCTGACCGGCCACTGAATGCCCTGCATTGGAGCTGCGCGCATAGAGCAGCAGCGTTGGCGCGACGTCATACAGGGGCGCTAACTGCACCTCGCCCGTTTCCCGGATAAGCACCGAGTAGTTCTTGGAATGGGCGTCGCCGTTGCCGATAAGGACATTGAAAGCCACAGCCTTCAACAACTCACTCTTGAAAGCCGCAGCATTTCGGCTGTGCGGCGACGCGACCGCAGCCACTTGCGCGAGGCGTGACGGTGCCGCGGTCGACTGATCGTACTTTGCCGCAGACGCAATCCCCAGAACCTGCGTGAAGTCTTCCTGATGAATCCGCTTGTGGTCCTCGGTTCGGTCATAGCGTTCCACTACCAGGGCATCCCGGGTGCCGAACGTCTCCATCCGTGTCCGTGCCGCACGAAGGCCTGCCGCCCTGGCCAGCTCAAGCGCCCAATGTTCGGCCGCCAGCAAGTCCGGAATCGGTGAATCAAGCGGGTCGGGTTTGATGATGTGCGTGGAGGCGGCGCCCCGGGCCGGCCAATACCAGCCACTGTCGCCTGACGACAAGCTGCTGGACAACAGGACCTTGGACTGGACACCGCCAAGGGACGTGGTGATGGCGAAGTCCTCAGGGAGGTCCCAAGTGGGGAGGGACTCGACGGCGGCCACGACTTCCTGCTCGGTCATCGGCAGCAGTTCTCCCCCCTCCTCGGGATCCACGCCGTCGGGAAGGACCTGCACGGCGCCGGCACAGTCAGCGCCCACCGCCGCGAGCAACGCTTTGATGTCCGTGGAAGCAACGCCGTGCAGGTCGGCCAGGTGCGCACGAACCTGACCTTCCGGGAGGAGTCCATCGAAGAAGTTCAGCACTGCCGGACCGTTGATGGCTTTGGACTGCAACGGCAAGGACAACGAGAGCAGGGCAGCGCCGGCACCGTACTCAGCTACAAGGTCCGGGAGGTATCCAAGCCGCGGACGCAACGACGTTCCCGTGAGCCAGGCAATCCGCCGGCCATGCAGCCAGACGGCCAGCCGCTCATTCCGCCTCACTGCTTGACGTCCAAACGTGAAAACCGCGGAATAAGGGCAATGTCCCGCTCAAGGGCCCGCACCGCCGCGATGGCCGTCTCCAAAGAAACATTCTCGCCCTGTTCCAGGCGGACGATGGTGTGACGGCTCGCGTTGATGAGCTCGGCCAAGCCGCTCTGCGTCAGCTTCCGCTCCTGACGGGCGCTACGGACCGAAGCGCCAAAGGATTTCGAATCCATGGCACGGAAGAACGGAGTTTCAGCCGGATGTTCCATATATTCACCATAACAGGCATGAGAAACAAATGGTGAAGATAGTGAACATTCGTAGCTATTTCTGATATGTTCACGATCTTCACCGGCGGGGCACCCAAACCGGGAGAAGAAGAGATTGCGCGACCGCCAACTGATCGCCGGGCGCCGCGATCGCCGTCGTCCGGGACGGTGTCCAGGTGCACTCCGCCGCATTTGGACGCGCCGACGACTCCGGGCGCCCGATGACCGCCCAGACGCCAATGCTGCTAGCCTCCACCAGCAAGTCTCGAATCACTGGCCCAAAACGTGGCTTCCGTCAGCATAGATTTGCTGTCGTTCCATGAAACTTACTACTTCCGCGAAGTCGAGAAGAGGGTTCCCTGCCGGCTACCGTTGCCTACGCCTACCAGTTGGCGTCTGAGGCCAAGCTCAGTGAAAACCCGGAACTACGGTTTGCCGGACGGATACTTCATGCAGCGCTGGACGATCTCGCAGAGGTACTCCGCGGCAAGTTCGGCCATCCAGAAACGACGTCGTCGGAGGTGTTTGACAGCTACGCCCTGCACCACAGACACCGACAGCCACGGGAACTTGACACCAAATAGTCTCCCAGCCTTTGAGAGGGGGACTACGATTTCCCATTCCGGCGTCTCAACCTGCGTAACTTCGGTCTAGTTGTTCCGCTAACGTACGCGGAAGCTACTCAGCAGTTGAGACGGGAGGTCTGTGGCTACAAAGGCATCCCATCAAGCACCTCAGCAGTCGGAAGGTCGCGAGTTCATCAAGTCACCAGTTGATGCGCCAGGACAACTAATGCTGCGAAAAAGAGGACACGTACCGCTGAAGTCACAAATACCTTGCCTCTCGGCGAAGTCCCCCCCATGAGGGCCCGCGGCGACGTAGGATCAAGATAGGCGGCAGCCAGGAGTGTGGCGAAAATGTTTGAGCGATTTACGGACCGTGCCCGTCGCGTAGTTGTGCTTGCCCAAGAAGAGGCACGCATGCTGAACCACAATTACATTGGTACCGAACACATCCTCTTGGGTCTGATCCATGAAGGTGAAGGCGTTGCCGCCAAAGCTCTTGAGTCCATGGGCATTTCGCTCGACGGCGTGCGCGAACAGGTGCAGGAGATCATCGGCCAGGGCCAGCAGGCCCCATCCGGCCACATCCCCTTTACCCCGCGGGCCAAGAAGGTGCTGGAGCTGGCTCTGCGCGAGGCCCTGCAGCTGGGGCACAACTACATCGGCACGGAGCATATCCTGCTGGGCCTCGTCCGTGAGGGTGAGGGTGTGGCCGCCCAGGTGCTGGTCAAGCTGGGCGCAGACCTCAACCGCGTCCGCCAGCAGGTTATCCAGCTGCTCTCGGGCTACCAGGGCAAGGAGACCATGGGCGCAGGCGAGGGCCAGGGCCAGGGCCAGGGCCCGGGCCCCGGCCAGCCCGAGGGCACTCCCGCCGGTTCCGTGGTCCTGGACCAGTTCGGCCGCAACCTCACCCAGGCTGCGCGCGAGAACAAGCTGGACCCGGTGATCGGTCGCGAGTCCGAGATGGAACGCGTTATGCAGGTCCTGTCGCGCCGCACCAAGAACAACCCTGTCCTGATCGGTGAGCCCGGCGTCGGCAAGACCGCCGTCGTCGAGGGCCTGGCCCAGGCGATTGTCCGCGGCGACGTCCCGGAAACCATCAAGGACAAGCAGCTGTACACCCTGGACCTCGGTTCACTCGTGGCCGGCTCCCGGTACCGCGGTGACTTCGAAGAGCGCCTGAAGAAGGTCCTGAAGGAAATCCGCACCCGCGGCGACATCATCCTCTTCATCGACGAAATCCACACGCTTGTGGGTGCCGGTGCGGCCGAGGGTGCGATCGATGCGGCTTCGATCCTGAAGCCGTTGCTGGCCCGCGGCGAGCTGCAGACCATCGGTGCCACCACCTTGGATGAGTACCGCAAGCACATCGAGAAGGATGCCGCGCTTGAGCGCCGCTTCCAGCCGATCCAGATCAAGGAACCCTCCGTGGCCGACGCGATCGAGATCCTCAAGGGCCTCCGCGACCGCTACGAGGCGCACCACCGGGTCACCATCACCGACGGCGCGCTGGTCGCAGCGGCGAATCTCTCGGAGCGTTACATCTCGGACCGCTTCCTGCCGGACAAGGCGATCGACCTGATCGATGAGGCCGGTGCCCGGTTGCGCATCCGCCGGATGACCGCCCCGCCGGAGCTCAAGGCGATGGATGAGCGGATCGCCGCCGTGAAGCTGGAGAAGGAGTCCGCGTTGGATGCGGAGGACTACGAGGGTGCCGCTTCGCTCCGCGACCAGGAGCAGAAGCTCGTCGAGGTGCGCAGAGAGAAGGAGCGCCACTGGAAGACCGGCGGCATGGACGACATCTCCGAAGTTGATGAGGAACTCATCGCCGAGGTGCTGGCGAACTCCACCGGCATCCCGGTCTTCAAGCTGACCGAGGAGGAATCCAGCCGTCTGCTGAGGATGGAAGACGAGCTGCACCAGCGCGTGGTGGGCCAGGAGGAGGCGGTTAGGTCGATTTCGCGGGCTATCCGCCGTACCCGTGCAGGCCTGAAGGACCCGAAGCGTCCGGGCGGCTCGTTCATCTTCGCCGGCCCCACGGGCGTCGGCAAGACCGAGCTCGCCAAGGCCCTGGCTGAGTTCCTGTTCGGCGAGGAAGACGCCCTCATCACGCTGGACATGTCCGAGTACTCCGAGAAGCACGCGGTTTCGCGGCTCTTCGGTGCCCCTCCTGGCTACGTCGGCTACGACGAGGGCGGCCAGCTGACCGAAAAGGTCCGGCGCCGTCCGTTCTCCGTGGTCCTGTTCGACGAGGTGGAGAAGGCACACGCTGACCTGTTCAACTCACTCCTGCAGATCCTGGAAGACGGCCGCCTGACCGATAGCCATGGCCGGGTGGTGGACTTCAAGAACACCGTGATCATCATGACCACAAACCTGGGCACCCGGGACATCTCCAAGAGCGTGGCCACCGGCTTCCAGTCCGGCACAGACACGCAGACCGGCTACAACCGGATGCGCGCCCGTGTGACGGAAGAGCTCAAGCAGCACTTCCGTCCGGAGTTCCTGAACCGTGTGGATGACGTTGTGGTGTTCCCGCAGCTCACCCAGGACGAGATCATCGAGATCGTGGACATGTTCGTTGGCCGCCTGGAGAAGCGCCTCAAGGACAAGGACATGGGCATCGAGCTCACCACCGCGGCCAAGGTGCTCCTGGCGACCCGCGGGTACGACCCGGCCATGGGTGCCCGGCCGCTGCGCCGCACCATCCAGCGCGAGATCGAGGACCAGCTCTCCGAGAAGATCCTGTTCGGCGAGCTCCACGCCGGCGACATCGTTGTAGTGGACGTGGACGGCGAAGGCGACGACGCCAAGTTCACGTTCGCAGGAAACACGAAACCCCGGATCCCTGACGCACTGCCAGCCGCGAGCTAACCACGAAAACGACGTCTGACCACCGTCGAGGCGGGCTGAAGTCCGGTGTGTCTCACTCGCTGCCCTGCAGGCGAAGGATTCCATGACGCCCTGAGGATCCAGCCGGGGTGCTTCAGCCGGTCGTTGCCGGTGGCATCGCCTGCTGCTTCTTTGCCTTGCCGTGAAGTTTCCCGGCAGCGTTATGGATCTTCTCACCCAAACCCATGGTGGGTCTCCTTAGTTTGCCGCCCCGTCGACGTGAATGCCGCAAGAGGCCGACAAATAATTGTTGGTACAGACCCGCCATAAGAGGCAGAACTGGACCCATCCGGCACTTGAGGTGCCGCTGTGCCTCCGGCAATGGTGGGTTTTGATTCAGGTCGGGGTGCCGTGTGCGGGCAGGTGGTAACCCGGGAGATCAGCGGTCTTCGCCGCCTTTGTGGGTAACTTCTAGGGCGCCAGCCGGTGGTAGGCAGAAGCAAAATGTATGAGGGGGTCCGGTACTTCCGCCGCTGGAGCGTCACTACCCATCGCAAGTACCTCTCCGACGATGAGCAGATGCGTTGCCGCAGGATGGATTGCAACCGTTCGCAGCTCGAAGTACGCGATCGATCCATCGAGGATCACCGATCCGGTGGCCGGGCCGCGGCGGTAGGGAACCTGGGCCAGCAGGCCCTCAACGGGGGTCCCTTGACTGGCCAGCCAATCCGCTGCGCCTTGATGCTTGCTGCGCAACAGACTCAACGCCCACGTACCCCTCGTGGCAATTGCTTCGCCAATGCGTGAGCCCGCGTAGAGGCTGACAAGCATCGTAGGCGGATCATAGGAGACGGAGAGAAAAGCAGTCACTGTTGCTGCGTAGTCGCGCTTGTGCAGCAATGTAGAAACCACGGCGACGCCGGCTGAGATGTCAGCGCTGAGCACGCGGTACAGATCGATGTCCGCTTCGGAAGGATGTTCGTCGCCAAGGCGATGCGCGTCCAACGTCCCTGGAATCTCCATAAGCACATCGTTTCACGCAGTGAACACATCAGGGCCGATCGTGACGAAGCCTTAGTGGTCGTTGTGGCTGTAAAGGACGGCCGACACCTGATGCTGACGCGTAGCTTCGGCCGGGACGAAACCGGATGGCCCGTTCTCGGGACCATGTTTGGTAGGCCTTTCGTGGCGGCTGAGTGACTGTTGGTAGCTGACGCGCTGCAACTACGCGGACCTGCAGTTATTGGGGAATGTTCAACATCTTCACCATGACTTCATCTCCCCGGTGCGCCGTCCGTCTGGCCCACGACGGCGGATCTCACACCAGCAGCTCGGCAGTATCAGTCAGGGGTTCAGGCCCTTGGCGTACGCGGCCTGCCCCACGTGCTGGAGGCAATTGGCAATAGTGCTGACCAGCCGCACCCCGAGAGTGACCGGCGGGTCCCAGCGGGTGTCGACGATGCGGACACTGCCGCACAAAGGGGCCTCCCGCCGTCGGCTAGGACGACGGCGGAAGGCCCTTCGAGGGTTGGCCCGATTGCGGACGCCCGTCAGATGAGCCCTAGGTAGGGATGGCACCGAGCTGCTGCATGAGGCTCAGGTTGTCCGTGGTTCCCCAATGCTCAGCCACCTTGCCGTCCTCGACGCGAATAATGTCGGTGGTGCCGAATTCGACGCTTTTGCCGGTTGCTGCCATGCCGGCCATCTCGCCACGATGAGTGCCCGTGAGAATTACGTGGCACGCCTCCATGTTTCCGTCAGCCAATGACGCTTCCATTGACTTGACTTTAATATCGGGGAACGCCGTCCGGATCGCGTTCACGAAGTACCGGACGCCGTCCTTGCCGGGAGGTTGCCCTGGAAGAGCCTCTTCGTGATCGATGTAGTCATCCGTCGCCAACTCGTCAATGAGGGACAGAATTCCGCCCTCGATTATCTCCTTGTAAAACCGCTGGATCAGTCCAGTCCCGTCAGACATTTCCGACTCCTCTAGTACATGAGACCATTCAAGAACCCCCCGTTTTACATCCCCATCCCGACCAACGCCGCTGGAGTGAGGGCAACTCCGAGCGCAATCACGGCCAGTGCCACCGCAACCGAGCGGTTGGCGAGCCGCTTCCACGGGAGCATCTTCTCTCCTGCAATGAAGGCCCCAATCAGCGCCATCCAGCCGATGCTCATCACACCGAGCGCAAACAGCGCCACCATCAGCGCCCAGCAGCATGCGACGCACCACGCCCCGTGCTCAACTCCCATGCGCAGCGCGCCACGGTATCCGGGGCGCATGCGGTGCAGGATGAAGTCCATGGGTGTCCGGCATTTCATCAGGCTGACGTTCTTGGCGGGCGTGAGCTGATAGGCCGCCGCCGCCATAATCACCCCGGCCGCCAGGTACCGGCCGCCTTGATCCGCGGCGAAGAGCCCGGGAGCCAGCGACGCTACTGACATGTAGAGCGAATACGCCACGACGCCGAAGACCGTCCACGTGATCAGGTATCCGGCCACGAAAACGGCGGTGGATCCTGCCGGAGCATACCGCGCCATCTTGCGTCGGTGGCTCTGAATCCGGCCATATGCGACCACCATGGGTGCCACGGACGGGAACATCATGGCCGCCAGCATCACCACCCACGTGGCGACGAAGAATCCCAGCGGCCCCGGCTCAGTCCACCGACCCATGTCCATCCCGCTCAGCTGAGTGGACGTGAAGACCCAACTCGCCGCGGCGAGTATCAGCAGGACCGCGATCAGGCCAGCCTCCCGCGGATCGACCCGGGACGCGGCTGCCGTAGAACCGGCCGCTGTGGCAGGCGAAACGGCGGCGCGCGCAGACGGGCGAACGCCGCCTCTTGTGGACTGCTTCCTGCGCAGCATCAGCTGTCGGCGCTCATGCCCGGCCTTTGGGGGCGTTTTCGGCCATCGCGCTGGCGAACGTGAAGTCCGCGGTCTCACCGTAGACGCCGTCGAAGTCAAGGCCAAAGAGGTCCGAGTGTACCTGCGCTTTGCCGATCCGGAATTCCGGGGCGAACCCGAACATCGCGTTCTTGACGGTGGTGACACCACCGTCGGGTCCCGGCAGGGCCTCGAACGTGTAGCTCACCCGCCCGGCAACCGACGCGGACGGGGTGTCGCCGTCCGAGAATGTGACGCTGGCGCGCTCCACTCCCAGCCATTCTCCGTACAACGCCGCAAAATCCGCGAACGGGCCGCCGGCCTCACCATGAAGGATGCTTTCCAAGGCAGTGGCTTGCGCAGCCGATGCGCCGTCGTCAAGGACGACTCCCACCTTCCAGCCGCCGGCCGAGAGGTTCGACGGGAACCAGTTGCAGAAGGCGAAGGCGATGCCCGACAGATCGGTGTCATCGAGTTTTCCACTCGCGATTTGGAACACAGCCACGCCGCGGCACTCGCCATCCGATCCCGTGGGCGTACCATCCACCGGGCACGGACAAATCAGCTGGCAATTGCAGTTGGCGACATACTTTCCGGTCATTTCCCAAGACATTTAGAACTCCTTGCTGGCACCCTCGCCTAGCAGAAGCGGCCCAGACTCCAGCGCCGAATATACCCAGGAACGGGACGGAAAGCCCCGTTAAGGCAGACAGTATTCCGACGAAATCTGTGTGTCAATACGCCGAGGAAATAGGGCGCCGAAGGGGTCCCTTGTGGTTGATAAACCAGGGGTGCTGTCGTCGGGTTCAGAAGCACTCACCGCTAATACGGACACAGTCATGCCAGTGGGCCTCTGGTGGCAGTAGGATTCAGAAATCTCCCGGAACTGCAGGCGGCGGAAACAAACGGCTGGACAGATTTGAAAGGAAGCACGAATGGGTAACGCGATGCCGCTCCTTTCGCTCGATAACTACTTCCGGAGCCTGGACCTTAGGGGTCGGATGGTGATATTCCAGTTGCCGCTGTCGGTGACGATGCTGCTGGTCACCGTCCTTGCGGAGGCATTTCGCCCCGGGCTCCTGCAGCCCGGTCCATTCCTGTACAGTCTGGGCGCCCATCTGGTCCTTCTGGCCGCGTGCGCGCTGGTGCCGTGGGGGCGGCTGCCGACCCGCGCCTGGGTAGTCATTCCGGTCCTGGACTGCCTGGCCATCGGGTTCTCCCGCGAAGCGGCGGATCAATACCTCACTGTGCTGGGTTTCCTGCTGGTTTTCCCGGTCGTCTGGCTATCCCTCGGCCGCCACCGTAGCGGGGTTGTGATGGCGGTATCGGCCACGATTCTCAGTGCGGTCCTTCCGCCGCTGATCCTTGGAATGGGCTTCACAGGGCCGTCGTTCATCCGGATCGTACTGCTCCCGGTCATCCTCGGGGTGATCTCCCTCACCGCGCATGTGGTCTCCAATGCTGTCCTGCGTCAGCGGCTGCAGCTGGAAAACCAGGACAAGGAACTGCAGGAACTGCTCGCGGCCAGCGAACAGCGCGAGCGGTTGCTGGGCACCATCATGGATACCGTCAGTGTCGGCGTGTGCGCGGTCGATGAACAGGGCCGGAAAATTCTCATGAACAAGCAGCAAAGCCACTACCTCGCCGGTACCCTCAGCGAAAACCCGCCGGCGCCCGGCAGTGAGGAGGTGCCGGTGTTCGGCGTTGACCGGAGCAGCCCACTGCCGCCGGCCCGGCACCCGCTGCGCCGAGCGGCCAGGGGCGAAGCGTTCACCGACGAATTGATCTGGACCGGCACCGGCACCGGCACCGGTCAACGCGCCTTCTCCGCAACGTCTCGGCTGATCAAGGACGGCACCGGCCGGAGTTCCGGCGCCGTGCTGGCTTTTACCGACGTGACGGCGCTGGTCACAGCCCTTGCAGCCAAGGACCAGTTCGTCGCCAGTGTCTCGCATGAGCTGAGGACTCCCCTGACCTCGATCCTGGGCTACCTCGGCCTGGCCCAGGACGAACACCCCGACCTTCCCGCCGACCTGGCCCAGTATCTGGTCGTGGCCAAACGCAACGCCGAACGGCTGCTGCATCTAGTGACCGACCTGCTCTCAGTCGCCTCGGATACCCTGGCCATCAACCCCCGGCCAGCAGACTTGACCAAAGTGATCCGCCACAGCATCGAATCCGCCACTCCGCATGCCAGTGCCGCGGGCATCAGCCTGCACCTTGAACCGTCCGGACCCGTAACCGGCCGGTTCGATCCGGCCCGCATCGGGCAGGTTATCGATAACCTGCTCTCCAACGCGATCAAATACAGCCCCGACGGCGGGGCCGTCACGGTCCGAGCCCGCCGGGACGGGGACAACATCAGATGCGAGGTCGCCGATACCGGCATCGGGATGACCCAGGAAGAACAGGCCCAGGCCTTCACCCGATTCTTCCGCGCAGCACGCGCACACGCCTCCGCCATTCCCGGTGCAGGCCTGGGACTGCCGATCACCAAAACCATCATCGAAAACCATGGCGGGACGATCGCCCTGGCCAGCAGCCCCGGACGGGGGACCACCGTCACCCTGACACTGCCGGAGGCAGACGGCGGCTCCTTGGATGCCGGCGAAGTACCGGCCATGTCATAGGCCAGCTAACCCAGCCTTGCAGAGCGCGATCCGGGTCAGCCGGAAAACCTACTTCCGCTCCCGCCACAGCAGCGTCACGCCGAACGCGACGGCGCCGAGCACCAGCATGGTGATCACTATGACTCCCCAATTGGCCTGGGTAACGCCGGTCCCGTAGAAGATGCCGATCATCACCGTGGCTGTGATGGCGCCAAGGTAGCGGCTGTTTCCGGATGCCGCCGATCCCCTCGGCGCCCGGCGCTGGAACCTCCCTACCCGATCTTCGACCAAGGAGATCCATAGCCTGCTTCTGTCCGGTGGCTGGCGCACGTGCGGCGAAGCTTGTGACTACCGGGGAACAAGCCGCCACAGGGACGTGACCTCGGCCGTGCGCGCCTCGAACAGAGGATCATCGCGGTCCGATGCCTTAGGATGCGTTGGCTTGGTGTCGAGCCGTTCCACCACCTTCAGCCCAGCCGCGTCGATGGCGGCCAGCAGATCCTCACGGGTCCGCAGGCCAAGGTGCTCGGCTAGGTCGGACAGGACAAGCCAGCCCTCACCGCCCGGCTTCAGATGGTCGGAGAGTTCGTTCAGGAAGCGGAACAGCATCCTGCTGCCGGGGTCGTAGACGGCATTGTCCAGGGTGGAATGCGGCGTGGCTGGAATCCAGGGCGGGTTGCACACAACGAGCGGCGCCCGTCCGGGCGGGAACATGTCGGTCAGGACGGCCTCAGCACGGTCCTGGACACCGAGGTTCCGGAAATTCTCACCGGCGCAGGCGATGGCACGCGGTTCATTGTCCGTCGCTACCACGCGGTGGACGCCGCTGCGCGCGAGGACGGCAGCGAGCACCCCGGTGCCGGTTCCGACGTCGAACGCCAGCGTGTCCGAGGGCAGCGGCGCGGCGGCCACGAGATCCACATACTCACTCCGGGTGGGGAAGAACGTGCCATAGTGCGGGTGGATGCGGCCCTGCAGGGCATCGACGTAGACGCCGTTCCGTCGCCACTCGTGGGCGCCAATTGCCCCGACAAGCTCATGCAGGGACACAACGGAAGATTCGCGGATATCGCCGTACGCTTCAGCGGCGGCCTCCCGGATATCCGGTGCGCGGCGCAGCGGCACCACAGGGCCCGGATCAAGAGGAATCAGCAGCAGGCCGAGAATGCGTGCACGATGCGAGCGGGACTGGCGATGCCGATAGAACTTTTCGGCCGGAGTTCCTGTGATCTTCTTTCCGGCACCTACCCGCCGGTCCATGGCGTTGAGGATCTGCCGCCCGTTGTGGAAGTCGCCGTGCCAGAGCATCGCGATCCCCTGTGACGCCAACCGGTTCGCTTCATCGGCCGTGAGGGAGTCGGAGACCACTTCGACGCGCGTCGGCGCTGGTCTGCCGTTCGCCGAACGCCATCGCGCGGTCATACTGACACCCGCCTCGGCCCAGGTCACGACGGCGGGCTCATCCACCGCAGCTCCGCGCGGGGGCTGGAGGGCCGACGTCGGGATTCCCACGGGAGCTGGCGAGTCAGTAGTGATATAGATCCATTCCAAGAGTCCGGGGGCCGATCGGCGACTGACGATTGCGGCGGTGATTCCACGACGTGGAAGGCGACGGCCCAAGATTCCGGACCGTCATCCGGCCGCGAACCGAGCTTGGTTGATGGCCGCTGGAACCATTCAACCTGCATTGTCAGGATACAGGGGTGCACTTGCCGCAACCGCCGCCCGACTGCATGGATGCATTGTTTTCCACCTGGCCAGGCCATACCGTGAAGGGACGGTCAGCCGAAGTGCAGGTGCGGGCATGCGAGCTATTTCCTGGTCAGCGCCCTGTATCCTCATGTGCTTCCTGACCGTGGGGATCCTCGGCGGCGCCACCACACCGGCACCGGCCCCTGCCGGCCCGCCGGCCACAGGACCCGCGAGCCCCGAGCAGACCTACGACGCGCTGGACACCTTCCTCCGGGAGCAACTGGACATCCTCGGGATTCCGGGCGCCGCCATCGCCGTCGTCCGGGACGGCGTCCAGGTGCACTCCGCCACATTTGGACGCGCCGACGACTCCGGGCGCCCGATGACCGCCCAGACGCCGGTGCTGCTGGCCTCCACCAGCAAGTCCCTCACCGCCATCGCCGTGATGCAGCAGGTGGAGGCCGGCCGGCTGCGGCTGGACGAGCCGGTGCAGACGTACCTGCCTTGGTTCACCCTGAACGACAGCCGCTCGCAAGCCATCACGGTCCGTCACCTGCTCCACCAGGCCAGCGGCATGTCATCCAAGGACACGGCCTTCGAAGCCTCAGACGCGCAGGGCCCGGAGGCTCTCGAAGAAGGGGTCCGCGCCCTGTCGGGCTCCGCGCTGGCCGGTGAACCGGGCGAGGCCTTTCACTACGCCAGCGCCAACTTCAACATCCTGGGCCTCCTGGTGCAGACAGTCTCCGGCCAGCCTTTCGGGGAGTACCTGGAGCAGCACGTCTTCGGACCGCTGGAGATGACGCACACGCATCCCACGCAGGCTGCCGCCCGCGCGGACAAGGCGGCCGCCGGCTACTCGCTGTGGTTCGGCTCCTTCTGGCGCCAGACCGGCGTGCCCGCACCCACCACCGGCATGCCGTCGTCCACCCTGTACGCCTCGGCCGAGGACCTCGGCCACCAGCTGATCGCGCTGCTCGACGGCGGACGGTACGGCAATGCCCGCATCCTCCGGCCCGGGAGCTTGGAGGCGATGTTCGAGCCGGGGGTGCAGGTGGACGGGTCCAAGGGGTACGCCATGGGGTGGTTCACCCGGCCGCTCGTGGAGTCCACCGATCCCGCAGCGCCGCCAGTCCCGGAGGCGGACCTGCCGCTGCTGCTGGAGCATCAGGGCGAATGGGGCAACAGCCACACCTATCTGGCTTTGGTTCAGGAGTCTCGCCTCGGCGTCGCGCTGGTCATCAACGGCAACGACACCGCTGCCCCGTCGCGGCTCAAGGCCATCGACACCAACGTCCTGCGGATCCTGCACGGGCAGTCCCCTGTGCCCGCAGTTGTGTTCGAGGACTGGCTGCAGCGCTACAGCTGGGCGGTGGCCCTGGCCCTGCTCCTCGCTGAGCTGGTGAGCCTGTGGCTGGTGCTGCGGTTTTTGCTCCGGCGGCGTGCCGCGTCCCGGAAGCGCTGGGTGCTTCTGATTTGGGGAGTTGCGGCTCTCGTGCTCGACGGGTTCGCCCTCTGGCTGTGCCTCGTCTACGCCCCCGCACGGTTCGACACCCACCTGTTCGTGATCATCCGCCAGTTTCCCGACGTCGGCGTCTCGCTGGTGCCTGTGCTCGTGCTGGCCATACTCTGGCCGATCCCGCGGACGGTCTGGCTGCTCGCGCGACTGCGGGGCGCCGCCGCTACCGAGCCGTCGCAGCCACATTGAACAGCACCGAGGCGCCCCTCTTCCGCTTCGACGCTGAACCCCGCCACCGGGGTTACGCCGAGGTTCTTCTGTCAGCTGCCCAGGTGCCACGAATAGCTAGCATCATTCCAATTGACAGTTGCCGAGAAACGGTAGCCCGATGACGAGCCATCCGGTTCGGTCTTGTTGACTGCGATGCATTGGAACGTGCCAGTGATAGCCGTCAAGTCATCGGAGGAACCTCCTCCTAGCGGAGTGCAGGAAGCCCGCGTGATCGGCCACTCCAGGACACCCTTGGTGACACGTGACTCTGCGTCCTTCAGAACTGAGTCCTCCAGCGCTGTGATAATCAGCTTTCGTTGTGCCCGCTTGCCCGTATCAGCGGCTTGTTTTGCAGCAGTCGCAGCGGCCGCTGCCCTCGTGGCCTCGGTCTGCCGCTTGTTTTCGGCTTCAGCCGCTGACGCCGCGGCAGCCTGCTCGGCGTTGACCTGGTTTGTATGCTGAATGTTTAGCGTGATTCCAATTCCCGCGATCACAACAATGAGAACAGCTGCCGCAATAAGGACAATGCGCTTGTTTACGTTAGCGAAGCGGCTTCGGGCGATGTACGGGGTGCCGCAACTCGGGCAATAGCCACCAAGCGTCAGACTTTGGACACTGCATTTTTGGCAAATCTTGGTCTGCGGTTCGTGTGGCTCTCTTGAGTCCGGTGCTCCGACTGCTGTCGAACTGTTGGCAAGGCTGTTCGGTTCCGGGTGAGGTTCCTCTGATTGACGTGGCTCGTCCTGCGGCGAATTGTTAGCTTCTGAAGTGTTCACAGGCGGTATCTCCTTGTCGGATGTCATGTGGCCAGCACTTGCCCGTATATCAGGCGGAGACAGACACGCTAAGGGAAGCCGGCGAAATCTTCCTATTGAATTCGTGCTGCACAATAGCTGAGCCGATGGAGCCCAAGAGGAACATAAGCCAGAAGGCGGCGTGACGTCCGAGGCCTTGGCGAGTGAACACCTCAACGCCGACTGAATACTTCCACAGCCAGACAATGTTGGCGATCGGCACGATCAGCAACCACGCCGTGGGTATTGCAGTGCCGTACTTATTCATTTCGTTCTTTGTCTTTACACTCCACACCAAAGAATAAATACCGAAGGTGATGAGAGGCAAAAGTAAGGGCGCTGCGATGCTGCGATATTTCATGATTCTCCTATTGATTGAGCATTCCAAAAACGTTCGCACTGT
The DNA here is from genome assembly GCF_023913735.1 of Pseudarthrobacter raffinosi. Lineage (GTDB taxonomy): Bacteria > Actinomycetota > Actinomycetes > Actinomycetales > Micrococcaceae > Arthrobacter > Arthrobacter raffinosi. Next base: position 65,933 of record NZ_JAMXBH010000005.1, read on the forward strand.
TGGCCTTCGAACGCCTTTTGGCTCCCGGGTCTGTTCGCGAACGAAAACAGCGCATGCAAGCTAAGTCGAGAGGTGGCGCTAGCTCTCACAGGCAACGCCGTCCTTGTCCCGGTCAAGCGCCGCCCGGTAGCCGGCCTGCCCGGCAAAGAGCGGTGCTGCCCCGGCAGCCTTGGCCTCGGCACAGCTGCCGAAGTAGGCCGCTGCCGGTGCCGGGGCTGGTGCCTGGACTACGGGTGCTGGCTTTACGACCGCCTGCTGGGCAGCCTGCTGTGCGGCTGCCTCGGCTGCTTTCTGGGCTGCAACCTGCTGCGCGGCTGCCTGATCTGCCGCAGCTTTGTCCGCCACAACCTTTGCTGCAGCAGCCGCCTCTGCTGCAGCCTTGTCAGCTGCGGCTTTATCAGCGGCGGCCTTTTCCGCCGCAGCCTTTTCAAGGTTCTTGACGCCGAGGTGAACGGTGGAGCCCTTTGCCACCTGTGCGCCTTCGGTTGGGTCTTGGGACGTCACCTGCCAGTTCTTCTTTACGATGATGGACTTGCCATCGGCAGTGTCCGCAGCTTCGACCTTGAACCCGAGATCTTCCAGTTGCTCCGTGGCTTTGTCCAGAGTCAGGCTCAGCACCCCTGGAACCGTGACAGCATCTGCAACCACTGCAACAGCGGTTGACGTTGATGACGCCTGCTTACCACTGCATCCCGTCAGCATGAGGCCGGTCAGCACAATTAATGTCAGTGTCTTCTTCATTTTTCCCCCTTGGAAAATTTTCTAAATAGGTGGAGTAATTTGGGCGTGGCTAGCTCTCGCAGGCCACACCGTCGGAATCGCGGTCCAGCCCGGCCCGGTAGCCGGCCTGCCCCGCATAGATCGGTGCGGCGCCGGCCGCCTTGGCCGCCGTGCAGTTGGCGTAATAGACGGCGGCCGGCGCTACAGGAGCAGGTGCCGGCACAACAGGAGCGGGAGCAACCGGGGCAGGAGCAGGCACCACAACCACTGGGACAGGAGCGGGAGCTACCGGGGCGGCCGCCGGTGCAGGTGCCGGCACCGCGGCGACTGGTGCCTGCTCGTTTGTTGGTGCGAGCTGCCCGGAGCAGTCGGCCAGGATCCTGGCCATCGCGTCGTGCTCCGCCTGGGTGACCCACAGGCTGTACGTTGCCTTCACCGAAATCTGCCGGGCCACGTATTCGCACCGAAAGCCCTTGTTCGGCGGCAACCACGTGGCGGCGTCGCCGTCGCCCTTTTTCATGTTGGTGGGACCATCCGTGGACTGGAGGTTCAGGGAGTCATTCGCGAAGGCCGTCCGCTGCTCCGTGGTCAGCTGCTGCGCGCCCTTCTGCCAAGCGTCGCTGAGTGCAACAACATGGTCGATCTGGACGGCGCTGCTGGTGGCACTCCCCCGCAGGAATCTGATGGTGCTACCCGTGTAGGGGTCCGCCAGCGTTCCGGACTGAACCTTGCAGGGCACGCTGTTGGTGTACGCGATCCCTGTTAGGTCGCGTTTGAGCATGTCGTTCCGGGTGTCGCAGCCATTGCGGTCAACGTCCATCCACGCCTGCCCGAACAGCGCGCGGTCATATCCGGTCTTGGGCGCCCGGCCCTTGACGGGAAGGGCCGCCAGCAGGTCGATCGCTTTGGTAGCAAACGCCGGCTGCGTCTTCGGAGCCGTTGCGCTGACGCCGTTCGCCAGGGCGAAAGCCGTCTCAGGATCGAGCGGGGCGCCCGTCGCCTGCGCAGTTGGAGCGGACGACGGCGTCGGCGAACCTGCGGAAGAGGCACTCGCTGTGGCCGTTGCTGGTGAGGCATTCCAGTCTGAGGAGGCTGCCTCAAGGTCATCCGCATTCGTCCGCGGCAACGCGGCCGCACCGCCGATGAAGAGAACAAAGGAAACCCCCAGGGCGATGGCCCCTGCCTTCCGCTTGGCCGGGAGCCACGCCCAGGACCGGCGTCCGGTGGCCAGGACATACAGGCCGGTGATGGCAGCCGAGATGGCCAAGACAACCAGGGCGCCCCCGAACCCGCCGCTGAAGGCACCAATAATCACGAAGAGGGCTGTGATGCCGCCGACGACGAACGTCGAAGCGCGTGGCCTGCGGGGCGGATTAGGTCCGGGCGCAGGAGCAGATGGTGCTGACCCGAAAAGGGTCTGATAGTTCGACATTCTTTTTCCCCAATACGGCCGGGTTAGCCTGACCCATTCCTTGAAACTTCACGTAAATGCCGAGCCTATTTCTTGGGGAGCTGGGGAAACCGAAACTTCGACGAACCTCGCACAACGTTGATTGAGTCTTGAGCTGATCTTGATCGGAGCACTGCCGCGCAGGATCATTTCTGACGCAGTAGCTGAAAACCCGGACACAATCTCCAAGGCGACCGACGCTGCCCAAGCCGCGCACCGCCGTCGTAAATTATCGATGGCGCGTGGATTCCCTCTTATCGCTATTTCGAACTCACTGCAGTACGTTGGGCCGACGCCGTGCGAATAGGGTGCTGTTGGGCACCGTTATTCCGGCCGCCAACTCTCGGAAACTTCGATTTGCGCATAAGGCTGGGGGTTCCTGGACTGACGCAACCCCGGGCGAGCGCGCGAGCGCACAGACCAGAGAGCAAAACTCATGAAATCTGCATCCCTTCCCCGCTCCCGTCAAAGCCCCCGGACCCGCTGGCTCGTACCTGCCGCCCTGATCCTCCTCAGCCTCGTCCCGGTCATCGCCGGGGCCGGGCGCCTGACCGAGCTCTCGGGAGGTCAGATCACGCCGGATAACGCGCGGTTCTTTGATTCGCCAGTCCCCGTGTTGATCCATATCCCCACCGTCACGGTGTACCTGGTGCTGGGGGCGTTTCAGTTCGTTCCCTCGCTTCGACGGGGCAAGCGCGGCAGGGCCAGCTGGCACAAAATCGCGGGACGCATTCTTGCCCCCACCGGCCTGCTCGCCGCCCTGTCGGGTTTGTGGATGGCAGTTTTCTACGATCTCCCGCCCCTGGACGGGCCGCTTCTACTTGTCCTTCGGCTGGCCTTCGGGTCCGCCATGGTGGCGTTCATTGTCCTGGGATTCATCGCCGTGCGGCGCCGGAACTACGTCCGGCACAGCGAATGGATGTCCCGGGCGTACGCCATCGGCATCGCCCAGGAAACCATTGTTGTGGTGACCATTTCGTGGATTCTCCTGGTTGGACCGGTTGACGAACTGACCCGGGCGCTTCTGGTTGGCGCATCATGGGCACTCAGCCTGGCGGTGGCCGAATACTTCATCCACCGGCGCGCCCAAGTACCAACGCGAGCGGCGCTCCTAAGCCGTGCGCCGTCGTCGTAATTACCGACGGCGGCCGCTGGCCAGGTGCCTAAGGTTTAGTAAGTGCACTTACGGGTTGGGATCTAAACTTAATCATGGACACGATCCCGGCGGTTTTCCTCGTCATCGGGGCAGCGTTCGCCTGGCTGGGCGTGACGCTAGTCGTCATTCTCCGCTCTCGGCGCCGAAGGAGTGCATCGAGGCCGGTACATCCAACGCATCCCACGGACCAGGCTCACCCCCGGACCGGCATGCGCTGGCGCCGCCTCCGCCGGATCGCGGACCAGAACACTGGAACTCCGTCGAGACGACACAGTCTGAAAATCAGGAAGGTCCGCCATTAAGGGCCCGGTGGTTTAGCTCAATCACCGAAACCGTCAGGACACGCGGCGGAACTCCCCCGGCCGGAGCTGGACATGGATGGGCAGCACCAGCTGGATGTGGGTGTCGCCGATGGGCTTGTCGAGCAAGTCGTTGATGGAGGTCTGCCCTTCCAACTCGCTGTGCTGGTTTTTGCCCATGTATCGAGCTTATGTGCGCCACGGCGGGAGTGAATCCTAAGACACGCGTGAGCTATGGCCTCTTGTCTGCGGCAGTGCCAGTATGTGGAGAATCAGGTTCGCTGCAGGCGCCCCATAACCGGGCAGTAAGGACGCGCAGTCATGACCTACGTCAACAGTTTGGCCGATGTGGGAGCAGCCGACATCGCCATGGCCGGCGGCAAGGCCGTGGGACTGGGCGGCCTCCTTCTGGCCGGGCTGCCCGTCCCCCCGGGGTTTGTGCTGAACACCGCAGCTTATTCGCACTTTGTGGAAACCAACCACAATGAGGCACGCATCCAGGAACTGGCAACTGTGCCGCCGGATGCCACGCCACAGGACTACGAGGACGCCTCGGAGCGGATCCGAACCCTGTTCACGGCCGGCACCATGTCGGCCGCCGTCGCAGCGGAACTCGGCGCCGCCTACGGGCGTCTTGGCGACGCGCGTCTCGATGACGGCGGGGAAACAGCCGTCGCGGTGCGTTCCTCCGCCACGGCCGAGGACCTCGCCGCAGCCAGCTTCGCCGGGCAACAGGAAACCTACCTGAATGTCCGCGGGGCCGAGGCGCTGGCCGCGGCCGTGATCGATTGCTGGGCCTCCCTGTGGACGGCGCGGGCCATGGCCTACAGGGCCCGCGAAGGCATCGGACCGGACTCGGTGCGGCTCGCCGTGGTGGTCCAGCGGATGGTCCAGGCCGACGCCGCCGGGGTGATGTTCACCGCCAACCCGGCCAACAGGCGCCGCGACCAGATCGCCATCAGTGCCGCGTGGGGACTGGGCGAATCCGTGGTCAGCGGGTCGGTCACCACGGATGACCTCGTGGTCGACGCCGGGACTGGCACCGTGGTGTCGCGGCACACGGCCGACAAGGCGGTTATGACTGTCTACGCTGAGCACGGCACCCGGGAGCAGCCGGTGGCGGCAGCCCGCCGTCGTGCGCCCGTACTGGACGACCGGGCCGCAGCCGAGCTCGCCGGCTACGGGACGCGGAGTGCGGATCATTTCGGGGCACCGCAGGACATCGAGTGGGCGCGGGCCGGGGGCGAGTTTTTCATCCTGCAATCCCGGCCCATCACCGCGCTCCCCGAACCGGCGGCCGACATCCCGGACACCTGGCCCGTGCCGTACCCGAAGGGGATGTACTTCAGGGCGAGCATCGTGGAACAGTTGCCCGACCCGCTCTCGCCGCTGTTTGCCGACCTCATTGACGGCTCGGTGTCCAGGTCGCTGCGAGCCTTGATGAACGAGGCCGTCGGCACGAACGTCATCCGCGAGGACGACGTGGGGCTGCCCACCATCAACGGCTACGCCTATTACTACTACCGCACCTCCGGAATGTGGCGGGTAATGGGCAGGGCGCTGACGGCGGTACGCGCACTGGCCCGCGGCCAGGCGCACATGGGAGTGGCCGGCTGGCGCGAATTCTCGCATCCCCGCTACGAACGCGTGATCAAAGACTGGCAGGCGAAGCCCGCCGCGGAGCTCTCCGGTGCGGAACTGCTGGACGGCGTGCAGGCGCTGCTGGACGCCGGCACCGTGTACTACACAGCCGTGCAGTCAGTCATTGCGCTCGCCGCGACCAGCGAAATCTCCTTCGGTGCGTATTACGACAAGTTCGTCCGCCGCGAGGGGGATCCCCCCGCCCTGACGTTCATCCTCGGCTACGACAGCGAACCCATCCGGGCGGAGAAGTCTCTGTACGACCTGGCAGCCTGGGCCCGCGGCGTCCCTGGGCTCGCCGCGGCGATCCTCCATGAACCGACGACGGCGTTGGCCGAGTCCCAGCGCACGGGGTTCCCGCCTGCCGGGTTCAGTGAGCCGTTGTGGCAGTTGTGGCGTCCTCGCTTCCAGGACCACCTCGGCCGGTTCGGCCATGCGGTGTACAACCTGGACTTCGCCAGCCCCGTGCCAGCCGACGATCCGTCAGCGTTGCTGGGCGCGGTGAAGTTCTATCTGCGGGGGCAAGGTGCTGACCCGCACGAGCGGCAGCGGCTGTCGGCCGCCCGCCGGGAGGACGAAACCAGCCGGATCAGCACCCGGCTCGGGCCGCGCCGCCGGGCCGCGTTCCTCCGTTTGCTCCGGTGGGCACAGAACACCGCGCCGATCCGCGAGGATGCCTTGGCCGACGTCGGTCTGGCCTGGCCGCTGCTGCGGCGGATGCTGCTGGAACTGGGACAGCGGCTGGTGGACTCCGCTGTCATCACCGAGCCCGCCGACGTGTTCTGGCTGCGGCACCAGGAGCTGCGCAGCGCCATCGAGTTCGGACTGGCCGCGCCGGGCACCCCGGCGGCCGTGGCCATTACCGGAGCGAACCGCCCCGTCCGCGCCGCCGCGGTTGAGGAGCGCAAGATGCTGTGGCGGGGCCAGGTGAAGGCCGCTGCCCCGCAACTGCTCCCGGAGAGCCGGTGGATGGAAAAGGCCTTCGGGTCCATGATGCCTGCAGGCTCGCAGCACCAACTCGGCGACATCATCAAGGGCACGGGCGCGAGCCCGGGCCGGGTCAGCGCTCCGGCCCGCGTCCTGCGGGGGCCCCAGGATTTCGCCCTGATGGAGCCCGGAGAGGTCCTGGTGGCCCGCATCACCACGCCCGCCTGGACCTCGCTGTTCGCGATGGCCTCCGCCGTGGTGACCGATGTGGGCGGCCCGTTGAGCCACAGCTCCATCGTGGCCCGGGAGTACGGCATCCCGGCCGTGCTCGGCACCGGAGTTGCCACCCAGCGGCTCACCAGCGGCCAGCAGATCCGCGTCGACGGCGACGCCGGCACCGTCACGATCGAGCATCCAAGCCCTACGCAGGAGCCGTGACCGGGTGGCATGATGGGCGCATGAGCCGAGTCACGTGCGACCTGACCATCTCCCTCGACGGCTTTGTCGCCGGCCCGAACCAAAGCCCGGCGGAGCCGCTGGGCGAGGGCGGCGAGCTCCTGCACCGGTGGATGTTCGAGGAACCCGAGGCCAACGCGGCCGCGATCGAAGGCATCCTCGCTTCCGGCGCCTACATCATGGGACGGAACATGTTCGCAGGTCCCGGGGCGTGGGATGAGGACTGGCGGGGCGAGGAGCCGCCCTATCACGCACCGGTTTTCGTTCTCACCCATCAGCCACGCGAGCCCCTGCAGATGCAGGGCGGCACCACGTTCAACTTCGTGACCGACGGCATCGAATCGGCACTGGCCCAGGCACGGGAGGCCGCCGGCAGCAAGGACGTGGCCATTGCCGGCGGAGCGCAGACCGCCCAGCAATACCTATCGGCGGGGCTGATCGACGAGCTGCGGCTCCACACCGCGCCCATCATCCTGGGGGCGGGCGAACGGCTGCTCGACGGCGTCGCGAACCTCACGCTGGAGCCGACAGAAGTGAGCGGCACCGCCCTCGTCACGCATGTGCGCTACCGGGTGATCCGCTGAAAACTGATGCTCGATCTGCATCAGGACCACGGCCAAGCTAGGCCCCAAGTGTCGCCGGCACGGCCCGGTCGAATGGTCCGCTGCCCCTGATCCGATCGACCACCTCAGTTCCGCGGACGCCTCACTTGCCGTGCTCCTTGGTGTGCTGCGCAAGCTCACGCCGGAGGACCGCGACAAGCCCACGCCGAGCGAGGCGTTCACCGCCCACGAGCTGCTTGAGCACCTGTCCGGATCGCTCAGAAACATGGGCACCGCCCTCGGTGCCGACATCACGGACCGCAGAGATGCTGCACCCGAGGTCCGGATCGCCGAACTGGCGCAACCCGTACTGGAAGCCTTCGCCCGCCGCGGCGTTGACGGAACCATCGATATGGGCTTCGCCGAGCTCCCCGCGACTATGGTGGCCGGCATCCTGAACCTCGAACTGCTCGTGCATGCGTGGGACTTCGCGAAGGCAAGCGGCCAGCAGCTGGCCGTGTCCGACGTCGTCACCGACTACGTGGAAGGGCTGGCCCTGGCGACGATCTCCGAACAGGTCCGCTCCGGTGGCAGCTTCGCACCCGCCCAACCCGTCGCGGAGACCGCCGGCAGCCTCGAGCGTCTCATCGCCTTCACCGGCCGGACCGTCACAGTCTGACCGTTTCCGCCAGGCAAACAACAGAAACAGCAATCACGAAAGAAGGACCGAAAATGTCAAAGTTTCTCTTTGTTTACCACGCCCCGATGACTCCCGCAGAGGCCGCGCCGGCACCGGAAGACATGGCAGCCGTTATGGCGGAGTGGAACGCCTGGGCTGCCAAAGTCGGCGACGGGATGGTCGACTTCGGAACCCCGCTGGCCAACGGCGTCCGCGTTTCGCCCGGCGGAGCCACGGCACCGAGCCAGCGCGAGGTCGCCGGCTACAGCCTCATCGAGGCCGAGAACGTCGAAGCAGCCTTGGAGCTCGCCAAGCAGCACCCGCACCTGAACATGCCAGGTGGCTGCGAAATCGAGGTCCACGAGGCCCAGCAGATCCCCGGAATGTAGTCCTGGCTCCCTATGGATTAGGCCGGTGTCCGCCGCCCTTCACGGCAGCGGCGGGCACCGGCGACGCACAGATTGGAATTCCCATGTCATGAGCATCGACGGAACCGCGACAACAAGAGTCACGACTTTCAGCCGGACATTCACCCTGAAAATCAAGGAATTTTCACCGACTGCACGGCTGGCACGGGGTGACGCGCTCGGAACCCGCGTCTACACTCTCAAGGAAACCGGCCCAGGAAAGACCCGTTTCGAGATGTCTGAACGTATCGGCGGGCCGGTGTTTCCGCTGTTCGCGAGCAAGATTCCGTCCTTCGACGCCAGCTTCTCCCAGTTCACCTCCGACCTGAAAGCGGCAGCCGAAGCGAAGGGCTGATTCGATGGACTGATCCGCGCAACCCGGACCCTCACCGGGGTTTCCATAGGCGAAACTCTACCGAGGGCGGCCCGGGGCGTAGCCTGAATCTATGGACTCCGAAGTCCGCGATCTCAGGCTCCACACCGGCATCACGGTGCCGTGCCTCGTCCACGGCGACGGCGACGCAAAGCCGGTGCTGCTGCTGCACGCGTGGGGCGAATCCCGCGGCAGCTTTGACCGCCTGATTCCCCTGTTGACCGGTTTCCGGGTCTACGCGCCGGACCTCCGCGGGCAAGGCGAGGCGGACAAACCGGAGCGCGGCTACTCCCTGGCGGAACAGGCCGAGGACGCAGCCGCAATCCTGGAGGCCCTCAACGTGCCGAGCGCCGTCGTCGTCGGCTCCTCAAGCGGCGGCTACGTTGCCCAGCAGCTCGCCATTGCCCACCCACAAAAGGTCGCTGCACTGGTGCTGGTGGGTGCTCCCTGGAGCCTCCACGGGCGGACCGCCTTCGCAGACGAAGTGGACGCCCTGGCTGACCCCCTCGACGAGGACTGGGTACGGGCGTCCCTGGCCTGGTTTCCCCTGCTGCACGAGGTTCCCGCCTGGTACATCGAGGACCGCGTGCGCGACGGTCTCAGGATGCCGGCCCATATGTGGAAAGGCATCCTGAACGGGCTGTGCGAGGCCACGCCACCCACGGAAACGGGAACCATCCACGCCCCCACGCTGATCCTGTGGGGCGCCCAGGACAGCTTGCTGCCACGCCGCGACCAGGAAACCCTGGCGGCCCGGATCCCCGGCTCCGTGCTGAAGGTCTACCCCGATGTGGGGCACCCGGTGCTGTGGGAGTGCCCGGAACAGGTCGCAGAAGATACGACGGCGTTCCTCGCCTCCCTCTTTGACGCCCGCAAGCCATCGGACGTACTGTGACGGCCCGTTCTGCAAGCTCGCCAGCCAGGCGGTTGAAGGAGGTTTACGACAACCTCCCGCTGCCACTGCCTATCGTGGCCGCGCTGGCCCTGGATCTCCTCCTTGACCGGGTCCGTCCAATGCCGCTTCCCGGCTCCCGCTCCCTCCACCGGATAGCGGGGGCGGCACTGCTGCTCGCCGGCGTCGGCCTGAATCTTTGGGCGCTGGCTGAACGGCGACGCCGCTCGGCGGGCCCCTTCGCGCTGGAGCGGCCGGTGGAGCTGGTCATCACCGGCCCGTATGCAATCACCCGCCATCCGATGTATGTCGGCTGGTGGCTCATCCAACTGGGCGCGGGAACCTTGGCCGGTTCATCATGGGTCCTCGCGACGCTGCCGGCCGAATTGCTTGTGGAACACCGCTTTGTCCTCGGCGAAGAGACCATGCTGGCCGAGCTCTTCGGACGGTCCTACCGTGATTACGCGAAAAAGGTTCCGCGCTACCTCGGGTTCCCGATGAGGCACAGTCCGCCAGATGCATTGCCCTGCAAAGTGCCGGGGCATTGCTTGCGCGGCGGGCTCGCTATTTAGCGGCAAGAGAACTCTTCAACGGGCATCGCGGGCGGCACTTCCTTAGTTCCGGCGGTGCCGGTGATGACTTTCGTAGCTTTGGAACACTTCTGAGGAGGTTTGGCCGGTGTGTCCGAATTTTCCGCGGAGGACCTCGGCCAGGTCATCCAAGGCCGCGTGCATCATCCGTCCGGCGAATTGCAGGTCGATGTTCGTGCTTGCCTGCGCTTCTGAGGCCAGTTGGTGCGCATAGGCGACGGTGGCCGGCAGTGATCCTCTCTGCTGCGCTTCGTGGAAGTAGTACGTTTCGTTGAACGCCAGCAGGTCCATGCTGACCGTGGCTACACTTCTGGCGAATGATTCGAGCAAGGCAGCGGCATGTCCGGATTCCAACGTCGACATGCCTTGCGGCCCGGCGGCCTGCCTGAACAGGTTCAGCTCGTGGGCAAGGGCGCGGCGTCGGCTGAGGGCGGGGTACATCTGCAGAATCCAGGAGACCGTGGCCGTAAGCAACCCGAATCCTGTGACGGCCTGTGCAGCGACGACGAACCGAAGTAATGGCGCCGCCGGAACTATCTCACCGAAGCCGACCGTGGAGAGGCTGACCATCGAGATATACATGGCCTCGGCAAGGTCCCCTCCCTGGGGGACGCCCGCTGCGTAGACGAACCCGTCCGGTAAATGCGGTAAATACACCAGTGCCCATCCCATGATGGACAAGGACGCCCAGGCGCCGATCACCGCCGCCATGGCGGCGGGTGCCGCGACAGTGGAGGCCCGGCCGGCGAATCGTCGGGACAGGAGCCACAGTGCACGCATGATCAGCCTGCACACGGGTCCCGTGCCGTGAGGATAGAGGAGCGTGTGAAAGACATCTGCGGCCATCAGCAGAATCAGTCCCGCACCGATGACCGTCAGCACAACGTCCGCAAAGTCCATGCTTCACCTTAGGCGTTGGGTAGCTGCCCCGGAGCACCCAAGGCCCGGCAGGGATCGAATGCGACGGCGGGCACCCTTCAACTATTGAAAAGGGTGCGCCATGAAGGCACGCGGCCGGTGCCGCCTCTGCGGTCGGCATCACGGGTCGGCATCACGCGGTGAGGTCACGGCGCCGGAGCCGGTAGGCAGCGATCCCTGCCCCGGCGAGGGCGATGACGGTCATGGTCAGGGCAGGCGCGGGGTTGAAGGCTTCGACTGGCATCGCCGCCGAGTGACGGAAAGGGCTCGCGTCCTGCAGCCAGGCCGGCAGGCGCAGAAGTTCACCGAACTGGCCCAGGACAAGGCCGGCGGCCAGCATGCCCCAACCCAGTGGAATACTCACTCTGGGTGCCGCTGCAAAGAGGACCGCGGTTGCCGCGACGAAGACGACGGCGGCCGGGACGTGCCCCAAAGCGGCGCCGACCAGCAGGCCTGGCGGGCCGTTTTCCGCTCCGGCCAGGGCAAGACCGATGGTGGCTGCGGTCCCGGCGACGACGGCCACCGCTACTGTCGAGGAGGCGGCGAGGATCAGGTTCGCGCCAAGCCACCGGGCCTTGGTTCTGGGTGCGGCAAGGAGAAGTTCGGCCCGGCCCTCGGCCTCTTCTGCACGGAGCCGCAGCACCGCCTGGATGCCGGCGGCTGCGGCGAGGACACCGGCGATGCCCAGCAAGGCTGCGGTGAAGACATCGATCATCCCTGCCCGGGCGCCCGGGACGAGCCGGTTGATCAGCTGCCGTAGTGAGTCATTGCCGCCGATCACGTCGCTGACCGCGGGCCCGAGGCCCCCAGCGATGCCACCCAGGAGGGCTGCGGCGACGGACCAGCCGATCAGGGTGGGCAGCTGCTGGCGCCAGGCAAGGCCAAGGAACGAAGCACCCCCGGCCCCAGCGCGTTCCGGGCCCGCGCGTTCGGGCAGGAGGCTGGCGCCCAGATCCCTGCGGCTCCTGAGTACCATGACCGCACCGGCCAGGACGGCTGCGGCCGCGGTCAGGATCAGCAGCGGTGCGGGATCGGCGGCCGTGAAAGGCCGGGAACGCTGCCCCCATCCGATAGGCGAAAGAAGCGAAACCCACCCGCTGGTGACATGGGCCGGATCGGCGCCCCGCCAAGGATCAGGGTTGCCGTCAACGACGCGGCGCGCCGGACCGGTACGGACCCGACCAGCTCTGCCCGTCCGAGCTCTTCATCGGTGCGGGTATGCCGGATGACCAGAAACGTGCTCATTAATCCTGCGAGCACGGCGGTGAAGGAATAGCCCTGGAAGAACACCAAAGCTCCGATACTGGTGCCGTCGGGCAGTCCGCGGATGAACCGGAACGCCGGGCTCGCCACAGACATTCCGATGATCGCAGCCCGCTCGGACTCGTCAGCGAACTCCGTGGCAACCGCCCCTGCGATGGCAAACCCCAGAAAAGCGATGCCCAGAATCCATGCTGGCAGCACGATCCGGTCCCTGCGCGCCTGAATCAACAGCAAAGTCATGACTCCGGACATCAGCGCACCTGCCCATTGGAATCGCTGTAGTGGCTCAGGAACAGGGACTCCAACGACGGCGGAGAGACGATCAGTCCGCTGATCCCCGCCGCGGCGACCGCTTGCAAAACCGGGGCAAGGTCCGCTGGGTCCACGTCAAACTCGACCACGTCCCCGTCGGTCAGAACCCCCTGTACGCCGGGCAGGGCTGCCAGCAGTGCAGCGTCAGCGCCCTCGAGCCTGAAATGGGTGAGTTTCAGATGCCTCAGCTCAGCCAGGGTCCCCGATTCCACGGCCCGGCCGGAGCGGATGATCGTCACCCGGCCGCAGAGCTGCTCGACTTCGCTGAGGATATGGCTGGAGAGCAGAACAGTGGCGCCGTCCGCGCTGACGCGCCGGACCTGCCGGCGGAACACCGAATCCATCACCGGGTCCAGGCCGGCGCTGGGCTCATCGAGCAGATAGAGGCGGGCCGGGCGGGCGAAGGCCGCGATCAGTGCCACCTTCTGCCGGTTTCCCTTGGAATACGTACGGGCCTTGCGCCGCGGGTCGAATTCGAACTCGTCGATCAGTTCCCGGCGCAGCCGCTCATCGGATCCGCCGCGCAGTCCGGTAAGCAGGTCAATGACTTCACCGCCGGAGAGGTTCGGCCAAAGGCTCACGTCCCCGGGAACGTAGGCGACGTCCCGGTGGGCCCGGACCGGGTCCCGCCAGGGATCCAGCCCGAACACACGCGCGGTTCCCGATGTCGGCCGGATCAGCCCGAGCAGCACTCTGAGGGTTGTTGATTTGCCCGCGCCGTTGGGACCAAGAAACCCGTGGACCTCGCCCGGACCAACGCGCAGATCAAGGTTGTCCAGTGCCCGGGTCCTGCCGAAAGTCTTCACGAGCAGGGTGGCGTCAATGACCGGTTCCGTTGCGGATGTCATGGTGGGTTCCGTTCCCTCGGTCCAGCGATAACGACCGAGGCGGCTGCCATGGCGTTCCGCGGGCACAGCTTCCCGCGGGCCGACCAGGCTTCCCGGCTCTCCGATCCACAGCCTACGTCCGGCCAACCCGCCAGGGAAGAGCTACCGGCGCAGGCCCGTCACGGCTGTGCGTTGAGCCGTTGGATGAACTCGTCCGCTTGGGCCAGGTTCCGGGCCATTTTGGCCCGCTGGCGGACGGCCTGCTCCAAGAAATCCGAGAGCCTCGCCCGGCCTTCCTCTGGAACTTCATGGCCCTGACCTGCGGCGAGGATGCCAAGGATCTCGGCCATTTCCTCGAGCGAGAACCCCAAAGGCTTCATCTGCTTGATCACCATGAGACGGTCGAAGTCATCTTCCGAATAGACCCGGAACCCACCGTCAGTGCGTGCGGTTGCAGGCAGCAGACCCACGTCGTCGTAGTGCCGGATGGTCCGCAGGGACAAGCCCGTCCGTTCTGCCAGTTCGCCGATGTGCATGGTGGTGCTGCCGGTTTTGGCCGTCATCAGGGACCTCCGTTCCTTGTCCGGGTACAACTCTACCATCACGTTAGGGTAGAGTTCGTGGTGAGTGGTGAGACCTTCAAGGATAGATGCCCACTTCCCGGCGCGGCGCTGCGCCCCCTGCATTCTTCGAAAAAGCGAAGACACTCTCGTGTCTTCCTGACCATGAACGGAGCCAGCAATGGCCGTCAAAACCGCCGGGGAAGCCTCAGCCTACACACCCGAACAGCTGCAATCTGTCCGGGAAACCCTGAAGTCTCCGCGCCGGCTCAAAACCGAAGTCTTCGCCGGGCTGGTCGTCGCCCTGGCGTTGATCCCGGAAGCGATCGCGTTCTCGATTATCGCCGGGGTGGATCCGCGGCTGGGATTGTTCGCCTCCTTCACGATGGCCGTCACCATTGCGTTCGTTGGCGGCCGGCCGGCGATGATCTCCGCCGCCACCGGTGCGATCGCCCTCGTCATTGCCCCACTGGTGAAGTCCCACGGTGTGGACTACTTCATCGCCGCCGTGATCCTCGCAGGAGTCTTCCAGGTCATCCTGGGCCTGTCCGGGGTGGCGAAGCTGATGCGATTCATTCCGCGCTCGGTGATGGTGGGCTTCGTCAACGCCCTGGCAATCCTGATCTTTATGTCCCAGGTCCCCGAGCTGCTCGGTGTCCCCTGGCTGGTTTACCCGCTGGTGGCCCTGGCACTGGTGATCGTGTTCGGCCTGCCCAAACTCACGAACGCCATTCCCGCCCCGTTGGTCGCGATTGTGGTCCTGACCCTCATAACGGTGCTTGCCTCCGTCGCCGTGCCGACCGTGGGTGATAAGGGCGACCTGCCCGATTCGCTGCCCTCGCTCTTCATTCCGAATGTTCCGTTCAACCTCGAGACGCTGCAGATCATTTTCCCCTTCGCGCTGGCCATGGCGTTCGTCGGCCTCCTGGAATCCCTCATGACCGCCAAGCTTGTCGATGACGTCACGGACACCCGCTCCCATAAGACCCGCGAAGCGTGGGGCCAGGGCGTGGCCAACATCGTCACCGGCTTTACCGGCGGCATGGGCGGTTGCGCGATGATCGGCCAGACCATGATCAACGTCAAAGCCTCCGGCGCGCGCACCCGCATCTCCACCTTCCTCGCCGGGGTCTTCCTGCTGATCCTCGTCGTAGCCTTGGGCGACATCGTTTCGCTGATCCCCATGGCCGCGCTCGTCGCAGTGATGATTTTCGTTTCGTGGGCCACGTTCGACTGGCACAGCATCCACCCCCGGACGCTGAAGATGATGCCCAAGAGCGAAACGATGGTCATGGTCGCCACCGTCATCGTTACCGTCGCCACCCACAACCTCGCCATCGGCGTCGGCGTCGGCGTCCTCGTCGCGATGGTTCTCTTCGCCCGCCGGGTGGCCCATTTCGTCACGGTGGAGCGGACAGCCAAGACCGTTGACGGTCATGAAACCGCTACCTACGTCGTAGACGGTGAGCTGTTTTTCGCCTCGTCCAACGACCTCTATACCCAGTTCGAATACGCCCTGGACCCCAAGGAGGTCATCATCGACATGCACGCCTCACACCTCTGGGACGCCTCCACCATCGCTGCCCTGGATGCGATCACCGAAAAGTACCGGCACCACGGCACGGAAGTGAAGATCATCGGCCTCAACGACGCCAGCGAACTCATGCGCCAACGCCTCGGCGGGAAACTCGGCGCCGGGCACTGAACCGTCAGGTCGACTTCACGGCACGCTGGGTGTCAGGGACGGATGCCGTCGGATGCTTCCACATGCTGTACGCCATGGGCAGCATGGCCACGAGAGCGGCGACACCGTGGACGTAGAACTGGACGGCGGACAGCGGGACAACACGCGACAGGGCCATGACAAGCAGCGCCACGACGACGACCCAGGTAAGCCAAAAGCTCAGCAGTCCGCTACGCGAGACACTGATGGCAAAGCCGACCATCCCGACAGCAAATGTGACCGCCGCGGCGATCAGCAGCGGGATGAACCATGGGAGCAGGGCAACTTGAGCCGCCCCGACGTCTCCGCCCGTTTCACTCGCGGCGAGCGGTGCGAATTCCATTGCCGGCAGCATCGCGTAGAGCGTGCTGCCGATGACGACGAAGGGCAGCGCGGCGGCGCTCCAGCGGTCTTCGCCTAGCTCGTGCAGGTGGCTTCTGATCGCGAGGAATGCCACGGCCAGGACTGCTGAAGCGACTCCCGTCGCCAAGTGCACAACCCCCCAGCGCGTCGGGTCGGCGGTGACCTCCGCAACCAACGCATCAATGTTCGGCTGTGGACCAGGCAGGTACGGGTGGTAACTGAGAGCGGCGAGCAGGATCACTGGCGCGATCGCCACGACGCCTGCGCGAAGCGAATACTTGGCCTGGATAGACATGAGGGCCTCCTGCAGCAGGTGCCACGCCGGGCTCCCTCCCACAGGAGTCGCAGTTCTGGAATCTCAGTATAGACCGTGAGCCATGGGAACGATGCGGGCGCCACTCGCCGGTTCCTTGAGGGTGCACAACATCGCCGGTTCCTGATTTCGACGGCCATCCGGTGATGGCTGGCCTCGCGGAGTGGCCAGTATAGTAAGTTGCCTTATGATTTTGGTATATACATTGCCGCAGCGCCGGAAGGAACGGGTATGGTGGCGGAATCGCCGAGCTCCAACAGAATTGACGTGGTTGGCGGACGTTACCGGCTGGGCGAGGTGATCGGCCGCGGCGGCATGTCGTCCGTCTACCGTGCAAGGGATAAGAATCTGGGTCGCGACGTGGCATTGAAGCTCTTCGCACCCCAGGCCCCCGACGCAGACGAGTTGAAACGCCAGGAAGCTGAAATAACGCTGCTGGCGACGCTGAACCATCCCAGCCTCGTGACATTGTTCGATGTCGGCGTCGACGTACGTATCCCGGAGGAGCCCCGGCCGTTCCTGACGATGGAACTGGTCGAGGGACAGGATCTGCGCAGCCGGATCAGGCACAGTAAAGTCCCCCTGGACGAGCTCGCCGTCATAGGAGCCGGCATCGCCGACGCACTGGCCTATGTCCACGGCCTCGGCATCCTCCACCGCGATATCAAGCCGGGCAACATCCTCTTGGTGCAGATCCGACCCGGGGAGCCACTGCGGGCCAAGGTCGCAGACTTCGGCATAGCACGAATCGCCGACGCAACACGCCTGACCGTTACGGGGGCAATGGTGGGCACCGCGGCGTACCTCAGCCCCGAACAGGCCATGGGTTCCCCGCTCACCCCTGCCACAGACATCTATTCGCTGGGGCTGGTCCTGCTCGAATGCACCAAGCAGACAATGGAGTACCCCGGCAGCGCCGTGGAATCTGCGGTGGCCAGGCTGCACCGCGCGCCCAAAATTCCTGCGGATCTCCCTGCCGAGTGGGCAGACCTGATCCGCTCGATGACGGCAATCGAGCCGCTGGAACGCCCGACAGCTGCGGACATCGAGACGGTGCTGCGGCAGGCCCTTGTCTCGCCGACATCCACTCCCGGCGACCTTGCACCGGAAACCACGCGTGTGCTGCCGGCCATGCCGTTCAGGACGCCGTCCGTCACAGGAGAGTCGCCCTCCCCTAATCTGCGCGCAAGGCCGACCAACGAAGGCCCCAACGGTGAGGATTCCGCCAACGCCGCCCAGTCACGGCCGGTGCCTGGCGCCTATCAGCCCAGCAGCCCCCTGGGAGTGCGCCGACGGAGGTCGGCCCGTGCGGGACAGAAGATGCGGCGGCTCCCGGTGGTGGCCATCCTGATCCTTGTTGCGCTGGCAGGCGGGGCCGCGGCACTGACAGCGGGCCAGGCGCCAGAGTCCACATCCGGCGTCGTGCCTTACCCCGCGGTGAGCGGCACGCTGGGTGACCACCTCCTGGAACTTCAGAAGAGTGTGGAACCATGACCGGCTTTTACTCCACAGGCCAGCGCGCCGGAGCACGGGGAGCCGGCTTTGCCGCCACCTTGGTGCTGGCGGCATCGCTCGCCGGCTGCGGCCCGGCCGCTACCGGCCTGCAGCGCGACACGGCCTCCCATCTTCAGGAACTCGTGCTCGGCGTAAGCCAGGCAGCGGCCGCCAACGATCACGCGGCCGCGCTCACGGCACTGGAGAATCTGGAAGCGGACCTGGCGACTGCAGCCGGCAGCGGCCAGGTCTCCGAGGAACGGCGCCGGAGCATCATGACCAGCATCACCGCCGTCAGGGCCGACCTCAATGCCGCCGTAGAAGCCGCCGCCGCGGCAGCGAAGGCAGCTGAAGAAGCAGCGGTTGCCGCGGCAGAAGCGGAAAAAGCCAAGGCCGACGCGGAAGCCGCGCAGGCCGCCCAGGAAAACACTGCGCCCGTCGTGCCGGAACCTATACCGGCACCAGCTCCTGCACCGGAACAGGCAAAAGGCGCCGAGGGGAAAGGCAAAAACAAGAACGGCTGACGATTTGCCGTCCACCCTGGCGGACCCTTCGACTACGCTCATGTGATGCCTGTTCTCATCGCTCCGGACGTCAGTTATCACTCCTCCTGGGTGGAAGGATCCACGGAATTTGGCGGCGCCAACCGGGACGGTGGGGGCCCGAGGACTGGTCCTTGGAAGCACTCAAAGATGCCCAGACGTTCCGCCGCTTTGTCGATGCCCTCGTCAACGATGCCCTGCAGGAGAGCCCGCGCAAGCCGGGGTACGTGCCCTGCACCTACTTATGGATTGTGGAGGGTGACACGTTCCTTGGCTCGCTGGCCATCAGGCACGAGCTGAAAGATTTTCTCCCCAACGAGGGCGGGCACATCGGCTAAGGTGCTTAGGCAAACACTCATTGGGGGAATTATGAACTGTTTCGACTTGCGCTGATCCTGGGCTTCCTTGCTGCAGGCCTTACCGGCTGCACCTACTCATCCCCTCCTTCGTAGGCTGGAAGCACGCACACGGAATTGCCGGCGCTGTCCACACCTGCCCCGTTAACCATGGCAACCTACAACCGCAGGGGTCCGCGACGCCTTTCTCGATGGATACCAAACAGTGCGACGACTCACCCGACTCGAACACAAATGGCTGCACGCACTCGTGCTGTTGCCGGGAATCCCAGCCATCCCACCCGGCGATGACCCCGCCGGGTGGGCCAGCGCTCTGTAAGCCGGTGACTGGTGGAGAAGTTCCTATATCGGCTTCCCGCTATGCCAGGCGAGAAACTGGCCTTCCGCGCGCACATCCTGGGTGGGATGAGGAGCAAGGACGTGGCCATTGCCGGCGGAGCGCAGACCGCCCAGCAATACCTATCGGCGGGGCTGATCGACGAGCTGCGGCTCCACATCTCGCCAATCCTCCTGGGAGCGGGCGAACGGCTGCTCGACGGCGTCGCGAACCTCAAGCTTGAACCGACGGAAATGCGGCTGCCGCTAGACGCGCGTTGGGAAGGACTCCACCTTGGCTGGATCCCGCTCGACGACGTCGCCCAGCACCCCGTCAATACGGTCCAGAGTGTCCTGGCCCAGCGGGAGGTCGGCGGCCTTGACAGTGTCGTCGAGCTGCTCAGAGCGGCTGGCGCCGACAATCGCCGCGGAAACGTTGGGGTTCGCCAACACCCAAGCCACGGCCAGGGTAGCCAGCGGCACACCGAGGTCCGCGGCAATCGGCTTGAGCTTCTCCACCCGCTCCAGCACCTCGGGTTGCATGAACTTGTGCTCAGTCTTCAGCCCGCCGTCGTCGGCGGTGAATCGGCTGCCGGCCGGTACGGTGGAGGCACCGTACTTGCCGCTCAGCACGCCTTGGGCCAGCGGCGACCAGCACACCTGGGTGATCCCGAGCTCTTCGCAGACCGGCACCACTTCAGGTTCGATCACGCGCCACAGCATGTTGTACTGCGGCTGGCTGGAGACGAACTGGATGCCCAGTTCGCCCGCCAACGCGGCGCCCGCGCGGATCTCCGCCACGGTCCATTCCGAGACGCCGATGTAGTGGGCCTTCCCGGCACGGACGATATCCGCAAAGGCACCCATCGTCTCCTCGAGCGGGGTCTCGTAGTCATAGCGGTGCGCCTGATAGACGTCCACGTAGTCCGTCTGCAAGCGGCGCAGCGAACCGTTGATGGATTCCATGACGTGCTTGCGGGACAGGCCACGGTCGTTCTTCCCGGTGCCGGTTGGGAAGAACGCCTTGGTCATGACCTCGATGCCCTCGCGGCGCACACCCTTGAGTGCTTCGCCGAGCATCGTTTCGGCCTTTGTGCCTGCGTAGGCGTCGGCGGTGTCGAAAGTGGTGATGCCAAGGTCCAGGGCCTTGCGCACGCATGCCGTGGCAACATCCTGGTCCACGGTTTCGCCGTGGGTGGCCCAGTTGCCCAGCGCGATCGAGCTGACGTACATGCCGCTGTTGCCGAGTTTGCGATACTGCATAAAGTTTCCTTTCAGAGTTTGCCGGGGTGTCCGGCGGAATACTGAGAATCCGGGGCGGTAAGTGTTGTGCGCAGGGCCCGGGGCGGTGCGGTGGTCTCCCGTACCACCAGGCGTGCCGGACGGGCAAGGTTGGCCGCTTGCCCTCCATGCATGACCTCCAGGAGGATCCGGGCGACGTCCTGTCCTTGTTCGGCCACCTCGTGGTCCATCGTTGTCAGGCCCACGACGTCGCAGAGCTCGTGGTTATCGAATCCGACCACAGAGAAATCCCGGGGAACTTCCAGGCCTGCCTGGCGGAGGACCTTAAGGACCCCGAAGGCCATCTCATCGGAGGCTACAAAAGCCGCGGTCGGAGCGCGTCCAGCGACAAGCAGCCGGGACATGGCCGCCGCGCCCCCAGCGACACTGTTCTCATCGAATTGTTCAAGGGCGACGTCCAGGGTCAGTCCGGCCTCGGCCAGAGCCTCCCGGTATCCCACCAGCCGCTCCAAGGGCGGCACACCGCCCAAATTGCTGCCCTCCTCATCACGGATGCCGATGAACGCTATCTGCTCATGGCCTAGGTTCAACAGGTGCCTCACAGCAGCCCGCCCGGCCCCGACGTTGTCCACAGACACCGATCCGGCGCCCTGCGCTTGAGCCCCAAGCAAAGCCACCGCCTGCCCCTGGGAGGCGAGCGATTCCAGCTCCTCCCTGCTCGGCTGCAGGGCCATGATGATGACCCCGTCCGTACGGCCATGCAAATGCACGGTGCCGAAGAACCTCTGACGCTGTCCGGCAGTGGCGAGCTCGTAGAGGAGCACATCGAATCCGGCCTCCCGGAGCGTGTGTGTGGCCTCGCCAATAACCTTTCCGAAAAACCACTTGGCCAGCACCGGTACCACGATGCCCACGGTCATCGTCCGGCCTGTCGCAAGACGCGACGCAGCCGGGGATGCCGAATACCCTAGCTCATCGGCCGCCTTCTGCACGCGCTTGCGAGTTGCCGTCGAAACACCCGGAACGGAACGCAGCGCACGGGAGACTGTTGATATGGAGACCCCAGCACGTTCCGCCACTGATTCAACGTTTGCTACCATGCAACCTATGCTAGACAAGCATTCCGCAGTAACGCAAGCGCTTGCAATGCGTTCAGCGCGTCGCTGACTCCAATGCCGACGCCGGGGACTCATAACCGGGCTGACCAGCCTCCGGCTACATCGCCCAGCAGCTCGCCATTTCCCATCCACAAAAGGTTGCCGCACTGGTGCTGGTGGGCTGTCCCCTGAGCCTCCACGGGCGGGCACCCTTCGCCGACGAAGTGGACCGCCTGACGGACCCCCTCGACGAGGGCTGGGTCCGGGATTCCCTGACCTGGTTTGCCCTGCTGCACGATGTTCCGCGGTGGTCGCTCGAGGACCGCGTGCGCGACGGTCTCAGGATGCCAGCCCACGTGTGGAAAGCCATCCTGAACGGCCTGGGCGAGGCCACCCCGCCCACGGAAGCGGGAACCATCAACGCCCCCACGCTGATCCTGTGGGGCGCGCAGGACGGCTTGCTGTCACGCAGCGACCAGGAAACCCCTAGCCACCCGGATCCCCGGCTCCGCGCTGAAGGTGTACCCCGGAATGGCACATCTTGTGCTGTGGGAGTGCCCGGAACAAGTGGCGGAAGATACGACGGCGTTCCTCAGCTTGCTCGGTTGAGGTCAGGCACCAAACCAGCGGCCGCCGTCGTGATTCCCGACGACGGCGGCCGCCCGGCAGGCGCTCAGCTGAGGTATCCGTTCGGGTTGAGGACGTACTTGGTGGCCGCTCCGGCGTCGAACTCGGCATAGCCCTTGGGCGCATCCTCCAGGCTGATCGCCTTCGCGTTCACGTTCTTGGCGATGCTCACCTTGTCGTGCAGGATGGCCATCATCAGTTGCCGGTTGTACTTCATCACCGGGCATTGTCCGGTGGTGAAGCTGAGCGACTTGGCCCAGCCAGTGCCCAGGCTCAGGCTCAGCGCACCCTTCTTGGCAGCTTCGTCCACGCCGCCCGGATCGCCGGTGACGTACAGCCCGGGAATGCCCAGCGCACCGCCGGCCGCGGTGATTTCCATCAGCGAATTCAGCACCGTAGCGGGCGCCTCCTTGGCGTCATGGCCGTGGCCGCGCGCTTCGAAGCCCACCGCGTCCACGCCGCAGTCCACTTCCGGGACGCCCAGGATCTGCTCGATCTGCTCCGCCGGGCCGCCCTTGCTCAGGTCAATCGTTTCGCACCCGAAACTGCGCGCCTGCTTCAGCCTGTCCTCGTTCAGATCGCCCACAATCACGACGGCGGCACCCAGCAAGTGCGCGCTGGTGGCCGCTGCGAGGCCAACAGGCCCAGCGCCGGCCACATACACTGTGGAGCCGACGCCCACCCCGGCCGTCACGGCGCCGTGGAAGCCGGTGGGGAAAATGTCCGACAGCATGGTCAGGTCCATGATCTTTTCCAGGGCCTGGTCCTTGTCCGGAAACTTCAGCAGGTTCCAGTCTGCGTACGGGACCAGCACATAATTGGCCTGGCCGCCCACCCAGCCGCCCATATCCACATAGCCGTAGGCGCTGCCGGGGCGGTCCGGATTAACGTTCAGGCAGATGCCGGTCTTGCGTTCCTTGCAGTTCCGGCAGCGGCCGCAGGCGATGTTGAAGGGCACCGAACAGATGTCCCCCACTTTGATGAACTCGACGCCGGGACCAACCTCCACCACCTCGCCGGTGATCTCGTGCCCCAGCACCAGGTTGGGCGGCGCCGTGGTGCGCCCGCGGACCATGTGCTGGTCCGAACCGCAGATGTTGGTGGCCACGGTTTTCAGGATGACCCCGTGGGGTACTGTGCGCCCCACGTTCGCCGGATTCACGCCCGGGCCGTCTTGGAGTTCGAAGCTTGGATAGTCGATGTCGATCAGTTCGACCTTGCCCGGTTCTTTGTAGGCAACGGCTTTGTTCCCAGTCATCAGTGCTCTCCTCTGGTCAGAACGGCGAAGCCCAGTGGGGCCGCCATGAATCATGAGTGTTGCGATGGATCCCCACGTGCAGGGCCTGCCCGTTGCTTGAGCAGCTGGATGTTTTCCTGGCGTTGGGGGTCCGGCCAGTCTAGGCATGCCGGCCCGAAGGGTCCATAGCCCGAACCCCTTATTTGCTCCCCTGCCGGGGGCCGTCTGGCCTGGCGGGGCAGGTTGGCCTGGCGGAATTCAGGCCGGCCGGCCTGGACCGGATGCTAATTGAAGGTCCAGGCGGGCAACTCCGCCTTGCCCCGTCGTCGCCGCCGCAGCACCGCGATCAGGGCACCGGCGCCGCCCAGCAACAGGGCCGCCGCCCCGGCGGCGATCGCCGTAAGTCCGAGACCGGAGACTCCGCCAGTGGTACCCCCGGCTGAAGAACCTCCGCCGGACCCCGGGGACTCCGCGCTGGGCTCCCCGCCGTCGGGCGTTCCCGCACCAGGCGCGGGCGCACCTGCAGCGGCAATCAACGTCAGGGACCTGCCGCCCCTGTTGACCACCACCACGGAGCCGTCGGCCCGGACCGCTATACGGCCGGGGTCCTCACTGGTGGGAATCGCCGCCGCCGCGGCCGTGGCCCCGGGCGGGATGACCGAGACCGTGTTGTCCGCGCTGTTGGTCACGTAGACCGCGCTGTCCGGAGTGGCCACCACCTCCTGCGGTGCAGCGCCCACGGGGATCCGCCGCGCCACTGTGGCACCGCCCGGTTCGATGACCGCCACGTCGTTTCTGAGGATGTTTGCCACATAGACGGTTCCGTCCGGCGCGGCGGCAATCCCGTGCGGGTGGTCCTTCGCGCCGACGGTGATGGTGTGGGAGGGGCTCGGCGAACCGGCGGCCACCACTGTGACAGTGCCCTCGTACTCGTTGGTGGCGTACGCCGTCCCGTCCTTAGCCAGGGCCACCTCCACCGGGTAAGGCCCCGCCTGGATAGCGCGCTCGGTCCATACACCGCCAGGCGGCACCACCGAAAGGCTCCCTTAGGCCGGGTTGGCCACGTACAGCGATCCGTCCGGTCCGGCCGTCAGCCAGTGCTCGCCCGGGGTCACCCCGATCGCAAAGCCCGCTTCAGCCGCACCGGGGGCCACCACGCCGATCTGGGCCTGCCCGGACTCTGTCGACTGGAGCACGTAAAGGGTCCCGTCCGTCGTCACCGCCAGCGACGAGGGAAAACGTCCCACCTTGATGGTGCGGGAAGCGCGCGTTTCGCCGGGCTTGAAAACGCTGACGCCGCCCGCCCAGTGGTAAGCCGGCGTCGATCACCGTGGTTTCAGTGACGGCCGGATCAGTCGCCGTCGGGTCCTCGGCGGACGCCGGGAGCGCGACGACGGCGGGGCCCAGCAGGAGCCCGGCCGCGGCCAGCAGCGCCATGCCTGCGCGCAGCGACGTTGGTGTCTTCGTGCCCTCCTACCTGTCGCCGTTAGCGCTGTGGCCGCTGGGGGTGAAACTTGGCTGAGGATGGCGGTTCAAGTGTCGCTCAAGCCGAGGGCTGGGATTACTAGTGCCCTAAGTTCCAGGAACAATGAGGTCAGCCCGGAGGCGTGTCCCGTCAGCGGCGAAGAACCTGTCCTCTTCATCCATCCAACGACCCAAAGCGCCCTGTGACCTTCTCCGTCCCGATCTATGCCGCGTCGCATACGCTCGTCCTTTTGGGCCTCCACCCATATCGCGAAGGCAATCTTCGCCGAGGCTCTCCCGTCAGGTACAGGTAACGCCTTCGATGAGCAGCACCGGACTCCAGCTCACTGTTGTCCGACGACCCAGGAGATCACCGAATATGTCCTTGGCCCAGGACGGCACCAGGCCCCAGCGGGCAACGAGCAGGTGCCGGTCAATCGCCCCGTCCTCAAGCCGCTCGGCAAAAATCGGCACGCCCTGGGTGGGCACCACGTTCCAGCTCGGCGCCGGCGGAGTCCCCTCCACCTCGTTGGCATAAGTGCGATTGCTAAGTTGTTTGGCGGTGAACGAAAGCGCAGTTCGCATTGGCGGTTTGTGTTGAAGATCCTGGGTTGCGGTGTTGTTTGCGGCCTTTTCTAGGCTTTGAAATCCGAGATGAGTTTCGCACTCCGTGCCCGGATTGGGGCTAGATGTTCGCCAATGCCGCTGAGCACAATGCCGGCGTCGGCCGCCTGGAGCGCGGATTCCGGGATGGACAGCCCGTCTGCGCGGAGGCTGATTAGGGTCTCCACGAGTCGAAAGGCCAGATCTCCGTTCTGGCCGGTGGCGGTCCAGTCGTTCTCGGGGAGTGCTGCCCCCAGGCGTTGGTACAGTCCCCGGAGTTCCCGTCTGTCTTTAGTGAAGCTGTGGAACCGTTCGCTGCGTGATTCCGGGAGGTTGTAGAGCACGCCGACGTTCCAGCGGGCATTGCACAGTTGGGTTCCGTCAAACAACGCGACGGCGTGGAGCCGGGCACCAGCCGATACGGGGTCGCGATCGCCGTCGGCCCCCGCGCAGATGCCGCGGGCAAAACCGAGGCCGCTGGATACTGTGCCCGCGAGCAGCACCTCAAGAATGTCGTCCTTGGTCTTGAAGTGGTGGTACAGCGAGGACTGGCGGATCCCCACGGCCTCCGCGATGGACCGCGTCGACGTGGTGGCATAGCCCTGGATGGTAAAGAGTTCGGCGGCGGCGTCGAGGATTTCTTCACGTGCGGTGGCTCCCGGGCGGGAGGGTTGCTGATTACGGGGGCGTCCGGGGCCGGTTGTTGTCACTGCATTATTCTTGCACTCCGGGCGCACCATCTGCTGCCGCCTCGGTGGCGGTGAGGAGCCCGAAATGTGGTGGAAATGAACCGTCAATCAACTCTTTACAACGGGGAAACGAGTTCGGGATCGCGGCCTGTAAAACTATCAATTGACCGGTATTCCGCAGCGCCGGCACCACAGCGCTGCTTGTGCCGGAAAGCTTTGTCCCAACGCCGTCCCAGCCCCGGAGATCCCGATGACATCCACTGTTCTTCCCAGATCCGCGCAGGCGGATGATGCAGACCTTACGTCTCTTGGCTACCAGCCGTCCCTGCACCGCAAGCTCGGCCGCTATGCTTCATTCGCGGCAGGCTTCTCCTTCGTGTCCATCCTGACCACCATCTTCCAGCTCTTCGCGTTCGGCTACTCCTTTGCCGGACCGGCCTTTTTCTGGACCTGGCCAGTGGTCCTGCTCGGCCAGCTTCTTGTGGCCCTGAATTTTGCAGAGCTTGCCGCCCGCTACCCGCTCTCCGGCGCCGTGTATCAGTGGGCGCGGCGTGTGGGCGGCGAAACGGTTGGCTGGTTTGCCGGCTGGTTCATGGCGCTGGCTCAGGTTGTCACAGCTGCCGCTGCGGCCATTGCCCTGCAGGTGGTCCTTCCCCAGCTCTGGGGCGGCTTTCAGCTGGTTGGTGGCGACGCCGCACTGAACACTGTCTCGGGTGCCGCGAACGCCGCGGTCCTGGGCGCCATTCTGCTGGTGGTCACCACGGTGATCAACTCCATGGGAGTCAGGCTGATGGCCCACGTGAACTCCGTCGGCGTGACGTGCGAGATCGTCGGCGTCATAGCGGTGGTCCTCGCCCTCATCACGGCCGCCCAGCGCGGACCGGACGTCGTGCTGGACACCGTCGTCCTGCAGGGCTCCGATCTTGGCGCTGTAGGCGCGTTCATGGTTTCGGGCCTGATGGCCGCCTATGTCATGGTGGGCTTCAACTCGGCCGGGGAACTCTCCGAAGAGACAAAGGACCCTCGCCGGACCGCACCCCGCACCATCCTCTCGGCCCTGATCATCTCCGGCATCGGCGGGGCGCTGATGATCATCACCGCGCTGATGGCAGCTCCCAGCCTCGATGACGGCCGGCTCGCCACCGAGGGCCTTCCCTATGTGTTAACTGCCGTCCTCGGGACCTTCTGGGGCAAGGTACTCCTGGTCGACGTGGCCGTGGCTATCTTCGTCTGCACGTTGGCCATTCAGACGGCCGGCTCGCGGCTGGTGTTCTCCATGGCCCGAGACGGCAAGCTTCCCGGCTCGGCACTGCTTTCGGCCGTCCATACTACGCGCGGCACGCCGATGTGGCCCTCCATTGCCATCGGCGCACTGGCTGTCGGCGTTCTGGCGATCAATGTAGGCAATGCGGCGCTGTTCACCACGCTCAGCAGCGTTTGCATCGTGATGGTCTATCTGGCCTACCTCCTGGTCACCGTGCCGCAGCTCCTCAACCGCCTCCGCGGCGACTGGGACCGGGTCGGCGAGACCATGCCGGGGGGGTTGTTTTCGCTGGGGCGGTGGGGTCTGCCGATCAATATCCTCGCCGTGCTGTACGGGGCAGTGATGGTGGTCAACCTCGCCTGGCCACGACCCGAGGTCTACGACCCCTCCGGAGAAAACGGAATCCTCCTCTACTCGGCTCCGCTGATGGTGGGCGTAGTGCTGCTCCTCGGTGTGTGGGTCCGACGCTCCAGCGCCCGGTCGGCCGCACGCTCGGAAGCCTGACCACACAGCAGGACTGCAACGCGCGGTTGCAACATCGGATTGTTACACCACCCCCTGCCACGCCAACACCCCCAGGATTGACATGACATTGACCACTGAAGCACCAGCCACCGCCACCACCGCCGGAGCCCGCGCCCACGCCCGGGAGCAGCATGGAAGCGCCGCGGACACCATGCGGCACATCCCGGCCATGTCCGCCCCGGAGCGGCTCACCGCCGACCTGCCGGACAGTGCCAAGGAGCATCTGAGCTGGGCAGAGTCCGTGGCCTTTGGTCGCTACACCGCACTGACGCTGGCCCGGGGGTCCCGGATCCGGCTCACAGACACCAAGGGTGATGCCTGCGTCCATGTCCTGCTCTACCGGACCGGGGCCCTGCACGAGCGGCTCAACGTCGCAGACACCGTCAAGGTTCCGTGGCAGGCGTACCCCACCGCAGGACACCCGCTGCTCTCCGACGCAGGCCGGCTGATGGCCACCATCGTGGCTGACACCTCCGCCAGCCACGATGCCCTGACAGGTGCCACCACCCTAGTCGGAAACACCACCCGCTACGGAGCCGGAACCGCCCACAGCAGCTCGCCGGCCGGGCGGGAACTGCTCACCCTTGGTGCGCTGAAGCAGGGGCTGGGCGTACGCGACGTGGCGCCATCAATCTCGCTGTTCAAGGGGATCCGGGTGGATCCGGACGGCGGCATCCGGTTCACCGGAGGTGCCGGTCCCGGGGCGGCCGTCGACATCCTGCTGCAGATGGATGCGGTACTACTCCTGGCTAACACGGCCCATCCACTTGATCCGAGGCCCGCTTTTACCGGAACCGCCGTGGATGTCCTCGCCTGGCACGCCCCCGAAGACCTGGACCTGCTCGCCGCGGGCCATCTTGTTGGGCCGCTCATGCCCGAACACCGCCAGGCCCTGAACAACACCGAACACGACCTCACGGCAAGGAACGCACGATGAACACCGCCACCGAAACCCGGGCCCCCGTCAACGCAACCGTTAGCCAGACAGCGCTCGTGGCCGGCACCGTCATCCTGGACGAATACGTGGAAGCGCGCGGGCCCTGGTCCGCCGTCATTGCCGCCGGCGACGTCCTGACCATTGTGGACCTGGAAGGCAACCAGGCAGTGGACTGCCTGCTGTACGCCGCCGAGGACACGTCGGTGAGGTACTCAGCCGCCGTCACCATCGCCGCGCAGCGCTCCATCGTGCTGACCACCGGCTCCGTGCTCCGCTCCGATACCGGCGCCCCGCTGATGACGGTTATGGCTGACGAAGTCGGCGTCCACGACACCATCGGCGGCGCCTGCTCCCAGGAATCCAACACCCTCCGCTATGGCCAGCACACCCGCGAGCAGCACGCCTGCGTCGAGAACTTCCTGATCGAGGGTTCCCGCTGGGGGCTGGACAAGCGCGACCTCGTCTCGAACATTAACTGGTTCATGAATGTCCCGGTTGACCCGGACGGTGCCCTCGGCATCGTGGACGGCCTCTCCGCCCGGGGCAAACGCGTGGCCCTTCGGGCGGACATCGACACTCTGGTTCTGGTCTCTAACTGCCCGCAGATCAACAACCCGTGCAACGGCTTCAACCCCACCCCCGTCCGTATGATCGTCACCCGGCCGGAGGCTGCCCTGTGAACCGCTTCGACACCCTGCTCATTGCCAACCGCGGGGAAATCGCGTGCCGCATCATCGAATCCGCGCGGAAGATCGGCCTGCGCACGGTGGCCGTGTACTCCGAAGCGGACCGCGGCGCCCGCCACGTCCGGCTCGCCGATGAGGCCGTGCTCTTGGGCCCGGCACCGGCCAAGGAATCGTACCTGCGCGTCGAGGCGCTGCTGTCGGCCGCTGCGGCAACCGGGGCGGGAGCCATCCACCCCGGCTACGGCTTCCTCTCCGAGGATGCCGGCTTCGCCGAGGCAGTCGAGGCAGCCGGGCTGGTCTTCGTCGGTCCCACCCCGGAGCAGCTCAGAATCTTCGGCACCAAGCACACGGCACGGGATGCCGCCCGCGCTGCCGGCGTCCCGATGATCGCCGGCTCCGGCCTCCTCGCAGGCGTGGACGAGGCCGTACTGGCAGCCCGGGACATCGGCTTCCCGCTGATGCTCAAGGCCACCGGCGGCGGCGGCGGAATCGGGATGACCGTCTGCCGCACCGAGGACGAACTCACCGAGAGCTACCCCCGCGTCGCGCGGCTGGCGGATGCAAGCTTCAGCACGGCCGGCGTCTTCGCCGAGCGGTACGTCGAGCAGGCACGGCACGTGGAAGTGCAGATCTTCGGCGACGGCGAAGGCAGGGTTGTGAGCCTCGGGGACAGGGACTGCTCGCTCCAGCGCCGGCACCAGAAAGTCGTGGAAGAGGCACCCGCCCCGGACCTTCCCGAATCCCTCCGCGACGAACTGCACCGCAGTTCGCGGGCGCTCTGCGCATCTCTGGACTATCGCTCGGCCGGGACCGTGGAATTCGTCTATGACCCGGTCCGCGAGCACGCCTCGTTCCTCGAAGTCAACGCCCGGCTTCAGGTGGAGCATCCCGTCACCGAAGCCATTACGGGTGTGGACCTGGTCGAGTGGATGCTCCGCCTTGCCCAAGGCGGCACCGAAGCAAACTCGGTGCTGGGCGGCCGGCCGGACAGCATTCCCGTGACCGGCTACGCCGTGGAAGCCCGCCTTTATGCCGAAGATCCGGCCCGCAACTTCCAGCCCAGTTCAGGGACCGTGACAAACGCCGTCTACCCCGCAGCCGACGGCGTGCGCGTGGACGCATGGGTGGAAACGGGCAGTGAGGTATCCACCAACTACGACCCCCTCCTTGCCAAGATCATCACCACAGGCGCCGACCGGCACCAGGCCTTCGACAGGCTCGGTGATGCGCTGAAGAACACCCGGATCGACGGCATCGAAACCAACCTCGGAATGCTCCGCGCAGTAACCGGACTGGACGCGGTCCGGAGCGCGGAACATTTCACTGGAACCCTGGATGAGCTGGGTGACCCGGAACCCCGGATCACCGTGGAAAGGCCTGGGCTGCAGACTTCGGTCCAGGACTGGCCCGGACGGGTGGGCCTGTGGCAGGTCGGTGTCCCGCCCAGCGGTCCTATGGACGACCTCTCTTTCCGGCTCGGCAACGAGGCGCTGGGCAACGCGGAGGGCGCGCCCGGGCTTGAGTTCACCATGACCGGCCCCTGCCTGCGCTTCAGCCACAGCACCACCGTGTGCGTCACCGGCGCGGACGTGGTGGCTACCGTGGACGGTACCGAGATTTCCGCTTGGGAACCAGTGACGGTGCCCGCTGGAGGCACGCTTGACATCGGCACGGCCGAAGGATCTGGCCTTCGCGGATACATCCTGTTCCAGGGAGGGCTTGACGTGCCCCGGTATCTCGGCAGCGCCTCAACGTTCACCCTGGGCCAGTTCGGCGGCCACGGCGGGCGTGTACTTCGCGCCGGCGATGTCCTGAGGGCAGCGACAGTCGACGGCGACGACGCTCCGGCCGTTGCTTTTGGCGGGTCGGGACTGGCCGGCAGAGTCCCCTTGGACAGCCGGCCTGCGCTGACGTCCGAATGGGAATTGACGGTAGTCGAAGGACCGCATGGCGCGCCGGAGTTCTTCCAGCGCGAGGACATCGAGGACCTGTATTCGGCCAGCTATGAGGTGCACTTCAACTCTGCCCGGACCGGTGTGCGCCTGATCGGCCCTAAACCCCGATGGGCGCGGGAAGATGGCGGCGAAGCCGGGTTGCACCCCTCAAACATCCACGACACCGCCTATTCCGTGGGAGCCCTGGATTTCACTGGCGACACCCCCATTCTGCTGGGTCCGGACGGTCCCAGCCTGGGCGGCTTCGTCTGCCCGGTCACCGTGGTGAGCGCCGACCGTTGGAAGCTGGGCCAGCTACGTCCCGGTGATACTGTGCGCTTCGTGCCAGTGGAAGCCAGCCGGGCGCCGTCGACCAAGGATCTGGGTCCCGCCCGGCAGTTGGTGCTGCCCGGCGATCACGACTGGGCATCCGGGGCGGTGTCGGCCCCCGGTCTCCGTCGAGGAGACGGCGACGACGGCGTGCTGGGACGGGTGCCCCAAGCCCCGGGCCGGCCTGCTGTCACGTATCGCCGCTCGGGGGACGACAACCTGCTGGTTGAATATGGCGACATGGTCCTTGATCTCAGCCTGCGGGCCCGTGTGCATGCCCTGCACCAGCACATTGAAGGGCTCCGCTTGCCGGGGATCGTTGACCTCACCCCCGGCATCCGTTCCCTGCAGATCAAGGTCGACCCTTCGGTGCTTCCGACCCCGAAGCTGTTGGGCCTGGTGCAGGAAGTCGAGGCTGCCCTGCCGGCAAGTTCAGAGCTGGTGGTGCCCAGCCGCACCGTCCGTCTTCCGCTGTCCTGGGATGACCCGGCCACGCGCGAAGCCATCCAGCGCTACATGGCCGGTGTCCGGGATGACGCTCCCTGGTGCCCGTGGAATATCGAATTCATCAGGCGCATCAACGGCCTGGACTCTGTGGACGAGGTCTTTGACACGGTCTTCAACGCCGAATACCTGGTCCTCGGCCTTGGCGATGTCTACCTTGGCGCCCCGGTAGCTACACCGCTGGACCCCCGCCACCGTCTGGTGACCACCAAGTACAACCCCGCCCGGACCTGGACACCGGAAAATGCCGTGGGAATCGGCGGTGCGTACATGTGCATTTACGGGATGGAAGGCCCTGGTGGATACCAGTTCGTGGGCCGTACCACCCAAGTGTGGTCCCGTTACGCCGATTCCGCGCCGTTCGAGGCCGGTTCGCCCTGGCTGCTGCGGTTCTTTGACCGCATCTCCTGGTACCCGGTCAGCCCCGAAGAACTGTTGGACCTGCGGGCCGACATGGCCGCGGGCCGGGGCCACGGAGTGGAGATCGAGGAGGGCACCTTCTCCTTGGCGGACCATGAGGACTTCCTTGCCCGGAACAGCGACTCGATCGAGGTGTTCCGCGCGAAGCAGGCGGCAGCGTTCACCGTCGAACGCCAAGCGTGGGCCGACGCTGGTGAGTTTGACCGCGCCGACGCAGCAGCCGCCGTTATTCCGATCGCCGAAGAGCTGGTGGTTCCCGAGGGAGGAACGCTGGTTGCCGCGCCTTTCGCCGCGAGCGTGTGGAAGGTGGATGTGGCTCCCGGTGACCGGGTCGCCAAAGACCAGCCGCTGGTTTCGCTGGAGGCCATGAAAATGGAAACGGTGTTGGTTGCCCCGTGCGACGGCGTGGTCCAGCAGGTCCTGCCTGTGGCAGGTTCCCAGGTGGTGCAAGGCGAGGCCCTCGTGGTCATTGCACCACCGGCGGACCAGAACGCAACCGGGCACTCCGACGTGGTTAGCGACGAACTGGAAGAGGCTGCAGCATGAGCACCGTACCCGTAAGCCGATGCGCCACCGAGCGTGTGCGAGCAGCACTGGCCGCCATCGACGCCGTCGACAGGCCGGAAATCTGGATTGCGCTGCGCCCGGCGGATCAACTTCTGGCCGAGGCCGGCCGTATCGACACTGCAGTGGCCGCCGGCGCGGACCTCCCTCTGGCCGGAATGCTCCTTGCCGTGAAGAACAACGTTGACGTGGCGGGGATCAGCACCACGGCGGCATGCCCCGGGTTCGCCTACATGCCGGAGCAGGACGCCGAGGCCGTAGCCCGGCTGCGGGCGGCCGGGGCCGTGGTTCTCGGCGCCACCAACCTGGACCAGTTCGCCACCGGGCTGGTAGGGACGCGAAGCCCGCACGGAGCCGTCCGCGATTCCCGCCGACCCGACCATATTTCCGGCGGTTCCAGTTCAGGCTCCGCCGTCGCAGTGGCCCTGGGGCTCGCCGATGTTGCGATCGGCACGGACACCGCCGGCTCGGGACGGGTACCCGCCGGACTTCAGGGGATTGTGGGCATCAAGGCCACACTCAACGTGGTTTCCACCGCCGGAGTAGTTCCGGCATGCCGCTCGTGGGACGCCGTCACTGTGTTCGCCCGGGACCTGGCGACAGCCGAACTGGCCATGGGAATCATGGCAGGGAACGCACGAACCTGGCCGTCGGACGCCAAGCTTGCCGCACCGGCCCGGCCACGAGTTGCCTATCCATCGGCCTTGCCGGAACTTCCGCAAGATTGGGCTGATGAATTCGGCCGCCAGATTGCCAGGCTTCAGGCTTCGGGAGTTGATGCGGAGCCCATCGAGTTCGACGACTTCCTTGAGGGCGCGCGTCTGCTTTATGACGGCGGTCTGGTGGCTGAGCGCTATGCCGCCGTCGGAGCATTTGTTGCCTCCGCTACCGCTGACTCCGGCAATTCTGACGGGTTGGATCCCACCGTGGCCGGAATTGTCCTCCGGGCTGGCGAGGTCCCTGCCCACCGGTACGTTTCGGACACCGGCAGGCTCAACGACCTCAAGAGCCAGGCAATGGCGCATTTGCGGGGCTTCGATGCACTGATCGTCCCCACAGCACCTTTCCACCCGAGCCTCTCGGACGTCGCCCGCGACCCTGTCGGAGTGAACTCGAAGATGGGGACTTACACCAATTTCTGCAATCTCTTCGACCTGTGCGCTGTCGCCATACCGGCCGGGGAATTGGACGGCTTCCAGTTCGGGCTCACCGTTGTCGGGCGAACGTTCGAGGATGCGGTTGCCGCTGACATCGCCCGCAGAATCGAAACAACGCCTGCCCCACCGGCCCAGTTCGCGGCCGGAGCCGTCCAGGCGCCCCCGGCCGGCCCCCGGAAACCATGGCCGGTGCGGGCGGGCGCCTCCGCTGAGCCGCTCGTCGTGGTTGGGGCACATCGACGAGGGCAGCCCCTGTCCCACGAACTCGAAACCTTAGGTGCCGCCTGGGACGGGGATGTGCGTACGGCGGCCTGCTACCGCATGGTCGCACTGGACACCCAGCCACCGAAACCCGGGGTGTACCGGTCAGAGAACGGGGCGGAGCTCGTGGCAGAGCGCTGGCTGCTGCCGGAAGCGGCGCTGGGACGGTTCCTGGCCGCGCTGCCCGAGCCAATGCTCCTGGGTTCCGTTCGTCTGGCAGACGGTACTCGCGCTGTCGGCTTCGCCTGCGACGCTGTGGCTGCCTCCACTGGCCAGGACATTACAAGCTACGGCGACTGGATCGCTGCAATGGCGGCCGGATTGGAGGGCCCAGGGCAAGACGCCCGCGGTAGCCTCCGGGACTCGCTCCTGACCGGGTTCACCCGGGGTCGCGAGTCAAACACCACACGCGGCTAGCAGTGGCTGCAATCCTCGGATTACAGGAACCTTGAGGCCAGCCCACAGATCACAAACCCATATTCAGATTCCCCAGCTCTGACAGGGGTGGAATGAAACGATCAGAAGAAGATAACCAGCTGGTGGCCACAAATTAGTTTCAGATCTTGCCTTAGCCGCCCGGTGAATCGTCCAACGAACCCGGCGGGCGATGCGGAGCGCCAATATTGGTGGCTGCTCCCCGGTGACGCCGCATACGCGATACCGGAAAATGCCCAGTTAGAGGGCGGAGTGATTCAGTCTCCGGCCGTCGGTTCGTCCAACTCCGTCTGATTGCTCCGATATGGAGATTTGCCCAAACCTAAACGACAGGACGCTCTCCGACGTCTCACGCGCCACTGTCTACCGCGAGCTCCAACGCGCGCAACATTTAGCGCTGCGAAAATGTGGGATCAGAGGTGCCAGCGACGGTGCTTTGCCCGGAGCCGCGAAAGCGCTCGGGCACCGTGTCGTTCAGTGAGAAGGGGCCCCACGCGTCGCTCTTGGGCAGGGTCTCGTCGATTTCATGCCACCGCTCCCATGCCGCTTGGCGCGTGACCCCGAGAGCGGTGGCGATCTCTGCCCAGGACAGGCCCGCCTTCCGTGCGTACTTCACGGTCGTGAGTTCGGTGTGGTCGCACGTCTGGCGGACCTGCTGGATAGCCCTCAGGGTGGCGATTACCTCCGCCTTCCAGCTCTGTGGGCTCGACATGGACGCTCCCGTGGATCGAGGCCCCTTCATTGCCCTATGGACGGTTGGCCCGCCGCTGTATCTCGCCATAACGTCAGCGTGTCCTTACGACGGCAACCTGTCAAGGCACCTTGGCAAGGTCCCATAAGATCCAGCACCGCCCGAGTGTGGAGCGCCCGGTAAGGATCGGCTTAGGTGCACCAGGGCTGCCATTTAGCGCTGCAAAAACACCGCCACTTACCACTGCGATTCACAGCAATTGGGCCAATTTCCCCGCCCACGCACTCTTGCCGGACCCGGAAGGCCCAGCAATGCCGACTATCCTGATGCCACCAACGGCCGATGCACTCAGCACGGCGTTCCGGATGGCCTCCAAAGTGTTGTTCACGCGACAATCCTTCGTGCCAATTGGATCCAGCTCTCTGGCTGACCGGCCAGCGCTGTTAGCGCAGCCGGATAGACCAGCGTTGGTCTTCGCGCCATTCAAAGCTGATCGTCATGCGAACAGCATTCCAGACGCTCTTGGGCGCCGCTCCTTCACAGCACCTTTGAGAGGAACGCCTTGGTCCGGTCCTGCTGGGGATTGCCCAGCAGCTCACGGGGCGGGCCCGCCTCGACCACCACGCCGCCGTCCATAAAGGCGATGGAGTCCGCCACTTCGCGGGCAAAGCCCATCTCGTGGGTCACCACGATCATGGTCATGCCACTCGTGGCCAGTTCCTTCATAACGTCCAGGACCTCACCCACGAGCTCCGGGTCTAGGGCACTGGTCGGTTCGTCGAAGAGCATCAGCTTCGGATCCATGGCCAGGGCCCGGGCGATGGCCACGCGCTGCTGCTGCCCGCCGGACAAGTGCGCCGGGTAGTGATCCGCCTTGTCCCCCAGCCCGACGCGCTCCATCAGCTCCATGGCACGCAGGGTGGCCTTGGCTTTCGGAATGCGTTTGACCCGCATCGGCGCCTGGATGATGTTTTCCAGCGCCGTCATGTGCGGAAACAGGTTGAACCGTTGGAACACCATGCCGATGTCGCGGCGCTGGAGCGCTGCTTCCTTGGGCTTGAGCTCATGAAGCTTGTCGCCCTTTTGCCGGTAACCCACCAGCTGCCCCTCCACGAAGAGCCGGCCGGCGTCGATCTTTTCAAGGTGGTTGATACAGCGCAGGAAAGTGGACTTGCCGGAGCCGCTGGGCCCCACGATGCACAGCACCTCACCGGCCTGCACTTCCAGGCTGATGCTGCGCAGCACGTTGTTGGAACCGAAGCTCTTGGAGATCCGGTCCGCGGTCACCATCGGAGTAGCGCTCATCCTTTGCCTCCCAAATCATTGCCCATTGGCGCAGCAGTCATTGCCGCCGCCCCAGGATCACTTTCCGACGCCGGTCCCGCCTGCCGCCGTCCCGTTCCGCGTGAGAAACGCTTCTCGATGAAGTGCTGCCCCACCATCAGGACAGACGTGAACAGGAGGTACCAGATCGATGCCACGATGAGCAGCGGAACGGGGGTGAAGGTCACCGCGGAGATGCCGCGGGACACCCCGTAGAGGTCGATGCTGAGCGGAATGGCCGCTACGAGCGAGGTGGTTTTGAGCATGGAGATCACCTCATTGCCTGTGGGCGGAATGATGATCTTCATGGCCTGCGGAACCACCACGTAACGCATGGTCTGGCCCCATGACATGGCGAGCGCCGTCGACGCCTCCTCCTGGCCCTCATCCACGGACAGCAGTCCCGCGCGGACAATCTCGGACATGTAGGCGGCCTCATTCAGCGCCAGTCCGATCACCGCGGTGATGTAGAGGTTGGTGAACACGTCGTTGGGAATGGTGATCCACGGCGTCATGAATGGTATCCCGATGGTGAACACGGGGTAGATGAGCGCCACGATGCCCCAGAACACCAGCTGGACGTAGACCGGGGTCCCGCGGAAGATCCACAGGTACAGCCAGGCGATGCTCTTGACCACCGGGTTCGGCGAGAGCCGCATGATGGCCAGAAGGAGCCCCAGGACGATAGCGCCGATCATGGCGTAAATGGTGAGCGTCAGGGTCACCCAGGCCGCCTGGCTGATCCGGCGGTCGAAGAGGTACTTGCCCACCTCCGCCCAGCCGTAGTCGGGCCGCTGCGACGCATCCACGATGAACAGCGCCAGCAGGAACACCAGGACGACGGCGATCGAGATCCGCCAGGGGTGGCGCAGGGGAACGGCCACAATGGCGTCCCCCTGCGCTTGAGTTCCGCCGGTTGCGGGGTTGGGCCGCGCCACGGCGGCATGTTTGGGAAGAGTCACGGCTGGTTACTTGGCCGACGACGCCACGTTGAGCGCCGCCGTCTTCACGCCGCCGCTTTCCACGCCCCATTTGGACAGGATCCTGTTGTAGGTGCCGTCGTCGATCAGGGCCTGCAGCGCCTTCTGCAGCACCGGGGTGAACGCGCTCCCCTTGTCCACCGGAATCCCGTAGGGCGCCACTTCAAAGGCATCCCCCGCGGTCTGCAGCTTCTCCTTTGTCTGCGAGATCGCGTAGAGGGTCACCGGCGAGTCCGCACTCATGGCGTCCACCTGGCCCACCACCAGGGCGTTGGTGGCCTGGTCCTGCGCGTCGTACTTGAAGATCTCAATCGCGGGTTTGCCCGCATCCGTGCACGCCTTGGACTTGGCCGGCACCTCGTGGGTGTCCTCATAGGTGGTGGCCTGGACGGCAACCTTCAGGCCGCAGGCGTTGTCCGGGTCCACGGTCTTGCCCTTCGGCGCCGCCCACTGGATGCCCGCCGAGTAGTAGTTCACAAAATCCACCTGCTTTTCGCGTTCCAGGGTGTCGGTGAACGACGACATGCCCATGTCGTCCTTGCCCGCCTTGACGGACGGCAGAATGTTGTCGAACGTGCCGATATCAAAGTTGACCTTCAGCCCGAGCGAGGCACCCAACGCATTGGTGAGGTCCACCGACCAGCCGGCCGGGGCGCCGTTGCCATCCTTGAATTCGTTGGGCGGGTAATTGTTGGCCATGCCCACGTTCAGGACGCCCGCGGATTTCATTTTCTCCGGCAGCAAAGCCGCAAGTTCCTCATTCTTCTGGACTGCGGTGTCCGCGGAAGCAGACGCTTTATCCGCCGCCGCCGGCGCGCTGTTGTCCACACAACCCGAAAGCATGAGTGCTGTTGCAGCGGTCAGGGCAGGGATTAGATAGCGGTTGCGCATTGGATCCTTAAGTGGTTGAAGATAAAGGTCCGGCACCGCGAAAAATGTGCGATTCCTCGGGATTGCGAAATCAGTGAGGAATTCAGTGGGGCGGCATGGCACCCGTCAATCGGACCGCATTCCGTAAGTCACGGATAGCTTCCGGGCCTCTGGCCTTCAACTCGGAGATAGTGGATGCGCCTACCAGCGCCATGCTAGGCGCAATTCGTTGGAGAAAAGGCCTGGACACGGCTCGCCCCCGGAATGCGCAGGCCGCCGCTAACGCCCAGCAAGCCCGCCCAGCACCACGTTCACCGGCTCCTGCCCGGCCTGCAACAAACCGATTTGCTTCCGGATCAGCCGCGCCACCCGCGGCAGCATGGCCGAGCTGGCCCCGCCCACGTGCGGGGTGATGAGGACACCGGGCACGGTCCACAGGGGATGATCGCGCGGCAGCGGTTCCGGATCCGTCACGTCCAGGGCGGCCCGGAGCCTGCCGGACGACGTCTCGCGCAGCAATGCCTCGGTATCGGCCACCGGCCCGCGGGCCACGTTCACCAGCAGTGCGCCGTCCGGCATCGCCGCCAGGAACCGGGCGTCAACCAGGTGCCGGGTCTGCTCGCTCAGGGGAACACTGACCACCACAATGTCGTGGAGCGGCAGTTGCTCATACAGGGAATCAATCCCGTGGATCCTGCCGCCCTCATCGTCGCGGCCGCGGCTGGCCAGCCGCGTCACCTCGGTCTCGAACGGCAGCAGCCGGGCCTCAACCGCCTTCCCCACTCCCCCATAACCCACCAGGAGCACCCGCCTGTCGGCCAGGCTAGGGCGCTCGCGGTGGTCCCAGGTTCCCGTCGCCGAATTCCGCACAAAGTCCGGGATCCCCCGCTGGCTGGCGATGATCATGCCCAACGCAAGTTCCGCCGTCGACGTCTCATGCACTCCCGCCGCGTTGGCGAAAAGGCACCCCGCGGGCAGCACCGCCTCGACGCCGTCGTAACCGATCAGCTGGCTCTGCACCAGGCCGACGCCCACGGAGTCCAGCGCAGCCAGCGCCCCCACCCCGCCCATGTAGGGCGGCACCACAATGTCGAACTGCTCCGCCGGCGCCGGGCCGGTCAGGTCCCACAGGAAGAGTTCGACGCCGGCGGACGGCTCGAGTGCGTCCACCAGGTTCTGGCTGGGCAGACTCACCCGTAGTTTCGGTGATGCGGGCAAACCGGACATGGGTGCTCCTTCTCTCGACTTTCCTGCCAGTTAACCAGCCCAGCGCTACCGGTCGGTCTTGACCACCGTGAACAGCACCGCCGAGTCCTCTTCCGCTTCCAGGCTGTGCAGCCCGTCCGGCACGATCAGCAGGTCTCCGGCTTTGCCCTGCCACGACTCCCCGCCAGCCCTCAGCCAGACCGATCCCTTCAGCACGTAGACCGTTGCCTCGCCGGGGTTCTGGTGCTCGCTGAGCTGCGTGCCGGCACGGAAGGCCATGACGGTCTGGCGCAGTTTCTTCTCATGCCCGCCGAACGCTGTATCGGCTGCCCGCCCGCTCGGTGCCGCAACAGCGGCAGCGATCTGCTGACGGGCCAAAGCCTCAATCGATATCTTTTGCATGACGCAACCGTACCTACGATTGACGGCGTTGCCGAGGGCCGTTCACTCACCGTCCTGCGGTGCTACCCGTGCGTGACGGCAGCCCCCAGAAGCCCGAACAGCGTTCCGGCCGCCAGGGCAATGAGGGCGCGCCTCCGCGTGGGATACAGCCAGCGCACTGCAAAAACAGCCACCGTGAGAATCAACCCGTTCACCACGCTCATGGTGACCGCCAACCATTCGGTACCGGTGGACACCCCGAAGCCTCCACCGCTGCAGCCGCTGATCCCGCACCAGGCAAGACCCGCCACGAGCCACTGCGGAAAGCTCAGCAGGACAGCGAGGGGCACGGTCCACCAGAGGTGCCGAACGTTCCGGGTGACCCCGTGAATTGTCACCCCCGGAACCTGAGGCATAGCGAGAGGCCTGGCGGCTGGAACCGGCTTCCGGATGCTCAGGACCATCCACCGGAAGAGCGCTGCGTTGACCACCGCAAGGGCGAGGAATCCCAGGTAGTGGATAACCGTCGTCGGCCTCAACCCACCCTGCGGCGGCGGACCCGACGAATCAAGGAGGAAGACCACGGCGAAATACGCCGCCGAAACGGGCAGCGTCAGAACCACCACGGCCAGCCACAGCCGCTCCCGGAACACGGCATCCAGCCCCGTTTCGAAGGAACCGGTGACGAGCGAAGCCCCGACAGCGGCAACCGTCACCGCCAGATAAACGGCGACGGCGATCCTGGCCCAGCGCGGTAGCAACCCCTTATCCGGTAAGGATCCTGTCCGCATAGTCATGACCGGGCCCTCGCCGGACGGACCATGCGGATTTTGGGCAGCTCTTCCCACTCGGGTGGCAGCTGGCCGCGCGTGCCGTCAGGGCGAAAGCCGTGTTTGAGGTAGAAGGCCTGCGCCCGGGGATTGTTCTCCAGCACCCAGAGATAAGCCGGACTCTCACCGATGGCCGCGCTCAGCAACGCGGCCCCCAGCCCGCTTCCGTGCGTCCGCCGGAGTGTGTACAGCGAATACAGTTCCAGCGCCTCCGGGCCGTCCTCATCCCGTGCGGGACCCGAGTCGGCGAGACCCACCACTTCATGGTTGGCGTCCACGGCAATGATCCGCGGGTCGCTGCCGGCCAGGAATGGTCGATACTGTGCATCGCGCCCATGTGATCCAGGCCCGGCAGGACGCGGACGTCCCACCCGGCTTTGGTCAGGGACGCTTGATGCCTCGCCAGGGGCTCCCCGATGGACACCCGCACTCCGCCCCAGACCGGTTTGTAGTCAATCTGGTCCTCGGCGCCGGCGAACGCGAGTTTGGGCAGGTCCCCCGGGAGCACTGCGGCGGAATCGTCAAAGTCCTGCAGCGCTTCGTACAGGGTGACGAACTGCTGCGTCTGCGCCTCGGTGGTCTGGACCGACACCGAATCCCAGTCGCCCGGTTCAGGTTCCGTGACCTGGCCTGCCGGTTCGCCGGCCTTTTCCACGGACATGGCGTGCGGGGCGCGGGTGACGGCCAGCATGCTTCGGTACGGACCCTCGAGCGGCGGGAACCCGCCCAAGGCGAGCGCCCGCAGACGGTCGGTGCGGAGTGCGAGCTGCAGGCCGCACAGCGCCAGCCAGGAGTAGCCGTAGTAGGCAAAACGGTCGACGCCGGCGGCATCGGCAATTGCCAGCAGATCCTTCGCGATGTTCCCCGGGGTGAAGCGTCTGCGGCGCCGGGTGGGCCATGCGGTGCGCTTCGTAGTACGCGGCTATCACCCGGTTGGTTGGTGCCAGTCCGTTGATGAGGTTTGGTCCCAGGTCCGGGTCCCCGCCCCACTGGCGCAGCGTCTCCGCCTCCGCCGCGGTGTGGGGCGCCAGGCTGACCGGCAGGAGGACTCCGGGTCCGTCTCCCTGAACCGTGACGGGGATGGTTGAGCCGTCATGGAGAACTGCCTCAACTGTTTCCGTGCCCATTGGCTGCCTCTTCCTCCGCGGTATTCACAGAGGGCATCCCCGTTCGTTGACACTCCTCTACGGCGGACGTGTACTTAAAATGGCGCCTGTGATTGCAGGGACAAATCACGAAGCGGCCCACGCTTCCGTGCGGCCGCCCTCAACACATGGAGGTCGAAATGGGACAGGCACGCGAGGTCATGGACCGCTTAACCACGGCCATGGCAGCAAAGGACAAGGAAACACTAGCGGGGTGCTACGCCGAGGACGCCGTGGCCTTTACTCCTGATGAAGGCGAGCTCACCGGGCGGGAGGGAATCACCAACTACCTCTTCCATTTCTGGGAAGCGCTGCCGGACGTCACGTATGAGTACGCCGATAAGCATGGGGCCGGGAATGTGGCTATCGATGAGGGTTTCGTCGCCGGAACCAACACCGGGCCGTTGAGCCTGCCTTCCGGCGAAACCCTGCCGGCCACGGG
Source organism: Pseudarthrobacter raffinosi (assembly GCF_023913735.1). Lineage (GTDB taxonomy): Bacteria > Actinomycetota > Actinomycetes > Actinomycetales > Micrococcaceae > Arthrobacter > Arthrobacter raffinosi. Next base: position 108,895 of record NZ_JAMXBH010000005.1, read on the forward strand.
CAAACAGGTCAGGGTCAGAAGCTGCGACATCGCCAGGGTGGAGGGTGGCCAGATCACATCGCACCACTTCTACTTTGACCAGATGGACTTCCTGGGACAGCTCGGGCTGCTTCCGGAATTGTCCAAACACTGATCGGCGCCGGCCCTACTTGAGGATCTCGGCACGGCGCAGCCGGACGATGTCCTCCAGCACGTCGTTGGGGAGGGGATGCGCCGCCGTGAACCGGATGGTCCCTTTGGACAGGGAGTACCCTTCAAGCCGGCCGGCGACGGCGTCAATCACCGCCGGGGAAAACGGGAAGACGGAGAGGTGCTTGCCTGCCCGGACGACGCCCACGAGAGGCTTTCCCTCAAATTTCAGGGCCGGCATCCCGTAGCTCATCCCCTGCTCGGCCTCCGGCACAACGGCCCTTGCAACATCGATCACATGTTGCAGGCAGCCGCGGTCCGGCTCAGGAAGATCGGCCAAGGAATGTCAACGGAGCCCATGGCACCCATTCTATTCCTGAGCGTGACGCGCTATTCCTGAGCGTGGCGCGAGGGGCCGCACCTGCCTTCGCGGCAAGTGCGGCCCCTTCGTGCGCCAATCAGCCCTGCGGCTGGCTACTTGCGCTGGGAGATGTTGAGAATGTTCCCTTCGCTGTCCAGGAACCAGGCGGACTTCCCCCAGTCGTTATCCGCAACGCCGTTCTCCGTCTTCAGGCCGGGGAAATCGTAGTCTTCAAAGACGACCCCGCGGCCCCGCAGTTCCTCCATCTCGGCTTCGAGGTTGTCCGTTTCCCAGCCCATCTGGGTGTTCTTGGCCGTCCCGGCATTCTCCGTCTGGTAAATCAGGAAACCCGTTCCGTTGCCGCCGCTGTAAAACAGGCTGTCGTCCTCCATGGAATCGGACGGTTCCAGCCCCAGCTTGTCCCGATAGAAATCCTTCGCCCTGTTGATGTCCTTCGCAGCGAGAACAGCCATAACGGTTCGATCCTTGAGCATGATGATTTCCTTTGTGCCTTGCTTTCGCGTTGATGGCGATGCTCTCCCCCGGAGGCGGTTCCGGAACCCCGTTGTCCGGTGCCGCGTGGCCGCCCGTTACGCCAAGTGCCGGAGCGGCCACCTGGGACTCTCCTGCGCCGCGCCAGCCATCATCAGCGAGAGGATCCCCGAAGCCTATGTGGCCATTATGGAACTGAAAGGGCACTCGCGGATATAGGGGATTTCTACCGCTTCGAGCGTCCCTCCCGGAGGCCCCACGGATGCCGGGAACAAGTATGGCATCCGGGGCCGCTGTTGTTGCCGCACACTTAGCTAGTGCGTACTTTTGGTGTTGAAGAAGAATTCCTGATCGTTGATCCCTCCAACGGCAGTCCCCTGCCCCTGGCAGCAGACCTGCTGCGCCTCCAGGACCCGGGCGAACCGGCGGACCTTTCCACGCACCCGGCGCTCGCCGTCGAGCTTCACCAGGAACAGCTCGAAGTGATCACCCACCCGCACAGCACCCTGAGCGGACTCTCCGCCGAAATCCTGTCAGGCCGCGCCTACGCGGACTCGCTTGCCCGGAAAGTCGGCGCCAGAATCGCCGCGCTTGCCACGTCCCCGTTGGCAGTGACACCCCATTCCACCAGCAACCCCCGCTATGACGCGCTGCTGGAAAAGTTCGCCCTGACAGCCCGTGAGCAGCTGACCTGCGGATGCCACATCCATGTCTCCGTCGACTCCGATGAGGAAGGCGTCGCAATCCTGGACCGGATCAGGTCCTGGCTGCCGCCGCTGATGGCGTTAAGCTCCAATTCACCGTTCTGGGACGGCGCTGACAGCGGCTATGCAAGCTTCCGCACGCAGGCCTGGAATCGCTGGTCCTCGGCCGGGCCGACGGAAATCTTCGGCTCGGCGCAGGCCTACCACCAGCGCGTGGCGGACCTGGCTGCCACGGGCGTAGTCAACAACCCTGATTTTGACGCCCGCCTCTCCGCCCGCCACCCCACCGTGGAGATCCGGGTATCCGATGTTTGCCTCGATCCCCGCGACACCGTCCTGATCGCCGCCCTGGTGCGGGGCCTGGTGGAGACCGCTGCCCGGGAATGGAAATCCGGCCAGGAGCCGGACATGGTTCCGGCCATCATCCTGCGCCAGGGGGCCTGGCTGGCCAGCCGGTGGGGAATCCAGGGCGAACTGCTCCACCCGCTGACCCACAAGCCGGAGTCCGCGCGCAATGTCATCGCCGCGCTCCACCACCATGTCCGCGACGCCTTGGTCGAGGCGGGCGATGCAGCCTACGTCGAGGAATCCCTGCACCGGATCTTCGCCAACGGAACCGGCGCCAGGCTGCAGCGGCAGGCCTACGCGCGCCACGGCCGGCTGGCAGACGTGGTGAGCGACGCCGTCGTGGTTACCCACCAGGAACCCGCCATCTACGAGCCGCTCACCCCGGTTGACCTGTCACTTCTGGTCCCCAACCAGGTGGTTTAGCCACCAAACCTGATCGAGCAACCCCGCGCGCCTGGGCCTCGCGTCGGATTCTGCTCAATCATCCACTCCCACCCTGTCGGCAGGGCTGGATTTCCGGGGCGGCCCGCATGCCGCCGTCGAATGATTGAGCAGAATCCGTCGGCCGCAAGTGGGCCGGGAACCGCGGGATAATGGAAGCATGAGCAATCAGGACCCGGATCCCTGGGCGGAATTCGACAGGCTCAAGCCCGCAGTCCCGGACCGTGTGGCCGGCTATCCCGGCGGCGAACCGGTGGGCTTTGGCTTCCGGACGGGTGTGCGCAGCGCCAAAGTGGCCCTCGGCTTCGCCGTGTACGCGCTGGCGCTGGGAACCATGCTGGTCCTCACCGGCGCGGTGGTCTTCATCGCGCAGGGGCAGTGGCTGCTGCTCGGGCTGATGGTGCTGATCGAGGCCGTCTTCGTCTATGGATTCATCCGGCTGGCACGCCAGGCGCGCGACCGCAGAGTCTCCGGCTAGTCGCCCCTCCGGTCAGGCGGGCTTCTGGGCAGGCTGCGGGGCAGGCTTCTGACCGGGCAGTACGGCTAGGACTGCGCGGCGCGGATAGCCCGGGCCCCAGCTGCGCCGGCGGCCAGGATCACCGGGACCAGGCACATCAGGGTGACCACTGTGTTGGGGCGAAACGCCGCGCGGCCGCCGACGGTCCGGTACACACCCAGCGGCAGCACCATTCCGCCGCCACCCCCGCCGGAGGCACCGTCACCGGCTTCGCCGCCTCCCCCGAACCCGAAGGACACCAGTGCAACCGGGATGATTTCTTCCCCGCCCACCTGGACGGCCGGGCCATAGGCCTTGGTGACGCCAATGTTTTTGAAGGTGTCCACGAAGGACGAAAAGGAATCAGACATGACTTCACCATAGGCGCGCGGCGCGGCGATCACCATGGGTGAGCGGCCGACGTCGGGCCTTCCCCAGCGAGCGGCGCATTGCCCGCGACCCCTGCCTGCAATACTTCGGGGATGTCTGCTCCTTCAGCCGCGTTCGCCGAGAACGCCATCCGCCAGCCCGTGCGCGCCCAACACCTGACGAGTCGTTCATCCTCACGGACCAGGACACCATCGCCAGCGTCCGTCGCGCGCACCGGGAGGCTTGCGAGGCATCGCGCGAGGCGACGTCGTTGTTGGAGCTCGACGACGTGCTGCGCGGCAACCGCCGCGGCCCGCTCCCGCTGCATTGGGTGTACCTGCATGTGCTGCGGGAGTTCGCCCAGCATTGCGGGCACGCCGATATTCTGCGCGAGCAGATCCTCAACGGCTGACGCCGGGCAAGCGCCGGCGTCAGCAGCGCCGGGTCAAGCCTTGTTGACCGTCGCGGCGGCCGAGAGGGCGGCCAGCCCGCGCTCGAAGTCGCCGCCGACCATCTTGTCCATGTTCACGATCATGGCGAAAATCTTCGCGAGCCCCTTGTTCTCGCCGGTCATCCGCCACGTGACCTGGGTCCCGCCGTCGGCCGGTGTGAACGTAAACGTGGTGGGATTCACAGCCTTGAACGGCTTTGTGAACTCAAGGCGGACCTTGATACTCCGGGGAGCATCCGACTCGACGATCTCCATGTTTCCGCTGCCTGCTTTGCGGTTGCCGCTCCAGGCATACTTGGCCCCCACACCGGCGTCACTGCCCGAATACGAGCGGTTGAGTTCCCGGTCCACGTTCTCCCAGGGCGACCATTTGGTCCACTCCAGGAAGCTGTTGACCAGCGGAAACACGTGTTCCGCAGGGGCAGGAATAAGGGCGCTGCGAGTGACTTCGTAAGTTGACATGCCGCAATCGTAGGTGGAGGGAGCCGATATTCAGCGAGTCCCGCATGTGGCGTTCACCAAGTGTTCCGGAACCCGATACCTGTCTTGCGTACTGTCGCAGGATCGACGGCCGGAGGTACGGCCGCATCAGTGAAAGAGGCATCGATGACCACCGGAATCCACCAGCCCACCCTCAGCCGGCGGGCCGCGCTGGCCGCCGCCGGAACCCTTGGCGCGCTGGGACTGACAGTGGCCGCAGCAGCCGGAAGCTACGCGGCACCGGGAGCGAAGGCACCCAAGCCCACCCTCGCATTCCGCCCAGACGGCGGCTTCAAAGTGATCCAGTTCAACGACACCCAGGACGACGAGCAAACGGACCGCCGCACCATCGAGCTCATGGACAAGACCCTGGACGCGGAGAAGCCGGACTTCGTGGTGATCAACGGCGATGTGATCAACGGCGGCTGCGACTCTGAGCTGGAGGTCAAGCAGGCACTCAACCACGTGGTCCAGCCCATGGAGCACCGGCAGATCCCCTGGGCCGTCACGTTCGGCAACCACGACGAAGATTCCGTGGCACGGACGGGCATGACCGAGGCCAAAATGCTGCAGTTTCTGCAGACCTACGAATTCAACATGAACGGCGACTCCACGCCGGGGCTCACCGGGACGTCGAACTCGCTGCTGCTCGTGCAGTCGGCCAAGTCCAAGGAGCCGGCCTTCGGCCTGTGGCTCATCGACACCGGCCGATATGCCCCGGACGCCATCAATGGACAGGACTTCGAAGGCTACCCCGACTGGGACTGGGTACGCATGGACCAGGTCACCTGGTACCGCAGCCTGTCCATCGCCACCGAGCAGAAGTACGGCAAGAAGGTCCCCTCCCTCATGTGGGGCCACATTGCGCTCCACGAGCACCGCAACATGTGGTTCGCCAGCCTCGACTCGCGGACGGACGCCGATCACACCCGGGCCCGCACGAAGCACAACATCGTCGGCGAACGGAACGAGGACGAGTGCCCCGGCCCCATCAACTCCGGCCTGTTCAGCGCCTTCCTGGAACGCGGGGATGTGCTCGGCTACTTTGTGGGCCACGATCACGTCAATACCTACGTGGGCAACTACTACGGGGTGCAGCTCGGCTACGCCCCCGGAACCGGCTTCGGCGCCTATGGGCTCCCCGGCGCTGAACGGAATCGCCTGCGCGGCGCCCGGGTCTTTGAGCTGGATGAGAACCACCCCGGAATCTACAAGGACACCCGGCTGGTCTTCGCCAAGGACATGGGCATCGACCTGACGGCCAACGACCAGCCGATCGCTCCCCGGCCACTGGACCCGGCCCAGGCCTAGGGACGCTACCGTCGGCGAGGACTGGGTGCCGCTCCGTGTGGCTCCGGCGGGACTGGCGGGCGAGGGGGTGGGGCGGGCTATCCGGCTGTTGGCCGGTTTCTGCCGTCCCATCCCCTGTGCCGCAGGTTGCGGGTGGCCATCAGCGAGGCGCCGATGAACAGCACGCCCAGGACCACGGTGGCGACGCCCACGTAGAACCATCCACCCTGGCCGAAGATCATCAGCGCGACGCCCAGCAGGCACAGGCCTTTAGCTGTGATATCCAAGTACAGCTGCGCCTTTGGAGAGTCCATACTTCCACGATAAGCCCGGTGGCGGCATCGCACCCCGTGCGCTTTTCCTAGTCCGCCCGCTCGAAGCTACTGGTCAGGCGGACAGCGGCCAGGCCCGCGGCCGCAGCCCAGGCCTGCGGCGAACCTGCGTGATGGTACGTAACCGGCACAGGGAAATCCGCCCGCGAGAACCCGCCGAACAGTTCCGGCAAGCTGTTGCCAAAGTGCGCGGCCGCCTCCCGGATCCCCGCTGCCACGGCCCGTGCCTGGTCGGTCAGCCCGTAGGCTGCCATTCCCTCCGCGGCCAGCATGCTGTCATGCGGCCAGACGGAGCCGTTGTGATAGGACATCGGGTGGTAATAGTGCTGGCCTTCGGCGAGGGTCCGGATCCCCCACCCGGTGAAGAAATCGTCCCGGAGCAACCGGGAAGCGACCGCACGGGCGTCGTCGGCATCGAGGATCCCCGCCCACAGCAGGTGGCCGGCATTGGAAGCCAGCGCGTCAACCTGCTGGCCTTCACCGTCCACGGCCAGGGCGGGAAAGTTCTGGTTGTCCATCCAGAACGCGTCCCGGAACCGGAGCTTCAGCTCCTCGGCGAGCCCGTGAAGGGTGCCTGCCCAGGCCTGGTCATCCCATTGCTCGGCTGCAAGGCGGGCGCATTCCCTGAGGCCGCGCCAGGTGTAGCCCTGCACTTCGGCAAGGGCGATGGCGCCCACCGGTTCGCGGCCGTCGGCTCCGGCCACGGCGTCGAACGAGTCCTTCCAGCCTTGGTGGAGCAGGCCCGCGGGGTCCGGGGTGTAGCGAACAAACCCGGTGTCCTTCAGGCCGCCGTCGCCGAGGATCCACTCGACGGCGGCCCGGGCGGGCTGCTCCAGGTCGCGGAGCAGCACGGGATCCTCCACTTGCCCCATCGCCATCAGGAACAGCGGGGTGGAGTCCACCGTGCCGTAGTAGCGGCCGTAGGGAACGGCACCCAGCTGGGCCAGCTCGCTCACGCGCACCTCGTGGACAATCTTCCCTGGCTGCTCCACCCGCGCCGGATCATCCGCTGTTCCCTGCGTTGCAGCCAACGCGCGGAGCACATCGCCCAGCAGCTGCGGGCATTCTTCACGCGTGAGCATCGACGCCAGCAGGGAATCCCGGCCGAAGAGCGTGAGGAACCAGGGCAGCCCGGCCGCGGGGATGGTCAGTTCGGGCTTGACGGGGCAGGGCATCAGCAGCGAATCAAGGTCTTTCAGGCTCTGGCGCGCCAAGGCGGTCAGCCCATCGCCGGAACGTACGACGGCGGCCGGAACCGTCGGGGGTGCCTGCCCGCCACTGGCGACCGCAGAAACAGTCAGGGCCTGCGTCTCGCCCGCTGCCAGCGCCAGATCCCAGGACAGGGCGGCGCCGACGAAGCGCCCGTCGGCAGGCTCCCTGCGGACCGTTGGCGGGATGCTCGCGGCCAGGCGGACGCCGGCCTGGAAGGTCCGGCCCCGGAAAGTGTGGCTGTAATCGAAGGCCAGCGAGCCGTCGTCGTGGACGTCCATGCTGCTGGCGGCGGCGCTGAGATCGAAGATCCGGCCGTCGGTGCGGACGGTGAACTGGTCCGCGAAGTCTGTGCCGGCCCGCAGGACCAGGCGGGCGGTGATTGGCTCCCGGCCAAGGTTGCGGATGCGCAGGGTATCGGTGAGGCCTCCGGCGTCCAGCTCCTGGGTCCGGAGGACGAAGAGGTCGTGCGTCTGGTTCCGCCGTGCCGCCGGACTGAGGGCGGTCTCGCGGCGGCCCGGTTCACGGACGCTGCCCACATCCCAGAAGGTGGAGTCGTTGATCTCCAGGATCCAACGGGACAGCAGGCGCGTATCGGCAATGTAGAGGCCTTCGGTTCCCTGCGCGGGTGCGTCTGCCCGGCCCACGCTTCCGTCGGCAGCGCCGCGCATCATGGCGCCGTGGGCCACGAGGACCGAGGCGGCGGACGGGGGTGCAACGGCGGTCATGGCGTGCTCCGATGATAGGTGGTTTCCAGGGCCAGCGCGGCGGTCCAGCTGAATCTGCGGGTCCCGTGCGCGGCTCCGGTCCAGGGGTCTACGTACTCGGGGAAGTTGTGCTCCGCTGCGAGCCTGCCGATATTGCCCCGAAGGAACGCCGCCTGGTCGGTGTGGCCAAGCCTGTCCAGCGCCTCCGCGACCATCCAGGACATGTTGAACCAGGCCGGGCCGCGCCAGTACAGGGCCGGATTGTGGTCCACGGCCGTGGCATCGTAGCTGGGCACCATCAGGGCGCGCCCGTCCATGAAGCGGGGTCCGTTCAGGGTCTCCAGCAGGGCGTCGGTGTGGACCTGTCCAGGCAGCAGGAGCGGGATCAGGCCGTTGATGGTCGCCTTCTTGACCACTGTTCCATCGGTGATGTCGCGGGCTGAGTAGCAGCCCAGTTCCGGGACGTACAGGTCCTCCAGCGCTTCGGTGATCTGTTGCGCCCGGTTTCGGTGGGCCTCGCCGGGCAGGCCCACCTCGGCGGCAATGTCCGCCAGGGCCAGCTCCGACACCGCCAGCAGCGTGTTGAACAGCGGATCCTCCATCAGGAACGGGTAGTCCGCATCGGCGTCGTCGCAGCCGTGGTCCCGGTAGCGCTCAGCCATCCAGAAGTATTTGCCGTACTCCTTCTGGCTGGGCCGCTCGCCGGCGTCGGCGTGCTGCAGGTCGGGCCGGTTCAGATCGGTTTTGTTGTCCGTCGGGATCCGTTTCATCACCGTGTCCCACAGCGGCGAATTGTCCGTGCCGGACTCCCAGGGGTGCACGATGCAGGCCAAGCCGGACCCGCCGCGGTCGCGGCGGCCGGACAGGTATTCGTGCCAGTGGACCAGCTTGGAATAGTTCCGCTCCAGGAAGGACCGGCGGCGGGATTCGGCGGGGTCGGCCTGGTGGATTTTCCAGACAGCCCACGAATGGTTTGGCGGCTGGACCAAGCCTGCTGTCTCCACCTGCTTCGGGGAGCCGGGAATGAGGCGGGACTGCCAGAACGATGCCCCCGGGGCGTAGTCCTCGTCCCGGTGGGGATCGAAGATGATCTGCGGCAGCCGGCCGTCATCCCACTGGCCGGCGAAGAGGGCATCCATCTCCTGGCCCGCGCGGCGGGGTGAGATCCGGCTGAGGCCCATGGCAATGAAGGACGAATCCCAGCTCCACTGGTGGGGATAGAGGCCGGCGGCCGGAACCGTGTGGGTCGTGCGCCAGTTGGCCTCCAGCACCGCCGTGGAGCGCGCGGCGATCAGCTCGGCCACTACTGATGACCCGCCGTCGCTGGTCCCCGAAACGGCCGTCACAGGTATCGCCCCAACAGGGAGGGCACCCGGGGAAGGACTTCCTCCGCCGGTCCGGACAGCCGGGATTCCAGGGCCACTGTGCCCTGGTAGCCGATGGATTTCAGCGTCGCACCAAAGAGGGCCCAGTCGATGTGCCCGGCACCGGGTTCGAGGCGGTTGGAATCGCTTGCTTGAATGTGGCCGATGTATCCGGCGGCGTCCTGGAGGGCCGCTGCAGGGTCGCTTTCCTCAATGTTCATGTGATAGGTGTCCGGAGCCAGGCGTACGGCGTCCAGGCCCACAAGCGTCAGCAGCCGCACGCCGTCGGCGAGGGTGTTGATCATGTGGTCCTCATAGCGGTTCAGGGGTTCAAGATAGATCACCACCCCTTCGGCGGCCGCATGCTCGCCAAGCTCCGTGAATGATTCCACCAGCACGGCGGTGTCCTCTTCCTCGGAGCGCGACGGGATGAATGGAGGAAGGCGCTTGGAGAACATGCCGTAGGAGGCCGGCGTCATGACGCCCCGGCCGCCGATCTCGGCCATAACGCTCAGCTGCGATTTGAGCTGGACGACGGCGTCCTTCCGCAGTTCGTCGTCGAAGGCTCCGACAAAGTGGGGCATCTCCACGCAGGCGGTAGGCATGACCACACCGGCATCCCGGGCCCGGCGCAGTTCCGGCAGGCGCGCCTGGAACCGCAGCCCGCCGGCGGACCGCAGTTCGATGCCGTCGAAGCCCCAGGCAAGCGCTTGGTCGAATTTCTCTTCCAGGCTGGTACCGGGCAGGTGCTGCTCCTGGACGGTGATGAGGGTCATGGGAACTCCAATACCACCTGGAGGGCGGACTCCGGGTCCGTGTCCAGGAGTTCGTAGGCTTTGGCGGAATCCGCCAGGGAAAAGGTGTGGGTTACCAGCGCCGGCGCGTTCACCCGGCCGTCCGCGAGGTGGTCCACCACGGTCTGCTGCTGCCGGGGCACGGTCCAGCGGGAGCGGAGCCGGTTAGGAACGGAGCCGATCTGGGAAGCGAGGAGCTGAACCCGGTTATGGTGGAACTCCTCACCGAACCGGACACCGGCGGCTTCGCCCTGATAGAAGCCGGCGGCGATGACGGTGCCGTCGGCACCTACCGCCCGGGTGGCTTCGTGCAGTGCACGGTAGTTTCCGCTGAGCTCGATGGCCACATCCACGCCGGCACCGCTGGTGATGCGCCGGATGTCCCCTGCCAGTTCCGGGGCGGGGCCGAGGGCATGCAGGGCACCCCATTCGAGGGCACGCCGGCGGCGGGCCTGGATTCCGTCCACGGCGATCACCTTTGCCCCGTTAAGCACTGCGAAGCGGGTGGCAAGCAGTCCGATGACGCCCTGGCCAAAGATGGCCACGGTGGAGCCGGGGCCCAGGTCCGCGGCCAGCACGGCACTCAGGGCGATTGCGCCAACCCGCACGAACGCGCCGGCGAGGGGATCCATCCCTTCCGGCAGCACGTGGCCCCGCAGTGATTCTGCCGCGAGAACGCCCTCGTCCCGGTGGCCCCAGATCCCCCAGACCATGTCGCCCACCTGCACGGGAGGATCGGCATCAACGGTGTCCACCGCCTGTCCTGCGGGTGGCGCCAGCTCCACCACTTCGCCGACTTCGGAATATCCCCAGCCATCCAGCGGATACCCAGGGGCCTCCAGCCCGGGCTCGAACAGCCGCGACGCGGGGTCCCAGATGGATGTCAGGTAGGGGTTGGTGCCGCGGTAGGCAGTGAGCTCGGTGCCCGCCGAGATGCCGGAATAGATGGTCCGCACCCGCGCCTGACCGGCTTCGAGCGGAACGGAAGGCTGGTCGATCACGGCGACGCTGCGCGGCGCGGCCATGCGGAGGAAGCGGGACACTTCGGATCGATCCTTAGGTAGGTGAGGTGGCTAGGACTGTGATGCAAACGACATTAGCATAACAACTAGCCTACTTGTGTATAGACGTTAGGCAGAATCTGCAGTATCTTCATCACATGGTTTCCGACGCCTCCGCGAGTCAATCCCCTGCCTGCTATCCGGCTGTGAAAGTCGGGCTGGTGGGCGCCGGCCAATGGGCCGCAACCATGCACGCACCACTGCACAGCGCAGGCGCCGAGACCGAACTTGCAGGCGTGTGGTCCGCGAGCGGGAGCACCGCCGAGACGCTTGCAGCGAAGCACGGCGTGCGGGCTTTCGGCACGTTCGAAGAGCTGCTCGCGTCCTGCGAGGCCGTCGACTTCGCCGTGCCGCCCCCGGTGCAGGCCGAACTGGCCCCACGCGCCGCCGACGCCGGCCTGGCACTCCTGCTCGAGAAACCGCTGGGCGCCTCCTTGCAGCAGGCAGTAGCCGTGGCGGACGCCGTACGCCGCAACAAGGCGGCAAACGCCGTCGTCCTTACCAAGCGCTACCACCAACGGACCCGCAGCTTCCTCGCGGAGGCGACGGAACTGCGCAGCGAAGCGGCCGTCCTCGGCATCACCGGCACGTACCTCCACGGCGGATTCCTTGACGGAGGATTCCTCAACACCGGATTCCCGGCCGGCAAAGCCAGCCAAGGCTGGCGCGACGAGCTGGGCGTGCTGTACGACCTGGGCCCGCACCTGCTGGACCTCATGGAACTCGCCGCCGGACCGATCCAGGCAGTCCGCGCCGAAGGCAGCAAAGACTATGTCACGCTGACCACATTCCACCGTGACGGCGCCACCGGCCAGGCGTGCCTGTCCGGCTCCGTTCGGCTGCCCCGGCCCAGAACCGCGCTCAGCGTCTATTCAACAGCCGGCAGCCTGGACTACACCACCGAGGGGATGGACCACTCCGAATGCTGGCCTGCCCTGCGGCGGGAGTTCGCAGACGCCGTCCGGCTGGGCACCCCGGTAACAGTCGATGTGGAGCGGGCAGTACACGTCCAGGCGCTGGTTGAGGCGGTGGCCCTCTCCGCCCTCGAACAACGGCGGGTCCCGCTGGCCGAGATCCTGCCGAACGCGTAATGTGGCGCGGTTTGCAGGCGCCGGGCCCAGCCAGGTGTCCGGGCCGGCGCCGCCGTACCGCATGTGCGGCACCATGCCGTTGTCCAGTTGCCCGGGCAGGACGGCGTCCAGTAGTCGGAGTGGACGGCCTTGCGGCCGAATCGCCCGCCATTATCCTTTCTCCGCGCCGGCAGTGAGGCCCTCGGTGAGGAGCCGCTCAGCAGCGAAGAAGATGATGATGATGGGCAGCGTGAGGATCACCGAACCGGCCATCAGCACGGTGGTGGGCACTTCAATGCTGCCGGCCAGCTGGGACAGGCCCAGCGAGACGGTCCAGTTGGAACGGGTGTTCACCAGGAACAGCAGGGCGAAGAGGAACTCGTTCCACGCGATCATGAACACGAACAGGCCGTTGGAAATGATGGCCGGCATGGCCAGCGGCAGGCTGATACGGCGCAGCACGCCGAGCCTGCTGCAGCCGTCCAGGGCCGCGGCTTCCTCCAGGCTGGTGGGAATGGTGTCGAAGTAATTGCGCAGCATGTAGATGGTGACCGGGATGACCTGGGCCACGTACACGATGAGCAGCGCCACCAGCTGGCCGCGCAGGCCGAGCCGCGTGAAGAAGGTGAACAGCGGGATGGCCAGCAGGATGCTGGGGAACAGATACACGGCCAGGAACAGCGCACTGATCTGGCGGCGGCCGAAGAAGTTCAGCCGGCTGATGGCGTAGGAGCCTGGAATGGCCACCAGCAGCGAAATCAGCACCGTTCCCAGCGCCACCATGGCACTGTTGCCCATGAACCTCAGGAAGCCTTGGCCGCCGTCCTCTTGCGGAGTCATGATGTTGCGGTAGGAACTCCAATCGAGTTCGCCGAACGGAATGGCCAGCGAGCCGGGATCGCGCAGCAGCGAGTCAAGGGGCCTGAGGGAGAGGATGAACATGTAGTAGAACGGGAACAGCGTCACCAGCACCAGGCCCACGATCACTACCCAGCGGAGCACACCGAAGACCTTGGTCTCGATCACGTCCCGCGTCCAGCGCGAACCCTCCGGGGGCCGGGACGGGGAGGCCGGGCGTCTCGTTTCGACGGGGACAGCCATCAGGAGACCTCCTCTTTCTTGCCGAAGAATTTGATGTAGATTCCGACCATCAGGCCGAGGATTACGGCCAGCACCAGCGCCTGGGCAGACGCGGCACCGATATCGCCGCGCGCGGTCAGGAAGTTGAACACGGTCACGGCCACCACTTCGGTGCCGCCGCCACCGCCGGTGAGCAGGTAGATGTCATCAAAGCTGTTGAACGTCCAGATGAACCGCAGGACGGACAGCATGGCGATGGTGGGCAACAGTTGCGGAAGGATGATGTGGACAAAGCGCTGGATGGGGGTTGCCCCGTCCACCCTGGCGGCCTCCTCCAAGCTGTCCGGAATAGCGTTGATCCGGGCAGTGAGGAACAGGAAGGCGAACGGGAAGGACCGCCACATTTCAAAAACGATAACGGCAATCAGTGCTGTGGGGATTTCGAAGTTCAGGCCGAGGAAGGAGACTTCCCTGGCCCGCTCGCTGAGGAACGGGATGGATTCCTCCCAGCCGAGCAGCTGCTTTCCCCAATAGTTGATGAGGCCAAACTGCGGATCCAGCATGGTGGTCCAGGTAAATGTCACGGCCACGATGGGTGATACGTAAGGGATCAGCATGGACGCGCGGATCAGGGTCCTGCCCTTGAACGGCTTCCGGAGGGCCAGTGCCGCGATCAGCCCCAGGATGATCGCCCCAGCGGTGCCGAAGATGGAGTAGGCCAGCGTAGTGCCGAGCGACGTGAAGAAGCTGCTCGAGAACACGCTGTCGAAGTTGGCCACCGTATACGGGCCGAAGATGCCGGCGGCACGGATATTCAGGATCCGCACTCGCTGGAACGCAAGCAGCAGGGTCCAGAGGATCGGGAGAACCACCATGACCAGGACCAGGACCAGCGTGGGCGAAAGCAACGTAAGTCCGGCCCGCTGCTCCTCCCTGGCCATCGGTGAAAGCATGCGGCGCCCCCGCGGGCCGGCGGCTGATGCCGCCGGCCCGGCAGGAACGTCTTTTTTGACCGAACTCACTTCAGCGAACCCTGGATGGAGCGAAGGGATTCCGCGGCCTGCTTGGCTGCGGTTTCAGGATCGACTCCGCCGGAAGTGACGTCGCTGACCGCCTTGGCGATGGGCAGTTCGCCCAAGGCTGCGCCCACCAGGTCGCCCTGGCCCTGGGTGATGCCCCAGCGCTTCAGGTCATCCGGACCCTGCTCAAGGATTGAAAGGACGTCCTCGGAGTAGAAGTTGCCCAGAGGTTCTTTCCGGTCCACACCGGCGGGCATGGTCTTCCACTTGTCCGAGTATTCAGTCGGCTTGTCCGCCGTTCCCGCACGGACCGGAAGCCTGCCTTCGGGGGCGATGGACAGCCAGTCAACATAGCCGTCGGTCATAAAGTACTCCACGAACTTCTTCGCGGAATCCGAGGCAGAGTCCTTCATGACTGTCCAGGACACAATCTCGCCGAACTGGGCTGGCTGCTCGCCGTCGGGTCCCTGGATACCTGTTACGACGCCCGTGTTCTTGGCGAGGAAGGCAGGATCGGCAACGCACTCCGGGCACGTGGGCTTGGCGTTGTCACGCAGGCCGGCCATCTCGTCCAGGATGAAGGTGGACCATATAGCCATGGCTGCCTGGCCGGCGAAGTAGGAAGCGCGGACCGTGTCCACATCCTGGGCGCCCGGAACCGAGTACTGGGTCAGCATGTCGCGGTAGAACTCAAGGGCACCCACACACTCGGGGCTGTCAAAAGTGATGTCCCCCTGGGCATTGACCATTTCACACCCGTTGCCCTGCGCAATATGTTCGAAGGTCTGCTGGGTAAACGCCTCGCCGGGCTTATTGGCTGCCGCAAGGCCTGCGAGCTGCGGGGTGTCCAGCTTTTGCGCCGCTGCCTTGATGTCGTCATAGGTCTTCGGTGCCGCAATGCCGGCCTTGTCGAAGAGGTCTTTCCGATAGTAGAGGAGCTGCTGCCAGGAGGAGTCGGGGACCGACAGCTGCTGGTCGCCGTCCCGCGTCAGCTCGAGGGCCCGCTCGGAGAATGTGCTTGCACCCAGGCTCTCGATGACCGCCTTGTTGCTTGCGGGGTCCACCAGGTCGTTAGCGGCGAGCGTGCGGACCTGCGCAAGTGAAATGGAGCCGATGACATCCGGGAGGTCCCCGGCTGCAGCGGATGAGGTCAGGACCTGGTTGAACTGGTCCTCCGGCACGCCCACCAGGTCAACCTGAACGCCCGTGGCGGCGGTGAACTTGGCGATGATCTCCTCCGTTTTGGCGACGCGATCCGGCAGGGTGTCCGCCGTCCAGACGGTGATCGCCTGCGTGCCGCCAGTGGTTTGGCCGCCATTCGAACCTTCGTTGGGTGTGCAGCCTGCCAGCATTGCCATGGTCAGCGACGCTGCCGCAATCACGGCCACTTGTGAGCGGCCTCTGGTTCTCATCACTTCGATGCTCCTGTCTTCGGCGGCCCCGGAAACGGTGCCGCGGATTCGCGCGCTGGGCCCCCGTTTCCGTCTGGCCCGGACCGCTTCGGCCGGGCCAGCAAACAGGTACTGAAAAACTTCCCGGCCGTGAGCGCAGTCACAAAGCCGGGACTTGTGCCTAAAGGCTATCCAAATGTTGTCTAGCTGTCTAGCATTAGCTGCAGAGTCAATCGACACGGGCGCAAGCAGGTTGTGCCTCCTCCACCTCAGGAGCACCTAGGATTGCCAAAGTGCCTTTAAACCGTAGGAGCCGCAGATGTACGTGGGACCAGGGGACGTCCTTCAACTGATCCGGTCGGGTAAAGCCCGGACGCGCGGGGACCTCCAGGAGGAAACAGGCATGTCCCGCATGACGGTGGCACAGCGCGTGGATGCGCTCCTGAAGGCCGAACTGATCCGCGAGGCCGGCACTGCCAGGCCATCCGGCGGACGCCGCCCCACTGACCTGGCCTTCAACCTCCAGCACTCCTGCACGATTTCAGCGTCGGTTGAAACAACCTCCACCCGCGTCGCCCTCACCGACCTCAGCGGGGCCATCGTGGCCGATGAGCCCCTGGATATTGCGGTCGACGACGGACCGGAGAAAGTCCTGCACGGCATCATCGAAGCGGGACACAGACTCCTTAAGCGGTCCAAGACGCCGGCGTCGAAGGTCTCGGGGGTGGGCGTCTCCATCCCCGGCCCGGTGGATCCGCACACCCTCCGGCCCAGCCAGCCGCCCATCATGCCAGGCTGGGACGCCTACCCGATCGTGGAGTTCATCCAGGACGCGTTCCCGGTTCCGGTCCTGGTGGAAAACGACGCGGACGCGATGGCTGTCGGCGAATACAGCGCGGGCTTTGCCGGCGTCACCTCACTCTGCCTGGTGAAGGTTTCCACCGGCATCGGCACGGGGCTGGTCATCGGCGGGCAGATCTACCAAGGCGTCGACGGCGGCGCGGGCGACATAGGCCATGTCCGCCATCCTGCTTTCGCTGGGCTGCGGTGCCAATGCGGGTCCTTCGGCTGCCTGGCCGCGGGAGCCAGCGGAGGCGCCATCGCCCGCGAGCTCGCAGGCCTCGGCATCGAGGCTTCCTCAGGGCGGGATGTGCGCCAGCAGCTGCTGGCGGGAAACGTCGACACCATGCGGCTGACACACGAAGCGGGCCGGCGGCTGGGCGAAGTGATGGCCACCGTGGTGTGCCTGCTTAACCCCGCAGTCCTGCTCATTGCCGGAGACCTTGCCTCGTCCTCGCTGATCGGCGGCATCCGCGAAACGCTGTACCCCATGTCGCTCCCCCGGGCCACGCGTCACCTTGACGTCCGGCTTGCAGCCCTGGGCGAAGACGCCGGAATCCGCGGGATGTCCTCCCTGTTGGTGAACCAAGTTTTCTCTGCTTCCGCGGTCAACGCCCGGCTCGGCTGAGCGCGGCCGGCAACTGACCGCTACGCCCGAGCGCGCGGGGCCAATGCGGTGTTCAAGAACTCCAGGTGCACCGGCGTGATGGCCACCGCGGCCACCGCGTAATCCGGGTGCTTGCGGACGTACTTCTTGATGAAGGGGCAGACCGGGACGATGGCGCGGCCCTCCTCAACCGTTTCATTGAGCGCCACCTTGGCGAGCTTGCCCGCAAGTCCCTGGCCGCCGTATTCCTCATTGATCACCGTGTGGTAGAAAATCCGCTGCGGCGAGCCGCCGCCGTCGTACTCCTTGTACACGGCTTTACCAATGACGTTCCCGCCGGTCAGCACTTCGAAGCGCTGGCGCTCCGGGTTGTGGCGGATGGTGACATCGTGCACGGGATCTCCTCGGTTCGGCTTCTCGTACAGCCTAACCTCGGTACCCCCGCCCTTATTTCGCCTCCCGCTAACAGGCCAGATTGAGCGCGTTCACGGCTGCTTCGGCCATCTCGAGCGACCGCCAGTCTTCGAAACCAACGGGGTCCGGGACGGGTTCACGGGCCACCGCCATGGCCACCTGCCGGGACCCGTCTGCGCTGATCAGCGCGAGTGCCGCATATCCCCGCACCACGCCGACATGGCCAAAATAGTCATTATTGGAGCACTCGTCGTACTGCCTCACAAGGCCAAGGCCGAACGTTTCGTACTTTGGATGATGCATCTCCTGCACGCTTTGGAGCGTCAGCAGGGTCCCTTTCTGCAGGGCCGCGAAATAGGTGTTGAGTTCCGGGACGGTGGAAATCATCCCGGTGTCGGGGGAACCGGTGTGGAAAGGAGCGAGCGCTTTGTCCTCCAGCTCGCCGGTTTCCGTCCGGGTGTAGCCGTGGAGCATCCGCTGCGGGCCCGGCTGCTCCCCCGTCATCAGGGTGTCCTGCAGCGCCAAGGGCACCACGTTGTCGTCGTGAATGACCTCTCCGATGTCCTTGCCCCGCAGCTTCTCGACGAGGAGGGCTGACGCCGAATAATTCGTGCCGGAGTAGCTGTACAGGCTGCCCGATCCGCCGGTCCAGGGCATGCCCGCAACGAACGACACACGTTGTTCATGGGTGAAGGGCCCGTCAACTATGTGGATGGGCGATACCCAATAGTCGGGCATCCCGGACCGGTGGCTGAGGAGGCTGCGTATGGTGATGGGTCCAGGCGGCTTGATGATGTTCTCGAAGTCCGGCAGGTACTTCTGGATAGGGTCATCCAGAAGGACTTTTCCCTCCTCCACCAGCTTCATGACGGACACCGCCACCATGGTGGTGGTGATGTCGCCGATATGGGTCTGGTCACTCAACTGCACGGGTTCCTGGGTTTCAAGGCTGCGGATGCCTTCGGCCGAGGACCATTCGCCCAGCCTTGACTTCAGCTGGATGATGACGGCCGTCGCTCCTCTTGCGCGCATTTCCTCGCTGTACTTTTCCAGCACAGCAACAAAGGCCCGCGTCTTCGGGGCCGTCGCCGTCGCCGTCGCCGGAGAGGATTGAACAGTCGGGGACTGCTGATCTGGCGGATCCGGGGCGCTGGTGCAGCCTGCGAGCGAGGCCAGCAGCGCGGCCGCTGCCACGGCGACCGCAAGGCCGGAGGAGCTGAATCCATGAACGACTGCCTGCACCCACGTCCCTTCACGGGGCCGGTCAGCAACTGAACTCCCAAGAGACCGCCAACTGCCCCGGCACCTTCGACATTCCTCAGGGCAAAACGGAGTGTCAAGGACGCTGCCGCAGCCCGGTGACGCAGCCGCCCAGGCCTTGTAGTGTCGTTGGCAATGGGCCAGGACTCCCCCTGCCGCCCACCAGCAGCGAACCGGCAACCTAGGAGCGAACATGACTGTTGACGAGAACGAAGCCCAGGTCCTGGACCAGTGGACCCAGCGACTGGCCCAGGCACTGCAGATCCTGGACCTGGAGGTGGATCAGGAACTCCTCCTTGATCTGGCCAGGAAGTCTGCCGGCTCGGTGATCCATGCGGCTGCACCGGTCACCACGTTCCTGGTGGGTTACGCCGCAGGGCTCGCCGCCGGCAACGGCAGCGCCGGATCCAAGGAAAAGTCGACGGCGGCAGTCACCCAGGCGGCCGACGTCGCCTTCCGGCTGTGCGAGGACGGGCACGACGGCGGCCCGGCGGCTGGGGGCTGGGCGGACACGGGCCAGTAGGGAGCCCCGGCCACCGGGTCTCGCTCCCCACCGTTAACCGGCTACCGGCTCCAGCCGGACGATCACTTCCTTCGACGCCGGCGTCTGGCTGCCCTCGGCCACGCTGTCCAGCGGCACCAGCACGTTGGCCTCAGGGTAGTAGGCTGCCGCGCAGCCGGCCGCCGTGGGGTAGGAGACCACCCGGAAGTTCCGCAGCACCCGCTCCACGTTGTCCTGGTACACGCCGTGGATATCCACGTGCTGCCCGTCGCTGAGTCCCAGTTCGGCGAGGTCCCCAGGGCTGACAAACACCACTTCGCGGCCCTTCTTGATGCCCCGGTAGCGGTCGTTGTTGCCATAGATCGTGGTGTTGAACTGGTCGTGCGAGCGCATGCTCTGCAGGATCAGCGTTCCGGCCGGCCGCTCCATATGTTCGAGCTCGTTTACGGTGAGCATGGCCTTGCCCGTCGGGGTGGTGAACGTCCGCGAATCCCGTGGCCCGTTCGGGAGCACAAAACCGCCGTCCTGCCGGATCTTCCGGTTGTAGTCCTCGCAGCCGCTGACCACGTGCGAGATGTGGTCCCGGATGAGGTCGTAGTTCTTCTCGAACCCGGCCCAGTCCGCCTGCACGGAGTCACCCACCACTTTTTGGGCCAGCCTGCTGACGATGGCCACTTCGGACAGCAGGCCAGGCGCCACCGGCTCCACCGTCCCGTGTGAGGCATGCACGGCGCAGACCGTGTCCTCCACGGACACAAACTGCGGACCCGATTCCTGCATGTCAATCTCCGTGCGGCCCATCGTGGGCAGGATCAGCGCCTCGGCGCCGGTGACCGTGTGCGAGCGGTTGAGTTTGGTGGAAATCTGGACCGAGAGCTCGGTGTTCTCCATCGCCGCGAACGCCGCGTGGGTGTCCGAAATGGCTCCCACGAAGTTACCGCCCATGGCCACGAAAACCTTGATGCCGCCGTCGCGCATTTGCCTGATGGTTTCGACGGCGTCGACGCCGTGTTCGCGCGGCGGTTCAAAGCTGAATTCCTTGCCGAGGGCGTCCAAGAATGCCGGCGGCATCTGCTCCCAGATGCCCATGGTGCGGTCGCCCTGGACGTTGCTGTGGCCGCGGATGGGAGAGGCACCGGCGCCGGGCTTGCCGATATTGCCCCGGAGCAGCAGAAGGTTGATGATCTCCTTGATGGTGGCCACACCCTTCTTGTGCTGGGTGATGCCCATGGCCCAGGTGATGATCACCTTCTCCGCCCTGAGATAACGGTCTGCGAGTTCGTCGATATCCTCGGTCCGCAGGCCAGTGGCCGCCAGCACGGCAGCCTCGTCCAGCTGGGAAAGGTGCTCGCGAAGCTCCTCCAGACCTTGGCAGTGTTCGGCGAGGAACGCGTGGTCCAGCACCGTGCCCGGATTCGCAGCTTCGGCGTCCAGGACCCGCTTGGAGACGGCCTGGAGCAGGGCCATGTCCCCGCCGATGCGGACCTGCAGGAACTGGTCGGCGATCTCCGTGCCGCGGCCAATGATCCCCTTGACCTTCTGCGGGTTCTTGTAGCGCATCAGGCCCGCTTCCGGCAGCGGATTCACGGCCACAATGCTGGCTCCCGCCTCCTTGGCTTCCTCCAAGGCGGTCAGCATCCGCGGGTGGTTGGTGCCCGGGTTCTGGCCCATCACGATGATCAGGTCCGCCTTGGCGAAGTCATCGTAGGAGATGGTGGCCTTGCCGATGCCGATGGTCTGGCCCATGGCCCAGCCAGAGGACTCGTGGCACATGTTGGAGCAGTCCGGCAGGTTGTTGGTCCCGTAGGCCCGGACAAACAGCTGGTAGAGGAACGCGGCCTCGTTGGAGGTCCGGCCGCTGGTGTAGAAGGCGGTCTGGTCCGGGCTCGACAGCCCTTTAAGCTTCTCGGCGACGATGGTGAACGCCTGCTCCCAGCTGACCGGCCGGTAGTGGTCCTCCCCCGCTGGCTTGTGGACAGGCTCGGTGAGGCGCCCCTGCATCCCCAGCCAGTACTCGGACCGCTGCCGCAGCTCACTGACCGGGTTCTCGGCCCAGAATTCGGAGCCGATCACCACCGGAGTGGCCTCCCAGGTGACAGCCTTGGCGCCGTTTTCGCAGAACTCGAACGTCTTGCGGTGCCCCGGGTCCGGCCACGCGCAGCTCATGCAGTCGAAACCGTCCTTCTGGTTCAGGGCAAGCAGGGTTTTCCCGGTCCTGACCAGGCCCATGTGCTGCACGGCCGGCTCCAACGAGTGGTAGACGCCCGGGACGCCGGCGGCCCACGTCTTGGGGTGGCCGCTGACCTCGATGTCAGCCTCGTTGGCCTCTTCTACGTGCGGGTTCTTGCGTGCCACGTTGCACTCTCCTTGGTTCAAGCTCACATCGGCAGCGCACCGGTTTTCAGCGCGGTGTGACGGTCCCAGTCCACCCTTATTAAGGGGGTCATCCAAGTCAAGCAGGACTAACGGCAAACGCCTAGGTAGGGTGGACTGATGGACGTCCCTCCCTTTGTCTGGACCCTGACCATCGCGGGAATTGTGGGCCTGCTGGCTTTCGATTTCTTCTTCCATGTCCGTAAGGCCCACACCCCCACCCTCAAGGAATCGGCCATCTGGTCCTCCATCTATGTGGGGATCGCCCTCCTCTTTGGCCTGGGCGTGCTGTTGTTCGGCGGCACCACTATGGGCACCGAGTACTTTGCCGGGTACATCACGGAGAAGGCACTGTCCGTGGACAACCTCTTTGTGTTCCTGATCATCATGGCCAGCTTCAAGGTCCCCCGTGCGGACCAGCAGAAGGTGCTGCTCTTCGGCATCGTGCTTTCGCTGATCGCCCGGACGGCGTTCATTTTCCTTGGCGCCGCTTTGATCAACAGCTTCGCGTGGGTGTTCTACATCTTCGGCCTGATCCTGCTGATCACAGCGGGGAACCTGCTCAAGCCGGACAATCACGACGACGACTCCGAAGGTTTGGTGGTCAGGCTCGCCAAAAAGTACCTCCCGGCGTCGGCCCATTACGATGGCGACAAACTCTTCACCCATGAGAACGGCAAGCGCGTCCTCACCCCGATGCTCCTGGTGATGGTTGCCATTGGCGGCACCGACATCCTGTTTGCACTGGACTCCATCCCCGCCATCTTCGGCCTCACGCAGAACGTCTTCATCGTCTTCACGGCCACCGCGTTCTCGCTCATGGGCCTGCGCCAGCTCTTCTTCCTGATCGACGGACTGCTGGACCGGCTGATCTTCCTTGCCTACGGTCTCGCCGCCATCCTCGGCTTCATCGGCGTCAAGCTCATCCTGCATGCCCTGCACGAGAACAACCTGCCGTTCATCAACGACGGCGAGCACGTCAACGTCATCGAAGTCAGCACCGGCGTGTCCCTGACCGTGATCCTGGGCGTCCTGGCGGTCACCGTCCTGGCCTCGATCTTCAGCCCCAAGGGCAAGGCCAAGAACGCGGTTTCCGGCGCCAAACGGCACGCCACCGAATACCTGGACCTCAACTACGAAACGGACATGGCGGAGCGGGACAAGCTCTTCGCCCGGATGGTCCGGGAGGAAGACCAGATCCGCAGCCTGCCGGAGAAGTACAAACGGCTTATCCGCAACGAAACCGAATTCATGGACCTCCTCCGCAAAGCCCACACCGAGCACGACGACGCGCAGGTGCGGGCAGCACAGGACTAGCCGGGGGCCTTATTGTCAGCCCCTCTTGCTAGATTCAAACCAGCGCCAGGGGAACTGCCCTCCGGCCAGGCACGTCAATGGGGAGGCCCCGTGTTTCTGCTCGATCCAGCCAGCGCTGATCCCGGTACTGTTGATCCGCGCCTCGCTGATCCCCGCCCCAGCGCGCCGCAGGACCTGGTGTTTTCCGCCAGCGATCTGGTGGCCGCCAGCGAATGTGAGTACCGCACGCTCCGCATCCTGGACGAGAAACTGGGCCGGTCCCCCAAGGCGCAGTTTCCCGACGACGAAATGCAGCGCCGTGCCGGGGCGCTCGGTGACAAGCACGAGGCCAAGGTCCTGGCCGGCCTGATCGCGCAGTACGGCGCTTGGGACGCCAGCCGCGGGGCCGGGGTGTACTCGATCGAGCGCGGGGAAAACACGCGCGGCGAGCTGCTGGCCAAGCACGCTGAAACGGAACTCGCGCTCCGCGCAGGGGCCGATGTCGTCTTTCAGGCAACTTTTTTCGACGGAGAATTCCTGGGCTACGCCGACTTCATCGTCAACGAGGCAGCCGGCACCGGCAATCCTGGACGCTACGAGGTGTGGGACACCAAGCTGGCACGGCACGCCAAGGTGGGCGCGCTCCTGCAGCTCGCCGCCTACGGCGACCAGCTCATCGGCATGGGTCTGGACCCATCGCCCCGGGTCACGCTGGTGCTGGGCGCCGTGCTGGACAGCGATTACGTCCGCAGCTACCACTCCCTGCCGGACCTGCTGCCGGTCTTCCGCGAGCGCCGCGACCGCTTCCGCACCCTGACCGCCGCCCACCGCGAGGCCGGTTCGGCGGTGCAGTGGCAACAGCCCGGCGTCGCGTTCTGCGGGCGGTGCAACTACTGCGCCGAGCAGGTCCAGTCCCACCGCGACCTCCTGATGGTGGGCGGCATGACCACCCTCCGGCGGAAGAAACTCATCGCCGATCACATCACCACCATCGACGCTCTGGCGGATCTCCCGCTCAGCAAGGCCACCGGCTCGGTGGCCCGGCTCCGCGACCAGGCCAGGATGCAGCTGGGCCGGGACGTTCCGGACGGTTCCCGCACCTTCGCCAAGGACGGCGAGGAGCACACCGTCACGTTCAAGGTGCTGCCGGAGAACGCCCTGGCGGCAATCCCGCGACCCAGCCCCGGAGACATCTTCTTCGACTTCGAGGGCGATCCCCTCTGGCAGGACCCCGCCACCAGCAAGTGGGGGCTGGAGTACCTGTTCGGCGTCATCGAGGCGCCTGTGTTTGACGATGACGCTGCTGACGCCCACGCCGCCGACGAGCCCGTGTTCCGGCCCTTCTGGGCGCATTCACGCAACGAGGAGCGGCAGGCCTTCCTTGACTTCCTCGCCTACGTGGAAGAGCGCCGGGCCAGGCACCCCGACATGCACGTCTACCACTACGCCGCCTACGAGAAATCAGCGCTGCGGAACCTGTCCGTCACGCACCTCGCCGGCGAGGACATCGTGGACAACTGGCTCCGCGACGGCCTGCTTGTGGACCTCTACGCCACCGCCCGGCATTCGCTGCGGATCTCCGAGCCCTCCTACTCCATCAAGAAGCTCGAGCCCCTGTACATGGGCAGCAACCTCCGCTCCGGGGACGTCAAGGACGCCGGAGCGTCCGTGGTGGCGTATGCCGGTTACTGCGCCGCCCGGGACGACGGCGACGCCGCCGCGGCCGCCCACATCCTGGCCTCCATCTCCGACTACAACGAGTACGACTGCCTCTCCACACTCCGCCTCCGCGACTGGCTGCTGGGTCTGCGCGGGACGTCTGCCTCACGCGCGGCGTCAACCGGAACAGCCGACGACGGCGGGCGGCCGGCGCCGTCGTCGTCCGCCGTTGCTGCCCCGCCACCAATTCCGGAACCCGAACCAACACCGGAGGAACGCCGCCTGCAGGCCTACCTGGCCGGCCTCCCGGACAACCGGCCGTGGACCAACGACGAACGGGCCATCGCCATGGTGGCGGCAGCTACCGGATACCACCGCCGCGAGCGCAAGCAGTTCTGGTGGGAACACTTCGACCGCACCGAGTCCGAGATCGACCACTGGTCTGAGGACCGCAACGTGTTTGTGGTGGATACCGCGGAAATACTGACCGACTGGGAGCTCGCAAAGCCCACGGCCCGGATGCGCACCCGCACGCTGAGGCTGACCGGAGTCATGAGCGAAGGGTCGGAGTTCAAACCCGGGAGCACCTGGTGCCGGCTCTACGATTCCCCGGTCCCTGATGGCCTGGATGATCCGCTGGGAACCCCCACGGGCCGCGGCTTCACCTTTGGCACGCTGGTGACCGCTGTGGAGGACCACCCGCGGGTGGCCGGCCAGACCATGATCACCATCGAAGAGCGGGAAACAGGAAAGGTCCCCGCCTACCCGCATATTCCGGAGGCGCTCACCGAGGACCAGCCCATCCGCACCGCCAGCATCGAATCTGCCCTGGCCGAGCTGGCCCAGAGGGTCGGCGCCTCGGTCCCCGTCCTTCCGGAACACCCCGGCGTCGACATCCTGCGCAAGGTGCCGCCGCGCTTCCATTCGATGCCGGGTCCCGCCGCCGTCGGCAAGGACGCGGCCGATGCAGCGGACTACGTCACGGCGATCACCGCAACGCTGCTGGACCTCGATCATTCGTACCTTGCCGTGCAGGGCCCTCCCGGGACGGGCAAGACCTACGTCGGCTCGCATGTCATTGCCCGGCTGGTGGACCAGGGCTGGAAGATCGGGGTGGTGGGGCAGTCCCACGCAGTGGTGGAGAACATGCTGTGCACCGCGATCGAAACCGCCGGTGTGGATCCGGCGCGGGTGGCGAAGAAGCTGGCCGCCCCGCATCCCGTGCTGTGGCACCGCACGTCCGACGACGACGTCGCCGCGCTGCTCGCCTCCCCCGGCGGCTGCCTGGTGGGCGGCACCGCCTGGACCATGACAGGCAGGTCCGTCCCCGCTGGATCCTTGGACCTGCTGGTCATTGATGAGGCCGGCCAGTTCTCGCTGGCCAACACCCTGGCCGTGGCCCGCGCGGCCACGCGGCTCCTGCTCCTCGGTGACCCGCAGCAGCTGCCGCAGGTTACGCAGGGCTCGCACCCGGAGCCCGTGGACGAGTCCGCCCTGGGCTGGCTCGCTGCCGGGCACGCCACCCTCCCCGGCGAACTGGGCTACTTCCTGGCGGACAGTTGGCGCATGCACCCGGACCTGTGCCGGGCCGTGTCCGTCCTCAGCTACGACGGAAAACTCGAGGCTGCGCCTGCGGCATCCCTCCGCAGCCTCGCGGAACTGCCGGCCGGGGTGGAAACAGTCTTTGTGGACCACAGCGGGAACACCAAGTCCTCCGCCGAGGAAGCTGCGGAGGTGGTCAGTCAGGCCCAGCGGCACATCGGGCTGAAATGGCTTCCCGGCGACGACAAGCCGGCCAGGCCGCTGAACCCGGAAGACATCCTGGTGGTGGCCGCCTACAACGCCCAGGTCCAGCTGATCCGGCAGGCCCTGCACGACGCCGGGCTGCCGGGTGTCCGGGTGGGCACGGTGGACAAGTTCCAGGGCCAGGAGGCGCCGGTGGTCCTGGTGTCCATGGCCTGCTCCGCAGTTGCCGAGGCTCCCCGCGGGGCCGAATTCCTGCTGAACCGGAACCGGATCAACGTGGCAGTGTCGCGGGGCCAGTGGCGGGCCGTGATCATCCGCTCCCCCGAGCTCACGAATTACATGCCGGCCAAACCGGCGCTGTTTGAGGAACTTGGCGCTTTCATCGGCCTCAGCGCGGGTATCCACAGTGTTCTTACTCACAGCCGCGCAACACTCTGAGAAACCGTGTTCTCACCGCTGAATCAAGGTAAGTTCGTGGCGTGACCTCCCAGAGCAACAGGCTGCCTGTCGGCGCCCTGATAGTCCTTGCCGCCATCGGCTTCACCGCCATCACCACTGAACTCCTTCCCTCCGGTCTGCTGCCCCAGATCAGCGCCGACTTCCGGGTCTCCGAGGCGACCGCCGGGTACCTGACGGCCGGTTATGCGGCCATCATCGTGGTCACCGTGATCCCTTTATCGCTGCTGCTGTCGCGGGTCCCGCGCCACTACCTGCTCATCGCGCTGATCCTGTTCTTCGCGGCCAGCAACGCCTTGGTGGCCATCGTCTCCGATTTCGGCGCGGCCATGGGCTCACGCGTGGTGGGCGGCATCGCGCACGGCCTGCTGTGGTCTGCCATGGCCCCGTTTGTGACGCGGATCGTCCCCGCCCACAAAGTGGGCAAGGCACTGGCCATCGTGTTCAGCGGCAACAGCCTGGGACTGGCCATCGGCGCCCCGGTGGGCACCGCCCTGGGCAACATCGTCGGCTGGCGCGCGGCGTTCCTGGTCCTGGCCGCCTCCGGGGTGGTGCTGGCGCTCCTTGCCGTGTGGCTGCTTCCCCCAGTGCGGCGCATCCCCGATGCTCCGCACCCATCCATCCGCAAGGCGATCGGCCAGCCGGGAGTGAAGACTGTCGCCGTTGGCTGGCCGCTGATGCTTATGGCCCATTTCGCCTTGTTCACCTACATTGCGCCGTTCTTGCGCGAGGTTCGGCTGCCTGACTTCAGCATCCCGCTGTCCATCAGTGTTCTCGGTGTTGCCGGGCTGGTGGGCATCTGGATCGCTGGCATCACCGTGGATTCCCGGCCGCGACGCTGGCTCCTGATCACTGTCGCCGGCGTTGTAGTGTCCGTGGCCTTGCTCCCGCTGGTGGGAAGCGTCCTGCCGGCCTTGGCGCTGCCGGTCACGCTGGTCCTGATGTTGGTCTGGGGCACGGGCATCGGCGCGATGGGGATTTACAACCAGTCGGCCATCCTCCGGGCCGGTGGCGAGTATAGGGACGCCGCCAACGGGCTGACGGTGCTGACCATCCAGATCGGGATCATGATCGGCGCGATGTTCGGCGCCGCCGCCCTCACCATCGCGGGGCCGCTCCTGATCCCGACCGCCGCCGCAATCCCCGCCGTCGTCGCGTTTGTGCTGATCCTTGCCGGACGGCGGCACGCCTATCCGCCGGGGCCGAAAGAACGCCAGGCCACTTTGGCCGAAGCAACGTCCCCATAGTCTCCAGACGGCGCCGAAAGAACGTCACCAACTTCCACATAGCCCGCTCCCGCGCGGGCCTTCTCGGCGGAACCAGTCAGCGGGGCCCTCTCAGCGGGCCCTGAAATCCCGGAACGATCCGTCGGCCGCGGAGATTGACTCCTCCACGCGTTCCACCCGGCCGGGTGCGTTCTCCGACCTCAGCCAGTCCAGGAGCTTTTGGATCTGCTGCTCCGGCCCTTCAGCCACGATGGACACCGAGCCGTCGTCGAGGTTCCTCACCACACCCTTGAGGGCCAGTTCGTCGGCCTTGCCCATCGTCCAGAAACGGAATCCGACCCCCTGCACCACGCCAAAGACGCGGGCAGAGAGCCGGATATCGCCGTTATCCCGGCGCAGATTATCCCGGCCAGGGATGTCCCGGCCTGGGATGTCCCGGCTGGAGTCATCCCGTCGCCCGGAAAACCTCATGGCCGTCAGGACTGCTTAACCAGCGCAGCTTCGACGTTGATCTTGACCTTGTCGCTGACCAGCAGGCCGCCGGCTTCCAGGGCAGCATTCCAGGTCAGGCCAAACTCCTTGCGGCTGATTTCGCACTCCGCGGAGAATCCTGCGCGGGTGGCACCAAAGGGGTCCACGGCTACCCCGGTGAACTCGACCTCCAGCTCCACCGGCTTCGTGATTCCGCGGATGGTGAGATCGCCCGTGAGAGTGTAATCCTCGCCGTCGCCCTCCACCGAGGTGGCCCGGAACGTCATCTCGGGGTACTCCTCCACATCGAAGAAGTCCGCGCCCTTGACGTGTCCGTCGCGGTTGGCGTCGCCGGAATCGAAGCTGGCCGTTTTGACCGTGGCGTGAAGCGAAGCGTCGGCGAGGGATGCGCCAACGCGGGCTTCGGCCGAGGCGTCCGTGAAACGTCCCCGGACCTTGCTGATGCCCGCATGCCGGACAGTGAAGCCAATCTCGCTGTGCGACATGTCCAGCGTCCAGACGCCCGAGGTAAGGCCTGAAGGTAGGGTCACTTTTGCATCTCCTTTGTGGGAACAGTGCTGTGGAAACCGGCCAGGACGACCGGTTTCCACACTGCTTCACTCCGGAGTTTTTGTCCAGATACCGACCCAAAATCCGCCCCCAGATGCCGTTATCTGGACGAAAACTCAGCAGGCGGGGGCGGGTCCGGTCAGTTGATGGTGATGTCCCGCGTGCGGTGGTCGTAGCGGATGGTGACCGTGCCGCCGTCGTGGTGCAGTTCGTGGTTGGGGCCATCGAACGTGCCGAACGCGCCGTAGTTCTCGTCCCACGACCGGTTCAGGGCGATCTTGAAGGTGTACGAGCCGGCGGGCAGGTCGGCGCTGATCTTCCACAGCTGGTCCAGGGCATCGAGCGTCAGCTGGGCCTCGTCGTACTGCGGGGCCCAGTTTTCCGGCGCGCCCAGGATGGTGTTGAAGTCGCCGGCAACCGCAACGGCCTCGGGCTGCGGGAAAGTCTCCACAGCAGGCGCTTCTGCCGTTACCTTGGTCCCAGCCTTAGCTACAGTTTTGGGCGCTGCCTTGCGCGAGCGGACGGCCTTGACCACGGGCTCTACGGCGTCCTCGATGGCGTCCTCAATGGCCTTCGCGGCCTTCCCGACAGCGTCGGCGGCCTTCTTAGCGGGCGTCCGCTTTGCCGGGGCCTTCTTGGCGGGAGCCGCCTTGACTGCCGGTGCCGGCGCCGGCGGAATGGCGACGTCGGCAGGAACCGGAGTGCCGGCGTCGAGCGCTGTGGCGAAGGAATCCGCATCGGGGAAGGCGGCCGTGGCGCGCATGCCGTCATCGGTGATGGTCCAGCCGGAACGGCCCTTGACCAGCCAGCCGGCCTTCACCAGCTTGGCCGTGGCGGACGTGAGCGTCTTGTGTCCACGCGGAATGCCACCGCTGAGCAGCGTGGCCTCGTGATCACTGAACGGCACGCGGGCGGTGGCTTCCGCCAGAACCTCGCCGGCATTGAGTGAACCGCCGGACCATACGCCTTCCGTCAGGACGTGCAGCACGGTCTTGAGTCGGAGGTCGGTGTTATCTGCGATGGACTTGGCCATGATTCCCCTTGCGTAATGCGATCTGTCACTAGGCATCCTGCCAAGACCCTGTTAAATCGCGCGACTTGAATTGGTTAACTCTGCGTGTCGTGACCGACTATGACGCGGATTACAGCAGAACTGAGGCAGGAGTCTCGGCTACGGGGCTGTTTACTCAACCCTGGAGCGCAAATCCCGAGTATCGCCGGGCTCTTCCCGGACGCGCTCGGGCACTAGTGTAGCGAGCCGGAACCCCGCGGAGCTACCCGCCGTTCAGCTCGTCCAGAAGCTCCGCTTTGCGCTCCTCGGAGGCGAACGACGAATGGATGGAATTGGCCGCGAGCCGTGCCCTGTCGAAGTCCGAAAGGTCAAAAACGGCCTTCAGCTGGGAGAAGTTGTCGTCTACGTACCCACCGAAGTACGCCGGATCGTCGGAGTTCACGGAGACGTTGAGCCCGGCGGCGAGCATGGCCGGCAACGGATGGTCCGCCAGGGTGTCCACGGCACGCAGCCGCACGTTCGAGAGCGGGCAGACAGTCAGCGGAATCCGGTCCTCCACGAGCCGTTCCACCAGGTCGGGGTCCTCCATGCAGCGGATGCCGTGGTCAATCCGTTCCACTCCCAGGACGTCCAGCGCTTCGATAATGTACGACGGCGGCCCCTCCTCGCCTGCGTGCGCGGTCAGCCGCAGGCCCGCTTCGCGGGCTTTGGCGAACAGCCGCTCAAACTTGGCCGGCGGGTAGCCCACCTCGGCCGAGTCCAGGCCGATGGCCGCGATGGGGGCATTCATGGCCAGCAGTCCGTCCAGGACCTCCAGCGCGGATTCCTCGGACTGGTCCCGCAGGAATGCGGCAATCAGCAGGGTGGACATGCCGAAGTCCTCCTGGGAGGTGGCCAGCGCCGACGCCACCCCTTTGACGCAGGTTTCCAGGCTGACGCCGCGGGACAGGTGGGCCTGCGGATCCATCATGATCTCCGCGTGCCGGACCCCCGCGGCGGCGGCGCGGGCGAGGTAGGCGCGGGTCATATCGGCGAAGTCCCGCTCGGTCTGCAGCACCGCCATGTTGGCGTAGTACAGGTCCAGGAAGGACTGCAGGTCTGTGAACTCGTACAGTCCCCGGAGCTCCTCCAGGCCTGAGTACGGGAGGGTGATGCCGTTGCGTTCGGCCAGTTCGAGGATCAGCTCCGGCTGCAGTGTGCCCTCAATGTGCAGGTGCAGTTCCGCCAAAGGCACCAGCTGCGCCGCTTCGGTCTCGGGCAGATTCGTCTCCGAAGCTTCCGTCCCTGGAAGTTCCGTCTCAGGCATTTCCGTGCCTGGTCCCGTCTGTGGCAGCGGATCGGCGGCGGTGTCCCGGTTGTTGTCCATCGGGTCAGGATATCGCCCGCCGGCCGGTTCGCGGCTAGAGTCGGATCAATGCGGAACCCTAAACAGGCTGACGATCTTTCCCTTCCCACTCCCCGCCATCTGGCGGACGGCTTCGTCCGTGTCCGGGGCGCGCGGGAGAACAACCTGCGAAACGTGGACGTGGATGTACCCCGCGACTCCATCGTGGCTTTCACGGGGGTCTCCGGCTCGGGAAAGTCGTCACTGGCTTTCGGCACCATCTACGCCGAAGCGCAGCGCCGTTACTTCGAATCCGTGGCGCCGTACGCACGCCGCCTCATCCAGCAGGGCCATAATCCCAAGGTGGAGATGATCTCCGGGCTGCCGCCCGCCGTCGCCCTTCAACAGCGACGCGGCGCCCCCAGCAGCCGTTCCACCGTGGGCACCGTGACCACGCTCTCCAATTCGCTCCGCATGCTGTTTTCGCGGGCGGGCACCTACCCGGTCGGCGCCGGTCAGCTGGACTCCGACGCGTTTTCGCCGAATACAGCGGCCGGCGCCTGCACTGAATGCCACGGACTGGGGATCGCGCACACCGTCAGCGAGGAATCCCTGGTCCCGGACCCCGCGTTGACCATCCGGGAAGGTGCCATCGCGGCGTGGCCCGGCGCCTGGCAGGGCAAGAACCTCCGGGACATCCTCAGCCACCTGGGCTACGACGTGGACGTGCCCTGGCGGAAGCTGCCCAGGAAGCAGCGCGACTGGATTCTGTTCACGGACGAACAGCCCGTCGTGGAAGTCACGCCCGAGCGGGACCGCGTGGCCAAGCCGTACAAGGGCCGCTTCTGGAGCGCCAAAAGCTATGTCCTGCACACCCTGGCGGACTCCCAGAGCGCCGCCATGCGCGAGCGCGTCCTGGCGTTTATGGAGTCCGGCCCCTGCCCGCGCTGCAGCGGCACCGGACTCAAGCCCGAAGCCCTTGCGGTGTCCTTCGCCGGCCGGAACATAGCCGACCTCAATGCCGCACCGATGGCCGAGCTGGCCGAAATCATCCGCCCAACCGCCGGGCTCAAGGAAGCCGGAACCGCGTCACGCCGGCAGTCCTCCGGCGAGGAAAACGAGGTGGCCGTGGCCATCACCGCCGACCTCCTGCAGCGCATCACCGTTCTCCTGGATCTGGGCCTCGGATACCTGGCGCTGGGCCGTGCCACCCCCACCCTCTCCCCCGGCGAAATGCAGCGGCTCCGGATCGCCACCCAGCTCCGGTCCGGGCTGTTCGGCGTGATCTATGTGCTCGATGAACCGTCCGCCGGCCTCCACCCGGCCGACGCCGAACCGCTCCTGGCGGTACTGGACCAGCTCAAGGCCTCCGGTAACTCGGTGTTCGTGGTGGAACACAATATGGACGTGGTCCGCCGGGCCGACTGGCTGGTGGACGTAGGTCCCCGCGCCGGGGAAGGTGGCGGCGAGGTGCTCTACAGCGGTCCGGTTGCCGGGCTCGCGGCCATCGAGGAGTCGGTCACCCGGCCCTTCCTGTTCGACGACGGCGGGGCGCGCGGCGGCGGGTCCAGCGGGCCCGACGGCGGCGAGCCACCTCGTGCAGGCACAACGCCTCGTGCAGGCCAGGTCCGGGAGCCCGACGGATGGCTGGAGCTCGCGGGGATTAGCCGGCACAACCTCAAGGACCTGGATGCGCGGTTCCCGCTGGGCGTTCTGACGGCAGTGACAGGGGTGTCCGGCTCCGGCAAGTCCACCCTGGTGACGCATGTCCTCGGGGAAGTTGTGGGATCCGGGCTGAAGAATCACCAGGCTCCGCAGCTGGCCGAACCTGATGATGATGCGGGCCCGGCCACGGCGTTGTCTGTGGGACCGGTCAGTGGCGCGGAACGGATCGACAGGCTGGTCACGGTGGACCAGAAACCTATCGGGCGAACCCCCCGCTCCAACCTCGCCACCTACACAGGCCTGTTCGATGCGGTGCGCAAGGAATTCGCGGCCACGGAGCAGGCCAGGGCACGCGGGTTCGGCGCCGGGCGGTTCTCCTTCAACGTGGCCGGAGGCCGCTGCGAAACCTGCCAGGGCGAAGGCTTTGTGGCGGTTGAACTGCTCTTCCTCCCGGGCAGCTACGGGCCGTGCCCTGAGTGCGACGGGTCCCGCTACAACCCCGAGACCTTGGAGGTGACCTACCGGGGCAAGAATGTGGCGGAAGTGCTGCGCCTGACGGTGGATGCGGCCACCGGATTCCTGGCCGACATTCCGGCCGCGGCCCGCAGCCTGAAGAGCCTCGGGGATGTGGGCCTGGGCTACCTCCGGCTGGGCCAGCCCGCCACGGAGCTTTCCGGCGGCGAGGCCCAGCGCATCAAGCTGGCCACCGAGCTTCAGCGTGCCCAGCGGGGACATACCCTCTACCTCCTGGACGAGCCAACCACCGGGCTCCACCCCTCCGACGTTGAACTGCTGATGGCCCAGCTCCATGGCCTGGTGGACAGCGGCAACACCGTGGTGGTGGTGGAACACGAAATGGCCGTTGTGGCGGCGGCGGACTGGGTCATTGACCTGGGCCCCTCGGGCGGTGACGCCGGCGGCCGGATTGTCGCCGCCGGAACCGCCGCCGACGTCGCGGGTTCCACCGCCAGCCGCACCGCACCGTACCTGGCCGCGGCACTTCCCCAGCCGGTCACCAGCGGACCACCAGAAATCATCTCGGTTTGATAACGGACCGGCGATGTCCTAGCGTGAAATACAAGCCCGCCAAGCGGGCGACATGAATGCCCGGTGCTGCCTCCACCAGAACTGCCCGGCCGGCAGACACCGAAAATTGACCTCTATATCGTCAGGGGCGGGCAGTGGCGCAATAACCTCCGGGGACGGACCGAGCGCTGGTGGCCTTCAGGAGCATCACACCATGAACAACACCACCATTCGTACTGCCGCACGCCGTGGAGTAGCCGTCGCTGCCATTTCCGCAGCCGGCCTTGCACTCTCCGTCACCGCAGCAAACGCGGCCACCGACGGCACAACCTGGGATTCACTGGCGCAGTGTGAAAGCGGCGGGAACTGGGCCACAAATACCGGCAACGGCTACTCGGGCGGCCTGCAGTTCAGCGCCAGCACGTGGGCTGCCTACGGCGGAACCGGTTCCGCAGCCGACGCCAGCCGCGAGCAGCAGATCGCCGTGGCCGAACAGGTCCAGGCATCGCAGGGCTGGGGAGCGTGGCCGTCCTGCGCCGCGGAGCTTGGCCTGAGCGGCGGAGGGGGTACGACGGCGGTGGCTCCCCAGAGTGCACCGGTCCAGAGCGTGCCAGTCCAGGTGCCTGTGGAGAGCGTGCCAGCGGTGCCTGCCGCGACGGATGCCGTGACGGCTCCGCAGCACGCCGCGCCCGTGGAACTGAGTGGCGAGACCTACACGCTTGAGCCCGGCGACACCCTGAGCACCGTCGCCGACAAGCTTGGCGTTGAGGGCGGCTGGCAGAGCCTGGCGGACGCCAACCTTGACATAATTGCCAACCCGGACCTCGTGTTCTCCGGGCAGGTCCTCCAGCTTCCCGCCTAAAGCTTCAACACTTTCCGCGGGATCCGCCCCTTTCCCCAAGAACGACGGCCCACGGAAACAACAAAGGCCCGGCAGCAACACCCCCGGGAAACAACGACGCCGGAGCGCCCCTCGCTGGGGAGCTCCGGCGTCGTCCGTTGTTGTGTTCTGAATGGCCGGCAGGGACCTGATCTTCCTACCGTCCGCGATCCTTCGTGCTTAGGCTGCTGCCTTGACCGCGGCCGGAATCTCGCGGACGATGCGAACCTTCCACGCGGCGTCGTCGGTGGTATCCAGCAGTGCCACCGTGCCGTGGGCGAGGTTCAATGCCACACGCTTGGCCGCCAGCAGTTCAAGGTAGAGGTGCTCGTTCATGCGGCTGGGGGTGTCGATCATGTACTTCACGGCGTCGCGGACCTTGCGGTAGTTGGCGCTCTTCTCGCGGTGCAGGTGAAGTTCCAGCATCTGGCGCTGGCGCACTTTGGGCTCGTGCTTGTTGAGCAAGGAGACGGCAAGGTGCACACCGATCACCAACGCGAGGGAGACAGCGTAGATCCACCAGCCGCTGGACATCAGGAACAGGGGCAGGTTGCCGATCGCCACGAGCGCAATCACGATCCGCAGCGCGACGATCCGGCGAAGGGTCAGGGCCACTGAGGCCATGGCCGCACGAAAGCCGTGCTGCTCGTGGCGCGCCGCGGCCGGATCAAGGGTAAATTCATCAAGGACCAGGATGCCCTTGGCCTCCGGATCAAGCATCTGCCCAAACTTGGGCACAAACAGCTGCGTTGAACCGGCGGTCACTTCAGGTGAAATTGTCATGAGAGGGCTTCCGGGACGGTGGGGCGTTTCGGTGATCTTAGTGGTTAGCAGCTCCCGCTGTATGTATCGGTCCACTATGTGAAATATTCCGCCGCTCCGTCACGATCAAGGGGCCCTACCACCGGTTCCTCGCGTGTGGCGCCGGGCACTGCAATTGGAACATCCGCCGCATGCCGTCAGACTGAAGGGATGCAAACCTTCCTTCCGTATCCCGATTTCCGGCAGAGCGCCGCAGCACTGGACACCGCCAGGCTTGGCAAGCAGCGTGTCGAGGCGCTGCAGACCCTCCGGGCTCTGGTGATTCCCGAGTACGGCTGGCTGGACCACCCCGCCGTCCGCATGTGGATGGGCCACGTTCCGGCGCTCACCATGTACGGCCTGGCGATGGTGGACGAATGGACCAACCGCGGCCATGCAGACAACACGCGCGCCAACATCACCGAGTTCGCGCCCCAGGCCGCGCACCCGGACTACGCGGCCAAGATCCCGCTGCCGGAGTGGCTCGGAAACCCTGATTTCCACCTGAGCCACCGCGCGAAGCTGCTCCGCAAGGAACCAAAGTTCTACAAGGCTGTGTTCCCGGACGCCGATCTGGACCTGGACTTCATTTGGCCGGAGCCCAAGCACGAGTTCTATCCGGCAGAACCCGAGGGCGACATCCTCTGGATCCTCCGCGACCCGCACGCCGAGATCGATCCCCAGACGCTGGATACCGTGGCACTGCCGCCGATCCGCCGCGGCGGCGCTGTTGCGCCCTCCGCCCCTGAGGACGGCTACTCCCCCGTTTATGTCGACGACGGCTCCCGCCGCCCGTCCAAGCAGCCGCGCAAGCTGCCGCCCAAGCAGCTCGTGAAGAAGCCGACCCGGAAGCGCCAGGCGCAGGAGGAAGCGTTCGCCACCCTCCCCGGCAAGACGACTGTCGCGGTTTCGTTTGAGGACGGCAGCAAGTTCGCCGTTGGGCAGGTGCTGGGCCGTCCTATCACGCTCGCCGACGGCCGCTTCGGCCGCACCTTCAGCGTCACCGAGGTGATCGACCGGTCCGCGTTCGATTACCCGGCCCTCCTGCAGGACCCCCGGGTGTTCTTCCCGGTTCCCGCTCCCTGAGTCCGTGACCATCCTCCTGGCCGGCTGCGGCGATCTTGGCACCGAAGCGGGCCTGCGCTTCGGTGCGGCAGGTCATCGGGTGGTGGGCTGGCGTCGTTCGCCCGAAAAACTGCCCTCTGCGATCGAAGGCGTGGCGGCCGACCTTGGCTCTGCGGATCTGCCCGCTGTCCCGGCGGACACGGCCGCCGTCGTCGTGGCCGTTGCGGCTGACTCACCCACGGAAGCGGCCTACCGTGCCGCCTATGTGGACGGGCTGGCGCACGTTCTGGACGCCTTGAAACGCGACGGCGTGACGCCGCGCCGGGTGCTCTTTGTGTCCTCCACCGCTGTCTACGGCGACGCTGCCGGTGGCTGGGTTGATGAGAGTACGACGGCGGCACCTGGCGGTTTCTCCGGACGTGTCCTCCTCGAGGCGGAGGAACTCCTGGTGTCGCGGTTGCGCGGCACTGGTACTTCGCCCGTTGTGCTGCGGCTGGGCGGGATTTACGGTCCGGGCCGGACCCGGTTGATTGATCAGGTCCGTAACGGGACTGCCGTGATTCCCGACGAGCAGCGCTTTACCAACCGGATCCACCGGGACGACGCCGCTGCGGCGATAGTGCATTTGGCCACCATGGAAGCTATGCCTGCGCCGGTATATGTCGGCGTGGACAACTCTCCCGCTGAACTTGGGGACGTACTGCGGTTCCTGGCTTTGGAAATAGGGTATCCGGAACCGCCCGTCGGACCCGCCGGCGAGGCCCGCGGCGGCAACAAACGCTGCAGGAATACGCTGCTCCGCGGAACCGGGCTTGAGTTCACCTACCCGACGTTCCGGGAAGGTTACCGGGCAGTTCTGGCGCGCACCGCAGTCCGCCACCCCTAAGCCAGCCGCCTATCTGCCCACCATGGCGAGCCAACACCTGAGGCCGGGCGCGAGCGTACACTTGCGGCCCCTGCGGCGCCGGCCGCTGTCTGGGTGTTTGGGCGTCCTTCGGGGTGACCCACATAGGCAGCTAAGCTCACGGTCCTGGTCGGTCCCTCGCGGGAAGACGATGATGCTGCGCGTTTTCGGCGCGATCGCATCCAGCGTGGCCGGTTGACCCGTCAAAAAAGCGCAGGCACCGGACCTGTCAGTGTGCGGCTGGCTCGCGGCCGGGCAGGACCACCAGCGCATCGCCTACCGGCCGCTCGGCGGCCCCCGCATTGGACGGCGTATTCACCACTGCGCCGTTGACCACCATGGTGGTGGATCCGCCGCCGTCCAGATTGATCGCTTCAGTCAGTCCCAGGGACTTTGCCACCTGTGCGGACTCCTGGAGGCTGAGTCCCAGGGAACCGGTCTGCCGCCCGTCCACCGTCACCAGGACCAACCGCCCGGCAGCGTCCGTTCCGGCAATCGTTCTCGGGTTGCGTTTGTGCGCCCAGCCGTAAAACATCCCCGGGTTCCTGTCGTGCACCATGCCGTCGCGCCGCGCTGTCACTCCGATCTTGCCGTCCTCAATCAACGCGGGCCCACCGTTGAGCACGTGCGAGCCCGGACCTGCCTCGAATTCTTTCCCGTCCGCGGCAACCAGCTCTGACGTCAGCCCCAGGTGCGCCCCGGGCTTTGCCAGTTCCAGGAGCCTTTGGACGTCGGTCCCGATCGCTTGGATGCTGGCACCCCCGGCAGGAACGGAGGCGCCGCGGCTGCGGTTTACCGCGGTCACTGTGCCGGTGGCGTCCAGCACGACCTCCAGTCCTGGCCCCGCCGGTGTGGTTGCACCGAATTCCGGAGAAAATGAAACGATCTCGTCTGCGTCTGTGCACGTGACGTCGTGCAGCGGCTCACTGGTCACCACGTCATCCGGCGTCCCGCCGCAGTTGCGGATAAGCCCCGGCACGCGGTTGATACCGTCCAAGGGAAGGACGCTGCCGCCGTCGGACACCGTACCCTCCCAGCTGAGGCGTTCGACGCCGGCCCTCGCCTTTTTGCCGTCGACTACCAATGCCGGCCGGTCACCTACTGCCTCGCTCAGCATCTGCCCGGAGTAGACTCCGACCCCGGCAGGGTCGCCTTCCGCGCCGGCGGCAGGATCGAAAACAAAGAAGCCTCCGTTGACGGCGGCAACGGCTCCGGCGTCCGCCGCGAGCTGGCTGGTGGTCTCCCGCCGCTCAAGGTCGGGCCCGAACGTCGCAGCGATTTCGCCATCGAACTCCTTCGGGTCGATGGTCAGAACCTGAAGGTTCCACGGGCCCCGCGACTGGTCGGCACTGGCCGGATCCCCGTCCCAGCCGACGTACCAGGCCGACGCGGCGTAGCCGGCTGCCTTGACGCCGGCAATGGTGGCAGCAGCGTCCTCACGGCTGGCGAATTCCCC
Source organism: Pseudarthrobacter raffinosi (assembly GCF_023913735.1). Taxonomy (GTDB): domain Bacteria; phylum Actinomycetota; class Actinomycetes; order Actinomycetales; family Micrococcaceae; genus Arthrobacter; species Arthrobacter raffinosi. Next base: position 148,036 of record NZ_JAMXBH010000005.1, read on the forward strand.
GACTCGAACCCGGAAGCCAAGCTCGCCGCCAGCATCGGCCAGCTGAGGCGAGACGACCCGTTCCACGCGCGCAGTGAAGCCCGCGGCGACCAACTCTGCAGCCACCCGTCGGGCAGTGGGCTCGCTGGACAAGGCGGAAGCGGAAACTTTGGGGTCCGACGACGGAATGGTGACCTCCGCCGTCCAGAACAGGGCGGTGGTTGCTGTTCCCCGCGAAATTGACGTCCTGGTCACGCCAGGCGCAACAGTGCTCACCGTGCGGCTTTCCGGCAGGTCCGGAGCGCCGAGGTCGAGTTTGGTTGCAGGCGCCACCTCCCCGAAGACCGGGATTGGCCCGGCCCCGCCGGTTGCCGCGCCGGCGACCGGCGGAGCCATCAGCGTCAAAGCAACCAACGCGCCCGCTGCCGTCAGCGACCCGCTTTTCTTCCGCGTAAACCCTGGAACCGTTGATTTCATACGGACTAACGTAGCGGCGCCGCAGGCCGGGCGCGGCCAAACTCCGGCCTGTTTCCACAGAGTTGGCGAGCTGTTCATCCACCGTCAGACAGCAACGCTCCGGCCACCGTAGCGGTGGCCGGAGCGTCCTGGTTCGCTCCCGGGTGTCAGCTCACCCGAACAGGGCGGCCACTCGGGTGAGGGTCTGGAACACGCCGTAGGCCAGCGGGATACCTACGATCGACCAGCCGACTGCAAGCTGTACTGAACTCATCTCAGGCCTCCATTGCGGGTACTTCGGACCGGACGCTGTCCGGGCGGGGTTCGTGGAACCGGGCGTCCACTGGTTTGATCATCAGGTTGGCCACGAAGCCGATCACGAGCAACCCGACCATGGTCAGAAGAGCAGGCTGGTACGAGGCCGCTGTGAGCTGGCCCGGCTTCCCCTGGGCGTCCAGGAAAGCATTCACGATCAGCGGCCCGGCAATGCCCGCAGCAGACCACGCAGTCAGGAGCCTGCCGTGGATGGCACCCACCTGGAACGTCCCGAACAGATCCCGCAGGTAGGCGGGCACGGTGGCGAAACCGCCGCCGTAGAAAGAGATGATCACGAAGGCAAGGATCACGTACAGGGCCGTGGTGGCCGAGCCGGCCAGTGCCAGCACGGTGTAAAGAACGGCGCCAACGCCGAGGTACACCATGTAGATACGCTTGCGGCCCGTGACATCGGACGTAGCTGACCAGGCGAACCTGCCCGCCATGTTGCCGATGGACAGCAGTCCCACAAAGCCGCTGGCGACGGCGGCACTCACCAGGGAGACGCCGTCGGACTGGCGGAAGAAGTCCTGGATCATCGGTGCTGCCTGCTCCAGGATGCCGATGCCCGCGGTCACGTTGCAGAACAGGGCGATCCAGACCAGCCAGAACTGCTTGGTCTTCACCGCATTCGCCGCCGAAACGTGCTCCGTGGTGACCAGCTTTGCCGCCTTGACCTTGGCAGGGTCGAAACCCGCGGGCGTCCAGCCATGGGCCGGAACCTTGATGGTGAAGGCACCAAAGAGCATGTAGGCGAGATAGACGACGCCGAGCGACAGGAAGAGCTTTCCGACGGCGTCGCCGCTGGCCACCCAGTCCTTCGCTCCGGAAGCGGGGTCGTACATTTTGAGCAGGGCGCTTGAGACCGGGCTGGCGATGAGCGCCCCGCCGCCGAAGCCCATGATGGCCATGCCGGTGGCCAGGCCCGGCCGGTCCGGGAACCATTTGATGAGCGTTGACACCGGCGAAATGTAGCCGATGCCGAGCCCGATGCCGCCAATGAAGCCGTAGCCCAGGTAGACGAGCCACAACTGGCCGCTGAAGATCCCCAATGATCCGACCAGGAAGCCGCTGGCCCAGAAGACAGCCGAGGTAAACATCGCCTTCCGGGGGCCGTGCTTGTCCACCCAGGTCCCCATGATCGCAGCGGACAGTCCCAGCATCACGATGGCGATGGAGAAGATCACCCCGATCTCGGTCAGGCTGGCATCAAAATGCTTGACCAGCGCTGTCTTGTACACGCTGGTTGCGTAGGCCTGCCCGATGCACAGGTGTACGGCCAGCGCCGCCGGCGGGATTAGCCAGCGGTTGAACCCCGGTGGGGCAATAGTGTGTTCACGATCCAGCCAGCCCATATTTTCTCCTCAATGTCCGCGGCAACGTCGGCCCGGTCCTCCGCAAATTATGGTGCACGTCACACCAGCATCACCACGCTTTGCGCCCAACGGTGGGATTGCCGCGGTAAGCGGTTCCAGCGCGGCACACCGGGCGCGCCACCATACCGCCCATTTCGTTTTCACCCCCATTACCGGCGAGTATGAAGCCATGAAACGTGGAGCTCCTGTCGATGACATCAACGAAGATGACCTGCTGGTCGGCAAACCCAAGAAGTCGGCCGCCGGGCTGAAGGCGGTCGAAGTTGCCCTTGAGCGCGGCTTCGCCCAGGCCGGCGTCACCCGGACCGTCCAGTCCCTGCTGCGGCTGAACCAGCGGAACGGAACGGACTGCCCCGGCTGCGCATGGCCGGAATCCCAGGGACTGCGGAAGCCCGCCGAATTCTGCGAAAACGGCGCTAAGGCCATCGCGGAGGAAAACACGCTCCGGACGGTCACCCCGGAGTTCTGGGCGGAACACTCCATCGCGGAGCTCTCGACCAAGACCGAATACTGGCTCGGCAACCAGGGCCGCATCACCCATCCCATGGTGGTCCGGAGCGGGGAAACCCACTACTCCCCCATCGCCTGGCAGGAAGCCTTCGACCTCATCGGCGAGCACGTCCGGGCCAGCACCCCGGAGCGCACGGTCTTTTACACGTCCGGCCGGACCGCCAACGAGACGGCGTTCATGTACCAGCTGTTCGCCCGCTCCATCGGCACCAACAACCTGCCGGACTGCTCCAACATGTGCCACGAATCCTCCGGCACCGCCCTGAACCCGACCATCGGCATCGGCAAGGGCACCGTTTCCCTCGAGGACATCCACGAGGCCGAGCTGATCTTCGTCGTCGGGCAAAACCCCGGCACCAACCACCCCCGCATGCTGTCCGCCCTGGCTGACTGCAAGAGCAACGGAGGCAAGATCGTTGCCGTGAACCCGCTGCCGGAAGCGGGACTGTTCAACTTCAAGGACCCGCAGTCGGTCTCCGGAGTCATCGGCAACGGGTCATCGCTTGCCGATGAGTTCCTGCAGATCAAGGTAGGCGGAGACCTTGCGCTGTTCCAGGCCCTGGGCCATCTTTTGCTTGAGGAGGAGGAACGCGTTCCCGGATCGGTGGTGGACCGCGCATTCATCGACGCAAATACAGCCGGGTTTGAGGCTTACCGTGCCGCCCGGCAGTGCATCGACTGGGAAGAGACCGAGAAGGCCACCGGACTTTCCCGCCTGCAGATCTCCACAGTGGCGCAGATGCTGGTTAATTCCAAAGCCACCATCATCTGCTGGGCGCTGGGTCTGACGCAGCAGCCGCATTCGGTGAACACCCTCAAGGAAATCATCAACCTGCTGCTGGTGCAGGGCAACTTCGGCAAGCCCGGCGCCGGCGCCTGCCCGGTCCGCGGCCACTCCAACGTTCAGGGCGACCGCACCATGGGAATCTGGGAGAAGCCCAAGGAATGGCTGCTCGCCGCCCTCGACCAGGAGTTCGGTATCACTTCCCCGCGGGGCCACGGCGTCGACTCAGTGGAAACCGTTGAGGCGTTCGAACGCGACGACGTCGATGTGTTCGTGTCCATGGGCGGAAACTTTGCGCTGGCCTGCTCGGACACCGAGATGCTGGAGGCTGCCATGCAGCGCGTCGGGCTGACTGTCCACATCTCCACCAAGCCCAACCGTTCGCATGTGGTTCATGGCCGGACGTCACTGATCCTGCCCACCCTGGGGCGGACAGACACCGATGACAAGCACCCGGGCGGCCGCCAGATCCTTTCCGTGGAGGATTCAATGTCCTGCGTCCACTCCACGCAGGGACGCCTGAAGCCGGTCTCAGACCACCTGCTCGCGGAACCCGTCATCGTGGCGCGCATGGCCCTGGCCACCCTGGGCGACGACCACGCCGTGGACTGGAAGGCGATGGCCGATGACTACGACGTTGTCCGCGACCACATTTCCCGTGTCCTGCCCGGCTTCGAGGACTTCAACAAGCGGCTCAGGACCAGGAACGGCTTCATCCTGCCCAACCCGCCCCGGGATACGCGGAGCTTCGCGACGGACATCGGCCAGGCGCGCTTCACGGTCAGCCCGCTGGAGTACCTGACCCCGCCCGAGGGGCACCTGATCCTGCAGACCATCCGCAGCCATGACCAGTACAACACCACCTTCTACGGGCTGGATGACCGTTACCGGGGCATCTCCAACGGCCGCCGGGTCATCCTGATCAACAAGGACGACGCTGCCGAGCTCGGTTTCCAGGACCGCGAACTGGTGGACGTCATCAGCACGTTCCAGGGCGAGGAGCGCCGCGCCGACAAGTTCCGGCTGGTGCACTACCCCACCCCGCGCGGGTGCGCCGCGGCCTACTTCCCGGAGGCAAACGCCCTCGTGCACCGCGGGCTCGTGGCTCGGGAGTCCAACACGCCCGGCTACAAAGCGATGACGGTCCGCTTCCTTCCGCATGAGGAGCACGCCAAGCAGCTGAGCTGACCGGGCTCCGCGCTGGAGGTTGGGGACTGGGGCGGCCGGCGGTAGCGCCGGCGGCCGCTCCGCCTGGCAGAACGGACCCGGAATTGCTAGGTGGCAACGCCCGCCTGACGCAGGGCTTCGGCCAGCGCGGTGTTCGGCGGGCTCGCCGTGGCTGCTGTTGGTGCCGACGCGACTTTGCGCCCGCTGGCCTCCGGGCGTGGCCCCCGGCTGGCCGAGCGTGCCGCAGCGTCATCGGCCGCTCGTGCCGGACGGCCTCCGGGCGCGGGCTGCCGCCCACCCGAAGGCGACGGCTCGTCGTCGAGCCTTAGCGTGAGCGAAATCCGTTTCCGCTCCGGATCGGCTTCCAGAACCTTCACGCGGACAACCTGCCCGGACTTCACCACCTCGCGGGGATCGGAGACAAAGCGGTTGGCCAGCGCCGACACATGAACCAGGCCGTCCTGGTGCACTCCCACGTCCACAAATGCGCCGAACGCGGCCACATTGGTGACGGTCCCCTCAAGCACCATGCCGGGCTTGAGGTCGGAGATCTTCTCGATGCCTTCGGAGAAGGTCGCCGCGGCAAAAGCGGGTCGGGGATCGCGGCCTGGTTTGTCCAACTCCGCCAGGATGTCCTGGACCGTGGGCAAACCAAACGTGCCGTCGACGAAAGCGCGTGGATCAAGTGACGACGCCGGCGCCGAGCCCGCGGCCACCAGGATTTTCCGGGCAATCGGATACGCCTCGGGGTGCACGCTCGATGCGTCCAGCGGCTCTGCTCCGCCGGTGATTCGCAGGAAGCCGGCGCACTGCTCAAACGCCTTCGCACCCAGGCGGGGCACCTTCTTGAGCTCGCTGCGCTTGGCAAACGGCCCGTGTTCGTTTCGGTACGCCACAATGTTTTCGCTCAGCAAAGGTCCGACGCCGGCCACCCGGCTCAGCAGCGCGGGCGAAGCAGTGTTCACATCAACGCCAACCGCGTTCACGCAGTCCTCGACCACAGCATCCAGGCTGCGTTCCAGCTTCGATGCCGTGACGTCGTGCTGGTACTGCCCCACGCCGATGGACTTGGGATCGATCTTCACGAGTTCGGCCAGCGGATCCTGAAGCCGCCGCGCAATGGATACGGCACCGCGCAGGGAAACATCCATGCCCGGCAGCTCCGCCGAGGCCAGCGCCGAAGCGGAGTACACCGACGCCCCGGCCTCGGAAACCACCATTTTCTGCGGTTTCGTCTCCGCGGCCGGCAGCAGCTTGATCAGTTCCGCGGCAAGCTTGTCCGTCTCCCGGGACGCGGTTCCGTTGCCGATGGCCACCAGCTCCACGTTGTGCTTCCGGGCCAGCCGCACCAAGGTGGCGAGGGCCTCGTCCCACTTCCGGGCAGGAGCGTGCGGGTACACGGTGTCGGTGGCAACCACCTTGCCAGTCCCATCCACAACGGCAACTTTCACGCCGGTCCGCAGCCCCGGGTCCAGCCCAAGAGTGGCGCGGTTTCCGGCGGGTGCGGCCAGGAGGACGTCGCGAAGGTTGGCGGCGAACACCCGGACAGCCTCGTCTTCTGCGTCTGTGAACAGCCGTCCGCGGAGGTCGGCGGTCAGCCGGGCCAGCACACGCGAGCGCCAGGCAATCTGCGCGGTCTGGATCAGCCACGAATCGGCGGGACGGCCGCGGTCGGCGACCCCGAGGCACTTGGCCACAGCGGATTCGTAACGGGAACGCGCGGCGGCCAGGGCGTCGTCGTCGTTCGGATCCGCCTCGGCGAGATCCAGCTCCAGGACGCCGTCCTTCTCACCGCGCAACAGCGCAAGCACGCGGTGCGAGGGCATCCCGGTGGGCGCCTGGGCGAACTCAAAGTAATCGGCGAACTTCTGCCCGTCGGACTCCTTGCCCTTCTTCACCCGCGACACCATCCGCCCCTGCGTCCACAGCCGCTCGCGCAGGGTTGCGGCGAGGTCCGGATCCTGCGCAACCCTCTCGACGAGGATGGAACGGGCGCCGGCGAGCGCGGCGGCCGCGTCATCAATGGAGTGTTCGGCGTTCAGGTACCTGGCAGCCTCGCGTTCCGGGTCCAGGTCGGGCCGCTTCAGCAGCGCATCGGCGAGCGGCTCCAACCCGGCTTCACGGGCGATCTGGGCCTTGGTGCGGCGCTTGGACTTGAACGGAAGGTAGATGTCCTCCAGCCGGGACTTGGTGTCCGCGGCGAGGATCGCTGCCTGCAGCTCGGGGGTCAGCTGCCCCTGCGCGGCAATCGCTTCGAGGATAGTACGACGGCGGTCCTCAAGTTCGCGGAGGTAGCGCAGGCGCTCGTCGAGCTCGCGCAGCTGCGTGTCATCCAGCGTCCCGGTGGCTTCCTTGCGGTACCGGGCGATGAACGGAACGGTGGACCCGCCGTCGAGCAGGTCCACTGCAGCCTTGACCTGCCAGGTCTTCACGCCAAGCTCGGCGGCGATCTGGGCGTGGATGGCGCTGTCCGGAGTTGGGGCAGACATGGGGGCGGACGGGACGTGCGCGAGTTGGGTCACCTGAACATTTTGCCCTACGGGCCTGGTGGTCTCCAGCGGCGCCCGGCCGGGCAACCGGCCGGGGTATTCCGCTCCGGGCCGTGAAGTGCTGTAGTTGATATGCCGTCACAGGCAATCACTTCGAGGAAGAGGGCCACCATGCGTGAACTGCTCATCGTCTTTCAGGAAGGATTCGACGAGGCCAACATCACCGTCATGGTCAACGGCAAGGAGGTCCGCCGCGACATGGGCGTGTCCACCAACCCGCTGCTGGGAGAAGCCTACGAAACGTCCGTGGAGCTGCCCGCGAAAGGGGCGCAGGTGGGAGTGGAAGTCACCAACCGCGGCCTGAAAGCCATTACCAAAGTCAGCGGAAAGCCCAAAAGCCTGCTCGTGTCCATCGAGGACGACAAGCTGGTGATGCGCGAAGGAACGGGCCGGGAAGCATACCTTTAGCTATTTCCCTAGCGATAATCCATTCACTGGAGTATTCTTATGTCTACCGCTCAGCGCTTGTGAACCTGGGCGGGCCAACGTTGAAAGATGAGCCAAAACAGCCGTCGGATGGCTATTTGGCGCGCGCTGCCGGGACAGCACACCGAGCAGCCAACGACGGCGGCACCCAAGCCGGGTGCCGCCGTCGTCGTTTAATCTCTGGCCGAGGCCAGCAGTGACCGCTAAGCCGAATACGCGGGGTAGTCCGTGTATCCTACGGAGCCGTCTGCATAAAACGTGGACGGGTCCGGTTCGTTCAGCGGAAGGCTTTCCTTCCAGCGACGTGCGAGGTCCGGGTTGGCAATGGCGGGGCGCCCCACCACCACCGCATCTGCATGGCCGTCGGCCACCAAGGCGGTTGCTTCCTCCCGAGTGGTCATGGTGCCGAAGCCGGAGTTCACCAAAAACGTGCCGTTGAAGCGCGCCCGGAGATTCTGGACCAGCTCACTCGTGGGCTCGTGGTGCAGGATGCTGACGTAGGCGAGGTTGAGCGGGGCAATGCTGTCCACCAGCACCTCGTAGGTGGCGCGGACATCGACCGCATCCGCTTCGGCGATGCCCTGGACGCAGTGCTCCGGCGAGATGCGGATGCCCACGCGGCTCGAACCCACCGCAGCCACCGCGGCGTTGACAGTTTCGATCACAAAACGGGCCCGGTTCTCCGGCGAGCCGCCGTAGCTGTCGTCGCGGACATTGGAGTTCGGGGCAAGGAATTCGTGGAGAAGGTAGCCGTTGGCCGAGTGCAGCTCCACGCCGTCGAATCCCGCTTCAATGGCGTTAATCGAACCGGTGACGATTTCCTGCATCACGACGGGCAGCTCACCGATGGTCAGCGCGTGCGGGACGGGATACGGCTGCTTGCCGGACGGGGTGCGGACCTCGCCCTCGATGGCGACGGCGCTCGGACCCACGATGGTATGGCCGCCGGTGATGTCCGCATGGGAAACCCGTCCGCCGTGCATGATCTGGGCGAAGATCCGGCCGCCTTCAGCGTGCACCGCGTCGGTGACCTTCTTCCAGGCGGCAATCTGCTCCGCGGTGAAGAGACCGGGCTGACCCGGATATGAGCGTCCGGCGGGGCTCGGGTAGATGCCTTCGCTGACGATGAGTCCCAAGGATGCCCGCTGCCGGTAGTGCTCCACAACCACGGGACCCGGAACACCGTCCTCGCCTGAGCGGAGACGGGTCAGCGGTGCCATTACCAGGCGGTTGGGCAGTTCAAGCTCGCCAAGAGTCAAGGGGGAAAACAGCATGCGCAGTTCCTTTCGAGGTGAATTGGTACTGCTGTGCCCAACTGCGCGGCGCGTGCAAGTATTCCGATGGAGGCGGGGATCACTCTCTGCGGGGGCTACCGGGGCGATGCGACGCCGGGGCAACCTTGTCCCTGCGGGTTCTGGTTGCAGTCGTCGGCGTAGTTCCGGGTGATGGACCGCCAGACGCTGATGGACTGAGGCGGCGCGCTGAACTGGCCCTGGCCCGGTATGGGCAGCGGTGGTCCGTTGTTCACGGAATACGTGCCTTGGAAGGACGTGGTGAGGACGACTTGGAAGTCGCCGGTGTCTACGTAGACGTGACTCGTTCGGGTCTTCTCACCCCAGCGATCCTGTGGCAGCGGCCCGCCCATGGAAGCTTGCGGGCCGAAGACCGTTCCGTCGCCGTAATTCCAGGTGTACTGAACCGGAGTGGCGACCACATGCACCTGCTGCCCCAGCATCGTCACGTCAAACTGTTGCTCGGACGCGTCTGCGTAGAAATTGGTTTCGGCCCCGCGGAGCGTGTTGGGGCTGGGCTGCGCGACGACCGTTCCTGCGCTGATGGGCAGGCTCTCGAACTGCTGCTGGATCTGGGCGGCTATTCGCGGCAGGAGGTCCTCGGGCCGAGCATCGTAGAGACAAGTTGGCCCCGAATGAATTGCCCAGACGGCTCCAGGAACGCCTCTCGGCATGGAATACCAGATGACCGGGATCCCGTCTTCGCCGTCCGGCCCGTTCGTGCACTCAACCTGATCACGTAAGCACACAGAATCGAAGTCGCCCCCGCCAAGGTGGCACTGGAGTTCGTACTTGTAGTTGTTGGGATCCAAAATTGGGGCCCCGGGTGCTTGCTGAACAAAGTCGTTGGCCTCGGCGTCCCACACATAACCTCCGACTCCGGCTGAGTCCGGTGTCCAAGCGCCATCAAATTCTGGATCGTCACTACCGGCACCATGAGCCGGTGATACAAAGAGCGTTACGAGCAGCCCCGCGGCAAGTAACATTCCGCGATATCCAAGCGGTCGACGGGTAGACATTGTTATCCAACGATGCTTCCGACTTCGTCCAGCCGCCACGAATCGGAGCTGTACGAAAGGATCAGCAAGTTGCCTTGATCCGCACCTTGTGGGTCCGTATGCGCAACCGTCCCATCTGCGCGGACGTATGACAGTGGAATCTGATGCACTTGGACGGATACCTTGTATTTCCCAGCTTCATCCCGGGAGAACGTTGTATCTACCGCGGGGGTGCTGATCTGCCCTCCGACCAACCACCTGCCTTCGGAATGCCAAGCTCTTATCGCCTCCGCAGACTTTTGGCACGGCGCGCATGTTTGAGGTGTCAGGCTTTCATGAAGTGAAAGCTCCCCTGTCTCATAGGAATAGCTAAGGACCTCGAACCAGTAGCGGGCGAACGCGATGGCCCCCTCTTTCGTCTCCGTCTTCGCAACTTCCGGAAGCACCGGCACCGGCACGTTCTGAGCGCGGCCGCTAGCCGAGGCGGGCACATAAGCAGGAGTCGCCGTCGGGGTTGGCGTTGCGCTTGGGCTTGCCGTCGAAGTCGGAGACGCCGACGAGGTGCCCCCAGGATCGCCACCCGAGTTGCAACCGGTCAAAAGCAAAACAGACGCGGCAACAGCAGCAACAAGGTACAGGCGCGAACGCCGCGAAGTAGCGGAAATGATGTGCGATGTCATGGGCAGCTAATCCCCCGATAGTTTCAAGACGCCTCGCTTCGAACAATGACCTTAAGGGTAGCCCAGGACACATTTGAGCGATGAAAGTTATCCACAGCCACCCGCCCTCGGTTCTACCACCGCGTAGGACCAATAAAAAGTCACACGGATAATCGCCCTCCCAGCCCCTTGTAAACCGGATTCCCACGCGCAACCCCTAGAATTCTTCTACCGAACGTAGAAGAATAGGATTCATGATGTTTACGCACGCAGATGGCCACCCCGTTCTGGAGCTCGACGACGAGCAGTCCTGGAAACTCCTGGAAGCTACCCACCACGGCCGGCTGGTGGTTTCCGTTGCCGGCGAACCGGATATATTCCCCGTCAACTACCTCACCTCGGACCGGAAAATCTACCTCCGCACCGCACCGGGCAACAAGCTGGCGCAGCTCACCATCAACTCCGGGGTGCTACTTGAAACGGACGGCATCCTCTCGGACGAAGCCTGGTCCGTGGTCCTGCGGGGAACGGCGCGCGTCCTGACCAACTCAGCAGAGCTCGCCGTCGTCGAAGCGCTCGGCCTGAAATCTTGGGTGCCGACGCTGAAGGATTTCTACGTGGAGATCGTGCCCACATCCGTCAGCGGCCGCCATTTCGAGCTGGGCGACCAGCCGGAGCACGAAATCTAGGAGCCCGTAGGCTGGAATCATGGCGGACAGGCTCACTCCCGAGCGGCGCAGCTGGAACATGTCCCGCATCAGGGGCAAGAACACCAAGCCGGAACTGCTGGTGCGCCGCCTCCTCCATGCCAAAGGCTACCGCTACCGCTTGCACGGCACCGCCGGCAAAAGCCGCCTGCCCGGCCGCCCGGACCTGGTATTCGCCGGCCGGCGAAAGGTCATCTTCATCAACGGCTGCTTCTGGCACTTCCACGACTGCCGCGTAGGCCAGCACGCGCCCAAGGCGAATGCCGCCTTCTGGGAGGCCAAGCGCACACGCACCAAAATCCGCGACGCCGACCAGCGCCAACAGTTAATGGCCGCCGGCTGGGAGGTGCTCACCGTGTGGGAGTGCGAGTTGAAGGACGGCTCCGCCCTCGAAGCCCACCTGGTGGAGTTCCTCGGCGCCAGCAAATAGCCCGGCAAGCCGGCGGCAGGCAAGAAACGCCAGCCGGAACTTGAGTCAAACTTGAGCCTTTGCCGCCTCCCGAATTGATCGGCGCCCGCAAAGATGAACTCCTATGAAAAACCCGCAGTCTCCTCAGGAATCCCGCAGTCCTATTCCCGAACGGCTGCATCCCCAAGTAACAGATTTACTCTGAAAGTGGACACAAAACCAAGTCATATCCCGCTATTGGGGGCGGCAGGCACGAGCGGAAGGGACGGAAATGGCACCATCCGATGACGCAGGGCGCCCCTTAGTAGATCCCTCCGTACTTGACCGGCTGCGGGTCGAACTCGACGAGGACGAGGGCTACTGCAGCGTCTTCGTAGGGAACTTCATCGACTACCTGCCGTTCCGGATCGGCAAGCTGCGGCTGGCCTTGACCACCGGAGACCTGGATGGGGCCGTGGACGCGATCCTTAGCCTCAAGACATCGAGCCAAATGGTGGGCGCGGAACGACTGGCGGGCCTGGCCATGGACCTTGAACGTTCAATCCGGGAAGAGTCACCGAGTGCGGAACCTTCCGTTGCACTGCCGCAGCTTGCCGTCAACTACCTCCGGCCCATCAACCAGTGCAGCCGCCAGACCCTGCACAGGCTCCAGGCTCAGCGCCCGCCAGGCGCCAACCGGTAGCCCACGCCGCGGACCGTCTGCAGCCAGCGCGGTTGCTGCGGTGAATCACCGAGTTTCTTCCGAAGGTTGCCCATGTGCACCTCCACGGAACGTTCGTCCGCCTCGCTGATGTAACTTCCGACGTCGTAATCCTCGTCCCGGAGCCGACGCACCAAATCCGATTTGGTCCGGACCGTCCGTCCCGCCTCGAGCAGGGCATACAGGAGTTCGAACTCGGTCCGGGTCAGGTTGAGCTCCTGGCCGTCCACGCTGACCGACCGTGAGGCGTAACTCAGATCCAGTCCGTTGTGGCTGTAGTGACCGTTTCCGCTGTCACTAACGGCGTCCGCCGGGCGTTCAGAAACGGGAGCGCTCTCCCCCGCGTCCGGAACCGACCTGGGCCGGCGCATCATCGCCGCTATGCGCGCGCGGAGTTCGCGGGGGCGGAAGGGCTTGGTGAGGTAGTCGTCTGCACCGGATTCGAGACCAATCAAAGTATCCAGTTCTTCAGCCCGCGCCGTGAGCATCACGATGTAGGCATCTGAAAACTCACGGATCTGGCGGGATACCTCGAACCCGTCGATATCCGGCAGCCCCAAATCAAGCGTTATAACGTCAGGATTCAAGATTCTCGCAGCCTTAACCCCTTCGGAGCCGCTGCCGGCCACGGTGACGTCAAAACCCGCCTGAGTCAGGACCGTGCGTACCAACTCGCGGATATCCTGATCATCCTCGATGACCAGACCCACTCGCGCTTCACTCATACCAGCCCCCTCCGCCAGCTTGACAACGTGAGAAGTATAGCCCGCTGCCGATATCCTGCTGGTATGCATTCCCCTATACTCCCACTTCAGGCCGCCGTTCATGAGTGAACCCGCAACATGGGCCACGGGCCGTCTGAAGTTTTTCCGGCGGCCCTTCCACGAATACCGGCTGACGGACAGGGTGGCCCTGAGCCAGATGCCGCTGTTCGTCACCACACTGCTGGCCGCGGTCCTCGTTTCGGCGTTTTTTCCCGGAAGCATGGACACCCCGCTGTTCGTGGTGTTCCTCTTTTCCCAACTTGCCATTATGGTGCTGTGCTACGTGGTGCCATGGGACCGCCTGCCGCACACCACGTTCCTGGTGATCCCGTTGCTGGACTTCATCTCCATTGCGGTGGGCCGCGAAGGAAGCCAGGAAAGCCTCACAGGAATCAGCCTGCTCGCGGTCTTCCCCGTGATCTGGCTCTGCGCCTCCGGATACTACGTCCGCGTGTCACTGTGGCTGTCCTTCATCATGCCGTTGGCGATCATCTGGACGCCACTTTTTGTGCGCGGAGACGTCTCCGGACCGAACCTGGCCCGTTCGCTGCTGCTTCCTGTGATGATGCTGGGGATCGGAGTATCTGTCACCATGCTGACGCTCAGCCTGAGACGTCAGCAGCGGATCCTGGAGGAGAAAGACAAGCAGCTCCAGGCCAGCCTGCTCAGCACCAGGCGGCAGGAAGCCTTGCTCAACTCCGTTCTTGACACGGTGCACCTGGGCGTCCTCGCCGTCGACGCAGACGGGCACGACATCCTGATGAACCGGAAGCAGCGCGCCAACCACGAACTGGCCCGCCCGAAGGACATCGACGATCCGAACGAGTCCCAGCTGCTGGTCTTCGCCGCAGACCGTACCACCCCTGTCCCTGTGGCAGACCGCCCGGTGCGCAGGGCTGTCCAGGGCGAGACGTTCACGGACTACCTGGTCTGGCTGGGCGCAGGCAAAGAGCAGCGGGCCATCACCACCAGCGCCCGGGCCATGACGGACCCGGACGGGACGTTCGCGGGCTCGGTGATCGTCTTCAGTGATGTGACGGACCTGGTGGACGCCCTGGCCGCCAAGGACGATTTCGTCGCCAGCGTGTCCCACGAATTCAGGACTCCCCTGACCTCCATCCTGGGTTACGTGGAACTTCTCCTGGAGGACGATCCCGGCAACGACCAACTGGAGCCGCTGAACATCATCAAGCGCAATTCAGAAAGGCTTCTCACCTTGGTGTCGGACCTCCTCGCCACCAGGAACGGGCAACTGATCGTGACCCCGCACGCCGTCGACGTCGCTGAACTGGTGCGCGCCAGCGTGTCCGCCGCGATGCCCCGGGCTGACGCCTCCCGCGTGGCGTTGAAAGCCGAAACACCAGCCAAGCTGGAGGCCCATGTGGACGGCCCCCGCATCTCCCAGGTGCTGGATAACCTGGTCTCCAATGCGATCAAGTACTCGCCCGACGGCGGCAATGTGCTGGTGTCCTTGGAGCACGACGACGGCCACCTCGCCTGCCGGGTCAGCGATACGGGCATGGGCATGAGCGCCAACGACCAGGCCCAGGTGTTCGCCAAGTTTTTCCGGACCAGCAACGTCCGCCGGACAGCCATTCCCGGCGTGGGGCTGGGCCTCCCCATCAGCAAGGCCATCGTGGAGGCCCACGGCGGAACCATCCAGGTAGAAAGCAAACTGGGCCAGGGCACCACATTCACGTTCCGGGTGCCGGTCTAGCCTCCCGCGCGGGCAGTCCGGACCACTTCGCCCCAGGACTGCCGCGCCAGGTCCGCCACAGCTGCCAGGATGTCCGACGGCGGCAGCGACAGATCCAGCGGAAACTCAACAATGTCGATGTCAGTGTTAAGGATCCGCCGCAGTTTCATCTCGCCCGCCCCTGCATAGACCAGCCAGGCGGTGGGCACACCCAGGGCGGTGCAGTGGGCAAGCATCTGGTAGTGGTCGGCGGTCAGTGACGCGCCAAGGTCAGCGGCGGCCTTGTACTTCGCGTTGTAGGCCACCACGGGGCGTCCGCCCAGCAGATGCACGGCGTCCGGGCGAACAGACAGCCTGTCGGAATCGTGGACAGCCTCGCTGAGGAGCGCGTTGTACTTCAGCCGCATCTCCCCCGGATACGCCGCCATCGCCTCGCGGAGCGCCGTGCCCACAAAATCCTCGAACACGTGGGCCATGTCCACCACAAACGACGCAGTCTGCTGCTTCCCCTCCCCAGCCTCCGCGGAGGCATTCTTCAGGATCAGCTCCGCGAGGCGCAGCACTGACTGGTAGCGGACGTTCATCCTGCTGGGGGTCCACGGCGGCAGGGGCGCGCCGGCTGGAAGGCGGGTGACGGCGTCGAGCTTTCCCTTCAGCTGCCGCAGGCGGCTCAGCACCTCCGGCCGGACGCGTGGAACCTGTCCCATCCGCTCCAGCGCGGCCCGCAGGATCCGGTTTTCGGCGATGTCCTCAGTGAATTCGTCATAGGACACTTCCAGCGGCACCAGCATGCCGGGGCGGCGCGAGATCTGGTCGGAAATCCGGATGCGGCCCTTGACCGTGCGGAGGGACTCGTCAACGGTGAGGTAGCCCTGCAAGACTCCTCGTCCAAGCGCACGCTCCGCCATTTGGGCGAGGGATTCGGCCAGCGCGCTCCAGAGTTCGCGGTCCTCGGCAGCCGCCACGGAATCGGGCCGGAAGCCCTGATTACCGGCATAGCTGAGGAGGAACAGGAGCCGGCTCAGCCCCAGCCGGTCCTTGGGGCGCACATCCAGCTGTAGCGTGGCCGTGCGGACCGACCCCACCTTGCCCGCGGGCTCGATCCGGTACAAGCCCATGCCCATCGGGGACGCCTTGGCCAGCCCGCTGGCGTTCACGAAGGCCGCACTGGCGGCATCCAGGCGTTCCACGGTGCCCTTGGACAGCTCGTCGAGGACCAGATGGCGCGCTGCCTGGCCACGGCCGCGCTGCGCTGCGCCGCCGTGCGCGGGAGTGTGGGTTGGCTTAGCTGGTAACAAGGCGTCCCAGCAGCTGCTCCAGCCCGAACCGCTCCTCCAGCTGCGCCCGGGTCAGCTGGCCGTGGTAGTGCTCCTCCAGCAGCGGCATCAGCTCGTATTTCCAGATCCGGCGCAGCCCGGCCGGCGTCTGGGCTGCCTTCTTCATGAAGTACGACGGGCCAATCATCAGGTCCCGGTCCCACTCGTCGATGGCCGCGTTCAGCGCATCCAGCAGCAGCGCCGGCGTGGTGTCCAGGTCCCGCACCTGCAGGAACCGCAGCAGCGACCCCTTCACGGGCTCCGTCTGCGGGTGCAGCTCGATGAACGCGAACCGGCGTCGGATGGCGGCGTCCATCATGGCGATGGACCGGTCCGCGGTGTTCATGGTGCCGATGATGTACAGGTTGTCCGGCAGCGTAAACGGCTCGTTGGGGCTGTATTGCAGGTAGATCCGGTCATCGCGGTATTCCAGCAGGAAGTACAGCTCGCCGAATACCTTGGCCAGGTTGGCGCGGTTCATCTCGTCAATGATCAGGAAATAGGGCTTCTTTTCGTTCCCAGGCTTGGCGGCTTCCTCGGCCAGCCGGCGCAGCGGCCCCGCCACGAGCTTGAAGGACACCTGGCCCTCGTCAGTCTTGTCCGGCCGGTAGCCCTCGAAAAAGTCCTCATACGCGTACGACGGGTGGAACTGCACCAGCTTCACCCGCTCGTCCGTGCTGTCCTGGGCCAGCTCCGCCGCGAGATGCTTGGCCAGGTACGTCTTGCCCGTTCCGGGCGGCCCGTACAGGACCAGCTGGCGGTTCTCCTCCAGCAGTTCCGCGATCTCCTGCAGCGGCTCCAGGTCCATGTGCAGCGAATCCGCGAAGTCGCGGCTGAGCGGGCGGAAGCCCTCCTGCACAGGGGGCACGACGGCGGCAGGCGCGTCGGCGTCGCTGTCCTCCGGTTCCGCCTCGGCCGGCACGAGCGCCTGGAGCGCCTGCACCACCCTGGTCACGTCAACAACGATCCCCGAGGTGGCCAGCTGGCGCTGGACGTGGCGGGGCAGGTCCGCGGTGGCGTGGCCGTCGTCGTCCAGCCAGCGCACCTTGCGCCGCAGGCGGCGGTTGTCGTCGTTGTGCTCGGGTTCGCCCAGCACCACGCCCAGCCGCACGGTGCCGGCGTGCTGGAACAGAACCAGGTCGCCCGGCTTCATGACGGTCAGGAAGGCGAACACCGCCGTTTTGGTGTCCTCCCGCTCGACGTAGCCGAGATGCTTGTAGTCCTCGTCCACGGCGTGCTGCACCAGCCCCGCGGTCACGCCGGGGTCCAGGTGGCGGAGATGTTCGACGTCGAGCGTCACCTTCTCCTCGTCCTGCCACGCGGTGAGGAGTTCAGCGTTGTCGCTGTGGGTACGCAGCAGCCACGCGCGTCGGCCGGGGTCCCCGACTTTGCGCCACTGGCTGACCAGCTGGCGGGCGTACCAGTCGATGCGCTGGCCCGCCTGTTCATCCAGGTGCAGGCGGATGCGGTTAATGTCCGCGGTGATTTCCTCGTCGGAATCGCCCTTCGCCCCGCCTACCAGCGAGGCGAAGGCGTCGCGGATTTCCTGCCGCTCCACGTCCGCCACTACCGGCTCGAAGTAGCTGGGCCAGGCCAGGTACTCGATGCTGCGGCGGATGGCGGGCTGGTCCGCCGGGGTGCCCGCGGCGAGCTCGTGGAACTTCAGCGGGTCCTTCAGCGCCTTCGCGATGGCCACCGGAACCTGCTGGTCCACATGCTGCACAAACCGGCAGAGCCACTTCAGGTGGTCCCAGATGGTCCAGTTGAATTCGGCGGTGCGGTCCCTGATCACGCCGTGGTCCGTCATGCCCTTGTAGAGTTCCTCGGGCAGCTCCAGCGGTGGCTCCAGCCAGGACGCGGCCTCCGCCACCCGGGCGCGCTTGACCTTCAGCGACTTGACCTCGTGCGCCAGGGGCAGTGACTGCAGGAAGAGTAGCTCCACGGCCAGCTGCTTGGCCTCCCGGGAGGCGTCCTCGAGGTTCTGCCGGAGATTGGTCATCATGGGCGCCTTGGCATCCGCGGCTCCCCGGTTCAGGCGCTCCAGCAGCTCCGCCGCAGCCTCCGCTGTCCAGGTCAGGGTGTTCCCGTCCAGGGCCGACGGCTTGCCCTGCAGGCCCGGTCCCAGCACGAACCAGGCCGCGTCCTCGATCTCCTTTGAGACACCGAGGGCGCGGTGCATGGCAGTCTTGGGATTTGGGGTCATGGGTTCAAATTTACAGGCTCAAACTGGATGCCTGCTCCGAAGACCCTGGCGGTGTGCAGATCCGAGGCCTGCTATTTGACTGCCCCGAGTCCGGCTCCGGGCCGCTTGCGCCCCAGGATGAAGTAGCCCATCGGCCCGATGAAATTGATCAGTGCGGCCACCCGCCAGGCTGCCTTCGGCCCGTTGATTTGCGCCGCCGGACGCTTGGAGATGTCGCGCTGGGCGGCCAGCATCAGCGCCACCTGCCCTATCCCGATGACCACGAATCCCGCCCGTGCCGCCGGTGACATCTCTTTCCAGGTCTTTTTGTTTTTCTTGGCCATGGTCAACGCTCCTTATTGGGTATTTCCAGTTTCCGGTGTGCGCCGTGCCTGCGCAACGGGTGTGCAGGCACGGCGCCGTGCGGTTCAAAACGTGAACGGCTCAAACGGTGAACGGGGCCAGCCGCTCCTTCTGCTCCGGCGTCAGGCGCAGGACGCGGCCGGAGGCCTCGTCCACAAACGCCAGATGGCTGCTGGCCCGGACGCACTCCTCCCGGGTGACCGGGTCCTGCACCACGTAGTGGATGTCGAAACTGGCGCCCTTCACCGCGCCGATCCACACCTGGACCACTGCCGGGACATTGCGGTATTCCAACGTCCTGACGTAGCGGATCTTGTGGTCCACCACCAGCGCCAGAGTTCCCTCCGGAACGTCGTTGAAGAGCGACACTTCCGGTTCGATGCCGGGCAGGCCGGCACCCCGGGGAGGCCCGAACGCTGCGATCCGGGCCTCCTCGAGCATCCTGACAATCTGGACGTTGTTGATGTGCCCATAGGCGTCCATATCGCCCCAGCGCATCGGGACCAGGACCTCGATGCGCCGGGCGGCTCCGGTTCCCAGCGCGCTCAGCTGTGGACCGCCGTCGAATCGTCCACAACGGTTTCCTCAACATCGGAACCGGCGAACTGGGACATGTACAGCCGGTAGTAGGCACCCTCAGCCGCCAGCAGCGTCTTGTGGTTGCCCTGCTCCACGATCTTGCCGTTCTCCATCACCAGGATGGTGTCGGCGTCGCGGATCGTGGAGAGCCGGTGGGCGATCACAAAGCTGGTGCGGTCCGTCCGCAGCGCCGCCATGGCCTTCTGGACCAGCAGCTCGGTGCGTGTATCCACGGAGCTGGTGGCCTCGTCCAGGATGAGCAGCGACGGGTTGGCCACAAATGCGCGGGCGATGGTGATCAGCTGCTTCTCACCGGCGCTGACGTTGTTGCCTTCTTCATCAATCACGGTGTCGTAGCCCTCCGGCAGGGCGCGCACAAAGCGGTCCACGAAGGTGGCCTTGGCGGCTGCCATGACCTGCTCCTCGGTGGCGTCCAGGTTGCCGTACCGGATGTTGTCGTAAATGGACCCGCCAAACAGCCACGCATCCTGGAGCACCATGCCCACCTTGGACCGCAGCTCGGACCGGCTCAGGTGCGTGACATCCACGCCGTCCAGGGTGATGGACCCGGAGTTGAGCTCGTAGAAGCGCATCACGAGGTTCACCAGGGTGGTTTTGCCGGCCCCCGTGGGACCCACGATTGCCACGGTGTGCCCGGGTTCTGCCGTGAAGGACAGGTTTGCGATCAGCGGCTTGTCCTCGGTGTAGCTGAACGTGACATCCTTGAACTCCACATGCCCGTCGGTCTTGGCCGGCAGGTGCTCGGTGGCGGTCTCGGAGTCCTGCTCATCGGCGTCGAGGAATTCAAAGACCCGCTCCGAGGACGCGACGCCGGACTGCAGCATGTTGGCCATGCCGGCCATCTGGCCCAGCGGCTGCGTGAACTCGCGCGAGTACTGGATGAACGCCGTGGCGTCGCCCAGGGACATCGAGCCCGAGGCCACCCGGAGGCCACCCACGACGGCGATGCCCACATAGCTGAGGTAAGAAACGAACTGCATGACGGGGAAGATCATGCCGGAGACGAACTGGGCTCCGAAGCTGGCCTTGTAGAGGGCCTCATTCCGCTCTTCGAAGCGTTCCAGCATGTCAGCGTCACGGCCGAAGACCCGCACAAGATCGTGCCCGGAGAAGGACTCCTCGATCTGGCCGTTCAGCTCGCCCGTGTTCTTCCACTGGGCGGCAAAGAGCTTCTGGCTGCGCGAGCCGATCAGGCCGGCAGCCACACCGGACAGCGGCAACGCCACGAGGGCGATGAGAGCAAGCTGCCAGGAGACGATGAACATCATGATGACGATGCCGATCACTGTCAGCAGCGAGCTGATCAGCTGCGCGAAGGCCTGCTGCAGCGCCTGCTGGACGTTGTCGACGTCGTTCGTCACTCGGGAGAGGACGTCGCCGCGCTGGCGGGTGTCGAAGTAGTTCAGCGGGAGCCGGTTCAGCTTCTTTTCGGTGTCGTCCCGGAGCCGGCGGATCACCTTCATGACGATGCGGTTCAGCACGTAGCCCTGCAGCCAGAGGAAGATGTTGGCCACAAAGTACATCAGCAGCACGATGGCGATCAGGACTGAGAGTTTCTGGAAGTTGATCCCGGTGCCGGGAACCAGCTCCATCCGCGACACCATGTCCGCGAAGTTGTCCTGCCCCTGCTGGCGCAGGCCTTCCACGAACTCGTCCTTGCTGGCGCCCGCGGGGAGCTGCTTGCCAACCACGCCGCCGAAGATGACGTCCATGGCCTGGCCCAGGATCTTGGGGGCGATGACATTCAGGACCACAGAGACCACCACCAGGGCCACCACGGCGTAAATGCCCACAGCCTCAGGCTTCAGGAGCCCCAGCAGGCGCTTCGCCGAGGGCCAGAAGTGCTCGGCCTTCTTGGCGGGCATGCCGCCGAACATGTCGCCGTCGGCCTCGGAGGGCTTGTATTCCTCCTCGAAGAAATCGTCGTCCTCCAGGAGGTCTTCCGGAGTTACGGAATCCGGGTTCGTTTCGGTGGTCGAGCCTGTCGTTTCGGTGGTCGAGCCTGTCGAGACGTTCTTGGCGGCGCTCATGCCATTTCCTCCACGCTCAGCTGGGATTCAACAATTTCCTGGTAGGTGGGTGAGGTTTCCAGGAGTTCCTCATGCGTTCCGCGGTCCACGATCCGGCCGTTGTCCAGGACCAGGATCTGGTCTGCGTCGGTGATGGTGGAGATCCGCTGGGCCACGATGATCACTGTGGCGTCGGCGGTGGTCTGTTTCAGCGCGGCGCGGAGCCTGGCATCGGTTGCGACGTCCAGCGCCGAGAACGAATCGTCAAAGAGGTAGACCTTGGGTTTTGTGATCAACGCCCGGGCGATGCAGAGCCGCTGCCGCTGGCCGCCGGAGACGTTGGTGCCGCCCTGCGCGATGCGGGCGTTCAGTCCGTTCTTCTTCTCGCGGACAAAGCCCTCGCCCTGGGCGATCTGCAGCGCGTCCCAGAGTTCCTGGTCCGTGGCCTCGGTCTTGCCGAAGCGCAGGTTGTGCTCGATGGTGCCCGAGAAGAGGTACGGCCGCTGCGGTACCAGGGCCACGCGCTTGGTGATCTCGGCACGGTCCAGGTTGCTGACGGAGACGCCGTCCAGGAGGACTTCGCCCTCGGCGATGTCGTACAGGCGCGGCAGCAGGGCCAGCAGCGAGGTCTTGCCTGCACCGGTGGAACCGATGATGGCAACGGTCTCGCCCGGCTTGGCGGTGAAGCTGATGTTGCTCAGCACCGGCGTCTCGGCACCGGGGTAGGCAAAGGTGACGTTCCGGTATTCCACTACCCCGGCCAGCGTGGCGGGAGTCTCAGGACGTTCGGGATCGTGGATGGAGGGTTCGACGTCGAGCACTTCACCGATGCGGTCCGCGCAGACGGAGGCGCGCGGGATCATCATGGCCATAAACGTGCCCATCATGACGGCGATCAGGATCTGGAGCAGGTACTGCAGGAAGGCGGTCAGGGCGCCCACCTGCATTTCGCCCGAATCCACGCGCTGGCCGCCGAACCACAGCACCGCGGCCGTGGACAGGTGCAGGATCATGCCGATGGCCGGGAACATCAGGACAAACAGGGCCCCGATTTTCAGGGAGACGTCGGTCAGGTCCTTGTTGGCAACGCCGAAACGCTCGGTTTCATATGGTTCGCGGACAAATGCGCGGACTACGCGGATGCCAATGATCTGCTCGCGAAGGACCGCGTTGATGCGGTCGATCTTCTTCTGCATGGAACGGAACAGGGGCATGAGCCGGACCACCAGGTAGCCCACCACCACGATCAGCACGGGCACGGAGACCCAGACCAGCCACGACAGGCTGATGTCCTCGCGCAGCGCCATGATGATGCCGCCGATGCACATGATGGGGGTGGCCACCATGAAGTTCAGTCCCATCAGCACGAGCATCTGGACCTGCTGGACGTCGTTGGTGCCGCGGGTGATGAGGGTGGGGGCGCCGAACGTGTTCACGTCCTTGGCTGAGAAACTGGTGACCTTGCGGAACACCCCGCGGCGCAGATCGCGGCCCACGGCCATGGCCGTTTTGGAGCCGTAGTAAACGCCGGCGATGGCGGTGCCCACCTGGACAATGGCCACCAGCAGCATCACGGACCCGGTCCGCCAAATGAAATCCGTGTCCCCGCGGGAAACGCCTTCGTCGATGATCTGGGCGTTGAGGCTGGGAAGGTAGAGCGCTGCGATGGTGGACGCCAGCTGGAACACAACGACGGCCACGATGTATGGCATGTACGGTTTGGAGTAGCGCCGTATGAGGGTGAGGAGCATGCCCGTGAATCCTTAGGAAGAGAGCGCGAAACGATGAGGATAAGTGGTAACAGACGGGGCTGACATTTCTCAGCCTACCCACTCTACGAAATCCGTTGCCCGGGCGAAACATCTACGGTAAATATCATCCGATCGGCGTACTCCCCCACACGTTCCTCCCCACTCACCTGCGCGAACGGACACTTGCGGCCGGATCCGTGGGGCCTCAAGTGTCCGTTCGCGCGTCTGTCAGCGGTCGCGCGTCGGTCAGCGGTTCGCGGATGCGAGTTCCGGCGTCGTGCTTTCAGCGTCTGCGCCTGCGTCGGCGCCGACGCCCGTCCCCGCCCCTGACTGGGCCTCCGGCTGGATGTCAACGGTGCGCCGCAGCGGGCGCTCCTTGATGAACAGGACCGAGATCAGGGCTACCACCGCAACGCCGGCGGAGATCAGGAAGGCCTCGGCGGTGGCGTCGCCGTAAGCGGCGCGCATGATCTCGCGGACCGGTGCGGGCATGTCAACGAGGTCCATGCTGGCTCCGGCCGACCCGCCCGCCACCGGGATGCCGGCCGCTGCCAGGCCCTGCGTGGCGAGTTCGCTGACCCGGCTGCTGAGGACGGCGCCGAGCACGGACACACCGATTGCGCCGCCCACCGAACGGAAGAAGGCAACAGACGCGCTGGCCGAGCCGATATCTGACGCCCGGACCGTGTTCTGCACTGCCAGGACCAGGTTCTGCATCAGCATGCCGAGGCCCACGCCCAGGATGGCCGTGAAGATCCCGGCCTGCCACAGTTCGGTGGTGGGGTCCATGGTGCCGGCCAGGCCGAGGCCGCCGATCAGCAGGGTGGACCCGCCGATCAGGTAGCCCTTCCACTTTCCGGTGCGGCTGATGAGCAGACCGGAAACGACGGAGCCGGTCAGGTTGCCGGCGATCATCGGCAGCGTCAGGAGCCCGGCTTCGGTAGGCGTGGCGCCGCGGGCCACCTGGAAGTACTGGCCCAGGAAGGTTGTTGAACCGAACATCGCGATGCCCACGGCCACTGAAGCGATGATGGCCAAAGCGGTGGTGCGTTCGGAGATGATCTTCAGCGGGATGATGGGCTGCTCCACCTTGGATTCCACCAGCACCAGCAGGGCCAACAAAACCACACCGCCGCCCACCATGGCGGCCGACTGCCAGGAGACCCAGTCGTAGTAGGCGGGGTTGCCGGCGAAGGAAACCCCGATCAGGAGCAGGCTGACACCCGAGGTCAGCAGGATGGAGCCAAGCCAGTCGATCTTGACGTGGCGCTTGATGCGCTCGATTTTCGAGGGTGATCTGGAGCAGGATCAGCGCAACGACGGCGAGCGGCACGCAGACGAAGAAGGTCCAGCGCCAGCCCAGCGGGCTGTCCACGATGAATCCGCCCAGCAGCGGGCCGCCGGCAGTGCCTACCGCCATCACGGCGCCCATGTAGCCGGAGTATTTGCCGCGGTCCCGCGGCGGGATCATGGTGCCGATGATGGCCTGCGCCAGCGCGGTGAGCCCGCCCATGGCAACACCCTGGATAACGCGGGCGGTGAGCAGCAGCGGGATGGTCTCGGAGAGTCCGGCCATGACGGAGCCGGCCACAAAGATGACAATGCTCAGCTGGACCAGGAGCTTCTTGTTGAAGAGGTCGGACAGCTTGCCCCAGATGGGGGTGGTGACGGCGTTGGCCAGCAGGGCGGCGGTGATCACCCAGGCGAAGTCGGTCTGGGTGCCGTGCAGATCGGACATGATGGTGGGCAACGCGTTGGCAACGATGGTGCTGCTGAGGATGGCGGTGAAGAACGCCGCGAGGAGCCCGGTCAGGGCTTCCATGATCTGGCGGTGCGTCATAGCCAAGGGCGGTGCGGCGGGTTGGCTCGACATATCAGTGCTCCTGGAGGTTCTGGGGTGCGGCGGCTGGTGCCGCGGTTGAAGGTGCCGGGAGTGCATGTGCCCGGGCTGAATGCTTGAGGGACTCCGAGAGTTTTGTCAGGATCAGTGCCGTGTCTTCGGCATCCTCCTGGCTCCAATCGCTGAGGTACTCCTGCAGCGTGGCCGTGCGGCGCTCTTCGATCTTCCGGAGCTTGTCAGCGCCGGCCGGCGACAGGGCAACCAACTGGGCGCGGCCGTCGTCGGGATCCTGCCGCCGGATGACGTAACCCAGCTCTTAAAGCGCGAGAGGACACTTGGGGCCCTTTGGAATGGGGCCTCAAGTGTCCTCTCGCGCTGTGGTGGAGCGGGGGCTGTGGTAGAGCAGGGGCTGTGGTGGAGCGGGTGCTTTGGTGCTGGGTGTTCAGTCGTCCAGGTGGGTGGGGCCGAACATTTTGAGCAGTGTTTCGACGACGACGACGTTGGGTCCGTCCGCCGCGAAGCCCGCCTTGAGCGCGTCCCCGACGTCCTCGGGGGCCACCCGTGTGGCCGGCACACCGAATGCTTCGGCGAGCTTGACGAAGTCGGGGCGCGCAAGCTCGGTGGCCGTGGCCTTCCCGAACGCGCCCACCATGTATTCACGCAGGATGCCGTAGCCGCCGTCGTCCACGATCAGCCAGGTGACCGGGATGTTGTGCTGCTTGGCGGTGGCGAGTTCGGAAATGGAGTACATGGATGAACCGTCACCGGACACGGCGAGGACCCGGCCGGGCTTGCCGACTGTTTCCAGCCCGACGGCGCCGCCGATGGCTGCCGGGAAGCCGTAGCCCAGGCCACCGGCACCCTGGGCCGAGTGGAACTGGCCCTGCCGGGCATCCCAGCAGCTCCAGCCCCAGTACGCGGAAATGGTCATGTCCCAGAAGGTCTGCATGTCCGCGGGGACGGCTTCGCGGATGTCGGCCATGAACTTCAGCTCTTTGCCCAGGTCCTGGGATTCCAGCCGTGCCTTGACCTTGGCGAGCGAGTCCTTCACCAGGTCCTCCGGGGCGGTCCCGTGCCAGCTGCGGATGGTGTCGACGGGCGCAATCAGGGCCTCGTCGAGGGCGGCGAGGGCCTGGCCGGCGTCGGCACGGATACCCAGACCGGGGCTGTTCGATTCGAGGACGCGCGGCTCAGCGTCGATCTGGATGATGCGGCCGCGGGGCGCGAACGTGAAGTAGTTGGACGTGACTTCACCGAGGGACGAGCCGATGACAATCAGGACGTCGGCATCTTCCAGGAGGTCCGTCATATGCCGGTCCTCGATCCAGGACTGCAGAGAAAGCTCATGGGTCCACGGGAACGCGCCGTTGCCGCCAGGAGTGCAGATGACCGGCGCCCGCAGCTTTTCGGCAATCGAGAGCAGCGATTTTTCGGCCCGGCCCCGCCGGGTACCTCCACCGGCGATGATGGCGGGACGTTCCGCCGTCGACAGCCATTTCACTGCTTCCCGGACCAGCTCCACGCGCGGCGGGTTGTCCGCTGCTTCGGCGAGCGCGTCCTCCACCGGGGGCACCATGATGGGATCCAGCAGCACGTTCTGCGGGATTTCCAGCCAGACCGGGCCCTGCGGCGAGGAGATGGCTTCGGTCCAGGCATCCTGGATGGCCGACGGAATGCCGGACGCGTGCTGGATCAGGCGCTGGCTCTTGGTGACGTTCGCGGCCGAGGCCTTCTGGTCATCGAGCTGGTGCAGCATGCCCTTGCGGCGGGCGCCTAGTCCTTCGAGCGGGATCTGGCTGGCCACCACCACCATGGGCACACCCGTGGCGTAGGCCTCCTGCAGGCCGGCCAGGGACGTCAGTGCACCGGGTCCGGTGGACAGGAACAGCACGCCCACTTCGCCGGTGGCGCGGGAGTACCCGTCCGCGGCGAAGGCGCTGTTGTTCTCCACGCGGGAGGACACGAAGTGCAGGTTGCCGCGGCCCATGGCGTCAAACAGGCCGAGCGCGTGCTGGCCCGGGATGCCGAAGACGGTCTTGGCGCCGAGCGCTTCAAGGGTTTCGACGACGAGGTCCCCGCCGTTGCGCTGGCTGGTCCCCTTGGTAGGTGCTGCTGTGCCCGGATCGAAATCAATCATGGTGGCTATTCCTTGGTTCCGGCGGCGAAACCGGCAGGTTGGCGGGCTTCTTGGCCGAGAGCTTGGGCGGCGTAGCCGTTGGCGGTCCCGAACCGGTCACCTTCAACAGCATTGTCCGCCATCAGGGTGATCAGTTCATAGGCCACATGGCTGGCTGCCACGCCGGTGATTTCGGCGTGGTCGTATGCAGGAGCAACCTCGACGACGTCGGCGCCCACCAGGTTCATGCCGCGGAAGCCCCGGATGATCTCCAGGAGTTCGCGGCTGGTGATCCCGCCGGCCTCGGGGGTTCCGGTGCCCGGCGCGTGTGCGGGGTCCAGGACGTCGATGTCCACGGAGATGTAGAGCGGGCGGTTGCCGATCCGGTCGCGGACCTTGGCAACGGTCTCCAGGACGCCCTGGTAGTAGACGTCCGCGGAGGTGACGATGCCGAACCCGAAGCGATGGTCGTCGTCGAGATCCTTTTTGCCGTAGAGCGGGCCGCGAGTGCCGATGTGGCTGATCGCTTCCGTGTCCAGGATGCCTTCCTCAACGGCCCGGCGGAACGGGGTGCCGTGGGTGTATTCGGCGCCGAAGTAGGTGTCCCAGGTGTCCAAGTGGGCGTCAAAGTGCAGCATGGCAATGGGTCCGCCAGCCCGCTCGGCAGCCGCGCGGAGCAGCGGCAGGGCGATGGTGTGGTCCCCGCCGAGCGTCACCAGCTTGCTGCCGGCCGCGGTGAGGTCCAGGGCATTCTGCTGGATGGTTTCGATGGCTTCGTTGATGTTGAACGGGTTGACCGCCATGTCGCCGGCGTCGGCCACCTGGATGTTTTCGAATGGGCTGACGTCCCAGGCCGGGTTGTAGGGCCGGAGCAGGCGGCTCGCTTCCCGGATGTGGTTGGACCCGAAACGGGCGCCGGGGCGGTACGAAACACCCGAGTCGAAGGGCACTCCCACCACCGTCACGTCAGCCTTGGCCACCTGGTCCAGGCGCGGCAGGCGGGCGTAGGTTGCAGCGCCGGCATAGCGCGGGATACGGGATGAATCGATGGGGCCAAGGTTGCCGTTGGCTTCGATGCGCAGCTCTTTCAAGATGAGCCTCTCCTTCGAGGATTGATCGGCGGGTGTGACAGCCATCATAGCCTGAAGTTTCCTTATGCGCATCAGTTGTTTACAAGAACGCCGTCCGGGCGGGGCCTCGCGGACCGTTCCCGCCTGGGTTAATGGTCCGGCGGTCCGTCCGGTGTTTTCCGGACGGACCACCGGTGGGCTAGAGGCCTGCGCCGGTGCGGTTCCACCCGCGTGCGGAGTCGCCGGGAGCTTCCCAGCCGTCGTCGGTCACGATCAATGTGTCCTCGAGCTTGATGAATCCGGACTCGTGGTCCTCGAACCACGACTCGATGGAGAGGACCATGCCGGACTTCAACGGATCATTCGCATGCGCCCCGAAATAGGGAACGGGTCCGGTTGAGGTCAGCCGGGGAACTTCGTGGGTGATCAGGCCCATTCCATGGGCGACGAATTTCATGTTGGCACCATCAGGCAGCTTCGAGATCGTGTCGAGCGCTGTAACGAAGATGTCGCCGCCGCGTTTGCCTGCAGCGACAGCGGTCCGTGCCTCCTGCTGCACGGTTTCGATCTGTGCCAGCAGATCGGTCTGTCGCGCGGTGGGCTCGGTGTCAATTGCCATCCTGGACAGATCGCCGATGTATCCCTCGTACATGCCCCCGGAATCGATCGACAGGCTGGTGCCTGAGCGCCACACATCGGAGGACGGGGACCGGTTCATGGATCCTCCGCCGAGAGTCACCAGGGCGTATTCGTAGAACAGGCCTCTCCTGGTCTGCTCGAGGCGGAAGATCTCGGCGATGTCGTGTTTGGTCATTCCGGGTTGGACCAGGCCGAACGAGGCCTGCATTGAATCGATGATGCCATGGGACGCGATACGGACCAGCTCAAGTTCTCTCTCGGACTTGACCCCGCGAAGGGATTCCAGAACCGGATGGACCTCCACGAATGTCGCTGCGGGAAGGAGCTCGCGCAGGGTGTCGAGGGCGTCCGCGGGGATGAATGACTTCTCAACCCCAATTGTGGCGCGGGCGAGCCCGCGCTTCTCCAGAGCCGCCGCTGCGGCCCGGGCCGTGTCGATACTGGTCCAGCTGATGTTCTGGATATCGGATACCCAGATTGCTCCGCCCGCGGTTCCCCAGTCCTCGTTGCCTGCTCCGATGTAGAAGGAGTCATCGAGTTTGCCCCGCACGATTCCGACGGCGGGAAGGTAGCGGCTGACCCCGGTGGCGTCAGCATGAGCGAAGAAGAAGAACCGGTAGCCGCCCAGCAGATGCTGCACGTTGTGTTTTGTCGTGGCGAGCAGGGCATCAATGCCCGCTCCCTCCATAAGGTCCTCGAGGTACTGCTCATCGAAAGGTACCGAAACTGCCATTGGATACTCCAGACTTCGTTTTGTTATTCGTCGCCGATGCGACCAATTATGTGAGGGAACTCGTGGACATCCCCGGGCCGGCATCCGCCGCCTGAACAGCGTCTCTGGCGCTGCCCACGGCGCCGCGGAATGCGTCGGCGAGGAGTTTGGTGGAGTTGAAGAGAATGATCCTGGCGCCGCGTTGTGCCCAGGAGGCTGCCTCTTCGGTCGAGTCCGCGATGACGCACAGGGCGCAGTCCGCTGAGCTGGTGACATTGTCGGCTATGCGCTCGATGGCGGCCGCGACGACCGGGTGGGCGGTCTGGCCCGGCAGTCCGAGGGACATGGACAGGTCGCTGGGGCCGATCCAGACGGCGTCCAGGCCCGGGACGGCGGCGATGGCGGCACTGTTGGCGGAGGCTTCTTTGTCTTCTGCCTGGGCGACGACGAAGGTCGTTGCCGCCGCCGCGTCGAGGTGGGTCTTCAGCGGCACCGTTCCGTGGTGGCCGGCGATGGTACTGACAGCCAGGCCCCGTGTGCCCATGGGCGGATAGTGTGCGGCGGCGACCGCGGCAGCGGCTTCCCCGGCGGTGGATACGTGGGGAACGACGACGCCGGTGGCGCCGGCATCGAGGGCGCGCAGGATCAGGAGCGGATCATTGTGGCCGAGGCGGACAAGCGTTGACACGCCGGCCAGCCTGGCCGACCGCAGATGGTTTTCCAGCGCCGAATCATCGGCCATGCCGTGTTCGGTGTCGATCATGACCAGGTCGAAACCGGTATAACCGGCCATTTCAACCATGGGCTGATTCGGCATTTTTACAATGAGCCCGTAGAGGCAGTCTCCGGCGGAAATTCTGTCCCGGAGGGAATGGTCTGCTGTCATAATCCTTCGATTCTTCAACGCGCGGGGGCGCCGTCGTGATGCACATACGTTTGGATGGAGATGATTTCCCGAAGGGCGTTACCCGCTCCGGATGCTGCCGGTGTCGGTCCGTTCGGGCTGTGCGCCTGCGGCCACGCAGTGCCGGGCCGCTCACATCGAGGACCCGGCACTGCGCGTACTCCGTTTCCGGGTTACTGGAAGGAGGTGAACTTTTGGGCGTTGTCCTTGGTGACAACCTCGGTTCCGGTGTCGATCCGGGCTTCGACCTTGTCCCCGCGCGCGGCAGCAGCGGCCGTCGTCACAGCCGTGGTGCCCATCTTCTTGGGGAACTGGGCAATGCTGGCCGTCTGCGTGCCCGCCAGAATGGCCTTTGCTTCATCGGGAAGGGCGTCGAAACCGACCAGAAGCAGGTTCTCCTTGAACGGGTCGGACTTTTTGCGGGCTTCGATGGCGCCCAGGACGGGCGGGCCGCAGGCGCTGTAGATGGCGTCCACCTCAGGGTTGGCGGATCCGAAGGCCTGCATTACGTCAACGCCCTTGGTCTGGTCACAGTTGGTGGAGAGGGTGTTGACGACCTTGATGTCGGTCGTTTTGAGGACGTCGAGGACTCCGTTGACGCGGGCGTCCAGTGCGGGTACTCCGGGGACGCCGGACATAACGGCGATCGTGCCCTTGCCCTTGAGCTGTTCGTTGATGTAATTGCCGGCTTTGGTGCCGCCGGCCAGGTTGTCGGTTCCGATGTAGCTGGAGGCGCCCTTCCAGCCCGGGAGGTCGTTGTCGATCAGGACGATCTTCACGCCCTGCGAGACGGCACGGTCCAGGGCCGGCTGGACCTGGGGCCCGATGGGTGCGATAGCGATGGCGTTGGCGCCGCGGGTGACCATGCCTTCAATGGCGGTGATCTGTGGCTGCGCGTCCTTGCCGTCGCCGGGGGCCTCCACGCCCAGGAAGTCGATGCCATCCTTGGGCATGGCGTTGATGCCATCGCTCATGGCGTTGAAGTACGCGTTGGCGGTCTTGAGGATGACGCCGACTTTGGGTTTGCTCTCTCCGCCGGGGGCTGCGGGACTTCCGCCGCAGGCGGTCATTGAGAGGGCGAGGGATCCGGCCAGCGCACTGGCGGCAAGCCATTTAAGTTGTTTCATGTGATTCTCCTGCTGACTAGTTGGTTGAGTCTGATTTTTCGCGGGCAGCTGTTGCATCAGCGCCCCCGACGATGAGGGAGACGAGCCGTTCATGGGTGGCGGCGCTGGGTATTTCTTCGCCGACGACCCGGCCCCGGCGCAGGACGATGGCGCGGTCGGCGACTTCGATGACGTCGTCGAGCTGGTGGGAGATGAGGATGACGGAGATACCGCGCGCGGGAAGGGTCTTGATCAGATCGAGCACCTTTCGGGTTTCGCGGAGGCCCAGTGCGGCGGTGGGTTCGTCGAGCAGGACGACCTGTTTGGCGAAGGCCACGGCCCGCGCCACGGCGATTGCCTGGCGTTGTCCGCCGGACATGAGCCCGACCGGCATGGTCATGCTGGGGATCCTGACTTTCAGTTCCTCGAGCAGCTTGGTGGTTTCGGCCTGCATGCCGCGGTTCTTCAGGAACCCCCAGCCGCGGGAGAACTGGCCGGGGCCGACGAGTTCCCGGCCGGCGTAGAAGTTCGCCGATGCGGGAAGGTTGTCGAAGAGGGCCAGGTCCTGGTAGACGGTTTCGATCCCGGCTGCCCGGGCGTCGGCGCTGCTGCGGAAGGACGCAGGCTCACCGTTGATGAGGATTTCACCGCCGTCGATCTGGTGCGTGCCGCTGATGCTTTTGACCAGCGTGGACTTGCCGGCTCCGTTGTCGCCGAGCAGGGCCAGGATCTCGCCGCGGCCCAGCGTGAGCGAGGCCCCGTCAAGGGCAACGACGTTGCCGAAGCGCTTGACGGCGTTGCGGACTTCGAGGACGGGGGCTTCGGTGGTGTTCATGCGCTGACTCCTTTGTCGGCCAGGATTGATTTCTCGGCCAGAATGGCCCGGAAGCGTCCTTCGGCGCGGGTGCGGTAGACATCGAGCAGGACAGCCAGGACGATGGTGACGCCGATGATGACGATCTGCAGGAAGGGATCGACGCCGAGGAGGTTCAGCCCGTTGCGGATGACCGCCAGAGTGAGCGCCCCGATGAGGGCGTTGCTGATTCCGCCGCGGCCGCCGGTGAAGCTGGCGCCGCCGATGATGACGGCTGCGATGGCGTCAAGTTCGGCCAGGGACCCGGCCGTCGGGTAGCCGGAGTTGGTGCGTCCGGAGACGATGATCGCTGCCAGCGCCGCGGACACTCCGGCAAAGACATAGACCGAGATGAGCACTTTGCGGACGGGGATTCCGACTCGGCGGGCCGCTTCCTCATTGCTGCCGATCGCGTAGATCCACCGGCCCCAGGTCATTTTGCGGGTCAGAACATATACGGCGGCTGCCAATGCGGCGACGAACAGCAGGGATACCGGGATGGGGCCGATGAAAGCACTTCCGAGCCAGTTCACCTCGTCCGGTACGCCGATGATCGGCTGTCCGCGGGAGATGGACAGGGCCAGTCCGCTGGCGACGCTTAGCATGGCCAGGGTCACGATGAACGGGCTGGGTATCTTGCCCAGCACGAACACCGCACCGTTAATCCATCCGGCCGCGGCGCCGACGAGGATCATCACGCCCATCACCAGCAGGCCGTTGCCGAGGCCGGTGACGAAGGCAGTGGCCCCGACGACGCTGCTCAGGGAGAGTATTGAGCCGACCGAGAGGTCGATGCCGCCGGTCAGGATCACCAGCAGCATGCCCAGGGCGAGAATGGCAATGGAGGCGGACTGCATCGAGAGATTCTGCAGGTTCCGGGCCGAGGCGAAGACGGGGTTGGCTATGGTCATTCCGATGGCCAGGACCACCAGGATCAGGACCGGGCCCAGTTTCATCAGCCACAAGGCTGCTGAAATGGCCGAACCGCCCCCACTGGGCCGTGTAGCCCTTGGCGGGGATATCGCTGTGGTATTGCTCATGACGCTCCTACAGATTCCGGTGGCCGGGTTGTCGTTCCCCACGAGGGGAATGTTGATTTGCGTGGCATAAATCACAGCCTACGCCCCAATGGTTCACCGGTCTACCATTTGCTCGAAATTGGTTAGCCATTGCAGAAATTAATGGTCGACCGGTTGCCCATTGCCTCGGATCGGCCTAGCATGAAAGCGTGTACGGGCAGCCGCCCGGCATGTTCACTCGACGAAGAGGCAGACCCATGTCCCACGAATCGCTTGTTTCACGTCTCGGACGCCGCGTCCGTTTCGGCATCATCGGAGGCGGCCTGGACTCCGTCATCGGTGAAACCCACCTCCTGGCCCTGCGCGTGGACGGCCTGGCCGACATCGTCGCCGGTGCGATGAGCATCGATCCCCAAGTTGCCGATGCGTCTGCCGCAGCGCTGCTGATCGACCCGACGCGGCGGTATCCCACCTGGCAGGACATGCTGGCCTCGGAGCCGGCCCGCGAGGACGGCATCGAAGCGGTCGTGGTCATCACCCCACCCCAGTTCCATGCCGAAATTTCCGCCGCTTTCCTGGAAGCCGGGATCCACGTTCTTTGCGAAAAGCCCCTGACCTCGACCCTGGAACAGGCCGAAAACCTCGCCCGCGTTGCGGAGGAATCCGAAGCGATGTTCACGGTCACGCACTGCTACACCGGCTACCCGATGGTCCGGGAGGCCCGCGAACTCATCCGTTCCGGCGCCCTCGGACGCATCACGCTCATTGAAGGCCAATTCGCCGCCGGCGACCCCGGGGTCCTGCGCGAGCCGGAGGATCCGACCAAACGCCACTGGCATTTCAAGCCATCATCCATGGGGAAGGCCGTTGTGCTCGGGGAGGTGGGCTCGCACGCCCACAACATTGTCGAGTACGTCACCGGCCAACGGGTCACCGAAGTATCGGCCCAGCTCACGACCGTCGCGGAGCGCCGCGAAATCTATGACAACGCCTATCTGACCCTGCGGTTCAGCGGCGGCGCCGTCGGCCGGCTGTGGGCAAGCTTCGTGGCCGCCGGCAATGACCACGGTCTGGCCTTCAGCATTTACGGGGACGAGGGTGCACTGAAGTGGGAGCAGGAATCGCCGGAATACCTGTGGCTGTACCGCCCGGGTCAGGCGGCGACGCGTATCGCACGCGCCCTGGACAGCACCAGCGAGCAGTCCCGGGGGGCCACCCGCATCCGCCCCGGCCACCCGGAGGGCTACCTGATGGCCTTCGCGAACATTTACCGCGACTTCTTCAGCGCCGTCCTGCTGAAACTGCTCGGCGAAGACCCGGGCGCCGCCCTCCAGGCGCTGCCTACTGCCCAGGACGGGCTCAGCACGATGCGCCTCATCGACGCTGCGGTCCGGTCCCACGACCAGCAGGTCCCCGTGACCTTCAATACCCAGCCGCTCACCGCCTCATTGGAGAACTGAACATGACTAAGACGACTGTGCGGGTCGGGCAACTCGGTGCCGGCTTCATCGGACAAATGCACTCCCTCGCTTTCAGCAACGCCGGATACTCGCGGCTGCAGCCCGAGGTGCGCGCCGATCTCGTGGCCATCGCCGACGTGAACCAGGCCGCAGCAGCCGACATCGCCGAACGCTACGGATGGGCCGCCACCCACAACGACTGGAACGACCTCCTCGGCGAGGACCTCGGCCTCTTCGTCAACGCCGGACCCAACGACCTGCACTCGGCGCCCACCATCGCCGCGGCACAGGCCGGAATCCCCGTTTTCTGCGAGAAACCCCTCGCGTCCTCCGGCGACGTTGCCTACAAGCTGTGGAAAGCCGTCGCCGCAGCCGGCGTCGAACACCGGTGCGCATTCATGCACCGGTTCATCCCCGCCGTCCAGTTCGCCCGCGAACTCATCGCCTCAGGCGAGCTGGGCGAAATCCGGCACTTCCGCTCCCGCTTCCTGATGAACATGCTCGCCCCCGACGGCTCCGTCAGCTGGCGCTTTGACCGCGGCCGCTCAGGAGCCGGCGCCATCGGCGACCTGGGCTCCCACCACATCGACCTCGCCCGGTTCCTGGTCGGAGAGGTCCAGGAAATCGCCGCACTCACAGGCACCTGGACCGTTGACCCGGCACAGCTGATCACCGACGTGAACGATGACTCGTTCATCGCCATCGGCCGGCTCGAAAACGGGGCAACAGCATCATTCGAGGCATCACGCGTCGTCGCATCCCACGCACTGACCGGTGAATTCGAGATCGACGGCACCAAAGGCTCGATCGCCTGGAACATGGAACGGCTCAACGAACTCACGATCCGCCGCCCCGGCCAGGGACCCATGACACAGATGGTGAGCCGCCCCGGACACCCGCTGGAAGGATTCTGGCTTCCCGGCGGCGTCCAGGGCTCCCACCCGCTCGGATGGAACGAATGCTTCGCCCACCAAGCCCACGACATGCTCGGACTGGCCAGCGGCCAACTCACCGATTCCGTCGCAGCAACCTTTGAAGACGGCTACCGGGTCGCCGAAATCGTCGACACCATCGAACGCGCCGCAAAAGAACGGCGCACACTCCCCGTCGCATTCAGCGCATAAGAAAAGCGGTGGAGGACCTTCAGGTCCTCCACCGCTTTTTCTGTCATTTCTACACTGGGAAACTGGCCTTCAGACGCTTGGTCGCCCGTTCCATATGGGCCGTCATGGCCGCGGCAGCCGCTTCCGGGTCCGAAGCCTCAATGGCCCTCAGAATGGGTTCATGCACGGCATACGAGGTCCGGGTTTCCCCCGCCGTCCTCAATACTCGCGAAGCCCAGGCCTGCAGGAGCGACCGGATATTCTCCAGGACCCCGCAGAGAACGATGTTGTGACTGGCACGGGCGATCTCCAGATGAAACGCGATGTCTGCCTGGACATAGGTGTCGATGTCATCCTCGGCAAGGCGCATCGTTTCAGCCAGGGCCTGGATGGTTGCCAGCTGCTCGGGAGTCCTGCGCGTGGCGGCGAGCCCCGCCAGCTGGACCTCTAGGATGAACCGCGCTTCCAGCAGATCATCAAAACGCTTCTCGCCGAGAAGAAGACCCCACTCGATGACCTGTGGCAGCAGATCCGAACTGGACTTGCTCAGGTACGTGCCGTCCCCGACCCTCTGCTCGAGCAGGCCGAGCAGGCTCAACGACTTGATCGCCTCCCGGATCATCCCCCGCCCGACCTTAAGTTCCTCGGCCAGCGTCCTCTCCGACGGAATTCGCGAACCGGGGGCAACATCCCCGGAAAGCAACGCATCCAGGAGGCGCTTGACTATTTCCTGGCTCGCCGGCTGACGGACCGGGGTATCCCTGCCCGCACCTTTCTCCGCAAGTGAAAAACTCATGAATACTCCTCAGCCGACGGTCCCCAGTCTAATGGCAGACCGGTGAACCAATCCTATGTCGGATTAGCCATATTCCCAACACTTCCGGCCGTGCAATTTGGGTGAAGCCAGCATATACGGGCCCAATCTTTTCCTCGGCCTGGCCCGGATGTTTGCAGCGTTTTGACAATGCTCGACGCGCGGCACACAACTTTGGAACCGCGACGGCTTGCTGGTCACCAACCGCCCGCCTCCTGAACCGCGGACACTCACGTCACGTGCCGTCGCAAAAGAACTGGCCCCAGAGGAACGCGATTCATGCCGCATGTCACCCAGCGGCAGCGGCTTTACCGGCTGGCGGCGGGGACCAGGACCCAGAGAACTTCGACGGCCTCGTCGGTGGGATTGACCCACGTATGCGGTTCGCGGCCCGGGAATGTCACGGTGTCGCCGGTGCTGAGCTCGTATTCCTCATTGGTCAGGATCAGCCGGATGCGCCCCTTGATCACATGGAGCACATCCACGTCGCAGTCCACGGCGTAAAGCTCAGCCTCGCCGCGGCCATGCGGCTCGATGACGGCCTGGATGATCTGGATGCGCCGTTCGGAACGGGCAGTCAGCAGCCGCTCCACGATGCCTTCGCCGCCCAGGGAGATCCGTGGGCCTTCGTCCCGCTTGGTCAGGTGGGTTTCCGGGGCCACAAACAAGTCGCCGATCGAGATGGACAGGACCTGGCACAGCGTCACCAGGGACGCGACCGACGGCGACGTAAGGTCACGTTCCACGCGGCTGAGGAAGCCCTTGGTCAGGCCGGTGGCGTCGGCAACCTGCTCGATGGTCAGCCGCTGCGACTGCCGGGCGGCACGGATTCGGGAACCGATGGCAACGGGAACGTTGCTCGGCTCAACTGGCAGTGCCTTCATGTGCAGACCTTTCGTGGCCGGCGGTGCGGCCCCATCTCTGGAGCAATCCTAATGGCCAGCCGACCCGTGTGAGGTGGCGGGCGCCGCGGCGAACAACAGATACTACGGCCGATCTTGACTGTTGCGTCGGTCACAGCATACGATTCTGGGCAACAAGTGTTGCCTGTGAGGCAATATTTGAGGAACTCTTCCTCCCAATTCCACAAGAGCAGCGGAATACCGGCTTCCCCAGCAGCGCCGCCGGGATTCCAGACACACTGCAGATCAGCTCCAAGGAGCCCCAAATGGACGCCAACTTCGTCAACATCGCCATCGTGGTGGTGTACCTCATCGCCATGCTGGCCTTCGGCTGGTGGGGCAAGTCCCGCACCAAGAACAACAGCGACTTCCTGGTTGCCGGCCGCCGCCTCGGCCCGCTGCTCTACACCGGCACCATGGCCGCCGTCGTCCTGGGCGGTGCCTCCACCGTCGGCGGCGTCGGCCTGGGCTACAAGTTCGGCATCTCCGGCATGTGGCTGGTGGTTGCCATCGGCGCGGGTGTGCTCCTCCTGAGCCTGCTTTTCGCCGGCACTATCCAGCGGCTGAAGATCTACACGGTCTCCCAGATGCTCAGCCTGCGCTACGGCCAGCGCGCCACCCAGACCTCCGGCATCGTGATGCTGGCCTACACCCTGATGCTCTGCGCCACCTCCACCGGCGCCTACGCCACCATCTTCGTCGTCCTGTTCGACTGGGAGCGGTGGCTCGCCATCGCAGTCGGCGGCGCCATTGTCCTGGTCTACTCCACCATCGGCGGCATGTGGTCCATCACCCTGGCCGACCAGGTGCAGTTCATCATCAAGACCGTAGGCATCTTCGCCCTGATGCTGCCGTTCACGCTCAAAGCCGCCGGCGGCTTCGAGGGCATCCGCAGCCGCGTTGACGCCAGCTTCTTCCAGCTTGATGGCATCGGGATGCAGACCATCATCACGTACTTCGTGGTCTACACCCTGGGCCTCCTGATCGGCCAGGACATCTGGCAGCGCGTCTTTACCGCCAAGACCCCCACCGTGGCCCGCTGGGGCGGCGCAACGGCCGGCGTCTACTGCATCCTGTACGGCGTCGCCGGTGCCCTGATCGGCCTGGCCGCCCGCGTGGCCCTGCCCGACATCGACGTCGCCAACCTCGGCAAGGACGTTGTCTACGCCGAAGTCGCCACCCAGATCCTGCCGATCGGCATCGGCGGCTTGGTCATGGCCGCCGCAGTCGCCGCCATGATGTCCACCGCCTCCGGCGCCCTCATCGCCGCCGCCACGGTGGCCCGCGCCGACGTGGTGCCGTTCGTCGCGAGCTGGTTCGGCAAGACGATCAACACCGACGACACCGAAAACCCCGAGCACGACGTCAAGGCCAACCGTTACTGGGTCCTTGGCCTGGGCATCGTGGCCGTGCTGATCTCCATGGCGGCACAGGACGTCGTCGTGGCACTGACCATCGCCTACGACATCCTGGTGGGCGGCCTGCTGGTGGCCATCCTCGGCGGCCTGGTCTGGAAGCGCGGCACCGGCATCGCAGCCGCCTGGTCCATGGCCGTTGGCTCGGTCCTGACCCTGGCCCTGCTGATCATGTACGCCGTCGGAGTCATCCCCAGCGTTGACGGCGTCTACGCCAACGAACCCATCTACTGGGGCCTCGGCGCCTCGCTGGTTTCGTACATCGTGATCTCGCTGCTCACGCCTCCCACGGACCCCGAGGTCCGCGAGGCCTGGGAGAAGCGGGTCGCAGGAGCGGTCACCGAAGAGCTGCCCATGGAGGCCCACCCGGTCGCCAGCCACCCGAGCCACTAATCTCGACAGGCTCGATCACCGGAGATAACAGGCTCAGTCACCGGCGGCCACTGAGCCCGCAGCTTCACTGAGTTAAGTACGACGGCGGCATTCCCCTTCGCTTCCCCGCGAACCGGAGTGCCGCCGTCGTTCGTTCTATTCGGTTCCGCGGAACTCGTCCTCGTCGAGTGGAACCACGCGCTCCTCGGCGTCGACTGCCACCGGGGGCGTGGGAACCACCACCTTGTCGGCGTCCAGGAATTCGTCCTCGGCGTCCCAGTCGTCCACGCTGATGGGGACGTCCTCGGCGTAGTCGTAAGCGGGATCCGATTCAACAGATTCCAGGTGCGGCATGTCCGGGTGCTGTCCGGTGGTGCTCATGATTCGACCTCCGTTTGTTCGCCTGACGTGCTTTGTTGATGGGCGCCGCCGGTGGGCGCGGGCGGACGCCACTCCTTCATCACAGCACCGGCGGTGGGCCCGGTCAAGAGCCGGCGCAACCCGTCCGGGCACACGCGGCAGACCGCCGAATTTTGAGGGAAACCTAAACTCCGCAGTGAGGGCAGCCAGCCGAAAATCCGCGGAATTCCGCGGTAGGCTGGGCGGTGCAATGGGGCCGAACCATGCCCATCCAGCACAGGAGCCTTGCGTGTCTCAGCACCCCAATCCCAGCCAAGCCCGGCCCGCGGAACCCAATCCATCCGCGCCGCAGCCCACACAGGCCGACATCCGCCGGTGGCGCCAGTACTTGGCGGACGAACGGGCAGAGGCCGCCGTCTACCGCGATCTCGCCCAGAACCGCGACGGCGAAGAGCGCGCCATCCTGCTGGCCCTCGCCGAAGCCGAAGGACGGCACGAGGCCCACTGGCTCACGCTTCTAGGCGACCACGCCCAAAAATCCCGGCCGGCGTCCCTCCGCAGCCAGTTCCTGGGCTTCCTGGCCCGCCACTTCGGCTCCGTTTTCGTTCTGGCCCTCGCCCAGCGCGCTGAAGGCCGCTCCCCCTACGCCTTGGATCCCAACGCCACGGATGCCATGGCAGCGGATGAACAGATCCATGAGGAAGTGGTCCGAGGCCTGGCAACCCGTGGCCGCAACCGGCTCGCCGGGACGTTCCGTGCCGCCGTTTTTGGCGCCAATGATGGCTTGGTCAGTAACCTCTCACTCGTTGTGGGCATGGCCGCTTCGGGAGTGGCGAGCGGGGTGGTGCTGCTCAGCGGTGTGGCAGGGCTCCTCGCCGGTGCCATGTCCATGGCCGCGGGCGAGTTTGTCTCCGTGCGGTCCCAGCGCGAGCTCCTGGCGGCCACGCGTCCCACCCAGATCACCCTCGCGGCGGCCCCGAAACTGGACATCGAACACAACGAACTTATGCTCGTCTACCTGGCGCGCGGGATGTCCCACGAAGCGGCCGCACACCGCGTGGCCGAACGCATGGGGCTGCTGAGCTGCGACTGCGATCCCAGCCTGTCGCTCCAGCCCGAGGTGCCGGAGGCGGAGGACCAGCACGAGGCCGTGGGCACCGCGTGGGGGGCGGCGCTGTCCAGCTTCTGCTTTTTCGCGTCCGGCGCCGTGGTCCCTATCCTGCCGTTCCTGTTCGGCCTGACCGGGGTGGCCGCCCTGGTGGTGGCAGCGGTGCTGGTGGGGCTGGCGCTGTTGGCGACCGGCGGAATCGTGGGCCTGCTGTCCGGGACGTCGCCGCTGACGCGCGGGCTGCGCCAGCTGGGCATCGGCCTGGGCGCCGCCGCCGTAACCTATGTGCTGGGCCTGGCCTTCGGCACCGTGGTGGGTTAGCAACGGCCGGACGCCGGAATAGTCAGCCGCCCAGCACCGCGAGCGCCTCGTCCACACTGTCCACCAGGAAGATCCGGTCCTCCATGGCCCGTCCGGCAGCCAGCCGCCGGAGCATGGGCCACGCGGGATACTCGTGCTCCCAGTGCTGCCGTCCCACCAGCACCATCGGCGTCACGGCTTCGCGGGCGCTGTAGTAGTTCTCGCAGGCGTCCTGGAAAATTTCCTGCACGGTACCGGCCGCTCCCGGCAGGAAGATGATGCCGCCGTCGCACAGTTCCAGCAGGATCGCCTCCCGGATGGCGTTGGCGAAGTACTTGGCGATGTGGGTGGCAAAGTAGTTCGGCGGCTCATGCCCGTAGAACCACGTGGGGATGCCCAGCGACGGCGCTCCGCCCGGATGGCGTTCGACGACGGCGGCCGCCTCGCGTGCCCACGCGGACACCGAGGGGCGGAAGCCGGGGACGGCTCCAAGGCCGGCGAGCGCCGCCGTGAACTCGGCGTGCGGAACGCGGCTCAGATACGCGCCGAGGTTTGCCGCTTCCATGGCACCCGGGCCGCCGCCGGTTGCCACGATCCGCCCGCTCTGCGCCAGGAGCCTGCCCAGCTCGGCTGCCTGAGCGAAGTCCGGGGTTCCCCGCAGGGCGGCATGCCCGCCCATCACGCCCACGGCGGTGCGGCCGGCGTAGGGGTCCGAGTGTGTGAACTCGTCCAGGGCGTCGCCGATGGCGTGGTCATGCAGCGCCGAGGCCAGTGTGGCGTCCAGCCGGTTGCGTTGCCCCGGGCGGATGCTCCACTGGTACACCAGGGCGTCAGGCAGCTCCTCATAGGGTGAGTTTTCCAGGCCGGCGTACAGTTCCTGCGGTGTATAGAGCCGGGCCCGGTAGGGATCGAACGGCACACCCTGCAGCCTGGGGAAGATTAGTGCGCCGCGGCGACGAAGCCCGTCTTCAACGCCCTGGTCGAAGGTGCAGCCCAGGAAAATGGCACCCTCCACGTCCAGGGTTTCCAGCGCCGCGTTCCGGCCGCGCAGGTCCAGGGACTGGGCGTGCCAGCCGTGCATGGCCACCGCGCCGGCGGCGACCAGCCGGTCGAAGGCGTCCAGGCTCTCAACCTCTAGGGTCCGCGGGCTGGGGACCAGGCCGCCGGAGGGGTTCATAGTGCCAGCCTAGACTTCGGCCGAGGCTCCGGCACGGCACTGCACGGCACTGCACGGCACGGCACGGCACGGCACGGCACGGCACGGCACGAGGGCACCCCCGCCGGAAAACCGGAGGGGTGCCCGTGCCTGGGTCTGGTTCCCGGTCAGGAAACCTGGAGGCCGCCGTTGATGTCGTAGGTGGCGGCGGTGATGTAGCCCGAGTCCTGGCCCAACAGGAAGGCGATCAAGGCTGCCACTTCCTCGCGGGTGCCCACGCGGCCCATCATGATGCCCTCGGACAGCTGCGCTTTGCGCTCATCGGTGAGGGTTCCACCCATGATGTCGGTGTCGATCGGGCCGGGGGCAATCGCATTGACCGTGATGCCGAACTCGCCGACTTCGCGGGCCAGGGCGCGGGTAAACCCGAGGATCCCGGCTTTGGTAGCGCTGTAGGCCACCTTCGAGAACGTTCCGCCGCCGCGCTGGGCGGAGATGGACGAGATGCTCACGATCCGCCCGAGCTTGCGCTCGATCATGCCCTTGAGGACCCGCTGGGAAACGATGAACGTACCGCGCATGTTGATGGCGAAGACGTTGTCCCACTCCGCCACGGTGGTTTCCATGAACGTCGTCGGGGAGCTGATCCCGGCGAGGTTGGCGAGCGCAACAATCGGGGGAAGAGCGTCTTCGATCTCGGTGATGGCCCGGTCAACGGACGCCTCGTCGGACACGTCGGCTCCAATGCCAATGGCCTTGACCGCACGGTTGGAGCCGATCTCCGCGGCGGCGGCCTTGGCGTCCTCCGCATTGATGTCGAGGATGGCGATTGACCATCCCTCGCTGGCCATCCGGTCAGCGGCGGCGCGGCCAATGCCGCGGGCCGACGCGGCGCCGGTCAGGACAACTGTGCGTTCGGAGGGGAAGTTGCTGGTGGTCATGAGGTTTTCCTTCAGTGATTTCGAGATCAGGAGATTTTGGCGGCGTGCGTGGAATCAGGGGTCACAGCGGCAGTCGCGGCAACTGCGGGATCCAGCGCGGCATCGCCTTCGGGGCGCTTGCGTGCGTAAAGGTAGGTGGCAACCGCCGTGACGCAGAGGCAGAAGGACAGGAACAGCAGGCCGCTCTGGTTGTTGCCCGTGGCGTCGTTCAGCAGGCCGACAGCGTAGGGGGCCACAAAACCGCCGAGGTTACCCAGTGAGTTGATCAGGGCGAGGCCGGAAGCAGCAGCTGCCCCGGTGAGCGCCGCGGACGGCATGGACAGGAACGGCGCGATGGCCCCGTAGATACCCATGGCCGCGGCGGTCA
Organism: Pseudarthrobacter raffinosi; assembly: GCF_023913735.1. Classification (GTDB taxonomy): domain Bacteria; phylum Actinomycetota; class Actinomycetes; order Actinomycetales; family Micrococcaceae; genus Arthrobacter; species Arthrobacter raffinosi. Next base: position 191,601 of record NZ_JAMXBH010000005.1, read on the forward strand.
GGGCAATGAGGGCCAGTATGGGGTTGACCGGGAGCATGTAGCCTGCAGCAAGGAGGCCCATGCCGGCAAGGACCATGCTGACCGCACTGTGCCAGGCCCGCTTTCCGGTCTTGTCCGCACGCTTGCTCCAGAAGTACACAAAGACTGCGGCCACGGAGTAGGGAATGAGAACGATGAACCCGACCTGGGCGGTGGAGAACTTGCCCAAGGCGGCGACGATGGTGGGCATCCAGAGACCCAGTCCGTAGATGCCGCAGACCAGGCCGAAGTACAGGGCCGAGTAGGTCAGGGTGCGCTTGTCCTTGAGGCCGGATAGGAAGTTGTGGCTGCCGGAACTGGACTTGACGGCCAACTCTTTGTCCATGGTGGTGGCAAGCCATTCGCGCTCGTCCGGGTTGAGCCACTTGGCATCCCGCGGGCGGTCGGTCATGAGGATGGGGGTGAGCAGGCCAAGGATGATGGCCGGGATACCTTCGATGATGTACAGCCACTGCCAGCCCTGCAGGCCCATGACGCCGTCCATCTGGAGCAGCAGTCCGGAGACCGGGGCGCCGAGGGCGTTGGAGATGGGCTGGGCGAGGATGAAGATGCCCAGTACCGTGACGCGCTGAGCGGCGGGGAACCACAGCGTCAGGTAGAAGAGGATGGCCGGGAAGAATCCAGCCTCTGCCGCCCCCAACAGGAAACGGATGATGTAGTAGGTGGTTTCACCGTTCACCAGGCACATGGCCGTGGCGAAGATGCCCCACGTAATCAGGATCCGAGCCAGCCACTTGCGTGCGCCGAACCGGTACATGCCTGCGTTGCTGGGCACCTCGAGGAGCGCATAGCCGAGGAAGAAGATGCCGGCGCCGAGCCCGTAAGCTGCGGCATTCAGGCCTATGTCCTCGCTCATGGTGAGCTTGGCGAAGCCCACGTTGTTGCGGTCAAGGTAGGCAACGAAATAGAGCAGGACGATCAGTGGCATAACCCGGCGGCGGACCTTGCGGAGCGTACGCTCGCCAAGCTCGCCGAGCCCTGCGGATTTTAAGGAGAGTGAAGTCATCTTCGACCTTCTGTCTAACGGAGTCCGGCACCTGCGGTGGTGGCGGGAATCCGTGCGGATATCTTGGGAGGCCCAATCCAAATGGAACCGGGATCAATGCGATTTGAGTCAGATGTCAGACATCTGACCGAACAACTGAGAAAAAGCATAGATTAGTGATGCGGATTACGTCAAGACCGGCTTGGTGCGGGCTGCAACGTCAGGATGCTGCGTGGTGCACGTAGCGTTCGTAGTCCCGGTATGTCTGGTCCATATGCTCGTCCATGGTGCGGCGGGCCAGCTCGGCCTCGCCGCTGAGGATGCTTTCCATGACCTTTTGGTGGTACTCAATGGCGTGCAGTTGGATCTCTTCGACGGCGGACGTTTCACGCCGTTTTACGTATAGGAGCTGACCCAGCTGCGCGAACAGCGCCCGGACAAATGGATTGCCGGAAGCCTTCAACACGGCGTCGTGGAAGGCGATGTCTGCCGCCACGAAGGCATCGAGGTCGCCGGAATCATGGAAGCGCTTCATGTCCGCAATGCACTCGCGCATCTGCTGCGCATGCTCGGGTGTATGGCGTTTGGCCGCGAGCGCAGCGGCGCCGGTTTCCACCATGCGCCGCATCTCGATCAACCCCACTGCGACCTGCTCCGCCCCATTGTCGTGCGAAGCGGCCTTGAAGATCGCATCCAGACCGGTCCAGTTGTCGGTCGGGTTGACGAAGGTCCCGCGGCCGGCTTTAACGTAGAGGATGTTCTGTGCCCGCAGGGCCTTGAGTGCCTCGCGCACCGTGAGGCGGCTGACGTCGTAGGCTTTGGCGATGTCGGCTTCGGGCGGTAAGGCTACGTGGGGCTGCAGTTTGCCGTCCAGGATATCTTCGAGCAGGCCGTCGACAAGGTCGTCAACAAGTGTCCTGCGGCCCATCGCGCTTCCCACCTTTAGTCTTACCCCGTACTCCGGGTGCCATCCACATTACAGAAGCCGCCGTACGGACCGGGACCCCCGCCATCCTCACCGCCCGTTGAAGCGGCGTCTCAGGAAAGAAGCGGCGTCTCAGGAAATGCCTGTGTTGCCGGCCTCGCGCCGACCGGAGGCCGCAACGTAGGCCTCAAGATTGGCCAAGGTCTTTTCGATGCTGGCGGGGTGGCGGCGCAAGTAACCTGCCAGCCGAAGGAAAAACTTCCCACGGACCGCCCTAGCGTCCCATTGTTCGGTCACGCGCGTGCCGGCAGTACCGTCGGCGCCGGTGGCCGGTTCCAGGATGTAGCGCCAGATGTGGCCATAGAAATGGCGCCAGGCAATGCGCCGGCCTTCCTCGAATTCGGAGACCGTGTTCAGGATCTTGTAGTCCACGGCCATGTTCATTTCCATGCCAAAGCGGGCTCCGAGGCTCAGCCGTTCCGGGCCGCGCGGCTGGGCGCCCTTCACGGTGCCGGAACCGTCGATCGCACTGTGCAGCGCCGGAGTGGCCAGGACTTCAAAGATCACTTCGGGCGGGGCAGCGATGAAGCGTTCGCGGGACACGAGGTATCGGTTGTTCATCCCCCCAGCCTAGGACCACGGGCACGAATGGCGGTGCGCCCGCCAGTGGCAGCCTTGACCGCTAAAGTTCGGCTGATATTATCAACAAAGGCAGTATGTCCTATCAAGCGAACATAGTAGGACATGGATTCCCTCCCGGGCCTCGGGCGGGTACCAGCTTCCGGCACGGAACGAGGAATATCTAGTGGCGAATCAACTTGGTCTCATCATCGACCGCTCCTCGCCGGTGCCCCTGTACCACCAGGTGGTACAGGGTATCGAGGCTGCCATTCACAGCGGAATCCTGGAACCCGGCAGCCGGCTGGAAAACGAAATCGATCTCGCGGCCCAGCTGAACCTGTCCCGGCCCACCATGCGCAAAGCCATGGATGAACTGGTCCGCTCGGGGCTGCTGGTCCGCAAGCGCGGCGTGGGCACCCAGGTGGTCTCCAGCCAGGTCCGCCGCCCCCTGGAGCTCTCCAGCCTGTTCGATGACCTCTCCAATAACGGCAAGAAGCCCACCACCCAGGTGTTGACCTTCTCCCACGTGGAGGCCGACGCAGCGACGCTCGCCACCCTCGAATTGCCTGCCGGCTCCAAGGTCTACCACTTCACCCGCCTGCGGAAAGTGGGTGGCAAGCCCCTTGCCCTGATGGAGAACTGGGTCCGGGACGACATCGCGAGCATGGACGAAGCCATGCTCGCCGCTGAGGGCCTCTACGCCATTCTCCGCCGCGGCGGCGTCAACTTCCGCCTGGCCTCGCAAAGAATCGGCGCGATGATCGCCAACGACTACCAGGCGCGCCTGCTGGAGGCCGAGGTCAGTTCCGCCCTGGTCACCATGGAGCGCACCGCAACAGACGACGCCGGCCGACGGGTGGAAACCGGACACCACGTGTACCGGGCGGATTCGTACAGCTTTGAAATGACACTCGTACAGCGATAGCACAAGGAATACATCAATGACTAACTGGGTCTACCCACAGGGAACCGCCAACGACGGCGACTGGGATATCTCGCTCGGAACCTCCGATTCAACCCTGGCCGTGGACGGCTGGGCCCATACGGGCCTGAAGGTGGCTACCTTAACTGCAGGTACCGCCGTCGTCCTCCCGGCAGCGGAAGAGGAGCGGATAGTGGTCCCGCTCAACGGCTCCTTCACCGTATCCGTGGACGGTGAAGACTATGTCCTGAAGGGGCGGGCGTCCGTGTTCCACGGCCCCAGCGATGTCCTGTATTCGGGCACCGGCAAGTCCGTCACCATCAGCTCTGCGGACGGCGGCAGGTTTGCCGTTGCCACAGCTCCGGCCAAGGCCTCCTATCCCACGCGCCTGGTCACGGCGGCGGAGACACCTGTGGAACTGCGCGGGGCCGGCAATTGCTCCCGCCAGGTCCATAACTTCGGCACGCCGGCGGCCCTTGAGGCTGACCGTTTCATCGTGTGTGAAGTCCTCACGCCCGCCGGAAACTGGTCCTCCTACCCGCCGCACAAGCACGATGAGGAAAAGGACGGCGAAACGAACCTCGAGGAGATCTATTACTTCGAGACGCAGGTGGCTGCGGGATCCGGGGCACCCGCCGACGCCGACGCCATCGGCTACCAGCGCGTCTACGCCTCGGATGAGCGTCCCATCGACGTTGCCGCAGAGGTCCGCACGGGCGACGTTGTGCTGGTCCCCTACGGGTGGCATGGCCCCGCCATGGCGGCCCCGGGCTACGACCTGTACTACCTGAACGTGATGGCCGGACCCGGCCCGGTCCGTGAATGGCTCATCAGCGACGACCCGCACCACGGCTGGGTCCGCCAAAGCTGGGACGGCCAGGACATTGATCCCCGGCTGCCGTTCGGCGCTTAGAGAGCAAGCGCTAGAGATCAAGAAAATGCCCCTCCGGAACGGATTCCGGAGGGGCATTTTTCATGGCAGCGGTATGCTCACCTGGCTAGGCTGATGGCCACCCTGACGGGGACGCCTGTGGCCAGTGATTCCTGGGCGGCGTCCGCCACGCGGGAGGCGGCCACGGCGTCCTCCGGGGTGCACGGATTCTCCCGGCGGCCCAGGATCAGCTCCACAAACGCGGCCATTTCGGATCGGTACGCCTGGTCGAAGCGTTCGGCGAAGGTCCTGTGGGGTTCTCCGGCGGGGAAATCAATCACGGCTTCGGCCGACGCCATGGCCGTGTGCTCATCGAGCCCAACCATCAGCGAACGGCTGGAGCCTTGGATTTCCAGGCGGACGTCGTGGCCGGCGCCGTTGTAGCGGGTGGCTGAGACGGTACCGACCGTGCCGTCGTCGAACGTGATCAGTGCCAGCGCCGTGTCCACGTCTCCCACTGCGCCGATGGCCGGGTCTCCGTTGTTGGAGCCCTTGGCGTAGACCTCCACGATCTCGCGGCCGGTCAGCCAGCGGAGGATGTCGAAGTCGTGGACGGAGCAGTCGCGGAACAGGCCGCCGGAACTGGCGAGGAACTCCACGGGCGGCGGCGCCATGTCGCAGGTGACGGCGCGCAGGGAGTGGATCCAGCCCAGCTCGCCCGCTTGGTAGGCACGCTTGGCCTCAAGGTAGCCGTGGTCAAAGCGGCGCTGGTGGCCGATCTGCACCACGCCGTTGTTGTCGCGGATATAGTCCAGCACCGGCAGGGCGTCCGCCACGTTCATGGCCACCGGTTTTTCGCAGAAGACCGGGATTCCGGCGTCCACGCCCGCCTTGATCAGTTCGGGGTGGGTTGCGGTCCCCGTGGCGATGACGAGTCCGTCCACGCCGGCGGCGATGAGGTCCTCCACCGAGGGCAGGAAGCCGGCACCGAGGCCGGCCGCAATGCCCTTGGCGTGGTCCTCGGCGACGTCGGTGAGCAGAAGCCTGACGTTGATGCCCTCCGGGTTGAGAACTCCGTTGAGCGCGGCGATGTTGTTCGCGTGCATCACGCCGATGCGCCCCACTCCGACCAGACCGAGAATGACGTCCTTCATAGTTCCCTCGCATGCAGTAGCGGCCCCGGAATCCGGGCAGACAAACAATGTTGGAACGTTCCATCATTGTCTTGCTAGAGTAGGTGAATCCGCATTCGGAGTCAAGACTTTGTATTAACAAACTGGAGGACGCTGTGACTGCCCCTGAACGCAAACGCGCGGCCACCATCCTGGACGTGGCCGCCGCCGCGGGTGTGTCCAAATCGGTGGTGTCCCTCGTGCTGCGTGGTACGGGCTACGTCAGCGCGGCCAAGCGCACCGCCGTCGAGCATGCTGTCCTGGAACTCGGCTACCGGCCGAACGCGGCCGCCCGGGCCCTCGGCGAATCGCGGAGCCGCACCGTGGGCGTGGTACTCAACGACATGCGGAACCCCTGGTTCGTCAGCGCGGTGGAAGGGCTCAACAGCACCCTCAACGAGCGCGGCCTGCAGATGCTGATGGGCGACTTCCGCCTGGACAGCCGCAGCGGCGAATCCCTGCTGAAGAAACTTCTGGAGATGAACATCGAGGCCCTGGTGCTGGTGGGGACCATGCCGGAGAGCCCCGGCCTGACGGCAGCAGCCTTGCAGGTGCCAACCATCGCGCTGGGAGCGCCCACCGGCCCGGGTGCCAACGTCACCGTCGTGACCAACGACGACGACGCCGGGGCGCGCCTCGCGGTGGCTCACCTGATTGCGCTGGGGCACCGCCGCATCGCCCATGTGGGGGCACCGGCCACCGCAGTCGGGATTGCCCGCCGTCGGGGCTATGAGGCTGAGATGAGGGCCGCCGGCCTGGCGGAGTTCATCCGGACGGTGCCGGGAGACCTGAGCGAAGAGGGCGGCCACCGTGCCGCCCTCGAGCTGCTGTCAGGTGGCGACCGGCCCACAGCGGTGTTCGCTGTCAACGACATGGCGGCACTTGGGGTTCTCTCGGCTGCCGAGGAATGCAGGCTCGCCGTTCCTGCCGATCTTTCGGTGGCCGGCTACGACAACACCCCGCTGGCGCGGTTGCGCCGGATCAGCCTGACTTCCGTGGACACGGCCAGTTTTGCCGCAGGGCAGCGGGCGGCCGAACTCCTGATCGCACGGCTGGAGCCCGGTAGCACGCTGCCCCCAGACGAACTGTTGGTGCCGACGCTGGAAGTGAGGGGCAGCACCGCCGCCCCTCACGCCTGAACGGCACGCCTATGCCGAGGCGATCTGGACGCTGGCGTCCTGCACCGTGAACGCCGCCCGGAAGGCCGCCAGGGCTTCCTCGTCGTCACCGCTGGCCCAGGCTTCCATACCCACCGTCCCCTCGTAGCCTGCGTCGGCGAGCGCCCTGGCCACGGCCCGGTAGTTGATCTCCCCGGTTCCGGGTTCGCACCGCCCCGGGACGTCGGCCACCTGGACTTCGCCGATGTGCGGTAGGGCGGTCCGCACAAGCTCGATGAGGTTCCCCTCGCCCAGTTGTGCGTGATACAGGTCCAGCATGAGCTTCACGTTGGGGTGCCCGGCTGCTTCCACCAACGCCAGGGTGTCCTTGGCGCGGGCGAGCGGGATGCCGGGGTGGTCCAGGACCGTGTTGAGGTTTTCCAGGCAGAACGTCACGCCGTATTTCCCGCCCAGCCTGCCCAGCCGTTCCAAGGTCCGCGCCCCGGTGCTCCACATGCGGCCGGTGGACCGGTAGAGGGGGCGGGCCGCCTGGCCATCGATGAGCTCCGCGGAGTGCACCACCATGCGGCTGACGCCGAGCTCCAGAGCGGTCGGGATCAGCGACTCGGCCGTCCGCACCACGTCGTCGGCCGTGTCGGGGTCCACGAGGCTTCCGGAGGTGTACCCGGTCATGGAGGAGAACACCGCGCCGGTGGCCTTGAGCGCGGCCAGGTCCTTGCCCCTGGAGTCCCACATCTCGACGTCGAATCCGGCGTCGTGGATCCGCTGCACCCGTTCCACAAACGGCAGGTCCGTGAAGACCATTTCCGCGCAGACGGCCAGCCGCATCAGACGCCGGTCCGGGTGTGGTCACGGAGCGCCGGTACAGGGGCAGCAGCCACAGCCACCGGACCGCCCTGTTTGACCGATTCGATGCACGCCAGCGCCATGGCCAGCGCGCGGCGGGCGTCTGCGGCGCCGGGGGTGAGGGTGAAAGCGCCCGACGGCGGCGGTGTGCCGTCCCGCTGCGCACGAACCGTGGCGGCGAAATCGGCGAGTTCGTCCGTGTAGGCCTGCCGGAAGAGTTCCACGTTGAGGCGAGGGGTGTCCGCGGACAGTCCCTCCGCCGTGTAACGCCGGGCCGCCGTCTCGGTGGCACGGCCGGCCTGGACCATGCCCTTGGAACCGAAAACCTCTCCGCGGATGTCGTAGCCATAGAGGGCGCTGAAGTTTGCTTCCGCCACGGCGATGGCGCCGTTGCTGTAGCGGATGGTCACCACCGCTGTGTCCAGGAAGCCCTGATCGCGCAGCTCCGGTTCCACGAGGGCGTCCGCCACGGCGTAGACCTCTACGGGCTCGGCACCTTCGTTGAACCAGTTGAGGGTGTCGAAGTCGTGGATCAGGGTCTCCAGGAAGACAGTCCACGCGGGGACTCTGGCCGCGTTCGGGATGCTTCCGTTGCCCGGATCGCGGGTCAGTGAGCGCAGGAGCTGGGGCTGGCCGGCGATGCCGGCCGCTAGGTCTTTCTTGGCGGCCTGGAAGTCATCCGCGTAGCGTCGGTTGAAGCCGATCTGGAAATGCACCCCCGCTTTTTCAACGGCGGCCAGCGCGGCGTCGAGTTCGTCCAGGCCTTGGCCCGCGGGCTTCTCGCAGAAGACGTGCTTGCCCGCGGCGGCAGCCTGGGTGATCAGGGCGGAATGGAAGCGGGCCGGGCTCGCGATCACCACGGCGTCGATCTCCGGATCGGCCAGGATGTCTGCGGCGTCGGCCGTGACCTTTCCGGTGCCCAGCGATTGGGCAAGGGCCTGCGCGGATTCCACATTGGGGTCGGCGATGGCCGCCAGGATAGCGCCGGGGACGCGGCGGGCAATGCTTTCGGCATGGAACGCCCCCATCCAGCCGGAGCCGATGAGCCCGATCCGGACGGGCGCAGGAACACCAGCGGGGTTTTGAGTAAGGTAGGCCATGAGCCGGTCCTTTCGGTAGTTGTATGCAGATGGATGAATCAGGGTCGGGCAGCGGCTTCGCCCGGCAGGGCAGCTTCTCCGGGGAAAACCACGCCTAGCTGCCGGCGGATCTCATCGGCAACCTCCAGGGTGCGGATGGAGGCCGCCAGGGTCCGTTGGCTGGCCTGGGTGCGGCCGGCGGCCACGGCACGCGCCACCGCGGCGGCCTCATAGTGCAGGCCCTCAAAGTGCGCACCGTCCGCTTCCTCGTACCGCACCCGGGTCCCGTCCTGGTAGCGGATGTCGAAGCCGCCCGGCATGTTGAAGGGTCCGTCGATGGTCAGCGTGGCGTCGGATCCTACGATCGTGGCGCCGGTGGGTGTGAAGTTGTGGACATGGGTGTTGACTACGGCCTGGGCGCCGCTGGCGAACTGCATCACGGCAGAGAGCTGGGCGTTGACCCCGGACGGGTGCGGCTGTCCGATGGCGTACAGCCGTTCGGGCCGGCCCAGGACCTCGGTGACCAGGGCCAGCGGGTACGTGCCGAGGTCCAGCAGGGGGCCGCCCGCCAGTTCCCGGTCGAAGATGCGGTGGGTGGGCTCGAAGTATTCACCGTATTCCGCGACTACCGTGGTGATGGCGCCCAGGGTCCCGGCGTCCAGGACCTGCCGGATCACATCGAACTTTGGCAGGAAAAAGCTCCACATGGCCTCGGCGGCAAAAACGCCCGCCTCTTCGGCACGAGCGGCGATGTCCCGTGCCTGTACGGCGTTGAGTGCGATGGGCTTCTCGATCAGCACGTGCTTGCCAGCGTCGAGTGCCAGGACCGCCGCCTGGTGGTGTCCGGTGTGCGGAGTACACACGTAGACGATGTCGATGCCCGGATCGGCCGTCAACTCCTCGTAGCTGCCGTAGGCCGTCGGAATGCCGAAGGATTCGGCGAAGGCCTTGGCGCGGCTGAGCGAGCGGGACGCGACGGCGGCGATCACCTGGTCCGTGTGCGCCTGGACCGACTCGGTGAACCGTTCGGCAATCCAGCCGGGCCCCATGATTCCCCAGCGCAGCACCGGGGCATCCCGGGAGGCGGGCACGGCGGACGCCGGCAGGTTCCGGACGCTCACGCGTAGCTGACCTTGGTGTAGGCGCCGTCGCCGTGCATGGAGCGGATCATTGCGTGCGCCACGAGCGAGGCGTGGAGGCCATCCATTGCCCCGGCCAGCGGCGGCTGATCACCCTGGCCGAGCGCCGTGATCCACGCCTGCAGCTGCAGCCTGTAAGCATCGGCAAACCGCGGCCGCCAGTCCGCGGGCACGGCGGTCCGCCGGATGCCATCCTCTTCGACACCCAGCAGAGCCGCGTCCATCAGCCCGGTGACACCGCGTTCGGAGACGACTTCGCAGCGCGTCGTGTAACCGTATTGGGCGTTCAGGAACAGCTCCAGGGTGGTCAGGGTCCCGTCGGCGGTGCGGAGCAGCATGAAGGCTGGATCCTGCGTTGCGGGAACTCTTCCCCGCCTGCCATGAGACTTCCGTGATGGGAGAGCCCAGCAGCCAGGGAATGATGTCCAGCTCGTGGATGGCCGAGTTGGTGATGGCCGATTCGGCAGTGGTACCCGGGCCGGCGGCAGCATTGCGGCTGGTGCAGTGGACCATCAGCGGTTCCCCCTGGGCGCGGCCCTGCACAGACTGGCGCAGCGCCACGTAGCCAGGGTCGAAGCGCCGCATGAAGCCTAGCGACAGCAGGGACGCCCCGGTGGCGGCGACGATGTCGGCGTCGGCCGCCACAACCTCCCGGCTTTCCAGCAGGGTGGGAGCCAGCGGCTTTTCACACAGCACGGGCGTCATCGCCTCGAAGCACTCCAGCACAAGTCCGGCGTGCGTGGAGTCTTGCGAAGCAATAACGACGGCGTCCACCTCGCTGGAGTTGATCAGCTCCGACGGTTCCGTGGTGATGCGGGCGGCCGGCGGCGCAGCTGCTGCGGCACGTCCGGCGTCGAGGTCTGCCACGAAGGTCACCTCGGCGCCGCCGATGGTACCGGAGAGGTTCCTGATGTGGTCGGCACCCATGATTCCGGCGCCGATGACGCCTACCCGGATCGGCATACTGTCTTCCCGTCTACTTTTCGCTATCTTTGCCGTGACCTTCGCGCCGTGGCACGGCGGGCGGGGCCCGTCCGGTTTTCCGGCGGGCCCCGCCTCGGTCCTGTTACACGTGCCGGGGGCTGCTTTCCGTTGACGTCTCTCGGTTGTGAGTAACGTCAGCGACCTCTGCCTGCACTTCCTTGACCACGTCGCCGTGTCCGCCGAGCTGCTCGAGCTCGTGGGCGAGTTCCGCCAGTTCCGCACCGCCGGCCATCTGGGCGGTGAGCTCGTCCAGGGTGATGTCCTTCTTGTCGTAGTAGCCGATCGACTTGCCGCGCTTGAGCAGGAGGAACCGGTCCCCGACAGGGAAGGCGTGGTGCGGGTTGTGCGTGATGAAGATGACGCCGAGTCCCCGGTCGCGAGCCTGCAGGACGTAGCGGAGCACGACGCCGGACTGCTTGACGCCCAGCGCCGCCGTCGGTTCGTCCAGGATCAGGACCTTTGCGCCGAAGTACACGGCGCGGGCGATCGCGACACACTGGCGCTCACCGCCGGACAGCTGGCCGATGGGCTGTTCCACGTCGCGGAGGTCGATGCCCATCTCGGCAAGTTCCTTGAGCGTGATGGCCTTCATCTTCTCGACGTCCATGCTTTTGAACGGGCCGAAACCGCTGGTCAGCTCCGAACCGAGGAAGAAGTTCCGCCAGATGGGCATCAGGGGCACCACCGCGAGGTCCTGGTAGACGGTGGCGATGCCCACGTCAAGGGCGTCACGGGGCGAACCAAACTTCCGTTCCTCGCCCATGATGTTCAGCACCCCGGCGTCGTGCTGGTGCAGTCCGGCGATGATCTTGATCAGGGTGGACTTGCCCGCACCGTTATCGCCCAGTACGCAGGTGACACGGCCGTTGTCCACGGCCATGGTCACATCGGAGAGGGCGATGATGTTGCCGTAGTGCTTGCCTACTCCGTCGAGGGAGAGCAAGTGGACGGGGGTGTGGGTGAGGGGATCTTTTTCATCCTTGAGCAGGGTCTGTTGGTCGATCTCTTTGGCGTTCATTTCTCCGGCCCCTTTACTTGAGTTCCGCGCGGCGCTTGACGATGAGGTTGATGATGGTGGCCAGCAGCAGCATCAGGCCCAGGAAGAACTTGAACCAGTCGGGGTTCCACTGGGCATAGACGATGCCCTTGTTGGCCATGCCGAAGATGAACGCGCCGATCGCGCCGCCCACCGCCGAACCATAGCCGCCGGTCAGGAGGCACCCGCCGATCACCGCGGCGATGATGTACAGGAACTCGTTGCCCACACCCTCACCGGACTGCACCGTATCGAAAGCGAAGAGGTTGTGCATGCCCAGGATCCAGCCGCAGAAGCCCACGCCCATGAACAATCCGATCTTCGTGGCCTTGACCGGCACACCCACGGCGCGGGCCGCATTCTCGTCCCCGCCGACGGCGAAGATCCAGTTCCCCACCCGGGTCCGCATCAGCACCCAGGTGGCCACGGCGACCAGCGCGATCCAGATGAACACCGTGATCTTGACATCGATGCCGCCAATGGAGACCGAGGACGCGAACACCGCGCGGGCGGAGGCGAAGCCGTCCATGCTGGAGATCGACGGCGACGACACGGAGCCGCCGATCAGCCGGGTCAGGCCCAGGTTCAGGCCGGTCAGCATAAGGAACGTGGCCAGGGTGACGATAAAGCTGGGCAGCTTGGTCTTCATCAAAATCCAGCCATTGATATAACCGATGCCCACGGAGACCACCAGGGCCAGGAGAACCCCGACCCAGATATTCGTGCTGAAGTACCAGCTGAACATCGACGCCGTCAGTGCCGATGAGATCACCGCGACACCGGTGGAAAGATCGAACTCCCCGCCGATCATCAGCAAGGAAACCCCCACCGCCATGATGCCGATCGTGGAACTGCCGTACAGAATGGTCGCCAAGGCATTGGGCTGGGTAAACGTCGGGGAAACCAACGCGAAGAAGACGAACAGGACCACCGCTCCTACGAGCGCGCCGACTTCGGGACGGCCCAGGAGCGTCTGGAGCGGGTTCCGCCGCCCAATTCTCTCATCGCCACGTGGCCCGGCTGCTGAAGCCGGTGCCGGGGGCAGGGTTGCTGTTTTTGCCATAGGAAGAACTCCTTGTTGGTCAGGCCGTGCGGCGGTTGCCCGCCGCACGGCCTGAGTCCCGGATCTAGCGGACGCCCTGCTGGGCGAATTTGAGAACGTCGGAAGCGTTGGACTGGTCAACGATGGTGGGACCGGTCAAGACCGGCTGGCCGCCGCCAAGCTTGAAGCCGCCACGCTTGGCCTGCCACAGCGAGTCGACCGACATGTAGCCCTGGGCCCACGGCTGCTGGTCCACGGTGAAGATCACGTCACCATCCACGATCTTCTGGGCGAGCTCTGCGTTCAGGTCGAAGCTGGCAACCTTCGCAGAGCTGCCGGCGTCCGCGACGGACTTGAGCAGCGTGAGGGTGATCGGTGCGCCGAGGCCAATGATGACGTCTGCATCCTTGGCTGCCTGGAGCTTCGCGGTGGCGGTGGACTGGACGCCGGTCATGTCCTTGCCGTCGACGTAGAGAATCTCCGCACCCGGAACCTTGGCCTTGACGCCTGCGCACCGTGCTTCAAGGCCAACGTGGCCCTGCTGCTGAATGACGCAGACCGGGTGCTTGAAGCCCTGTTCGGCGAGCTTGGTGCCCACCGCCTGGCCGGCAAGCTGCTCATTCGAGCCGAAGTGCGTAAATGCGCCGAGCTGCGCCGACACGGACTCGCCGGCGTTGAGGCTGACCACCGGAATGCCGGCATCGGTGGCCTTCTTCAGGACGTCCTTCAGGGCCTCCGGGGTTGCGAGGGTAACGGCGATGCCGTCGACTTTCTGATCGATGGCCTGCTGGACGAGCTGGGCCTGGCGTCCGGCCTCCGGGTCACTGGTGTAGAGCAGTTCCACGTTGTCTTTCGCTGAAGCCTCCTCGGCACCCTTGCGGACTATGTCCCAGAAGGTGTCGCCTGCCGCGGCGTGGGTGATGAGAGCCACCTTCATGCGGTCTGTGGTGGCCACCTGACCGCCGCCGGCGGCGCCGCCGCCCTCAACCGGCTTCCCGCCCGTGCTGGAGCAGGCGCTGAGTGCCATCATGGGAACAACTGCCGCCACGAGAGCCGCCTTGCGCCAAGAAAAATTAGCCACGTTAATCTCCTTTGATCTCAGGGTCCGGGCTGCCACTCTGCAACTGCCGGAGCACTGTCTACCTCGATCATGGTGATTCAACTCACGAATGTCAATAGTTTGTCCTGACATTAGGATGTTTTTACGTTAGGAGCCTACTGCGGCCGCCCTAAAATGCCGGCCGCGCCGTGGTCCCGCGAACAACCAGGGCCGGCTCAATCAGCTTGCGTTGCGGGCCAACCGCGGCGTCGCGAATGCGTGCAAGCAGCGCCTTGGCCACATCCACGCCCACCAGATCGCTTCGGTTGTCTACTGAGGTCAGCTCCAGATACCGCGACTTTGCCAGGGTTGAATTGTCGTATCCGATCACGGAGATGTCCGCCGGGACCGCAAGCCCGCGCGCCTTGATGGCACCCAAGGCACCCAAGGCCATGGTGTCATTGGCGGCGAAGATGGCAGTGGTGTCCGGATAGTGGTCCAGCAGCCAGCACGTCGAGGCGTAGCCATCCTCCTCGGACGTGCCGCCCGACTCCCCCGCAATCCGAAGTTCGGCGCCGGACTCCCGGAGCCGGCTGAGGAAGCCCGCGCGCCGGTGCGCAGCGGCACCGCCGGATCCGGAAAGGTGGCCTATCCGGATGTGGCCGAGCCCCAGAAGGTGGCTGGCCGCCATGCCGCCGCCACCGTCGTCGTCGTTGGTAATCAGATCAGCGCCGGCCGGCACACCATCGCGCCACCCAGCCACGACCGTCGGAACCCCCGCCCCAGCCAACATTGACGCGCTTGGCTCCGCCGCTATCACCAGCCCGTCAACGTGCATGGCAAGCAAACCGTCGGCAGCTTCCTGGATGCGGTTCTCCCCGGGGCGGGAATCAGCCAGCATGACCTGGTAGCCATGTTCCGTCAGCGCAGACTCCATCCCCCGCAGCAGATCGACGAACCACAGGTTCCGGTAGTCGTCAATCACCAGCCCAATGCTCTTCGTGCGACTGCTGGCAAGCGTAGTGGCGGCGCGGCTGGGGCGGTACCCGAGCTCCGAGATGGCCGCCTGGACGGCTTCGCGGCGCTTCTCGCTCACCCTCGCGGGATTCTGCAGTACGAGTGAAACCAGCGACGGCGAGACGCCCGCCTGCTTCGCCACGTCATAGATCGTCGGGCGTCGTGCCTTGGGGCTGTGCAACGTCATCGGAGGTGCCTTTCGTGTCTGCCCTTGAGGATATCCGCCAGTTGATTGACAGGACATACATACATGGATACGCTCAGATCCAGTGCACTAAATTGTAGCGCTACAAAATGCCGTTGGAACTTCCCGCCGCGGCTGAATTTCAAAGGAGAAATCAATGGCTGAAAGCCTAGGCGTCGCCGTCATCGGTGCAGGCATGGCCGGCAAAGCCCACGCTGCTGCATACCGCACCGCGTCTGCCCTCTACAGCCCGGTACTTCCCCCGGTGCGCCTGGTCTCGATCGGCGACGTCAACGCCGA
The DNA here is from genome assembly GCF_023913735.1 of Pseudarthrobacter raffinosi. GTDB lineage: Bacteria > Actinomycetota > Actinomycetes > Actinomycetales > Micrococcaceae > Arthrobacter > Arthrobacter raffinosi. The sequence goes on from NZ_JAMXBH010000005.1 coordinate 206,920, forward strand.
ATTCGGCTCGTTGGCCGCCCGCCGTTTCGGATACGAACGCAACGACACGTCATGGCAGGCAATCGCCGAAGCCGATGACATCGACGTCGTCAGCGTGGTCATCGCCAACTCGCTTCACCGCGAAGTTGTGGAGGGCCTGCTCGCGGCCGGCAAGCACGTGCTGTGCGAAAAGCCGCTGAGCGACTCCCTGGCAGACGCCCGCGCCATGGCCGAGGCAGCCCGCGCGGCCGAGGCCGGCGGAACGATCGCCCGTATTGGCTTCACGTTCCGCCGCACCCCCGGCATCGCCTACATCCGGGACCTGATCCGCAACGGCGTCCTCGGTAATGTCCTGCACTTCAGCGGCCGCTACTGGACCGATTACGGCTTCAGCCCCTCCGCTCCCATGAGCTGGCGCTACAAGGGCGGCCCCGGCTCCGGTGCGCTCGCCGATGTTGGAAGCCACCTGACGTACATTTCCGAGTTCCTCTGTGGCGACATCAAGTCGATCACCGGCGGCAGCCTCAGCACCGTGATCGACAAGCGGCCCCTGCCGCTCGCGGCCGTTATGGGCCACGACCATGCTGCCGTCAGCGACACCTTCGAAGCCGTCGAGAACGACGACTACGCAGCCTTCAACGCGGAGTTCGGAACCGGCGCCGGCAGTTTTGAGGTCTCCCGGGTTGCGGCCGGGCACGCCAACAGCCTGCAGTTCGAGGTGTTCTGCGAGAACGGTGCCGCCAAATTTGACCAGCGCCGCCCGGCCGAGATCCAGCTGTTCCTCAACGACGGTTCCGGCAACGAGAACGGTTACCGCCAGGTCATCCTCGGCCCGGGGCACCCCTACATCGCCGGGGGTCTTGCCATGGACGCCCCCGAAGTCGGCTTCGGCCAGAACGACGCCTTCGGCTACCAGGCCCGCGCGTTCCTCGAAGAGGTCGCCGGTCTCAGCGAAGAAGAGTCCCTCCCCCGCTGCGCCACGTTCGACGAAGGCGTGCGCAACATGGAACTGCTCGGCGCAGTGGCCGAATCCGCCCTCAACAACGGAAAGAAGATCACGCTATGAGGCTCGGTATCTACAACGCAGTCCTGCATGACCGGCCACTTCCCGAAGCACTGAAGGTCATTGCCGAGCTTGGCCTCACCGGTATCGAGATCAACACTGGCGGCTTTCTCCCCGCCGTGCACGTCCCCACCATGGACCAGATCCTGGAAAGCGACGCCGCCCGCGACGACTACCTGGCCCTTTTCGAGGGCACCGGAGTTTCCATCGCAGGACTCAACTGCAACGGCAACCCGCTGCACCCCAACCGTGAGATCGGCGAGAAGCACGCCGAAGATATTCGTCGCTCCATCCGTCTGGCCAGCCGCCTCGGCCAGGACCGGGTAGTTACGATGTCCGGCCTGCCCGGCGGAGAGCCCGGAGCCACCACCGTCAACTGGGTGGTCAACGCCTGGAACTCGGCAGCATTGGACGTCTTGGACTACCAGTGGGGCGTGGCCGCAGCGTTTTGGAAGGAAACCGACCGCCTGGCCGCTGACCACGGCGTCAAGGTGGCTCTCGAACTGCACCCGCAGAACCTCGTCTTCAACACCGCCGACGTCCACAAGCTGATCGAGCTGACCAACGCAACGCATGTCGGCGTCGAACTGGATGCCTCCCACCTGTTCTGGCAGCAGATGGACCCGGTTGCCGTCGTACGCGAACTCGGACCGCTCGTCTTTCAGGCGGCGGCGAAAGATGTCCGTGTTAACACCGAAAACGCTGCGCTGTACGGCGTGCTGGACAACAGCTTCCGCCGGCTCGCGCCGGAGGAAAACCGCACCAACCTCGGCGGCGACGAGTGGGCCAACGAGTGGCCCAAGAACTCTGCCTGGGACTTCGTGGCTCTGGGCCGCGGGCATAACACCGCCTATTGGACAGAGTTCCTCCGGGCCCTGCACGAGGTAGACCCGGAGATGCTGGTCAACATCGAGCACGAGGACGTCTCACTGGGCCGGATCGAGGGCCTGCAGGTGGCGGCCAAGGTGCTGCGGGATGCTGACGCCGCGCTCAGGTCTTCGCTGAACCTGACGGCTTAGCCATCCAATTCGTCAGGCAAAGGCCTGTGAACAGCAAGGGGGCGGCGCATATGCGTCGCCCCCTTGCTGTGACCGGAGGCAGGCCATCCCTAAAAGAGAAGGAAACGAACATGCGTATTGGCATTGTCGGTTACGGAACGCGGATATCCTCACACTCGCAAACGTGCTGGCCTCAGGGGAACTCGGTGAGACGTGGCGGGTGCATTCGACCATGGACCAGGACAACGCCGACAACCTTGAGCTCGGTGCCAGCGGTGGACTCCTGCGGGACCTGGGCAGCCACCTGGTTGACCAGATGCTGTGGCTGCTCGGACCGGCGAGCCACGTGCACGCGACCCTGGACTGGACGGACCGTTTCGGCGAACGGACGGACTGCGGCTTTGTTGTCACCATGACGCATTCGTCGGGAACCGTCTCCACGGTGTCCGCCAGCAAACTCAACCATTCCACCACGCGGGAGCTGCGGGCCTATGGCAGCAGGGGCAGCTACATCGCCTCCGGCGCCGACGTTCAGGCTGACGCCCTGATGTCGGGACGCCGTCCGATCGAGGAACCGGCAACGTGGGGCATCGACTCGGCCGAAAACTGGGGCACCCTGTCCACGAGGGACGGCCGCGAGGCCATTGCCTCGGCACAGGGGAACTATGCCAGCTTCTATACAGAGTTCGCCCGCGCAGTCCGCGGCGACGGACCCGAGCCCGTACCGGCAACCGAAGGAATCCGCACCCTGGAAGTGCTGGATGCGGCCCGCCGCAGTGCGCTGGAGAACGCGGTGGTCGCGCTCTAGCACCCTCTCTCACTTCCTGCGCGTTTTCCCGGATCCCTCTCTCACCTGGTGAGAGAGGGATCCGGATTTTCCTGCAGGAAGTGAGAGAGCGTCCATGGCCCCGCACCCGCGTCACCTTGGGGTGCGGCGTCACCTTAGACAGACACGCCTGAGCGCTGCTTGAACAGGTGCTCGAGCTCCTCCAGGGACTTATCCTTGGTCTCCGGAACGACGCGCTTGACCCAGACAATGGCACACAGCTGCAGTGCCACGAAGATGAAGAACGTCGCCGAAACCCCGATCCACGAGACCATCTGCGGGAAGAAGAACCCGATCAGGAAGTTGATCATCCAAAGCACAAAGACGCAGATGCCCATCGCGATGCCGCGGACGTGCATGGGGAAGATCTCGGACATGGTGAGCCAGGTGACAGTGCCGATGCAGCCCTGCATGGAAGCCAGGAATGTCACCATGAACAGCAGCACTAGGTAGCCGCGCAACGTGCTCTCCGGCAGGAGCATGGAGACGAGCGCGATGGCCGTCAGGGACGACGCCGTGCCGCACAGTCCCACGATCAGCATGGGCTTGCGGGGCACCCGCGTCATCAGATACATGCCAACGACGACGGCCGCCACCGACGTGACGCCGTTGAGGACGTTGGCGATCAAGGCGCCCTGGTCGCCGAATCCGGACGAGGAAAGGATGGACGTCCCGTAGTACATGATGGCGTTGACGCCGCTGATCTGGTTGATGATCGCCATGCCCAGGCCCACCACGAAGATCCTGCGGATCCACGGAACGGTGAGATCCTTGAACGTGCCCATCCTGGCCTGGTAATCCTCCCGGGCTGCCTGCCGTACCTCGTCGAACTCCGCGGAGACGTCGCCGGCGGCGCGGGTGGAGCGCAGCACCTCAAGGACGGCCCCGAAGCGGCCGGCCGACGCCAGCCAGCGCGGGCTCTCCGGCAGGACCAGCATGCCGAACCACAGGACCACGGCCGGGAGCGTGGCGATAACCAGCATCCAGCGCCACACGTGCGTTTCTTCGGGGAAAGCGTTGCCGAGTACTGCATTGAAGGTGAAGGCCAGGAACTGGCCGGTGACGATCATCAGCTCGTTTTGGGTGACGATGCGGCCGCGTTGGGCCGCCGGGGACATTTCCGCGAGGTACACGGGGACAATCACGGAGGCGCCGCCCACGGCCAGGCCCAGGAATGTCCGGGCCGCGATGAGCAGCTCCGTGTTCGGCGAGATGGTGCAGGCGATGGTGGCCATGACGAAGATCAGGGCCAGTCCCATGATGGTCTTACGCCGGCCGAAGCGGTCCGAGAGCCGGCCTGCGCTGATGGCGCCGAAGGCCGCGCCGAACAGGAGCGTGGACGTGACCAGCCCTTCGGTGAGCGGCGTCAGTCCGAGGTCCCGCTGCATAAACGGCAAGGCGCCGTTGATGACGCCGGTGTCGTAGCCGAACAGGAGCCCGCCGAACGTGGAGAAGAGCGCCACCTTCCGCATGAACTTCTTCGGATTTGCCGGTTTGGCCGGGTTGTTCGGCTTGGTGGTGCCGGGCGCGTCGGATTGGACTGTGCCGGGATTCGTCATGGTTCCGTTGCTTTGGTCCGTCTTCCCCACCACTACTTGGCCTGAGCGGCGTAGTTGCGCATTGTCTCCAGCTGGTAGCGGGACACGTCCTCGGCGTTGTCGTCTTCGGCGAAGACACTGGACACCATGACGGTGTTGTCCTTGTCCAGGAAGCCGATTTCCTTGAGCCCGCCGAAGAACTCGTCCCAGTTCACGTCGCCGTCGCCGATCTTCAGGTGCTGGTGCACCCGCACGGCGTTTCCGGGCGGATTCGTGATGTAGCGCAGGCCGTGGGAGGCGTGGTGGTCCATGGTGTCCGAGACGTGGACCAGGCGCAGCTTGTCCCCCGCTGCCCGCATGATTTCAAGGGGCTTGTTGCCCATGTGGAACGAGTGCGAGGCAACGTAGACCATGCCGATGTTGGGCGAGTTGATGCCACGAATGACGCGGATGGCGGCCAGGCCGTCTTCGACGAAGTCGTCCGGGTGGGGGTCGATCAGGACATCCAGGCCTTCACGCTCGATGATCGGCAGCAGCTCTTCCATGGAGCGGTAGAAGGCGCGCTCGGATTCTTCGGCCTTTTCGGGGCGGCCGCTGAATTCGGTGTTCATGGTGCTGACGCCAAGGTCCACGGCAATTTGGATGGCGCGCTTCCAGTAGCGGACCGCTGCCTCGCGGGCATCCTCGTCCGGACCCGACCAGCGCAGCACGGGAAGCACCGACGCGATTTCAACCCCGGCATCCTTGCAGGCCTTGTTCATCTGGGCCACAAGCTCATCGTCGGCTTTGGGGTGGTTGTAGAACGGGATCATGTCCGCATGCGGGGTCAGCTGCAGGTACTTGTAACCGAGATCGGCGGCCACGCGCGGAAATTCCAGCAGGCTGTGGCTGTGGTGGAACGGGGTGGGGTCCAAGGCGATTTTCATGGTCACTCCTTTGTGAACGAGTCAGTGATCTAACTGAGTTTTTGTCCAGATAATGCGCCGAAAGGGCCTCAAAGTCGCATTATCTGGACAAAAACTACGGGAGCGGGCGGGGCTTTAGCTGTAGAGGTCCGGCTTAGCGTTCAGCTGGACCTTGACCTTTTCGCCCGACTTCTGGGCCTCGACGCCGGCCTCGCAGCAGGCTGCGGTGGCGTAGCCGTCCCAGGCGGTGGGGCCGCCGATTTCGCCGCGGCGGGCAGCGTCCGCCCAGGCCTGGACCTCGACGTCGTACGCTGCGCCGAAGCGCTCCTCGAAGCCGGGGGTGACGTTCCCGCCCCAGCGGCCGGCGCTGCGGGTGTAGGGTCCTTTGTCCCCGCCGATGCTAACGATGCCGTCCTCGAACGAGGCCTGGGTGGCCACTTCGTAGCCGAACTTGGCGTTGACGTAGATCTCGACGTCGGCCAGGACGCCGGATTCGGTTTCGAGCAGTACGTGCTGCGGATCGTGCTGGCCGCTCGGGGCGTTGCGGGTGGCCTTGCCCAGGCGGACCTGCACGGAGGTGATTTCCTCGCCGGTGAAGAAGCGGATGGCGTCGAACTCGTGGACCACGGAGTCGTTGATCAGCATCTCGTTGGTGAAGCCGGCAGGCGTGGTGGGGTTGCGGTGCTGGTGGTGGAGCATCAGCAGCTCGCCCAGTTCGCCGTCGCGGATGACGGAGCCCAGGGCGGCGTATTCGGCGTCGAAGCGGCGCATGAAGCCCACCTGGATGCGCTTGTGTCCCAGCGCCGTTTCGGCCTGGACAACTTTCCACGCACTTTCGGCGTCAGGGGTGAGCGGCTTTTCGCACAGGATCGGGAAGCCCTTCTCCAGTGCCTTGTACAAGATTTCCTCGTGGAGGAAGCCCGGCGTGGCGATCAGCACGGCGTTGACGTCGCCGTTGTTCAGTGCCTCGTCGGCGCTGGCCAGGGCCACGGCGCCGTCGATCCCTTCGATGGCGGCCTGCGCCCGGGAGAGGTCGACGTCGACGACGGCGGCCACTTCGGCGCCGTGGATGCGGGTGCTGAGCCGCTTGATGTGGTCGGCGCCCATGCGGCCCGCGCCGATAACGGCAACGCGGAGAGTATCAGTCATTGTTCTGTCCTTTAGGTATCAGGGGGTACTAGCTGACCCTGGTGCGGGAGCCGCACGAGAGCAGGTAGTTGCGGGTGCGCTTGGCAATGGGCATCGGGACGTCGAAGGCCACTGGGTACATGTCCTGTTCCACGATGCCGAAGATCGGACGGTTGAGTCCTTCGACCGCCTCGATGACCGCACGCAGGTCCGGAAGACCGTTGGGCGGTTCGGTCATGACGCCGGCCAGGTTGGCAGCGGCCCACGTCATGTTTTCCGCATTGACCTTCTTGAGGATGTCCGGGTTGATCTGCTTCAGGTGCAGGTAGCCGATGCGGTCCGGGTAGTTCTTGATCAGCTCAAGGCTGGACGCTCCGCAGTACTCGGCGTGGCCGGTGTCCAGGCACAGATTCAGGTATTCGGGGTCCGTTGAGGCCAGCAGGGTCTCGATGTCCTGCTGCGCGCCAACGTGCGAATCGGCGTGTGAGTGGAACTGCTGCTTCAGGCCGAAGTCCTCCAGCAGGACTTTGCCCATGCGGTTGTGGCCGGCGAAGAGGTCAGCCCACTGTTCCTGTGAGAGCTCGCCGTTCTCCACTGCCTCACCGGTGACATCGTCGCGCCACATGGCGGGAATGACCACAATGTGCTCGCCGCCCATGGCTGCCGTCAGTTCGGCCACCTTGCGGGCCGGCTCCCAGGCTTCGTCGTATTGCTTGGCGCCGCGGTGGAATGCCGTGAAGACCGTCCCTGCGGTGACCTTCAGATCGCGGGCCTTGAGCTCCTCGGCCAGCCGCGTGGGATCGTTCGGCAGGTAGCCGTAGGGGCCCAGTTCGATCCACTTGTAGCCGGATTCGGCCACTTCGTCGAGGAACCGTTCCCACGGGGTCTGCTTGGGGTCGTCGGCGAACCAGACGCCCCAGGAGTCCGGCGCGGTGCCGATGATGAGTTTGTTCTCTTTGTCTGTCATGACAGCGTTGTCTTTTCTGTGTTGTCGGGCCGGTAGGGTCGGGCGTGGGTCAGTCCCGCCGTCCGCGCCCTTCGGAAGCATCGTCGGCCCGTCCAGGGACGGCGTCCTCTCCTACGGCCAGCTCGTCAGGGAGTCCCTCCGCGATTCCATCGTGCCGGACTTGGTGGCTGTCGTCGGCGTGGGAGGGAAAGTTGTAGGAGGCGCCGGAGGCGTGGCTGGCTTCAGGCCAGCGTGACGTGATGACTTTGCCGCGGGTGTAGAAGGAGACGCCTTCGGGGCCGTAGATGTGCTTGTCGCCGAAGAGTGAGGCTTTCCAGCCGCCGAACGAGTGGTAGGCGACCGGTACGGGCAGGGGCACGTTGATGCCGATCATGCCGACGGTGACGGAGCGCTGGAATTTGCGGGCGTTGGCGCCGGAGGAGGTGAAGATGGCGGTGCCGTTGCCGTAGGGGTTGGCGTTGATCAGGGCGATGCCTGCGTCCAGGTCCTCCACCCGGACCACGACGAGGACGGGGCCGAAGATTTCCTCCGTGTAGGCGGTCATTTCGGTCTTGACGTGGTCCAGGACGGTGGGGCCGACCCAGAAGCCGTCTTCATGGCCGGGGACCACCAGGTCGCGGCCGTCCACCACCATCGCCGCTCCCGCAGCTTCGGCTTCGGTGACGATCCGGACGATGCGTTCCTTGGAGGCCGGGGTGATGACCGGGCCCATTTCGGCGTCGGGAGCGGTGCCGTTGTTGACCTTCACGGCGAGCGCGCGCTCCTCGACCTTTTTCACGATCAGGTCTGCGGCGTCCCCGACGGCGACGGCCACGGAGATGGCCATGCAGCGCTCCCCGGCGGAGCCGAACGCTGCGGCGGCGAGGTGGTCTGCCGCGTTGTCCAGGTCGGCGTCGGGCATGATGATGGCGTGGTTCTTCGCGCCGCCCAGGGCCTGGACGCGCTTGCCGTGCTTGGTGGCGGTCTCGTGGACGTACTGGGCGATCGGGGTGGAACCCACGAAGGAGATGCCATCCACGTCAGGGTGGGTCAGGAGACCCTCGACGGTTTCCTTGTCGCCGTGCAGGACCTGGAAGACGCCGTCGGGCAGGCCGGCCTGCTTCCACAGCTTCGCCAGCAGCATCGACGCGGAGGGGTCCCGCTCGGAGGGCTTGAGGATGAAGGCATTGCCGGTGGCGATGGCCATCGGCGCCATCCACAGCGGCACCATGACCGGGAAGTTGAACGGGGTGATGCCGGCGACGACGCCCAGGGGCTCGCGGAACGAGAAGACGTCGATGCCGGTGGAGACCTGGTCGGAGTAGTCGCCCTTGAGCAGTTGCGGGATGCCGCAGGCGAACTCGATGACCTCCAGGCCGCGGCCGATCTCGCCCTTGGCGTCGGAGAGGACCTTGCCGTGCTCGGCGGTGATCAGCTCGGCGAGCTCGCCAACATGGGACGCGACGAGCTCGCGGAACTTGAAGAGCACTGCGGTGCGCTTGGCCAGGGAGATGTCACCCCAGGAGTCGGCGGCGGCACGGGCAGCGGCAACAGTGGCATCGAGGTCCGCCCGGTTGGCCAGCCGCAGCTCGCCGGAGACGGCGCCCGTGGCCGGGTTGTAGACCGGCTGGGTGCGGGTGCCAACGCCGGCGGTCTCTGCCCCGTTGATGAAGTGGTTGATGGTGGTGGTGACGGTCGTCGTTGACATGGTGTTGGACTTCCTTTGGTCTGTGGGGTCTAACCGAGCAGTTTGCGCTGGCGGTTCTTGTGGTCGGTATAGGTCTTGAAGGCCTGCTGCGTGGAGTCGAGGTTCGAGACCTGGGAGACGGGAACGTCCCACCAGGACTCGGAGCTGGGCGCGTCCAGCAGCGGATCGGATTCGACGTGGATCAGGATGGGCCCGCTGCGTTCAGGCGCGGCCTTGGCGTCCCGGATGGCCTGCTCGAGTTCGGCAATGACCTTCTCCCCCGGTTCGATCCGGATCACCTTCACGCCGAGGCTTTCGGCGTTCAGGGCCAGGTCCACCGGCAGGGTCTCGCCTTCGTCGAAGCTGTGCTGCTCCTCGTTCAGCGCCCGGTACTGGGTGCCGAACCGCTGCGAACCCAGCATCTCGGACAGGGATCCAATGGAGGCGTAGCCGTGGTTCTGGATCAGGACCACAATCAGCTTGATCCGTTCGGCGACGGCGGTCACCAGTTCGGTGTGCATCATCAGGTAGGAACCGTCCCCCACCATGACCACAACGTCGCGCTGCGCCCCGCCGCGCGCGGCCTCTGCCAGCGCTGCACGCTTGACGCCTAGCCCGCCGGGGATTTCGTAGCCCATGCAGGAGTACGCGTATTCCACGTGGTATCCGAAGGGGTCCCGGACGCGCCACATCTTGTGCAGGTCACCGGGCAGGGAGCCTGCGGCGCAGATGACGACGTCCGCCGCGTCCATGGCCCGGGACGTGGCGCCGATGATCTCGTTCTGGGCCGGCAGCGGGGTGAAGCGGGTGTCGAAGGCTTCATCAACGGTGGCGTCCCAGCGCTTCTTCTCCGCGGCGATCCTCGCTTCCAGGTCCGCTCCGACGCGGTAGCCACCCAGGGCCTGATTCAGCTTGACCAGGGCCTTGCGGGCATCGGCGACGATCGGCAGGGAGGTGCCGTGCTTGTACGCGTCGATGGGGGCGACGTTGATGTTGATGAACCGCACGTCCGGGTTCTGGAACGCGGTCCGGGACGCCGTGGTGAAGTCCTCGTAGCGGGTACCGATGCCGATGATCAGGTCCGCCTCGGCAGCGATGGCATTCGCCGCCGTCGTCCCTGTGGAGCCGATCGCACCGAGCGAGAACTTGTGGTCCCATGGCAGGACGCCGACGCCGGCCTGGGTGTTCCCCACAGGGATGCCCGTCAACTCAGCGAATGCAGCGAGTTCCTCGTTGGCGTAGGCATACAGGACGCCACCGCCGGCGATGATCAGCGGGCGCTTCGCGGCACGGATGGCCTCGGCGGCGCGGCGGATGTCCTCGTCGTCGGCCTCGGGACGGCGGATGCGCCACTCGCGTTCGGCCAGGAACTCCTCAGGCACGTCGAATGCCTCTGCCTGGACATCCTGCGGCAGCGAGATGGTCACGGCACCGGTTTCGGCCGGATCCGTCAGGACACGCAGGCCGTGGTGGAACGCCGAGAACAGCTGCTCCGGGCGGGTCACCCGGTCGAAGAACTTGGACAGCGGCCGGAACGCGTCGTTGACGGTGATGTCGTACGCGTAGGGCTGCTCGAGCTGCTGCAGGACCGGGTCCGCGGCACGGGTGGCAAAGGTGTCGCTGGGCAGCAGCAGCACGGGCAGGCGGTTGGTGGTGGCTAGTGCGGCTCCGGTGAGGAGGTTCGAGGATCCCGGACCGATGGAGGTGCTGATGGCAAACGTCTGGCGGCGGCGGGTGTGCCGGGCGTAGCCCACGGCCTGGTGCACCTGGGCCTGCTCGTTGCGGCCCTGGTAGTACGGCATGATGGACGGGTCCGCGGCCTGGTACTGCTTCAGGGCCTGGCCGACGCCGGCAACGTTCCCGTGCCCGAAGATGCCGAACGTCCCCGGAATCAGCCGCTCCCGGTAGTCCTCGGTGCCGATGCGGTCCACCGTGTACTGCTTGGAAAGGTACTCGACGACGGCCTGGGCGACTGTCATTCTGCGTGTTGCTGTTCCTGTACTCATTGAGACGTTACTCCGATACTTTCGCTGATGACTGCAGCACCGGCGACTTGAGCAGCGAGGCGGCGGTGGCGACGGCGCCTGCCACATCGCCGTCGGCCGGGTACAGCAACGTCCGCCCCACGGTGAGGCCCTGGACGCCGGGCAGGGCCAGGGCGGCCTGCCAGCTGGCGAAGACCTCGTCCTGGGTGCCTTCCGGGTCCCCGCCGAGGAGCACGGTGGGCAACGTGGTGGCCGCCATGACGCGTTCCATCTCGGCCACTACGGGCAGCTTCATCCAGGTGTAGGCGCTCGTGGAGCCCAGACCCTGGGCGATCGCGATGGACTTGATGACCCCGTCCGGGCTGAGGTCGTTGCGGACCTTGCCGTTCTGCCAGATCGAGAGGAACGGTTCCACCATGGCGATCAGCTTGCGTGCGGCGAGGGAGTTGACGGCCCGAGCCGTGGCTTCCAGGGCGGAGGCGGTGTCCGGGTCGCCGAGGCAGATGCGGGTCAGCATCTTGCCGCCGTCGGCGCCCAGGGCTTCCAAGGCTGCGGCCGTGTGGCCGGTGAAGCGGTCATCGATTTCGTTGACGAGCCCGGCCAGGCCACCGCGGTTCATCGAGCCGAAGACCAGCTTGCCTTCGAGCGCCCCCAGCAGGAGCAGGTCGTCCATGATGTCCGGGGACGCGAGGACACCGTCGACGGCGGGATTCGCCAGGGCGATCTGCAGGCGGTCCAACAAATCGCGGCGGTCCGCCATGGCCACCGGATCGTTCCCCACGGAGAGGGCTCCGCGGGCGGGGTGGTCGGCGGCAACGATGAAGTTCTGCACACCGTACTTCAGCCCCGGATGGCGCCGGCGGGTGGCTGCCGCGCGGGCAACGGCGTCGGGGTCTTCGAGCCGGAGGGCGCTCAGGTGCTGGTAGCGGCGGGGATCATCGTTGGCGCTCAAGACGCTGCTCCTTCGGAAACTGTGGTGTGGGACGGGCGTGAGGCGGCGGCACCGGCCAGGGCGGGTACCAGGCGGCCGCGTTCGGCCAGCAGCGAGGTGACTTCCTCCGGCGTCGGCATGGCGTCGGCGCAGGAAAGACGGGAGGCCACAATGGCGCCGGCGGCGTTGGCGTAATCGAGGACCTGGGCCAGCGGCCAGCCGGACAGCAGTCCGTGGCAGAAGGCTCCACCAAACGAGTCGCCGGCACCAAGGCCGTTGAGGGTTTCCACCGGGACCGGCGCGGAGACAACGCGTTCGGTGCGGGTCTTTGCCATCACACCTTCCGGCCCAAGCTTGACGACGGCGATCTCGACGCCGGCGGCCAGCAGCCGGTCGGCCTGTTCGTCAGGGGTTCCTTCGCCCACGGCAACGGCGCATTCCTTGTCGTTGCCGATAGCCACCGTGACGTGCGGCAGGATCTTTGCAACCTCGGCCCGGGCTTCCTCTTCGGAAGCCCAGAACATGGGCCGGTAGTCCAGGTCCAGGATGGTGTACTGGCCTTCCTTGAGACCGGTCCGGGGACGGGCAGCATGGGCGGCCAGGTGGGCCTCGCGGCTGGGCTCCTGGCACAAACCAGTCACCGTCGACCAGAAGATCCCGGCCTCGCGGATGGCTACCAGGTCCAGCTCCGCGGCCTTGATCTGCAGGTCAGGCGCCGTGGGGAAACGCCCATAAAAGTAGAGCGGAAAATCATCCGGCGGCATAATGGCGCAGAACGTCACCGCGGTGGGCCATTCCTTCACCGGCGTAACGAATGTATCGTCCACGTTGAACTTGCGCAGTTCACGGTGGAGGTATTTTCCGAAGGCGTCGTCGCCGGTGCGCGTGATGACGCCTGCGTTGCGGCCATGCCGCGCCGCGGCCACGGCCACATTGGACGGGGAACCTCCGAGGTACTTTCCGAAGGACGTCACGTCCTCCAGATCCACCCCGATGTCGTTCGGGTATATATCAACGCTGATGCGCCCGATCGTGAGCAGTTCGTGGGTCACGGTAATCGCGGACCTTTCTGGTTTGAGCTCCATACCCCTGTACTGCAAGAGCTAGAGCTCGGGTTCCTGGCCGGGCCCCCGTGAGCGGGGCCACAACCACTACCTTGCCCTAGAATCATTGTCCTGTCAAAGGTTTGTACTGACATATTTACAACCTGCACAAGGCGCCGAATTGGCGCCGTCGGGATCACTTCCGGGGGACGGCCAGTTCACCCGTGACGTACTGCGCCCGCCCGAAGCCGAACGACCAGTCACCGGCGGCATTCTCCACATATCCGATAAACACGTCCTCACCGGCAACATCAAGTTCCGCCAGCCGGTCGGCGATCGCCGCAAAGAGGGATTGCTTGGCGGCCTGGCTCCGACCGCCTTGCGTAAAGATCTGGATCATCACCACGTTGGGGGTGCGCTCGAAGCCGAGCCCTGCATCCTGGGCGACAATCTGGCCCTGCGGGTGCTCCGTGAGAACGTGGAAGTAGTCGCGCTCCGGGATGGCATACTCTGCGAGGATGGCATCATGTATGCCCCGGCTCAAACGCTGCAACTGTTCGGCGCTGCGCCCTTGGTTAACATCGATTCGTACCAGCGGCATTTTTCATCTCCCTGAAGTTTGTCCTGACATACTAACAAACTTCCGAGAGGATCGGCAAGGAAAATCCCCAGATAGCCCTTCCGCCCCGGCGAGGCCGGGAGTATGGTTAAACAACCAAATGGTTGATCAATGATTTAGTTGATTAATAATCCAGAAAGGCCTGCACCACGATGAACCCCGACGACGGCACCCTGGACTCGGCCTTTATGGCCCTGGCCGACCCCGTGCGGCGGCGGATCATCGCCCGGCTCAGCCGCGGGCAGGCCACAGTCAACGAATTGGCGGAACCCTTCGCGATCACCAAACAGGCAGTCTCGAAGCACATCCAGGTCCTCGAGCAGGCAGGGCTCGTCACCCGCAGCAGGGAAGCCCAGCGCCGGCCCGTCCACCTGAATCCCGCACGGCTGGAGGCTCTCACAGCGTGGATCGACCAGTACCGGCTGGTCCGCGAAGAGCAGTTCCGCAGCCTGGACGCCGTGCTCAGATCCAATGCCGCAACCGGCGGCAACCACCTAAAGGAATCATCATGAGCAATCCGCTGAACCTCACCATTCCTGAAGGACTCCCCTTCATCGACTACGACCGCGAATTCGATTTCCCGGTTGCGGACGTCTTCCGCGCGCACAAGGACCCGGACCTTGTCATCCAGTGGCTCGGCCCGCGTGGCATGAAGATGGAAATCAACCATCTCGATTTCCGGACCGGTGGCAGCTACAGCTACTTGCACACCGGGCCCGACGGCGTCGCTTACAAATTCAGCGGCGTCTATCACACCGTCCGCGAGAACGAATTTGCCATCCAGACCTTCGAATTCGGCGGCTACCCTGACGTTGTCAGCCTCGAGTTCCTCACCTTCGAAGACCTCGGCAACGGCCGGTCCCGCGTCCGGGGCCACTCCGTCTACCCCACCCAGGAGGCCCGCGACGGCATGGCGCAGTCCGGCATGGAGGGCGGCATGTCCGAGGGCTACGAGCGGCTCGACGAACTGCTCAGCGGCGCCAAGGTCTAGAACAGCCCTTAAACAAGTACGACGGCGGCCGGTCACCTTCCTGGAGAAGGTAACCGGCCGCCGTCGTACTCGTGGTCGAGCCCGTCGAGACCCGTCGCTGCACCGGTGGTCGAGCCGGGGCTTGAGGACCAATGCTCGGGAAAGTCACGCTAAGCCGATCTCCGGCGGTAACGATGGTTGCCTCGGTTCGTTGAGCCTGTGTGGCTAAACATAAATATTTGACTGCGGCCGAGGAGGCCTCGTACGGGCGATTCGAGGCGCAGGCCCCGGAACAGGCGGTGTTGGAACGGTTCTTCTTCCTGGACGACGCCGATCTGGACCTCGTAGCGAAACGGCGCGGTGATCACAACCGGCTCGGGTTCAGTCTCCAGTTGGTGACCGTCCGGCGCCTGGGCACGTTCCTGGAAGATCCTCTCGACGTACCGACTGCGGTGGTGGATTATGTGGCCGGACAAGTCGGGGTGGCCGATCCGTCGTGCGTGAAGGGGTACTTGGAGCGGCGGCCGACACGGTTTGAGCATCAGGCAGAGATCGCCAAGGTATACGGTTACGTTTCCTACGCCTCGGCGGAAGCGGAGTTGATCGGCTGGTTGGACGGGCAGGCGTGGACGACCGGTGATCAACCGAAGCCGCTGTTCTACGCAGCGGTGGGATGGCTACGGGCGCGGAGAGCACTCCTGCCGGGGGTCACGACGTTACGGGACGAGGTGGCCAGCGTCCGTAAAAAGGCCGAAACCAGGCTGTACGCCGCCCTGGCGCGGGCCGTGACCGGCGGGCAGGCCCTTGAGCTGGAGAAACTGCTGCAGGTGCCCGGGGGTAGCCGTTGGTCGCAGTTGGAGATGTGGCGCAAGGCGGGTAAGAACACGACCGGGCGCGGCATGGTCATGGCGCTGAACCGGGTATCGGAGATCGCCGGGATGCACCTGGGCGAGGTGGATGTGGCCGGGGTGCCCAAGCGGCGGTTGATCGCCCTGGCGAAGGAGGGCAGGAACGAGACGGCGACCAAGCTTGACCGGTTGCCGTACGAGAAGAAGATCGCCACGCTGCTGGCCACGGTGCGGTGGCTGGAGGTGAGCGCCACCGACGATGCCCTGGAACTGTTCGACGTATTCATGTCTAACGAGCTGATCGGGCGGGCAAACAAGGCCGCGGAGAAGGCCACCATAAAGCGGGCGCCGATGGTCGCCCGGCACGCCCGGATACTCCAGTCGGTGGTGGAACTTCTGCTCGAGGCCGAGGATGCGAGTGAGACGATGCCATTGGGCATGGTGTGGGCGATGATCGAGCACCAGGTGGGCTCCCGGGCACAGATCGCTGCGGCGGTGGAGGGAATCCGGGAGATCATCCCGCCGCCGCAGGCCGAACCGGAGGGGCAGTGGCGGGAGGCGGTCGTGGAGCGGTACGCCACGGTGCGCGGCTTCGCCAAGATGCTGTGCGAGGTAGTCGGGTTCGCGGCGACCGCCGACGCACACAAGATCCTGGGGGCGATGCAGGATCTGGCGCATCTGCTGGACCTGCGGGAGACGGTGAAGGTGCCCAAGGGCTACCTGGATGCCCGCAAGGTCGACCTGTCGGTGGTGCCGAAGGGCTGGTGGCAGAAGCTGGTGTTCCCCGCCGGCAGGCCCGGGGGCACGGTGGACCGCAACGCCTACGTGTTCTGCGTTCTGGAGCAGTTCCACACCGCGCTCAAGCACCGCGACATCTTCGCGGCCACCTCCGACCGCTGGTCAGATCCCCGGGCCCGGCTGCTATCTGGCCCGGCGTGGGAGAACGCGAAGGGCCCGGCGCTGGGCGCGTTGCTGCTGCCGGAGCAGCCCGATTCGCTGCTCGCCGAGCATGCCGGGACCTTGGATGCGGCGTGGCGAACGGTGTCCGGCGGGATGACCGCCGGCGGGGACATCACCGTGGACACCGACGGCCGGATGCACCTCGGCAAGGACGACGCGTTGGAGGAGTCGCCCAGCCTGAAAGACCTGCGCACCCGTGTAGCGGGCATGATCCCGCGCGTGGACCTGTCCGAACTGGTGCTCGAGGTGATGGGCTGGCACCCGGACTTCACCGCCTCCTTCACCTCCGCAGCAGGCGTGTCCTCCCGGCTGACCGACCTGCACGTCTCGGTCGCCGCGCTGCTGACCGCGCACGCGCTCAACATCGGGTTCGGACCGGTGATCGCCGACGCTCCCGCGCTGACCCGCGACCGGCTCTCCCACGTCGACCAGCACTACCTCGGCTCGGACTCCTACGCCGCAGCCAACGCGGTGCTCATCGAGGCCCAGGGCGCCAGCGACCTGGCGCAGGAGTGGGGCGGCGGGCTGGTTGCCGCCGTCGACGGGATCCGGTTCATCGTGCCGGTCCGCTCCGTCGACGCCCGCCCAAACCCGAAGTACTTCCACCGAAAGAAGGGCGTGACCTGGCTGAACATGATCTCCGATCAGTCCGTCGGGCTGGCGGCCAAGGTGGTGTCGGGCACGCCGAAGGACACCCTTCACTTCGTGGACCTGCTCTACAACCCCGACGGTAGCCACCGGCCCGAGGTGCTGATCACCGACCAGGGCTCCTATTCCGACATCGTGTTCGGCCTGGTCACCTTGCTGGGATTCGACTACCGGCCGGTGCTCGCGGACCTGCCCGACGCCAAGCTGTGGCGGATCAACCGGTCAGCCGACTACGGCAGGCTCGACAGGACCGCCCGGGGAAAGATCGACATCGAGAAGGTCCGTCGGCACTGGCCGGACATCTGCCGGATCGCCGCCTCGATCCACACCCGCGAGGTCTCCGCCCACGATGTGATCCGTATCCTGCAACGCGACGGACGACCGACTGATCTGGGCGAGGCGGTGGCACACTACGGGCGGATCTTCAAAACCCTCCACATCCTCACCTTCGTCGATGACCCGGCCTACCGCCGGGAAATGAAAGCGTTGCGCAACCTCCAGGAGGGCCGCCACGCCCTGGCCAGGCACATCTTCCACGGCCGGGAGGGCAAGCTCCACCAGGCGTACCGTGACGGGCAGGAAGACCAACTCGGCGCCCTGGGCCTTGTCTTGAATTGTGTGACGTTGTGGAACACGGTCTACCTTGACCACGCCCTGACCACGCTGCGGGAACAGGGCTACCCGGTGCTCGATGCCGATGTCGCCCGCCTGTCGGCGTACGTGCGCCGGCACATCAACGTCCACGGTCACTACTCCTTCCAACTTCCCGACCTCGCCGGTGGCCGGCGCACTCTGCGCGATCCCGACCACCGCGACAGCAACGAGGAGTAAGAAGAGCCTGAGAGGCAACGGAAAGAAACCGGGGCATTAAGGGGTGTCGGAAAACGATCATCTACCGACACCCGGTCACTGCCGGCGTGTGATTGTTAGCCGAGAAAGGCGGTTAATTCGCGGGATGAGTTGCCGGTTTCGGCGTCGGTCATGCGGAAACTTGAACGGGCGCTCGAGGGATTAGAATTTCGGGCCGGTCAGGAGCTCGGCAGTCGGTCGCGCCCCTCCATAAGATACGATTCGTGGAGTCTAGAGCCCCGGCTTTAGGGATCGAAGGGTATCTTTGGCGCCATGGTCATGGAGGCCCGTCAGGGCGTCGGAGTAGGCCATGACAAACCGTTCATCATCGATGAGGGCGCCGAAGACTTCGCGGTCCGAGATGAAGGACAGCGGGTCCTGGCGCTGCCGGGCGGCGGCGGCCATCAGGGTATCTTTCAGGCGGTCAACCACTTCGATGGGGTTGCCCTGCTCGTCGGTGCCTTCGTCGTACCGCGCCCAGCTGGCCACAATTGCTGCAGAGCGATGGATTTCGCCGTTGTTTGCCAGATTGATGCGGATCACCGGCAGGAGCCACTTGGGAATACGGTCTGAGCTCTCGGCGCACAGCCTGGCCAGGGTGTCGCGGACGTATTCATTGGAGAAGCGCTCGATGAGAGTGTGCTTGTAGGCGTCGAGGTCGATGCCCGGAACGGGCTGCAGGGTCGGCGTGGCTTCCTTGTCCATGTAGTCGAGCAGGAACTGGGAGAACAACGGGTCCTGGCAGACTTCATGCGCGTAGCGGTAGCCGGCGAGGTAGCCAAAATAGCACATGCCTTGGTGGCTGGCGTTGAGCAGGCGCAGCTTCATGAGCTCATAGGGTTCCACGTCTTCCACCAGCTGGACCCCGACGTCTTCGAAGGGCGGACGGCCGAGGCTGAAATGGTCTTCGAGCACCCATTGTTCGAAGGGCTCACAGACCACGGGCCATGCGTCTTTCACCCCGAATTCCTCCTCAATGGCGCCTCGGTCCTCGTCCGTGGTCACGGGGGTGATTCTGTCCACCATGCTGTTGGGGAAAGGCACGTTTTCCTCGATCCACCCGCCAAGCTCGGCATCTTTGAGAGATGCGAAGGCGGTAAACATTTTCCGTGCGACGTCGCCGTTGCCCTGAATGTTGTCACAGGACATCACCGTGAATGGCTCCAAACCCCGTTCGCGGCGCCGGGCAAGGGCCTCGGTGACCAGCCCGAAGGTTGTCCGCGGTGCGGCTCCGGGCTGGAGATCGTGGATGACGTCCGGGTTCTCGGTGTTGAATTCCCCGGTGACGTGGTGGAAGTTGTAGCCGCCCTCCGTCACGGTGAGCGAGACGATGCGGACGGCGTCCGAGGCCATCTTTTCGATAACAGCATCCGGGTCGTCGGGGGCGAAAAGGTATTCAATGATGGAGCCGATGACCCGCGCCTCCCGGGTGCCGTCCGGGTTTTTCACCACGAGGGTGTAGAGGCAGTCCTGGCTGTCCATTACCTGCTTCATGCGGGCGTCGCCGGGCAGGACCCCAACGCCGCAGATCGCCCAGTCAAGTGCGTGGCCGGTGCTCATCAAGCGGTCCAGATACATGGCCTGGTGTGCGCGGTGGAAGCCGCCGACGCCGAAATGGACAATTCCCGCCGTCAAAGCTGAGCGGTCATAAGAGGGTTTGCCCACAGCAGCGGGGAGTTCCGGGAGAGTTGAGCTGGTGAGTGAATGCATGTGTTTAGCCTTTCAGAATGTGCTGGTCGATCGGCATGGAGCCCGGTTCCCGGGCCCATGGCGGGCTGGCCTCTTCCCGGAAACAGCCAATGATTCTTGCCTTGCCGGGAAGGACAGAAAGTGCGTTGAACGTGTCCGGGATGGAGCCGCGCCTGCCGTTTTCGGCTGAACGCCCGGTGGAAGAGCTTCAGGTGGTGGCATTTACTGCCTCCTTGCTTGTGCAGGGGTCAGGACCACGGGATGATCCGGTCTGCCGCATGGCGGGTGGCTTCGATCAGCTGGGCGTTGGTTTCGTCGGAACCGGCCGCCCACGCTTGCGCTGCGGGGCGGTCTTTGCCGAAGAGGATGTGCCTGTCCACGAGCCGGGAAAGGCGCAGGTGCCGGGGTGTATCCAGGAACCACACCTCGTCCAGCTGCGCCCGGACCTGCTGCCACGGGGGCAGTTCCGCGAGGAGGTAGTTGCCCTCGGTGATGACGAGCGGTACGGCTGCGGGTACTTCAATGGACGCGGCCACCGGTTCGTCGATGGTGCGGCGAAAATCGGGCGCATAGACCACGTGCTCGTCCCGCCGTGCGAGGCGCTGCAACAGGGAGAGGTATCCGCCGACGTCGAACGTGTCGATGGCGCCTTTGCGTTCCCTGAGCGGTGTGCCGTCGATGATCTTGTTTCCCAAGTGGAAGCCGTCCATCGGCACCACGACGGCGGACCCGGCTCCGAGAAGTTTCTGCAGGCAGGCGGAGAAGGTGGACTTACCCGATCCGGGGGCTCCCACGATACCGAGCAGCATTCTGTTCCCGTCGGCGAGGCGAAGCCGGAGATCCGCCACGGCCCGTTCCGCCTCCGGTGACCGGGGCCCCCGGGTCCCCGGCAGTCCGGTGTCAGCGAGGTCCATCAGCGGCCCGGGTAGACGACGGCTTTGAGCTGGCCGGGCTGCTTGCCGGCTTTGAGCGCTTCCTCGGATTCGGCGAGGGCGAACTTGCCGGTGACCAGGACGTCCAGATCCACCTTGCCGTCGGCTATCAACTGGATGGCCAAAGGCCACGTGTTGGTGTAGCGGAACACCCCGGAGAGCCAGATCTCCCGGTTCTGGATGAACGAGACGGGGAGTTCGACGTCGTCGGCCCCAAGCCCCACCAGGATGACCCGGCCGGCCGGCCCCACGGCCTTGATGCCGGAGCGGACGGCCTGCGGCGCGCCGGAGGCGTCGATGAACGCATCGACGTCCAGGCCCTCCACGCTGTCGGTTTTGGCGTTGAGCGCGTGGGTCGCGCCGTGTTCCAGGGCGAAAGCGAGCCGGTCTTCTGCGATGTCGGTGATGTAGATTTCGGTGGCGCCGAAGGCCCGGGCTGCCTGGGCGGCGATAATGCCTATCGGGCCGGCGCCGGCGATCAGCACACGGCTGCCGGGCCTGATCTCGGCGCGTTCGCAGGCCCAGAGCCCGACGGAGAGCGGCTCGATCAGGGCGGCTGCCTCGTCGCTGACGCTCTCCGGGATGTCGTAGGCGAAGTCGCTCTGGATGCTCACGTATTCGGCGAACGCGCCGTCGATCGGCGGGGTGGCGTAGAACTCGATGTCCGGGCACAGGTTGTACCGTCCCGCTTTGCACTGCTTGCATGTGCGGCAGGGCCGCTGGGGCTCGACGGCGACCCGCTTGCCGATGCGGGACGGGTCAACGGCGCTTCCGACGGCGGCGATCCGGCCGGAGAGTTCATGGCCGAGGATCAGCGGGTGGTCCACAATGTAGTCGCCGATCCGGCCGTGCTCGTAGTAGTGCACGTCGCTGCCGCAGACGCCGACGGCCGCGACCTTGACCAGAACCTGATCGGCTTCAAGCTGCGGGACGGCCAGGGTTTCCAGGGCCATCTCGCCCTGGCGTTTCAGGACGGAGGCCCGCATCGTGGCCGGCAGTTCGGGGTGCGCCAGGGTGCGGGACTGTGCGGTGGGTGTTGTCATCGGAGTAATCCTCTAAGAATCGAAAGTGGTGAGGGCCGGCTACTTGACGGCGCCGAGGGAGAGGCCTTGGACGAGTTTGTCCTGGGCGGCGAAGCCGGCGAACAGCACCGGCAGGGAGATCACGACGGCGGCCGCGCAGACTTTGGCGAGGAACAGTCCCTGGCTGGAGACGAAGCCGGTCAGGAAGACCGGGGCGGTTCCCGCCATCACGCCAGTGAGGACGCGGGCCAGGAGCAGTTCGTTCCAGCTGAAGATGAAGCAGATCAGGGCGGTGGCGGCGATGCCGGGCATCGCCACGGGAGCGACGACCTTCCGGAGGGTGAGGAGTAGGCCGGCGCCGTCGATCTGGGCGGCTTCAAGCATTTCCACCGGCACTTCGGCGAGGAAGGAACGCATCATCCACACGGCGATGGGCAGGTTCATCGAGGTGTACATCAGGACCAGGAACCAGATGTTGTCCAAAGCGCCGACGTTTTTGGCGAAGAGGTAGAGCGGCAGGATCGCTGCGACCACGGGCATCATCTTCGTGGAGAGGAAAAAGAACATCACGTCGGTCCACTTTTTCACCGGCCGGATCGACAGCGCATAGGCGGCCGGGATGGCCAGGACCAGGACCAGCACGGTCGAGAGGATCGAGGCAGTGGCCGAGTTGATCAGCGGCGGCCAGGGGCTGACTCCCGAGCTCGCCCCGAAGAACTCCTTGTAGGCGTCGAGGGTGAGGTTGGCAGCGAGGGACGGCGGATTGGTCGCGGCGTCAGTTTCGGAGTGGAACGAGGTGAGGATCATCCAGAGGACAGGCGTCGCGAAGAGCAGGGCCAGCAGCCATGCCGCGATCCCGGCAGCCGTATTGTTGCGGGTGGGGTCCATCCGGGACTTGCCGCGACGACGCGAACCGGTGTTGAGGGCGGTCGGTCCGGGGACGGATTTCCGGGGTGCGGCCGGGGTGAGGGTGCTCATCGTGCTGCCTCCTTCTTGAAGAGCGAGAATACGGTGCGGAGCGCGAAGGTCGCCACGATGATCGTGCCGATGACCACCACGACGCCGGCGGCCGACGCCAGGCCATATTCGTTGGCGAAGTAGAACGTCTGGTAGATGGCGTACGGCAGGTTGGCTGTTCCCAGGCCGCCCGAGGTGAGGGTGAAGACGGCATCGAAGTTCTGCACGATGTAGATGGCCCCGAGCAGGCCACCGAGTTCCAGGTACTGGCGCAGGTGCGGCAGGGTGAGGTGGCGGAAGATGCCCCAGGGGCTCGCGCCGTCCATCTGGGCCGCTTCGACGGTGTCCATGGGACGCGACTGCAAACCTGCCAGCAGGATGAGCATCATGAACGGCGTCCACTGCCAGACCAGCGACACGATGACGGCCATCAGGGGCGCTTGGGACAGGAGGTCCGGCTGGGGCGCGTTTTCGCTGCCGAACAGGGACCAGATCCAGGTCAGGATCCCGTTGATCAGCCCGTAGGTGGGGTTGAGGAGGGCATGCTTCCAGATGAGGGCGGCGGCCACCGGAACCACGAGGAACGGTGCGATCAGCAGGGTACGGGCCAGTCCGCGGCCGATGAACTTCTTGTCCAGGAGCAGTGCCAGTCCCAGGCCGATGACGAGGCTGGCCAGGACCACGGAGACCGTGAGGACGATGGTGGTGAAGATGGCTTGGCGCAGGTCGGCGTTGGTGAGGACCTGAACGTAGTTGTCGAAGCCGGCGAACCCGGTCTGGTCCGGGCGGAGGCTGTTCCAGTTCAGGAACGAAATGATGAGGGTCACCACGAACGGAAGCTGGGTGACGATGATGAGGAAGATCAGGGCCGGCAGCAGCGGCGCACGCCGTGCCCAGGCCAGTGCGCGTTCACGCGACCTGGCGTTCTTGGAGGTTTTGGATGCGCTGTGTCCGGGACCGGAGACGCGCGCTGTTGCTGTAGTCATGATGTTCTCCTGCGGTTCTGTGGCCCGCCGTCAGGCGGGCCACAGAACCTTTGGTGGGTTGCTGGTTACTTCTTGTACTTGTCGCCGATTTTCTGAGCGGCTTCCTGGCCCTTGGCCAGTGCATCCGCTACAGATCCCTGGCCGGCAATGGCGGAGCTGACACCTTGGGAGACAGTGGTGCCCAGGTCAGCAAACTCGGGAATGCCGACGAACTGAACACCGATGGCGGGACGCGGCTGGACACCGGGGTTCTTGGGGTCCGCGTTTTCGATGGCGGTCCGTTCGGCCTTGAAGAACGGGGCGGACTTCTGGAAGTCGGCGTTCTCATACGTGGAGATGCGCTTGCCGGACGGAACCTTCGCCCAGCCCAGCTTCGAAGCCACCAGTTCTTCATACTTCTGCGAGCTGGCCCAGGCGATGAACTTCCCGGCAGCATCCTGCTTCTTCGACGCTGCCTGCACGCCCCAGGACCAGGTCCACAGCCAGCCCGATGACTTCGTGTTCTTCACCGGGGCCTGGGCGTAGCCGATCTTGCCCTTCACCGGGGAGGAATCCGCCTCCAGTGAACCGGCAGCAGACGTGGCGTCGTACCACATGGCGACCTTGCTCTGGCTCATGTTGGTCAGGCACTCCGTGAACCCTGCCTGCGCGGCACCGGCTTCACCGTGCTTGCGGACCAGGTCCACATAGAACTCGGTCGCCGCGGTGAATTCCGGGGAGTTGACCTTCGCGTTCCAGTCCTTATCGAACCAGGTGCCGCCGAAGGTGTTGACCACGGTGGTCAGCGGGGCGAAGACCTGGCCCCAGCCGGGCTGGCCGCGCAGGCAGATGCCCTTCATGCCGGGCGCCGCACCGTCGGCCTTGGCTGCAAGGTCGGCCACCTCGTCCCAGGTGGGCTTCTCCGGCATGGTCAACCCTTTGGCGTCCAGAATGTCCTTGCGGTACATCAGGAACGAGGACTCTCCGTAGAACGGTTCACCGTAAAGCTTGCCGTCCTTGCCCGTGAGGGATGCCGTGTAGGCCGGCAGGATGTCCGCCTGGTTGAACTCCGCGTCCTTCGCGACATTGTCGAGCGGTGCCAGCCAGCCGTTGGCTGAATAAAACGGGATTTCGTAGTTCGACAGCGACGCAACGTCGTACTGCCCGGCCTGGCTGGAGAACTCCTGGCTGATCTTGGCCCGGACATCGTTCTCCGGCAGCACCGTGTAGTTGACCTTGATGCCGGTGTCCTTGGTGAAGTTATCTGCAGTCAGCCTTTGCAGGTCCTCCATCTGGGGGTTGTTGACCATCAGGACGTTGAGGCTGTTCTGATCGCCTGCCGCCGAGCCGCCACCGGCGCCGGAACAGGCCGACAGGGCGAGGGCAAAAGTAATAGTGCCGGCCGCGACTGCGGCCAAACGGGACTTGGGTCGCATTAGGACTCCTTTGTTCTTATGAGGTCGGGATACCGCTGTCTGAGCCGTCTGCAGGCTTCTGCGTGGATTCCAGGACCCAGATGTCGGGGCATCCCCGCCCCGTTCAAAACACTATGTGCACATCTGAGCGACCCGGAACCGCTCATGTGTTAAGTGACTCTAGTCATATATACTCATTTGAGCAATAGCCCGGACTCAAACGTTAAGTCGGTGGAAAGAGCAACGACATGCCCGAACAATCTCATGAGGAGCTTCTGGCGCGCATCGGAAGGGAGTACTACCTGGAGAACCGCCCCAAAGTGGAAATTGCGGCCAACTACGACCTCTCCCGGTTTCAGGTCGCACGGCTGCTGACCGAAGCCCGCGAGAGGGGCATCGTGGAGATCAAGGTTCATTTTCCGTCCCACCTCTCGAGCGCGGACGTGTGGCGAATTGAGACTTCCCTGAACGTGCGCCAGGTCATCGTCGTGGACGCGGTGGGTGAAGAAATCCAGGCCCGCGGGATCCTGGCAAAGGCCGCGGCGGTGGAAATCTCACGTCAGGCGCCCTCCGGCGGGACCCTCGGTATTTCCTGGTCCCGCACCCTGGACGTTGCCTCCCGGCTGGTCGGAGAACTTCCCCGGTGCGACATCGTCCAGCTCGCGGGTGCCCTCCCGGCCGAAGCAGACAGCAATCCGCTTGAGCTCATCCAGCGGCTGTCACATTTGAGCGGCGGACTGGCCTGGCCCCTGTGGTCACCTCTGGTGGTTGAGGATCCGGCGACGGCATCGGGTCTGCTGCGTCAGCCGGAGATTGCCGGGGCGCTGGCCAAGGCGGATTCCCTCGACCTGGCTGTGGTGGCAATCGGCGCCTGGAAACCCGGCTGCTCCACGGTCTGGGAACGGGCGGATCCTGCGGTGCGCGAGGAAGCGGTGCTGGCCGGCGCCGTAGCGGAATGTTCAGGGCGGCTGCTGAACTCAGCGGGAGTTCCGGTCGAATCCGGACTGGACGAGCGCATCATAGCCGTCACCATCAAGCAGCTGCAGCGGACCCCGAAGGTCATTGCCATAGCGCAAGGGAAGGCACGGGCAGACGCCGTGCGGGCCGTGGCCAGGGCCGGCTTTGTCACCACCTTGATCGTTGATGAGCCGCTGGCCAAAGCCCTGAATGACCAGATCGATAAGGAAAATAGTCAATGAGCGTTGTCATCGGAGTGGATTCCTCCACCCAGTCCTGCAAAGTCCTCGCCGTGGACGCCCAAAGCGGAGACGTCATCTCTTCGGCA
>NZ_JAMXBH010000017.1 GCF_023913735.1 Pseudarthrobacter raffinosi
GGGCGTCCTCAATACCTTGCATCCAACCAGTCTTAACGACCAGCCCGGCAAGTCCAGCAGGCGCGCCTTAAACCACCCAAATTGTTCAGCAGCGTCCTAGGCGCGCTGCCTCTTCCTTGCCAGTCTTCAATCCAGATTGAAGTAAGCTCAGGGCACAAAAAACCTGGTCAGGCCTCGGCCTGCGGCAGCACCAGCAGGTAGCCCGCCGGCAGATCGCTGCTCCAGCGTCGCGGCTCACGGACCACGAACTGCGTCGCCAGCTGCTCGGGGCTGAGCAGGCTGTTGGGCGCAGGCGATGGACCCCACTGCCCGCTGCCGTGCGGGTAGAGCGGATCCTGGACGCGGACGCCGGTGACCGAGAACTCCGGGAACTGGCCGGGATCGCCGAGCGACTCGAACCCGCTCATCACCCACGCGTGGCGACCGCTCCACATGACCAGCCCGACCGGCCGGCCCGTTTCGGTGATGGCACGCGCCGCCGTTTGCGGTGCGTCCTCGTAGTTGGCGATGCTGACAACGGCGTATGGCCCCATCCCCACGTCAGTCAGCACCTCGGCCCAACCCAATGGGTTGGCACCGTTGAACGAGTTGGACGACCGTGCCCGGGCCATCTCCCACAGGTCGTTCTGCTGAGCGCGATCGGCCCACGTGCCGCCCCCCCGTGTCATCGATGAGGTTGTGCGCGATCTGGATGCTCGCCGCCACACACCAGTCGAAGGTGTACTGCGGCACGAAGTCCCCCTCCTGGTAGAGGTTCAGGGCAAACGCCTGGGGCACCGCCGTCGGCGTGGGAACCGGCGTCGGTGTGGGGGCCGGAGTCCGGTGAGGGGCGGGGGCGACGTCGCCAGCGGCTGGCCGGGCCGAGGACGTCGCTATCGGTCGATCGGTGGCGGTCTCGTCAAAGCCGATCGCGGGCGCGCACGCCGTGAGGAGCATCGTCAGGGCAACGAGCCAGGCCAGAAGACGGGGAGGGGCACCGGTCATAATCGAAAGTCTAGACGATATGAAGTGAGCGGTTAGCTGCTTTGCCAGTCCGGGCCCGGCCACGGCCATTTTTCCTCCGTGCTTGGATGGGAGTGGCCTGGTCCTGACCGGGACTATAGGCGCCGCTCGAAGGGCGACTGTTGCCCGCCGTCGTTCACCTGGGACGCCTCCTGAAGGAGAAACGCCCGACGGCGGTGGCCGGGCGGGGTGCCTTGCGCCATGCCCGGCGGTCCAGCGCCACAGTGGCCAGAACCGCGAGGACGACGACGCCGAAGTAGATCAGCTCCGCGCGGTCGGCGCCGGCGCCGGTGAAGCCGAAGGAACCCATGGTGAAAGTGCCCTGGCTGTTGTGGAACAGGAGCGTCAGCAGGACGCTGCCGCCTGTGCGGTTGAAAAGCCAGACGTAAAGGAAGGTGATGGCGAACGTCGTCGGCAAGCCGATCAGGCTTAGCCCGCCAAAGAGGACCAGCGGTAGGTGCCAGAGGGCTATGAGGACGCCGAGAATGGCTGCGGACACCAGCGGAGGCCGGGACGCCTGAAGGAGCGCGAGGGCGTAGCCGCGGAACCCGGGTTCTTCGCCCAGTGGTCCGTCCATCGGATTGACCAGCCGGACGGCGAAGACGGTCAGCAGCCCACTCCACGTCAGCTGTGCAAGGCCCGGGGCGGAGGCCCCGAGTGCCATGGTGATGAGCCCCGTGACCAGGACAAGGACGGCGGGAATTCCATGCGGGGAATGCGCCCTGTCGCGTAAGCGGGCCACGATGCCCAGGAAATCGCGTAGGTCAGGACAAAGAATGCCAAAAGCCTGTGGTGTTTTAGCCAGCCAGTGGAACGGCGCATGATGGCTCCAAACAGTCACTGCAAGGTGCTCCAATTGTCCGCCCCCTGCCCGCGTGCGCGCCGGTGCTGGACGCCGGCCTTGACGGCGTTCCCGCAGGCCAGAGCCGGCGCTAAACTCCGACGGCGGGGCGGCCCAGGGTGCGCCCCTCGCGCAGGACCAGGACGCGGCGGAAGTTGCGGTCCACCACTACGACGTCGGCCCGCAGGCCCGCGCGGAGACTTCCGATTTCCTGCCCCTGGCCGATGATGGCCGCCGGAACCGCGGTGGCTGACAAAACAGCGGCGGCCGGCTCCACGCCGGCGTTAATGGTCCGCCGCACAACGTCCAGCAATGTGGCCGTCCCGCCAGCGAGGGTGCCGTTGCTGAGCCGGGCCACGGCACCGCTGACGGAAACGGCGGCGGGGCCAAGCTCGTAGTCCCCGTCCGGCAGCCCGGTGGCGGCCATGGAGTCGGTCACCAGGACCACGTTTTCAGCCCCCACCAACTCGAAGACCATCCGGACTGTTTCGGGGTCCAGGTGCGCGCCGTCGGCGATGAGTTCGACGGCAATCGTGCCGGCCCCGGCCAGCCGGAGGCACGCGGCGACAGGTCCGGGGCTGCGGTGGTGCAGCGGCGGCATACCGTTAAAGAGGTGTGTGATAGTGGGGCGCGATACGGTCCCCAGGCCGGATGCCGCCAGCAGCTCCGCCGCCCCGGTGAGGGAGGCCGCCGTCGTCCGCGCGTCCGCGTCAGTGTGGCCCAGCGACGGCGTGACGCCGTGCTCGGCGAGCATCCGCACCACGGCGTCGGCGCCGGGAAGTTCGGGCGCGTACGTCATGGTCCGCAGGTGGCCGCCGGCCGCGGCCAACAGTTCGCCCAGCAGGGGGAGGTCCGGCTCGCGCAGGTACCGCGGATCCTGGGCGCCGCATCGCGCGTGGGACAGGAACGGCCCCTCGGAGTGGATGCCCGCGATGAGCCCTTCATCGGCAAGCAGCCGCAGGGTTTCCAGGCCGCGCAGCAGGTCCTCGCGGGACGCGGTCACCGTGCTTGCCAGCAGCGTGGTGGTGCCGCTGCGGTGCAGGAAGTCCACGGCGGCCCTGGCAGCCCCGCTGTCGCCGCTGGGGAAGTCGCCGCCCACGGCCCCGTGGCAGTGCAGGTCAACGAGGCCGGGCAGAATCAGGCTGCCCCGCGGCAGTTCGAGTTCCTCAAGACCGGGCAGCGACGCCTCATCCAAGCCCGCGCGGGGCCCTACATACGCGATGCGGCCGTCCGCGACGGCCACCACTGCGTCGTCCTGGATCGAGCCGTCGGTCAGGACCGTGCCGGCCAGCAGGTAGCTCCCGGACTCAGCGGCGGTGGGCCCGGGCGTCACTTGAGGGTCTCGGCGAACCAGCCGGTGATGGTGGCCGGGTGCGTGATCGCGGTTCCGACGACGACGGCCGCGGCCTCGACCGCCGCGGCAGCGTCGTCGAACGAGCCGCAGTCCGCCATCACCAAGGCGTGGGAATCGTGGTGGATGCCCGCCACTGTCTGGGCCAGGGCCAGGGCCAGGGCCAGGGTCAGGCCGTCCGGACGCTCCCGGCGCGTGCCGTCGATGGCCACCACGTGGGCGCCCGCGTTGGCCGCCGCCAGAGCATGACGGAGTGTGGGAGTGATGAAGGCGCCGTCGTGACCGTCCTTCCAGAGCCCGATCACCGGAACCTCCACCGCTGCACGCGTGAACTGCACATCGGCCAGACCCTGGACACGGACGGCAGCGGCGCCGCCGATCACTGCGGAAGCGGCCATCTGCGCCGTGCTGCGCGGGTCCCGCAGGGGCTCGCCCGGATACGCCTGGCAGGACACGATGAGTTGCCCGCGCAGGGCTTTGGGGGTCAGAATCACGGTCGGTTCCTCTGGAAGGTTGACGGAGCGGGCTGAAGATCAGGGAATGACGAGGTGCTTAGGACCGAGTGGTGGTGAGGACCAGTCGCGCGGCGCCCACCATTGCTGCTGCGTTGCCGAGTTTAGCGGGAGGACGGGGAGGCCGAGCAGCGCGGGCAGGAGTTCGGCGCGAAGGGCGCGTTCCATGGGACGCCACCAGGGCGCGCCGGCGTCGGAGAGCCCGCCGGAAACCACCACCACTTCGGGTCCAGGATGTTGGCGAGTCCGCCCACGGCCTGGCCGGCGGCAGAGGCGCCCATGCCCACGCCTTGATGGCTATGGCATCGCTGTCGCCGGCGAGGGCAAAGACACCGCGGGCGTCCAGCGCCGGTTCCTTGCCGCCGAGCCGCACGTACGCCTCGCGGATGGCGGGCCCGGAGGCGATGGCCTCAACATGCCCGGCGCCGCCGCAGACGCAGAGAATAGCCTGGCCCTCGTGGAATGCGTACGGCGAGGCGAAGTGGCCCACGTGGCCGCCCGCATAGCGGTGTCCCAGGACCGGGTGCCCGGCCAGGACAAAACTGCCACCGACGCCGGTGCCGAAGGCCACTAGTTATCCACTAGTTAGGCTCCAGCCTGGCCGCCGCTTCGAAGAATCCGGCATGCGTACCGGCGGCGTGGAACATAAAGATCCGGCCGGTATCCACGTCCACCAGGAGGCTCGGATCGCCGTAGCCGTTAAGGCCGCCGCCCGTCCCCACCATATGCTGATCGCCCCAGGTCCGGCCGCTGTCCGTGCTGCGCCGGAGCAGGAGGTCCATCGGGTTGGGCAGGTCATCGAGGTTGGGGCGGCCGTCATAGGCGGCCAGCAGGGTGCCCTGCCGCGAGACGGCGAGGGCGGGGATCCTGTATTGCCGGTAGCCGCCGGTGCCGCGGACCGCCAGGACGTGTTCCACGTCGGGCATGGCAGCCGTCATCGGCTAGAGGACATGGGATGTCACATCTCCATGGTGGGCGACGCGTAACACGCCTGTGTAGGCAGTCGCATCTCTGGCAGAGTATGACCATGCTCACAGTTATAGGCGAGGGCCTTGTTGACGTTGTCCAGCGCGCCTCCGGAATCGAAGCCCACGTGGGCGGCAGTCCCCTTAATGTCGCGGTGGGCCTGGCCCGCCTCGACCATCCCGTGCAATTCGTCGGCCGTTACGGCCGCGACGCCTACGGGGATTCGGTGGCGGCGCACCTGCGCTCCAGCTCCGTTATGCTGCCGCTGGGCCCCGACGAGCTGCCAACCAGCGTAGCCACCGCGGTAATCGACGACGACGGCGCCGCCACCTACACGTTCGATCTCGCCTGGGAGCTTCCCGGCCTGGCGGACCGCCTCGCCTTTATGCTGCAGGGAACCACCCTGCTGCACACCGGCTCCATCGCCACGATGTTGGCGCCGGGCGCCGCGGCGGTGCTCGCCGCCGTCGAGCACGCCCATCCCGCCGCCACCATCAGCTTCGATCCCAACTGCCGGCCCAGCATCATCACCGACGTGGATTATGCACGGACGCAGGCGGAGAAGTTTGTCACCCTCTCGGACGTGGTCAAGGCCTCCGACGAGGACCTGGAGTGGCTGTATCCGGGTGTGGATGTGCTGGAATCAGCGCGCCGCTGGCTGTCGCTGGGTGGCTCCGAGGGGCCGGCCGTGGTGGTGGTCACGCGGGGCGCGGCCGGTCCGTGGGGAATTACGGCCGCCGGTGAAGCCGCGATTGACGCGCCTCGCGTGGAAGTGGCCGACACCGTGGGCGCAGGTGATTCCTTTATGGCCGCGCTGCTTTCGGGGATCGTGGACCGGGGCCTGGACGGCGCGCAGAACCGGAAGGACCTGCGCGAGCTTCCGGCCGAGGGCCTGGCTGAGCTCCTGGCCCACGCTGCCCGCGCGGCGGCCGTCACGGTTTCCCGCCCGGGCGCCAACCCGCCCACGCGTGCCGAACTGAACTCAGTTGCAACTTAGGCTGATTCCGGCATCACCGACCGCCGGCTTGGCCACGCGGAGGCAACGGCACGCAATCCGATGAGACATCTGCCCTCACCGCAACCGGAGCGCTTTGGGGATCCTTATGCGTGGCGCAATTCCGAAGGCAACGTGCCGCAGGTCAGCCGGCATACGCGAGGATCGAGAGGCTCCTGACGCCGTATTTCGTGGTCGCCGCACGGGCGCTGTCGGAGAGGAACTCATACGGATTCGTCCGGAGCGTTTTCAGCGCGAACCCGCTGCCGGCGATCAATTCCTGGTAGGTGTCTTCCTGCGTGGCGCCACCGATGCAGGCGGCCCAGAGATCAATGTTGCAGACAATCTGTTGGGTCAGCGGCCTTTCGGTGACGATATCGGCAACCGCCAGGCGTCCTCCTGGGCGCAGCACGCGTGCCGCTTCGCGGAACACAGCGGCTTTGTCCGCGGACAGGTTGATGACGCCGTTGGAGATGATGCAGTCGAACCTGGCATCGTCGAAGGGGAGTTCTTCGATGTACCCGTGCGCGAAGGCGACCTGGGGAAAGCCGCCCTCTTTCCGCAGGCCGTCGGCCTTCTCCAGCTGCTCCTCGGTCATGTCAAGGCCCACCACCTGCCCGCCGGATCCCACCGTGACGGCGGCGGCGAAGACGTCCATCCCCGAACCTGAGCCCAGGTCCAGGATTTTTTCTCCGGGCCTGAGGTCCGCCAGGTCGAAAAAATATCCCACCCCGGCGAAGGACTCGACGGCGGCGGCAGGGATCGCGTCCAGCAGCCAGGCCGGGTAGCCCAGCTGCACCGCAAGACCACGTCCCATCTTGAAGTGGTACTTGCCAGCGGGGTTTTGGGCCACCGCCCGATAGACCTGCTTGACCTTGTCCTCAAGCTCGGTTCGGTCAACTGCAACTGTTCCCATGTCCATGGCTATACCCGTGCTTCATACGATTTCGAGGGTGGTTTCAACCGGAACCGGGTTGGCCAGGCAGTCGCGGACCGGTGACGTGTCCTGGACATACCGGCATAGGGACTGAAGCTGCTCCGGGGTGGCATTCGGGCTGGAGACCCGTGCCTGCGCACGGATGGCGGTGAATCCGGGCCGAGGTCCTTCGAGGCCGAGGAAGGGCCGAACATCCAGATCGCCTTCGACGTGGAACTCCAGTGAACTGATCTCTATACCCTGGGCGGCCGCATTGGCCGCGTATCCGACGGCGTAGCAGAAGCCCAGGGCCTGCAGCAGCAGTTCGACGGCATTGGGTCCGGCGTTGTTTCCGAGGAGCACGGGAGGTTCGTCACCCTCGGTCGTGAAGTCTCCGGTCCGGGTGGTGTCGGGTTCCCCCGCATGGGTGAATCCCAGGATCTTTCCCGAGTTATGGGTGCCGCCGCGCCAGGTGCTGGTGGCTCTGAACGTAAAGCTGCCCTGGGTGGGATCTGCCTGGATCGCATCGATGGTCCCCAGTAGCTGGTCGACGTCAATGCCATTGCGGAAGGTCGCTGTCGATTCCATCGCAATTCGCCTCTTTTCCGGGTTGTCCCGGGGTCCGTGGCGCGGCCCGGGTGGTATTCAAGTGAATACTTGAATACGACACCCGGTGGGTATATCTTGTCAAGTACCTACTTGAATATGATTTGCGGAGGATCGGGCATGAGTGACAGGCCGGCAAAGGACAAGCTGTTTGATGCATTTGCTTCCGTGGCCAAGGTCCTTGGCAGTGGTCGGCGCGCCGAGATAGTGGATGTCCTGGCCCAGGGTGAGCGCCCTGTGGACGAAATTGCCGAGGAAATCGGGCAGAGCATCGCCAATACTTCGCAGCATCTTCAGCAGCTCCTGCGGGCAGGCCTGGTGCGCACCCGTCGCGAAGGAACGCGGATCCATTACCGCCTCAGCGGCACCGCTGTCACGCGACTCTGGGCGGCCGTGCGGGAGGTTGCATCCGAGCATGTCGCAGAACTCGACGAACTCGCCGAGGCCTACCTGGGGGACAGGGCGGCCTTGGACTCCCTGACCCGGACTGAGCTGACCAACCGAATGGCCGCCGGAGATGTCGTAGTTCTCGATGTGCGGCCTGAGCGCGAATTCCGCTCCGGCCACATCCCGGGCGCGGTTTCGGTTCCTGTCGGAGAGCTGGCGGGGAGGATGAAGGACCTGCCGCACGGCCGCATCATCGTGGCATACTGCCGCGGACAGTACTGCGTGTTCGCCGACGAGGCGGTCCGGACGCTGCGGGAACAGGGTATGCCTGCCGTCAGGCTCGAGGAGGGCTATCCCGAGTGGGCTGAGGCCGGGCTACCCGTCGAGGCTGGCGCGCCGCGCAAGTCCGGCGCGCCGGGATAGCCGCCGCCTTCGAGCACGTCGCTGCGGTCGCGCACGGTGTAGCCTGGTCGCCGGGGAAGCCCGCCAGGGTTAGCCGGGACGGCGCCGGCCGCGGCGTCCGAAATCGGCGGGGCACTCAGTTACGGGGTGTTGTACGTTGTGACCAGACCACGACGGGAATCAGAAGGAGGGACAGGACGCCTCCGGCCAGGGACAGAACGGCGTAGCTGGCGCCGGCGACGACGACTCCGGACAGGGCGCCGCCTGTTGCGCCGGCAAGGGCGATAAGGACATCAATGGAGCCTTGTATCTTGGCCCTGGTTTCGAGCGGGGTGGCGTCGACGATGAGGGCCGTGCCGCTGATCAGGCCGAAGTTCCAGCCCAGTCCGAGCAGCGCGAGTGCGATCATCAGTTGCCCCATGGATTGCGCAGGGGCCGTTGCCGCAAGGATCCCGGCTGCCAGGAGCGTCACGCCCGCGGCGACGGCCATGGGGACCCGGCCGAGCCGGTCGACGCCAGTGATCAGCGAGGGCAGGTACATGAAGCCGATATGGATGCCGATCACAACTCCGACTTCGGTCAGGCCGTGACCGTGCGACTGCATGTGGACCGGGGTCATGGTCATGATGGCGACCATCGCAATCTGGGTGAGGACCATGACGGTGGTGCCGACGGCGACACCGCGGTTGTTCCCCGGCGGTTCCGGGGTGGACGGCGAATCGGTGGCCGGGGCAGTCTCCGCCCGGTCCTGGGCACTGATCGCGGTAGCCAGTAGGAGCGGGTCGGGCCGCATCCAGAAATACAGCACCAGGCCCGCGAAGGCGTAGGCGACTGAGGCGAGCAGGAACGGTCCGGCCAGGGCCGGGATGCCCAAGGCTGTGGCGAATGCGCCCATCGGGGTGACCAGGTTCGGTCCGGCAACGGCGCCGAGTGTTGTGGACACCATGGCCAGGCTGACTGCGGTGGCGCGCCGCTGGGGTGGCGCGAGGTCGGTTCCGGCGTACCGTGCCTGCAGGTTGGTGGCCGTTCCGGCACCGTAGACGAGAAGGGCAATGAATAACAGGACCACGCTGTCCGTTACCGCTGCCAGGACGACGCCGGCTGCTCCGATGCCGCCGGCGATGAATCCCGAGGCCAGGCCGGCACGGCGGCCCCGGGATTGGGAAATCCGTCCGACCAGGAAGGCCGCCCCGGCTGAGCCGAGCGTGAATAGTGCCGCCGGGATGCCTGCCAGCCCTGCGGTGCCGAGCATCTGCTGGGCCAGAAGGGCGCCGACGGTGACGCCGGCGGCGAGACCGGCCCCTCCGAAAATCTGGGAAATGATGACGACGGCGAGGGTGCGCCGATAGAGCGCATGGCGGCGCTCCGGGGAAAAGGAGTAGAACTGGACCAGTTTTTCTGGGATCTGCTGCACAGCCGGGGCCTATGCGGTGGCGGTCAGGTCGACGTCGCCGCTGGCGCGCCATTCAAGGACGCCTTCATCCATGGCGTACGCGTCGATGCCCTGCCCGCGCATCAGACGTGCCGCATCACGGGCGAGCCGGCAGAATTCGCCCCGGCAATAGACGATGACCCTCCGATCC
Source organism: Pseudarthrobacter raffinosi (assembly GCF_023913735.1). Lineage (GTDB taxonomy): Bacteria > Actinomycetota > Actinomycetes > Actinomycetales > Micrococcaceae > Arthrobacter > Arthrobacter raffinosi. The sequence continues at coordinate 9,561 of NZ_JAMXBH010000017.1, forward strand.
CGCGGAACTTCCCCGATCCGGGAGGCCAGCTCGTCCAGGGGAATCGATGCCGCTCCCGGGTAGTGGCCTGCCTGGTATTCGTGCGCGGGGCGGACATCAAGCATGTATGCCTCGCGGATTTCCTCGATGGTGCGGATCAGCGGCACGGAGTCATCGCGGCCGCTGCCGGAGTCCTTCTCACCGTCGATGGTGGAGAGGCCGGGGAGGACCCGGGCCGCCATGTTCTTCATCGCCACGAACAATCCGGCGACCTCCGGACCAGCCAGCCGGTAGTGGATCCTGGTGCCATCCCTGCGCGTCCGCACCAGGCCGGCACCCTTCAGTACTTGCAGGTGGGCAGAAACGGTCGTCACCCCCATGCCGGACAAGCGGGACAGGTTGTCAACGGACTGCTCAGCCTGCGCCAACAGCTCGAGGAGTTCGAGCCGGTTTCCGCTGCTGATGGCCTTTCCAATGCGCGCCACGTGCGCGTAGGCGTCCCGGTTCACTTTCGACCTCCAGTATTCCAATGAATATTGGAATACTATCAGGGCTTGTTCGCTGCGACGCGGGGTCATGGCGCGTGATCTTCAGGGTGTTAGGCCCTGCAGATGCTCCTGGCAGCCCACCGCGCGCAGGCCCGGCGGCCGGACGTCCCCGCCCAGCACCTGGGCCATAATTTGCTCCACCCGGCGCGCCCGCGTCGACGGGGTTCGGGCGTCCTCAAGGAAGCGCGTCAACTCCCGCCGCTGCGAAACGGGCAGCTGCCCCCAGTTGCCTGCCGCTCCCACGGCCGCGTCCAGGGCTGCCGATAAATCTCCGGGTGGGATGACCTCGTTGGTGTTGAGCGCTTGAACGTCCAATGTGACCGTTTCCCCGATGCGCACGCCCGTTGCCGTCCTCAGGCCGCCGGAAAGATACAGGAAGTGCCGTCCGGACCTGAGACCGGCATCACGGTGGCGTTGAACTCCGTACCCCTGAGCGTGCCGGTCACCCTGATCCGGCCATGCTCCGCAAGCGGCAGCAGCTCAGCCACAGCTGTCGTCGGGACGTCCACGAAGGGATTGGGACCCCGCAGCTGAACAGTGGCGGTGAAGTGAACCATACGGTCATTATCGACCCGGCCGGTCGGCCCGAAAAGAAACCCGGAGGGAACGCGAAAAACCCGCCCACCTGTCTGCAATCCGGAGAAGTTGCAGGCAAGCGGGCGGGTTGAACGCGGTCTACTCCTTGCCGAGCCCGGCAGCCGAGGTCTTCGCCCCGGTGACCTCGTTGAGGGCCGTCAGGTCGAAGATGCCATTGATGTCTGCCTGCTTGGTGGTGCCGGCCTCCACGCCGTCCTTGAGCAGCTTGGGGTAGGTTCCGGCGAGCGGATCGACCGTGAAGACGATGTTCTTCAGGGACCGCTCGATCACGTCGGCCTTCAGTTCGGCACCGGCCGCTTCCTTGAGGGCAGCGTTGATGACGCTGGCCTTCTCGGCTGCAGCCGCGCTGTTCAGCCAGTCAACGGACTTAGCGTGGCCCTTAAGGAGCGCCTTTACGGTGTCCGGGTGCTCGGCGGCGAACTTCTTGTTCACAACCAGGATGGTGGTGGGGAACTCGCCGGCCTTGCCGGAGAGTGAGCCGTCCCAGAGGTCCTTTTCGTCAACCAGGACCTTGGCCCCGGCGGTCAGCACCAGGCGGGAGGCCCAGGGCTGAGGCAGCCACGCGCCGTCGAGCTTTCCGTCCTGGAACAGTTTCAGCGTCTGGGCGTTTTCGGTGGGGTTGATGGCCACGTCGCCGCTGCCGTCAACCGTTCACGCAACGACGTGCAGGCTCAACAGAACGTAGCGCGGCGTCAAAAAACGTCGCCGGGCGACTCCAACAGGCCGGCCCCAGGGAGGAGGCTTCACGGCCCGGGAAGCCCCCTGCCCCACGTAGACTGGCAGGATGCGGCTGGTAGCAAGTGATATTGACGGAACGATTCTTGGGCACGACGGAAAGATCAGCGACCGCACCGTCCGGGCCTTCCACGCCTGCCGGGACGCCGGCATCGAGCTCGTTTTTGTCACCGGCCGCCCGCCGCGCTGGCTCCACCCGCTGGAGGAACAGCTGGGCCACACCGGCACGGTCATCTGCTCCAACGGCGCCGTGGTGTGGGACCTCGAAGCGGACCGGCTGGTTTCCGCCCGGACGCTGGGCATGGACGCGGTGCTGGAACTGCGGCGGATCATCAAGGAACTGCGCCCGGCCGCTCTCTTCGCCGCGGAAACACTGACCGGATTCCATCTTGAGCCCGGTTTCATCGAGAACGGCACCAGCGAGCTGCTGGCCGAATTTACCCCCGCCCCGCTGGCCGAAACGCTCACCCCGGACGACGCCGTCGTGAAATTCCTGGCGATTGTCAGGGATGGCACCGCGGACGACTTCCTGGCCGCGGTGCGGCCCGCCGTCGCCCACCTGGCGGCCGCCACGCACTCCGCGCCCACCGTGGCGATGCTGGAACTGTCGCTCCCCGGCGTCAACAAGGCCGTCACCCTGGCCGAATACGCCAACTCCCTGTCCATTGACGCGGCCGACGTCGTGGCGTTCGGGGACATGCCCAACGACGTCGAGATGCTGCGCTGGGCAGGCCACGGGTACGCCATGGCCAGCGGCCATCCGGACGCCATCAGCGCCGCCGGGCAGCAGGCACCCCACTTTGACGACGACGGCGTGGCCCAGGTTCTCGAGGCCAGGCTCGCGGCGCTGGGCGTAGAGCTGTCCTGATCCCGGCTCTGTAGCCGGAAATTCACAGCTTCCGCTCACCTTCCGTTCACGTTTGCCGCCTACCGTGGGCAACGGATACACATCCGCGGCTAAAGGGGAAGTCATGGCAAGGAACGGCAACCAACGCGCGGCCGAAGCGCCGCTGCGCCCGGCAGAGCCGGCTGCGCACTGGAAGGCACTGAAAGAGGGCGACCGCGTGCGCGTCCGCCGCGCCCCGGGATACGAAACCAGCGGGTTCGTGGACGCCATCACGTGGGACCACACCGCTGTGTGGGTGGATCTGGACGACGGCCACGGCCGCACGCTGCTGCACTGCAGTGACGGCGTGGAGATTGTGCCGCTGGACGCATAGCCCAGCGGCTCCGGTACGCTCACAAGCGTGACTGAGCCGTTTTTTGATGCTTCCGGCGGTGCTGCCCGTCCTTCGCATCCCATCGCCATGGCCCACCGTGGATTCTCGCGGGAGGGGCTGGAGAACTCGATGGCCGCCTTCCGGGCCGCCGCCGAACTTGGCTATGAGTACCTCGAGACGGATGTGCACACCACCTCCGACGGCGTGCTGCTGCTCTTCCACGACGACACCCTGGACCGGGTCACTGACGGCCGTGGCCGGATTTCCGAGCTGACCGCCGCCGAGGTTTCCACCGCGCGGATCGGCGGGCGCGAGCCCGTGCCGCTCTTCGATGACCTCCTGGTGGCCTTCCCGGCCGCCCGGCTGAACCTGGACGTCAAAGACTGGAACTCCGTGCAAAGCCTGGCCGCCGGCATCGAACGGCACGGCGCGCATGACCGGGTCCTGGTGGCCAGTTTTTCGGACCGCCGACGCCGGGCGGTGCTGGAGCTGCTGAGCCGCCCGGTGGCGTCGTCCGCCGGGATGGTGACGAACGCGCTGTTCGTCCTGCTGGGGCCGGTGCTTCCGGCCGCGTGGCTGCGATTTGTCCTGCGGGGTCCGTTGCGGGATGTCCAGGCGCTGCAGGTTCCGGTCCGGTACGGGGCGATCCGCGTGGTGACGCCTGCCTATGTGCGGAGGTCGCACGCCCTGGGCCTGGTGGTCCATGTGTGGACCATCAACCACCCCGCCGAGATGCACCGGTTGCTTGACCTGGGCGTGGACGGGATCGTGACGGACCGCGCGGATCTGCTGAAGCAGGTCTTGCAGGAGCGAGGCGAGTGGCCCGGCGGCTGACTTGCGTTAGTCGGAGCCGCCGGGACCGTGGGTGCCGTGATCGGCTGCTGCGGCGAGGCGGTGGAGCCCGTCGGGGTCAAGCGGCGTATTCCATGCCGCCCAATCCTTCGGCTGCACCGAGGGCCGGCCCAGCAGGTAGCCCTGGCCGGCGCTGAAGCCCAACTCTGTGAGGACCATCAGTTCCTCGGTGGTTTCAACACCTTCGGCCACCAGAATACTGCCGATCTGCTCCGCGAAGTCCACCAGGCAAGCGGCCAGGGCGTGCTGGGACGTATCCGTGTCCACGCCGCTGATCACGTTCCTGCCCAGCTTGATGAAGTCGGGCCGCAGATGGAGCATCCGGCTGAGGGCGCCCGCGCCGGGGTGTGAGTCATCGATTGCAATGCGCAGCCCGCGTTCCCGGAGCGGCGTAATTGCGGAAACGAAATGCGAGTATTCCTCGTCCGAAATTCCGTCCGTCAATTCGAGCACAATGCGGTCTATTGGCAGCTCGATGTGGTCGAACAATTCGGGCAGCCGGGGATCCAGGCATGACGTGGGGGAGATGTTCAGGGCGACATAGACTTGCGGGGGGAGTTTTGCGGCTGCGGCGGCTGCGGATGCGAGTGCCGAGAATTCCAGGTTGGCTCCCAATCCAACGGCGGCCGCCTCGGCGAACCAGAGTTCCGCGCTGGCGCCGTCGTCGCTGACAAAGCGCGACAACGCCTCTACGCCCACTACGGCCTTGGACTCGAGGCCGTAGATGGGCTGGAACGCGGTCATCAACATCTGGTTTTCCAGCAGCGCGCTGATCCGCGACAGGCTGCGCAAGGAATCCAGCTGCTCGGCCACCTGTGGCGGCATGGCGCTGGGAGGCTGCGGGAAGCGCGCGGTGTCGGGCGTGTTCGCGTCTGTGGTGTCCTGTTGCCGGCGTTCCAGAAGATATTCCAGCAGGGCCCGTTCCGGCATGCCGGGGTTTTCCCCCAAGCGGTTGCTAAGGCGCTGACGTATTGCCGCCCCGGCAGGATCGGAATCCGCCAAAACCGCCGCAATAACTCCCCAAGCTTGTACCCGAACCGTCATTAGCAACGCCCCCAGTTGACGAAGTAATGGCTCCTTGGCCCCTTTATTTTCAAATTTCCAGATGCCTTCGGAATTCGCTACTTCTGATTAATGCCGATCTTCCTGGCCTCGAAGAATCGGATACCGCAACTTGATCGTATATCGGGATGATCCAAAGCGCAGCCCTTAATCGATCAACCTCTATTACTTTCGGAAGAAGTTTCGGCCAACAGCGCAGGAATCCGTTCGGGCGGAACGGGCTTGCTGAAGAAATAGCCCTGTGCGCTGAGGCACCCGAGGTTCCGGAGGTGCTCGGCCTGTTCCGCCGTTTCCACGCCTTCCCACACGGCTTCGAGCCCGCAGGCGCGCACTAACTGCAGGACTGCAGCCACCAGTGCCGGCTGGCTGGGGTCTGTACCCAGGCCCTCGATCAGGGACCGGTCCACTTTGACCCGGTCCACGGGGAGCCGGCGCAGGTAGCTGATGGAGGAGTATCCGGTACCGAAGTCGTCGATCTCGATCCCGACCCCCAGCCCGCGCAGCCCGCCCAGGGAATACCGGTCCAGTTCGTTGCCCCTGACGATGGCCGCTTCGGTCAGCTCCAGGACAACCTGCTCGGGACGGACGCCTGTCTCCTTGAGCACGGCGCGGACGTCCTCGATGAACTGCAGGCTCTGCAGATCCGTTGCAGAGATGTTGATCCGGACGGAAAACCGGCTGTCCACCACGTCGGCATCAATCCAGGTGCGTAGCTGGCCTACAGCGGTGCTGAGCACCCACAGGCCCAGTTCGGAGATCAGGCCGGCATCTTCTGCCAGCGGGATAAACTCGTCCGGCATGATGCGGCCGCGGGTGGGGTGGTCCCAGCGGATCAGGGCTTCCACCCCTTCAATGCGGCCGGTGCCCAGTTCAACCACAGGCTGGTAGTGCAGCACCAGACCGTTGCCCTTGATGGCGGCCCGGAGATCCTCCAGGAGTTGGCTGCGGAGCCTGCGGATGAGCAGGAGCCCGGGTTCGAAGACGTGGAGCCGGTTCTGGCCCTCGGCTTTGGAGGCGTACATGGCCACATCGGCCTCCATCAGCAGGTCCTCGGCCCTCCGCCCGGCCGCCCCGACGCTGAGTCCTACGCTCGCCCCGCAGCGGACGGTCCGGTCAGGCAGGTCAATGGGTTCCTTGATGGCGGCCAGGATGCGCTGGCCTACGACGGTGGCCTGGTCGGCGCCCGTGGCCGGCATAACGATGGCGAACTCGTCCCCGCCCAGCCGGGCAACCACGTCGCTGGTCCGGACGGCGCTGCGGATGCGTTGCGCCACGGTGATCAGGACCTGATCGCCGGCAGTGTGGCCGAGGGTGTCGTTGATGGATTTGAAGGCGTCAAGGTCAAGGAGGAGGATGACGGGCTGGCTGAGGGGATCGCCGTCGTGGTCCTGGGCGGACTTCAGTGCGGACAGAAGCGCCGAGCGGTTGGCGAGGCCGGTTAGGGGATCCTGCATGGCCATCATCTGCATTTCGCGGTGGGCTTCGTGCAGCAGCTGTGTGCGGACCTCAACACGCTGCTCAAGCTCTTCGTATATGATCTGCAGGTCCTCGGCCAGGAGGTTGGTGCCCATGATGATGGCGTCGAGCTCGTCCCGGGCCGGCGATACTTCTATGCGCGACTGGAGGTCTCCGGAGGCGAGCCGGACGATGCCATCGAGCAGCTGGGAGAGCCTGGGGTCATCGTCAGCGAACATCTGGTGCCTCCTTTCCGGGTTCAGGTTCCGTGGGACGCGTGGGCTCCAAGGCGGAGGTTCACGGTGACAGTGGTGCCAACGCCCAGCTCCGAGGTTACGTCAATGCGGCCGCCGTGGCGTTGGACGATGTCCTGCGTGATGGCGAGCCCAAGTCCGGTGCCCGGAACCGCCCCGGACATCGCGTTCGAGGCGCGGTAGAAGCGGGTGAAGATGTGGGCTATCTCGTCGCTGGAGATCCCTATCCCGCTGTCCGAGACGCTGACCGTCGCCCAGCGGGTGCCGTCTGCATCTGCCCGCGTCAGGCTGACGACGTCGATCTGTCCGCCGCCGGGGGTGAACTTGATGGCGTTGGAGACCAGATTCGTGAAAACCTGCTGGAGCTGAACCTCATCGGCAAGGATTTCCTGATCCTCCGAGGCGCGGGCCATCACAATGGCGACGTTCTGCACTGTCGCGAGCGGCCTGAGCGCGGCGGTGACGATCTCCAGAGTCCGAGCCAGCCGGACAGGGGTCAGGTGCAGCGGGCTTTGTTCATGCCCGTTGCGGGAAACGCTCAGCATGTCTTCGATCAGCAACCGCAGCCGTTCCGTGTTCCTGACCACGATGTCCAGCATCTGGTGGACCTCGCTGGACACGGGATCGGACGTATTCTCCTGGATCATGTCCAGGTACGCCATGATCGATGTCAGCGGCGTGCGGAGCTCATGGTTGACGGTGGCCAGGAAGTCGGTTTTGGCTTTGTCCAGCTGCTGGAGCTGCTTGACCACCTGCTGCTGGCTGGTGATCAGGTGGCTTTGGATCAGGCCGTGGGCGGTATTGCCTGCCACGTGCTGGATCAGTGCCAGCTCGGCCCGCGACCATTCCCTGGGCGAGTTAAGCAGGGCGATCCAAATAATTCCCAGGGAAGAGCTGCCGTCCCCCATTGGGACGGCCACGGATGCGGCGGCGCGCAGCTTCGCGAGTTCGGCCGGCAGCTGGACGTCGCCGGTGCCCAGCGGTGCGAACTCTCCGTCCGCCGTCAGGGCCTCAGCCCGCGACCACAGTGCGTCAGCCGTCCTGCGCGCCGGGTCTTCGTTCGTGAACAATCCTTCGGGCAGCGGAGCAAGGCCGGGCCGCTGCCACTGGGCGGTGATGGGTGGCACCCTGTCGTCGTCGAATGTGGTCAGCCAGACGCGGTCCGCGCCGAACGTCTCGCCGAACCCCCTGACCACAAAGTCGGCGATCTGTTGCGGATGGTTGGTTCCGCGGACCGCCGCGGATACCTGCCGCAGCCTTTCGCGGAGCGTCTCCGCTTCCTGCCGCGCTTCGTTCCGGCGGGAGACCAGGTTGATCAGGGCTGTGGCGCGGTGGACGAGTTCCTTGGCAGCAGGCGGCTTGGCGATGGAGTCCCGTACGCCGGCATGCTCCACTGACTTGACCTCTGCCGGACTGTCGAGATCCACGAGGACCAGCACAGGGGCGGTCGCGTCGACGTCGGAGAGTGAACTGTCCAGGATCAGGACGGAAGGCTCGCGCTGGTCCAGAAGCGCCGACAGGCTGGCGGCGTCGCCGGCAGTTTTGACCGTGAAGCCCGCCGCTTCCAGTGCCGCCGTGGTGAATTCCCGGCGCCCGGCGTCGGGGTCCGCAACGACAGCCAGGTATGGCACGGTTGCGAAATGTGGTGTGACCGCTGGCAAACCTGCCCCCTTCGCTCCTGAGTGAGCACCTGCTTGCTCCTGACTGAGTACATTGTAGGGTGACGGAGCATACCTGTTCCTATAAGAATGCGCGGAGGGTAATCGTGACGAGTCAGCCTGCAGAAGCGGCCAAGACGGACCTGACGCTGGATGAACGGGGTGTTATCCAGCTGAAGTGGCCGCGGGGTGTGTCCATTACGGAATCCGACGCTGAGGCGGCCATGCAGAAGGTCAATGACCTGTGCGGCGCCCGCCGACACCCCATGCTGGTGGATATGGCCACCACGGCCAAGGTCAGCCGGGGAGCCCGTACGGTTTTTGGCCGCCCCTGCCAGGCCTCCCGCGTTGCGCTGCTGGGGGCGTCGCCCGTTGACAAAGTACTGGCCAACTTCATCCTGGGTATCAACAAACTGCCCTGCCCCACCCGGTTCTTTACGTCCCGCGACGATGCCATGGCCTGGCTGCTGAAGGAGCCAGCGGCCACCGCCTGAACGGACCCGCCCGGCCAAACTGCTGCGGCGTGTTCGGCGTCTTATATTTGTACGATGCCATCCCCAGCGAAACCGGTGCTCGCCGCCTTGCGGAAGTACTTGATCCTGCCCAAACTGATCAGGCTGTCCTGGTCGGCTCCCAAAAACAGGACCGCGGCCTGGGACAGGTATTGGGCCGGAATCGCCCGGACAGGCGCCCGCAGTGACGTGCTGTGGGACTCCGGCACGGACCAGGAGCTGCTGGGCTACCGGGACATCCTGCAGCGGCACTTCGATCCCAACCTTCCGGTGGTGGATGTGGGGTGCGGGCACGGCGCCTTCAGCCGCGCGCTGACTGCTTTTTCACCGCAGGTGCTGGGCGTTGACGTGTCTGCGCACGCGGTGGCCCGTGCCCGGGACGAATCGGCGGGCGTTGAGGGTGTCAGCTACCTGGCCCGTGACATGACCGAGCTGGGGGCTGTCTCCGGGCTGGTGGGATCCACGGATGCCAACGTCTTTGTCCGTGGCGTGCTGCACGTTCTGACCGAGGCCGATCAGGCCGCGCTGATGGAAAATCTGAGGCAGCTCGTGGGCGCCCGCGGCACAGTCTTTCTGGCGGAGACGAACTTCCCGGGCAACCCGGTGGAGTACGTCGCGCATCTGGGTGCGTCGCTGCGGAGCATCCCGGCCCCGCTGGAGCTCGCGATCCGGACACTGCCCATGCCGGCCCATTTCGGACCGCAGGAGCTCGCCCGTGTGATGCCCAAGGACCGGTGGACGCTGGTGGAGGACGGGGCCGCGACCATCGAGACCAACCCGCTGATGGACGCCGCTGGGAACAGCCGCGTACCGGGCTACTTTGCGGTGCTCAAGGCCAAAGATCCCGACGCCCGCCGGTAGGGGCGTCCCGCGCTGTCCGCATGCCGGATTGGGCAAGCGCTTTCCCGGACATGGCTGGCATGATGGACGGCATGCGCATTCTCATCGCTCCGGACAAGTTCAAGGGCTCGCTCACCGCCGCGGAGGCCGCCGCCGCCATCGCCGAAGGTGCGCTGCGCGTCTACCCGGACGCCGTCGCCAACCAGTTTCCAATCGCCGACGGCGGTGAAGGAACCCTGGAGGCTGCCGTCTCGGCCGGCTACGAGGAGCGGCTCAACGCCGTCGTGGGTCCCATCCTCGCCCCCGTGGGCGCCGCCTGGGCCATCCGGAAGAACGCCGACGGCGGTGCTACCGCCGTCATCGAGACGGCGCAGGCCTCCGGCCTGGCCGAGATGGAGCCCACCCCCGCCAACGCCCTGCGGGCCCACAGCTACGGCTGCGGACAGCTGATCGCCGCGGCCCTCGACGCCGGAGCCACCGAGATTGTGCTGGGTCTGGGCGGATCGGCCATGACCGACGGCGGCAGCGGTGCCCTGCGTGCGCTGGGCCTCAAGCCGCTGGACGCCGCCGGCAACGTTGTGCCGCTGGGCGGCGGATCACTCGCCGACGTTACAGCCCTGGACGCCACCGGACTGGATCCCCGGCTGTCCGCCGCCTCGTTCAGGATCGCCGTGGACGTCCAGAACCCGCTCTATGGCGCCACAGGCGCGGCCCACGTCTTCGGGGCCCAGAAGGGCGCCGACGACGAGGCAATGGAACAGCTCGACGCCGGTCTCCGCAACTGGGCGTCTGTACTCCGGGAGGCGACTGGCCGGGACGTCAACATCCCGGGAGCCGGGGCGGCGGGCGGCTTCCCGGCGTCGTTCCTTGCCTTCACCAACGCCCGGCTGGAAGGCGGGTTCGCGCTCGTCGCCGGGCTCACCGGCCTCGCGGGCCAACTGGACAACGCCGACCTGGTGATCACCGGCGAGGGTTCCATGGACTCGCAGTCGCTGACCGGCAAGGCCCCCATCGCGCTCGCCGACGCCGCCCGGGAACGCGGGATTCCGGTGATCGTGGTGGCGGGGCGGATCATGGTGACGCCCGAGGACCTCGCGGCGCACGGCGTGGTAGCCGCCGCGCAGCTGCTGGATGTCGCGGCCAGCCCGGAAGACGCCGTCGCCAACGCGGCAAAACACCTGGCCTGGGCTACCAGCCAGGTTCTGGAAGGCGCCTGAAGCCAGCCCCCGGCGGCGCTGGGCTTACTGCTTGGGCTGCGGCTGACTAGGCGCGCGCCGCTCAGGCCCCGGTCTCATAATGCGGCTCGGCCACCGGCTTGGACTCCGGTGAGCCCTTTTCGCGGAGGTAGACGGAGGCGCCCACCAGGACCGCCACGGCGAGGAATTCGCTTTGCCAGTTCTGGAAGGATTCGAACCAGAACCTGCTGGTGGCCAGATACTCCAGGATCGTCACTTGGGACTCGCCGTGGCTGAGCTGTTCCTCGTTGTATGCGGACGTGCCGCCGAAGGCGTGCAGTGTGAACGAGGCGATGAACAGTGCCAGGAGGAGCAAGGACAGGGAGTGTTCATACAGCTTCAGCACCAGGCCGCCGCGCTTCACCGGCCACGGCGTGGCCTCGCTGATGGTGGCATCGCGCGGATCCTGGTCCTGCGGCGCAGCCTTGCCCACAGGCTTGGATTCGGAGGACCCTTCTGGAAAAGGAACACGGTCAGGATCACGTACATGGCCATCTGCAGGAACTCGGATTCCCAGTTTTCAAACGTGGGCTCCACAAAATTTCCCGTAGACAGGTAGTCCAGAACCGTGACTCCCGGCTGCCCGTGGGCCGCCTGGTCCTCGCCGTAGGCGGCAGCTCCGGAGAGGATCATGCCAACAAAAAACGCCAGGAAAAGTCCGGCGTTGGCGAGCAAAAGCCCGTGTTCCTTGGCCCACGTGCGCATGTGCACTCCTTCGAATGGATCCCCAGCAGCTTGCTGGCTTATTGACCTGGCTACTGTTCGGCTGCGCGTTTATTGAGCCGCAGCGGGACATAAGCCAGCAGCACCAGAAGGACTGCCAGCAGGATTCCGCCGGCGGTCAGGCCGGCGGCTCGGCCGGCCGTCACGTCGAAGACAAGGGCGGCTGTCCCGACACTGAGCATCCCCACGCCGGCCAAGGCAATTTTGGTAATGGTGTCTGCGCTGGAGACCAGGGTTTCCTTGAGCCTTTGGCGGAAGAGCCGGCGGTGGACGCTGACGGGAAGCAGGATAAAGGCGGTGGTCAGCGTCGCGATCACAACGTTGACGAGGTAAAGGGCCACCTGGAAATCGTCCAGGTCCTCGAACCGCTGCTGGAACGGCAACGTCAGGAGAAAACCGGCCAGGATCTGGACCCCGGTCTGCAGCACCCGGAGTTCCTGCAGCAACTCAGCCCAGTTCCGGTCAAGCTGCTCCTCGCGGGTTTCATTCCGGCCGGTGCTGCCGGTGAAGTCCTCCACATCCGACATGTTTCTCCTTGCTCCGGGGCTGGGCGTGCTCCAAAACTAGGCTGAAGCTGCGCCAAGGGCAACGTTTGATAAGTTTACTGATTATTTCCTCCGGGCGCTGGACTTTGCTCCTCCGGGCGGGATAGTTTCAAAGAGCCGGTGCCGGCCGGAGCCCTTCGAAAACCGATTCAATGAAGAGGTGGACTATGAGCGATACGCAGAACCGGACAGGCCCGCCCACAGACCCCCGGGACGGCTATTACTCCGGGCCCTTCCCGAAGCAGGAACAGAAGCAGCCGGGACTCACCGCGCCGATGGATCCGAAGCCGGACCACGGCGAACTCAGCTACGAGGGGCGCGGTGCGCTGCAGGGTAAGGCCGCGCTCATCACCGGCGGCGATTCCGGGATCGGCAAGGCGGCGGCCATCGCGTTCGCCCGCGAGGGGGCCGACGTCGCAATTTCCTACCTTCCGGAAGAAGAGGAAGATGCCCAGGACACCGCCGCCTGGATCCGCAAAGCGGGCCAGCGCGCGCTGCTGCTGGCCGGAGACGGTCGGGAGGAGGACTTCAGCACCCGGATCGTCGCTGATGCTGTGGCTGAATTCGGCGGTCTGGACGTGGTGGTGCTCAACGCCGCCTACCAGAAGAACCGCGAGAGCTTCGAGTCACTCCCCACCGAGGAATTCGACCGCGTGTTCAAGACCAATCTCTATTCCTTGATCTGGACGGCCCGGGCCGCAGTTCCGCACCTGAAAGCCGGCTCCTCGATCGTTACTACGGCCTCCATCCAGGCCCTTAATCCTTCGCCGGGGCTGATCGACTACGCCATGACCAAGGCAGCGCAGGTTGCCTTCACCAAGGCGTTGGCCCAGGAACTGGGACCAAAGGGAATCCGCGTAAACGCGGTGGCCCCCGGCCCCATCTGGACTCCGCTGATCCCCGCCACGGAATGGCCGGACAAGCTGCCCACTTTCGGGCAGGACACGCCGTTGCAGCGGGCGGGTCAGCCGGCGGAGCTGGCCGCGGCGTATGTGCTGCTGGCGTCCGACCAGGGATCCTACATCTCCGGAGCAGTGCTGCCGGTGACCGGCGGCAAGGGCCTGTAACGAAGTTTGCACGTCAGATTCACATCCACAACAGGAGGAACCATGAGTCAGGACAACCAGCGCACAGAACCGCACGTGGAAGTGGGCGGCTACGGCACGCCGACGGCGGAACAGGAGGTGGGCGGCGCGGAGACTAAGCAGTTCGCCCAGCCCCGTGAGGAAGAGGACTTTGATGCCGCCGGCCTGAACCAGAACAGCCCCGACGGCGAAACGTTCGCCACGGGCACGCCCAATCTCAGCCACTTCGATGAGGAAGACAAGGACAGTGCCGGCGAGCCGGGTGCCGGCCGTTTCGGTGGCACCGATGACCAGCACCACGCCGAAAGTGACACCAATGATCCCGGGTTCGAGCCGGGCGAACCGCCCATCCCGCGCGACGCCGTCGTGCCCTCCGCCGAGGCGGAGATCAACGACGCCAACGCCGATTCGCAGGGTTCTGAACCCTTCTCGTCGGAATCCGGACAGGATGCTGCCGGCCTGCCGGACGGCAGCGGAACCGACCGCGCCAAGGACGAATCACCGAACGACGACGGCGACGAAAGTTTCGACGCCGGGTAAGCACTGTTCTGTGCCCGGACTGCGGTTTTTATGTGGGTGGTCCACGCCCTGGGGGGCCTTCACCGGACGTATCCTAGAAGCAGGTTTTGCAGTGGGCCACGCGTTTCGAACCTAGGCGTGGAACATGGCCGCGGAGACACCGGGGGAGCCGGGCTGGGAATCGCTTCCCGACCCCCAGGATGTGGTGTTCGACAGCACGGATGTTGAAGACTTCCTTGCTGCGGTTACCCGCGAGTTCATGCGCGACATCGATGGCGATTCCCGCGGGATCAGCTGGGCTGCCACCTTCTTCCGCCGCGGATCGGCCCGAACCGCCGCCGCCGGCACCCCCGCGGCCCGCGCCGCAGACGAAGAACAGTGCTCGTTTGCAGACGGACCCGTGCTTGAGGCCGTGCGCACGGGGGATTTTGTGCACCTGGCCGACGTCGCCCGCGACCGGCGATGGCCGGGCTATGCCAGTGCTGCCGCGGACCACGGCGTCAGGTCGCTGCTGTCAATGCCGATTGCGGCCGCCGCCGGTTGGAGCGCCGCACTGAGCCTCTACGCGTCCACTCCCCACGCCTTCACCAGCGAGGACATCATCAGGACGCGCCGGTATGCGCGGCAGGTTGCCCGGTCGCTGTGGATGGTGGTGCGGGTGGCGGAGCGGGCCGAAGCCGGCGCGCAACTTGCGGTAGCCCAAAGCTCCATGGTGATTATGGACCTGGCAGTAAGCGCCCTCAAATCCGATTACGGACTCGGCCATGAGGCGGCCCTGCAGTACCTCCGGACCGTCGCGCGGCATACCCGCCAGGGGCTTCGTGAGACCGCCTTGAATATTGTGGCTGCCTCGCGCCTGGACCCGGCCGGACGTGGCCGGGAAAACGCCCCTTTCCGGGGACTCGCTGGACTTGAAACCCCCTCCCTCAGCGAGGGACCCTACAAAACAGGGAGCACGGCATGAACGTCTGGAAACAGGACATTGCAGCCAAGAACACCGCTGTGGAACCGGCGCCCCACCCGTGGCACCGCCTCGTGGCACTGGGCGATTCCTTTACCGAGGGGATCGGGGATCCCGAGCCGCGCAGCGAGGGCGGTTTCCGCGGCTGGGCGGACCGTGTGGCCGAGGAGCTCAGTGCGAACCAGCCTGATTTCGCCTACGCCAACCTTGCCGTCCGGGGCCTGCTGGTACAGCAGATCCTCGACCACCAGCTTGCCGCGGCGGTCGCCCTGAAACCTGACCTGGTCACGCTCTCCGCCGGCGGTAACGACATTGTTTTCCGGCGCAGCGATCCTGACCGGCTCGCAGAAAAAATCGACGACGGTGTGGCACAACTGGCAAGGTCCGGCGCCACCGTGGTCCTCTTTGCCGGGCCGGACTGGGGTGCGACGCCGGTCTTCAGCCAGATCCGCGGCAAAGTGGCCATCTTCAATGAGAACCTCCACGCGGTGGCGGCCCGCCATGACGCGGTCATGGTTGACCTGTGGTTCCTGCGCGAACTGTCGAACCCGGGCATGTGGGATCCGGACCGGCTGCACTTCTCACCGCTGGGGCACCACACCATCGCCGCGGCCGTGCTGAAGGCCCTGGGTGTCCCGCACACGCTGGAGCCCCTGGCGCCCAAGCCGCCGCTGCCCCGCAGCTGGAAGGAGGCCAGGACCGAGGACCTCATCTGGGCACGGGAATACCTGGTTCCGTGGGTGATCCGGCAACTGAAGCACCCGCCAGAAGCGGAGCTGTCCGCCAAGCGTCCCGAGCCGCGGCCGGTCTTCGGCATCGGAACCCCGCCCGGACCATTCATCGGCGGCGGTCGCGCGGCCTGACGCAGGAGCCTGACCCGGGGCCCGAAAAGGTCAGCGTTTCTTCGGCGCGCGTTTCGCTGCTGCGTTGACGGCGGCCCTCACGGCAGGAGGCAGGCCCGCCTGCTCCGTTTCCGGTTCAGCCACCGAGCCGCGGGCCTTCGCGATGGCTTTCATGCCGTGGTAAATCACCAGGGCGGCGGCTGAGCCGAGGGCGATGCCCGTGAACGTCAGTTCCCCTATGGTCCACGTGTAGTCGGCAATACCGATGATCAGCGCGACGGCGGCGGTGGTCAGGTTCACCGGGTTGGAGAAGTTCACCTTGTTCTGTACCCAGATCTTGACGCCCAGGATTCCGATCATGCCGTAGAGCATGGTGGCCGCTCCGCCCAGCACGCCCGGCGGGACCGTGGCAATGAGTTCGCCGAATTTCGGCGAGAAGCTCAGCACAATGGCGAAGACGCCGGCAACCCAGTACGCCGCCGTCGAATACACCTTGGTGGCCGCCATAACGCCGATGTTCTCCGCGTACGTGGTGGTGCCGGAGCCGCCGCCGATGCCGGCGAGGACCGTGGCGGCACCGTCGGCCATCAGCGCGCGGCCGGAGACGCCGTCGAGGTTTTGGCCGGTCATGGCCGCCACGGACTTCACGTGCCCGATGTTTTCGGCCACGAGGACCAGTACCACGGGGACAAAGAGGCCAAGCACGCCCACGTGGAACTCGGGGGTCTGGAAGTGCGGGAGGCCGATCCAGGCGGCGGCTTCCATTTTTTCGTAGCTCACTTCGCCGCGCAGCATGGCGACGAGGTAGCCCACCACCACGCCCACGAGGATGCTGAGCCGGCCGACGATTCCGCGGAAAAGAACGCCGACCAGGATGATGGTGGCCAGCGTAATGACGGCGGTGACGGGGGCGGCGTCGAAGTTCATTTTCGCCGCGGGTGCAAGGTTCAGGCCGATCAGTGCCACGATGGCGCCGGTGACGATGGGCGGCATCAGCCGGTTGATCCAGCCCGCGCCGAACTTCTGCACGATCGCGCCGATCAGGGCCAGTGCGACGCCGGCGAGCACCACTCCGCCCAGCGCGCCGGGCACGCCGAACTGCTGTTGGGACGCCATGATGGGCGCGATGAACGCGAAGCTGGAGCCGAGGTAGCTGGGCACCCGCCCCTTGGTGATGACCAGGAACAGCAGCGTGCCGATGCCGGAGAAGAAGAGGGTGGTGGCCGGTGGCATCCCGGTGATGATGGGCACCAGGAAGGTGGCTCCGAACATGGCTACGACGTGCTGCATGCCCACGCCGATGGTCAGAGGCCAGGCCAGCCGCTCATCCGGAGCAACCACGTGGCCGGGCTTAATCGATTTGCCGGTGCCGTGGAGCTTCCATTTCATTCCGAGCATGCTCATGGTCGGGGCCTTTCAAGGGGGTTGCCGCTGGGGCTGGGATCTTCCGGTGCAACAATACCGCGCGGCCCGGTCCGGGTTCAGCAAGTGCTGTCGAGTGCCTTCCGCGCGATCCTCAATACTTCCCAGGCCAGCTCATTGCTGGGCGCGTACGGGGTGAGGTTTAGCGGTCCAGGTGGATACGCCAGATTAATGGTCAACTGGCGCCTGGCGTCCGGGGTTGTCAGGGCCATCGTTCCGTATCCTGCCGTGTCGCCCGCGTGGCCGTAGTAGAAGCCGCCTTCGCAGGCGTCGCCCCACCGGTCGAGGCCCAGCCCGTAGCCCTCGGGCGCCAGCAGCATCTCCTTGACGGTGTCGGGCTTCAGGAGCCGCCCGTCCATGAGCGCAGCGTAGAACGTGTTCACGTCGCCGACAGTCGAGACGAGGCCGGCCGCGGTGTTGCCGATGAGCCCGGCCAGGTACGCAGTGTCCAGCCGAACGCCGTCGACAGTGATGTAGCCATGGACCATGTTTGCGGGTGCCGGACCGGGGCCGGTCATATGCGTGCCGGTCAGCCTGAGGGGGTCGATAATGTCTGACCGGAAGATCTGGGCGATGGGCTGGCCGCGCAGGCGCTGCACGATGAGGCCAAGGGTAATGTAGTTCGCGTTGGCGTACAGCATGCGGTCGCCGGGCGTCAGCACCCAGGGCACGATGGCTGTCAGGGCAAGAATTTCTTCAGCCGTGATGGGCTGCGTCAGCGCCTGCTGCAGCGTGCGCGACGTCAGTTGCGGGTCGTGATAGTTGGGCATTCCGCTGGTGTGCCGCAGGAGATGCTCCACCGTGACAGGGCCTGGCGGCTTCATCAGGGTGTCGAATTCGGGGAGGTGTCGTCCCACCGGGTCCTGGATCTGGATGATGCCTTCCTCGACGAGCTTGAGGACCGAAACGGCGACCATGGACTTGGTGACACTGGCGACGTGGACCGGGTCGGTGACCTCAGCCGGCGTCGACGTTTCGAGGCTGCGGGCCCCGCGAGCCGACGAAAATGTCTCGCCGTCGATCCGCGCCTCGATCAGGACTGCCGGGGCTCCGAGGTCCAGCATCCTTTTGCTGAATTCCGCCAGGATGGTCCGGTACGTCACGGACGCTCGGGTGACCTGCACAGGCGCCGGCGGTGCCGCTGTGCAGCCCGTCAGCACGACTGCCACGATGGCGGCCAGAACGGCGGAGAACCGGATCCGTGATGGGCGATTCCGAGGCTCCGACATGTTTTCACGTCCCTGCTGGGGTCGGGCGGCGCAGGGAGCACGATCAGGCAGGCTGCGCCTTTACCGCCTATGTTCCTCAGGCTTTCTGGAGGGGTCAAGCAGAAATCCCGCCTCCGCTGTGGTGAACGTCACCTGCGTATTGGGAAGAGGTCCGGCCTGCTTGAAGTTACAACTATGGAAAGCAGACCGCCGGCCCATCATTTGCGATGAGCGGCCCAGCGAAAGGTACGCCATGACTATTGCCCACGAAGAAGCGGTTATCGATTCGGCCGCCGTCGACGCCATTTTTGCCGAGGCCCGCACGGCCAACTCCTTTACCGGTGAGGTGACCGAGGACCAGGCCCGCGCCATCTATGAGCTCACGAAGTTCGGCCCCACGGCTTTCAACTCCCAGCCCCTCCGCGTGACCTACGTCCGCTCGGACGAGGCCCGCGCCACGCTGGTCGACACCCTGGCCAACGGCAACAAGGCCAAGACCGCCTCCGCGCCGCTGGTTGCCATCCTCAGCTACGACACCGCCTGGGCCGAGCAATGGGACAACTTCCTCCCCGAATACAACGCTCCGAAGGCCATATACGACGCCGCCCCGGACCTGGCTGCGTCCACCGGCAACAACAACGCCCACCTGCAGGCCGGCTACTTCATCCTGGCCGTCCGGTCCCTCGGCCTCGCAGCCGGCCCGATGACCGGAGCCGACTTCGGTGCCATCGACGCCGCGTTCTTCCCGGCCGGCGACCAGATGAGCTTCCTGGTGGTCAACATCGGCCAGGCCGGCGCAGACGCCTGGGGCGCAGCGAAGCCCAAGTTCAGCTACGAGGACGTTGTCCGCACCGTCTAACGCTCTCTCACTTAATGCGGCTTTAACGCCGACGCTCTCTCACTTTCTTGACGAAAGTGAGAGAGCGTCGGTCATTTAAGCGCATTAAGTGAGAGAGCGTTTGGTCTTTTTTTGGGGAGGTTAGGCGATGACGCCGTCCACCAGCGCCTTGGCTTCCGCCTGGACCTGCTTGAGGTGCTCCTCGCCCTTGAAGGACTCGGCGTAGATCTTGTAGACGTCCTCGGTCCCGGACGGGCGCGCGGCGAACCAGGCGTTCTCCGTGACCACCTTGAGCCCGCCGATCGACGCGCCGTTGCCGGGCGCCTCGGTCAGCTTGGCGGTGATGGTTTCGCCGGCCAGTTCAGTTGCAGTGACGTCCGACGGCGAGAGCTTGCCGAGTGCCGCCTTCTGCTCCCGCGTGGCTGCTGCATCAATGCGCGCGTAGACGGGGGCGCCGAACTGGTCGGTCAGGCCCTTGTACAGCTGCGATGGCGACTTGCCGGTGACCGCGGTGATCTCCGAGGCCAGCAGCGCCAGCAGGATGCCGTCCTTGTCGGTGGTCCAGACGCTGCCGTCCAGCTTGTTAAAGGAAGCGCCGGCAGACTCTTCGCCGCCGAACGCGCCTTCGCCGGACAGCAGTCCCGGCACAAACCACTTGAAGCCCACGGGGACCTCAACGAGTTTGCGGCCCAGGCTTTCCGCCACACGGTCGATGATCGAGGACGAAACCAGGGTCTTGCCCACCACCGAGTTGGGGTTCCAGCCGCTGCGGTTGCGGTAGAGGTAATCGATGGCGACGGCGAGGTAGTGGTTCGGATTCATCAGGCCACCCACCCCGTCGACAAGAGGTGTGACAATGCCGTGGCGGTCGGCGTCGGCGTCGTTGCCGGTGGCGACGTCGAACGCGGCTGAACTGCCGCCGTCGGACATCCTGTTGATCAGGGAAGCCATAGCGAACGGCGAGGAGCAGTCCATCCGGATCTTCTCGTCCCAGTCCAAGGTCATGAACGCCCACTGGGGATCCACGGTGGGGTTCACCACGGTCAGGTCCAGGTGGTGGCGCTCGCCGATCTCGCCCCAGTAATCCACTGCAGCCCCGCCCATGGGGTCGGCGCCGATGCGGACACCGGCCTCGCGGATGGCGTCCAGGTTCAACACGGACGGGAGGTCGTCAACGTAGCTGCTGAGGAAGTCGAACTTGCCGGTGCTGTCCGCGGCGAGGGCGTCGGAGACGGGGATGCGCTTCACGCCCCGCAGGTCGTTTTCGAGGAGTTCGTTGGCACGGTTGGCGATCCAGCCCGTGGCGTCGGAATCGGCCGGGCCGCCGTGCGGAGGGTTGTACTTGAAGCCGCCGTCTCCGGGCGGGTTGTGGCTGGGCGTGACCACAATGCCGTCCGCTTCCGGAGTGCCGGGCTGGCGGTTGTTGTTGTATGTGAGGATGGCGTGGCTCAGTGCCGGTGTGGGGGTGTAGCCGTGCCGCGCGTCGATCAGCACGTGCACGCCGTTGGCTGCGAGAACCTCCAGGGCGGAGTTCTGCGCCGGCTCGCTGAGGGCGTGGGTGTCCTTCGCCAGGAAAAGCGGGCCGGTGATGCCCTGCCCGGCGCGGTATTCCACGATTGCCTGCGTGATCGCGACGATATGTTTTTCGTTGAACGACGCCTTGAGGCTCGAGCCGCGGTGCCCGGAAGTGCCGAACGCCACGCGCTGGCCGGGATCACCCAGATCCGGCGTGATGTCGTAATACGCGTCGAGGAGCGCAGTGATGTCAACAAGGTCCTGGGGTTGGGCAACTGTGCCCGCGCGGCTAGCCATGGCACCAGCATGCCAGACGTGGGCTGGAGTCAAAACGCGCAGTCCATAATCCGGTCCCTATGACGCGGAAAAGTCCCCGCCGGAGGCTTGGCAGCAAGTAGTTAAAGCGAGTACTGGGCCCAAAAGTACCTATATACCGGCTCCCCGCGGCGCTGCTACGTTCGGAAAAACTCAGGAAGGAATGCCCGACGGCGGGGAGCGCCGCCGTCGGGCTCTGCAGTAAGTGTCTGGCACTGCAGTAAGTCGCACACTGCAGCGAGTTGGCAAGCGGGAGCCAGGGGGTAGGTCATGGGGGCAGGAGAAGGCGCGGCCGAGCAGTCGAGGCTTGCTGCAGAACGGGTGCAGCGGCTGAAACGCCAACTCGATCAGGCCGAACGGGCCACGAAGTCGCGGGACGCCGGTGCTGTGGGCGAACGGCTCGTGGCGGACAGGTTGAGCCTGCTCATTCCGCACGGCTGGTACCTGCTGAACGACGTCCACTGGCCCGGGCGGCCCAAAGCCATCCTTGACCATGTGCTGGTTGGTCCCGGCGGGGTGGTGGTGGTCGATGCCAAGAACTGGACCGGCGAGGTCAGTGTCGCCGCCGGTGTCCTGTGGCAGGGCCGATTTGCCAGGACGCAGTCGGTTGACGGGGCATTGGCGCAGTGCGCCGCCGTCGCGTCCGTGCTGGCGCCGCCCTACCGGCGGTTCGTCCGCCCGTTGATCTGCCTCACCGGGCAGCCGGACCTTTTCGGCATCACCAATTCAGACGTCGCCGTGGCAGGGGCAGACCGCGTTGTTGCTGCCGTGCTGGCGCTGCCCCCGGTGCTGGACCAGCAGACGGTGGTGGGCCTGTATGCGCACCTCGGCGAGCAGCTCACGCAGGAATCTGCGGCGGAAAGTTCTGCGGTGAAGCCGCTGACCGTGAAGCCGCTGACAGTTAAGTCACCGACCGTAGAGCCGGCTAAGTCACCGACCGTAGAGCCGAAGGGTGGAGGGCCGCCGGTGGCTGGGCCGCCGCGGTCCGGGCAGACAGGGGGCCGGAGCGGGCCCCGGCACCCCGCCTATGGCACCCGCCGTGGGGCGCGTAGTGGGGCCGGCAGCGGCGGCTCGGGACGCGCCAGGAAGTCGAAGGCGCAGCACGACGCGGCCAATGGAATGACCCGGTTGATGTTCCTGGCTGCCTTTGTGGTTTTTGCTGTCTACGTGCTGCCGTATTGGGGGCGGTAGCACTGGATGAGGGCGGCTGTAGGCCCGTGATGCAGGCGGCGGTAGGCTGGGAAGCGGAGACTTCGAATGGGGAAAATCATGACTGACCAGCCAACTCCGCGCCCTGATTCGCAAGGGTCCGGTGCGGGACCCGGCGATTCGCCGGCAGGCTACGAGCCGCCGCAGTTTGTGCCGCCGCAGGGCCCAAGCATTCCGGCGCCGCCGCCGTATGACCAGAACCCGTACGGCCAGAATCAGTTTGGCCAGGACCAGTACAGCCAGTCAGGCCAGTACAACCAACCCGGTGCCTACAGCCAGCCTGGCGATCCGTACGGCGCGACGTATGGCCAGCCCGCAAGCCCTTACGGCCAGGGTGCCAGCCCTTATGGCCAGCCCGCAAGCCCTTACGGCCAGCCGGCGTACGGGCAGCCCGCCTACTACGGCATGCCCGCCCAGCAGCCAAAGGGCCTGAGCATCGCCAGCATGGTCCTCGGGATTTCCTCGGTCATCCTTGGCTGGTTCATGATTCCGCAGATCGCCGCGATCATCACCGGCCATCTGGCCCTCCGCCGGGAACCCTCTGGCAAGGGCATGTCCATCACCGGGCTGGTCCTGGGCTACCTTTGCCTGCTGGGTTACGGGGCGTTCTGGTTGTTCGTCATCATCGGACTGGCCATGTACCGCTCGTCCGGGTACTCATACTGAGCCAGCCTGGGGAGGTAACGCACCCGGCCGGCCGCCGGCGTCCTGACGGATCAGCGGAGCAGCTCCACGTCCGAGACCAGCTCAATGTGGGCCAACATGGCTGCGGCTGCACCAGTGGGGTCCTGCGCGCGGATGGCGTCTGCAATGGTCCGGTGCGAGGCCAGCGACTGTTCGGGCCGCCCCGGCTGTCCCAACGACTCTATCCGCGTTTCCAGGATCATTTCGGCGATGACCGCCATCAGCTGGGCCAGTACCGCTGAGTGGGCGGCGCCGGTGACCGCCTGATGGAACAGCTCGTCGCCGTGCGCGCCGCGCTCGCCCCCTCCGATTTCGGCGGCCATGACCTCCAAGGCCGCGTCGATGGCCGCCAGGTCCTCCTCCGTGCGCCGTTCCGCGGCCAGTGCGGCCAGTTTCACCTCAAGGGTGCTGCGCGCCTCCACGATTTCCGGCAGCCGGCTCTGGTGTTCACGCAGGCCCTTGATCACTGACGCCACGCTGGACCGCCGGGCCAGGACGGCGCCGGTACCGTGCTGCACATCGATCACTCCCAGCACTTCGAGCGCCACCAGCGCCTGGGCCAGCGTCGCCCGCGAAACCCCCAGCCGATCGGCCAGGTCGCGTTCGGCCGGCAGCAGATCGCCCGGCACCAGCTGGGCGGACTCGATATAGGCCAGGATCTGCTCCACCAGCTGCTCGTACAGCCGTGGCCGCGATACGCGCTCCAGGCCAAGCCGTGCCGTCTTCTCCACATGGGCCTCACTATGTCGTCGGTTTCCCCAAGAATACACGGCAGGCGTATTGACAGATAGACCTAGTGTCTAGGAGGCTAGTCCAGTGAGTCAGTTACTCACGTCACATTTTTCCTTCCTAGGAGGACCAACGATGTCCGCTCCTGTCTTATCGATCATCATCCTGGCCGCAATGTTCCTGCTCGCCACCGTCCTGCCCCTGAACATGGGTGCCCTTGCGTTTGTCGGTTCATTCCTGCTGGGCAGCGTGGTGTTGGGCATGTCCACTAACGAGATCCTGGCTAACTTTCCCGGCGGCCTGTTCCTGACCATCGTCGGGGTCACCTACCTTTTCGCCATTGCGCAGAACAACGGCACCATCGACCTCCTGGTCCGCGGGGCCGTCAGGATGGTGGGCAACCGGGTGGCCCTGATTCCGTGGGTTATGTTTGCCGTCACCGCGCTCATTACGTCCGTTGGCGCACTGTCTCCCGCCGCCGTCGCCATCATTGCCCCGATTGCCCTCAGCTTCGCCGGTAAGTACAAGATCAGCCCGCTGCTGATGGGCATGATGGTTATCCACGGCGCCCAGGCCGGCGGATTCTCCCCGATTGCCGTCTACGGCGTCACAGTCAACGGCATCCTCGCCAAGACAAACCTGGATTTCAGCCCCACCGCGCTCTTCCTGAGCAGCCTGGTGTTCAACCTCGTCATCGCACTCGTGCTGTTCATTGTCCTGGGCGGCCGGGCCCTCCTGTCCTCCCGGGTGAGCCATTTCGTAGAGCAGGCTGCCGAAGCCCGCATGGCCGTGAGTGTCGGCGCCAAGGCAGGATCAGATGTTCCGTTCAAGGGCTTCGGCTCCGGCATGTACGGCCCCCGCGACCATGCAGGCGACGGCGTCGCAGCCACCAAGGAGCGGTCGGAGCGGATCCCCCAGCTGGTGACCATCGCCGGCCTGATCGCACTGGCCGTCATTGCCCTGGGCTTCAAAGTCGACGTCGGCTTTGTATCCATCACCATCGCCATCGTGCTGGCACTGGTCTCGCCGAAGGCCCAGAAGGGCGCGATCAACAAGATCAGCTGGTCAACGGTGCTCCTGATCTGCGGCATGCTCACGTTTGTCGGAGTCCTGGAGGAGGCCGGAACCATCCAGTTTGTTTCCAACGGCGTGGCCGCCATGGGCATGCCGCTGCTGGCGGCCCTCCTCATCTGCTACATCGGCGCCGTTGTGTCCGCGTTCGCATCCTCCACGGCCATCCTCGCCGCCCTCATCCCGCTGGCCGTGCCGTTCCTCTCCACCGGTGAGATCGGCGCCGTCGGCGTGATCTGTGCGCTCGCGGTCGCCGCCACCATCGTGGACGTTTCCCCGTTCTCCACCAACGGGGCACTGGTCCTGGCCAATGCCCCGGAAGGCGTGGACAAGGACAGCTTCTACAAGCAGATCCTCGGCTACAGCGGGATCGTCATCGTGGCCGGACCGCTCCTCGCGTGGCTGGCCCTGGTGGTTCCGGGCTGGCTCTAAGTGCCCGCCCCGATCCCGCCCAGCACGGGCCGCTTTGCCGGCAATTGTGCACCAACCTCACCCCGAAGGAATCCAGCAATGAGCAGAACAGACGAAGACCACAGGAGCGGCCCACTGTCAGGGCACCTCGTGGTGGACCTGAGCCGGGCGCTCGCAGGACCGCACGCCGGCATGATGCTGGCCGATCTCGGTGCCCGCGTCATCAAGGTGGAGAACCCCGGATCCGGTGACGACACCCGCGGCTGGGGCCCGCCGTTCGTCGGGCCCGAGGACGATCTGCAGTCCACCTATTTCATGTCCTGCAACCGGAACAAGGAGTCCATCAGCCTGGACCTGAAAGGCACTGACGGGCAGGAGGTGCTGCGCGGGCTGCTGGAACGTGCCGACGTCGTCATTGAAAACTTCCGCCCCGGCGTGATGGACCGGCTCGGTTTCTCCACCGCCGCGATGCATGACCTCAATCCGCGGCTGGTGATCCTCTCCATCACCGGGTTCGGGCACGACGGCCCGGAGTCCCAGCGCAGCGGCTATGACCAGATCCTTCAGGGCGAGGCCGGGCTGATGTCGCTCACCGGCTCCGGGCCGGAGGACCCCCAGCGCGTGGGTGTGCCCATCGCCGACCTCCTGTCCGGAATGAACGGGGCCTTCGGCGTCCTCGCAGCGCTGGTGGAGCGGGACAGGACCGACGCCGGGCAGATCGTCCGCACCTCACTGCTGGCGTCGCTCATCGGCGTCCACGCCTTCCAGGGGACACGCACCACCGTCGCCGGCGAAGTACCCCAGGCCCAGGGCAACCACCACCCGTCCATCGCCCCCTACGGCCTGTTCGCGTGCCGTAACGGGTCCGTCCAGATCAGCGTCGGCAGCGAAAAGCTGTGGTCCTCGTTCGCCGCGGCCTTTGGCCTCGATCCGGCAGCGACGGGCTTCGCCAGTAACGCGGAGAGGGTGCGAAACCGCACGGCGGTGATTGCCGCCGTCGAACGCGTTTTTGCCGCGTATGGTGCCGCCGAGCTGCTCGAAAAACTGAACGACGCCGGGATCCCGGCCGGGAAGGTGCGCTCGCTGGACGAGGTGTACGCCTGGGAGCAGGTGGCATCGCAGGGGCTGGTGGTTGATGTGGAGCATCCGGTGCTTGGGAAGGTCAGCCTGCCCGGGCCCCCGCTGAGGTTTTTCTCACGCGGCGACGCAGCAGAGACCACCCCGACCGAACACGATGCGCCGCCCCTTCTGAACGGGGACGGACAGAAAATCCGCGAGTGGCTGGGCATGTCTGCGGCCGTTGCGGGGGTGAACTAAGGTGCTGACGACGGAAAAGGTCAGGCACCTGGACGCGGCCGGGCTGCTGGCGGCCGTTGTTGATCCGGGCACGTTCGTCTCCTGGGACATGCCTGTCCGGCAGCCGGACGCGAACGTGGACTACGCCCGCGACCTCGCAAAGGCGCGGGAACGGAGCGGAACGGACGAATCAGTCATCACCGGATCCGGCCGGATCCGGGGACACCGGGTGGCGGTCATCGTCAGCGAATTCTCCTTCCTGGCCGGATCGATCGGCCATGCGGCAGCCCAGCGGATCGTCGCCGCCGTGGAGCGGGCTACCGCCGAAGGGCTCCCCTTGCTGGCAGGCCCCGCTTCAGGCGGAACGCGTATGCAGGAGGGGACCCTGGCGTTCCTGTCCATGGTAAAGATCACCGGGGCCGTGCGTGCCCACCGCCAGGCCGGGCTGCCGTATCTGGTCTACCTGCGGCATCCCACCACCGGGGGAGTGATGGCCTCTTGGGGCTCGCTGGGCCACATCAACGTGGCCGAACCGGGGGCGCTGCTGGGCTTCCTGGGCCCGCGCGTCTACGAAGCCCTGCACGGGGAGGCCTTTCCGGACGGTGTGCAGGTGGCGGAGAATCTGTTCAGCAAGGGCCTGATCGACGCCGTCGTGGAACCGTCAGAGCTTGCGGAGATTATCGGGCGGGCACTGGACATCCTCGCGGCGAAGCCCACGACGAGTCCCACTGCCGGGCCCGTTCACCGACCGGCAACCCTCGCCGTGCGGCCGGTGGCCGTGGACGCGTGGACGTCCATCGGCATTTCCAGGCAGCCGCGCCGCCCGGACCTGCGCCAGCTCCTCCGGTACGGCGCCGATGACGCCCTTCCCCTGAACGGAACAGGCCAGGGCGAAAAGGACCCTGGCCTCCTGCTGGCCCTGGCCCGGTTCGGCGGACAGTCCTGCATCGTCCTGGGCCATGCCCGCCCCCTGCGCAAGGACGCAGCCGGAATGGGTCCCGGTTCCCTGCGGGAGGCGCGGCGGGGGATGAAGCTTGCCGAGGAACTCCGTCTGCCGTTGCTGACCGTCATCGACACCGCAGGTGCGGCCTTGTCGCAGGAAGCGGAAGAAGGCGGTCTGGCCGGCGAGATCGCACGGTCCCTCCACGAACTGATCGGGCTGGAGTCGCCGTCGGTCTCGGTGCTGCTGGGGCAGGGCGCCGGCGGCGGCGCGCTGGCGCTGCTCCCGGCGGACCGGACCATCGCCGCCCAGCACAGCTGGCTGTCGCCGCTGCCGCCCGAGGGGGCCAGCGCGATTGTGCACCGCACCACGGATTTTGCGCCGCAGATGGCCGACGCCCAAGGCGTCAATGTAGGCGCGCTCTACGCCAACGGCCTGGTGGACCACATCGTGGATGAACGGGACGACGCGTCACTGGAGCCCAGGGAGTTCTGCGCCCGGATGGCCCGGGCCATCGAATACGAGCTGGGGACCCTGGCTGGTGTTCCGGTTTCTGAACTGTTGGCGGCACGGTCCAGGAAGTTCCGGGAGCTCGGCGGGTAGGCGCCCACGTCCGGGCAGCGGAAAGGCCCCCGTCAGGGGGCCTTTCTTCAGGTGGGCCTGACTCGCAAAATCAGACTTTCTCGCGCCTGCGCTCAGGGGCCGGTTCCTGGGCTTCATGGGTCCGCCGGCGACGCGGGAAGGCCCGGAAGGTGAAGTCCTGGGCCGTGTAATGCGGCTCCGGCCGGTCCGGCGGTGTTTCCTGGTGCGCTTCGGGTTTCCGGTCGGCTTCTCTCTTGTTACGCCACCCGAAATCCTCCATCGATGAATAGCACATCACAGACCTCCTCATAGTGACTGCCCCTTAATCGTCCTCCGGATCGGCCCCGGAGTCGACACCCGGAGCCGTTCAAACTGGCATCAGAAGCCGAGCTGGGCCGCCACCTGGAGCAGGAGCAGTTCCGATCCCGCCGGTCCTACAAGCTGGATCCCCATCGGCAGGCCATGCGCTGGTTGCCCGCCGGTCCAGTGCACGGGAATGGTGATGGCAGGCAGGCCGCAGACATTCACCATGGAGGACCACGGGGCGAATTCGCACTGCCGGCGGTAGTCGCCGTCGGCGTCCCCGGGCCATTCTGCTGCCGGCCACGGTTCGTCGCCGTGCGTGGCGCCGGTAAACCAGCCCACGGGGCGCGGCGTCTGCGCCAGGGCCGGCATCAGCATCAGGTCCCAGCCGCCGTACTGCGTGATCGTGTCGCGTTCGAATTGCCGCAGGAACGCCAGCGATTCATTGAGTTTTGCGGCGCTGCGCTGCTGGGCCCGGCGCCTGAACGTACGGGTCAGCGGGGCCAGAAGCGCTTCGCGGTGCGGACTGATCCGGGCGGTTCCGACGGCGGCGGTCCACGCGGTGGTGAAGGCGTCCGGGTAGCGGTTGTCGTAGCGGATGGCGGCTTCGCTGACGGCGTGCCCGGCATGCTCCAGCATTTCGGTGCCCGCCTGCAGCGCGGCCAGGGCTTCGGGTTCGGGCGTGAACGGAAAGGTGGCAAACCAGGGGCTTTCCAGGGTCAGGCCTATGCGCAGCGGGCGGGGTTCGTGCGCCACGGCGTCGAGATAACTGCTGTCAGGGGACGGCGCCAGAGCATCCATCAGCAGGGCCGAGTCGGCTGCGCTGCGGGCCAGGGGCCCCGCTACGACCAGGCGGGCGGGGTCGCCTGAACTCTCGCCCGACGGCACCACGCCGCGGCCGGGTTTGAGTCCCACGAGGCCGCAGGCGGCGGCCGGGATGCGGACGGAACCGCCGCCGTCGGTCCCTGGCGCGAACGGAAGCAGGCCCGCGGCCACCGCGGCAGCGCTGCCCCCGGAGGAGCCGCCGGAACTCCGGCTCGGGGCATGGGGATTGCGCGACGGCGGTGCGATGCGGTTTTCGCTGTACGCCGTCAGTCCAAACTCCGGAACCTGCGTCTTGCCCAGTGAGACCACGCCAGCGGCCTTGAGGACTTTGGCGAGTGCGCCATCGGCGGGCGCCGGTTTGTGGTCAAGTGCAGCGCTTCCATGGGTGGTCACCACGCCGGCGACGTCGGTCAGGTCCTTGAATGCCACCGGCATGCCGTGCAGAAGTGGCAGGGCGCCCGCGCTGCCTCCGGAGTCCCGCGCAGAGTCGTGCCCGGAGTCTTTTCGGAACTGGACGAACCGGGCATCGGCGGCGGCTGCGTCGGTCATCGCCTGATCCGCCGTGACCGTGACAAAGGCGCCCAGCAACGGGTTCTGCTCTGCGATCCGGGCCAGGAAATGGGCTGTGGCTTCCCGCGCTGAAAGCTCTCCCGCGCGGAGCGCATCCCGGAGCCGAACAGCCGGCAGTTTGTGGATGTCAGCCAAGGAAGCGAGGCTCCAGGCGCCTCTCGGAAGCGGTGGTTCCATCCGCTCCACCGGCTTCCGCGGTGACGATGTAAGCGCCCTTGCCCCGTACCTCGGCAACCGCTTCCACAAGTTCCGTGCCGTGGTAGACCAGCCCCACGCCGTCGTCCGTGCAGTGCGTTTCACCCAGCATTCCGTCAGCCACGAGCCGGTGCACCAGCGGGCGCCGCCTTTCCTCTGAGTCGTAATGGACGCCATTGGCGTACGGGAGGAAGGCCAAGCCATTGGGCACTGCACGCAGCTCCGGCCCAAACGAATCAGTGGTGCCGCCCTGGTACCAGCAGATTGATCCGGCCGAAACCCCCGCCAGCACAACTCCGTGCTGCCACACGCGGTGGAGGATGCCGTCCAGCCCGTGGGCACGCCAGACGGCAAGCAGGTTCACCACGGAGCCGCCGTTCACCCACACCACGTCCTGCTCCAGCAGATGCGCCTCCGGGTCTGCGTGGTTTGGCATGGTGAAGAGGTTGAGGTGGCTGAAGTCGAAGCCCGCCAGCCGCGCGGCCTCATCCATTTCCGCATTGAACCCGCGCTGATCCCCGGCGGCCGTACCCACGTGGGTGACCCGCGGCGGGCGTCCGCTGGCTCCGGAAAGCTCCACGGCGTAGTGCAGCAGGCGGTCAAACTCCAAGCGTGTTCGAGCACCTTGCCTGTAGCCTCCAGACGTGGCCAAAATGGTGGGCTGCTCAGCGGGCAAGGATCCTCCTACGGGTCTTCAACAGCGTAACTTGTCCCTGGTTTCGGGAGCGGGACGATCGGCTGGCGCTAGGCTGGAAGGAGACCCGTGATTCTCCGAAAGAGGACTCCCATGAGCGATTTTGATACCGTGCCCGTCAACGACGTCCCAGCCGACGCCGTGATCCTGGATGTCCGCGAAGACTACGAATGGGTAGCCGGACACGCTGAGGACGCTGTGCACATTCCCCTGGACCAGCTTCCGGCGCGGCTTGACGAACTGGACCCGGACCAGGACGTCTATGTCATCTGCCGCACTGGCGGACGGTCCTTCCGCGCCGCGCAATGGCTCACCGGACAGGGCTATACAGCCATCAACGTGGCCGGCGGAATGGACCAGTGGCTCGAGTCCGGCAAGCCACTCGTGTCCGACAACGGCCTCAAGCCGCTCATTCTTTAGTTCAGCCCGAACCTGCGTCCCGTCACCACAGAGGAATCCATGCCCGCGACACCTGTTACGTACACTTTCCTCGGGCCTCAGGGCACCTTTACCGAGGCGGCATTGATGCAGGTTCCGGATGCCGGAGAGGCCTATCGCATCCCGGCCTCCAACGTCAACGCTGCGCTGGACATGGTCCGCGATGGCTCTGCGGACGCAGCGATGGTCCCCATTGAGAACTCGGTGGAAGGCGGGGTCACGGCCACCCTGGACGCCATCGCCGGCGGGCAGGAACTCCGCATCATCCGCGAAGTCCTGGTCCCCATCAGCTTTGTCCTGGTGGCCCGACCCGGAGTGGGCATTGATGATATCCGCCGCATTTCCACTCACGGCCATGCCTGGGCACAGTGCCGTCTCTGGGTGGATGCGAATATTCCAGGTGCAGAATATGTTGCCGGTTCCTCCACCGCGGCGGCCGCCATGGGGCTCCTGGGCGGCGACGCCCACTACGACGCCGCGATCTGTGCGCCCATTGTGGCCCAGGAGCAGCCGGGGCTGACCGTCCTGGCGGAAAACATCGGCGACAACCCGGGTGCGGTGACGCGGTTCATCCTGGTGAGCAGGCCGGGCGCATTACCTGAACGGACCGGTGCGGATAAGACCACCGTCGTAGTCCCGCTTCCGGAAGACCGCCCGGGTGCGCTGATGGAAATCCTGGACCAGTTCGCCACGAGGGGCGTGAACCTCAGCCGGATCGAATCCCGGCCGACGGGTCAGTATCTGGGACACTACTTTTTCAGCATTGACGCCGATGGGCACATCGCGGACGCCCGTGTGGCCGACGCCTTGGCTGGCCTTCACCGCATCAGCCCGGCCACCCGCTTCCTTGGCTCCTATGGACGGGCGGACGCCCAAAGCTCCAGCGTCGCGCAACACACATCTGACGAGGCATTCCGGGCGGCGCATGAATGGGTCGGGCGGATTCTGCAGGGGGAATGAACGGAGCTTGACGCCGCCCGAGGCTTCGCCCACAGCGTAGGCCAAGGTACTTCCCTGTGATAGTTACTGTGCGTATGCTTGCTTGATCCACTTGGGGGATGGCCCCTAATGAAGGGAACAGGTCATGAGTACCAGCAGCACAGACAACGACGGCCAGGGCATGATCGTTAATCCGAAGCCCACAGCGGACAACCAGGACTGGGACGGGGATGACGCTGACCGCGCCGACCGCCTGCGCTTCGAAGAGGAGCAGGCCATGATCCGTGAGCAGTCCGAGGCACGTGCCGCGAAAGCTGCTGCAGAGGCTGGAGCTGCCAAGAAGGCAACCGCCTGAGACGGGACCGGCTCAGGCTGGTTGGCCCTTGACCCTTATCAGGAGCGAGCGCGGCTCCACCCGGACGGTGAGCTTGGTGGCCAACCCGGACGTGTCGCCGTCGATCTGTGTCGGCATGGGCTCCGGGCACTTGATGACGATTCGGCCGGCCCGGTACATCGTCATGATGGGCAGGTTGCCCTTGTGTTTAAAGAGGATTTTCGCGTACATGGCCAGCCAGCCGATGGCGCTGCGGGGGCTCATGACCACCACGTCCAGCATGCCGTCATCGATCATGGCTTCCGGGATGAAATCGATCCCGCCCGGGACCAGCCCACAGTTGGCAAAGAGGACGCTGCGGATGTTCCGGACCTGCTCCGGCTTGTCATCCAGCGCGACTGATACCTTCCGTCGCCGCCCGGGCATGTGACGCATTCCGGCCTCGGTATAAGCAAGCCAACCCACGGCTTTCTTGAGGCCGGCATTGGTATCAGCGAGTATTTCGGCGTCCATGCCGATCCCGGCGATAACCAGGAATGCGTGCTCAGACGAGTGTCCCGTGCGGGAATTCTCGATGCCCATCCGCGCGGTATCGATGTAGCGTTGGTGGCCGAAAAGCGCTGTCTGCACGTTGGCGTGAAGGTCGTTGACATCCAGATCCACGTTTCGCGCCAGGAGGTTTCCCGTCCCCAGCGGAATCAGGCCCATGGCCACATCCGTGTGTGCGAGGGACTCTGCCACCACCCGCACAGTACCGTCGCCACCGCCCACCAGAACGACGTCGGCCTTGTAGTTCAGGGCCGACCGGGCCTGGGAGTATCCCGGGTCCTCGGCGGTCGTCTCCAGGAAGAGGGGTTCGTCCCAGCCGGCTGTCAGGCAGGCGCGCCGGATGGCTTCCTTCGCTTCGGGGGCACGTGCCTTGACGGGGTTGAGGATGACGACCACGCGTTGCTGGGTGAGGCCCGTTTCGTGCGCTTCTTCATGGACCGCGCTGCGGACGTGCAGGGCCTTGAGCTTCCGGACGCCCCACCAGCTGGAGACGGCGAAAGCCAGCGCCGCCGCGCTCAGGACGTAGAGAAGCCAGTCGTTCATGGTGCTTCAACAGTATCCCGGCCGCGGCGCCGCGATTCCCCCCCGTCCGGCCCGGCAGTGTTGGTTCCGCCGGATTCGATACTCTTGTCTGGTGATCGACGTAAAAGACCTCAGCGAAAACCCGGATAAGTTCCGTGCCAGCCAGCGCGCCCGCGGCGCAGACGAATCAGTGGTGGACGCGATCATGGCCGCAGACTCCGCCAGGCGTGCCGCCCTGATCCGGTTTGAAAACCTCCGCGCCGAGCAGAACGTCTTCGGCAAGCAGGTGGCGCAGGCCAAGGGCGATGAGAAGAAAGCCCTGCTCGCCGAGGTCAAGGAACTGGCCAACACTGTGAAGGCCGCATCGGCCGAAGCAGACGCTGCCCAGGCCAAGCAGGACGAACTGCTGCGCAGTATCCCGAACCTTATTGAGGGCGGCGTCCCCGAGGGCGGCGAGGACGACTACGTGGTGGTCAAAACCGTTGGAACGCCCCGCGAGTTCCCCGATTTCGAGCCGAAGGACCACCTGGAAATCGGTGAGCTGATCGGCGCCATCGACATGGAGCGCGGCGCGAAAGTTTCGGGCTCACGCTTCTACTTCCTGCGCGGCGTGGGTGCACGCCTGGAGATGGCGTTGCTGCAGATGGCCATGTACCAGGCCATCGAGGCCGGCTTCGTTCCCATGATCACCCCAACCTTGGTGCGCCCCGAAACCATGCAGGGCACAGGCTTTGATGTAAAGCACGACGCCGAGATCTACCGTCTCGCCGAGGACGACCTTTACCTGGTGGGCACCTCCGAGGTTGCCTTGGCCGGCTACCACGCGGACGAGATCCTGGACCTGACGACCGGCCCGATCCGGTTCGCCGGGCAGAGCTCCTGCTACCGCCGTGAGGCTGGCTCGCACGGCAAGGACACCCGCGGCATCATCCGTGTCCACCAGTTCAACAAGGTGGAGATGTTCGTTTACACCACGGTGGAGAAGGCCGCAGCCGAACACGAACGGCTCCTGGCCTGGGAAGAGGAGATGCTGGCCAAGTGCGAGCTCCCGTACCGCGTCATTGACACCGCCGCCGGCGACCTCGGCATGTCCGCGGCCCGCAAGTTCGACTGCGAAGCCTGGGTTCCGACGCAGGGCGCCTACCGTGAGCTGACCTCCACCTCGAACTGCACCACGTTCCAGGCCCGCCGCCTGAACATCCGCGAGCGTGTGGTCAACGACGAAGGCGTTGCCAAGGGCACCCGTGCCGTAGCCACCCTCAACGGCACGCTGGCCACCACCCGCTGGATCGTGGCCATCCTGGAGCACCACCAGAACGCCGATGGCTCGGTCAACGTCCCGGCCGCACTGCAGAAGTACCTCGGCGGCATGGAAGTCTTCCCGGTCCTTTAGGCTCCGGCTGCCTCGCTGACAATTCCCCGCCGCGTGGTCGATTCCCCTTGTAACGCGAGGGGGATTAGGCCACGCGGCGGGGATTCTTGCGTGTTACTCCGGCGCGTTCAAGTTTCCGCCGCAATAACTCCGGGTCGGTTACGGCTTTCCAGTCCCAGCGGACGACCTTGTAGCCAAGCGCCCGGAGCCGATCTTCACGCTTCTTCTCGGCCAGGACGGTTTCCCGTGTGCTGCGGCCGTCCAGGAGGTCGTCGTCGAGGTACTTGGCGTCGCC
Organism: Pseudarthrobacter raffinosi; assembly: GCF_023913735.1. Lineage (GTDB taxonomy): Bacteria > Actinomycetota > Actinomycetes > Actinomycetales > Micrococcaceae > Arthrobacter > Arthrobacter raffinosi. The sequence goes on from NZ_JAMXBH010000017.1 coordinate 44,439, forward strand.
GTCGAACTCCCCAACGACGCCGCATTCAGGCCAGAAGAAGTCCGTCCGTGCAATGAAACCTTCATGGTCATAAAAGGAATGCTGCAGGACCGGAGCCGGGAGCCCCAAGATGTGGATGAGTGCTCTGCTCCGGGACTCGCCTACGGATTCCGAAGCCTCGTCAGCCAATTCGAGTACCTCCAGGACCCGGCGGGGAATCTACGGCTGGCCGGGAGGCGGACAGCGTGCCCAAGGTTAACACTCACACTGGGGATAACCCTGTGAGTATTAACCGGGTGTTCATGCGCGCTGTGGCCTGCGTCCTAGCCGGTTTTAGGGGGTCTCTGGTCTACTGGATGTATGACTACATTGACTGAAACCACAGTCGCTGGCATCGATGACCAGCGGATCGCAAGCGAAAACAGCACCGCCAAGTTCATGGTTGCCCTGGACGTGGACGGAACCCTGGTGGACCACGACGGCCACATGTCAGTGCCTGTCCGTGAGGCCGCCCAGGCCGTGGTGGCTGCAGGGCACGACGTCCTCATCGCCACCGGCCGTTCCCTGAACGCCACGCTGCCCATCATCGAGCAGATCGGCATCGACCGCGGCTACGCCGTCTGCTGCAACGGCGGCGTGACGCTCCGGCTGGATCCGGACCTGACCGACGGATATGAAATCATCCACAAGGCCACCTTCGATCCGGCCCCGGCGCTGAGGGCGTTACGCCAGAAGCTGCCCACGGCCAAGTACGCGCTGGAGGACGAGGACGGCAACTTCCTGTCCACGGAACGCTTCCAAGACGCCAGCTTCGGCGTCGAGGCCATCGGCGTCGACTTCCAGACTCTGCTCGAAGCCACCGCCGTCCGCCTGGTGGTGTTCAGCACCGAAAACACCCCGGAAGAGTTCACCGCAACCATCCAGGAGATCGGACTGGCCGGCGTTACCTACTCGGTCGGCTGGACGGCGTGGCTGGATATCGCCGCAGCCGGCGTCACCAAGGCCAGCGCGCTCGAACGGCTCCGCGGCCAGTTGGGGGCTGAACCCCACCGGACCGTGGCCATTGGCGACGGCCGGAACGACATCGAAATGCTGGGCTGGGCCGGGCGCGGAGTCGCCATGGGCCAGGCCCCGGAGGAAGTTATCGCCGCCGCGGATGAGGTCACGCTTTCGGTGCTCGACGACGGCGCCGCGCACGTGCTGCGCAGCCTCCTGTCGTAGAGCTGCTTCTGCCGACTTGCCTGGAGTTTTTGTCCAGATAATGCCGCCAAACGCCTCCAAACGGGCATTATCTGGACAAAACTCGTGGGTGCTTGCCAAACGCTAAGCCCCCTCGAACCAGCCCCGGGAAGGGCCGGTACGGATCGGTGCAGCTCAGGCTGGGCCGCCCAGCGCACGCCGTTTGCGAGGACCCGCTGGATCTGCGGGTGATGGTAAACCGGGTATTCCTGGTCGCCGGGGCTGAAGTAGAAGATTCGGCCCTTGCCGCGGGTGAACGTGACACCGGACCGGAATACCTCGCCGCCGGCGAAGGAGCTGATGAAGATCAGGTGGTCGGGGTCCGGGATGTCGAACAGCTCGCCGTACATCTCCTGCTCGGGGATGACGATGGGACTGTCTACACCCTCGGCGATGGGATGCGACGGCTTGACGGTCCACACCAGCTCGCGTTCGCCGTCGTTCCGCCACGCCAGGGAGCAGCTGGTGCCCAGCAGGCGGGTGAATACCTTGGCGAAGTGCCCCGAGTGGAGCACGATGAGCCCCATCCCGCCCAGGACGTGGCGGTGGACGCGTTCGACGACGGCCTCGCTCACCTCGGCGTGGGCCATGTGGCCCCACCACAGCAGGACGTCGGTGTCGGCGAGGATGTCCTCGTCGAGGCCGTGCTCATCGTCGGTGGCCAGGACCGCCGTCGTGATCTCGGCGTCTGGGTAGTAGGAGCGCAGCCCGGCCGCGATGGCACCGTGGATGCCGTCAGGGTAGATCTCCCCGATGTGGGACGGCTCGTTGAGGGCCTCGTGGACGCCCTCGTTCCGCCCTAGCGAGCTTCATCGTGGGAGGGCTCTGGTACTCGGTGCTCTTCGCTAAGGTATGGCAGCGCGAGGCCGGTGTCACGGCTGAGCAGCTGAAGAGCGGGACCGTGCGGGTTTTTGTGGGATCGTTCCTGCTCGCAGCGGTGATGGCCGTGGTGCTCGCGGCGTTTATCGGCGACGGCGGTGCCGGATTCGGTGCCCTGGCCGGGCTGGCTGCGGGCGCGGCCTGGGTTGCGGCTGCCCTGGGCGTCAACTACCTCTTTGAACGCCGCAGCCTCATGCTGTTCGCCATCAATGCCAGCTACAACATCGTGACGTTCACGGCGATGGGGGCGATCATCGGCGCCATGCAGTAGCGGCGGCGTGAGTCAGCTGCGTTCAGCGCACCTCAAGGATGAGTGCAAGCAACCGTGCAGCAGCGGGGCGGGCAGCGTGTTCCTCGTTCCATTGGGACCGGGCCACTGCTTTGCTGACGGCCTGGGTGGTGATGCTGAGTTCCTGGGCCACCGCTTTCTGCTGTCCGCGGACGCCGGGAGTCATGAGGTCCAGCACGCGCCATTCAGCCCCGGATCTGTCCCGCACTATATGGCCCAAAAGCCGCAGCACGGCCTCGGCCTCGTGGGCGACGTCTGCCAACGGTCCTTCCACTGCGACCGGGATGCGTTCCTTGCTGTTCCGGAGCCTGTCCACCGCGCGCCGGGCATAGATCAGGCCGTGGCCGGAGGCATCCTTGATTTGGTTGGGAAGCGGCTCGTTGACCGGCCCGACGCCGAGCCCCACGTACCAGGAGCCGCAGCGCAGGGCGATCAGGGCAGCCTCCACGGCCTGATGCGGGCAGTCCACGATGCCCTGGACTTCATCCTCCACAGACCGGTCGAAATCCAGGCGCGCGGGTATGTGCCGCAGGTCCTTCAGCAGCTGAGGGACGCGGTCGCCGTCGCGCCGGCTGTCGGTCTGGTTGATGGTCAACGTGAACATGTGAAACACAGACTACCGGTTAGTAGTTGGCCCAGGGCAAGTCGGCAAGGAGTCCCTTAGGGCCAGGGTTGTGCCGCGTACCGATAGGTGTTGCGATGGAGGCTCGGCTGCCGACGGCGGCGCGCAGCTACGTGAGGATGGTCATGGCCGGCAGCATGGGGCAGGACAACTTGGGGGAGGAAACACTGGACCTCGTGGACCGTTGGTGGCGGGCCGCGAACTACCTTTCCGTGGGGCAGATCTACCTGCGCTCAAATCCGCTGCTGCGGGAACCCCTTGCTGCGGACCACACCAAATCCAGGCTCCTGGGCCACTGGGGCACCACTCCCGGGCTGAACTTTGTGTACGCACACCTCAACCGTGTGATCCGCCGGGACCAACAGGAGATGCTCTTCGTTGCCGGCCCGGGCCATGGCGGTCCTGCTGTTGTGGCGAACGCCTGGCTTGAGGGCACGTACTCGGAAATCTACGGCCAGGTGGGCCCCGACGAGGCAGGAATGGCCGAACTCTTCCGCCAGTTTTCCTACCCCGGCGGCATTCCCAGCCACGCGGCGCCGGAAACCCCGGGTTCCATCAGCGAAGGCGGTGAACTCGGGTACGCGCTGGCCCACGCCTACGGGTCCGTGTTCGACAATCCCCAGCTGATCACCGCCGTCGTGATCGGCGACGGTGAGGCCGAAACGGGGCCGCTCGCGGCGAGCTGGCACTCGCACAACTTCCTGGATCCGGCCGCGGATGGTGCCGTCCTGCCCATCCTGCACCTGAACGGCTACAAGATCGCCAACCCCACTATCCTGGCGCGCATGCCGCAGGAACAGCTGGAGCAGCTGCTGCGCGGTTACGGCCACGAACCGTATTTCGTGACCGTCGAGGACCCGAACGACACGGAGCAGGCGCACCGGGACTTCGCGGCCGCCGTCGACACCTGCCTGACCGGGATCCGCGCCATCCAGGACTCCCGCCGGGGCGGGGCGGACGGGGCGGGCGGGACAGCGGACGACGGCGGCACTGCGGCCGGTGCCGCAGGAAGCGCCGCTGCGCCGCACTGGCCCATGATTGTGCTGCGCTCGCCCAAGGGCTGGACGGGACCGCGGATAGTGGACGGACTCCAGGTGGAGGGCACCTGGCGGAGCCACCAGGTCCCGCTGGCGGAAGTCCGCACCAACGGCGCACACCTGAAACAGCTGGAGGAGTGGCTGAACTCCTACCGTCCGGAGGAGCTGTTCGACGCCGAGGGCAGGCTCAGGCCCGACGTAGCCACGAATGCGCCCACCGGAAACCTCCGGATGAGCGCCACCCCGCACGCCAACGGCGGACTCCTTCGCACACCGCTGAAGCTGCCCGCCTACGCAGCCCACGCCGTCGACGTCGCGGCGCCGGGAACCGAACGGATCAGCCCCATGATCACCCTGGGCTCGTGGATGCGGGACGTTATCTCGCTGAACATGGAGAACTTCCGCCTCTTCGGGCCGGATGAGACGGCATCCAACCGGCTTCAGGCCGTCTACGAAGTGACGGACAAGGTCTGGCAGTACCGGATTGACGACGTCGACGAGCACCTTGCGCGTTCGGGCCGGGTTCTGGAGGTGCTCAGCGAGCACCTGTGCCAGGGCTGGCTGGAAGGGTACCTCCTGTCCGGCCGGCACGGGGTGTTCAGCTGTTACGAGGCCTTCATCCACATTGTAGATTCCATGTTCAACCAGCACGCCAAGTGGCTCAAGGTCCACCTCAAGCTCCCGTGGCGCCAGCCCGTGGCGTCGCTGAACTACCTGCTCTCGTCCCATGTGTGGCAGCAGGACCACAACGGTTTTTCGCATCAGGATCCCGGATTCATCGATCACGCGGTGAACAAGAAAGCCGAGGTCATCCGGGTGTACCTGCCGCCGGACGTGAACACGCTGCTCTCGGTCATGGAGCACTGCCTGGCATCCACCGATTACGTGAACATTGTGGTCAGCGGCAAGCAGCCGTCGCCCACCTGGCTGGGCCCGGGCGACGCAGCGAACCACTGCCGCCGCGGCCTGGGCATCTGGGAATTCGCGGGTTCGGAGGTGCCAGGGGAGGACCCGGACGTTGTTCTGGCCTGTGCCGGGGATGTGCCTACGGTGGAAACAGTGGCCGCGGCCGAACTGCTGAAGCGGGGCGTCCCGGGGCTGAAGGTCCGCGTGGTCAACGTGGTTGACCTGATGCGGCTCCAGGACGTGAGTGAGCACCCGCACGGCCTTCCGGCGTCGGACTTTGACGGCATCTTTACCCCGGACAAACCGATCATCTTCGCCTACCACGGCTATCCCTCGCTGATCCACCGGCTGGCCTACCGCCGCACCAACCAGGACGGCCTGCACGTGCGCGGCTACAAGGAGGAAGGGACCACCACCACGCCGTTCGACATGGCCATGCTCAACGGGATCGACCGCTTCCAGCTGGCCATCGACGCCATTGACCGCGTACCCGGCCTGGCCGAAAAGCACTCGCTGCTGCGGCAGGACCTTCAGGACCGGCGGATCCAGGCCCGCGAACACACCCGCACGCACGGCGAGGACCCGGAGGAGATCCGGAACTGGACGCTGATGGCCCAAAAGGAAAGCAGCTAGGCCAAGAGATCGGCCAGCTGGCCGGACGGAACGTGGATCCAGCCTTCGGTTAGAGCTGCGGCAGCATAAAGGTCCGGTGGACGGAGAGTCTGGGTCGCCGCCACGGCGCGGGCGGTCAAAGAGGCGATCACCGCGTCAAAAAGGTCGTCGGAGGCAGTCAGCCGGTCCTCGTTGCCGGCAAGGTCCAGCCATGGCGCCGCCGCGACCAGCTGCTCCAGAATCACACCAAGACGCTTGGACTCAGGAGTGCCCCGGCCTTTGTAGCCACGGGCCTGGAGACCCCAGACTTTGAGGGACGCTGCAGGGTAGACCTCTGCTAAGCGGCCGGACCCGTCCCTGGCCTGCGGCCCGTACTCAGCGGCGATCTTGGCCTGAATCACAGCACACCGCATGGCCGGGTGGGCGAGCCGGTCGGCGGAGACGCTTAGCGGAATCAGCCCGGTGTGCCCCGTGACGAAGCGGTCAGTTTCCCGGTAGGCCAGCAGTCGGCGTCCCTCGATGCCGTCGTGGTCCAGGACTGGATGCGCGTCAAAATTCAGGTGGCCTGTCAGGAACGGCAAGAAGGCGTCCGGCCAGCCAACTGGGCAGTCGATCGCGGTCATCGAACTGGCGCCGAACAGTTCCACAATTTCCCTGTCATGCACGTCGAGGGCGAGGTGCTCCAGGCGCGCAGTGCCAGCATCCCATTCCAAGACGGCGACGGCCGTCTTTTTGGTCGCCGCTGCTAGATCGACGCCCAGTGTCCTCATCGCGCTGCACGGTACTGCAGCGCGCCGGGAATCCTGCCCGCCTGCTCAAGGCCGTCGCCGCGGGCAAAGTCAGCCCACAGCCGGCGCATCTCGCGGCCCACGGCGTCGATCTCAGCCCAGGTTGCGCCCTTGAGGAGCCCGGCGGCGGCCCAGGTCTGCTGGTTTCCGAAGAGCAGCGGCAGGTCAACGGTGTGTGCGGCGCGGTAGAAGTTTCCCGGTGCGCCCCAGGACAGCAGGTAGCTGTAGGCCTTGCCTCCCGCGCGGGCGTGACGGCGGGCAAACTTCCGGGCTGCCCGGCCGTAGACCGCCTCCGTCACCGCCCAGTTGATGGCTTTCACGGCGGCCGCACCCAGCACCGGGACTTTGCCCAGCAGGCTGACCACGGGACTGCGGGGCAGGAACAGCCGGGCCTCGTCGGACGTGTGCCCGATCAGCACTTCGATGCCCGGGGCCGTGGCGTTCCAGGCGGCCTCGACGCGTGATTCCGGCGGCAGCGGGGCGTGGCTGTACTGCGTGCCGAACGGCATGGCCGCCATCAGGCCGTACTTCCGGGCCACCTGTGACACGTGGTCTTCGATGGCCACAATGTCCAGCATCGGGGTGTCCTCCGTGACGGCTTCGGCGGCGATGCCCATGGCACGGCTCATCTTGTGCCGGCCGCGGGTGATCCCCAGCGGTGCACTCTGGATGATGGCCCGCTGGAACAGGGACGGTGCCTCGGGCGTCGCCATGAGGTGGGCTACGGAGTCGCCGCCTGCGGACTGCCCGAACGCGGTGACCCGCCCCGGATCCCCACCGAAGGCCGAAATGTTGCGCTGCACCCACCGGAACGCTTCCAACTGGTCCAGCAGGCCGAGGTTCGCGGGCCGGCCGGTGCCGGTGGCCAAATATCCGAACAGGCCCAGGCGGTAGGTCACGGAGACCACGATGACCCGGTTCTCCGATACCAGGGACTGGGCATCAAAGATCGCCAGGTCGCCGGAGCCGGACGTGTAGGAGCCGCCGTGCAGCCACACCATGACGGGGACCTGTTCGCCGTCGGCAAGCCCGGCCGGAGCCGTGATCGACAGGCGCTGGCAGTCCTCACTTCCGGGGAGCTCGCCGTACCGGGTACCCAGGACGTCGTCCAGGAACGGAACGGGGCCCTGCGGGCAGGCGGGCGAGAGGGTGGTGGCAGCAAAACCGGCAGTCCAGTCGGGCGCTGTCACCGGAGGCTGAAAGCGACCCGCGGTGGCGTAGGGGATACCGGTTGCGCGAACCACCTCACCGTCCCGCCACCCTGTGATGGGCCCGCACGGCGGTTCAAAATACGGCGGCTCAAAATACGGGGGATTCGAAGGCTCGGAACTCACCCTCCACCTTAAACCACAATGCGGGGTCACTTCCTGCCCAATTCCGGAGGTGGAATGGGCGGGAAGTGACCCCGCGTTGCTGAGACCGTGCGGACTAGTGCGCTGCCGGCACGTAACGCTTGATGGAGGCTTCCAGCTCGGCCTCGGCGGCGGCGCGGTCGCCCCAGCCCTCGGCCTTGACCCACTTGCCCGGCTCCAGGTCCTTGTAACGGGTGAAGAAGTGCTCGATTTCCTTGATCAGGAATTCGCTGACATCGCTGATTTCCTGGATGTGGTCAAAACGGGCGTCAACCGGGACGCACAGGACCTTGGCGTCGCCGCCGCCGTCGTCGGTCATGTTGAAAACGCCGATGGGGCGGGACTCAACGATGACGCCGGGGTGCAGGTCGAAGTCCTGCAGGAGCACCAGTGCGTCCAGCGGGTCGCCGTCTTCGCCCAGGGTGTTCTCGAAGAAACCGTAGTGCGTGGGGTACTGCATGGAGGTGAAGAGGACGCGGTCCAGGCGGACGCGGCCGGTCTCGTGGTCAACTTCGTACTTGACGCGAGATCCCTTGGGGATCTCGATGGTCACGTCATGCTTCATGGAATGCTCCTCGGCAATTGCAGGGGGTTCGCGGCACAGGAGACGAACAACAAAAAGGAGTGTCGGTGCCGCCGACTACTATTGAGGATATAGCGAGAGGCCCAGGTTTCAGGAACTTGCGGGGAAATTTCAGGACTTGAGGACCAGCACCAGCATGAAGGAAACATCGCGTCCCGCAGGGATAAGGGCGGCGTTCAGGCGCACGGTCCAGCGCAGACTGCGTGCCTGGCCCAACGCGCTGCTCCTGGCCGTGATCGTTATGCTGGCCCTTCCCGCCGCGTGGCTGGTTGTCCCTGCTTTCGTCAGCCCGCGTCCTGCGGCGACACCCGAAGTGCCCGCCTGGCAGCAGGCCCCCACCGCGCTTTCCGCCAGAATGGGCCTTTCTCCGCTCACGGAGTCGGCGCCCATCCCGCTGCCCTCCGCGGTCGCCGCTCAGTTGGGCGGATTGTTAAAGCCCGACGGCGACGGCAGCTTCACGGGGCTGGTCCAGGATGCGCTCACTGGCCAGGTCCTGTTTGACCGCGGAGGTTCGGAGAGCCGGATCCCCGCCTCCAATATGAAGCTGCTCACTGCCGTGGCCGCCCTGCGCGCAATCGGGCCGGACCACCGTTTCAGCACCAAGGTCCTGGCCGGGCCCGCTGCCAATCAGGTGGTGCTCACCGGCGGTGGCGACGTCCTCCTGGGTGCCGGGGAATCTGCGCCCAACCAGGTGATGGGCCGCGCCGGACTCGCCACCCTCGCCACCGCCACCGTGAACGCGCTCCAAGCCGCCGGAACAACCGGCGAGCTGACGGTCCTGGTGGACGACTCCCTGTTCACCGGCCCAACGCTGAACCCCGCCTGGGCGGACGGGGACGTTGCGGCGGGCGAGGTTGCCCCGCTGTACCCGCTTGCGCTGAACTCGGCGCGCTTTGACCCGGCCGTGACCACCGGACCCCGCCCGCAGGACTCTGCAATCACCGCCGCCGAGGCGTTTGCGGCGCAGCTCAAGACGGCGGGTGCCGCTGCGGGACTCACGGTAGCGGCCGGCGTCGAACGTTACACCGCACCCTCGGGCGATGCGCCCCCGGCAGAAGAGCCGGCGGTGCTTGCCGAGGTCCAGTCCGCCACGGTTGGCCAGCAGGTGGACCTCATGCTGCAGACCTCGGACAACTACCTGGCGGAGGTCCTGGGCCGAATGGCCTCGGCGGCTGCGGGGGAGCCCGCCAGCAACGACGGCGCCACTGGAGCAGTCCGCGCACAGCTCGCGGATTTGGGCATCCCTACGGACACCATGCGGCTCGCGGACGTGTCCGGGCTGGCGCTGGGCAACCAGGTCTCTGCCCGCCAGTTCGCGGAAGTGGTGCGTGCCATCACCAGCGGGACCGACACCCGTTTGCGGGCCGCGCTGGATGGATTTCCGGTCGCGGGGCTGACCGGAACACTGGACACCCGCTACGTCGATGGCTCCACGGCCCGCGGTGCCGGCCTGGTGCGGGCCAAGACCGGGACCCTGAATTCGGTCATCGCCCTCAGCGGCTACGTGGTGGACGCCGACGGCCGGCTCCTGGTCTTCTCCTTCATCGGCAACGACCTGAAGCCTGGCGCCGCCGGGAACCGGGAAGCCCTGGACCGAGCCGCCACGGCGCTCGCCGCCTGCGGCTGCCGCTGACCTGCTCCTACCGCAACCGGGTTCCTACCGTAACCGCTGCCCTGCGCCGCAATAGCGGTGCCGGGCAACACCGTTCGTGCGGGTCCGGACCGCTGTTATGCGGGCCTGCTCTTTTGGGAGCAAGTACTTGCGGCGCGGCGGGCGGAAAAACAAGTACCGGCTACTCGTGACACTTGACGGAGGCCAGCCCTAGGCTCAACCACACGCGGGCTCCGTGTTTGGCTACGCACGGAACCTCCGACGTCGAAACCGTCATTAGGGGTGAGGCTGGTGTCCATTTCCGATCAAATTCCGTGATGGCGTCCCGACCCGCTCCCGCCAAGGCGCGGCACGGCCTGACCTTGTGCTCGAGGCCGCGTGTTCGGCGGCTCTCCGCGCTCCCGTACAGAGGTCTTCGGATCGGTCCCAGACCCGGCGCGGTTTCGACAGCGCTGCCCCTCGGTGAGCTCCTAAACGGGGCGCCCGTGACAGTTGCTGAAAGCAATAAATTCCGAGAGTGAAGGCCACAATGATGTTCCAGCCAAATAAACGACTATCAGCCCTTAGTTCCGCTTTCACGCTGCTTCTGGCAATGTCGACGGTGGCGTCGTGCGCGGCGCCGGATGCCGGGCAAGCGCAGCCCACCTCCACCGGCACTTCGGAGCCGGCATCGCCGTCAGGGTCGCCGACAGCGACGTCGCAGGCGCCAGAGCTGTGCGGGCCAGGGTCTGCGGTCAACTTCGACAAGACCACCTTCCAAAGCTCTCCGACGATCGACAACAAGTGGTTTCCGCTAAAGCCAGGCACCGTGTATTCCACCACCGGCACGGTCGCCGCTGAAGATGACACCACCGAACGCAGGGTCACACACACCGTAACCGGCCTGACCAAGGTCATTGACGGTGTGAAAACCCTGGTGATGTGGGACCGCGATTACCAGGACGGGGCGCTGGTTGAATCGGAGCTGGCCTTTTTTGCCCAGGATAACGCTGGAGCGGTTTGGCTCTTCGGTGAGTATCCCGAGGAGTTCGAAAACGACAAATTTATTGGGGCGCCCAATACTTTCATCCACGGGATTTCGGGGAGCCAAGCCGGCATTGCAATGCAAGCGCAGCCACGGACCGGCACGCCGGAATATGTTCAGGCTCACGCGGCTTCAGTGGGTTTCCTCGATTGCGCGCGTGCCTACGAGGACAACGTAGCGCTATGCGTCCCCACCGACTGCTACGAAGGTGTGCTGGTGATTGATGAGCACAATCCGCTGGAACCGGATGTAGGCCACCAGCGTAAGTTCTATTCAGCCGGCACTGGGCTGGTAAGGGTGACAGCCGAGGGTGGCGTGAAACAGGAAACCCTGGACCTCGAAAAAATCGAACAGCTCTCCGACGCCCAACTGGCCGACGTCAATGAACAAGCACTTGAGCTCGACCAGCACGGATATGAGGTCAGTAAGGACGTCTACGCCAAGACGGCTCCTGCCGAAGTTGCCACCAAGACTCCGTGACGTGGGTGAAGGACAGCGCAACCGGCCGATTTCTGAAACGAACCACACACAGGCGCAGGTCACCGGATGCCCCGAGCCGTTCGCCGGTCAGCGAACTTAAGGACCATCCGCCGTCCGCTGTGATGTGATGGGGCTATGGAGTCCACTGTGCGTGATTCGTCAGCCCCGGCATCATCCAGCCCGGCCCCGGCCCTGATCAACTGGGACCTGGCCGCGTCCACGGCGGCCCGGCTGGCCTCCGCGGGGCCAACCCTCAACTCGGCGGAAATCGGCGAAGCCGTGGACAGCCTGCGCCGCCTCGCCGACGCCTCCGTCCCGCACGTCCACGAAATCACGGGCCTCGAAGCCGCGCGGGACCTGCGCGACTCCTCTGTCCTGGTGGTGGACCGGGCCAATTGGGCCAAGGCAAACACACAGAGCTTCGCCGTGATGCTCAAACCCGCCATGGATAAAATGCTCGAAAGCCGCCGCGGCAACGTCAGCCCGGCGGCGGCCAGCGTCAGCGGCGCCATCACGGGCAGCCAGCTCGGCGCTGTCCTGGCGTTCCTGTCCAGCAAAGTCCTGGGCCAGTACGATCCGTTCGCCGCGCTCGCCGAAGGTTCCAACGCGCCCGCGGCTGGCCGGCTGCTGCTTGTGGCGCCAAACATCGTGGCTGTGGAGCGCGAGCTCAACGTCACGCCGGAGGATTTCAGGCTCTGGGTCTGCTTGCACGAGCAGACGCACCGGGTGCAGTTCGCGGCTGCGCCCTGGCTCCGCCACCACATGCTTTCCGAGATCGACAACCTCAGCGGGCACCTGCTGGGCAACGTTGATTCGCTGATGGAGCGTGCCTCCGCCGCCGCGCGTTCCCTCAAGGACCGGACCGCCACCGGCAATACGCCCGGCCGCGGCGCCATCCTGGACCTGCTGCAGAACCCCGAGGAGAAGGCGTCCCTGTCGCACCTGACGGCAGTGATGAGCCTGCTGGAGGGCCACGCCAACGTGGTGATGGACGCCGTCGACGCCAGCATCGTCCCCTCGGTCAGGACCATCCGGCAGCGCTTCACCGACCGTGGCAAAGACCGCGGCGTGATGGAGAAATTCATCCGCAGCCTCCTTGGCCTGGACGCCAAGATGCGCCAGTATTCCGACGGCGCCAAGTTTGTCCGCGCCGTAGTGGAGCTGGTTGGCATGGAGGGCTTCAACAGGGTGTGGGAATCCGCGGATAACCTTCCCACCGAGCCTGAAATCCACGATCCCAAGCTGTGGGTTGACCGGATGGGCCTATAGGTGCCGCACGCCCCAAAGGTGCCGGACGCCCGCACGGCTTCAAGCGGACGACGACGGCCCGGCCGGCTTGCGCCCGTCGTCGGCAAGGCGCGCAAAATGGTCCAGAACGCCCTGGCGGACGCCGGCTATCCGGCCCACGTGCTGGTGGCCTGCAGTGGTGGACCGGATTCGCTGGCCCTCGCGGCGGTGGCAGCCTATTTTGCCCGCCGCGGCCACGTTGACGGGTACCCACTGACGGTCGGCGCCGTCGTGGTTGACCACCAGCTGCAGGAGGGCTCGGCCCAGGTGGCTGCGGCCACAGTCCAGACACTGAAGGAACTGGGTCTTTCCCCGGTGGACCTCCGGACCGTCACCGTCGCCAGCACCGGGATGGGCCCGGAGGCCGCCGCCCGGGATGCCCGCCATGCAGCGTTGGAGGCTGCGGCCCACGAGCACCGAGCCGCGGCCATCCTGCTCGGCCACACGCTGGACGACCAGGCCGAACAGGTCCTGCTGGGTCTTGCCCGCGGCTCCGGCACGCGCTCGCTGGCTGGAATGCGGCCAGCCCGCGGCCTGTTGCTCAGGCCCTTCCTCGGCCTGCGCCGCGCAGAGACCCTGGAGATCTGCGATGTCGAAGACCTCGAGCCCTGGCACGATCCCAGCAATGCAGACCCGTCGTTTGCCCGCTCCCGGACCCGGGTGGAAGTGCTGCCGATGCTCGAGGAAAAACTCGGGCCCGGCGTGGCTGAATCCCTGGCCCGGACCGCGTCCATCCTGCAGTTGGACGCCGACTATCTGGAGGACGTGGCAGATCGCACATTTGCAGCCTTGGCCGAGCGGTCCGGACCGGAGGTCAGCCTCCCGGAGGAGGCTCTGGGGGAACTTTCCCCGGCCATCAGGTTCCGGGTCATCGCCAAGGCAGCGGCCGACGTCGGGGGCCAACAGCCCAGCTACCAGCGCCTTCTGGCAGCGGAAGCGCTGCTGCGCCGGCAGGGTTCCGCCGGTCCCGTGGAGCTGCCTGGCGGTGTGAGCGTGTACCGGCTGTCCCTCGCCGAGCTGGCCCAGCGGGACGCTGCGGAAACGCGGCCCGACGGTCCCGACGGCGGCGCCCCCGTTCCCCGTGAAGCGGCCCGCTGTGGGAAGCTAGTATTCCGGCCTCAAAAACCGCCCCAAGAATAGTCGCACCCCGCATCTACACAGGAGCCATTGGTGGATTCAAACGACGTCCAGGCAGACCTCAAGCACGTTCTCTACACCAAGGAACAGATCCAACAGCGGATCGCTGAGCTCGCTGCGCAGATCGACAAGGACTACGAAGGCCGCGAAATCCTTCTGGTCGGTGTACTCAAGGGCGCTGTGATGGTTATGGCCGACCTCGCCCGCGCGCTCCACAGCCACGTTTCGATGGACTGGATGGCAGTGTCCTCCTACGGCTCCGGCACCCAGTCCTCGGGTGTTGTCCGGATCCTCAAGGACCTGGACACGGACCTGATGGGCAAGGACGTCCTGATCGTCGAGGACATCATTGACTCCGGCCTGACCCTGTCCTGGCTCAAGACCAACCTGGAATCCCGCGGCACCGCTTCCGTGGAGATCTGCACCGCCTTCCGCAAGCCCACGGCCGCCAAGGTGGAGATCGACGTCAAGTACGTCGGCTACGACATCCCCAACGAGTTCGTGGTGGGCTACGGCCTGGACTACGCCGAGAAGTACCGCAACCTGGACTTCGTGGGCACGCTCGCCCCGCACGTTTACGAGTAGCCACTCTCGCCCCGCACGTTTACGAGTAGCCACTCTCGCCGAGATGGCATTTCACGGCAGTCGCACCAACGGACGCTGCCGTGAAATGCCATCTCGCTGCATTGCAGAGGACGTGGGAGACCGTTGAGCAACAAGAACATTGGGATCAAGGACGTAGCAGTCGCCGCCGGGGTGTCTGTTACCACGGTCTCCCATGTCCTGAATGACGTGTCGTACGCACGGATCAGCCCGGAAACCAGGGACAAGGTGAAGTCCGCCGCTGAGCAGCTCGGCTACGGCCCTAACCGCCTGGCCCAGGCGCTCCGCACCCGGCGGACCGGAATGCTGGGCCTGGTCAGCGAGGATATCGCCACCACACTCCATGCAGGTCGCATCATCCTGGGCGCGGACGAGGCCGCCCGTGCCCGCGGCTACAACCTGATGATCATCAATACGTCCGGATCCGCGAGCCCCGAATCCAGGGATGCCGACGTCGAGGCCTTCCTGGAGCGCCGGGTTGATGGCATCCTTTACGCCACCATGTACCACCGCCACGTGCAGCTGCCCGTCAACCTTGGCAGCGTACCGGCGGTGCTGGTGGACTCCGTCAGCACCGGCGGCGGCATCACGGCCGTGGTGCCCGACGAGGAGGGCGGTGCCCGCACCGCCGTCGGAATCCTCCTGGCCTCGACGGCGACGCGGCACCTGTCGAGTCGGAGCTCTCCGAAGTGCAGGGAGGCTATGCGGCGGTCCGCCGGATGTTGGGGCGTGAAGACAGGCCCACCGGGCTGTTCTGCTACAACGACCGGATGGCCATGGGCGCCTACCGGGCCGCTGCGGAGCTGGAGCTGTCCATCCCCGGGGACTTGTCTGTGGTGGGCTTCGATGACCAGGAACTCATCGCGGCAAACCTGTACCCGGGCCTGACTACGGTGGCCCTGCCGCACTACGAAATGGGTGCCTGGGCGGCCGAGAACCTGATCGACGCCATCGAGGGCAAGACGGACCTGGCCCTCATGGCGCTCCACCCGACCATCCTGGACTGCCCGCCGGTACTGCGCGATTCGGTGGCGGCGCCCGCGCGCTGATCCGTTGGCTGATCTGGGGAGTCCCGTTTGCCTCCCACATCCCGCTACGCCCAGAGGGAACTTTTGCGCAGCACCGTGCGTGAATTACTCCGAACGGTGTATAGCTAGTAGCTGATGCAGCATCACACGCGCGCAGACCATTCGCCGTGCAGCACTACCAGGAGGGACGGGGCCAGCCCCCGAACAGATGAAAGCTAAGAGTTTCTTCAAGGGCCCGGGCATCTGGATCGTTGTTGTGATCGCCATGCTTCTCGTGGCCTTTGCAACACTGGCTCCCGGTGGTGCGGCACGGATCGACACGGACAAGGGCCTCGAGCTCCTCGCCGACAGCGGCAAGGTGGAGCAGGCAAAGATCTTCGACGGCGAAAACCGCGTTGACCTGGTCCTGAAAGACACCCTGCAGGTCGACGGTCAGGACAAGGGCAAGAGCGTCCAGTTCTACTTCGTCGACGCCCGCGCCATCGACGTCGTCAAGGCCGTCACAGCCGCCAAGCCCGCCAATGGCTACACGGACCAGCCGATTGAAAGCAACTGGTTCTCCGGCCTGCTCTCGCTGCTGATCCCCGTCATCCTGCTTGGTGCACTGTTCTGGTTCCTGATGACCCGGATGCAGGGCGGCGGCTCGAAGATCATGCAGTTCGGCAAGTCCAAGGCCAAGATGGTCAACAAGGACATGCCGCAGGTGACCTTCGTTGACGTTGCCGGCGCGGACGAGGCTGTGGAGGAGCTCCAGGAAATCAAGGAGTTCCTGCAGGAACCGGCCAAGTTCCAGGCCGTGGGCGCCAAGATCCCCAAGGGCGTGCTGCTCTACGGCGCTCCGGGAACCGGCAAGACCCTCCTGGCCCGTGCCGTCGCCGGTGAGGCCGGCGTGCCGTTCTTCTCCATCTCCGGCTCGGACTTCGTGGAAATGTTTGTCGGCGTGGGCGCGTCCCGTGTCCGCGACCTCTTTGAACAGGCCAAAGCCAACTCTCCGGCCATTATCTTTGTCGACGAGATCGACGCCGTCGGCCGTCACCGCGGTGCCGGCATCGGCGGCGGCAATGACGAACGTGAGCAGACCCTCAACCAGTTGCTGGTTGAAATGGACGGCTTCGACGTTAAAACCAACGTCATCCTGATTGCGGCCACCAACCGCCCCGACGTCCTGGACCCGGCCCTGCTGCGTCCGGGCCGTTTTGACCGCCAGATCTCGGTGGACGCCCCGGACCTGATCGGCCGCGACCAGATCCTACAGGTGCACGCCAAGGGCAAGCCGATGGCCCCGGGCGTTGACCTCAAGGCGGTCGCGAAGAAAACCCCCGGCTACACCGGCGCGGATCTCGCGAATGTCCTGAACGAGGCCGCCCTGCTGACCGCACGCTCCAACGCCAACCTCATCGATGACCGCGCCCTGGACGAGGCCATCGACCGCGTCATGGCAGGCCCGCAGAAGCGCAGCCGCGTGATGAAGGAACACGAACGCAAGATCACCGCGTACCACGAAGGCGGACACGCCCTGGTGGCGGCAGCCCTGCGGAACTCGGCGCCGGTCACCAAGATCACCATCCTGCCCCGCGGCCGCGCCCTGGGCTACACCATGGTGGTCCCGGAGAACGACAAGTACTCCATCACCCGCAACGAACTGCTGGACCAGATGGCCTACGCGATGGGCGGCCGCGTGGCGGAAGAGATCGTCTTCCACGATCCCTCCACGGGAGCCTCCAACGACATCGAAAAGGCCACCTCCACGGCCCGCAAGATGGTCACCGAGTACGGCATGAGCGAACGAGTCGGCGCGGTACGCCTGGGCCAGGGCGGCGGCGAACCCTTCCTGGGCCGCGACGCAGGGCACGAGCGCAACTACTCGGACCAGATCGCCTACGTGGTGGATGAGGAAGTGCGCCGCCTGATCGACCAGGCGCATGACGAGGCCTACGCCATCCTCACCGAAAACCGGGACGTCCTGGACCAGCTGGCCCTGGAACTCCTGGAACGGGAGACCCTCAACCAGGCTGAGATCGCGCACATCTTCACGGACATCCGCAAGCGTGACTTCCGCGAGGTGTGGCTGTCCAAGGAGACCCGTCCGGTCCAGCAGGCCGGCCCCGTGGAATCCCGCCTGGAGAAATCTGAGCGCGAAGCCCAGGAGGAAGCCAAGCAGGCCCGTCTCGAGGAACCGCTGGACGCGCTGCCGCTGCACCCGCAGGGTGTCCCGGATGACGCCTCGTTCCAGGGCGGCATCCCCGACTCGGGGCCTGACGCCACGCACGGCTAAGCTTTCTTCTGTGACTCACTTCGACGACGACGACGCTCCCGCCTCCGCCGGACACCCGGCGGAGGACGGATCCCACCACAAAAAGCACGAGAAAGTGGACCGGCCCCGGATTGAGGCGGCCGTCCGTGAAATCCTCCTGGCCATCGGGGAGGACCCGGACCGCGGCGGCCTTGTGGACACCCCCAGGCGGGTGGCCAAGGCCTACGCTGAGGTGTTCTCAGGGTTGCACCTTGATCCTGCGGACGTCCTTTCCACCACCTTCGACCTGGACCACGAAGAACTGGTCCTGGTCAAGGACATCCCGTTCTACTCAACGTGCGAGCACCACCTGGTGCCGTTCCACGGGGTTGCCCACGTCGGCTACATTCCCTCCCACGAGGGCAAAGTGACCGGACTCAGCAAGCTGGCGCGCCTCGTGGATATCTACGCCCGGCGCCCCCAGGTGCAGGAGCGCCTCACCACGCAGATCGTCGAAGCAATGGTCAGCCACCTCAAGCCGCGTGGCGCGATTGTCGTTGTCGAATGCGAACACATGTGCATGTCCATGCGCGGTGTCCGCAAGCCCGGAGCAAAGACCGTCACCAGCGCGGTCCGCGGGCAGCTTCATGACCCGGCCACCCGTGCCGAAGCCATGAGCCTCATCCTCGGAAGGTAAGTAACAGACCATGGACTCACTCGCTGCAGCCCCGGGAACCGGGCCCGCAACATCTCCGCTGCCCATCCTGCGCAAACCGCGCCCGGCCGCGAAATTCGCGGACCTGCCCACCGGCCGCACCCTGGTCATGGGCATCCTGAACGTCACCCCGGACTCCTTCAGCGACGGCGGAAAGCATGCGACGGCGGACACCGCCATCGCGGCGGGCCTGCGGATGTTCTACGCCGGAGCGGACATCATCGACGTCGGCGGCGAATCGACGCGCCCCGACGCGGAGGACGTCAGCCCGGAGGAAGAACAGCGCCGGGTGATCCCCGTCATCGAAGCCCTGGTCAAAGCGGGCGCCCTGGTCAGCATCGACACCACCCACGCCGCCACGGCAGCTGCTGCCCTGAAGGCCGGCGCCGCCATCATCAACGACGTTTCCGGGCTGACCATCGAGCCGGAGATGGCCGAGCTCGTAGCCGCGTCCAAAGTGCCGTATGTCCTCACGCACCGCCGCGGCGACGCCCGCACCATGAACTCGCTGGCCGAATACCAGGATGTGGCCGGCGAAGTGGTGGCTGAACTGGCCGGCGTCCGCGACAAGCTCTACGCAGCCGGGGTGAGCAAAGAGCAGATCATCGTTGACCCGGGCCTGGGCTTCGCCAAGAACGACGCCCAGAACTGGGAGCTCCTGCAGCACCTGGACCAGCTGGACAGCCTGGGGCACAAGGTCCTGGTGGCCGCCTCCCGCAAGCGCTTCCTGGGCACACTCCTCACAGTCGCCGGCAAGTCCGCCGCACCGGAGGAACGCGAGTCCGCCACGGCCGCCATCACCGCGATCAGCGCGTTCCGGGGGGCCTGGGCCGTCCGTGTGCACGACGTCGGTCCAAGCCTTGACGCCGTCAAGGTGGCCGCGCGGATGGCCGCCGCCCCTACCACCACCTAGGCCGGGCACCCATGGACAAGATCACGCTGAGCGGCGTCACCGCCGTCGGCCATCACGGCGTCTTCGATTTCGAGCGCCGCGAGGGCCAGCCGTTTGTGGTGGACGCCGTGCTGCACCTGGACTTCGCCAAAGCCGCAGTATCCGACGACGTCCGGGACACTGCCCACTACGGCGAAGTGGCTGAGCGGATCAAGGACTGGATCACCGGGGAGCCGCTGAACCTGATCGAGGCCCTGGCCGTCCGGATCGCCGATGGCCTGCTCGCAGAATTCAGCATCCAGGCCGTGGACATCACCGTCCACAAGCCCAAGGCGCCCATCGAGGTGCCCTTCGGCGATGTGGCTGTCAGCGTGCACCGGAACAGGACACACAGTGCCTGGCAAGAAGCGCGGCAGGACGGGCAGCGGTCATGAGCTCCGGGTACACCAAAGCCGTCCTTGCCCTCGGCAGCAACCTGGGCGAGCGGAACGACACCCTGTCCGAGGCCGTTGCTGACCTGGTGGACCCGCCGGAGGTGCGCCTGCAGGCCGTTTCCCCGGTGGTGCAGACCAAAGCCGTTGGCGGCCCGGCCGGCCAGCCAGACTTCCTGAACATGATCATCACCGTGGAAACCACGTTGTCCCCGGCGGAGCTGCTGAAGCACTGCCAGGCGGTGGAAAACAAGCACCTCCGCGTTCGTGAAGTGCGCTGGGGACCCCGGACACTCGACGTCGACATCATCACCTACGGCGACCTCACCAGTGACGACCCGGTGCTGACCCTGCCGCACCCGCGTGCCGCCGGACGCGCCTTTGTGCTGTATCCGTGGTCCCTCATCGAGCCGGCGGCAACCCTGGGCGGGGAACGCATCAGCGAGCTGGCCACCCGCGCCCCCGATTTTGGCGACCTCGCCCCGTTCGACGGTTTCGGCGATTACGACGGCGTCCCCACAGCCGGGGCGGTCGAGTAACCAGTGAAGCCCATCAACCCTGTCCGCCTGCTGCTGATCGGCCTGGTCCTGACCGTGGCCGGCTGGTCGGCCACCGTGGTGACCACGCGCTACAGCATGGCCACGCCGGTTCTTCCGGCCACCGCGCTGGCCACCATGGGCGTGATTGTTGCCATCACACTGGTTCTTGGCATCCGCGTGCTCCGGTGGCGCAACAGCACCAAACGCAAGAAGGCGCTGGACCCGATCCTTGCCGCCAGGACCCTGGTGCTCGCCCAGGCGTGCGCCTACGCGGGCACCGTCCTGTTGGGCTGGCACGCGGGGATCTTCCTGGACCAGCTGCGCATCTGGAACCTGCGCAGCGACCAGGACATCACCTGGGTGGCAATCGCGATCGCTGCCGGCGGTCTGGTGATGATCGTCGTCGGCCTGCTGGTGGAGCGGTTCTGCAAGATCCCGCCCGAAGACACCGATGCAACGCCCGGTGAGGGGAAACCCGGCCGCGGGGTACGCGGCGAAGCCGCAGGGGAAGGCGAATATGCGTACAGAGGCGATTGATCCGCCGGGCATTACCTGGCAGCGGGTATCCCCGAAATACGTCACGGTGCGGCTGGTGCAGTGGGCCATAGGGAATCTGGTCACGGTGGTCGTCCTGAGCCTGCCCCTCGTTCTTGTCCTGCTCGGCTGGTGGCGCTGGCCCCCGCTGTGGCTGGCTATCACCGTCCCGGCGGTGACTCTGGTTCTGGCCATCTGGCGGCTGCTGCTGATTCCGCGCCAGGTGCGCGCCATCGGTTACGCCGAGCGCGACGATGACCTGCTGATCCGGGGCGGCATCTTTTTCCAACGGACCATGACGGTTCCCTACGGCCGCATGCAATACGTGGACATCGGCGTAGGCCCGGTGGAACGCGGGCTGGGACTCTGCACGCTCAAACTCCACACCGCCTCGCCCGGAACCAACGCCACCATCCCCGGCCTGCCCGCTGCGGAAGGGGCACGCCTGCGCGAGCAGCTCGCCGCCCGCGGTGAAGCGAGGCTGGCAGGGCTGTGACGTCAAACGTTCCGGAGGCCGGCGCACCGACTGCGGTTCCGGTGGCGCCCGACGGCGAGTGGCTGCGTGTGCACCCGGCGTCCCCATTTGTGCGCGGCTGGGTGGCCCTGGCGGCCATCGGTTTCTTCTTCGGGCGGGACTTTTTCGAACGGTTGCTGCAAGGCCGTCCTCTGTTCGAGGAGGACTTCGCCGGCCGGGCACCCTGGCTGGTGGCCGGCGGCGGCATCGTCCTTGTGGTGACCGTGCTGGGCTTCATCTTGACCTGGTACTTCACCAAGTACCAGGTCGCCGAAGGGTACGTCCGGGTCAACTCCGGCTTCCTCTTCCGCCAGCAGCGCCAGGCCCGGCTGGACCGCGTCCAGGCCATCGACATCGTGCAGCCCCTCCTGGCCAGGATCTTCGGCCTCGCCGAACTCAAGTTCGAGGTGGCCGACGCCGGTGAATCGGCCGTCAAACTGGCGTACCTGCGGATGGACGATGCCCGCCAGCTCCGGGCCACCATCCTGGCACGGGCCGCAGGCGTGGTCCCGGACCCGTCCCGGCCGCAGGGGGCCGCGCCCGAGGCGCCCGAATATCCGGTGCTCTCCGTGCCGCCGTCGCGCCTTATCGGTTCCCTGCTGCTCAGTGAGCAGAGCTTTTTTGTGGTGGTGGGCGGCATCGCCGCCGTGATCCTGTCCGCCGTGACGGACAACCGGAGCTTCTTTTTCTACCTGATCCCGGCGGTGCTGGGCCTCGCAGCCAGCTACTGGGGCTTCTTTAACAAGGGCTACAACTTCACCGCCGCCATTTCGCCGGACGGGATCCGGCTCCGCTACGGGCTCTTGGACACGCAGGCGCAGACGCTGCCCCCGGGCAGGGTCCAGGCGCTGAAAGTGGCACAGTCCCCACTATGGCGGATGTTCGGCTGGTACCGGATCCAGGTCAACGTGGCCGGGTACGGCGCAGTCGGGAGCAACGGCGAGACAGCGTCCCGGACCACACTGCTGCCCGTAGGCAAGCTGCCCGACGTGATGTCCATGCTCGCGCTCGTGCTGCCGGATCCCGGCACACCAGAGCCCGGCCGGACCTTCGCTGCCGGGCTCACGGGGCTGGATTCCGACGGCGGATTTGTCACCACGCCGCACCGCGGCAGGTTCCTCGCGCCGCTGGGCTGGCGCCGCAATGGCTTCGCCACCACTGACACCGCCCTGCTGATCCGCTCGGGCCGGTGGTGGCGGGAACTGGTGGTGGTCCCGCACCAGCGCACCCAGTCAATGGCACTGCACCAGGGTCCGCTCGCCCGGCGGTTCCGTGTGGCGGACCTTGTCCTGCACACCACGGCGGGGCCGGTCTCGCCACGGCTCACCCAGGCCGGACTTGACGAGGCCCGGGGCCTTTTTGATGCCCAGTCCGCCCGCGCCCGGCTCGCCCGCAAGCGGCAGACCAGTGAACAATGGCTGGCAACGGTGGCGCCCGCTCCGGTGGCTGAGCCAGCTCCGGTGATTGAGCCTGTCGAACCCGCTAGTCCGGTGGTTGGGCCTGCCGAAACCAGACCCCCACAGGAAGGCCCGCAACGTGGCTAAGCCCGGGCGCCTTGGCGTCGGAATCATCGGTGCCGGGAAAGTGGGCGCCGTCCTTGGTGCGGCGTTGCGCTCAGCCGAGCACGCCGTCGTCGGGGTTTCTGCGGTGTCCGAGGCCAGCCGTGAACGGGCGGAGACGCTGCTGCCCGGCGTGCCCATCCTGGAGATCCAGGAGATTGTGGAACGGTCTGAACTGGTGCTTCTGGCCGTGCCCGACGACGCCTTGGCCGGACTGGTGGACGGACTCGCCAAACTCGGGGCGTGGCAGCCCGGACAGATTGTGGCGCACACCTCGGGCAGGTTCGGCGTGGGGGTGCTTCGCCCGGTGCGCGCCGCCGGAGCCATCCCCCTTGCACTGCACCCCGCCATGACGTTCACGGGGATGAGCCTGGACCTGACACGACTGCTGGATTGCACCTTTGGCGTGACCGCTGATGCCGCGATGCTGCCCATTGCCCAGGCGCTAGTGGTGGAGATGGGTGCCGAACCCGTGGCCATCGCGGAGGGGGACCGGGCGCTTTATCACACGGCCCTCGCCCATGGCTCGAACCATATGGTCACCCTGGTGGCGCAGGCTTCGCAGCTGCTCCGCGACGTTGGCGTCGACGCGCCGGAGCGGATGCTGGGGCCTTTGCTGCGGGCCACGCTGGAGAACGCGCTCGCTTCCGGCGAATCGGCGCTGACCGGGCCGGTGGCCCGCGGCGATGTGGGGACAGTGGCGGCCCACGCCGAGGCGTTAAGGGAGTACGACGCCGGTGCTCACGGCGATGTGCTGGAGGCTTACGTCGCCATGGCCCGTGCCACGGCACGGCGGGCCAGCAGCCGGGGGCTGCTCAAAGAGGATCAAGTGGGGGCCCTCCGCGCGGCCCTGGAAGAGGGAAACTGACATGGCCACGCAACTGGTGACAACGGCCGCAGAGCTCAGGGAGGCGAGTGCCCGGCTGCTCGCACAGAAGGCGGGCAGGTCCCAGGGCCTGGTGCCCACCATGGGCGCGCTGCATGAAGGCCACGCCCGGCTGGCGCGCACCGCCGTCGAACAGAACGACGTAGTGGTGGCGTCCATCTTTGTGAACCCGCTCCAGTTCGGCGATGCGGTGGATCTGGACCGGTACCCGCGCACGCTCGACGCCGATCTTGCCCTGCTTGAGGAACAGGGCGTGGACCTCGTGTTTGCGCCTCCGGTGGAAGAGGTCTATCCCGGCGGCGAGCCGCTGGTCCGCGTGACCGCCGGCACCCTGGGGGAAAAGTGGGAAGGCGCCACACGGCCGGGCCATTTCGACGGGGCCCTCACCGTGGTTGCCAAGCTGCTGCACTACGGCATCCCCGGCGCAGGGCTTCCACCGGCCGGTGCTTTTGCCTCAGGCGGCGGGGGACTGCCGGCCTATCGGGCCTATTTCGGGCAAAAGGACGCCCAGCAGCTGGCGCTGGTGCGCCGTATGGTGGCGGACCTGAATTTCCCCGTCGAAATTGTTGCCGTGCCCACCGTCCGGTCCGCGGACGGGCTGGCCCTTTCCAGCCGCAACCGGTTCCTCTCCGCAGAGGAGCGCGAGGCCGCCCTGGTGTTGTCACGGGCGCTGCGGCTCCTGGCGGAGCGGGCAACTGCCCACCAGCCGCTTGATCTGGAATCGGCCCGGGCCATGGTTGAATCGCAGTCGTTGGTGGGACTGGACTACTTCGACGTCGTGGATCCGCTCACCCTTGAGCCGCTGGCCGAGAACTGCCGGAAAGTCCCGTTCCGCGGCGAAGGCCTGGCTCTCATCGCCGCCAAGGTGGGGCCGGTCCGGCTGATCGACAACGTGCCGCTGAGCAGCTGACATGTAGGGTCCGCTTCCGGGGCGCGCAAGGCCTCGGATTCCTGTCCGTCTGTCTCGGCATGGGCTATGCTGAACTTGTTGCCCCAGACCCTGGCATCGCCTTATGTCGGCGTACTCCAGGAGGACAAATTTCACGCAGGGCACCCCAAACTTCTTCCGCAGTTATCCTCGGCCTTTTGTGTTGCCCGGCTCCTGTCTGCCCGGCGCAGCCGCATACACGGCAAGCGGGATGCTCGCGTGTATTCCCTATCCCCGTGGCCTACCGGCCACGCTCAAGTCAGGAGCGAATCCAATGATCCGCACAATCGATGACGGGCTGTCCTATCTCGTCAAAGTGAATCACGCGTCCGTCCTGGACGACTATTTGAATTCGGCCGTTGACATGGCCCGCCAGTTTGCCTCCAGCACTGGCCTGTGCGGGATTCTGGTAACCCGCCACGCACACGACACCTATACCGTTATGGTCAGCGAGGCCGTACTTTTCGGCGAGACCCGTGAGCGCCACGATCCCTAAGGTGGAGGGGGCGATGGCCAACCACGTCGCAGCTGACGGATTCACGCCGATCGGATGGCAGGCCTACGAAATTATCTACTCGATCTTGGAGGACCCGGCACCGGATCTGGCTGACGTCAAATGGCGCCTTCGCAGGTGTGTGGCCGCCCACCCGGGCGCACCGGAACGGGCGTTGCGTGACCACCTGATGGTCACCTCAGAGATGGCCAATGCCAACGGACAGGAAGGGCCGGACTGAGGCCCGGTCGGCGACGACGGGCGGGTTCGCCGCAATCTGTATCCTTGAAGTGACAACTCCGCCGTTCCGGTTCAGCCTGCCGCCGGATCTTTCACTGCGGGATGATTCAGGGATCAGAGGCTCACCATGGACATTGCACCCGATATGGTTGCCGGTGACCAGAACGTGTGTGCTCCATATCTGGAGAAGCTGCCCATAACGGGTGCCGCGGTGTCCCTCTTCGGCGGCTCTGCCGCGGAGACCCTGGTCTCCGCCAGCGACGAACTCGCCGCCCGCCTGGACGAACTGCAGTTCAACCTCGGCGAAGGCCCGCGGTGGCGGGCCCACAAGACCCGCTTGCCCGTGCTGATCCCCGACGCACAGTCCACAGCCGACGACGAATGGCCCATGTTCCGGCAGGCGATCGCCGGGACGGACGCAGCCGCGCTGTTCGTTTTTCCACTCACAGTAGGCGCGATGGACCTCGGTGTTGTTGAGCTGTATCACGCCGTTCGTGGAAACCTGAACCGGTCGGACCAGTCGATGGCGGCCGTACTTGCCGGGCAGACTTCCTGGTACCTCCTGCGCAAGATCCTGAGCCTCAGCTCAACGGATACGGATCCAGCCCTGGAGCCGGCGCTTATGTCGCGCCGCGAGATCCACCAGGCCACCGGGATGGTACTGGCGCAGTCTGGTGCTACGGCAGCGGAATCCTTGCTTTTGTTGCGTGCCTACGCTTTTGCCAATGACCTCACGTTGGGGGAGACGGCCGCCGCTGTGCTCGAAAGAAGGCTCAGCTTCGACACCGACAAGGGTGGGGCCAGCGGATCTGCCCTGCAGTAAAATAGGGCCATGGTAACCAGTACCCGCGCCGAGCGCGCCAGTGCGGCGTTCGTCAAGCTCACTGACACGCTGGTGGCCGACTACGACGTCGTGGATCTTCTGCATATCCTGGTGGAGGAATCCGTGGGTCTCCTTGACGTCGCAGCCGCGGGTCTGTTGCTTGCCGATCCCAGCGGAGAACTGCAGGTTGTCGCATCCACCAGCGAGCAGAGCCAACTCGTCGAGGTGCTCCAGCTTCAAGCCGGAGCCGGTCCCTGCGTTGAGTGCTACGTGACAGGGTCGGCAGTCTCAGTGGACGACATTGCCGGGCTTACCAAGTGGCTGGGTTTTCGCCAAGCCGCGCTGTCGCAGGGCTTCCGCTCCGTGCATGCTGTGCCCATGCGCGTTCACGGCAGGATTATCGGGGCCATGGGTCTGTTCGGGGCCCGGGAGGGTTTCCTGACTGCAGAGGATGCCGCGATCGGCCAGGCCCTTGCCGACGTCGCCACTATCAGCCTTATGCAGGAACGCACCATCAGGGAAGCGGTACTGGTCAACGAGCAGCTGCAGCTGGCATTGAACACCCGGGTGCTGATTGAGCAGGCCAAGGGCGTCATTGCCCATACCGCCGGGGTGGACATGGACGCGGCATTCAACCTGCTGCGGAACCATGCCCGCGCCAACAGCCAGAGCCTGCACATGACCGCCGGGCGCATTGTGGACCGCAGCCTCACGTTGTAAGGCAGGCTGTTACTGCGTTGATTCACCCTGCAGGTCGCGGTTGAGCATCAGCTGTTCAAGGAGTGCACGTTCGGGCTTGCCCGGGTTCTGGGCGACGCAGCGGCGCAACCTGGCCCGGGCCAGCTCCTCGCCGGGAGCCGTTCCACGGAGCACTTCATCAATGATTTCCTGCGCCTGCCACCGCAAGGATTCCCGCGCGAAGTGCCGGACCTCGGCGGACGCATCGGTGCTTTCTATCCAGGGGTCAGTGTCGCCACACGGGATAAAATCGAACGTTCGCTCTGCTGACATCGGGGCCTCCTTGCGCCAGGCCGACGGGCTTTAGAGGGTCCCGCCGGCGTCATCGCACTGCGTCTGGGAAAAACACTACAGCGAGTAAGACCGGTCTGTCTGCGCCTTGGAGTAAACTATTCGTACGATGATTTCCGATGCAGACCACACTGCAGAACCCGCGCTGTCTCCTGCGGAGTTAGCCGCCGAGGCGCCATTTCTTCCTGCCGATTCCCGGGGCCGGATCCTTGCAGTAGCCTACGAACTGTTTTCCCGCCGCGGTGTGCGGGACGTGGGGGTTAACGAACTGATCGAACGTTCCGGCGTGGCAAAGGCAACTTTTTACCGGCACTTCCCGTCCAAGGATGCACTGGTCTTGGCGTTCCTGGAGCAGCGGGACCAGGTATGGACAGTTGATGCCATCGTTGGCCAGGCCAAACTGCGCGGCACTACCCCCACTGAACAGCTCCTTGCCATCTTCGACGTCTTCGGCGACTGGTTCCTGCGCGACGACTTCGAGGCCTGCTCCTTCATCAACATCCTGCTGGAAATGGGCCCGGCCCATCCGCTGGGCCAGGCCAGCATTGACTACCTGGCCAGGATCAGGGGCCATGTGCAGGCCCTCGCGGAGCAGGCCGGGCTGGACCGCCCCGAGGATTTCGCCCGGTCGTGGCACATCCTGATGAAGGGGTCCATCGTCTCAGCCACCGAAGGGGACACCCAAGCGGCCAAGCGGGCCCAGCAGATGGCCAGCTGGCTGATTGAGCACCACCGCAGCTGACCACCCGGCCTCACAGTCACTTAAGCCCCGGCGCGAGCGGACACTTAAGCCACCTGCCCACGAATGCTCCGTTCCCTCAATGCCGAGCGCCGGATTGCACGGAGTCAACAGCACCTTGCCTATCCCGCCGGAAAGAGCGTCCCGACGACTGCCCGCGTCAGATCGTGGATCATTTCGGTCCGTTCGGCCTCGTCGGTGCTATCGGCGCCTTCGGTGAAGATCACCGGCGCATACGTTGTCCCGCCATGTTCCAAAAGGGCTGCGTCATGGAGGTTTCCTCCAAGCTGGCCGTATTTGTGATAGACGGTAATGCCGGGCCCCGAGGCGGCGGGGATTAGTTCCTCGTTGTTGGTTTCCTGCATGTACCCCAGCAACTGTGCGGTATTGATGGGGTTAAGCAGCCGTCCGGCGTACAGCTTCGTCAGGACCTGGGCCACTTCCCCGGGAGTCAGCCGGTTGTCTTCGGGATCGTAGGCTATGCCAATCGAGGCGGCATACTGGATCAGCCGCTGGTAGCCGAGCCTGTCCATCAACAGAAGCCAGGAATCATTGTTGCTGCTGTTGATCATGGACTTGAGCTGGAACGCGGCAGTGAAGTTCCCCAGCGTCTCATCGAGGCGCACTTCACCGGCCTCTACAAGCTTGAGATAGGCCGCTGCGGTGATGAGCTTGGCAGTGCTGGCCGCAGGATAGGCCGCCGTGTCGCCAAAAGTGCGGACCGGTCCGCCCGCTGTATCCGCGACGGCCACGCCAACGCGGAAGCCGGAGACCCTGCTGATAATCCTCGCGATGCTCCCGTCCTCGGCGCCTGCACCAACCGCGGCCATGGCGCCAACCGGCCCGGTCCCGGCGAAGGGGGCATTCACGGTTCCGGTGACGCCCTCAGAGCGGACCACGGCCGAAGTGACGGCAGCCAGCAAAACCATCAAAGCGGCAGCCACCGAAAGAACCAGGGACAACGGGCTTCGGCCAGCGCCGTGGTAGTGGCGGCCTGCCGGATATGCGGAGGAGTACGCGTCCAACTGGGGCTCCTGCCTGACCGCTTGCGCGGTCGAACATCACTAGAGGCCCCAGCCCCGACTCATAACTAAGTGCGCTGATTAAACCACACCGGCCAGCCAAAACGACCGCTCAGAAAAAGCCCGTGCCGAAGAAAATCCTGTTCGCCGGAATTACTCCGGCCGGTAGAGTGTTTGAACCTGCAGCGACGATGCTCGCGAGCCACTTCATTCTTACTCCCTGGGGGAACACCCATGTCTATAGAAGTCTCTTCGAACGCCTCCGGGCGGCCCGGGCCGGTTGCGGCGCCGAAGTCCTCCGTGCCGGAGAAGATGTCCCGCGAATCGGTGACCATCATCGCCACCTTGCTCGTGGCGACCTTTGTGGTGATCCTGAACGAGACCATCATGAATGTTGCCCTGCAGCGGCTGATGGTTGACCTTGGCGTGGACGCGCCCACCGTTCAGTGGCTCTCCACCGGCTTTATGCTCACCATGGCCGTGGTCATCCCCACCACCGGGTTCATCCTCCAAAGCCTGTCCACGCGGGCCGTCTTTATGCTGGCCATGGGACTTTTCGCCGGCGGCACCGCCCTGGCCGCAGTGGCTCCAGGTTTTGAGATCCTGCTCCTGGCCCGCATCGTCCAGGCCGGCGGCACGGCCATCATGCTTCCGTTGCTGATGACCACCATCCTTACCCTCGTCCCACTGGCCAAGCGCGGCGCTGTGATGGGCAACGTCAGTATCGCCATCTCCGTGGCACCGGCCATGGGGCCGACAGTCTCCGGGCTGATCCTGGAGCACTTCACCTGGCGCTTTATGTTCGTCTTTGTCCTGCCGGTCGCCTTGGCCGCGCTGGCCATCGGCGCCAAGTACCTGACGAACGTGGGCGAAACCGAGAAGACCAAGCTCGACTTCCTCTCCGTACTTCTGACGGTTCCTGCCTTCGGTGGCCTGGTGTACGGTCTCAGCCAGATCGGCGGCGGCCAAAGCGGTCCGAGCGCCGTGGCCATCGCCGCGCTGGTCATCGGAGTCGCCAGCCTGACGGTCTTTGTGCTCCGCCAGCTCCGGCTGCAGAAGGCCGAAGCCCCGCTGCTGGACCTCCGCGCCTTCAACTTCAGGATGTTCACGGTCTCCGTGCTGCTGATGGTGGTGGCCATGATGGCGCTCTTCGGCGGCGTGATCCTGCTGCCGCTCTACCTGCAGGAAATCCGCGGCCTGGGTTCGCTGGAGACCGGGCTCGCGCTGCTTCCGGGCGGGCTGGCGATGGGCCTGCTGGGCCCGTTCATCGGCCGGCTGTTCGACAAAGTGGGCCCGCTGCCGCTCACCGTCACCGGTTCCATACTCATGGTGCTGGCGCTGTGGCAATTTACAACGCTCGACGCCGGCACTCCGGTCTGGTGGATCGTCACCCTCCACGTGGGGCTGAGTTTCGGCCTGGCGCTGCTGTTCACCCCGGCATTTACCACCGGCCTGAACCCGCTGCCGCCGCATCTCTACTCGCACGGCTCGGCGATCATGAGCACCGCCCAGCAGGTAGCCGGCGCCGCCGGCACGGCGCTGCTGGTATCCATTTTCGCCGTCGTCTCGGCCGCGTCCGGCCTCGTTGCCGGCATGAGCGCAGCGTTCCTGACGGCAACCGTCATAGCCCTCGCCGCCGTCGTACTTTCCGCGATGATGCGCAAAACAGAAGGCGCCGCCCCGGGCCACGGCGTCCACTAGCGGACACCGCCAATCCAACGCGGGGTCACATTGCGCCCTTCCGGACCGCCGGATGGGGCGATAAGTGACCCGCGTTGGAGTGATGGAGGCTAGCCGGCGAAGAAGTCGCTCAGCTCGGTGATGAGCTTGTCCGGGGCGCGGAGGACGCCGTCGTGGCCGGCCCCCTGCAGGATGGTGTAGCTGGAGCCGGTCAGGATGTCGTGGATCTGGCCGCAGGCAACACCGAAGTACGCGGGGCTCTTCTCGCCCACAATAATCAGCGTTTCCAGGGGCAGTTCCAGGAAGGGCTCGGCTGGCATGTCCGCGGCGATGATCGCTTTGATTTCCCGGACGCCGGTGCGCATCAGTTCACGCTGCTGCTTGCCTACGTGGGTGCCGGCGGTGAGCTTGTTGGCGATGGTGAGCATGGACAGCGGCATCCGTGAGAAGGCGCCGGTCTCCAGGCCCTTGGTGAGCACGGCCAGGGCGCGGTCGTCGTCCCCGGCAGCCGTGGCGCGTTCGTATTCAGTGGTCCAGTCGGCCTTCACACTGTGGTTCACGGACACAGCCGGGTCATACACGGCCAGCCGCTCCACCGGAAGGGTCCGGGCCGCGTGCAGGGCCACCGCGCCGCCGAAGCTGTGGCCAAAGACGTCCGTGCTGGACGTGTGTTTCATAACGGCGTCCAGGTCCCGGATGTCCGCGTCCAGCGTGTAATCCTCGGCCTGCGGCGACGACGAACCCCGGCCCCTGCGGTTGAACGTGTGGACCGGGCGGCCCAAGGCGGCGCTGAGCTTCTGGGCGAACTTTGTGTAGTCGGCGGCGGTCACCATGGAGGCCGGGACCACAACCACGCCGGAGCCGGCGGACGCCAGTTCAGCACCCGTGGAGTAGAGCTCCAGCGTGCCGCCGTCGGGGGTCTTGATGTTCTCGCTCGTCATGATCCGAGCCTAGCCGAGCAACCTGCGGAAAGCCTTAGCCCCTGAAGTATTCCGCGATGTCAGTGACAAGTTCCTTCACCGCGGCGGGAATGGAGCCGTGGAAGCCCTTGGGTGAGAGCTCGAACGTGCTCCCCGGGACGGCAGCATGAAGGCGCTGGGCCGTGACCTTGTAGTAGCTCGGGCTCTTGCCGCCCACCATAAAGTGCGTGTTGGCGGGCAGGACGGCGAAGTTCCTGGCATGCTCGGCTTCGTCATACGCGGCGCGCAGTTCGCCCACGCCCGTGGGCATCAGCTCCCGGAGCATCTTGTTCACCTTCGTGCGGGACACCACGGCCATCAGCCCCGCAAGGACCGGCTCGGGGATCTTTGAAAGCGCAGTGCCCGGCTGCATGCCTTTTTTCATCCGGGCCATGGCATGCCCCACCTTGCCGGCGTTCACCGCAGCCTCGAAATCGTCCAGCCAGGACATGTCGACGCTGCCGTCGATGTTGACGGCCGCGTCGTAGACCGCCAGCTTGTCCGGTTCGTGCGGGGTGCCCGCGAACTCCTGGACGGCGTTCAGGGCAACCGATCCGCCGAGGCTGTGGCCCAGGATGTTGCGGGCGCCCGTGGCATCCATGACCGTGCGGACATCGGCGATCTCCGTGGCCATGGAGTAGTCGGCCGGCTGCTCGGTGGAGTTGCCCCTGCCGCGCCGGTCATAGACATCCACGGCCCACCCGTCGCCCAGCCCGTCGGCCAATGCCATCGAGAACGGCCGGTAGATCAGGGCGGTGAGGAATGCACCGCCGATGACCACTACCCGGCGCTCTCCCGGCGCATCCTCGGTTCCGTAGCTGTACAAAGCCAGCCTGCCGCCGTCGTGCGTGGGGACTTCCTGTTCTTTCACGCTCCTCATCCTAGGCGCGCGGCAAAGCTCCCCATCGGCGAAGCGACCTACCGGCGCCTCCCCAGCTTCCGGGCCTGGCCGTCGCTGCCGCTGATGAACCGGGCAATCCGTACGGCGAGCCCCTTGCCGGGACGGATGGGCCCCTCGTGCAGCTGGCCGGGGACCACCTGGAAGGTGATGGACGGCACGGCGGCCGCCAGTTGCCGCCCCGTCTCGGCAAAATACGCCGGACTCCAGCCGCCGCTGAGCATCAGGACGGGGGTGGTGAGGGCGGTGAAATGGTCCAGTTCGGCTTCGGCGTCGAGTACGGCACGCATTTCGGTGACGGCCGTGGGCAGCAGCTGGCGCATCTCCGCGCCCAGGTTGGTCCTGGCCGAGAGGATGCTCAGCATTCGCAGCGCGCCGAGCGGGAGGTAGGACAGCGGGCCCGCCGTGGCCAGGCCCTGGACCAGGTGCGCCCAGGCGTGGTTGAGCTGGCCCGCAGTGACGGCATCCTCAAGCTCCGGCCGCCAGCGGTGGCTCAGGTTTCCGGACAGCGACACCGCGGCGTCATAGGTCACCAGCCGGCCCACGGGCAGGGTCCGGGCCGCCTGCAGCGCCACGAAGCCGCCGTAGCTGTGGGCCACCACATCCGTCGCGCCGGTCTGGCGCATGACCGCGGCAAGGTCACTGACTTCGGTCTTCACGGAATAGTCCTCCGGCTGCGGGGCTGACCCCGCCCTGCCGCGCCGATTGTAGCAGTGCACCGGCCGGCCCAGCAGGACGCTGAGATTCCGGGCAAAGGGCCGGTAGAGGGCGTCGGTGACCAAAGTGCCGTGGATGAGTACGACGCCGGGAGGTCCCGCCGTCGTCGGGTCCAGCCCCGCGGGGGTGCGGAAGGAGTGCACGTCGAGGCGCCCGCCGTCCTCCGCTTCAACTTTCCACGTCTCCACAGCCCGAGTCTATGCCTGGGCGTCCGCCGGGAGCCGGCGGCGCGAACTCCCGGTAAACTTGGGGATTGTGACTTCCCAAAACACCCCCACCCCAAAAAATGCCCCAGAGCCGCTCGACGCCAGCGAGCAGATGCGCATCCGCATGGACAAGCGTGCAAAGCTGATCGAGCGGGGCACCGAGGCATATCCGGTGGGTGTGGAACGCACGCATTCCCTCACGGAGATCCGCGAAAAGTACGCGCACCTTGAGGCTGACGACACCACGGGCGACGTTGTAGGCGTCACGGGCCGCGTGGTTTTTGTGCGCAATACCGGCAAGCTCTGCTTCGCCACGCTCCAGGAAGGCGGCGTTGACGGCAAGGGCACCCGGCTGCAGGCGATGCTCAGCCTGGCCAACGTGGGCGAGGAAGCGCTCGCTGACTGGAAGGCGCTGGTGGACCTCGGCGACCACGTGTTCATCAAGGGCGAAGTGATTTCCTCCCGCCGCGGCGAGCTGTCCGTGATGGCCGAGTCCTGGTCCATGGCCTCCAAAGCACTCCGTCCGTTGCCGGTGTTGCACGCGGAACTGAACGAGGAAACCCGCGTCCGCCAGCGCTACGTTGACCTGATGGTGCGCGACGAAGCCCGGGAAATGGTTTACACCCGCGCCGCGATTACCCGTTCCATCCGCGAGAGCCTGCACCGCCACAGCTATGTCGAGGTGGAAACCCCCATCCTGCAGCTGGTCCACGGCGGCGCCCTGGCCCGCCCGTTCGAGACGCACATGAACGCGTTCGACCAGAAGATGACCCTTCGCATTGCCACCGAGCTTTACCTCAAGCGTGCTGTCGTGGGCGGGATCGACCGCGTCTACGACATGGGCCGCGTCTTCCGCAACGAGGGTGTGGACTCCACCCACAGCCCCGAATTCACCACCCTTGAGTGCTATGAAGCCTGGGCTGACCAGTTCGTCATGGCCGAGCGCATCAAGGAGATCATCCTCGACGCCGCTGACGCCGTGGGTGTGGGCCGCACCCTCCAGACCGAAGCCGGGGAAATCAACCTCGACGGCGACTGGGCCTGGGTTTCGGTCTACCCGGGACTGTCCGACGCCGTTGGCCAGGAAGTCACACCTGATACGTCGCTTGAGGTGCTGCGCGAAATCGCCCAAAAGCACGAGGTCAAGGTGGACCCGAAGTGGGACGCCGAGAAACTGGCCGTGGAACTGTTCGGCGAAATTGTGGAGCCCACACTGCTGAACCCCACGTTTGTGTACGACTACCCGCCGTCTGCCCAGCCGCTGGCCCGCCCGCACCGGGAGGACGGCCGGCTGATCGAAGCCTGGGACCTCATCATCGGCGGCATGGAACGCGGCACGGCCTTCTCCGAGCTGATCGACCCCGTCATCCAGCGTGAGCGGCTGACCGAACAGTCGCGGCACGCTGCTGCGGGCGATGTCGAGGCCATGCAGCTGGACGAGGACTTCCTGCGGGCCCTCGAATACGGCGCGCCGCCCATGGGCGGCATCGGTCTGGGTATTGACCGGCTGGTTATGTTGTTCACCGGCGCCGGTATCCGCGAAACCATCCTTTTCCCGCTTCTGAAGCCCGAAGGCCACTAATCATGGAATATGTAGCCGTACTGCTGCCGTCGCTCGTGGTTGGCCTGCTTTTCTGGTTCGCCATGAAATCCATCTTCAATGCCGATAAGTCCGAGCGTAAGGCCGAAGCGCGGGCCAAGGCCGAAGCGGAATCGCGTTCCGCAGCGCCATTGAACGAACAGAACCCGGAAACGGACAAATAGCTCGAAAGAGCATTCTGCGGGTTCCTGTGGATTTCCACAGGAACCATCCGACGCTTTGACGCGTTGCCATAAAGAGGTTCATACTTTTAATAGGAACATCCTCATTTTCTGACAACCGAACCTTTCCAAGAGGAAGACATATTTAATGGCACAGAAAGTAAACATCATCCTCGTCGATGATCTGGATGGGGGATCTGCGGACGAGAACGTCCGTTTTGGCCTCGATGGGGTCAGCTACGAAATCGATCTGTCCTCGGCCAACGCGGCCGAGCTCCGTTCTGCCCTGGAGCGCTTTGTTGCTGCCGGGCGCAAGACCTCGGCCGGCAGAGCCACCCGCACCAAAGCGGTGGTAGGTCCCCGTACCAACGACTCCGCGCAGATCCGTCAATGGGCGCGGGATAACGGCTACACGGTTAACAGCCGCGGCCGGATTCAGGCTGAAATCCAGGAAGCCTACCAAAAGGCAAATTCCTGACCTACGCCTCTCCGACGGCGTATTAGGCCCTGTCTTCACCTTCGGGTGGGGGCAGGGTTTTTTGATGCCAATTTTGAATGCGCAAAGACAGGCTTGGGTATGCGCAAAATCCTTGCTGACTAACGGCCTCCGGGCGTACCGTTGGGCTAATCGTCGCGCAATTTCCTTGGGATGAGCCGGCGATTCGGTTTGAGCCTTCGGTCTGGGACGCCCGCTCGAATTCGCCCACTCGAATGTATACGCGGCGGGAGCCTGGAATGCTGGAATTAGCGGGTCTCGGCGATTTACGGCAGTCCTGGCGACGCTGATTCTCCTGCTGGCTGTGCCTCTCGGCGCTCCGGCATTCGCGGATGATGAAGTGCGCTTAAGCGTCGTCCTGGATTCGACGGAACTCCTGGCCAGCATCAATGCGAGTCCGGGCCCCGCAATTGCCACCGACGTCACCTTTGAGGTCTTCAACGCCATTGATGGCGGCCTTGTGCTTGCGATCCCGCAAACGGCAAGTTCGGGCGTGGCAAGCACGTCGTTCGATCTGACGAATGGAACATACAAGATCAGGACCACCGCCGCAGGATTCCTTGAAAGCTGGTACACAGCATCTTCAGGCCGCGATGACGGCGCTTTCGCGGAATTGCTTGGCTACCAGGACAGTTCGCCGTGGGCCAGCCGCGTTGGCCGTTCCGCGGGTTCCTGCAGCCGGTGGATAACGGGCCCTTCGTCCCTAAGCGTGGTTGGGTGATTTCTTCCGGTAGGGGCGGTGGCCTCCTGCTGCGAGTAGGTTTCTGATTCTGTAGTTTTCGAAGTTACGGAATCCGCGTGCAACGCGGCGGGTGGTTTCGATGACTCCGTTAGCAGCTTCGGTAGGGCCGTTCGATGCTCCGCCGGTATCGAAGTACGCCAGGATCGCCGCCTTCCACGCCCGCAGGCTGCGCCCGAGCTTGGCAATCTCCGGGATCGGGCAGCTGGGGAAGCTCGCGAGGATCTCGGTGACAAGCTCGCGTCCCTTCTCGGGCCGGGCGTGGTAGACGGCCCGGAGCTTTTGATAGGAGTGCCAGGCGATGGTCACCTCGCTGTTCGGGTCGCCGGCCTCGAGCTTCCTTTCGAGCCTGGCGACTTGCTTCTCGGTGAGGGATTCGATGCCTTGTTGCAGGGTTCTGCGGATGCCGTAGAGCGGGTCGTCCTTCCGCCCGCGGTGACCGAGAGTGTCCTGCTGGACGCGTCGGCGCACGTCGTCAACCATGCCGGTTCCAAGCTTCACTATGTGGAACGCGTCAACAACGGTGATGGCCTCGGGTAGTTCGTCGCGGATGGCGTTGGCGTAGCCGGGGTACGGGTCCAAGGTGGCGACCTTGATGCCGTTGGTGAAGCCGGGGCCTTGTTCTTTGAGCCAGTCGCCGTAGGCCTTCCCGGAACGGCCCGGAACCAGATCCAGCAGCCTTGCGTGGACGTTGCCGTCGGCGTCGCGGGTGTGGTCGATGATGCCGGTGACCATGCCGGTGCCGGGGAACCCGGTGTGTGTCCAGACGTGCTCGTCCACGCCGAGGGCGTCAATGCCAGCGAGGCGTTCGGGCTTTCCAAGCCGGCGGGTTGCTTCGGCCTCGACGCCCTTCCAGAGGGCCCGCCAGGAGACGCCGAGTTGGTGGGCGAGGGCGGAGACGGACGTGTCGTATTTCTCCAGTGCATCGACGGCCCAGCGGACGGCCCGGCTGGTCAGGATCGCCCGCTTCCCGGCCAAGGGATGTTCTTCGCTGAAGACTTTCCTGGGGCAGTGTTCGTCGGGGCAACGCCACAGCCGCTTGGCCCACGCGCGCCGGACGGGCCGCCCGAAACACGGGATGTCATGAAGACGGATCTGCCGCCGGCCGTGGCCCACAGCGACGACACCACAGACAGGGCAACCATTGATGGTTTGGTCGGTTTCGACGTGGACGATCAGGCCGGTGTCGGCCTCGGTGACGGAGGTGATATGCACGCCGGGGACACCCAGAAGGGTATCGGCACGTTCACACCACCGCCCACCGGAGCAGGAAGTAGAGTGGGACAAGTCGGGGTCTCATTTGAAATTGGAAGCTTGGTCGCTACCAATTCAAAGAGGCCCTGACGCATCTCTCCCGCCGCCACGCCGGACCCACCCCAAACCGAAAACTCAGCGGAACCAACCACGCTTAGAGACGAAGGGCCGGATAACGGCGGCACCCTGAACGCCATGAAGGCAGGCGCTGCCGTGCCCATCAAGTTCGGGGTCGGCGGGAACCGGGGGCTGGACATCCTGGCGGCGGGAGCACCGTCGTCGTCCGTTATAGCGTGCCCCGGCGGCACCGCGCCGGACGAAGTGGAGCAGACTGTCGCCGCGGGAGGCAGTTCGCTGAGCTACGCGGCCGGCTCCGATACCTACACCTACGTGTGGAAAACCCAGAAAGACTGGGCAGGGAGGTGCCGGCAATTCACACTGGGACTGAACGACGGGACAACACACACGGCGCTGTTCGACTTCCGGAAGTAGCGCGCTGTTGCAGTCTCACGGCTGACCCAACGCTGCCCAGGCAACGCTGAGCGCGACCAGTGCGGCCAGCGACAGCCAGGTGCGGTGGATGTTCCACCGGGTCCACCGGCGTTCGAACGATTTTCTGGCGGCCGCGGCATCTCCAGACGCGGCCGCCAGGTCCAGAGCGTTATTCAAGGGGATGTTCGCGGCGAAGGTGATGACCAGCGTGGCCGTGTAGCAGGCCAGGGAAACAGAGAGGGGGAGTGCGCTGGCAAGCCCGTCGGCCCACGAAAAGGCTGCCGAGCCCGCCAATGCGAGGAAGGCGCCGACGAAGCTCAGCGCGAACACCGGATTCTGGATGGCGGTATTGATCCCGGACATGGCACTGACAAATGTCGCCTCATCGGTGGCGCGCAGCCCCGGCATCACCGAGCAGGCGTAGGAGTAGTAGAGCCCGCCGATCCCGGCGAGGGCTACGGTCGCGGCGGTCATGAGCAGGGTGATGACTTCCATGACGTTTCTCCTTGCTTGAGGTTCTTGCATTGATCCAAGCGGTGCAGGGTGACGGGAGGTTGAACACGTCATGTTTCCCCTGTGGCGAACACGCTCCCCAAGTGGGGGTCCGCCACGTAGCATCAAAGTACGTCGTAGCTAGGAGTGTGGCGAAAATGTTTGAGCGATTTACGGACCGTGCCCGTCGCGTAGTTGTGCTTGCCCAAGAAGAGGCACGCATGCTGAACCACAATTACATTGGTACCGAACACATCCTCTTGGGTCTGATCCATGAAGGTGAAGGCGTTGCCGCCAAAGCTCTTGAGTCCTTGAGCATTTCGCTCGACGGCGTGCGCGAACAGGTACAGGAGATCATCGGCCAGGGCCAGCAGGCCCCATCCGGCCACATCCCCTTCACCCCGCGCGCCAAGAAGGTGCTGGAACTCTCGCTGCGGGAAGCCTTGCAGCTGGGCCATAACTACATCGGCACGGAGCACATCCTGCTGGGCCTCATCCGCGAGGGTGAAGGTGTTGCCGCCCAGGTGCTGGTCAAGCTCGGCGCAGACCTTAACCGCGTCCGCCAGCAGGTCATTCAGCTCCTCTCCGGCTACCAGGGCAAGGAGACTACCGGCGCCGGCGTCGGTCCCGGCCAGCCCGAGGGCACTCCCGCCGGTTCCGTGGTCCTGGACCAGTTCGGCCGCAACCTCACCCAGGCTGCGCGCGAGAACAAACTTGACCCGGTGATCGGTCGCGAGTCCGAGATGGAACGCGTTATGCAGGTCCTGTCCCGGCGCACCAAGAACAACCCTGTCCTGATCGGTGAGCCCGGCGTCGGCAAGACCGCCGTTGTCGAAGGCCTCGCCCAGGCGATTGTCCGCGGCGACGTCCCGGAAACCATCAAGGACAAGCAGCTGTACACCCTGGACCTCGGTTCACTCGTGGCCGGCTCCCGGTACCGCGGTGACTTCGAAGAGCGCCTGAAGAAGGTCCTGAAGGAAATCCGCACCCGCGGCGACATCATCCTCTTCATCGACGAGATCCACACGCTTGTCGGTGCCGGTGCGGCCGAGGGTGCGATCGATGCTGCGTCCATCCTGAAGCCCATGCTGGCCCGCGGTGAACTGCAGACCATCGGTGCCACCACCTTGGATGAGTACCGCAAGCACATCGAGAAGGATGCCGCACTCGAGCGCCGCTTCCAGCCGATCCAGGTCAAGGAGCCCTCCGTCGCGCACGCGATCGAGATCCTCAAGGGCCTGCGTGACCGCTACGAGGCGCACCACCGCGTCACCATCACCGACGGCGCCCTCGCGTCGGCCGCGAACCTCTCCGAGCGCTACATCTCGGACCGCTTCCTGCCGGACAAGGCCATCGACCTGATCGATGAGGCCGGTGCCCGGTTGCGCATCCGCCGGATGACCGCCCCGCCGGAGCTGAAGGCCATGGATGAGCGGATCGCCAAGCTGAAGATGGAGAAGGAATCCGCCATCGACGCGCAGGACTTCGAAGGCGCCGCTTCGCTCCGGGACAAGGAGCAGAAGCTCATTACCGAGCGCTCCGAGAAGGAACGCCACTGGAAGTCCGGCGGCATGGATGACATTTCCGAGGTGGATGAGGATCTCATCGCCGAGGTATTGGCCAACTCCACCGGCATCCCGGTCTTCAAGCTGACCGAGGAAGAGTCCACGCGCCTGCTGAAGATGGAAGACGAACTGCACAAGCGTGTGGTGGGCCAGAACGAGGCCATCAGGTCCCTGTCCCAGGCAATCCGCCGTACCCGTGCAGGCCTGAAGGACCCCAAGCGTCCGGGCGGCTCGTTCATCTTCGCCGGCCCCACCGGCGTCGGCAAGACCGAGCTCGCCAAGGCCCTGGCCGAATTCCTGTTCGGTGACGAGGACGCCCTCATCACGCTGGACATGTCCGAGTACTCGGAGAAGCACACCGTTTCACGGCTCTTCGGTGCCCCTCCGGGCTATGTCGGCTACGAAGAGGGTGGCCAGCTCACCGAGAAGGTCCGCCGTCGTCCGTTCTCCGTGGTCCTGTTCGACGAAGTGGAGAAGGCGCACGCTGACCTCTTCAACTCACTCCTGCAGATCCTGGAAGACGGCCGCCTGACCGACTCCCAGGGCCGCGTGGTGGACTTCAAGAACACCGTGATCATCATGACCACAAACCTGGGCACCCGGGACATCTCCAAGAGCGTGGCCACCGGCTTCCAGTCCGGCACAGACACGCAGACCGGCTACAACCGGATGCGCGCCCGTGTGACGGAAGAGCTCAAGCAGCACTTCCGTCCGGAGTTCCTGAACCGTGTGGATGACGTTGTGGTGTTCCCGCAGCTCACCCAGGACGAGATCATCGAGATCGTGGACATGTTCGTTGGCCGCCTGGAGAAGCGCCTCAAGGACAAGGACATGGGCATCGAGCTCACCACCGCGGCCAAGGTGCTCCTGGCGACCCGCGGCTACGATCCCGCCATGGGTGCCCGGCCGCTGCGCCGCACCATCCAGCGCGAGATCGAGGACCAGCTCTCCGAGAAGATCCTGTTCGGCGAGCTCCACGCCGGCGACATCGTTGTAGTGGACGTGGACGGCGAAGGCGACGACGCCAAGTTCACGTTCGCCGGCAACGCCAAGCCGCGCATCCCGGAGATCGCCCCCAGCGTCTAAGGCAAGACAGCCAAGGCCCCGCCCGCGCCCCAGAGGAGCAGGCGGGGCCTTTGCGTTGTCCGGGTCCTCGTCCATGCCATGACCCCGACGCGGTCTGCGCAAGACACCGGGCCCTCAGCTATCCACCGCCGTCATGATTCTCGGCCTGGTCCTGGAGGACTGATCGTCGATACGTGCTTGGCGTGAATCCTAGGAACTTTTGAAAGTCGTTCGTCAGATGGGCATGGTCGGTGTAGCCGAGTTCGGCAGCTATCGCCGCGAGGTCTGTCGCCGGGTCGGTCCGTGACCGGTCAGCGGCCTCTTGCAGGCGGCGCCTTCGGATAAGCGCGGACGGGCTCAGGCCGATGTACTTCCGCGCTGCCCGTTGCAGGGTTCTCGGCGAAACAAATAGACGCGCGGCAACGTCTTCAATGCGGGTCACGTCGGCGCATGTTCCGATCATGTCCATCATCGCGTTGGCAAGGATGCCTTCCTCGGACACCTCTGGACTCTGCGCTACTAGCCAGCCGGTGAAAGCCTCCACCGCGCGTTGTCGACGTTCCCCTGGATCGGTTCCCCTCATCGCCTCCGACACCGAGGCATGCAGATCCGCGAGCGGTAGTGGCAGCTGGGAATCCCGCAGGCTCCCCGGGTCATCCGTGAAACGTGGAACCAGCGCGGGACGCAGGAGGGCCCCAACCGCCCAGCCCCGGCCCGTGAGATCGCGATGCGATCGACGGGTTGTTGGGCCTGCGAACTCAACGAGATCCTTTTGGACCACAAGATTGGACGTCGGGAACGCGATCACGTGCTGGCGGGACGTGTGCCCTGGCTCAATGTCCCACTCGGGGATCCAAAACCACTGCACCAGGTTCGTGACGGACTCAGACGCCGGCACACGGTGAAATGTGGGGAGCCGGGCCGGGTAGAGGATTCCCTTGTACGAACCCACCATGGGGGGACACTCCTTATCCAGGCTGTCGCAATTCTCCAAGCCGCTGAGCCGGCCTGTGCGTACCGTGAGATCTATGACTGATACTACAAGCCCCGAACTGACCAACGCCGCCGATGGCAAGCACACGAAATCCGGCATCCCGCACGGCTTCACGAGCCTCACGCCGTTCCTTGCGATCCCTTCTGCCAAGGAGGCGATCACCTTCTACCAGGACGTCTTCGGCGCGCGCACAGTAAATGTCACCGAGATCGGCGGAATCGTCGTCCACGCCGAACTTGACTTCGGTCAGGGGCGACTCCAGATTGGAGAGCCCAACCCGGACTACCACCTCGTTCCGGCGCCGAACGGCGACGATGATTGCTACTCGATCGGCTTCTACTGCGCCGACGCGGACGCTCTTATTGCGCGGGCCGAGCGGATGGGGGCTACCGTTCGGGATCCGCTGTCCACATTTGTCTCGGGAGACAGATTCGCCAGCATCCGGGACCCCTACGGTGTGCGCTGGTCCGTCATGACTCGCGTGGAGGACCTCTCCGAAGAGGAAAGCACCCAGCGCGTCGCCGACTGGGCCGCCAAACAAGGCTGACTGCGTCCTCCGGGAGCGCCGAGGACGCCGGGCTGCCATCGTAGGATGGACCCTGTGACTGACTCCTTCCATATCCGTTCTGCACGTACCAGTGACGTGGCCGCCATCAAGCGCCTTGTGGCGCCGTTGGCTGAGCAGCGGATTCTCATGGCGAAAGAGACCGTTGCCTATTACGAAAGCCTCCAGGAGTTCCGGATCGCAGAAGCCGACGACGGCGAAGTCATCGGCTGCGGCGCCCTGCACGTTATGTGGGAGGATCTCGCCGAAGTCCGCACGCTGGCCGCATCGGACGCGTGGCGCGGCAAGGGTGTAGGTCACGTGCTGGTGGAAAGCCTGCTGGCCGAGGCCCGTGAACTGGGCGTGGCCCGAGTCTTCTGCCTCACGTTCGAGGTGGATTTTTTCAAACGCCATGGCTTCGAGGTCATGGCCGACCAGACGGCCGTGGACCCGGTGGTCTACTCCGAGCTGCTGCGTTCCCATGACGAAGGCGTTGCCGAGTTCCTGGACCTGGCGCGGGTCAAGCCCAACACCCTGGGCAACACCCGCATGATCAAGACCCTCTAGACACCCCCAATCACCCTGCCGCCGACGATAGCGGCAAGAAGTCACCCTGTGACATAAATAGCTTTATGTCGAATTGATGGATAAACTGACAGGGTTGCAGTGTGGGGCCTGCCGTAAGGGACAGCCATTGGGGGGCTGTCCCTTACCGCTTCCGCCGCATCGTCGCAGGCTACCGGACTTCAGGCGCCGGTAGTAGGGTCAAAGTGCATCCTCCAGGACGCACCCACACCCCAGGAGTTCTGCCATGAAAAAGCTCATCAATGATCCCCGTTCCGTGGTTGACGAATCCGTCGAGGGATTCGGTCTGGCCCACGCTGGACTGGTCACCGTCACTGCCGATCCGAAGTACGTCACGCGCAAAGACGCGCCGGTGGCAGGGAAGGTCGGACTAGTTTCCGGCGGGGGAAGCGGCCACGAGCCGCTCCACGCCGGGTTTGTCGGGCTGGGAATGCTCGACGCCGCCGTGCCGGGGGCGGTGTTCACCTCGCCGACGCCGGACCAGATTCTTCCGGCGACGCTCGCCGTTAACTCGGGTGCCGGCGTCGTCCATATCGTGAAGAACTACACCGGCGACGTCCTGAACTTTGAGACCGCAGCGGAGCTGGCGCAGGCCGAAGGCGTGGACATCCGCACGGTCCTGGTCAATGACGACGTCGCGGTGGAGGACTCCCTGTATACGGCAGGCCGCCGCGGAGTGGGCGGCACCGTTCTGGTCGAGAAAATCGCCGGCGCCGCGGCTGAACGTGGTGACAGCCTCGATGCCGTGGCCGCGATCGGTGACCGCGTCAACAGCAACGTCCGCACCATGGGGGTTGCGCTGTCCGCGTGCACAGTA
This sequence comes from Pseudarthrobacter raffinosi, assembly GCF_023913735.1. Taxonomy (GTDB): domain Bacteria; phylum Actinomycetota; class Actinomycetes; order Actinomycetales; family Micrococcaceae; genus Arthrobacter; species Arthrobacter raffinosi. The sequence goes on from NZ_JAMXBH010000017.1 coordinate 88,737, forward strand.
CCGCATGCGGGAACGCCCAGTTTCGACCTGGCGGATGATGAGATCGAGATCGGCATCGGCATCCATGGCGAGCCCGGCCGGCACAAAATCCCGATGGAGAACGCTGACGGCATCACGGACCGCCTGCTGGACCCGGTCCTCAGCGACCTGGGCATCACCGGGGGAGAGAAAGTCCTGCTGTTTGTCAATGGCATGGGCGGGACCCCGCTGAGCGAGCTGTACATTGTTTACCGCCGCGCTGCCCAGGTGATCGCAGAACGTGGAGCCGCCGTCGAACGCTCGCTGGTAGGGAACTACATCACGTCCCTGGAAATGCAGGGCTGCTCCATCTCGGTGCTCCGGCTCGACGATGAACTGACGCACCTGTGGGACGCTCCGGTGCACACCGCAGCCCTGCGTTGGGGCGTGTAACCGTGGTGCTGGACGTGAAATGGGCCGTCAGATGGCTGACTCTCTGCGCCCAGGCCATGGCGGAAAACCGGGTGTGGCTCATCGAACTTGACCGTGCGATCGGGGACTCGGACCACGGCGAGAACATGGACCGCGGGTTCCAGGCGGTGCTGGAGAAACTGGCTGAAGCGCAGCCTGAGACGCCCGGCGCGGCCCTGAAGCTGACTGCCATGACCCTGATGTCCAAGGTGGGCGGCGCCGCAGGTCCCTTGTACGGAACCGCGTTCCTGCGCGCTTCCACTGCTTTGGGCGATGCCGCCGAGATTGATCCGGGGCGGCTCGCCGACGCGCTTGTGGCTGCCCGCGATGGGATCGTGGCCAGGGGCAAGGCCGAGTCCGGCGACAAGACCATGGTGGATGCCTGGACCCCCGCCGCGGAGGCAGCGCAGGCCGCTGCGGCGGACGGCGCAGGCACCGTCCTTGGAGTGCTGGTCGCAGCCGCTGAGGCGGCTGAGGCTGGCGCCGTGGCCACCGAGCCCCTGGTCGCCCGCAAGGGCCGCGCCAGTTATCTGGGGGAGCGGAGCGCGGGGCACCGCGATCCGGGCGCCGCCTCCAGCGCCCTCATTCTGCGGGCCGCCGTTGGGGCCGCAGCGTGACGGTGCGCCTGGTGGTGGTGTCCCATAGCGAGAAAATTGCCGACGGCGCCGTGGAGCTCGCCGCCCAGATGGCGCCCGACGTCGTCATCCTCGCCGCCGGGGGCACCGCCGACGGCAGGATCGGAACGAGCCTGGAGAAAGTCATGTCTGCCCTGGACAAGGCGGCCGGCGGCGATGGTGTGGTGGTCCTGACGGACCTCGGATCTGCAGTGATGACGGCGGAATCGGCGCTGGAGCTCGTGGAGGAGCCGGCCGGCGTGCTCCTGGCGGACGCGCCCCTGGTGGAAGGCCTCGTGGCTGCCGCCGTGGCCGCACAGGGCGGCGCCGACGTGAAGGCAGTCAAACGTGCCGCCGAAGCCGTGTACGGATTGGGACCGGAGGTGGCGGCTGCTTCGCGGGTGCTCGCCGAAAGCACCGTGGCTGAAGGGTCCGTCACCGGTTCAGGGCCGGACTTCACCGGCGACTTCGAACTGGTGAATGAGGCCGGCATGCACGCCCGTCCGGCCGCCAAGATCGCGGGCGGTCTGGCGTCCCTCAACGCCGAAGTCACGGTCAACGGGGTGGATGGCGCGTCAATGACATCCCTGATGACCCTGGCGGCAGCCAAGGGATCCTTGCTCCATATCGAGGCTTGGGGCCCCGATGCCGAGCGTGCCCTGAACTACGTCGGCGGCTTGGTGCAGGCAGGCTTCGGCGAGCCGTAGGCCATGGCCTGAGTTGTCTATTTGACCTGGCTGCTTCGGCCCAGACTAAAGGACCGCTTGTCCACGAGCAGGTACGTGCCGGCTCCCATCAGCAGGAAGCCGCCGACGCCGACCGCGATGATCTGCGTGCTGACCCCGACAATAAGCAACACCAGCCCGAACAGGCATGCGATGGCACCGAGGTAGATACGGCGCCCAAACCTGAGGCCCACGGAGCCGGTCGAGAGTTCCTCGGCGAGCCTCGGATCCTCTGCGGCCAGGCCAGATTCCAGCTCCTCGAGCTGTTTCCGCTCCCTATCTGAAAGTGGCATCCTTACCCCTTCCCGGCGGGGAACCTGTGCTAAATCCAACGTTGCCGATGCTGGTAATACAGACCGTAGAAGTGTCCTGAGTGGAAGTCAAGGGCAGGGTTTGGCGGGGCTTATTTGTCGCCAGCGAGGGCCGTCAAACGGCTTGTCGCAGTCCCTCGGCGTCGAGAATCACCGAAGCCGTGACGAACCTCCCGCAATGCTCACCGTAGGGATAGGCCCCGCGGGGCCGGAAATCCAGGGTGCGCGCAGGGAGGGCCGATCCGCCCGGAGAAGTACCCGTGGCAGTCAGCGCCATCGGTGCCTCCGTGAGGGACTCCAGCATCAGCATCCCGATCATGGTCCCGTCCGGGGAAGCCGTGGCAGAGCAGACGCCGTCCGGTGTGCAGCCTTGGTCGATGGATGCCGTTCCGTGAAACAGCTCGACGGGGGCTTCCTTGCAGACGCCGTCCTGGCAGGCCTTCAGGCGCAACGATCCCATGTGCGCCACGTACTCCCGCGCCACGGTAACGGAGACGGCAGTGGCCTGGGCGATGGCAGGGCACGGCTCCGGCACGGGGTAGTAGTAGTGGCAGCCGGAGGTGAGAACCGCCGTCGTCATCAGTGCCAGAAGTACCCCGGGCTTGCCCATACTTCAGCGTAAATCCGGAGCCGGAGGCCCGCATTGCTACCAGGAAAGTGATGCAAACATTGTTATGGCTGTGGCCCCAAAGATCACCATAATGAGACCTGTGGCCAGCCGGCCTTTGGCAACAGCGAAGACCGGCAGCGTGGATTCGGCGGGATTTGCCGGGTTGTAGACCACGGGTATGTGCGTGCCGATGATCGCCTGGTCCTGGCTGTAGATATCGGCCTGCCCCAGCCAGCGTTTGCCCCCGGCGTCCGCGAATTCGTACGACGGCGCAAACCGGTTCCGGCCGTTGCTCGCGGGTCCGTCCGTGCCGTGCAGGTTTCCCGTGACGGTGGCCGAAGCCTCCTGCCACCCCGCCATGGAACGTTTCCGGCGGAAGGACGCGGCCAGGGACAGCCCCATCAGGATCTGGCCTGCGGCAACGAAAAGCCCGGGCAGCACGATGAACAGCAGTTTCAGGGACTCCACGGTTCAGCCCACCGGGAAAGCGCCGGCGACCCAGAAAAGCAGCAGGGCGAAAAATGCGAAGACCGGCATCAGGCACCCGATCACCATTTTCGATTCGGACGCCACCTGGAACGACTGGTTGGGATTCGCCGGGTTGTAGGCCACTGCCAGGGGCGATCCCGGTGCCTGCCGGTTGGCGTACGAGACCTCGGATTCGCCGGCATACAGGGTCCCGTTGGGGTCGGCGAACTGGTACGTGGGGTAGAAGCGCCGGCTCCGCGTTGAGCCGCCTCCGCCATGTGTCCAGCCCGCGACGTTGCCGGTGACGGTCGCCTGGACCTTTGGCCAGCCGGCGATCAGTTTTTCCTGCCGCTTGGTCTTCCGCAGCGAACGGACCAGCGCAAAAATAACGCCCGCAACAAACAGTGCCCAGATGACGTACAACACGATTCTCATGAATTTCCCCCGGTTTGAGTCACCAGAAAGTATGCCATCCGGGCGCGGGCCACCTTAAAGGGGCCTCAGGCTGGCAGCCGGTAACCGCCCTGGTGCAGCTCGGCCAGCCCGTCGCCAAGGAGGCCGGCAATGGCACGTTCGAGCTGTTCCGGCGCGGAGTTCAGGCGGTGCAGTGCGGACAGGGGCACGCCGATTCCGTCCGCGGCGAAGCCCAGGTCAGCAGGCTCCCGCTGGAACATTTCCGCCGGCACGGGTGCGTCCGCACGCCGGAGCACAGCCATCACGGCACCCCGGACCTGCCGGTCAGTTCCGTGCCACGCCTGACCTTTGGGAACGTACGACGGCGGCGGCTCGCCGGCTGCCAGCCACGCACAGGAGTCCCGCACCGGGCAGTCCGCGCACTTGGGCGCCCGCGCCGTGCAGACCAGCGCCCCCAGTTCCATTACCGCAGCATTCCAGTGCACGGAGGTCCCGACGTCGTCCGGCAGCAGTTCCGCCGCGAGCCGCATCTCCGCAGCGTTCAGCGATGGCGAGGGGAGCGCGACGCCGGATACCAGGCGCGCGTGCACACGCCGGATGTTCGTGTCCACCACAGTCTCCCGGAGTCCGAAGGCAAAGGCGGCAACGGCCGCGGCCGTGTAGCTGCCCACCCCGGGCAGGGCCAGCAGCTCCGTGTAGTTGCCGGGGACCTTGCCGCCGTGGTCGCGGACGATGGCAGCGGCGGCTGCTTGCAGGCGGAGTGCCCGGCGGGGGTAGCCGAGCCTGCCCCAGGAGCGTACGGCTTCCCCTGCAGGCTCGCCGGCGAGGGCGGCGGGGGTGGGCCAGCGCTTGAGCCATTCCCGCCAGACAGGCAGCACCCGCACCACTGGGGTCTGCTGCAGCATGATCTCGCTGACCAGGACTCCCCACGGTGAGCAGTGGCGTTCGCGCCACGGCAAGTCCCTCGCCGTCTCAGCGAACCAGCCGGTGATCCTGCCGTGCAGTGCCGCGAGCTGGCCGGGGCGGAGGTCATCGGTGCCGAACGGGGCCGTAGCGGGGGCGCCGTCCGCGGGCATGGCTGGGGAAAGGGTTGTAGCGTCGATCCCAACACTGTAGTGGATTCCCGGGCGCCCGCGCGAAGATGCCGCGGACAACTGTGACCTAGCGTTGGCCGGGGGACCGGCGTGGTGGGACGGCAGAATCCGGTGGGTTCTCTAGCCTAGAAGGATGGGCAGGCAAGGCAATTCATCACCGCGCAAGACGGCATCCGCATCCGGTTCCCGGGGCGGGTCCGGCGCTACCCGGCAGCCGAGCGCAGCTGTCTACCGCCGTCGTCGGCTTTTTGTGGGAACCGCCCTGCTGATGGCGGTGGCGCTCACGTTCGGTGGCTTTGCGGTGGCCGGCGCCTTCAGCGGCACCGAGCAGGCATCCTCGACCGACGGCGCCACTGAAACGGCCCCCGCCCCCGGCGCATCGCCGTCGGAAACTGCGGGCAGCGAACCCACTCCCACACCCACGCCTTCCTGCAACCAAAACCTGGTGACGGTTTCCGCTTCGACCGACAAAGCCGCCTATGGCCCCGAGGAGAACCCGCTGCTTACCCTGAAGGTGACCAACGGCGGAACCATGCCGTGCGAGGTGAACATCGGAACGTCCCAGATGGAGTTCCTGGTGACCAGCGGCGCGGACAGGATCTTCTCGTCCAAGGACTGCCAGGCCAAAAGCGAAGACCTCGTAAAGACGATTGCCCCGGGCGCCAGCGAAACGGCGAACTTCCCGTGGAGCCGGAACCGCACGCTGGAAGGCTGCAGCCCCATCGAGGCCAGGCCAGGGGCCGGCGGGGCGTACTACATCTTCACGGCCAAGCTCGGCTCGAGGGCCAGCCCCAAGGCAGTGTTCCAGCTCAGCTGATCCGCCCTACCTTGGGCCCACGCCGGCGGGGAATCTAGAGGAAGCGGTCCAGCAGGCTGGCTTCGGCCATGCGGCTCAGGCCTTCGCGGACGGTCCGGGCGCGCTGGTCGCCGATGCCGTCAACGGTCATGAGGTCGTCGATGGTGGCCGCCATCAGGAACTGCAGGCCGCCGAAGTGGTCCACCAGGCGGTCGGCAACAGCCTTGGGGACTGCCTTGAGGCCGGACAGCAGCCGGTAACCGCGGGGCTGAACCACGGCGTCGAGGTTGGCCTCGCCGCCGGCAAAACCCACGATCCCGGAGATCTTGCCCAGGTCGATCAGCTCCGTGGGGCCGAGGTTCACCAGCGCGCTGACGGCCCGTTCGATGTCCTCCGCGGACGCGTCCGGTCCGGCGTAGTCGCGGATGATGACGTCGCTGCCGGGACCGCGGCCCACTGTCAGCTCATCGAGCTGGAGGGAAAGCAGGCGCCCGTCCTCGCCAAGTTCCAGGACGTACTGCGAGATTTCCTCGGAGATCCGGCGGACCATTTCCTGGCGCTGCAGGGTGACCGCGACGTCGCGGACGGTCACCATGGCCTCGATCTCCAGGGCGGACAGGGAACTGGTCACCTGGTCCAGCCGCGAACGGTACCGTTCCAGCGTGGCGAGGGCCTGGTTGGCGCGGGCCAGGACTTTTTCGGATCCCTCCAGCACGTGCCGGAGCCCGTTCACGTACAGGGCGATGATCTGCATGGACTGGCTGACGGAAATCACGGGAACGCCGGTCTGGATGGCCACACGCTCCGCCGTGCGGTGCCGGGTGCCGGATTCCTGGGTTTCGATGCTTGAGTCCGGGACCAGCTGGACCGCGGCGCGCAGAATGTTGCCGGCGTCCTTGTCGCAGATGATGGCGCCGTCCATCTTGGCCAGTTCACGGAGCCTTGTGGGGGAGAAGTCGATGCCGATGTCGAAACCGCCGGAGCAGATGGAATCGATGGTCCGGTCCGAGCCCAGCACAATCAGCGCACCGGTCCGCCCCCGGAGGATGCGTTCCAGCCCATCGCGCAACGGCGTGCCTGGAGCCACTCTGCCCAGAGTCGCCTTGAGCGATTCTTCGGGGCTCCGAGCCATAGGTGTTCCCTTCAAAGGTGCAGACTGCCGCCCGCAGGTACGCCGGTTTTTTACACTCAGCCGGCAGGATCAAAAGTACTCAGTTTCCCGCAAGCTCAATGATAGAGGTAAGAAGCGGCAACAACCGCACGGACAAGCCCCAAAGTGCCCCTTTAGTGGGTGCCGCGAAGTGCCTCGGGAACGCGTACGACGGCGGCTGTCTGATAAGCATTTTGTGGCGTTTCACCGAAACAGCCCGCCGGACGGGGTGGTCACATCAGAATGATGAAACGAGGCGGTCGAGCGGCGGAGGCGCATGTCCGGCCGGCAATGCGTCGACGAGCAGACGCGCGTATCGGACCTTGTTGCCGCTGCGTCCCCCGAAGAACCGGCGTAACTGCGCCGTTATCGGCCGCTCTCGCTGTGACGGCTGGCGTTGGAGGATCCGGAACAACGCGAGTTCGCCCTGGGCCGCACGATCGACGGATGAACTCATCACGACTTCCAGACGTTCGTGCGGAGCAGGGAAGTGCCCCACCCGGGACGCGGCCGGAATCTGGGCTCGTGCTACCGCTCTGCGGGATCAGCTCCCCGTCATTCCACCGCTCGACGACAAGCTGCCAGGTATTAAATCGGCGCTTGCCTTGGACGGGGCGTTACTACTGATGATGCGCATAGGCGATCGCGCGATGGCGTTCTCGATCGTCGTCCCTCATGTGGATGTCTTGGAAGTGCTCTACCTCGCAGTTGACCCGGAAGCTTGGGGCAAGGGTCATGCGCGGCAACTCCTTGACCACCTCCGACACCACTCGGTTGAGGCACAGACTCCTATGGAGCTCTGGGTTATCGCCGACAACAAGAGAGCAATCTCCTCCTACGAAAGTGCCGGTTGGATTCCGACGTCCGAGACCAAGGTCCGCAACTCGGCGGGCCGGCTGGAACGCCGCTACATCCTGTCCCGGCGAAGGCTCCCCAAGCGGGACTCCGACGTGGGCGCCCGCGATTGAATGGTGCGCCCCATAAACTGAGAGCCTCAGACAAATCAGCGTGAAAGACTCGCACGGTGAATGACGAGTCAGAAGGTGCCTTGCACCATATCGAACTGTGGGTGCCGGATCTTACTAGGGCCACGATTGAGTGGGGCTGGATCTTGTCTGCCTTGGGGTACGCGACCTACCAGACTTGGCCCCAGGGAATCAGTTGGCTGAAAGGCCCTACTTACATAGTTCTAGAAGAATCGCCGGACTTGAGTGGCCTGCATCATCAACGAACAGCGCCTGGTTTGAATCATCTGGCATTCATAGTGGCTAGCCGGCTACGTGTGGACACGCTGGCTAACGACGGTGCTGAGTACGGCTGGACGCAGTTGTTCCGGGAGAAGTATCCACATGCAGGAGGCAGCGGGCATTACGCCGCCTACCTCGAGAATTCAGACGGCTTCGAAATAGAGCTCGTGGCCACTCAATAGGACCACTCGCTAGCCATATCTTCATCGATGTCCCGTAGAGGGTTCCGTTGCGGGCAGGAGCTGGACGCCAAATCGGGCAGCGCTCGGTCCGCTCTGAGTGTGTCCGTTCACCGTCAGACTATCGGCGCCGCTTTGCTCGGGCGGCGAAATCGTCAAGGATCTGAACGACGTCCTTCGCAAGCCAAATTCGGTTTCGTCTTCCGTCTGTGATTTGGGTCAGAATGTTGGCGTCAACGAGGCGGTCGATGGCGACCTGAGCGTTGACAGCCGATATGCCAAGCTGAGCTGCGGCTGCGGCTGCGCCAATCACGGGTTGGCGAAGGAGAACGTCTACGAGCCGGTGGGCTGCCGAGTCTCGTCTTGCGCTGATGCGCCCTCGCCATTCGACTTGCACGATTTCCAGGTCGTTGATGAGGATACGGCCGTTGTGCACCGCCGCGAAGGATGCCTCGGCGAGTGAACGAACAATCGGGGCGATGTCTCCGGACCGGTACGCACTCAGGGAATCAAAGTAATGGCTGGTGTTGTGGAGCAAACCTGCGGAGACAGGAACGGCAACGTTTCGAGTGAGCTGTCCGCCGCGCAGCATCGACTGGATGAGAGCGCGACCGACCCTTCCGTTGCCATCGGGGAACGGGTGGATTGTCTCGAATTGGGCGTGAGCGATCGCGGTGTGAACAAGCACGGGAAGGTCGGCGCGATTGGCGAAGGTGCAGAGGTCGTCCATGAGCGCGGGGACCCGATCCTGATGGGGAGGGACAAACTGTGCGGTGTGCGGTCCGAGGCCCCCGCCACCGATCCAGACCTGCTGGTAGCGCCAATGGCCGACGATTTCGGGATTGCTTTGCTCGAGCAGTGCGCGATGCATTTCCAGGATGGCGTGGCCGTCGATGGACTCGGACAGCGAAAGAGCTGCTTGCATGGCTCGGACGTTGCCGAAGATGAGCTGCGCATTCTTCGAGGCGTGCTCACCGAGCTCCGCCAAGGCGATCTGCCGTGCGCCGCTCGTGAGGTTCTCGATTTCCGAGCTGGAGGCGCTCTCGGTGCGCAGGAAAATGGACGCGAATGGTGCCGCGATTTGACCTACTTCCGCATCGAAGCGGGCCAGCTCGCTCGCGGCCTCTTCAGTCAGCGCGTGCAGCTCGCTATCGAGCGAGATCGACTGGTCGGCGATGAATGCGGGCACCGCCGCCAAGTACGGACCCGCGGCCAGACGCTTCTGCGTTCGTGAGCCATACTCGTCCTGGACGCTGTGCCAGAGCCGTTCCTCATAGCCAAGCGGTGGCCAGGACGACCTCTCCTCAAACGTGGACATGGATCGAGTTTACCAATGCTTATTCACTTATCCATTGTTATGGCTTCTCGTTTTCTGCGCTTGTCCGCAGTCTGAAGTGCTGGTTTCCGGGGCGATAGGCTGCCACCTTCGGTGCGGGCCCGCCGCTGCGATAAACTTGGAACTTGGCTGTCACAGAGCCATGCTTCCCCTTGAGGCCTGCCGAGCGCCTTGGGGTAACCCCACCGCAGCGAAAGTAGCACCGTGTCCCAAGATGTCCTTAGCCCCGCCCGGGTCAACGAGATTCACAAACAGGCGGCCCGGCGTCGGACCTTTGCTGTCATTTCGCACCCCGACGCCGGCAAGTCCACCCTCACCGAGGCACTGGCGCTGCACGCGAAGGTGATCGGCACCGCCGGGGCCTCCAGCGGGAAGGCCAACCGCAAGGAAACGGTCTCGGACTGGATGCAGATGGAGAAGGACCGCGGCATCTCCATCAGCTCCGCCGCCCTGCAGTTCTCCTACCGGGACACCGTCATCAACCTGCTGGACACCCCCGGCCACGCGGACTTCTCCGAGGACACCTACCGCGTCCTGGCCGCCGTCGACTGCGCAGTGATGCTCGTGGACGCCGCCAAGGGCCTGGAAACGCAGACCATGAAGCTGTTTGAGGTCTGCAAGCAGCGCAACCTGCCCATCATCACCGTGATCAACAAGTGGGACCGGCCCGGCCTGGACGCGCTGGCGCTGATGGACGAGCTCACCGAGCGCACCGGCCTGCAGCCCATGCCGCTGACCTGGGCCGTGGGCATCTCCGGTGACTTCCGCGGTGTCTGGGACCTCCGCCAGGACCGCTTCGCCCGCTTCCAGCGCAACAATTCCGGCGCCAACATCGCGCTGACCGAGTACTTCACGCCCGAAGAGGCCGCCGAGACGCAGGGCAGCAACTGGACCGACGCCGTGGACGAGGCCGGCCTGGTCATCGAGTCCAACCTCGAATTCGACGTCGAAGCCTTCCATGCGGGCACCGCCACCCCCATCCTGTTCAGCTCCGCCGCCCTGAACTTCGGCGTGAAGGAACTGCTCGACGCCCTGGTCGATTTCGCGCCGCACGCCGCACCCCGGCCCGACGTTGAGGGCAGCCCGCGCCCGGTTGAATCATCCTTCTCCGGCTTTGTCTTCAAGGTCCAAGCCGGCATGAACAAGGCCCACCGCGACCACGTCGCCTTCATCCGCGTCTGCTCCGGCATCTTTGAGCGCGGCATGGTGGTCACGCAGACCCGCACCGGAAAGTCCTTCGCCACCAAGTACGCCCAGCAGGTGTTCGGCCGCGAACGCGAGGTCATCGACGAGGCCTACCCCGGCGACGTCGTGGGCCTGGTCAACGCCTCCACACTTCGCGTGGGCGACAGCCTCTTCCTCGAAGGCGCCGTGGAGTACCCGGCCATCCCGCTGTTCGCCCCGGAACACTTCCAGGTGGCCCGGTCCAAGGACCCCAGCAAGTTCAAGCAGTTCCGCCGCGGCATCGAGCAGCTCGAGCACGAGGGCGTCATCCAGGTGCTCCGCTCCGACGTCCGCGGCGACCAGGCGCCGGTGCTTGCCGCCGTCGGCCCCATGCAGTTCGAGGTGGTGGAGGACCGCATGGCGCATGACTTCAGCGCCCCCATGCGGCTCGAACGCCTGCCGTACTCCATCGCCAGGATTTCGACGGCGGACGCCATGCCCGCGCTGGCCAACGTGCCCGGCGCCGAGGTGCTGTTGAGGTCCGACGGCGAATACCTCGCCTTGTTCAACGACGTCTGGGCCCTGCGCCGGATCGAGAAGAACCACCCCGATCTGACCCTCGTGCCCATCGGCACCCACAACCCAGCAAAGTAGCGACCAATGCCTGCAGACCAACCCCGCGCGCTGATCACCGGCGCCGGCACCATCAACCCGCTCGGCTCCTCCGTGGCGGAAACCTGGACCGGCCTGCTGGCGGGACAGTCCGGCATCGCCGCACTGGACGAGGACTGGGCGGAACAACTGCCCGTGCGCATCGCCGGACAGGTCACCGCGGATCTCTCGGAGCACCTCACCACGCGCGAGCTGAAGCGCATGGACCGGTGCGGGCAACTGGCGCTGGTGGCTGCCCGGGAAGCCTGGCAGCAGGCCGGGGCGCCCGACGTCGACCCCGAACGGTTCGCCGTGGTGATCGGCTCCGCCTATGGCGGCCTGGGCTCCATTCTAGAACAGGACCGTGCGCTCGCCAGCGGCGGCCCGCGCCGGGTCTCGCCGCACACCCTCACCCGGCTTATGGTCAACGGCCCCGCGGCCTGGGTCTCCATTGACCTCGGCGCCCGCGGCGGAGCCCGGACCCCGGTCAGCGCCTGCGCGTCCGGCGCGGAAGCAATTGTCCAAGGCGCCGAAATGATCCGCTCCGGCGCGGCCGACGTCGTGATTGCCGGCGGCGTGGACGCCTCCGTCAACGACCTGGTGATCACCGGTTTCTCCCAGATCCGGGCACTCTCCACGCGCAACGGCGAACCCCATCTCGCGTCGCGCCCGTTCGACGGCGGCCGCGACGGCTTTGTCCTCGCGGAAGGCGCCGGCATTGTGGTGCTTGAGAGTGAAGCCCACGCCCTGGCGCGCGGCGCCGCCATCCTCGGCGCAGTGGCCGGCGGGGCGGTAACCTCCGACGCCAACGACATCGTGGCCGCGGACCCGGCCATGCAGCGGCGGGTCATGCAGAAGGCCCTGGAGTCGGCCGGAATGCAGGCTTCGGAGATCGGCTTCGTCCATGCGCACGCCACCTCCACCCCGGTAGGGGACCGGCTTGAAGCCCAGGCCATCAACGCCATTTTCGGTGCCGACGTGCCCGTGACCTCCACCAAAGGCCACACCGGCCACCTCCTGGGCGGCGCCGGTGCGCTCGCGGCGGTTGTGGTGGTCCAGGCCCTGCAGACCGGACAGCTCCCCGGAACCGCGAACGTCGAAGCGCTGGACCCCGAAGTGAACCTGAACATCGTCACTGAAAATGCCCACACGCTGGCGCCCGGCTCGGCCCCCGCCGGCCTGGTGAACGCTTTTGGCTTCGGCGGACACAGCGTTGCCCTTGTGATCACCGCCAGCTAGCCGGTCAGCCGGTTAGCCGGTTGCGAGGTGGTCCGCGAAATTCCTTCGGGGCTGCGCCGCGACACCGCGGGTCATTTTCTTGATCTGTTCAGGCCTGAGCCCCGTCAGGGATGCCAGCTCGAATTCGTCCAGAATCTGCTGCCTGCTGGCCTCGGCAAGCAGGTGCAGGCGCTCCATTTCGACTGCTGCCTTCGAGTCCTCCAAGGCGGTCAGTTCCCGGAGCAATCGTGTGATCGCGCTGAGGTGCTCGGCCGCCGCGAGTCCTATCGGCTGCAGGTCGTCGAAGGCGCGGCCGGTCCGCCGCACCGCCAGGGCGGACAGGTGGGTGATCCGGGCCAGGTCCGCGACGGGAGTACCGTCCCGGATGGCCTGCGCCACAAATTGGTTGAGGCTTGCCCCGAGAGCCCGGATCCGGCTCGACCGGAAGCGGATGGCGCCCTGCTTGTCCGTGAGCAGCCGGCTGAGCTCTGCCCGTTGCTGATCCGCCGCTTGCCGGCGTTGCTCGCCTCGATAGCGGTAGCCTCCCCGGGCTGGGGATCGCACCGGGCTCCGGAGTGCCCCGCCGTCCCTTGCCGTTGCTGGTTGATGGCGGGCCATCGGTTCCTCTCCCTTGAACAGTACGCACAACGCTAGGCGTGTCCGCGGCTCCCGGGAAATACCTAAATCCGGTGCGGCAATAAGTGAATCGTGTGGGGTCGGGGCCATAAGGCTTCCTTATCTGTCCACGCAGAATACGTCTTATCCACAGCCGCCTGCAGTCCATAGGCTCGAATGACACAAGTCCCCTCACTGATGAACCATTGGAAGAGAACATGTCTGAATTCGTGCCTGCATCGCGTGTTTCACGCATCAAATCGTCTCCAAGCGTGGCCGCTGCCGCCCGCGTCCGGGAGCTCAAAGCAGAGGGCCGCAGCATTCTTGACCTCACCGTGGGGGAGCCGGACTTCGATACGCCGGAACACATCAAGGCCGCCGCCGTGCAGGCAATCGCCGACGGCGAAACCAAATACACCTCCGTGACCGGGACGCCCGCACTGCAGAAGGCCATCCTGCAGACCCTGGAGCTGAACACCGGCCTGCACTACTCCGCCAACGAAATAACCATCGGCGGCGGGGCCAAGCAGGTCATCTTCACCGCGTTTATGGCCTCCCTGGACGACGGCGACGAGGTCATCATTCCCGCCCCCTACTGGGTCTCCTATCCGGACATGGTCCTGGCCAACGACGGCCGGCCCGTGATCGTCCCCTGCGGCGAGGACTCGGGGTTCAAGCTCACCCCCGACGCCCTGCGCGCTGCCATCACCGACCGGACCAAGTGGCTGATCCTGAACACACCCTCCAACCCCACAGGGGCCGTCTACTCACGCACCGAACTGCGCGCGCTCACGGACGTCCTGGCCGGCTTTCCCCACGTCTTTGTCCTGACCGACGAAATTTATGACCAGATCTACTTCGGTGCAGGCAAGCTGACAGGCCTCGTGGAAGCGGCTCCCGAACTGAAGGACCGCGTCCTGGTAATCAACGGCGTCTCCAAGGCGTACGCGATGACGGGCTGGAGGCTCGGCTACGGCGCGGGTCCGGCCGGCCTGATCGGGGCCATCAACAAGCTGCAGTCACAGATTTCCTCGTGCCCGTCGTCGGTCAGCCAGGCGGCGGCCGCGGCCGCCCTCACGGGAGACCAGTCCTTCATCCGCACCAGCGGCGAGGTGTACCGTAGCCGCCGGGACGCCGCCGTCGCAGGCTTGAACGCGATCTCCGGGCTGTCATGCTCGACGCCGGAGGGGGCCTTCTACGCGTACGTGAACTGCGGCGGGGTACTTGGGAAGACGACGCCGGACGGCAGCGTCATCCGAGATGACCAGGACTTTGTGCTCTACCTCCTCGACCACGCATCCGTCGCTGCCATTCCGGGCTCCGCCTATGGGCTCGGGCCCTACTTCCGGATCTCGTATGCAACCAGCCTGGCCGTCATCGAAGAGGCTGCCGCCGCCATCGACAAAGCAGTCCAGGCCCTCAGCTGATCAATCCCCAAACCGAAGGACACAACATGATCCACGTCAAGACAAACGTTGACAGGCCGACGGCGGACGCCGTCCTCAGGCTGTCCAAGTTCTCCTCTGCGACCATCCACGAAGCCCAGGGCAGGAAGGGTGCGCTCAGTTCGAAGATCAAGCCGATTGACCGCAGCATGTCCTTCTGTGGACCCGCCACAACGGTCCGCTGCGCACCCCGCGACAACCTGATGCTGCAGGTTGCCATCCATTATGCGGAGCCGGGCGACGTTGTCCTGGTTGCCGCGGGCGAGTTCGAAGAGGCCGGGACGTTTGGCGACGTCCTGGGCAACGCCATGAAGGCCAAGGGTCTTGCCGCCATGGTGACCGACTCAGGGGTCCGGGACACCCAGGACCTGATCGAACTGGGTCTGCCGGTGTTCTCCGGCAGCGTCAGCATCAAGGGAACGGTCAAGGAAACCATCGGCCCCATCAACCACCCTGTGGTTTTTGGCGACGAGATCATCTACCCCGGTGACATCCTGCGCGGCGACGCCGACGGCGTGGTTGTGGTGCGCAAGGACGAAGTGGAAGATGTCATCCGGCTCTCCCAGGAACGGGACGACGCCGAGCGCGAACTTATCGGCCTGTACAAGGCCGGCGGCACCACCATCGAGCTGTGCAACCTCACCGAGGTACTCAAGGCCAAGGGCCTGCTGGTCGAAGAGGCCTAGCAACGGCTCCTCCGCGCCTGGCAGTGCCGCCGCAGACCTGACAGTGCCGCCGCAGAGTCGACCGCCGGGTGGATTCTGCGTGGTGCTGTCTGTCTGTCCGTCTTGTCTGTGTGTCGGGCAGCCAGTCAGGCGCTCAGGCGCGGGCGTGGAGGAACCGTTCCAATCGGCCCTCACCGAGGGATATCCCGAGGTGCACAATGTCCGGCTGGCAGCCGGGGGCATCACACGGGGCGGAGTAGGGCGCGCGCCCGTTTGATGTCAGCTCCGGTTTCAGTCCTTTTGGCCAGTGTGGTGGTTCCCAGTCCTGGTGTTCACTCTTGTAGTGCCGGCCAGTGGGCGAGATCCAGCCGGGTGGTTCGTTCTTTGTGGCTGGTGTGGGCCGCCAGGCGCTGGTGTGTCTCATGCGGTGATGTTTAGGGCAGGGTTGACCCAAATTCGATACGCCGGTGGTTCCGCCCTTGTCCCAGGCGAGGATGTGGTCCGCC